>NZ_BMCX01000014.1 GCF_014635485.1 Corynebacterium pelargi | reverse complement strand
AGGTAGCCGTACCGGAAGGTGCGGCTGGATCACCTCCTTTCTAAGGAGTATTACTTTTTTCTTTTTTTCTTTGTAAGTGCATCATCACCGTTTGATGAACCCACACCTGTTGTGTGTGGTGTTGGTGGTGGTGTCACCGGGTGGAGATCACCAACTTGAGTACTCAGTGTGTTGCGAGCAGATCTCGTGAGATGCGGTGCTTGGTGGTTGTGGTTGATGGCTGCAAAAATAAATGTTTTTTGGGTGTTGGCATGCTGTTGGGTGTCTGGGACATGCACGTGTCCTTGTTGGTTGCTGTGTGTGCTGGTTGCTACCGCCTTGTGTGTGGTGGTGGTTGGTGTGCATGGTGGTGTTGTGTGAGAACTGTATAGTGGACGCGAGTCATCTTTATTTCTTTGTTGCTTAATGTGCAATTGAAGTTTGTAAGAGTTTTGTAATACATCGTTTGTGTGTGTATGTGTGGCGCATCATCACCGAGCTTGCTGCTTTTGTAAGTGGTTGGTTGGTGGTGGTGGTCGTTATTGTGTTCCGGTGCATGACTGGCCACTGCTTTTGTGGTGGTGGTTGGTGTGTGTTGGAAGGGCACACGGTGGATGCCTTGGCATTTCGAG
>NZ_BMCX01000013.1 GCF_014635485.1 Corynebacterium pelargi | reverse complement strand
TGTGTGTTGGGTAGGGGAGCGTCGTGTGCGGCGTTGAAGCATCCGAGTGATCGTGGTGTGGAGTGCATACGAGTGAGAATGCAGGCATGAGTAACGAATGAGCAGTGAAAACCTGCTCCGCCGAATGACGAAGGGTTCCTGGGTCAAGCTAATCTTCCCAGGGTGAGTCGGGACCTAAGGCGAGGCCGACAGGCGTAGTCGATGGACAACCAGTTGATATTCTGGTACCTCACAACAGCCGTCCATGATGAAGCAGTGGTACTAACCACCCATCATCGCATCCCCTGTCACCTTGTGTGACTGGTGGTACGTTTTGGTGCGTGGGACCTTCATTGGTAGTAGTCAAGCGATGGGGTGACACAGGTTGGTAGCCACGCCACGAGGTTGGTGTTCGTGGTGTAAGCGTGCAGCCCGCCTACTAGGCAAATCCGGTAGGCATGATGGGTCAGGCGTGATGCAACCCCACAGTGGTGGGGAAGGTGGTGATCCTAGACTGTCGAGAAAAGCCTCTAGCGAGGATGTTGTGAGCCCGTACCCCAAACCGACACAGGTCGTCAAGTAGAGCATACTCAGGCGAACGGGTGAACTGTGGTTAAGGAACTCGGCAAAATGCCCCCGTAACTTCGGGAGAAGGGGGGCCACTGTTGGTGCCACACTCTTT
>NZ_BMCX01000012.1 GCF_014635485.1 Corynebacterium pelargi | reverse complement strand
TTTGCGGTGTTGGTTGCTGATCGTGGTCGCAGAGAATAGAGGGAAGCGACTGTTTATTAAAAACACAGGTCCGTGCGAAAACGTGGAAGTTGATGTATACGGACTGACGCCTGCCCGGTGCTGGAAGGTTAAGAGGACCTGTTAGAGCGTAAGCTCGAAGCGGAGAATTTAAGCCCCAGTAAACGGCGGTGGTAACTATAACCATCCTAAGGTAGCGAAATTCCTTGTCGGGTAAGTTCCGACCTGCACGAATGGCGTAACGACTTCCCTGCTGTCTCAACCACAGGCCCGGTGAAATTGCAGTACGAGTAAAGATGCTCGTTACGCGCGGCAGGACGAAAAGACCCCGGGACCTTCACTATAGCTTGGTATTGATATTCGGTTCGGTTTGTGTAGCATAGGTGGGAGACGTTAATAGCACGCCACGCCAGTGGTGGTGTCAGTCACAGGTGAAATACCACTCTGATCGAATTGGATATCTTTTTAACCTCGGCCCATGATCTGGGTCAGGGACAGTGCCTGGTGGGTAGTTTAACTGGGGCGGTTGCCTCCTAAAATGTAACGGAGGCGCCCAAAGGTTCCCTCAGCCTGGTTGGCAATCAGGTGGTGAGTGTAAGTGCACAAGGGAGCTTGACTGTGAGAGTGACAACTCAAGCAGGGACGAAAGTCGGGACTAGTGATCCGGCACCTACGAGTGGAAGTGGTGTCGCTCAACGGATAAAAGGTACCCCGGGGATAACAGGCTGATCTTCCCCAAGAGTCCATATCGACGGGATGGTTTGGCACCTCGATGTCGGCTCGTCGCATCCTGGGGCTGGAGTAGGTCCCAAGGGTTGGGCTGTTCGCCCATTAAAGCGGCACGCGAGCTGGGTTTAGAACGTCGTGAGACAGTTCGGTCTCTATCCGCCGCGCGCGTAGAAACTTGCAGAAGGCTGTCCCTAGTACGAGAGGACCGGGACGGACGTACCTCTAGTGCGCCAGTTGTCACGCCAGTGGCACGGCTGGTTGGCTACGTACGGAAGGGATAACCGCTGAAAGCATCTAAGCGGGAAGCCTGTTTTAAGATGAGGTTTCATTACTAGGTGCCCGGTAGACCACCGGGTTGATAGGCCAGAACTGGACATACCGCAAGGTCATGCAGGTGACTGGTACTAATCCACCGAACAACACACCAAAACACACCCACACAACACAC
>NZ_BMCX01000011.1 GCF_014635485.1 Corynebacterium pelargi | reverse complement strand
ACACACAAGGTGTGTTGCCGCGGTTTCGGCGGTGTACTTGAGCCCCACTACATTGTCGGCGCAGAACCACTCGACCAGTGAGCTATTACGCACTCTTTCAAGGATGGCTGCTTCTAAGCCAACCTCCTGGCTGTCTTCGCGATCCCACATCCTTTTCCACTTAGTACACCCTTAGGGGCCTTAACCGGCGATCTGGGCTGTTTCCCTTTCGACCAACGGAGCTTATCCCCCGCAGTCTCACTGCCGTACTAGCATTCACTGGCATTCGGAGTTTGGCTGACATTGCTAAGATGATAGTCCCGCTCAACCAACCAGTCGCTCTACCTCCAGGAAGCACCATACAACGCTGCACCTAAATGCATTTCGGGGAGAACCAGCTATCACGGAGTTTGATTGGCCTTTCACCCCTACCCACAGCTCATCCCCTCAGTTTTCAACCTAAGTGGGTTCGCGCCTCCACAACCTCTTACAGCTGCTTCACACTGGCCATGGGTAGATCACTCCGCTTCGGGTCCAGGACATGCCACTCACAATCACCCTCGTTAGGATTCGCTTTCGCTACGGCTACCCACACTCATGGTTAACCTCGCGACATGCCGCTGACTCGCAGGCTCATTCTTCAAAAGGCACGCCATCACCACCCACAAGGAGCGGCTCTGACGGTTTGTAAGCACACGGTTTCAGGTACTCTTTCACTCCCCTCCCGGGGTACTTTTCACCATTCCCTCACGGTACTATTCCGCTATCGGTCATTTCGGAGTATTTAGGCTTACCGGGTGGTCCCGGCAGATTCACAGCAGATTCCACGAGCCCGCTGCTACTCGGGGCAACGCGATCAACACCACCAACATCAGCATTCACGTACCGGGCTTTCACCGTCTACGGCAGGCGATTCCACACCACTTCCGCTTACCAACATCAGTCATGCCACATGTCATACCACCATGTACGACCACGCCCCACAACACCACACACGCAACCCTGGCACAGGTATCACACGCATGCGGTTTAGCCTCATCCACGTTCGTTCGCCACTACTAGCAGAATCACAATTGTTTTCTCTTCCTGTAGGTACTGAGATGTTTCACTTCCCTACGTCTACCCCCAACAACGCTATCTTCTTCACGCTGCGGTCACTACCAATCACAGTAGCCAGGTTTCCCCATTCGGACACCCTCGGATCAACGCTTGATTGACAACTCCCCGAGGCCTATCGCGGCCTTCCACGTCCTTCATCGGCTCGAAATGCCAAGGCATCCACCGTGTGCCCTTCCAACACACACCAACCACCACCACAAA
>NZ_BMCX01000010.1 GCF_014635485.1 Corynebacterium pelargi | reverse complement strand
TTCACAAATCACACAGGCAAAGTCCCACCCCGACGGAAAACTGACAATAACACACCGATTTTTGCGGCTGAGCTTAAAGACCCAATGCACGAATTGAATCGCATTGAGCTTTGTCCAGGGTGTTAGGCCTGAACCAATGCAGGCTGTTGCTCATAGTACTCAGCTTCAGCCTGTACCGGGGTCTTCAGCCCAATCCCCTCGTGATACCGCTTGGTATTCCACCAATGCACCCAGTGCAACGTTGCCAGCTCCACATCCGCCAACGAGTCCCACGACCTGCGACGATAGATCAACTCGGTCTTATATAGCCCATTGCCGTCTCCGCTATGGCATTGTCATACGAGTCGCCGACCGTGCCCACCGATACATCGATACCCCCCTGGCGAAGTCGGGTGGTGTATGCCACGGACACACACTGCGATCCACGGTCACTGTGATGCACCAAAGACCCCTCTAACTGGCCTTTCGCCGAATGCATAGCTTGCGATAAGGCTTCCATCGGCAGCACGTCTGTGGTCAATGAGGACTTCCACGACCACCCGACAATCTTGCGACTAAAGACCTCAGTGACAAATGCGGTATACACGAATCCACTACGGGTGCGGACGTAGACAACATCGGCCACCCACAAGCGGTTCGGCGCATCGGCCTTGAAGTTGCGCTTAACCAGATCAGGACGGGAATCCGGCAACTTGGCAGGTTTCGTGGTCACAGGGTTGCGACCACGGCGAACACCCTTGAGCCAGGCGATGCTCATCAACCTGACGACTTGGTTACGGCCGATGCTATAGCCTTCATCGACCATGGCCTTGTGCAACTTGCGGATGCCGTAGACACAAAAGTTATCAGCGCGCAGCCGTCTGAGTTCCACAATGAGTTCTTGATCGCGCACCGCCCTGGCTGATGGTGAGCGAGACTTTGCGGCACGATAACCGCGGGAGGTGTAGAAAACCTCACAGAAGTAGGCGCGCACCACACGGCAAATGCACTCGACTCCGCAGGCGATCCTTGTGCTCATCAATGAAGCGGATCATCATCGGCTGGGATGGTCGAGTTCCTGTGCGAAAAAAGCCGAAGCAGCCTTCAATATCTCGTTTGACCTGTGTAACTCCAGGTTTTCGACGCGGAGTTGTTGCAGCTCTGTTCGCACTTCCACCGGCAAATCCACAGGGGTTGTTGCCCGGTCAATGCGCCGTTTCAGCCAGCCACGAATGGTGTGTGGACTCACGTCCAGGCGCTCACCGATCACAGATCACCGTGGCGGCCTGCCATGTCGAACACTGATGAACTTTCCGGTGCTCCGAGGCTAACCGCACGGCACGTTCTTTGAAATCCTCCGGGAATTTCCTACCCATAAGTAATGATCTTTCCTCAAACTAAGCCAAAACAAAGTCCAGAACACTTCACAGAATCGGTGTGTTATTGTCAGTTTTCCGTCGGGGTGGGACTTTGCCTGTGTGATTTGTGAA
>NZ_BMCX01000009.1 GCF_014635485.1 Corynebacterium pelargi | reverse complement strand
AAAAAAGTAATACTCCTTAGAAAGGAGGTGATCCAGCCGCACCTTCCGGTACGGCTACCTTGTTACGACTTCGTCCCAATCGCCGATCCCACCTTCGACCACTCCCTCCACACACAGTGGTTGGGCCATGGGCTTCGGGTGTTACCAACTTTCATGACGTGACGGGCGGTGTGTACAAGGCCCGGGAACGTATTCACCGCAGCGTTGCTGATCTGCGATTACTAGCGACTCCGACTTCATGGGGTCGAGTTGCAGACCCCAATCCGAACTGAGGCCGGCTTTCAGCGATTCGCTTACCCTCACAGGCTCGCTGCGCGTTGTACCGACCATTGTAGCATGTGTGAAGCCCTGGACATAAGGGGCATGATGATTTGACGTCATCCCCACCTTCCTCCGAGTTCACCCCGGCAGTCTCTCATGAGTCCCCACCATTATGTGCTGGCAACATAAGACAAGGGTTGCGCTCGTTGCGGGACTTAACCCAACATCTCACGACACGAGCTGACGACAACCATGCACCACCTGTACACCAACCACAAGGGAAAGACTATCTCTAGCCCGATCTGGTGTATGTCAAGCCCAGGTAAGGTTCTTCGCGTTGCATCGAATTAATCCACATGCTCCGCCGCTTGTGCGGGCCCCCGTCAATTCCTTTGAGTTTTAGCCTTGCGGCCGTACTCCCCAGGCGGGGCGCTTAATGCGTTAGCTACGGCACAGAAATCGTGGAAGATCCCTACACCTAGCGCCCACCGTTTACGGCATGGACTACCAGGGTATCTAATCCTGTTCGCTCCCCATGCTTTCGCTCCTCAGCGTCAGTTACTGCCCAGAGACCTGCCTTCGCCATCGGTGTTCCTCCTGATATCTGCGCATTCCACCGCTACACCAGGAATTCCAGTCTCCCCTACAGCACTCAAGTTATGCCCGTATCGCCTGCACGCCCGGAGTTAAGCCCCGGAATTTCACAGACGACGCGACAAACCACCTACGAGCTCTTTACGCCCAGTAATTCCGGACAACGCTCGCACCCTACGTATTACCGCGGCTGCTGGCACGTAGTTAGCCGGTGCTTCTTCTCAAGGTACCGTCACAAAAAGCTTCGTCCCTTGCGAAAGAGGTTTACAACCCGAAGGCCGTCATCCCCCACGCGGCGTCGCTGCATCAGGCTTGCGCCCATTGTGCAATATTCCCCACTGCTGCCTCCCGTAGGAGTCTGGGCCGTATCTCAGTCCCAATGTGGCCGTCCACCCTCTCAGGCCGGCTACCCGTCGCCGCCTTGGTAGGCCATTACCCCACCAACAAGCTGATAGGCCGCGGGCCCATCCCACACCGAAAAAACTTTCCACCACACGAACTACCATGTGGTCCTATCTGGTATTAGACCCAGTTTCCCAGGCTTATCCCAAAGTGCAGGGCAGGTCACCCACGTGTTACTCACCCGTTCGCCACTCGAGTACCCCTGCAAGCAGAGGCCTTTCCGTTCGACTTGCATGTGTTAAGCACGCCGCCAGCGTTCGTCCTGAGCCAGGATCAAACTCTCCACAAAAAATGAACAAAACA
>NZ_BMCX01000008.1 GCF_014635485.1 Corynebacterium pelargi | reverse complement strand
TGTTGTTTGGGGTCGGCGAGGATTGGGTAGACCGTGGTGGTCGTTGGTTCGGTGTGTTGGACGAGTTCGTTGGTGGTGTTGTCTGGTTCGTACCAGGTGCGTACCGGTGTGCCGGTGGCATCGATGGCCCAAGGTGGGTCAATATGTTCAACGACGGTGTCGTTGGCATCGAGGACATCAACACCACCATCTTCACGGGTGACCATCCGCCCGCCTGGGGGTACGTCGATGGCAAAACGGTGGGTAGGATCACTTGTCGGGTCGGTCAGCAACACCAAACGTCGATGTCCCCCATCGATGGTGGGGTAGCCAACACTGGTGTGATCAAAAGGTGTCCTGGTGCCGGGAGTCTGCGGTAGCGTCCCCGCAATTGCGGTGGTGCGACGTCGTGTGGTGGCACCGCTGATACTGGTGATCGCACCAAGGATCACCCCCAGTGTTCCAGCGGCAATCGGGGTCAACCCAATAGTAGGTGTCACCATGGTGGTCACTGGCTGGTTGGTTGCTGGTGCCGGTGGTGTTAGTGCTGGTGTGGGCGTGGTGGTGGGGTGGTCAGGGGTGACTGTGGTGGGATCAACTTGCCGGTCAGGTTGGGGGTCAGGTTGGGGTTGGTGATCGATGATGACACCCGTGGGGTTGCCGTTATCGTCGATGACGTGACTGTTACCGTGGTCATCTTCACGCACGGTGATGGTGGCACCGTCTGGGCGTTGGATGACACGGGCAGGGCCGGTGAGGTTACTGCGTGCAGTATCAAGCGCGCTTTCGGTCGTGGGGTTGTTGCTTGGTGGTTGCAGCCCACGGCGCGGGCTGCCAACATCAACACCATTGTCACTGAGATTGGTTCGCGGTGCTGCAGGCGGTTGCTGTCCCCAACGATCAGGACGATCACCCGTGCCTGTTGGTGCAGCAGGTTGCCGCTGGCGCGCAGCCTGGTCTGTGCCGTGGCATTGATACGCCGGCCACGGTACTGGTTGCGGCACCGATTGGCCTGGGTGTGCAGCTTGCCACGCTGCTCGTTGCGCTGCATCCCATTGCGCTGTTTCACGAGCACAACGCTGTGCAGGGGTTTCAGCGTGTACTACCCACACACCGGCACCAGCACTGTAGAACACACCAACACTGACCCCAAGCACCGCAGCACCACGAACAACCCCACGAGCCACACGTGACTTCACCATGCTCACCGCGCTTTTTATTGTGAGCGTGTCGCACGCCAGCAGGAGATGAACCGACGGGTTCCGGTGCTAACCAATCCGCCGGCGAGCATCATCCAGAGCATATACGGCAGCATCACGAGGTACACGCCATATTCTGCGCTCCATTGCCCAAGTGACGGCATCACCCCGACACCGACAAACAGAAGAATAAAACCGATCAACATCAGCAACAATGCGCGATCCATGAGCGAATGTACCTCGATATCCTAAGCTCTGGAATGTTCCAATAAACGTGAGTTAACGAATCCGACGAGCGTCCCCGTAAACAGCGACAGCATCAACAGAGGTATCAGTCGAGGCCGTAACCGAAACATAGGAACGAATCGACACCGGCCCCGCACACCCGTTGATCTGCAAGTGCGCGCCCGTAAACCCGCCTGCAGCACGCAATTTATCCAAATTCATCGAATACCCAGCCAGAGGAATATTCGTAATCCCACCAGGATCCAAGTGAAACGCAATAGTCGGTGCGACCTCTGCCTTCGAATCCACCTTCGCTTCACTATCAACCCCAACACCAGCCTTCGCCCCTGCGTCAGCAGTGGCATCAGCACCGAGCGTTGCCGAGTTATCGGGCAACGTCACTTGCACACTTGGACCCACCTTGACCCCGCCATCAACACCAGCATTTGCTGAAGGGGCAACACCAACCGAAGGAGAAACACCAAGCACTGACGCCACTTCCACATCAGCACCACGCGAGACATCCACCCCACAACCAATTTGGTATCCGGTTTCAAAATATGCGGCCTGGATAGCCTCACTACCATCACCATCGATCCACGTTCGGCCACTGAGCGTGCCAAAAGCCTCACCAGTGGTCACGCCACCATCCAACGCTGGAGCGAAATGAATGGACTCATCAACCTTCTGCGCATGCAAGACCCACCCATCAGCAGTAACCCGAGAAGCCTCAGCATCACGCAAATCACGCTCACCACCAGCAACCGGCAATGGATACAGTCCTTCCAGTACCGGCACCCACCCCGGTAACGCCGCAGCAGACCCCACCGACAGCGCCAGCCCAACACCAACAATCAAACCTGCGAGAGGTGCAGAGCGCACAATCACCAGTCCTAACCATTTAGATCTAGAACAATCAATAGTCCTAACCATTTAGATCTAGAACAATCAATTCCATTCCACGGAAGCAGACCTGGTCACAGAAACAGAAATCATACCCAAGAACGGGGGTAGGCAACCGATTTGCCACCCATGGTAAACCCCATGTGAAAGCCCCAACATTCACCTAATCTACCAGTACCTTTGAACGCTCAACCGACACCACCGCACAAACTCAGTATCCACCCCGAACAATTCTTCACAAATCACACAGGCAAAGTCCCACCCCGACGGAAAACTGACAATAACACACCGATT
>NZ_BMCX01000007.1 GCF_014635485.1 Corynebacterium pelargi | reverse complement strand
AAAGCGCCCAAAAACACTGGGGAGAACATGCTGCAAAAACAACGCTTAGGAAGCCGACAAAGGTTCCTAAAAATGCTGAAAGAACATCAACGAAATGGCTGGCCGCTAAGGGAACTTCATGAAAAAACTGGGGCTACACAAAGTTCAATAATCCGCTGGACTTCAGAACCTAGGAGGGATTATTTAGCTAAGGCAGAAGAGAAACGGAAGCGCGTTGTAGCACTCCGCTCAACTGGACTAAGCACGAGAGGCACTGCGGCAGAAACCGGATACTCGATTGGCGCGGTTCACAAATGCGTTAAAGAGACTAGATAGTACGGTTACGAAAACAGAAGCGACTCGAAAACTACTTCTTTCGAAAAAATCCATAGGAAGCACAGCCAACAATAAGCAAAAGATTGATGGAGTCTTTGACGTTCTCGCTAAAAACCCCGTTTCTATACATAGCCCAGTTCGCAAAGAACACAACCAGTGCTAAAAGAAACACTAACCAGGCATTTTTCATCATTGCTCCTTAACGCTTATTCGCTACTTCGGAGTGCAATAAACACTTGAGTTTCGAGCATGCCTAAATTGAACTCCAGGGTCTTTTCGGCGCAACGTCGCATTGCGCCTCGGTCGCACCAACCTCACGCTTAAACAAATGCAAGACCAGGACCAAGCTGTGGAATTCGAGTAGTCAAGAGTCCTATAAAGCCTGATGCTGTTGCTGCTTGGTCACAGGCGTTGATCATTTTATTAGCGTTGCACGAATCAAGTCTGATCGTCGAAGCAACTGTTCCTGTACTCGGGTCGAACATCCGATCTGAAACACCGTTCTTACCAACGTACGTAGCAGCATCCGCCTGAGGGGCGATTCCAGGAATAACCAGAGCAGTGCAGAGCATTGAGGAGGCAACAACTGAGGAACCCAAGCGCTTCAAATTTTTATAGCCATTGTTGCCTCTTCCACAGATTTATCTATTCGCAGACCGGTGTTGGCATGATTTTTCCGGATCCTAGTAAGTCAAATGTTATGACCTAGAACACATCAAACAAAGAAGGAAGAGCAACACAAGGGTTTTACCGACAGGGTTAGAATGTGGCACCCCCGCTTATAAGTTTCGCTATAAGTCTTCCTATATGCCAGCTTTTCGCACCCCGTAACCAGACGGCTCACCGACTTTCCCAGTCGCAGAAAAAGTGGGAAAATACCCCGTTTTTCGCTGTTCAGTGGCGCAAAACAGGGCGTTTCTATTTTCCCGACCCGGTTCACCCAGAATCGGTGATCGGATCGGGGTGATAAGTCGGGCTATATGCACCGCCTATATGCCGTGTGGATAAGTTTGCGCGGTTTCGCTCATCACACAGGGGACGTACCACCCCACCAGGCAGCACAAGCACTCACCGTGCGCTTGCCAATGGAGGTGTGTTGTCGCGGCGTGAGCAACGGCTGTGACCGTCGATTCCCAGAGAGCATGAAGCGTATTGAGTCTCGGTGTTCTCGCCTTAAGTACCCGAGCACGATCGGCAGCTAAGGCAACAGAGGTGCATTCGATTGCTGCTAATGAGGTTAGTGACGAAGCTGTACGACTTGGAGACCAAGACCAGTGGTCATGTGAAACAGTTCAAGCCGACAGCGGCGAAGAAGGAAAAATCTGCGGACTTCTCATGCATCGTCCGCTTTTGATCCTTCTTTAAAACCTTCTTTAAATTTTTTGGTCAGCGTAATCACTGTCCATATCAGCAATAAAAGTATGGCTATCGTCATCACGACTACCATGATTTCAATCAGTCCGAAGCTCATTTTCACCTCAAGGTTTCATCGTTACACATGCCCATGGAGAGTCACCGAACTCTAGTCGGTATCTTCCGCAAATATTCGTATTGGGTGAGAATGTTTGACCGTGCAGATCAAAGCTTGCGTAGTGACCCGGGAAGTTTCTCTGTGGGAGGGTCGTGCAGTTGTTTATCTCGGCGCTACGTGACTGGTGCTTTCCGTTTGCGTCTGTCCATTGGAGATCTACCGATCCGCCACAGACATTCTTTGCACCTTGTAGTGCGTTGTAGTCACCACGCCAACCAACCTGCGCATACTCTGCAGATAGACCAGAGCCTTTCACGTATATGAATGCCCTTGACGCTAAATCAGGTCCAGGTCCTGGAGTTTTGCCCAGAGCGCTTCGTTCTGAGATTGAACTCGCTTCAGTGGTATCGACTTTCACTTCTGAGTAGTAGCCATGTTCGCCATTATTTGGAGGTGCTGGGTAACTGGAGTTTGCTTCTTCCGCGCTGACTGAGTGAGCTGCCAATTGCGAAGAAACCTAGAGTGCAGAAGCTATAGCAAACGCCCTTGTTCTCTTTACAAAAATTAAAGCATTCTCCTTTGCGTTACTTGGTGAACTAGATCCGCTATATCACATGTTAATCCTGAAGAATTCGTATTTTAGGAATGAAGAGGAGTCTAATGAACCTCTTAGTCATAAAGACCAACTCGGCTTCAACCGAAATGTAGATGGGGAACTAAATCGTTATCGAACATTGCTCGCCCATAACGAAATACCCAAGCCCTCCTGCTGAGAACATGATTGTTTTACCCTTTCCGTAGGAGCCGAATCGTTGGGTTAAGCAGGGTCTTCGATGCCGAACATGCGTAGTTGTTGCTCAAGGTGTTCGATGCGGCGTTGTTGCGCGTTGACTTGTCGTCGCAGTGCCGCCTTGTCCTGCAGATCGCGTTCTAAGCCCGTTTGCGCCCCCTTGACGGGTTTCTACCCACTGGAGGGAGGTTCTGCGTTAGGCGCTCCTGACACTGTTTTTGACGCCGTGGAAGCAAACGGGCAGACGACACAAGAAGGTCGAAAAATGATTTGCACTTAAAAGGCGGGAAGAAACATGAGGCAGCTGATTGCCGTAACTGCTGTCACCAGAATGCCTGCTATCGAAGTGATAAATAACGTTCTTGTCGCTTGCTCAGGTTCAGAGATGATTACTTTTCTGGTTGCGAAGCAAACCGTAGCAAGTGAGGCAAAGAAAACAGCAGCGATAATGGGCATTCCAAGCCCTTTGCCATTGCCTGCCGCGATTGGGATCCCTATCGCGTAACCAAGAGCGATGCCAGCGCTGCAACTTCCTGCGACAAGCATTGCTTGACGAAATTTGCTTTTAGCAGGCAACAGCCCCTCCTACTGTCGGGATAAGTGAAGTCGCAAAACTTGCGATGGCGATGGTTGTTCCCGCCGACGCTGGTGCAGCGATAGCAGCACCAGTCCACAAAGCACCGTTGACAACGCCAGCGACAGCCATACCAACGCCACACTTACTCGCACGCTCTTGCTTTGCCGACCGTTCGGCATCTTCAGCTTTAGTCTTGAGCTTGTCGTAGGAAATTCTGTTAACTTCCTGCCCATCAATGTAAGAGACGAACATCTCCTCAGCGGCAAGGTACTTCACCGTATAAGTGTGGCCGTTTTCCGTAACCGTCTTTTCCTGGTCAACGGAAGAAGCCTGTTCACTCTGGCTCCAAGTTGCTGTGTCGACACTGACTGCATAGGCCAAGCCACTCCCGAACGTCGACGGGAGAATTACCCCAGCAACCCCAAGCGAACCCGCAACACTAGCAGCTGCAAATTTGGTTTTGAGGCTCATTTGATGTTGCTTTCCTGTGTTTCTCCCAAAAAATCGGTCGTTGTCTTGTGGTCGAGCTCTGTTTGCTAGCTGAGCAACCCTGGGATGAGGTGCCCACTAGCGCCCAGTCAGTATGGTCTAGGTTACATAAACGAAGACAATGGCAGCAAGACTCAGGGTGGCTGGGTGCCAAGAGTGGGTGCTTAAGGTGTTCGATGCGGCGTTGTTGCGCGTTGACTTGTCGCCGCAGTGCCGCCATGTCCCGAAGAAGATCGCGTTCTAAGCCCGTTTACAACGTTTCCGAAACCAGGATCGCGTGTCGCCGGGGGGACTTTCCGCGCTTTTCAGGCGCTCCTGGCGCCGTTTTTGACGCTGTGCAAGTAAGCGGCTCGACGGCATCGCCGGGGCTTCGTTCACCACACCCGCGGCGACCATGCGGGCACGTAGCCGCGACCGGTACGACTTTTGCCGGCACCCGGCAGAGCAGAACCTGCGCGCACGCCCAACCGACGCGCACGCGAATGTTGCCCCGCAGACTTCGAACTCACCCATGACCAAAACCCCTTGCCCTAAAACGTAACGTGACGAAGTGGTACACCTTATGCACTCTGAGTGGTCGACGGTGCGGGAGGGCCGGCGGGGGTGGCAGAGGGACACCCTTCGGGTGTGCTTCAAGTCACTTTTGTGTCCCGTAAAACCGGAAATATCTGATTCGGTTATCGGTAACTTTGAAGACGCCGACGGAAATGCCGGGGTTTGGACTACCCCGTGCAACAGTGGTCGCTATGAACCCTCACGCCGACTTCCTCAACGCTTGTTGGATGCCTCGCGCACCACTGGCATCCAACGCGGAAGGCGGCACCTACAAACGCACCACGCGAGCCAAAGCACTCACGCTGGCGTACATCGAAGCCAACCCCCTGGTTTTGCAGTCGCTGATCATCACCGACCACGACGGCGGCATGGCAGACGAACTTCTCGGGCTCCCTGCGCCCTCATGGACTGCGTTAAACCGCCACACCAACTCAAGACACATCGTCTACGCCCTCGCAGCCCCTGTGTACCTCACAGACGCCGCAAACCGACGCCCCATCCGACTGCTCGCACGCATCGAATCAGGACTCGCAACGTTCCTTGAGGGCGACCCAGCATTTACCGGCAGGATCACCAAGAACCCACTCAGCGAAGCGCACCTGCCGATCTGGGGCGAAGACCAACACCGCTACGGACTCAAAGAAATCGCCACAGCACTGAGCGACCTCGGCGCACTCCCGCGCTACGACGACCACAAAGCACTCACCACCAGCGGCGTTGGACGAAACGTCGATCTCTTCGACTACTTACGCAAATGGGCATACACCAGGCGAGGGTCCTATCAAGACCAAGCCGAATGGGAAGCCATCGGTCCTTGACCGCGCCATACTGCGCAACGAAGACAAAATCGCCAACGACTACACACGCGGCGCACTCAGCCACAACGAAGTCACCCACATCGCCCGCTCCGTCGCCAGATGGACATGGCGCAACTTCGCTCCCATCCCCACCGACGAATGGCTCAAACAAAAACAAGCCGAACGTGGACGCGAAAGCGCCCAAAAACACTGGGGAGAACATGCTGCAAAAACAACGCTTAGGAAGCCGACAA
>NZ_BMCX01000006.1 GCF_014635485.1 Corynebacterium pelargi | reverse complement strand
GTGCCCTTCGACACCACCACCCACACCATCCCCAACGACGGCGCCCACGTCACCACCACCAATGGTGAACCCATCCCAGCCCTCTACGCCACCGGCTGGATCAAACGCGGCCCCGTAGGACTGATCGGCAACACCAAATCCGACGCCAAAGAAACCACCACCGCACTGCTTGACGACTGGAACCAAGGCCACCTCACCCCCGCACCCAACCGCGACCCCCAAGCCATCATCGACCACCTGACCAACAACAACATCCCCATCACCACCTGGGACGGCTGGTACCAACTCGACCAACAAGAACGCACCCTCGGCCAACAAGAAGGACGCGAACGCAAAAAAATCGTCGAATGGGACGAGATGGTTAAACATGCTCGTATGAACTAGGCCACAGAGCAGGCCTCCCCAAATTATTCGGTCACACTTTGCCCGTTTAATTTGGGGTTTTGTCTGTTTCTGTGGCTAAGGTGTCTGCTCATGTCGTTTATCTTTGCCGTTTCCAATATCTCCGAGCTCAGCCCCCGCGAGCTCCACGAGCTGTATAAGCTGCGCACCGATGTCTTTGTGGTGGAACAGCAGTGCCCCTACGAAGAAATCGACCACATCGATCCCCTGAGCACCACCTTGCACGTGCGAGCCTTCGAAACCGGCCAGCCCAATCAAATCCTGGGCACCGCGCGGGTATTTCCCGATCAGGTCGATGGCCGCGAAGTGACCAAGCTGGGCAGGTTCGTACTCAAGCCCTCTCATCGCGGCACCGGCCTCGGCGCTGAACTGATGCTGAATTCACTACGCCTGGCCTTCGAGCGCGAACCCATGCGCGCAGTGTGGATCGCAGCCCAAGAACCGCTCAAAGGCTATTATGAGCAATTTGGTTTTGAGCAATGTGGGGAGCTTTTCGACGACGCCGGCATCACTCATGCGCCGATGCTACTCAGCGAGCGCAAGCTGGCCGCAATGTTTAGTGATTAAGCAGAATCTCGCGCACCTTAATCGCACGCTCCCATGCCTGATGAATATCGTCGGCCGTGGCCATGGCCACCGTGCCGCCATCAGTGCTGAAGTGGATATCTGATTCGGGCGTGCTGAGCGCCTGGGCGAATTGTTCGCGCGGGATATCGGCGGGCACGCGGCTGCTAAATGCGCAGGCGCCTGGGCTGGTGAGCGTGGCGTCGATAGGCAAACCAAGGATGGCGCGTGCGTGGAGCTCGGATTGAGAAAAACGCTGGCTCACGCGGGTGACGGTGCCGCTGGGCAGCGGGCGTGGCGAAACACCTGAGAAATAAATATCGTCACCAACCAGGAATAGCTCTACGGCAAAGAGGCCGCGGCCACCGATGGCATTGCTAATGCGGGCGGTGACGCTTCGGGCATTGTCCAAGGCCTGCTCCGGCAGGTGGAGTGGCTGCACCGAGCCGAGCAGCTCACCGTGTTCGTGTTGCTGCGCAATCGGCTCGCAAAACCAGGTGGAAAGCTTGCCATCGGCGGGATTGATGGAACGAATAGCCAGCATGAGTACCGCGGCATCGAATTCCACAAAGCGCTCAATGATGGAGCGCTGGCCTTTGAGGTGCTTCCAGGCAGCACCCACATCGCGTTGATCACGCAACACAAAATTGGTGCCGCCACCTGTATTTTCCACCGGCTTAGCCACGCAAGGAAAGCCTAATTCTTCGGTGGCTTGGGCGAATGCTTCGAGTGTGTCGGCAAAAGCAAATTTTGAAGTGGGTAGACCCAATTCTTCGGAGGCGATGCGGCGCATGACTTCGCGGTTATAGGCCGCTTCGATGGCACGCGAGCTTGGTGCAACGCTGCCTGGATACTCTTGTTCGATGCGTTGGAGCGCCGCCACTGATACCCGGTCGCTGGCTGGCACCACAATATTGGGGCGGATCTCGCGGACGATTTCGAGCAAGCGCTCGTGTTCCTGGGGCAGGGTGGATTCTCCAAGAAGCTGCACCTCTACGCCAAGGCCCGAAAACGCTCGCGCAAGGTTGTGGCCTAATTCGCAGGCTCCCAAAATCAGCACCTTCGTCGGGTCGCTGCTTTTGGGCGTAGAGATAAACGCAGGGGTGAACATAGCCTCTAGGGTACAAGCTAGTGGGGAAAATCTGCCCACCGCGCTAGAGTTTATACATGGCTTACCACGCAGATTCTTCGGATCTTGAAAATAAAGAAGTGCTCACCTGGGAAGGCTTTGGCAAAGCCAACCGTGAGCTTGCCCAGCAGATCGTCGACTCGGGCTTTAACCCAGACATCATTATCGCCGTTGCGCGCGGTGGCTTGGTACCAGCAGGTGCCCTTTCCTACTCCATGGGCGTGAAGCTTTCCGACGCCATCAACGTGGAGTTCTACACGGATGTGCACGAAACCTTGCCAGACCCAGTACTTCTGGAACCACTGCTCGACACCGACTCCATTGCCAATAAGAAGCTGCTGGTAGTCGATGACGTAGCCGACTCGGGCCGCACCCTGGACCTGGTGCTCAAGCTCTTGCAGTCCCATGGAGCGGAAGTGCGCTCCGCGGTGATCTATGGCAAGAGCCGCTCAGTGGTCAGCCCGGATTATGTGTGGAAGCACACTGATGAGTGGATCGTCTTCCCCTGGTCCGATCAGCCACCGGTAGAGCCTTCTTTGTAATTCCACTACCTTGGGGCACCATGAATGCCCCTCACATTGAGCCCATCGTAGAAGACCCAACGACCCCCGCTGTGGCAATGCGGGGGTTGAGCAAACACTTTGGCAAACAGGTTGCAGTAAACAACCTCAACTTAGACGTGCCCCGTGGCAGCTTCTACGGCATCGTCGGCCCAAACGGCGCTGGCAAAACCACCGCCATCACCATGGCCACCGGTTTGCTCAGACCCAGTGCTGGCAGCGTGTGGATCGATGGGCTTAATGTGTGGGAAGGTCAGGGCTCCGAAGCCAAGCAGGCCTATGGTTTGCTTGCCGACGACCTGCCCACCTTTGACAGGCTCAGCGGTATCGAATATCTCCAATTGCTCGGCGCCCTGCGGTCCATGGATGAGGCCACCGTGGCCCAGCGCAGCGAATCGCTCTTACAGGCCTTAGACCTTGAAGATGCGGGGCCAAAATATATTGCCGACTACTCCGCCGGCATGACCAAGAAAATTCTGCTCGCCGGGGCCATGCTGCACCGGCCCGAAGTGCTCATCCTTGACGAGCCTTTAGAGGCCGTGGATCCCGTTTCGGCGCGAACCATCCGCCAAATGCTCAGCGCCTATGTGGCTGCCGGGCGCACGGTGATCTTGTCCTCGCACGTCATGGAAGTCATTGAGGGGCTTTGTAGCCATGTGGCCATCATTGCCGATGGCCAGGTGCGCGCCTCGGCTACCTTGGATCAGGTGCGAATGGGTGAATCGCTCAGCGAGACCTTCATCCACCTTGTTGGCGCCCGCGAGCTCGACGATTCTTCCCTGGGGTGGCTGCGTTGATCAAAGCCATCCTTTCAGCCCAATTCACCTTATGGAAGCGCCTACTCAAGGCTCAAAAAAGCACGCTTGTTCAAGTAATCCTTATCCCCCTTTATGCCGTGGGTGCGGCAGTGGGGCTGGGCTTCGTGCTGGCCTTTGGCGAAAATAGCCCCTGGATCCTCGTGTCTTCCGTGGGCGTGTTGGTGCTGTGGATGTTCCAATACACAGCACCTTCGCCCGAGCACCAAATCGACTTAGAAAAGTGCATTGCCCTGCCCCTGGATCCTCGGCGGATCCGACCGGCGATGGTGCTGGTAGAGATGATCCAATCCCGCGGTTTTGCCGCCATATTGTGCTCAATCGTCACAGCCATCGGCGGAAGCATCGGGCTTGCCGGCAACGGCGTGGCCATCGTGGTCTACGTGCTGGGCATTGTGGTGTCTTTTGCCACCGCCATCGTTGGCACCGCAGCCATCCGCACCCTGGTCAGCAGCGGCAGCGAACGCTCAAGGACATTCAGGGGCCTAGCCGGCGTAGTCATATTTGTGGCTGTCTACTTCGCGGTCATCGCCAACGGCGATGTCACCCAACTCAAGCTCGATCAATACTTGGCTTGGACCCCCTTCGGCGCAGCCATTGCCCCCACGCAATTTCTTGTGCAAGGCAATCCAGTGCTCGCGCTTATAAGCGCCCTCCTCGCACTGGCCTACCTCGCAATCGCCTGGTGGTTGCTGCTCAAGGGGCTGCGCAGAGAGCTCAGTGAGATCTCTGTGAGCGCGAGCGCGGCGTCGAAAAGCTCAAGTGCACAGCTACTTGTTCCTCCCTTGCGTTTTAATGCCTTCGGTGCGCTGCTTTCGCGTCAGCTCCGTTACCTCATACGCGACTCGCGCATGGTGATGGTGCTGACGACCATGCTGATTTTGATCACCGGATTTTTTGTCTTCGGCGTCATCTCGGAAGGCGGAATGCACTGGGTGGCTGCCTATTTGGTGATCATGATGCCCACCCAAGGTGCGAATCTCTTCGGCTATAACGGTCCGGCCAATAATACCGTCATGGTCACCCCGACCAAGCCATCGCTGCAGCTCAAGGCAGAAACGATGGTCTTTGGAGTGCTGAGCATGCTGCTGGCGGCCGTCTACCTTCTGGCGCTGGGCGTGGTGGAATCCTTCGATGCCGTTTGGCTGGTTATTGCCGTGACCGTCATCTGTGGTGTGGTTTGCTCGATGATGATCTCCGCGGCGCTATCGGCCTATAACCCCTACCCCACCTCCAAGCCGGGCACCGCGATGATGAAGGATCGATCGGGGCAAAACTCCAACGCCTTTATTAGCTCGCTGGTGTGCTTAGCTGGCGTGGTGCCCTTGATTGGGCCAGGCTTCGGCCTTATGCTCTACGCCGTCAATAACGATGCTCTTGGGCTTGGCATTGGCGGCGCGCTGCTGAGTGTGGTGATGAGCGCCGTGGGGTATGTGGTGGGCACGAACGTGGCCTCAAAGAAGGCCGATAGCTCCATGCCCGAGATTTACTCCCAGGTGCGCAACTGGGTCTAGTTTTCCATCACGTCGTGCACCACGATGGTCTGGTCACGGCCTGGGCCAACACCGATATAGGAGATGCGGCAGCCCGAAAGCTCTTCGAGGCGGCGCACATAGGCCTGGGCCTTTTCGGGCAGCTCATCAAAGGTGGTGCAACCGGTGATGTCTTCTTCCCAGGCGGGCATCGTCTCGTAGATCGGCTCAGCGTGGTGGAAATCCGATTGGGTGGTGGGCATCTCGTCGAAGCGCTTGCCATCGACGTCATAGGCCACACAAATCGGGATCTCGCCAATGCCGGTGAGCACATCGAGCTTGGTCAGGAAGAGGTCAGTGAAACCATTGACGCGGGAGGCGTAACGGGCGATCACCGAGTCATACCAACCACAACGGCGCTTACGGCCAGTGTTCACGCCAACCTCGCCGCCGGTGGTTTGTAAGAACTCACCCCACTTATCAAAGAGCTCGGTGGGGAAAGGACCTGCGCCAACGCGCGTGGTGTAGGCCTTAATAATGCCCAAAGAGCTGGTGATCTTGGTAGGCCCAATGCCTGCGCCCACACAAGCGCCACCGGCGGTGGGGTTGGAGGAAGTAACAAAGGGGTAGGTGCCGTGATCCACGTCGAGCATCGTGGCCTGGCCGCCCTCCATGAGGATGTGCTTGCCCTCATCCAATGCGCGGTTGAGCTCAAGTTCCGACTCAATCACCATCGGGCGCAGGCGATCGGCGTAGCTGAGGAAGTACTGCACCATCTCATCAGCCACGATGGCCTTGCGGTTATACATCTTGACCAGGATCTGGTTTTTCACATCCAGCGCCGATTCGATCTTCTGGCGCAAGATGGACTCGTCAAAGATGTCCTGCACGCGGATGCCCACGCGCGAAACCTTATCCGCGTAGGTAGGGCCGATGCCGCGGCCAGTGGTGCCGATGGCGCGCTTGCCTAAGAAACGCTCCTGCACGCGGTCGAGAATCTGGTGGTACGGAGCCACCAGGTGCGCGTTGGCAGAGATGCGCAGGCGCGATGCATTGGCGCCGCGAGCCTCTAGACCATCGATCTCCTCGAAGAGGGCCTCAAGGTTAATCACCACTCCATTGCCAAGCACAGGGGTTGCGTTTTCGGAAAGCACACCAGCAGGCAAAAGCTTCAGCTCATACTTATCGCCGCCCACCACTACGGTATGGCCGGCGTTATTGCCACCATTCGGCTTGACCACGTAGTCCACGCGTCCGCCGAGGATGTCGGTGGCCTTGCCTTTGCCTTCGTCGCCCCACTGAGCGCCCACAATTACGATTGCCGCCATGGCTGATCCTTATATGTTCGTTAAAAATGCCGCATACCAGTGTAGCGCTAGAATTAGCCAGCATGCGCCATGTGATCCTCAACTGCGGTGTAGCACCGATCGAAAGCACGGAATCCTATGAACTTTCCGCGCTGCCCACACGCTCGGAACTAAAAATCCTCAACGCCATCACCAAGGAAGTCCTCCCCGAAGATCCCACCCCTTCACTCGAAGAAATCGCCGCCTCCCCCGACGTCGCTCACCTGGGGGAACCAGGCTTTGCACCTCAGCTTATCGACGACCCCCTGCGCTTTATCGTCCACGGCGATGATGCGGCACTCGCGGCAATCATCACCCGGCTCATGCGCATCGACGCCATGTGGGCAGAAATAGCGTTCCTGCCCAGCAAAGAATCTTCCCTAGCCCAAGCGTGGAACTTACCCGCAGATCGAGACTTCGCCTTCGACGCCCCCGTGAAACCCAAACCACTCATTCGGGATGACGCAGGCCAGGCCGTAGCCCACCAAGCCATCATCAGCGACTGGGACGATAAGAAGCTCGACGGCGAAATCATCGTCGACGATGCAGTCCTGCTGCGGGGCAAGCACTATGGAGCATCACTGATCTCCACCATGGACGCCCCAGGAGTAGCGGGGCAAGTAATCCTAAGCCCCGCCAACCCCACTGGGCTGCTCGCTAAATTCCGCCAAGCCTCCAAACGTGCCGACACCATCTACTCCGGCAGAGCCATGCAAGCAGGTGGCGCTAACCTTCGCATCAGCATCGACGGAGTATCGCGCAAGCGGCCAGTACAACGAGCCACGTTCTACCGCCACCTGCGCGACCTGCAATCAGTCCGTCTTTGACCTGCGCGAATACAGGTACACCACTAGCGCCAGCAACAAACTAAAACCACCCACGCCGAGCAAGACGCCACGCCACACCTCCAAGCTGCGTTCCTGGGCAGCCTGGCGCGACAATGGAGGCTTCGGCCCTTGAGCCAAAGGCGCATTCTGCGGCAGCGGAGGTGCAGGGCGAGGTATTGCTGCCGCCTTAGGCGGGGCAGGCGTCGATCCGGCCTTGGGCACTGCAGCCGCAGCACGTGGCGGAGCTGGTCGTGCAGGTGCAGCCGCCGGGGCTTGTGCCGGTGGAACCTGGGGTGAAGCAGCAATTGCCGGCGCAGGTGCTTGCGCCTGGGGCTTGGCGGGTTGTGCCGGTTGCTGTGGTTGTGCCTGGGGCTTTGCGGGGTGTGTCGGCTGCTGTGGCTTCGCCGGTTGTTGCGTGGGTTGTGCCGGTTGTTGTGTGGGTTGTGGTTGCGGCTCCTCTTCCTTGGGGAGCGTGCCTACCTCAAAGGTGGTGTCGAGGAAAACCTGCTCGGTGGCACCCTGCTGGTTTATCCAGCTATAGGCAAAGCGCACTTCGTAAGTACCCGGTTTGTTAAACCAAAACGCCTTATGTGCGTGAGTAAACGCGGGCAAGGCAATCGAGGCGCTCGGATCTGCCGAATCAAGCTGACGCTTGACCTTCATATCTTCAGTGCCACTAATCACTAGGCGCCCACCTTCAGGTGCATTCAGCACAGAAGCGATGGAGAAATCAGTCGTGGGGTGTTCGGGGTGTACTGCGGAAAAATCGAAAGCTTCATTCGAAACCCCTGGCCACGGTAGACGTCGATCCTGCACCTCCGGGAGCACAAAGGCACCGTCAGCAAAGTCTTCAAGCTCTAGTACCGATGCATCCTTATGCCAGGCACGTTGAGGCACCACAATGGAGAACGTTCCAGATTCCCTGCGCACAGGATTGGCGGGATCAGACTCGTCTTTGAGGTATGCGATGGCACTACCGTCGAGCGTGCCCAGCGCCATATCCAGGTGTCCGAGTTGAATGCGATGCAACGCTGAAGCCTCAGGCGTTTCCGTGGCACTCGGGCTCGGGGATGGTTCCTCTTCTACCGGCTGCTCAGGCTCTTGCGGTTGCTCAGGCTCTTCCGGGGCAGCCGTTTCTTCCGGGAGGTTCTCGGGATCCTCGGGGGCGTCGACAAGCTCGGGGGTAAAAGGATCTATGCCCCGTACCGGCGGTGCCGTGGCGCACGTAGGTTGTGTTTCCGGCAAGCGTTCCTCGACCCCGGCGCGCTTTCGCCACTCATTAATAACCTGATTGCCCACGAGGAAAATGGGCGAGTAGAAGTCATAGCGGGGATCGGTCTTATGAAAGACCTGCACCGAGCCATCTTCGCTATAAATACCGGGCGCACTCATCATGTATTGCAGATGGTGGCGCTGAGCACCGAGGAGTTGCAAGGGGGAAGAATTGGAATTTGCATTGGTTGCAATAGGTGCAAAATGTTCCCCTTGACCTGCACCGATCGCAAATACACCGCCCCTTGGGGCCGTCACACCAGGTTCGACCACAACCTGCTGCTCGCTTAATTGGCTCAAATCCAAACCGGAAGTATCAAAACCAAATGAAGGCGTGTTGCCTCCAGGTTCACCCGTCATCCACACCAGCCTGCTGCCTGCAGCCCTGGCAAAATGCGATAAATAGGGATCATCGGCAGCAATACACTTGGCCGCCGAATCAGGAACCTCGATGACCACTGCACCCTCAATATGCTTGGCATCAACTTGGGGCTCCAAGGTTACTTCGGCCTCTTGGAGCAGCTCTTTTCCTGAGTAGCCGACGTTGAACACCACATCGCCGCTGCTAATCGGCGCGGTGGAATTATAAAATTGGTCTTCTACCATCGCGGTGACGTCTTCGGCCTTGAGTTTCGGGGCTTGTTCAGCCATCACCGCTTCCGCAAGGGCCCCTGAGGGCTCACTCAATCCCATTTCTTCGCGCAGTGTTTCGGCGCGTTTGCCATAATTGCCCAGATCTCGGCTGGTGCCGGGCAAAAGACCAACCTGCGAGTCTTCACCCACCAACCAGTACTGAGTCACAGGAGCAGATCGTTCCACCGAACCGTCATAATGCCGACCTTGGGCTTGCCAGGAAAGCTTATAAATACCGGGCTGGGAAAAGGCCCAGTTCATATGGCCATGGCCGCCAACACGCAAGGTTGTGGTCCTTAAATCCTTTGAGCCAATGATGCGCGCGGCCCTATCCCAGGTGGGCAAGTAATTATAAATATTCATCTCGCCGGGGCCTTCAAAATCTACCAATTCGAGTTGCACCGCATTCGCCACGAAATCGGTGGGCACCTTCCACTCGTGCTCGCCATCAAAGGCGCCTAGACCAGCCCAAATCGGCAGCCACTTCCAGCCATAGTTCTCAAAAGGAGCCCGCCACACAATCGAACCGGGTGCGCCAAGGAAGCTCAGCGCTGGATCCTGTGGCACCACAAAGCGCGAGACTTCCACACCGTTAAAGCTATCTGGCCCAAGGCGCATGCATGCCGAATCCTGCGGGATGACCTTGGTGTTGTTCACCGCCATCACATCGAGTTCCCCACGCTCATTGCGCGTGACATAACCGGCATCCACATGCGCGTGATACAACAAGTCGCGGCCAGCACATGGATGCAATTCGCCAGTATCACGCCCTTCTGCATCAAAGAAAGGCTGATCCGGCGGAAGGCTCGTCAGCGCATCACCTGTACCCGGGCGGTGCGTTCCAACCTGAGTGCTTTCATCGACTAAGCGAATGAGGTTGAGTCCAGGACCTGGCAAAAGCAGCGCAGCAAGCAACGCAACAGCACCAATCAGCCCCAGCATTCTGGGGCGCATACGTGTACGGAAAGTAGAAAAGTTCATCAGCGATCCTTGAGCAGTGGTTGCAATAACCAAACGAGTAAGAACATGACAGTGGAACACAACACGATGGATGCGCCTGCGGGAATATCCAGCGACCAGGCTGCATAAATGCCAAGTATTGAGGCAGCAACACCTAAGAACATTGCGCACAACATCATTGGCAGGAGGCGTCGACAAAGCAGCCTCGCAGTAGAGGCAGGGGTGATCAACAAAGCAAGCACCAAAATATTGCCCACCGTGTGCACAGCAACCACCACCGAAACCGCAACGGCTGCATAGAGCAGCACATCGAGCACCACCACCGGAACACCGGCCGCCCGCGCGAGTTCCCGATCCAAGCTGGCAAACGCCAATTCACGGTGGATCGCAGCAAGCAACGCCATAATCACCAGCGTTGCCAGCGCGGCTACCCACAATTGTTCAGTGCTCACACCGGTAATCGAGCCCGAAAGAAAGCCCTCCAACGAGCCTGCATAAGCCTGGGTTCGCGAAAGCACCACCAAACCAATGGCAAAAGCCGCAGCGAAGAACACCCCGATCAAGGAGTCTTCTTTGAGCGCACTTTTGTGGGCAAATAACGCCACCAACAGCGCCACACTAAAACCACCAATGAGGCCGCCGAGCACAAGCGATCCACCGAGCACAAAAGCTATGGCAAGGCCGGGGAACACCGCGTGGGCGATGGCATCACCAGCAAAAGCCATGCCGCGCAACACCATGTGTGTACCCACGACTGCACAAAGGGCGGCACTGAGCACCGAAATGATGAGAGCTTTGGGCAAAAACGCTAAAGCCGGATTGTGAAGGTCTGCAAGAAAATCCCAGGGGCTGATCACGCTGCCTCCTCAATCTGGCGGATATAGGCACGAACCATGGAGCTTTGCGCACTGAGGCCAAAACCGCGTTCCCACAAGGCCGGATCCCGCAACTGCTGCACACTGCCCTGGGCAATCACGCGTTGATTCAGCAGCACCATGGTGTGCGCTGTGTCGAGTGCCGAGGGGATATCGTGCGTAGAGATCAGCACCAAGGTGTTGCGCAGCCTCGCAATTACTTCTTGAATCAGCAGTTGGCTGGGAACATCCACGCCATTAAAAGGCTCATCAAGTAAGAGCAACGCTGGTTGCTCGACCAAGGCACGCGCGAGCAGCAGCCTTTGGCGCTGTCCGCCCGAAAGCGCTGCAATGCCGCGATCACGAAGGTGACCCATCTGCACCAACTCCAACGCCTCTTCGCCTTGATGCTGCACCTTGTTTCTTCGCCACATGCCACGAATCGCGCCGGTTTTCACCACATCAATGCAGGTCATGGGATACGACCATTGAAACTGCGATATTTGTGGCACATAGGCTCGATTTTCTGGTGCCTTGAGTGTGCCCCGGTACGGAACTAAGCCCATGATGCTGCGAAGCAGCGTCGTCTTACCGGCCCCATTGGGCCCGAGCAACGCGCACATGCCTGGCTGTTGGAGGTGAAGCTCCACGCCTTCAAGCACGGCCCTTGCACCGAAATTGACGTTGAGATCATGAATTTCGAGCACGAAGCCTCCAAAGCACAAGCAAGAGTAACACAACTCCTACGAGGGCAAAGAGCAGGTACATAAGGTAATTTTTCTGCTCACTATGGCCTTGCCATTGTTCTTCTTGCGCGGCCTGAATCGCAGCTTCACTGGTATCGCCTACCGCGAATCTGAGGTCAGCGATGGCTTCTTGGCTACCAGCGCTTACTTTGATGCGCACAAGATGCGTACCCGGTTGGCTAAAGACCCAATTGGCATGGGCGTGGGTGCCATGATCCACCCAGGCGCTATCCCCTGGTTCTAAGAACAATGGCTCCGGCCCACCGAGCCCACCGTCTTGGAGGAAAAGCGAAAACGTTCCTGGGCCTTGGTGGCCGATGAACTCAAAATTCACGCCACGTTCCGACACCGTTGCAAGTTCAGGCGCCTGAGTATTCCACCCTAACCAGGGCACGTGGGGCTTTTCTGTTTGAGGAACCACCCAGACGGTATCGCCCGGCTTGGCTCCGGTGAAGCCAAAATCTTGTCCTTCGGGCAGTTGCTGGGTAGCGGCATCGCCGAGGCTAAACACCACGTCCTGTGCGTCGCGCCACTGCGCTGGCACAGTGGTGTCGTCGCGAAGCTTCAGTACTACCTGGCCATCTTCTACGACCGGGCCAAAATCAGCGTGGCCTTGTTGAAAGGCCTGTGCATTCGCATATGGAATTGCGCACAATGTAATGAGGAAGCTCAGCACATAGGCACATAATTTATTTAGGTTCATCGTTTTTACTTTCTTATCCAAGACATTTCTCCAGCGTCGATGCATTCTGTTCAAGCAGCGCGAGGTACGTCGGTGCTTGCTCGCCCAAGGCATCGCTATGCAAGGTGCACACCTTCACGCCTTGGGCCTTCGCCACCGATTCCAGCGTCTTGCTTCGGCTGAGCTCTCGCGGATCCACAAACACCGCCGGGACGTTGAGATCACGCAATGTTTGCTGCAAAGCGGCAATGTCTCTTGGCGTTGCAGATGCAGGTACCACGCCCGCAACCTCTAATTGCATTGCCTGAGCAAGGTAGCCAAAGCCGTCGTGGGTGCTAAGCAGATGGCGACGCGAAGGCGCAATGCCTTCGACGTGATCGTGCATCTTGGCCTCCACCTGCTGCAGACGCTCAAGAAACTCCTGCTCCCGCCGCGCGTAGGCGGCGGCGTGTTCTGGGTCTTTGCGGCTTAAGGCTTGGGTGATGAGCTGGGCCATCGCCCGCGCATTGCTCGGATCGAGCCAAATATGCGGATCCACATCGCCGTGAACATGCTTTCCCAACACCGCCTGGTGCAGCAGATACACGGGTTGTTGCGGTCTGCCTAGAAAGCGATAGGCCGGATCTGCGGGGATCAATTGCAGCGTTTGAGCCGGCACGGCAATGACTGCCTCATCTGGATGAGGGGCTTGATCCCCCACAAAACCTAGGGAATGGGCATTGAGATCGACGGTGATATCTTCATGCCCTTGATCCAGCACCGATGGCCCATCCGGTGCCTCGCCGACGGCGAATCGGAAACGCTGTGTGGCAATAGGCTGTGCATCGCCTTGGTCGGGAACAAAGCATGCCGCGAGTTCAAGCGCATACTCCCCTGCCTGCTCGAAGGCCCAACTAACATGGGTATGGGCATTTTCCGGCAGCGAAGCTACAAGCGAGGTGTTCTTTGAGCTCAACAAACGCTCAGGCGAGCCGAATGTGCCGGTGATGAAGGCTTCAATAAACCCCGGGCCTTGAGCATCCAAGATGCGCAGTTCCACATGGCCTGGCTCTGGCCTTTCGCCTTCTACCCGAAACCCCAGCCACACGGTATCTAAGGCAGCGTTTTCTACAAGAGGTAGTTGATAGCCACCGGCCTTGGGCAGCGCTTGCCCGAGAACGACGTGCAAGGCCCCAGGCTTCGTGTTAGAAGCGAGTGCACGGCTTAAAGATTGTTCTTCAAGCAGCAAACCATTACTGAGCACCACATCGGCAGTAGCAATGGTGCGAATACTGCTGAGACGGGGCTCGAAGATGTGGGGATCGGCGTTGGGAGGCATCACGCTTTGTACCTCTGCATCATCGCCAGCGATAGCGCTGGCGATGTCGGCGATAATCGGCGTGCTTGCTGCCACCTGCAATCGCTGCTGCTGTGGGCTCGGGGCACTGCAGGCAGTGAGCAAGCACAGCGCAAGCACACTGAGGGCTTTGTTCATTGACTCAGAGCTTTTCTTTGCGCGCTGCGTACAGCACTGCAGCACCCAGCAGAAGCCAGCCAGCACCGAGGGTGAGAATCGCACCAGTGAGCGGTCCGCCGGCAGTATTTGCCAAGGCACCCCGCCCAGCGCCGGCCACCGGGGGCACTGCCCCAACGGCGGCTGTGGTGGTGCAGGAATTTGAAACTTCGGAGCCGAAGTCGAAGTGGCCATCATCAGCATTGCCGGAGCCATCGACCACAAAGTGCAGTGTGGCTTGGCCTTGGAGCGTTTGGCCATCGGCAGTGTTCGCTGTTTGGGTGATGGTGACGTCGTATTGTCCTGGCGTATCGAATACCCAGGAGGGGTGCACATGGGAGTTGTGCGGGATTGCCACCGAGCCACTTGCACCATTGGCGTCGCCGTGGAACCAGCTTGTAGCCCCGCTACCGCCTAAGTCACCGGGGACAAATACCTCCATCACACCGGGGCCTTGGAATCCGGTGATTTCATAGGTCACTGCATCAACGCCGTGTTCGAGCAAGGAAGGCGCCTGCGTATTTGCGCCAAGCCAAGGAACTCCTGCTTGTTGTACGCTGCCAATGGCCCAGACCTTCGTGCCCTCGGGGATACTGCCGACGCTTTGCTGCGTGGTCGTTGCGGCAGCGCTACCGAGGCCAAAGAGCAGTTCATCGGTGCTGCGCCACTGTCCTGGTGAGGTGCGGTCGTCACGGATTTTTGGTTCGAGGTGCGCCTCGCATACTTCTTGTTCGGCTTCTGGGGCCGCTTCAGGCACGTCGGCAAGCGTGGGTGCTGCTTCCTGGGGCGCGTCTGCTGCATCGCCTACCTGCCAGGTGTAGGTGCGCGGGGCAGAGCGAAGCCCACCGCCAGTTTGGGCTGCGGCTACCTGCATGGTGTAGGTGCCGGGCTGTTCAAAGAGCCAGTAGGCGTGGGTGTGTGCGGGGTCGGGTTGGGTTCTCACCGATCCGCTTTGCAGCTCAAGGCCATTGTTCAGAAGCGGCTCGATGCCGCCGCCAAGCCCGGATTGGGTAAACAGGAAGATCCTTCCCGGACCTTCGATGCTTTGGAATTCCAAGTCGATGGAGCTCAGCCCGCCTTGGGCAACGCCGAGCGTATCCCAGCCTGGCCATAAAAGATTCGGGTCTTGGCTCAGGGGAAGCAGGTATCCGCCAAGCTCAAGGCCTGGCACATGCTCGCGGTACGCCTCCGGTTTTACCTGCAAGATGGTGCTTTCGGGTGCGCGTTGCACGTGTTGGCCGGTGATGTCTTCTTTGAGGTTTAGGTGCAGGCTGTTGCCGTCGGAAGTGACATTGAAGGCATCGATGTGGCCGCTATCGAAGACGATGGGGTCGTTGAGTTCTTGGGCCGAAGCCGGTTGGGCAGCGAAGGCCATCACGATGAGGGTCGTGAGTATGCCGATCAGCCCGCGAAATTGCAGCATCACTACTCTCCTAATGAAAAGGATTCCTTTTTAGAAGAGTATGGCGAATTCCACGCCTTGTTGCAAACTGTTTTCAGTTTTACTTTGTTTCGGGATCCATCACCTCTGGCGGGAACGCAGGAGAATGGGAGGTAGGCACCAAAGCGGCGACCGCCGACTCACGCGACATGCCACATACCTGCAGCAGATCGACGATGATCGAACGCGACTGCGCCAAAATAACCTGCGCGGAAAGCACATTCGTTGCTACATCCACACCCGCACGAGCCCCCAAGCCGCGAAGCTGCTTCACTAATTCCGGGATCTCCCTCGCCTCTTGGATCTCACCGGGTCTTGCATACACATCGGCTAGGCGCTCAGTAATATCGGCCAGCTCATCAATGATGGCAATTTGCTCGGCACTGACCTTATCGCCGTCTTCTGTGAGCACCTGCGCCCTGCGCGCCAATACACGGGTATTGCGAATCACGTTATCTACGGGCGCAAGAATGCGGGCAAAGGAACGAACCCGGCGCTTCGAGGCCCACAACAAGGGAGAAACTCGCGTATCTTCCTGCGCCGATTTAGCGGCCTCCAGCATCGCATTAATTGCCCCTTGAGAGCCACGAACCTGCTTGAGCGCGGAATGGATAGAGGCATAATCGCCCTGAGGTAACGCAGCAGAGACGTCCTTGAGCACCGAAGATGCAAGACGCAGCACCTTCGTTACTTCACGCCGGCCACCCGCCAGGGGCGAATGTGGCAGCAACGCCATCACCACAATGCCCACCACGCAGCCGATAACGGCATCAAACATTCGCTCAGGCCCTGCGGCAGATCCCGGGGGCATGATGGTGGCGATCAGGATTGAACCAATCGCTACTTGGTTGATCAGCAACTGGCTTGAAGAAAGAAACGTTGCCACCACCAGGGAGACAAAAATGGCCAATGCCATCTGCCAGGAGCCACTGCCAATACCTAAGATCAGCAAATCGCCAAGACCCACGCCAAGGGAACAGCCAATGGAAAGTTCAACGGCGCGTTTGAGGCGATTGCCACTGGAAAGACCCAAAATGATAATCGACGACATCGGCGCGAAGAAGGGGCGCTCGTGGCCTACGACGGAATGCGCAATCCAGAAGGCAAGGCCCGCGGCGATCGATGCCTGGAGGATAGAAGAAAAACTCCGACGCAGGCGCAGCACTCGTTGGTGCAAGGAGTTATCAATCTCCCTTAAGTACGCAGACGTCCGTGAGGTTTGCTTTCCCATATCTCCCGACTGTACCTACTCGGAGATTGGCGCCAGCGCTTCCATTGCAGATTCCCGTGATAGCCCGCAAATCTGCAACAGATCCACAATGAGTGCTCGCGTCTGCCCGAGCATCACCTGCGCCGGCAAGATGCGATCGAGCGCGACATCTCGCCCGGCGCGCGCCCCAATTTCTTGGAGCTCTTTGCTCAAGATCGGAATCTCAGTACTTTCATTGCCTTGGCCAAAATACAATTCGCTGAGCCGATCACTCACGGTAGCGATGCGGTGCAAAAGGTGCAGTTGCTCCCCGGAAGGCGTGTAGCCCAATTCAGCCAAGTGTCGTGCATGGCGCGCGAGAACGCGGGTATTGCGAATGGCGTTATCCACCGGGTTGAGGATGCGGATCAGCGATTGAATGCGGTGGCGCTGCGTCCACAATAGTGGGGAGACGTTCAGGCTTTCTTTACCGGAATTGGCCGCGGCAATCATCGCATTGATCTGGCCTTGGGTGCCGCGGGCATCACGCAGCGCCGCTGCAATGGCCTCGTCATCAGCACGCGCGGCGGCATCGGAGACTTGGTGCAAGACTTGCCCGGTAATGCCCATAATCTTGGCAATTTCTCTTCGCCCTGAACGAAGGGGCGATTCCGGCACCACTGCCATCACGGCCAAGCCCACCACGCCACCGATAAAGGCATCGACCATGCGGAAGGTACCACCAGAGGTACCGGGCGGCAGGATCGTAGCCACCAACACCGCCGCGAAGGCAGCCTGATTTGCTAGAAGCACACCGCGGTCAATCACGGTGGCGACGGCAATCGAGGCCATCACCGCCACGGCGATCTGCCAAGGGCCGGTACCGACGGTGGCGATGAGCAAATCGCCTAAACCAACACCGAGGCTTACGCCAATGACCAATTCGAGAGAACGCCGAAAACGCTCCCCGCCGGTGGTGGATAGGACGATCACCGCGGCCATGGGGGCAAAGAAGGGCTGCTCATGGCCTAGCTGCCTACCCAGAAGGTAGGCAAGCCCCGCGGCGATGCCTGCCTGAATAACATACAGCCAATTCGAGCTGAGCCGAACCAGGCCTTGGCGCAGGCGGCTCATCCCTCGAATTCGCGCCCAGGTATTGGGCATTAGGCCGGGGTCACGCGGTGATCACCCGCGCGGGTAATAAAACTAGCGGCCTGACGGAAAGGCATATCGGGGCTTAGCACATTATCGGTGTACCACCAGTCGGCCTTCACCGAGTCTTGGCGCACCTCCACTGCCATATAGCCGTGGAATTCAAAATCAATGTACTTAAACCAGGTGTCGGCACTGCGCAGAATATTTGCGCCGGTGCGGGTGGTTTGCCGCGAAACCGGTTCCAGCGCCTGGCTCGGAGCCAGCGCCTCATAGGCACCTTGGGCGCTCACAGAGGGGGTAACGAACTCGGCGGCAGCAACGCGCGCATCGCTTCCCTCGCGGTATCCCTGGATATTGCGTGGAATCTCGGAGGCCCAGGAGGAGTGAATATCGCCGGTGAGGAACACGACGTTGGCGTCTTCAGCGATGGCGTCGATAAGCTGCTGGCGCTCGGCCATATAGCCGTCCCACTGGTCGTTATTCAAGGCAATGCCCTGCTCAGGCAGGCCGATTTGCTCAATGAGCCAGCGCTGCAAACGGGCATCCAATCCCGGAGGCAGGGTCATGGGGGCAAACATCACCGAATTGGCGATAACCTGCCAGCGAGCATCGGAGGCATTGAGCTCTTCGCGGAACCAAGAGAACTGATCCTGGCCCATCATGGTGCGCTGTGGATCATTGGATTCCAGACCAAAGCTTGCCTTCTTATCGCGGTATGTGCGCAGGTCAGGAACAATAATGTCCATTAACGGGCCGAAGGAGAAGCTTCGATATACCGGCTCAGTAGCTTTTCGACGCACCGGCATCCACTCCAGGTATGCCTGCGTTGCTGCTGCCCTCAAAGCCTGAATATCATCGCCGGGTTCAAAAGAATCACCGGCGGCACCATCGCGCCACACATTATCGGCGAATTCGTGATCATCCCAGATCGCAATCATGGGCTTCACAGCATGCAGATCAGCCAAATCAGGATCCAGGTGATACCAGCCCTGGCGGATACGGTAGTCCGTCAAGGTGGTGGTGCGCTGCGGCGGCTGTACCGTCCTCACCTGCGTTTTATGCGCGCCAAGATACTCGCCGGTGGCGTACTCATAGGTGTAATCGCCAAGGTGCAGCACAAAGTCGAGGTCCATGCGCTCGGCCATGCTGCGATAGGAGCGGAAGTAGCCTGCCTCATAATTGGAGCAGGACACAACGCCGAAGCGAATGGCCTCTACAGCCTCTGCGGGGGCGGTGAGAGTGTGGCCAACGCGGGAGGTCTGCTCAAGAGCCTGGAAGCGGTAGAAGTAGTGGGTGTAGGGAGCAAGGCCGCGCACATCCACTTTGACCGTGTGGTCACGTTCGGCGCCGGTGGTGACTTCACCGCTGGCCACCACATTGTTGAAAGCATCATCGGTGGCGACTTCCCAGCGCACCGCGGTGGGTGCGCCAACACCGGAACCGGGGGTGGCATCGGGCTGCGGAGTCACGCGCGTCCAGATAATAACCGCGTTCGGCTCGGGATCACCGGAGGCCACGGAGTGCTGAAACACGCCTTGGGCTTCGGCTCGTGCAGGAGTGCGACTCACTGCGGCGACAGCCGAGGTGGATGCCGCAAGCTGCAAGAAGCGACGGCGGTTCAATGCGAAGGACACGGGTTCTCCTTAATCTACGACGGTCACAGTGCCGTCCGCTGCGACACTGATCTGCGCATTCATAGCCTTGGCTAGGTTGATGCGCTGCCATGAACTTTCCTGATGATCCAAGGGCATGCCGGCAGGGCCTGCAGTTTGCGCGAGGATCGAAGCCCTTTGATCGTAGCTAAGCTCAGGAAACACTCCTAGTAGCAGATCTGGAGCCTGCTGGGGCACCTGAATTGGAGCGTCCTGGGCAGCGATCGGCGCGAAGCCATAATTCATGCGCTCGGTGTACAGTGCCGTGGCCTCATCCGGGTCCATTGCCTCAGCAGCCACGCACTCACTCAAGGCCGCACCGCAGCGCCACTCCAACTCGGCGCGGATCTCTTGGCCAACAAGGCGCAGGTTCTCGCGCATGCGTGGATCATTCCAACGATCCGCCGCCGCAGCATTACCCGTCATGCGCCCGCCAATCACATCGAGGGGATAGTGCACGCCGAGCACCATGCGGTGATAGCCCGCCTCCGAACCGCGCTCAAGCAATTGCGGTGCCGCCTCGGGGATAATCACCGCCAACAACGTGGTTGTCCACGCTGCCTGGTTGGTGTGCCCGGAGGGAAAAGACTTCGAGGTGGGATAAATATCTTTGCCTTCGACGTCGTAGCGCTTGATCTTATCTGGGTGCGCGATGTAGGGGCGTTCGTTGGCAAAGATGGCCTTTTCAACAAACGTGGAGCTGGCCAGCCCGCCGGCCCTGGCCGTGATCCCGTCGAACATCATCTTGGTTTTAGGCAAGCGGCCTTCTGCAAGAGCATCGCGGAAGTGCTGGCCTAAGGTGGGGCCGAATGCATCGGCAAAGTGGCCAAGCACGCCTTCCGTATCCGTGGCCGCATCGCTTTGGGCGCGAGCGATGGTCTCAGGATCGGCGAGGTTATTGGCCTCGATCACCTGCTGCAGGTTCGATTCCATGACCTCTGGATGCTCTGTGCGAAGCGCATCAAATTCGGAAACAACCTCGGTATAGACCCAGTCCGGGTAAGAACTGCGATCGGATTCATAGGGCAGGTAGGCCTCCACGCCGAATGGCTCCGGCTGCGGTGCCGTTTGAGCGTAGGCATGCGGGGCGAGGACGAACGCGGAGCTTAGAAGCGCGATGCTGAATCGGCGAAGCATAGTTTTTCCTTGAGTGGGTTGGGGGAACAACTCTCAAGATATTCTTTCGCGGGTTGCAGGGCTCCGCGAGCGATCACCCCCGCTTGAGCAAAAAAATGACCCCCGAAGGGGTCATCTTTGATGCTGTGGCTACTTGCTGACAGTGGTGCCAACAGAGTGCAGATCCTGGCAAGCCTCGATCACGCGCTCGGACATGCCCTGCTCAGCCTTCTTCATGAAGGAGCGTGGGTCGTAGACCTTCTTGTTGCCCACTTCGCCGTCGATCTTGAGCACACCGTCGTAGTTGGAGAACATGTGGCCAACGATCGGACGGGTGAAGGCGTACTGGGTGTCGGTGTCGACGTTCATCTTGATCACGCCGTAGCGGAGTGCCTCTTCGATCTTTTCCTTCTCGGAGCCGGAGCCACCGTGGAAGACGAAGTCGAAGGGCAGTGCATCGTCGCTCAGGCCCAGCTTCTTGCGAGCTACCTTCTGGCCTTCCAGCAGCACCTCGGGGCGCAGCTTCACATTGCCCGGCTTGTACACACCGTGGACGTTGCCGAAGGTGGCAGCGAGCAGGTAGCGACCGTTTTCGCCGGTACCGAGGGCATCGATGGTCTTTTCAAAATCCTCAGGGGAGGTGTAGAGGTTTGCGCCGGCCTTAGCCTCAACGCCGTCCTCTTCGCCACCGACAACACCGATCTCAGCTTCGAGGATGATGTGCGCTGCCTTTGCCTTTGCCAGCAGCTCCTGGGCGATCTCGAGGTTCTCGTCGATCGGCACTGCGGAACCATCCCACATGTGGGACTGGAACAGGGGCAGCTCGCCGCGGTCGACGCGCTCCTGGGAGATGGCGATCAGAGGGCGGACGTACTCGTCCAGTACTTCCTTCTGGCAGTGGTCGGTGTGTAGTGCCACGTTGATGCCATAGCTCTTTGCAGCCTCGTGAGCGAAAGCAGCGAGTGCTACAGCGCCCTTGACCTTGTTCTTTACCGCCAAGCCGGAACCGAACTCGGCACCGCCGGTGGAGAACTGGATAATGCCGTCAGACTCGGCTTCTGCGAAGCCCTTGAGTGCGGCGTTGATGGTCTCGGACGAGGTGCAGTTGATGGCCGGGAAGGCGAAGCCGCCTTCTTTGGCGCGGTCGAGCATCTCGTTGTAGACCTCAGGAGTTGCGATAGGCATATAAGTGACCCTCCAGTCGAGCGATTCAGTCTGTCACTATGTAAGTATGCCAGCGAAAGTGTTGTCTCGCTTGTCCGTTTGCTAAAAATCACGCCCAAGAAGGGAGAGAAATCCCACACATTCGGGCATGGACAAACACTAAGCGGGCACTTCGGACACGCGCGCGGCGGCCTCAAGCAACATCCAGCCGGAAAGCTGCACCGAAAGATCGCGCTCATCGATACGAACCACGCGCACAATATCGGAAAGCGAAGAACCTCCGACGCCGAAGTTGTGCGGCAGACGCGCATCCTCCGTCCAGTCGGTGGGGAAAATCGGCAGCCCATCCACCTCTAGGCGGTGTGCCCACACACTTTCCGCAGAGGCGAGAATCAAACGGCGCGCAATCTTCTTTGTTGCAATATTGGCGTCGTTATCTTCCGGAATACGCATCACAAGATCGGCCAAATATCGCACGAGAATGCCCTTGAAAAGGCCACCATCGCCATCACCGGTCTTCCAATCAATCACACCCGTATTGGTCGCCATCTCTTTGGCCACGGCGTGAACTAGGGAACGCGCATGAGTGAGATATCGCACGGAGGCTTCATAATCGCTTTCGCGCAAGGCCTCGGCAATTTCAATGCAGGCACCAATGACAACGCCCTGGCAATAGGGGTGGGTGGGCTTGACCACCTTGGGGCCTTCCATGCTCATGCGGATGCCATCCATGATCAGACCATTCGGCGCTAGCAGGTGATCGATCATCCAATCCACCAAACGGCGTGCGGTAGCGATATCACCATTGCGTGCAGCCATAATCGCCGCCGGACCATTGGTGGGCACATTGAAGAAGTGCTCGCCTTCGCGCCACGGCAATACCCCGGTGGTGGGATCCATGCCTTGAAGAATATTGCGTTCAAGCTCGCGCAAATATTTTGGCTTGGCCTTCGATTCCAGCTTGCGCACACGCGCTAAAGCCAGGGCCAGCCAGAGCTTATCGTCGTAATACTTATTGCGCGTTAATCGACCTAATTGGCGTACCCGCAAGCCTAGGACTGTGCGGCGGATACGGGCTTTGCGCACCTTTGTGCCGCGGCGCGAGGCTGCGTCGACAAGGCAATCCAAATAGTGCGCCTGCCACCAATAATGCCAGCGATAATGCAGCTTTTCTTTGGTATTTGGCGGCCAGGCCACTACGGCGAGGTTCGTCTTGGGCAAAAGCCACAGTGTCTGCGCATGACGATCATTGATGGCCTGCTCGGCAAGATCGGCTCGATGCAACCACATTTCAGGCACAGCAACCTCATTCCATCATGTAGGCACAATTTGGCAGCCAGTATAGCGCTACCAGGCCTTGTTCAAATCGGCATGCTGGCGAATCCACGCATGCATGGCAATCCCGGCGGCCACACCAACATTAATTGATCGTGTGGAACCAAATTGTGCAATAGAACAAGTCATTGCTGCTAGATCGCTTGCATCATCGGAAACACCGGGGCCTTCCTGCCCGAAGAGCAAGAGGCAACGCTTAGGCAACTCCGCAGTTTCTAGAGGCACTGAGCCGGGGGTGTTATCAATTGCCACCACCACAATGTTTTCTTCCTTGGCCCACTGCATCAATTCAGCGGTACTGGGGTGGTGCATGAGGTGTTGATAGCGGTCCGTGACCATCGCCCCGCGACGATTCCAACGCTTGCGCCCAACAATATGCACGGTATCCACCGCGAAGGCATTGGCAGTGCGCACCACGGTGCCGATATTGGCGTCGTGCTCGAAATTCTCAATGGCAATATGCAGCTCGTGGCGGCGGCTATCGATATCGCTCACGATGGCTTCGCGGCGCCAATAGCGATAGGCGTCGACAACATTGCGCCGATCCCCTTCTGCCAGCAATTCTGGATCAAAGCGGAGATCGTCGGCTGGCTGCCCGGGGTGTTCTACCTCCCAAGGCCCGACACCGTGGCGAGATTCGCCCCACTCGGTAGGGCCTGGTTGATCACTCAAGACCAAGATCTTCCAACCCCAGAATGTATCGGTACTCAAGACCTTCAGCAGCAATCACATCGGCGGCACCAGTATTGCGATCCACTACGGTAGCCACGCCCACAACCTCGGCACCGGCCTCTTTGAGTGCAGCCACGGCCGTCAGCGGAGAATTGCCGGTGGTGGTGGTGTCTTCAACAACGAGCACCTTCTTGCCCACCACATCGGGGCCTTCAATACGGCGCTGCATGCCATGCTTTTTTGCTTCCTTACGCACCACAAACGCATCGATTGGACGACCCTGGGCGTGCATGATGGCGGTAGCCACCGGATCGGCACCCAAGGTCAGGCCACCGGCCGCCACATAATCCAAGTCCGCGGTGAGCTCGCGCAAAAGCTCACCAATGAGCGCAGAAGCCTCATGGTGCAAGGTGGCGCGACGCAAATCGACGTAATAATCGGCCTCTTTGCCAGAAGATAAGGTGACCTTGCCGTGCACCACCGCAAGCTTCTGAACCAATTGCGCCAGTTGTTGTTTCTTATTCATCCTCTGCGTCCTTTTCTAAGGGGTCGGTGCCCATCTCGCGGGCAATATCTTCAAAAATGCTCGAACCTTTGCTGAGATCCCGAAGCACCCTCGTGCCCTGGAAATCGCTCGGCGCGGGCTTGTGCCCAGTGCCGATGGCCTCAACCTCGTCGCCACCAAGGGGCCGCTGCTCGATTGCACCTTTGGCTATTGTGGCACTTCGGCTGGGAAGCTCCACCACCACCGGAGCTTCTTCAACCTCTGGGACCGCGATGGTGGGTTCTTCAGGCGCCAATTCCTGCGCATCAGGGGCAGGGGGAAGTGGCCTTGTGGGATCAAGATCTTCATACTCCACCCCAAAATCGGTGTTGCCGCGACGAGGCAACACCATGGCGGCGTCGGCCAGCAGCGATAGGGCCTCGGCGGCTCGATCCCAATCTTCGGGCTGGTGGCCGCGGATGAAGGTGGCGAGCACCCAATCGGCCTCGCACCACACCTGCTGCACCGCATCAGGCAGGCCAGCGAAGGCCTCCTCTGCTCTTTGGTCGAGCACCCTTTGCACCGCGCCCTGATCACTGCCGTAGATATAAAAACCACCGCGGTTAGCGATGCGCACCAGTTCCTCGGGCGGGCCATCCTCGCGGCTTGCCCACAGCAGGTGCTCCGAAAAAGCGCTTCGGCGGGCAGCCATCATGGTGGTGCCGGCGATATCGAAAAGGCGCACCTCATTGCCGCGCACTACCCCACTGACCACATTCTTGGCCGTGCCTTCTGGGCCGCGTTCCCACTCCTGGGAGAGCAATTCATCGCCATTGCTAAACGCAAAGCCCTGCTGCGCAGCCCACTGACGCTTCTGCCTCCTGGCAGAGCCAGGAAGCCCTGCAAAGCGCGGGGCTTTTCTCGGGTTCGGCTGCTGCTCTGGCAGTGGAGGGCTGGCTAAATCTTCGGGGTTTTCAATTTCCTCCTGGCCAAGCTCCGCGCTGGGAGTGGGAGCCTCGGCCGAAACGACGTCACGTTGGCCACGGGCGCGTTGGACGTCGAAAAGCCAAAGGGCTACGCCCAGTAGCCCAAGGAGTGCTGCGAGGAAAAAGAGCATGGGTTTAGTTTAGTCGCCACGCTCCACGGGGTTGCTTTCATCGGCGCACCACTGCGACCAACCGCCGATATAGTGGCGCGGAATGCCGATGCCAGCCATCTCCATAGCCATGATGACCTGCGCAGAGTGGTTGCCGGAGCCGGAATAAATGATCACATCGTCTGCCGATTCAATTCCCGCCTCGTGGAAAATATCGCGCAATTGCTCAGGCGATTTGAAGGTGAGATCCTCATTGAGCACCTCGCGGGTGGGGATGTTGATCGCGCCCGGGATGTGGCCTGCCTTGAGGTCGAGGAACTCTTTGCGGCCTGCGAAGCGATTACGCTCACGGGCATCCAGCAAAATGCCATCGTGCTTTTTCACATCTTCGATGGTGGCAGTGGGCAGTTGGCCGGGATTGGAGGTGATATTGGAAAAACCGCGAGGATTGCCAGGACCCCCGATGAGTTGATGGCCGGTGGCTTCCCAGTGCGCCTGACCACCATCAAGGACGACAACGTCTTGCACGCCCGCCCACTTGAGCACCCACCAGGCACGCGCTGAATAGAGCCCACGGAAATTGTCGTAGACCACCACTTGGCGATCATCACGAAGGCCCCAACGATTAAACCAACGATCCAAAATATCGGTGCTGGGCAGGGGGTTACGGCCAGAAGAGGAACCTGGAATGCCGGCCAGGGCCGCTGCGGGATCGCAGAATTTTGCGGTAGGGATGTGCTCGGAATTGAACTGCGCGAAGCCGCCGCCTTCGTTTGCGGACCACAGGCTGGCCAGCAGAATGTTGTTGCTGCCAGAGTGAATTCGTTGGGCAAGTTCTTCAGCAGAGATAGTGATGCTCATGCACCCGATACTAAAGGGGGCACCCGCGGAATGCTCATTGGAGTAAATTGAGTCACATTTTTAAGCTTTTCGACGCAACCCAAACGCAAAAGCAACGTCGATGCCAACACCACTGCATCAGCCAACTACCATGAACAAAACAACCCAGGATTCAGGAGAATAAAGCCTTGCATAATCGCGACCACGCCCCACTTATGAATAAGTCGACCTGGGCTTTCGCAGCGATTATTGCATTTTTCGCCACCTGGTTTGTGCAGTACCGATGGCAGGTAGATGACTTCGCCTCCCTCTGGCTAGCCGGCAAAATGGTGGCGGAAGGCATCGACCCCATCCACATCTACGACTACGACCCCCGGGATTTCAGCAGCCTGGGCGCAGGCCCCTGGACGGATCTCGCACCAAGCATCGCCGATATCGCACCCCACCCCCACCCCTATGTGCACATTCCAGCCGTTGCGTGGTTTTTTAGCCTGCTTGCCAACATCGGCATCAGCGCACAAGCCGCCGCACTTGGGCTGACATACCTCTCCTGTCTTGGCTGCGCCGTGATCGCCGCAAGTGCCTACTACCTCTGGCGCGGCCACACCGCACCCATCCAGGCAGTACTGCCAGGCATGGTGCTGCTACTGATTTCTTTCCCCTTGCAATTTTCGCTCTGGATTGGGCAGACCACGCCATTAATCGTGGCGGCTGTGGCCTATGCCCTAGCGATGGCGCAGCATCAACCAATCCGCGCAGGGCTCAGCCTTGGCATCGTGGCCGCCATTAAACTCACCCCACTGGTGCTGATTGTGCTGCTGCTGTTGTTCCCGAGTCGTAGAAGAGCTGCGTTTGTCGCTGGAAGTGCCGCATCGGCGGTGGTGATCCTATCCTTTATCGCCTTTGGGCCGGAGATCTTTAGCGCCTGGATTCAGCGCATCAGCACCATCGGCGATCAAGTCCAAGTAGGTGGCGCGAACCTTTCGCTCTACTCCCAACACTTAGGCGATAAGGTAGACGACTCCCTGGTGGTGAGCAGCCTCGATGGATCAGAAGTTCCCACCGGGCTCAAGGTGCTCAACTATGGCCTAGCCTTCGGCGCTGCAGCGCTCGCCGGCATTGCCGCGCTGCTCAACGAGCGCCGCCGCTTCGCGATCCTCGGCACCGTCGGCTACGTATGCACCGTGAGCTTTAGCTCAATTGTGTGGGCTCACTATTTTTGCGTGGCTGCCTTGCTTATCGCCGGCGCCTTCGCCATCAAAGGCCCCTTACGCGAACTGGCCTGGGCACTCGGCGCCGTCGCAGTGGCAATGTATCTGCCACCCCTGGCAGGCACCTTAGGCACCGAAGGTCCCACCTTCGGCGGAGAAAACACCATGTACATCACCACCATCGCACTGCTATTTGTGGTGCCGCTGCTGGTCATTGGCGAGACATTTATCCAACCGCCTGGAAGACACCGTCGAGCCTAAGATCGCGGAGTTTGAGACGTGAGAAGCAGCCATCTCTGCTATTCAAACGTGGTAGCTATCAATAGTTCAGGAACTCACAACACTCAACTCAACCCATCTCGTTTTACCCAAATGCTGCTGGAGCTTTCGCGCCCAAGGCAGGGTTGAGGTGTAGGGGCGCGATCCCCCGGCGTGGGGGTGTGACGATCCTTCGGCAAGTAGGGAATCTGCCTGGGTAAAACCAATTGGATTCCCACCCGAACGCACGGTCAATATTCAAGGCGTGGTCGGCACGGAGATCCAGGCGATGAGGAAGTCATTGGCAGACACCCTCAAGTCTCCCCCGCTGATCCAAGCAGATCTCAACAGTTTCCGAATTATCTTCCACCGTAGGCGGATTGCGGAAGGTGAAGCATACTTGTCTGCAGAGCCGATGATCCGCGAGTTGCTGGAAAATAATGCCAGCCTCAGCGCGGCGGATCGCCCTGTACCAAGGACGTTCTGTCTTACCAGAACACGGGTTGTGGCTACGATCTGATTCGACCAAGCACCGTCAAGCAGATAGTGGCGTTTGTGCTGGAGATATGGTTGCTCATCCGCCATCCGGAGGCGTACCCCTGTTTATCCTGCCCTTCACTGATCTACCGACAACATTGTCCTCGTCGGGACGATGCCGGAGAGCTCGCACAGGTCCCAGCAAACAATCCCTCAACCGTGAAAGCTACAAGGAAATGCAATTTAAGACGAAAGGAGCAAGGGATAACGACACCGCCATGGTTGTCCGCAGAGCCCCGGGTGCACGACTCAGCTTCTTCCTATATTGCAGTAGTTTCTCAAGCATGCAGTCCGCTTCTACACCACCGCGACAATGGTCGGTAGCTCGGTTCCGCTTGAATCGTGGGTGGAGGGGCGCCGCTTTGGAGCCGCCGCCTGGCCGCTCCTCGGATAGCGCAGACAGGCCCGCGCGATAGTTTGCTCGGCCGGTGCGTCCTTCGACGTCATTCCTCCGGATCGAGTTTTTCTACGACCTTCCAGAACAGGTTCGGATCTTTGGCTCCCTTCCTACCCGTCGTAATATCCCACTTACAAACATTTCCAGGCGTGAAGGTGGGAGACTGGGGGGCAGCCGCAATGATGAGCTGCTCACCGCGTTGTAGCAACTTGGCTGAGAGATTTCCCCATGGGGTGACTGACCTCGTCAGGAAAATGTAAGCTCCGTTGTCAATTGCCTGATCAAGAAGATGTGATGTATATTCCTGGCTAGGTAGATTTGACTTCCGGATCTGATTTCGATCGGCCTTTTCAGAATGGTAGGGAAAATATTCAATTACGGCGAAATTCTTTCTAAGAATCCCGTACGCGCGATTAAGACTAGAGGGGAAATTCTCACCTTCAGCGTTGAGAACGACTTCATGAAATTCACCGATTGACGGTGGTTGCAGCTTTCTCAGCTCGCTTCGAGCCTGCTGTGAGGACAGAGCAAGTAGCAGGAGCTGAAAGCGGGAACGCCACGCAAATCGGTGCTCCCATCCAGATTTCGTTTTGATTTCGGCACCGAAGTACCAAGTGTGTGGCGCACTATAGAGTTCTTTGTCACCCTCGCCGAGATTCGGAGTGGGTTCAGCCCAATACATTTCCCTTCTCTCGCCGGTGAGATTGGCGAGAATATCTTCGTGCTTTGGTTTGAAAGCCCTGTAGTCGCTAGAGATTCCCTTTTCATAATCGTCCGAAGGTGCGACGCCAGGATTCAGCTGCAGCGCTACAAAAGAGGCGGTGGCAGGATCTCCAATGAATGGCTCAGGTAGAACTTTTAGCTGAAGCTTCATCTTATCGTCTGTAATTTCATCAAACGAACGAAGGTAATCCTTATCACAATCCGCCACGTACTTGCCATCACCGTTGATAGCTAGATCTTTCCACGGGTTTCTCATGAACCCACGCTAACATGGCCGCCCCCAGAGGCTCGGGAGATTAACCGTGGACGCACCACCCTCCACTGCGACGCACCTCCACAAGCTGGAGGAACTTACCGATCTCGGCCTCGCCGCTGGGGCGATGAGGCGGCAGGCCCTTGAAGAAGGCCCCTTCCGCTCCACCACTTCGAAGTGGCGTACCGAGTTAGCCGAGAAGACCCCGACGCCTATCCCACTGCTACCCACCGCCGTTCCAAAGCTTCGTCAAAGTAGTCGTAAATGCGACACGCCGCCTTGTTGAAGAGCCGCGCATGCAATTCGCTTTGATGCTGGCCGGTGCGAATTATTGGAGCTTCTGCCCGAAATCGGCCTTAGTGGAACGCCTCTTCGGCGTCAGGAAGTAGGCAACGACAGCCGCACCCAATGATGCAATTATTGTTGCTGCGTACCCCTTTTCAAAGCTGAACCAATCAAAGGCCAAGCCCAGAATCGGCAAGGTAAACATAAAGGTCAAGAGCGCAGAATAGTAGCGGGTCATGATCATCCTTTCCTGGCGAGCATTGGTCTGAATCGCCGAGCGTACATCAAAAAAAAACGCCCGCTACCCCCGAGCCCCAAGAAGCATTGGCGCGCAGAATCGCTGTGAGGCGTTCCTGCGCGCCAGGGAATCCGGTTGGATTTAGCGAGCCTCTACATCCAAGTGCTCGCCACCGTCGGCAACATCCACATGCACGGTATCGCCGTCGCGAACCTCGCCGGCTAGCAGCCTCTTGGCCAGTTGATCGCCAATGGCCTGCTGGATCAGGCGACGCAAAGGACGTGCGCCGTAGGCGGGATCGTAGCCACGCTCGGCAAGCCACAGCTTGGCGGCATCGGAGACGTCCAGGATCAAGCGGCGGCCTTCGAGGCGCTGTGCAAGCTGGCGAAGCTGAATATCCACGATGCTGGTGAGTTGATCCTCGCTCAGCGGATCGAAAATCACTACATCATCAAGGCGGTTAACAAACTCCGGCTTGAAGGCGTGCTTGACGGCATCCATCATCTGCTCACGCGTACCACCGGCGCCGAGGTTGGAGGTCAAGATCAGCACGGTGTTGCGGAAGTCGACGGTGCGACCTTGGCCGTCGGTAAGCCTGCCCTCGTCGAGCACCTGCAAGAGGATATCGAAGACGTCCGGGTGAGCCTTTTCTACCTCGTCGAACAGCACGACGGTGTAGGGGCGGCGTCGCACTGCCTCGGTGAGCTGGCCACCTTGGTCATAGCCAACGTACCCGGGAGGGGCACCAACGAGGCGAGCCACGGCGTGCTTCTCGCCGAACTCCGACATATCGATGCGAACCATGGCGCGCTCATCATCGAACATGAACTCCGCCAACGCCTTGGCAAGCTCCGTCTTACCCACACCTGTAGGTCCAAGGAAGAGGAAGGAACCGGTGGGTCGATTCGGGTCGGCAACACCGGCGCGAGCACGGCGCACAGCATCGGATACTGCCTGCACAGCCTCGTGCTGGCCTACCACTCGGGCACCCAATTCCAGCTCCATATTGAGCAGCTTCTGGGTTTCGCCCTGCAGCATCTTGCCGGCAGGAATACCCGTCCACGCAGACACAACTTCGGCGATGGTATCCGGGGTGACTTCCTCCGAGATCATCGTGGTATCCACGGTATCGGCCTCGGCTTCTTCCACCTCTTTTTCCAGCTCCGGGATGCGTCCGTAGCGCAGCTCAGCTACTCGGCCATAATCACCATCGCGCTCGGCAATCTCAGATTCCTGGCGCAAGCGCTCCAGTTCCTCTTTGGCCTCGCGCACCTTATTGACGGCACCCTTTTCGTTATTCCAGCGTGCTTTGAGTTCGCCGAGGGTTTCGCGTTCGTCGGCAAGCTCTTGGCGCAGCTTTTCTAGACGTTCCTTGGAAGCGGCATCGGTTTCCTTGGCCAACGCCATCTCCTCGATTTCGAGGCGGCGCACGATGCGCTCAAGCTCATCGATCTCCTGCGGGGAGGAGTCGATCTCCATGCGCAGGCGCGATGCTGCCTCGTCGACCAAGTCAATGGCCTTATCCGGCAGGAAGCGGGAGGTGATGTAGCGATCCGAAAGCGTTGCGGCTGCCACCAATGCGGAGTCTTGGATACGCACACCGTGGTGCACCTCGTAGCGCTCCTTGAGGCCACGCAAGATACCAACGGCATCTTCTACCGAAGGCTCACCAACAAAGACCTGCTGGAAACGACGCTCCAGCGCGGCATCTTTTTCGATGTACTTGCGGTACTCATCCAGCGTGGTGGCACCCACCAGGCGCAGCTCGCCGCGAGCCAGCAAAGGCTTAATCATATTGCCGGCATCCATCGCAGAATCGCCGGTGGCACCGGCACCAACGATGGTGTGCAGCTCGTCGATGAAGGTAATGATCTCACCTTCGGCGCTCTTGATCTCGTCTAAGACAGCCTTGAGGCGCTCCTCGAATTCGCCGCGGTACTTCGCACCGGCAACCATCGAGCCAAGATCCAAGCTAATTAAGGTCTTGCCCTTCAAGCTTTCAGGCACATCGCCTGCAACGATGCGGCGAGCAAGCCCTTCGACGATGGCCGTTTTACCAACGCCGGGTTCACCGATGAGCACCGGGTTGTTCTTGGTACGGCGCGAAAGCACCTGCACCACGCGACGAATCTCAGCATCGCGGCCGATCACCGGGTCAATCTTGCCTTCGCGTGCGCGAGCGGTGAGGTCGGTGGAGTACTTCTCTAATGCCTGGAATTGGCCTTCGGGATCCTCGTTCGTGACCTTCTTATTGCCGCGAACCGAAGGGAAGACACCCTTGATCACGTCGTAGGTAGCCCCACGCTTGGTCAATAACTCGGCTGCCTCCGATTTGCCGCGGGCAATGCCTGCGAGCAGCACTTCGGTGGATACGTATTCGTCGCCAAGCTCTCCTGCTAACTCCTGTGCAGCATTGAGTGCGTTTAAAGCATCCCGGTTAAAGTTCGGGTTGGCCATATTGGCTCCCTCGGCGCTGGGGAGTTTATCCACCAGCGCGCGTGCCTCTTCGAGCACCGTCTGAGGGTCTACACCGGTAGCGCGCAGCACCGGGATGGCAATGCCATCTTCTTGGCTCAAAATAGCCGAAAGTAAATGCTCCGGGCGTATATCGGGGTTGCCCTTTGCCGAAGCCTGCTGCAGCGCTTGCTGCAGGGCTTCCTGTGTTTTCGTAGTTGGATTAAATGCGTTCATTGTTGTTGTGTCCTTTCTTTATGCGGTTTCCTACCGCACTCATAGGACACAACGCTAAGAAAGTTGAGTTTGTTCCACTCAAGTTCAAGATTTTTGCCGCGTCCACCCTAAAAGGAAGGGAAGCGCCACAATCACCAACGCAGCCGCCGTTCCGGCTATGCCTAAGCCCAGTACAAAGCCACCAATCACGGCCAGCGGCGCCAGGATAGTCATGCCGATTTCAAAGGGGGCAAAACCGACGTAGGCCACGCCGTATTCACTCAAAGCACCGGACCTGAGATCGGGATCGACGATCTTGAGCAAGGCAATGCCCGTTGCCACCGCGGCAGTAGCCCAACCCCAACCGAAGAGGCCTCGCTCGAACCATTGCTCGCCGAAGAACTTCGGTGCGATCACCAGAGCAAACACCAGGCAGTAGATCACGCCGAGGACAAAGAGCAGCAGCAGCGGCACCAGGTAGCTTGCGACGGCCGCGGGCACGATGGAGGCGATGCCGAAGGCGATGAGGAAGTCGGTGGAACCGCCGGAGATGGACTTGACCGTTTGGGGGTCAAGATAATGCGGGCGGCGGATGACCTTAAGAAAGATCACACCACAGATACCGGCCACAAAGGACAGGGCGAACAGCGGGATGGACACGCTTGGGAAAAGCGCGCTAATGCCCTGCTGGGCAAGGTAGGCAAATAGGACCGTGACCACGATAAAGCCGAAGTGCAAGGCCAGGGGCTCAATGCTCGAGGGGTTCGTGGTTGCGCTACCGATGGAGGGGCGATTTTCGCGGTCTTCATAGTGGCCGCTGCGAAGCTCCCAGGGAAGCTCTTTGGGCAAGGTGTTCGTGCGCCCGGTACGGATGGCCCAGTTGGCCATGATGATGCCGCCAACGATAGCGGCAAGAGTGCCCACCGTGGCGGAGGTGAATCCGAGGGAGGCGGCAACACCGGAATCGTCGAGCGCGCTGCCCACTGCTGCTGCGGTGCCGAATCCGCCCACGAAGCCCACGGGCAGCATCATGCCAAACCAGTCTTCTGTGCCCCAGATGGGCGCTACGAAGAGCACGCCAACGAGAATGAAAATGCCCCACTGCCCTAAGAACATGCTGGTGGAAAAGGCCCACATATTGCGAGCTTTTGCGGCCTCACCGGCGTTGAAGTTCATGGTGTATGGCATGGAGGCAAAGACCACGGCGATCAGCAGCGTGGAGTATGCGCCGAGGTTATTGGAAAAGGGGATGATGCCAAGTACTTCTGGGCCAAGAAGAAGGCCGAGGAGTCCGGCGGTAATGGATGCGGGGATGAGCAATTTGCGGAACCAGGCGAAGTGCCTGCGCATGAAGGTGCCTACCACCATCAGGATCGAGATGAATCCAACATCTTCCATCATGGTGAATGGGGTGAATTCCACGAGGGTTCTCCTTTGTGCGAGAAGGGTCTATGCACATAGTAAATTGGCGCAACCATGACCAAGCATTCGGGTAGATGAGCTGCGGAGATATAAGTTCTTGACTTTTTGTTGATACATCACCTATCATGGGCTTATGAAAGCATTCGGATTCCTTAGTTTCGGCCACTACAACCTCAACGGACACCCCAACGGCAAAGAGACGCTCAAACAAGCAATCGAGCTCTCCCAAGCCGCAGACGAGATCGGTGTGAACGGTGCCTACTTCCGCGTCCACCACTTCGCACCCCAAAACGCCTCCCCCATGCCCCTGCTCGGCGCCATCGCCGCTACTACCAAGCACATCGAGGTAGGCACCGGCGTGATCGATATGCGCTATGAAAACCCCCTTTACCTGGCAGAAGAAGCAGCGGCGCTTGATCAAATCGCCGATGGGCGCGTGGCACTCGGCGTATCGCGCGGATCACCCGAACCCGCAGAACGCGGCTGGGAAGCCTTCGGCTACACAGGCTCCACCGACCCACGCGGCGCCGATATTGCCCGCGAGCACTACGAGAAGTTCCTCAAAGCCGTGCGCGGCCAAGCCATGGCCAAAGCAGCAGGCGCAGGCGCACAATACCCGCAGCTCTACCGCCCCGGCGCCGAGCTACCCGTATTACCGCACTCCCCTGGTTTGGATCGGCGGATCTGGTGGGGTGCGGCAACCCACGCCAGTGCCGAGCAGGCAGCGCGCGAAGGCGTGAATCTGATGAGCTCCACCCTGGTGCTTGAGGCCACCGGCCAAAGCCTCTCTGAACTCCAGGCCGAGCAGATCGAGCGTTATCGCGCAGCATGGAAGGAAGCAGGCCACGACTGGACCCCGCGCGTTTCAGTATCGCGCTCTGTTTTTCCGGTGCTCAACGAGCGCGACCGCCAGCTCTTCGGCTTTGGCGAGCACAAGGATTCCATCGGCATGATCGATGGCACCACCGGCACCTTCGGGCGCACATATGTGGATGAGCCCGATAAGCTCATCGAGCAATTGTTAGATGATGAAGCGGTGCAAGCAGCCGATACGCTCATGCTCACCATCCCCAACCAGGCCGGTGTGGAGATCAACCAATCCATCCTTGCCAACTTCGCCCAACACGTGGCTCCCGCGCTTGGGTGGAAACCCAATCAAGCAGGGCCAGTCGAAGGCTATAGCGTGCAGTAACCTATACATCGTGAATGAACCAACCGTTGCGCAGCGCCTCGCAGATCAACGCGAAGCGCTGCGCTCGGCTGCTTTTGGCCACCACCGCTTTGGCGAGCAACTCACCGACGCCACCATCGCCGCCAGTGAACAAGACCTCAGCCAGCGCGTGCGCGAACACGCCCCGGCCATCGCCGCCTGCGGCATTGAGCACATCGATGCTGCCCGCATTAGCCAGGCCATTCGAGATCTTTGCCAGGACCTCCCCTTTAGTGAGGTGCTCGAAGCAGAACGCCACATCCAAGCCGCAGCCAAAGCGCTCCAAGGCGCTATTGCTGAACCATTGATAAACGCCAGGGTGCTGCACACAGAAAAGCGGGCCCGGCGCATCACCGTGGTGCGCCTGGTAGCAGAGGCCCCACTGAACTATCAGCCGGGCCAATACGTGCCGGTCACCGATATTTTTGGCCATCGCCGCTACCTCTTTCCCGCCATTCCGGCCAACGACGCCGGGCAGGTGGAGTTTCACATCTTTGGTGAATGCAACGCTCGTTTAGGCGATCAATGGCTCATCGGCCAAGGCCGGGGAGGATTCGCCTTTGATCCGGCGCTGGATAACTTGTTCATCGCGCACAGCACCGGGCTGGCTGCATTGCGCCCAATTATTTTATCGCTCTTTTCCCAACCCGAGCCGCCACGCACCCACGTCGCCTTCGCGGCAGACTACCCCGGCGAGCTCTATGAGCTTGCGGGGCTGTGGCAGATAGCCAGCGCCGCCCCCTGGCTCATGGTGATGCCAATTGTGCGCAATGAAGAAAATGATTGGTGGGTTCGCCCCACCTCTCACTCCCAGCCACCACGCGGCCTTCACCTGCCTCAGGTGGGCCAGGCAGGAGAAGTGCTCGCAGGTTATGGCAGTTGGGGTGATCGCAATATCCTCATCGCAGGCCCCGAAACCGAGGTGCGCCAAAGCCAAGAGGCCTTAATCCAAGCAGGCGCCCCACCGGAGCAGATCGCTACTCAGCACTTCACCTTCACGCCTTTTTGGCGCAGCTAGAGCACCGGCAGGGTCTTTCGCACCTTCGCCACCTGCTCGGGATCAATATCCACGACAAGCAATTCCGGATCGGCACCGGCTTCTGCCAACACCGCACCAGTGGGATCGAGAACTCGCGAATAGCCAATGCCTGTCGGGGCATCCTTGGGGCGATCATCTTGGGGTTTTGCCTGGCCACAGGCAACCACGAAGGCGGTGCTATCGAGGGCGCGTGCGCTGCTGAGCAGGCGCCATTGACGCAACTTATCTTCGCCATCATTCCAGGATGCTGGCACCAAGATCACCTCCGCGCCGTCTCGTGCGAGCTGGCGGAACTGCTCCGGGTATCGGATATCGAAGCAGACAGCGATGCCGAAGGTGACGTCGAAAAGCTCAAAGGTGCAAAGCTGCTCGCCTGGGCGCACCGTGTCGGATTCGCGATAGCCAAAGGCATCATAGGTATGAATTTTGCGGTACTCGGCCGTGGCCTCACCGCGCACGATGGCGAGGTTATCAATGCGATGAATGGTCTTATCCTCGCGTTCCACCTGGTCAGCGGGGCTAAACATGCCTAGAACGATGGTGATGCCAAGTTCTTGAGCCAGCGCCTCAACCTCTTTGGCAAAAGGGCCGTGGGCAGGCTCGGCCTGGGTATCCAACCTGCCTGTGCCAAAGCCTTGCATGGTGGCCTCGGGAAACACCACCAATTGCGCTTTTTGCTCTGCTGCCCGACGGGCGTAGTCGGCAACGAGCTGAAGGTTCTCCGCCTTATCGGCGCCGGAAGTAATTTGTGCCACAGCGATACGCATATTCCACAGCCTAGCTACTTATCCACAGATTTGGCAGGTGTGCAGAAAAATTTCCCCTCAGCGCTTGGCACCACCCCACGGCACGGATGACCATACAGGCATGCACGTCACTAGCGAATTACTGCAACACCTCACGTTCCGCCCCATTGGCCCCAACACCACCTCCATCCGCCCAAGCCTCAGCGCCCAGGCCCTCGGCGCGCTTGAGCAACGGCTAGAACAAGCATTGCGCAAAAGCGAGCAGCTTATCGACGTCTCCTGCCTCGACATCGCTGCCCTCGTGCACAAGATGTACCGGATTGATCAGCAACTAGGCCATGCCCTTGGGCGCAAGGAAGCACCATGAGCACCCCGCTCAAAGCCTCCGAGTTAGCCGCAGCCGCTGCCATTCACCACGGCAACCGTGCTAGCTTGCTCAGCGTTGCGCAGGCGCATGCCCAGCAATGGGAGCGGGGATTTCAGTTCAGCAGCGGCGAGGCCTTCGATGCCGGCCACCGCATGCTGCTCGGCCAATTAGCGCGCTGGCAACACACCAGCGGGATCTATGAAGATATTGCCCAAATCCTGCAGCTCACCAGCACCGCCCAGCGTGAATTAGAACAGATCCTTGATGCCATCACCGGCCTGCCCCAGCAGGTGTTTAATGCCATCCCGGGCATGGGTGCGCTCTATCTTGGGCTTCATGCCATGGGCCAAGAACTCGACCGTGCCTGCGCACAACAGCTCAATGCCTTGTGCGCTCAACCGGCAGAAAAGGTGGCACTGCCAGAAGATCCAGAGGCTCAAATTTTGCAGATCGGTGAGGGCACGGCGGTGGTGGCCTATGGCGATATCGAACACGCCTCATCCATTGTGACCCTGGTGCCTGGGGTCGGTTCTTCCAATCCTGAGCACTGGCCTAGAAAGCTCGAAGAGGCTAAAACAGTGGCCGCCTCAACCGGCGGGGCTGCTATTGCCTGGATGGGGTATATTGCGCCACCGCATGTTGTAGGCGGTATCGCCACCGAGCCTGCGGTGGTAGGTGCCGAGGATTTGCAGCGTTTTCAATCCTCACTGCGAGCCCAAAACCCAGAAGCCAAACTCGTGGTGATGGGGCATTCCTATGGTTCTGTGCTCACCGGTTATGCCGCCCGCGATGGGCTGGAGGCCGACACGATTATTTATGCCGGAAGCCCCGGTGTGCCGGGGTATCCAAAACACGAGCACACCAAGGTCATTGCGGTGATGAACCACGGGGATCCCATAGGGCTTAGCGGCACAAACCAAGGCGCCTTGCATGGCATGGATCCCGCTGCGCGCAGCTATCGCAGCGAAAAATGGGATCTGCCGCGCCTTGGTCACGCATATGCGGCGCATCCAGAATTTCTGGAGCGCCTCAAGCAGGAATTAGCGCCCTAGATGCTAGGTGGCCCTAGATGCTAAGGGCTAGTCCAGGAATTTTGCCAGCGCATCAATAGAGGGGCACACATACCAAGCACCGGAGATGGCGTCGGTGTAGCGGGTGATTTGATCGCGCGGACCATCATCGGCGCCGGCCATGCGGCGAAGCATTTCTTCCATGCGCCACTGATCAAAGCTAAAGCCAACAAAGACGGTGCCGTGGTCGAGGTGATCGCCGTAGGCCACGTTGCGGCGGTAAATCTCTAGCTCTTCTCCTTCAACTTCCACCACGGTGCGGGCGACGTGGGAGGAGTCGGGCTTGTGGTCTTCATCCAATTCCACGCTTTCGGCTTTGGTGCGCCCCATGGCCAGTTCTTGATCTTCAACCGGCAGGGATTCCCACTGCTGGGACTTATGGCGCCACAACTGATAGAGCAGCACCGCTGAACCTGCGCCTGGTTGCCCATCCGGCACGGCGATCACGCTGGGGGCTTCCAGGGAACCTGGGTTCTCGGTGCCGTCTTCAAAGCCGGTGAGGTCGCGGTTGGATTCATAGACCCACCCGGTGGTTTCTGTTTTTAGCACCAGCACATCCTGAAGGGTTTTGAGCAGGTGCTTGACCACGTCAAAGGTTTGGGAACGCGAAGATGCATGCACCCAGAGCCAACCATCGTGCTGGGTTGCTGGCATGGAAAAACCATCGGGGCCTTCGATGGGTTGAGAAAAATCGTGCACGTTGTTTGGCACGTCTTCTTCAGGGGCAAGCGCTGCCCACACGCTTGGGCGAATACCCAGTACCACGTTGGCGCCAGCGGTGGTGGGGACGTTGATGGCCTCGACGATGGCTTTGAGCGCCGCCGCGTTTGTCTCCCGAAGATCGAACTCGATAAAAGAGTGGTCGGTGGTGCCGATTCCTAAAATTCCGCTTTGATGAAACACCCTTCTTATCCTAGTCCCAATTGAAAAACCCAGGGCTTGGGTAAAAAGCCCTGGGTTTGGGGGTTATTTTGCGTGGCGTCTGCGTGGTTCCCACATCACCACGGCAGTTGAGCGCGGCACATGCACCAACTCGCCTCGGCGCCCGCCGCGTTCAAGGCGAGCGATATCTTCCTGAGCCTTGGCGAGCTGCGCTTTGAGCTCGGCGTTTTCCCTTTTGAGCTCGATAATCGACTTGATGCCGGCAAGATTCACGCCCTCTTCTTGGCTGAGATGCTGCACGGTGCGCAGCAGCTCGACGTCGTGACGCGAATAGCGTCGCCCACCACCACGGGTGCGCTTCGGGGTGACAATCCCGAGCCGATCATAGGTCCGCAGCGTTTGCGCATGCATGCCAGCGAGCTCGGCAGCTACGGAGATAACAAAAACCTCTTCCGTCTCGCGCATGGTTTAGCTCCAATCTTTCCGCGGGTTGAATCCGGAATCGCGTTCCGCTTGGGCGTAGGCGCGAAGAGCGCTTGTCGACGCCGCGTCCAGATCCTTCGGCACCTTCACTTCCACCTTGACAAGCAGATCGCCTGCCTTCGCGCCCTTGCGCTGGATGCCTCGTCCACGCACGCGCAGGGTGCGCCCATTGGGTGTGCCAGCAGGGATTTTCACCCTCACCGGCTGCTCTAGGGTGGGAACGGAAATGGTGTCGCCCAAGGTCAGCTCGGCAAAGCTGACGGGCACGGTAATTTCGAGGTTATCGCCCGAACGCTGGAAAATCCGGTCCTTGTTCACATGCACCGTGACGTAGAGATCGCCCGAGGGGCGCCCATTGCGCCCAGCCTCACCCTGGCCAGCAAGGCGAACCTTTTGGCCATCGGTCACACCGGCGGGAATACGAACGGTGATGGTGCGGGTGCGCGTCTTAGTCCCGGTGCCGCCGCAGTCGGTGCAGGGATCTTCGATCTTCTCGCCCGTGCCACCGCAATAGGGGCAGGGAGCAGACATGCCGAAGGCGCCTTTTTGTTCAGAGACGAATCCGCTACCGCCACAGTGGCTACAGGTGGTGACGTTGCCGCTCTTGGAGCCGGAACCGTGGCAGGTTTCGCAGGGAGCTTCAGCGGTGAGTTGAATTGGCATCGCTGTGCCCTTGGCTGCTTCACGGAAGTCAAGGGTTATTTCGGTTTGGACGTCCGATCCCCTCGCCGACCGATTCGGTTTGCGAGCAGCACCGCCGCGGTTGAAAAAGCTACCGAAGATATCCCCAAGACCGTCTTCTTGAGCAAACCCTCCTCGTTGGCCGAAGATGTCGCCCAGATCGAACCCTTCTTGAAACCCTCCGGCATAACCGGACCCCGCTTTCTTTCCGAAGCCACGGAATCCGCCGCTTGCGAAAGCTTTTTTAAATTCGTCGTATTCTTTACGCTTTTCGGGGTCGCCCACCACGTCGTAGGCCTCGGCTACTTGCTTAAAGCGTTCCTCGGCGGCCTGGTCCCCGGGGTGGGAGTCAGGGTGGTTTTCTCGGGCTAGTTTGCGATAGGCCTTTTTAATGTCCTGTTCGCTCGCGGAGGACGAAACCCCCAAATCGGCGTAATAGTCTTTTTCTGCCCATTCATTTTTTGCGGCCATAAGCTTGTTCTCCTCCTTTCCGGGAACGGTGTTCTCGGACGGTGTTCTAATAATTTTGTGTATCTAATTGTGTGAGCTAAAAAATGGGGCGCTGCTCAAAGGTTGTATAGCTCTGGCAGCGCCCCGATAAAGTCCTAGCGGTTCCTAGGACGGGTCGGCGATAATCACCATCGCGGTGCGAAGGAGACGATCACCCATGAGGTAACCGCGCCGCAGCACAGTTCCCAATACTTTTTCCTCTCCTTCGGAGAGATCTTGCACGGCCTCGTGGCGCTCGGCATCAAAGGCGTCGCCTTCTTCGCCGAATGCCTTGACCTTGAGGCCATCCATTACAGCGACGAGCTTGTCGCGAGTGGACTTCAGCGGCCCTTCGAGGTCACCGTGCTGTTCTGCAAGTTCGAGATCATCCAGGATGGGCAGCAATTGCACTACCACCTGAGACTTGGCTACCTCTACGCCCTGAGCGCGTTCGCGTTCGGTGCGACGACGGTAGTTGGCGTATTCGGCGCTGACTCGCTGCAGATCTTCGGTGCGCTCGGCAAGCTGTGCCTCGATGCTTGGCTCATCCTCTTCGGCTAAAGCGGCATCGACGTCGGCTTCGAGCGTGGGGTCGAGATCATCGGATTGCATCGCCCGATCGGCGGCAGCCTCAGCGGCTTCTGCCGAGGTTGCCTCCGGATCAGTGTGCTCCGGATCGCCGGGATTGTCGGGCATCGTCACTTCTTCTCATCCTCCTCGTCCACAACCTCAGCGTCGACTACATCGTCGTCGCCTGCGGCCTGGGCGTCGTTTGCCTTTGCAGCCTCAGCTTCGTAGATGGCCTTACCCATCTCCTGGGAAACCTCGGAGAGCTTCTCTACCGACTGCTTGATGGCCTCGATGTCGTCACCCTTGAGTGCCTCGTCCACAGCATCTGCAGCCTCGGTCACCTTGGTCTTGACGTCCTCGGATACCTTCTCACCGTTTTCCTCAAGGAAGTTGCGGGTCTGGTATGCCATCGTCTCAGCGGAGTTGCGAGTCTCTTGCTCCTCGCGACGCTTCTTGTCTTCCTCGGCGTGAGCCTCGGCGTCTTTGACCATGCGGTCGATTTCCTCTTGGGAAAGGCCGGAACCATCTTGGATCTTGATGGTGTTTTCCTTGCCGGTGCCCTTGTCTTTGGCGGTGACGTGCACGATGCCGTTGGCGTCGATGTCGAAGGTCACCTCGATCTGAGGCACACCGCGGGGTGCAGGAGCGATGCCACCGAGCTCGAAGGAGCCGAGCAGCTTGTTGTGAGCAGCCATCTCGCGCTCACCCTGGAAGACCTGGATCTGCACCGAAGGCTGGTTATCGTCAGCGGTGGTGAAGGTCTCGGAGCGCTTGGTGGGGATGGTGGTGTTGCGCTCGATGAGCTTGGTCATCACGCCACCCTTGGTTTCGATACCGAGGGACAGCGGGGTGACGTCGAGAAGCAGCACGTCCTTGACCTCACCGCGCAGCACGCCAGCCTGCAGGGCAGCACCAACTGCAACGACCTCGTCGGGGTTCACGCCCTTGTTGGGCTCCTTGCCGCCGGTGAGTTCCTTCACCAGTTCGGTCACAGCGGGCATACGGGTGGAACCACCCACGAGCACGACGTGGTCGATTTCGCCAACGGAGATGCCTGCGTCCTTGATTACCTGGTTGAAGGGAGCCTTGGTGCGGTCAAGCAGATCCTTGGTGATGCGCTGGAATTCGGTGCGCGACAGGGTCTCATCCAAGAACAGCGGGTTCTTGTCCTGGTCAACGGTAATGTAGGGCAGGTTGATGGTTGCCTGCTGGGAGGAAGACAATTCAATCTTTGCCTTCTCTGCTGCCTCACGCAGACGCTGCAGGGCCATCTTGTCCTTGGTCAGGTCGATGCCGTGGGAAGACTTGAACTTCTCGGCCAACCAGTCCACGATGCGCTGATCCCAGTCGTCGCCACCGAGCTCGTTGTCACCAGCGGTAGCGCGAACTTCCACCACGCCATCGCCGATTTCGAGCAGGGAGACGTCGAAGGTGCCGCCACCGAGGTCAAATACCAAGATGGTCTGTTCCTTCTCGCCCTTTTCCAGGCCGTATGCCAAAGCAGCGGCGGTGGGCTCGTTGACGATACGCAGCACGTTCAGGCCTGCGATCTGGCCGGCCTCCTTGGTGGCCTGACGCTGGGAGTCGGAGAAGTACGCCGGCACGGTAATAACAGCATCGGTAACTTCATCACCCAGGTAGGATTCAGCGTCTCGCTTCAGCTTCATCAGCGTGCGAGCGGAGATTTCCTGCGGGGTGTACTTCTTATCGTCGATCTCCACGTTCCAGTCGGTGCCGATGTGGCGCTTGACGGAGCGGATGGTGCGATCGACGTTGGTCACAGCCTGGTTCTTTGCAGACTGGCCGACGAGCACCTCGCCGTTCTTAGCGAAGGCGACCACCGAAGGGGTGGTGCGTGCACCTTCTGAGTTAGCGATGACGACCGGGTCGCCACCTTCAAGAGCAGTAACCACAGAGTTCGTGGTACCAAGGTCAATACCTACTGCGCGTCCCATAATGAATGTTCCTCCAATTGTTTGTTGTTTATAAAGTTGATTCGCATCCGCTCAACTTCTGGAGCTCGACACTACCAGAGCCTTGAGCCGATGTCACTCAAGTCAACGGCACAGGAGCCAAAGTTGTTCCCACTCGACTCAACTTTTTAAAAAATTTTTTGAATTCGCTGGTCAGATAAGGTGAATTTTTGTTAAACACCCGCGACTTTTGGTTTGAAAGCGGATACGGTGAAGCTGATGAACACCTTTAGTAACTACAGCGCCGTCATTTTCGACTTCAAGGGCACCCTCGCCAACGATGAGCACATCGTAAAGAAGGCGTACTCCACCGCCCTGAGCGATCTCGGCGTGGAGCCAATTAGCGAAGGGGAATTCCCGCGGGGCAGGAATGATAAAGATATCGCCGCGCATCTCGGCCACCCGCGCGGCGTTGATCCCCAGCTACTGATCGCAGGCTTTGTAGAAAATTACCGCGCACTGAGCAATCAAACATTGCTCGCTGGCGCCAAGGAGCTGCTGCGCACCTTGCACTCTCACGGCATCAAGCTCGCCCTGGCAAGCGGCACAGTGCGCGAATTAGTAGAGCCAATCTTGGAGCGCAATGAGGTGCTCGACCTTTTCGATGCAGTCATTACCTCCGAAGACACCGCCATGGGCAAGCCTGACCCCCAGGGCTTTTTGCTTGCCGCCCAAGAGCTCGGCGTTGCCCCAAATAAGACGCTCGTCATTGAAGATTCCAAGGCCGGTGTCCTCGCCGCCCAGGCCGCGGGCATGGATGTGATTAGCGTGGAAAACCTCCCCGGCATTCCAAGCGCCTCGCTGCTTGAACTCAATGAGGAAGCCAAGAAGCTGGGCGCTTAGCCGCTTGGCAATTCCCAGGCGCCATTGCCCAAGACCCCACCTGAATTGACCTGTTTTCCGCTGCAAGATTACAGCTTGATCACAAATTCCCCGCTCAATAGCGGATTTTCCCTCGCTTTATGGCAATCTCTTTCGGGTGACTGAACAATACTCAAATCAGGACCGCGACCTGACTCAAAGCCTCGAACGCGCCGCCGAAGGGGAATCGAGCCCCAAGGGCCTTGATACGAAGCTTCCGGATTCGGCACCGCCGCTGGATCGCGCCGTCATCCTTGGCCGCGATGGCCGCTGGATCGCCGGTTGGGCCTTGCGCTTTATCATCGTGGTGATTGCAGCACTACTGATTTGGAAAGGCCTCCAGGCAGTCTGGATCGGCCTCTTGCCGGTGCTTCTAGCCCTGCTTGTTTCCACCGTGCTGTGGCCACCAGTTCGCTGGTTACGCAATAAGGGCGTACCCGCCGCCTTGTCGGCGGTATTAGTCATGCTCGGCTTCTTCGCCATTATCAGTGGCGCGGTAGCCGCCATGGCCCCGAGCGTTCGTAGCCAATCCAAGGACCTGGTATCCAAGGCAGAAGAGGGCATCCAGCGCCTGACCGAATGGGTCCAAGGCCCGCCCCTGAACTTGGAAACCTCCCAGTTTGATGGAGCGCTCAAGGACATCACGGGCATGATCCAGGAGCGATCGAGCCAGATCGCCTCTGGTGTATTCGCCGGGCTTTCTACCGCCGGCACCATCGGCATGACGCTGATCTTGATGCTGATTCTTACCTTCTTCTTCCTCAAAGATGGCACCAAGTTCCTGCCGATGATCCGCCGTGCTACCGGCCCGAATGCCGGTTGGCATCTCACCGAATTGCTCAACCGCATCTGGAATACGCTCTCCGGCTTCATCCGCACCCAGGCAGTTGTCTCTGGTGTCGATGCGATCTTCATTGGCGTGGGTCTGCTCATCTTGAATGTGCCGCTTGCCCTCGTGCTTGCCACGCTTACCTTCTTCGGTGGCTTCATCCCGATCGTCGGTGCCTTCACCGCTGGCGCCCTGGCTGTGATTGTGGCGCTGGTAAGCAACGGCGTGACCAATGCCCTGTTCGTTCTGGCGCTGATCATCGCGGTTCAGCAGATCGAAGGCCACGTGCTGCAGCCGGTGCTGCAGTCGAAGGCCATGAACCTGCACGCCGCCATCGTGCTGCTCGCAGTGACCTTGGGCTCTACCATCTTCGGTGTCGTCGGCGCCTTCTTGGCAGTTCCTATTGCCGCCACCATCGCCGTTGTGATCCGCTACCACTTTGACCTGGTAGCACTTCGCGCAGGTGAGATAACGACCGATGATATTGAGTTAGCCACCAAGGCCGAGGCCGATACCGGTGCCGGGCTCACCCTTGCCGAGCGCCTTGAAAGGATTAGCTTGCGCAAGAATTCGAAGGTGAAAACCATCGAGGAATCTGATCCGGAATAGGGTTGAAACACAAAAATGGCGCTCGAAAGAGCGCCATTTTTTATTGCCTAAAGGCAGCTTAGCCCCACACGCCGTTGAGAATGAGCACGCATACAGCGGAGACTGCGGCTGCTGCCGGAAGGGTAATCACCCAGGCCATGGCGATGGGCTTCATCAGCTTCCAGTTGGCCGCGCGGTTGACAATGCCCACACCGAGCACAGCACCGATCAGGATGTGGGTAGAAGACACTGGCAGGCCAAGCACCGATGCGAGCATCACCACGCCGGCTGCAGAGAGCTCGGCGGCAAAACCAGAGGCGGGGTGCATCTTGGTCAGCCCGCTACCCACGGTTTGGATGACGTAGCGGCCGATGAACCAGAGGCCGGAAATCAAGGCCACGCCACAGGTGACCATGGCCCAGGTGGGCACTGCTGCCTTGGAGTTGATCTCGTTGGTTTTGAGCACGTCCAGCACCGCAGAGAAGGGGCCGATGGCGTTGGCGATGTCGTTGGATCCGTGCGAGAAGGCAAATGCCGAGGCGGTAAAGACCTGCATCCAGGAGAAGATGATGAAGGTGGCGCGGGAAAGCTCTTGGTTGCGTAGCGAGCGCGACATCACGCCAACGGCCATCCACACCACCACGGCGATCATGGCAAGGATGAAGATGTTATTCCACGTGGTGAAGTGCAGGTTGAGGTTTTTCAATCCCTTGAACAGCAGCATGGCACCGATGAGCACGGAGCCGGCAGCGGCGATGAAGGGCACCCAGTTTTCCAGCGCCTTGTGGGTATCGAGCTGGTTTCGGCGGGAGTTAATTTTGTAGAGATTGCGGTAGTAATCGCTTTCGAGCTGCTCGGGCTCGAAATCGGCGGCTTGGATCAGCGCCGCGTCGCGGGTCATGGCGTTGGTGTAGGCCAATTGCTGAATTTCATTGAGGCGCTCATAGGAGGCCTTGAAGTTCTTGTGCAGCGCGAGGCGATCTTCTTTGATCTTGCGCAGTTCATCATCGGCAGAGTCGTTGTAGCCAAGCACTTTCTTCTTAATAAAGCCGAAAAGGGCGAGGGCTACGAGGCAGCCAAGCACTGGTGAGAGTACCCAGGACACCGCAATCTGGCCGATCTTATTCCACTGCACCATCTCCCAGCCGCCGAGGCCTTCGGAGAGTCCAAGGCACAAGGCCGCGCCGACGATACCGCCGACGATGGAGTGGGTGGTTGATACCGGCCAGCCCATGCGCGTTGCAATCAGCAACCACACCGCGGCGCCAAGCAGCGAGGACATCATGATGAAGGCGAATTGCATCGGTTGGAGGTCAATGCCGTTGAGATCCACGATCCCGGATTTCACGGTGTCGGTCACTTGCCCGCCGGCAAGCACAGCACCGGAGACTTCAAATACCGCCGCCACCAGCAGCGCCTGCTTCATGGTGAGGGTGCCGGCACCGACTGAGGTGCCGAAGGAGTTGGCGACGTCGTTGCCGCCAATGTTGAAGGCCATGAAGACGCCGAACACGATGGTGGTGATCAGCACTGCACGGTTTGCTTCGGGTGAAACATAGCCGTTGGCCCAGAGGAAGAAGGCGAGCACGGTAATACCGAGCATGCCGCCAAAGGTGAGATGCCAGTATTTGTCGTTGGATGTATCCGCCGCACTATTGGACATGGAAGGGTCACTTTCACGTTGCGATGTCGAGAGTCTCGTGATGACTATGCACAGTTAAAGTGAACGGAAAATGAACTGGGGGTAGTAGCTTTTCGACGCCAACGCTAAAGCTTGTCTATGACATCGGCCAGGCGTTGCGCCCCCAGCTCTACTGCCTGCGCCCAGGTACGTGCGGCCTGCTCGTCGGCGTTATCGCTGACCTGCTTAATCAGGGTGCAAGGCACCTCATAGGCAGCACAGACTGCGGCGATGGCATAGCCTTCCATATCGCACAGATCTGCCCGAGTTTGCAGGGCCTGGCGTTGTTGGTTGGAGCCGATAAAGCTATCGCCTGTGGCAAGGCGTGCCTGTGGCAGATCAGTTATGGGCTCCAAGGTGATGCGGTTGGGTATGTCGAGTCCGGTGATTGCCTTGAGGGTCTCGGTATCAAAGTCGTGTTTGATGACCTCGTTGATCTCAAATTCACCGCTTATTGGCGCCAGTGCGCCGGCGGTGCCGAAATTAATCACACGATCTGGGGTGGAGCGTGATAATTCCTTGCACAAGGTAATGGCTGCCGCAAGGGTGCCTATTCCGCTGATTAATACGGGCTTATCCAGGTACTTTGCTTCTGCTTCGGTGGCTGCGATGTAAAGGGGCATGCCCCAAACCGTACCACTTGGTCTAGAAAGATCTTCCCTCATGAACCACTTAGTGCTATATTTGCAGACTAGTTAGTCTAGAAGGAGGATCCTCATGCTTCGCATTGCAGTTGTTGGTGCTACCGCCACTGGCCTTTACCTCTCGGACCTCCTCATGTCCTGCAAGCGCCCCATGCACATCGACCTCATCGACCAAGCTCCCGCACCTGCAGGCCTCGCCCCCTATGGCAAGGGCAAGCCAAGCGCTTCTACCGTTCGTTTTATTGGCAACGTGCCCGTGGATACTGAATTAGATTCCCTCTACGACCTGGTGCTCGATACCGATTTCCAGGTGGAAATTGAGGCAAAGGCCCGCGTATCCAAAGCCATCTTTAGCGCCTCTGGGAATCTGGGCGATCCCCTGAAGGCGCTTCAAGCCCGTGGCATTGCCACCACTACCTGGCTTGGGGGATTAAATCTTCCTGCCGGTTACTCTCTGGCTCAGTGGAACGCACTACTCGCGACCGCAACGGGCGCTCCTGTTTGCTTCTAATAAAGCCTCGAAGCGTCACCCCAAGGCCAACTGCCAGCAGAACCAACTTCAGCGGCAGGCTTGGCACATTAACCACCATGAGTGCTGTCCCCACCAGCCCACCAAGGGCGGTGGGGTTCATGCGTGAAATGAGCCAGGCGGCAAGCGGCGAGGTGATCGCGCCACCGATGAGCAGCGCAATGATCGCGCCAATATTTTCTAACAGCGCCTCGCGCATGCCGAAGGCGAAGCCGAGGGTGGCAGACAGTGACACGAGAAATTCCGCGGCGCTGACTGTCCCTACGATCTTGCGTGGCGATTGCCTGCCCATGCTTAAAAGCGATGAGGTAGTCACAGGCCCCCAGCCACCGCCGCCGGAGGCATCGATGAAGCCTCCAAATAATCCCAAGCAACCCAGCACGCCTGAGCGATAGGAACGCTCTACTCTGCGAGCCTTGCCGCGGGCAAAACGCCACAAGAGATTCGCACCGATCAGCGCCAAGATGGTTTGAGTAATTGGTCTAGCCGCTTCGGAGGAAAGCTGCGTGAGCACATTGGCGCCGAGAAAAGCACCGATGGCTCCGGGAACACCGATTTTGAGCAGCACCTTGGCGTCGATATTGCCGAATTTCCAGTGGCTGATCCCCGAAAATAAGGTGGTGCCAACCTCGGCGGTGTGTACCACCGCGCTGGCCTGCGCAGGGCCAAGGCCTGCCAAGAAGATCAGCATGGAGGTAGAAAGCGCACCGAAACCCATGCCGATGCCGCCGTCGACAAGCTGGGCAGCAGCACCAGCGATGGCAATGACTAGCAGCTTTTTCATACTGCCTCCTCAAATCGGGCGCGGATAATGGGCGAAAGTTTGGTACCAAGGGGCTGATCAAAGATGACCTCGCCGGGATAATCAGCCTCGCGGGCCTGGGCAAGCAGCAGGCCATCGGTGACAAACAGTGGGATCACGTGCAGGCGGGGATGTGTGCTGCTCAGCGCACGAAGCTCAGCCACTCCCCCTTGGGTGGCAGCCACCTCCAACCAGCCCAAATGCTGGGCTAATGCCTGGGCCTCGGTGCTGCGCTTGGATCCCACATGAAACAGCACCGGGGTGGCTTGTGGCTCTGGCAGCGCGGCGATGATGTCCTGGCCCATCCCCAAAGGGCGGGCCAGGGTGATGGGGGCAAAAGCCTCAGCCTCGCGCGCTGCCTGCGGTGCGTCGAAGCGCGCGTGGAAGGCGTTGCTAAACAGCAACGGCACAACCACCAGGTGTTCTTGGAGCCGCTTTGCAACGGCAGCCAAGGTGTCTTCGGAAAAATCCAAGTAGGCAACGGCCTTGGCGCCGGCTTGAAAGCTCAGCGTTGCAACGTCGGCACCCGGATGGCGCGAGCCATGGGCGAGGGTGACCAGCGCACTCACGAAAGCCCCGCAGCTAAGGTGTCGCCGCTGTGCTCGTCGACGAAGAGCATGGCGCCGACCTTGCCGCGAGCAGCATAGGGCTCGATGGGAAGCGGCTGGGCAAGCAGCACGCGCACCGTGGCAATATCGTTCAGCTCCAGGGTGGGAGCCTCAAGAATCTTGGCCTTTTGCAGCGAAGCACCATAGCGAATGGCCACACGCTGGCCTTGGCGCAGGCCCTGCTCGTGCAGGCTGACCACGGTGGCCTCGAATTCGCGCACGTCTTCCGGGCGGTACTCATCGGTGATGAGATCCCCACGGCAGAGGTCAATATCATCGGCAAGGCGCAAGACAATGGAGTCGCCGGCATCGCCGACACCACCATCAATGCCAACCACCGTGCTGCGACGATGCCCCGGCAGCAGCACCTCATCGCCCACGCGCACGCGCCCGGTGTGCACCTGGCCGGCATAGCCTCGGTAATCGCTGGCGTGGTCACGAATCACGTATTGGATGGGGAAACGGAAGTGATCGAAATCCGGCTCCGGTAGCTCAATATGCTCCAACAAGGACAGCACCGTGGGGCCTTCGTACCAGCTCATATTGGAAGAAGGCTCGGCCACATTATCGCCGCGCAGCGCGGAAATGGGCACGGCCTTGGGGCGTTGAATGCCAAGTTGTGCAGCGAGCGCGTGGAACTCGGCCTCGATGGCTCTAAAGGTGGCCTCATCAAAGCCAACCAAGTCGATCTTGTTTACTGCCAGGATCACATCATGCACACCCAGCAGCGCAGCCACCTGTGCATGGCGACGAGTTTGTTCCACCACGCCGTGGCGGGCATCGACAAGCAATACCACCACCTCGGAGGTAGAAACGCCGGTGACAGTGTTGCGGGTGTACTGCACGTGGCCTGGGGTATCGGCGAGGATGAACGCGCGTTTGTCAGTGGCAAAATAACGATAGGCCACATCAATGGTGATGCCTTGTTCGCGTTCGGCACGCAGGCCGTCGACAAGCAAGGAAAGGTCAAGGCCTTCAAAGCCACGATCGGCGGAGGTGCGCTCCACGCTGGCGAGCTGATCGGCGAGCACGGATTTAGTGTCGTGCAGCAGGCGGCCAACGAAGGTGGATTTGCCGTCGTCGACGGATCCTGCGGTGCATAGGCGTAGGGTTTGGCGCTGGGCAAGGGCGGTGAGAGTCATCAGAAATAGCCTTCCTTTTTACGGTCTTCCATGGCAGATTCGCTGAGCCTGTCGTCGGCGCGGGTCGCTCCCCGCTCGGTCATGGTGGAGGTGGCTACCTCGGCAATCACCTCTTCAACGGTGCTGGCCTGCGAAAGCACCGCACCCGTGCACGACATATCCCCCACCGTGCGATAGCGCACCTGCTTGGTTTCTAGGGGCTGGTCTTGCCCGCCCCAAGGCCCTGGGCTCAACCACATGCCGTCGCGCTCGAAGACCTCGCGCTCGTGGGCAAAATAAATTGGAGGCAATGCAATGTTGCGGGCGGCGATATATTCCCAAATATCCTGTTCCGTCCAGTTGGAAATGGGGAATACGCGCACGTTTTCACCAGGCTGATGGCCGCCGTTATAAAGGTTCCACAATTCAGGGCGCTGCCGGCGCGGATCCCAACCACCGAAAGCATCGCGCACAGAAAACACACGTTCTTTCGCCCGGGCTCGCTCCTCATCGCGGCGAGCCCCGCCAAGCACTGCGTCATAGCCGCGGGCCTCGATCGTCTCTACCAGCGGCACAGTTTGCAGCGGATTGCGGGTGCCATCGGCGCGTTCCTGCAACTCGCCGCGATCAATCCAGTCCTGCACATACGCCACATGCAAACGCGCCCCGGTGCGCCGAACCAGATCATCGCGAAATGCAATCACCTCGGGGAAGTTGTGGCCGGTATCAACGTGCAAAAGCTCAAAGGGCACCTTTGCCGGGGCGAAGGCACGCCGGGCGAGCTCGAATACCACCACCGAATCCTTGCCACCGGAAAATAGCAGCGCAGGGGTATCAAATTGCCCGGCCACCTCGCGCAGAATATGGATGGACTCGTTTTCTAGATCTTGTAAGTGCGGGGTGAGGGTTTGAGTGTTCATGAGCGAGCTCCTTCTACATGCAGGCCACATTCGGTCTTGTTATGCCCGGCCCAACGCCCAGCGCGCGGGTCATCGCCGGGGCTTACCGGAAGCGTGCAGGTAGCACAGCCAATGGAGGGGTAGCCCTGGGTAGTCAGCGGGTGGCGAATCAGGCCTTCGGATTGGATAAATGCCTCAGTATCTTCCAGCGACCAATGAATCAGTGGAGAGATCTTCCAGCGTCCGGCCGCATCCTTACTCACGCCAGGAGCATCGGCACGGCTTGGCCCATCGGCACGGCGGATACCGGTGACCCAGCCTGCGTAGTTGGCCAAGGTGTTGTGCAGCGGTGCTACTTTGCGCATCTGGCAGCAGGCGCCGGGATCTCGCATATAGAGCATGGGGCCATACTTTTGGTCCTGTTCTTTTCTGCTCAGCTCGGCGGTGGCGCGCACGAGTGTTTGGGGATAGCGCTGCTCTACGGCGTCGGCCACTTCAAGGGTTTCCGGGAAGTGGTACTCGGTATCTAAAAAGAGAAAGTCTGCGCGGGGAAGGTAGCGGTTGGCTAACTCTGCCAGCACCGTGTTCTCCATAGATAACGTCACCGCGATGGAGCCATGGACATGCTCATTTGCCCAGGTGAGGATCTCTTCAGCGCTTTTGACGGCGTTATCGAGTGCGTGGTTCATGCTTTGACCTTCGCTACGGATCGGGCGATTGCCTCGGAGGTGGATAGGGCTGGTTCGGGCTGGTGCTCGGGGGCGTTTTGGCCGTGAAAGAGCACTTCAAACACGCGCAGGCAGGCAACACAGCTCCAGGCGAAGTCGCTTTCTTCTGCCGGGAAGAGTTCTTCGCTGGCGCAATAGGGGCAGTGCAGTGGGTGGTTGCGGTTGGGGTTTGGCTTGCGACGAAATCTCATTGCAGGTCCTCCTCACTGGCGCGCAGCACCCAATCACGGAACTGCTCGCCCTCTTCGCGTTGTTGCTTGAACTTCTCCACCACGCGCACCACATAATCGCCAAGCTCGGAGGCGATCACCTTGTGTCCACGCAGCTTCCTTCCCCACTCCAGGCCCAGTGCGCCACCGAGGTGTACTTGGAAGCCTTCAACGCGGTTGCCTTCAGCATCGGTAACGGTTTGGCCTTTGAGCCCAATGTCTGCCACCTGCGTGCGAGCGCAGGAATTGGGGCAGCCATTCAGTGAGATCTTCAAGGGAACGTCGAGATCTCCAAGGCGAGCTTCGAGCTCGTCGACGAGCTCAATGGCGCGGGCTTTGGTGGTCACGTGCGCCAGCTTGCAAAACTCCAAACCGGTGCAGGAGATAATGCCGCGGCGAAATTCACTGGGCGTGGAGTACAAGCCGGTGGCATCAAGGGCCTTGGAAAGCGCAGCAACGTCGCGTTCTTCTACATCGAGAAAGAGCAGTTCTTTATCCGGCGTGGTGCGGATGCGCTGAATGCCAAAGGACTCAGCTACCTCGGCGATCTGGATGAGCTGTTCGCCGGTGGCGTGCCCAACGGTGGGTTTCACGCCCACATAGAAGCGGCCATCGCGTTGCTGATGCACGCCGATGTGGTCACGCGCACCCTGGTGGATGGGGGCAGAGGGGCCGTCGATAAGCGGGGCTTCTAGGTATTCCTCTTCGAGCACCTGGCGGAATTTTTCAATGCCCCATTGGGCTACGAGGAACTTCAAGCGGGCGCGATTGCGCAGGCGCCGGAAGCCATAGTCGCGGAAAATGCCTGCTACACCAGCCCATACTTCCGGTACGCGCTCAAGCGGAACCCATGCGCCTAAGGAGCGCGAAAGCATGGGGTTGGTGGATAGCCCGCCGCCAACAAAGCATTCGAATCCGGGGCCATATTCTGGGTGTTCAACGCCGATAAAGGCGACGTCTTGAATTTCGTGGGTGACGTCTTGGCGGGCATTGCCGGAGATGGCTGACTTGAACTTGCGCGGTAGGTTTTGGAATTCGGGGCGCAGCAAGTAGTCCTCGACGATGGCATCAATTGCCGGGGTGGCATCGATGATCTCATCGGCGGCAACCCCAGCGACCGGGGAGCCTAGGATCACGCGCGGGACATCGCCGCAGCCCATGAGGGTAGAAAGACCTACCGCCTCAAGCCGATCCCAGATTTCTGGGACATCTTCGATGCGGATCCAGTGCAGTTGGATATTTTGGCGATCGGTGAAATCGGCGGTGGATCGGGCGAAATCCCGGGAGATCTCTCCCACCACGCGAAGCTGTTGTGGGGTCACGCGGCCGCCGTCGAAGCGCACGCGCATCATAAAGAACTCGTCTTGGAGCTCGGAGTTATCTAATTGCCCGGTGAGTTCGCCGCCGAGGTTTTGTTTGCGTTGGGTATAAAGCCCGAGCCACTTAAAGCGCGGGGCCAAGTCTTCTGCGGGGATCGAGGCGAAGCCTTGTTTTGAGTAAATGTCGATCACGCGCTGTTTGGCGGAGAGCCCTTCATCTTCTTGTTTGATGCGCTCGTCGTCGTTTAAGGGTGTGGTGCCGTCGATCTTCCACTGCCCCTCTGGCTTGCGTGGGCGAGCCCTTTGGGTTCTGGGTTTTGCCGTGGTGGTGGTCATGGTGTGTTCCTTTTCATCGGGTGCAATCCGTTGCTAAGGAACAATAGCCATACCGCCTAGTCTATTTGGTGCAGACTTTTTAGTCTGCCTACCATTTAGGCACTGTGACCTGCTGTTAAAAAATTTTCTGCAACGTGAATAAATACCGCAATGAATGAAAATGTGGCTAAAAATTGCGTCAAACACGCCGCTTTGCGTAATTTTCTAGACCACTTAGTCCATTTTTGAAAGGAACCTTTATGCCAAGCCTTCGTGTTGCTGTTGTTGGTGCCGGGCCCGCCGGGATCTACGCCTCGGACCTACTCATCAAATCCGGCCAAGACGTCACCATCGACCTCATCGAACGCATGCCCGCACCCTTCGGCCTCATCCGCTACGGCGTCGCACCCGACCACCCACGCATCAAAGGCATCATCACCAGCCTGCACAACATCCTCGACAAACCACAGATCCGCCTCATCGGCAACATCGACGTCGGCAACGACATCACCATCGACGAACTCCGCGAATACTACGACGCCATCATCTTCGCCACCGGCGCCACCGGTGACCGCGACCTCACCATCCCCGGCATCGACTTAGAAGGCTCCTACGGTGCTGGCGAATTCGTCGGCTTCTACGACGGCAACCCCGACTTCCAACGCACCTGGGACCTAAGCGCCGAACGCGTTGCCGTCATCGGTGTCGGCAACGTCGCATTAGATGTCGCACGCATCCTCGCCAAAACCGCCGACGAACTCCACACCACCGAAATCCCCGACAACGTCTACAACACCCTCAAAAACAACCAGGCCAAAGAAATCCACATCTTCGGCCGACGCGGCCCAGCCCAAGCCAAATTCACCCCACTCGAACTCAAAGAACTCGACCACTCCGACACCATCGAAGTCATCGTCAACCCCGAAGACATCGACTACGACGACGCCTCCATTACCACCCGACACGAATCCAAATCCCAAGACCTCGTCTGCCAAACACTCGAGGCCTACGCCATGCGCGAACCCAAAGGCGCACCCCACAAACTATTCATCCACTTTTTCGAATCCCCCACCGAAATCCTCGGCACCAACGGACACGTCACCGGCCTGCGCACCGAACGCACCCAACTCGACGGCACCGGCAACGTCCAGCCCACCGGCACCACCACCGACTGGGACATCCAAGCCGTCTACCGCGCCGTCGGCTACCGCTCCACCCCCATCACAGGCGTGCCCTTCGACACCACCACCCACACCATCCCCAACGACGGCGCCCACGTCACCACCACC
>NZ_BMCX01000005.1:43302-186493 GCF_014635485.1 Corynebacterium pelargi | reverse complement strand
CCAACACACCGAACCAACGACCACCACGGTCTACCCAATCCTCGCCGACCCCAAACAACAATCAGCTGAAGACGCGGTCGTCGAGCAGATCATGGGCAACGAGACGACAGAAGTCACCGTTGAACACAACGTCAAAGCCAACCGTGGTGGCCAAGACACGATGAGCTATTTCGGGGATCCCGTCAGCAGGGATACCGACGGCAAGGTCACCGCCTACCCACTTGGTCACCCCGATGATGTCACCGTGCGCACCTTACCCACGGGTGCCTCCCAGGTCACCGATAGCAATGGTAGAACCACGACCTATTATCCGGTCGTGGAACAAGGAGTCGTCGACAGTCCTATCGTCGCGTCAGAATCCTTTGACGAAACCACAGGGATCACGACCCAGGAAATCTTGTATCCCAACGGTGATACCACCTTGCAAACAACACCCGGGAAACGATTCACCAATGGTCCTGCCGGTACCTACACCGGGCCTGAACCAATTATCAGTGATCCAGACAACCCAACACCAGCCATCGTCTACGACACCCCCGACCCTCATAGCGAACAAACCGACGGCACAACCTTGGTGACACACCACGACACCGGCACCACCGATGTGATCACCCCAGGGAAAACACCAACAACCGTCAACACCGAAACCGGGAACCCAATACACCTGGGCACCACCGACCACCCCATCCAAGGCCCAATCGTGCCATCAGAACCTGAGCACGAAGACAACTCAGTAGGCGCTAAAGGTCTAGGTCAAATCAATGCAGCAGTTGGGGGAGGCGCGGGTGCAACAGAAGATGCTTATGCCCGCATCACTGAACTACAAGATCAAAGCAAACATGTACCATCAAAGGCTGGTTTGCAGACAATCAAACAAACAGTTCACGCTAGTCGAATCGCTGGTGTCGCATTGGGCGCGGCTAATGTTGCGCAGGCGGAGGATAAGCCGAGACAAGCAGTAATTGAAATCGGAAGCCTTGCAGCAGGAGAGGTCGGTTCCGTGGTTGGTGGCTCAATTGGCTTCGCTGTTGGTGGTCCAGCAGGCGCTTACCTAGGGGGTGCAGTTGGTGCACTCATTGGATCTGAGCTAGGTGCCCGAGCTGCAACCCATGCCTACGACCATGCAACCAGGTGAAAATAATGGAATTCAGCTTCGCAGTCGCCCTTTATGTACTGACCTCTATCATCAATTTGCGAATGGAGGAACCATACGGTCTTAAGCATTGCCTGTTGTCAATTGTTGGTTTTAGCTGGTTTATCAAGATCGTTATTGACCTAAATGACACCTTTGCAGAGAACTTGAAGTTGGCTTGGCTCATGTTGCTCATGAATGCTGTCACTATGTGGTGGCAACATAGGAGTTGGCTTCGAATGTTTTGTGACGTCTATGTATTCACGATATTTTTGCCCCACCTCGTGATTTACTGGCTCAACCGACTGATCACCCACCTCACCTCAGGCAAGATCCCAGTCTTCATCATGGATCCCATGCGCATCGCCGACGCCCACCCGAAGTACTAAATAGGAAGCCACCATGCCAAGTGCCACAGAATCAATCCTTCGCTCGCACGATCTCTCCCTTAGAAACAATGCTGCTGCAGAAGCTGAGGTTGCACAGTTCATCGGTGGCGATTGGACCCTGCGTCCCGATCTGGCCACAGTCACCGGCGGCAGAGTGTTTGTAGCTTCCGAGACGCCTCCACATCCTGACCTGGCGGTGCGCGACTCAGTGGCAATTCTCCAATTCACCTCAGAAGAGCAAGTTACCTCATCTGAACTCGAATCTGCCGTCGAAGCGGAGTCGCAGTGGGCTCGGTACGCGAAGGCAACGGCGCATCCAATCAATGCTCGCACGCACCTCATTAACGCGCACTATTCCTTTGAAGATATTGCCTACCATTCGCTCACGCTCTACTCCCTTGATCCCAAACAACTCCACTTGCTCCAGGTTACGGCTACATTCGTTTCTAAAGCAGCAGTGCCCAGCGCATTCCGCACTTTCCTGTCGGAACTGCCGGAACGGCTGGGCTGGTAGCCGGAGCTACACTCCAATTTCGCTGGCGGGAATCTCCTGCATCTTGCCGTCGCGCATTTCCACAATGCGGTCGGCAACTTCCAGCTGGCTGCGGTTGTGGGTAATCATCATGGTAGCGAATTGGAATTCGTCGGTAAGCTCACGGATGAGCTGCACAATCTCCTTGGAAAGCTTCGCATCAAGGGCGGACGTGGGCTCGTCGGCAAGCAAAAGCTGAGGCTGGCTCATCAGGGCGCGGGCGATGTTCACGCGCTGGCGTTGGCCGCCGGAAAGCTGCTCTGGGCGGCGATCACCCATGCCCTCCAGGCCAACACGCTGCAGCAATTCTTCGGCGCGATCGCGCTGGGCACGCAGCGCCTTGCCACGCACGCCGCGCAGATGCTCGGTGATGAGCAACTGTTCGCGCGCGGTGAGTGCGCCCAGCAGATTGGGGGACTGGAACACAAAGCCGATGTGTTCGCGGCGGATCTCGGTGCGCTCGGCCACACTGGCCTTTTCTGCGTGCTCGCCGCAAATGATCACCTGGCCCGAAGTCGGCACCTGCAGCGCACCGGCCACGGACAGCATGGTGGACTTGCCGGAGCCGGACTCACCCACAACTCCAAGCACCTGCCCGGCGCGAAGGTCTAGGGCGGCGTGGTCCAGGGCTGTGACGGTGGATTCACCGTCGGGGTAGACCACGGTGGCGTCGATAAGCGAAACAACGTTGTTCATGTCTTGTACCTTCTTCTTAAGCCGCGGCGAGCGCGCGTTGGGGGTCAACCTTGGTCACTTTGCGAACCGCCATCGCGGAGCCGACCAAACCAAGAATCCAAATGATCACTGCGGGGGCGAGGACCGTAAACGCAGACAGCTCGAAGGGCACTGCACCCTGGGCCAGGGCTCCAAGCGCCGCACCGCAGAGCGCACCGATGAGCGCGCCCACGCCCAGCACGATGGCGGCCTGGGTCAGTGCATCGATGAACAGGTAGCGCTTCGATGCACCGAGGGCGGCCAGCACGGAAATTTCGCGGGTGCGCTGCAGCGTCCACACGGTCAAAAACGACACGGTGACCAGCGCGGAAATGCCGTAGAGGAAGCCCTGCATGCTCACCAAAGAACCATGCTCAGAGGCGTAACCGGGGAGCGCATCGAAGGCCTTGCGCAGGTTGGTGCTCACGGTGCCGGGAATATCGCCGTCCAAGCTGCCGGTGACCAGCACTGCGGTGCCGACGGTGCCCGGCTTGGCGTGGCTGACGTCCTGCCAGGTGGCGGTATCGGCCCACACGACGGGGCTGTGAGAGTAGAAGGAGTCCTCCGCAATCCCTTTTACCTGCACGTTTTGCCCGCCAAGAGTAATGCTGCTGCCAACGCTCACCCCGGTTTCCTCGGCGGCGGTCTTCGAAACCACTACGCCATCACCGACGGTGCCGCGGCCTTCGGGAAGCTGCGTGCCTTCGGGCATGCCCAGCACCGCTACCGGTTGCGCGCCGGTGGATCCCTCCATGCGGGTCTGCGTGGCGCCCAGCGGCACGGCTTGCTCAACACCGGATTCGCCTTGCACCTGCTTGAGCACATCCTCGGAAATCGCCGAGGAGCTAAAGGATGCCTCGGGCTCCTCCTTATCGCTGGGTGCGGCGAACACCACCTTGTCGGGGTGTAGCGACTCCAAAGCGGCAGTGTTCTGCTTGCCTAGGCCCTCGGTCAGGCCGGTGAGCATCACCACCAGCAGCGTCATCAGAGCGATCACCGAGCCGATGAGCGTAAAGCGCCCTTTGGCGTGGCGGATTTCTCGAATGGACAGGAACATGGAACTCCTTTTTGTAGCAACGTGCTTTCCATCCTGCTCATCGCGGCGCCCGGGCGCGTCGGGAAGGTGGGCGAAGTTCCAATCAACCACCTGGTTGATCCCGCCTAGACTTGGCATGGTGAATACCCCCGCCTCCGCCGCCAATCTGCTCACCCTGCTGCGCGTTGCATTGCACGTAATGTTTGCCACGCTGCTCCTCTTTGCCATGATCAGCGCCATCAACAACGGCAATCATGCCTTCCATGCCGTCTGCGTTCTTGGCACCACCGTCTTGCTCGGAGGGCTCTATTTAGCGGGCACGGTTTTAGAAAACCGTGGGCATCAGGGGCGAACCAGCATCCAATATGCCCGCTGGGTTCCTGTGTGGCTCGTGGCGGTGGTGGGTATTTGGGCTTTGGCCGTGATCCTCAGCCCGGCATTTATTTGGTTGATGTTCCCCCTCGTCTTTGTGGTGCTGCACTGTTTTCCTGGGCTCAAGGGGATCGCCGCGGTGGGTCTGCTGTGGGCGATGGCGGCGTTTTTGCCCTTGATTCATCAACCCACTTTCACCTTTGGGCAGTGGTTTGGCCCGCTGATCGGCGCGAGCTTCGCGGTGGTGATCCACCATGTGTATTCGGTTTTAAGCCAGGTAGCTGCAAAAAATGAGGCTATTGCTTTAGAGCTTCTCGACGCCCAAGCTCAGCTTTCCCACCGACAAAGAGAGGCAGGACGCATGGAAGAGCGCGAGCGCCTCTCAAGAGAAATCCACGATACTGTCGCCCAAGGCCTAAGTTCTATCGTGTTGCTTTCGCGTGCTGCGGAGCATTCAGCGACGGGGGAGACGGCACATCAACTGCGCTTGATTCATGACCAAGCCCAGGAAAGCTTGGATGAGGCCAGGCGTTTTGTTCGCGATCTTGCTTCTCCAAAGAGTGATCAGCCCTTAGATCAGGCCCTTGAAGATCTAGCGCAGCGCACCATGCGCACCCAAGCAGCCCTGCAACGCAGCATCGACATTTCCGTTGCGGTGCTCGGCCAGCAGCAAGCCTTGCCGGAGCCGATACTCAGGACCGCACTCAGGGTGGCGCAAGAGGGCATCCATAACGTGATCAAGCACAGCGACGCCACCAAAGTGGTAATCACTCAAGGCATCTGGGAGCACGAATTAAGCCTGGATATCGTCGATAATGGCAGCAATGCCACGGGCTCTGTTGAAGGGGAGGGCTTCGGGCTCGAAGGCATGGCTCGGCGTGTGGAACTTGTGGGCGGCAGTCTCCTTTTCGAGCCCAATGAACACGGCAGCACCCTGGCATGTCGCCTACCGCTGACCAGCAAACGTTAAGCTGGTGCCATGATCCGCGTCATGCTTATCGACGACCACCCGGTGGTTCGCGCCGGCCTGCGCGCTATCCTCGATAGCTTTGAAGACGTCACCGTCGTAGCCGAAGCCAGTAGCGGTGCAGGTATTAGCGCTGAGAACACCAACGACATCGACGTGGTGGTCAGCGATATTCAGATGCCCGAGGTCGATGGCATTAGCCTGACGCGCACACTGGTGGAATCCGGTGGGCCTCCGGTGCTGATCCTGACTACCTACGACACCCAAGCAGATATTGTGGCCGCCGTGGAGGCCGGGGCCATGGGATATCTGCTCAAAGATGCCCCTGAGCAGGCCTTGCATGATGCGGTCGTGGCGACGTCGAAAGGCCAAAGGACCTTGGCTCCCGAGGTAAGCACGGCGTTGATGCAGCGAGTAGCGCAGCCGCAGCAGGCGCTTTCTTCGCGTGAAATTGAGATTTTGCAGGAACTTGCCAGCGGAGCCACCAATAAGGCCTTGGCGGCAAAGCTTTTTATTTCTCAGGCCACGGTGAAAACGCACCTGGTGCATATTTACTCCAAATTGGGTGTGAGCAACCGTACCGAGGCCATTACTAAGGCGCGGGAGCAACGCCTGATTTAGGCGCCATCGGGTGGCTACACTCGAATTATGGACCCGAAAAATCGCCTGAACACCAACGAAGAGCATGTGAATCTGCAAATCTCCAAGGTTCGCGAGCGAGGTTCGAGGCTTCGGGATTCCGTGATCACCCTGGCACACGGCGCAGGAGGCAAAGCCTCGGCAGCGCTTGTGCAGCACGTGTTTTTTGAAATCTTCGATAACGAGGCATTACACGCCGCCGGAGACTCAGGCATTGTGGAGCTCAGCGCGCTCGGAGAAGGCACCCAATTGGCCATGTCAACGGATACGTATGTGGTTAATCCGATTGAGTTCCCAGGCGGCAGCATCGGAGAACTAGCAGTCAATGGCACGGTCAATGACCTAGCCGTAGCCGGCGCATGCCCGAAGGTCATCACCGCGGCATTCGTGCTCGAAGAAGGCCTTGATGTAGACACCTTGCGCCGGATCTGCACAGACATGAAGCATGCCGCCGAACTCGCCGGGGTCAAGATTATCGCCGGCGATACCAAAGTGGTGCCCAAAGGCGCCTGCGACAAGCTCTACATCACCACCGCAGGCGTGGGAGTAGTCCAGCAGGGGCGTGAGTCTTTGCCTTCCAGGGTGGAAGTTGGCGACGCAGTCCTGGTTTCAGGCCCAATCGCCGATCACGGCATGGCAGTGATGATGGCCCGCGGGGATCTTGCAATGGAAGCTGCCATCGATTCCGATACCCGCAGCGTGAACCACCTGATCGATGCCATGTGCAAGCAAGCAGAACCGCACTTTATGCGCGATGCAACCAGAGGGGGAGTAGCCACGGTATGCAATGAGCTTGCCCAAGCCAGTGGTCTTGCCGTGGTGCTAGAAGACGAATCCATCCCCGTGCGCCCCATGACCCGTGGCGCCTGCGACGTACTCGGCATTGACCCGCTCTACGTGGCCAATGAGGGCACCTTCATTGCCGTAGTCAAGGGCAGCGATGCCCAGGCCGCACTCGAAGCCTTGCACGCTGCGGGTGCCGAAGAAGCCGCCATCATCGGCCGAATTGCCGATTCACCTGCACATTCGGTAGTCCTTCGCACCGGCTTTGGAGGAACACGCATGGTGGACATGCTGGTGGGTGATCCTTTGCCCAGGATCTGTTAAAAGCCGCGCAAATACAGTGCGCCTGCATAGGCCTGGCCGAGGCTGAGCCCACCATCATTGGCGGGCACCTGCTCATGTTCAAGCAATATCCTGCCCGCCTGCTCTATTGGCCTGCGGATTGCTTGGACCAGTATCTGATTGACCGCGCAGCCGCCACTGACCCCGAGCACCCCAGGCTGCTGAAGAAGCGCTTGGCCAAAATACAAACCGATGCGCTCGAGAAACTCTCGTGCCACCTGCGCTGCAGGTTTCAAGCCCGCTTGTTCAAGCAACAGCGCAAAGGCCCGGCGCGGGTGTTCGGCCTGCACCTGCACCGCTGCTGCCTGGGCCGCTAATGCCTCAAATTCGCAGGCAGCTTGGCCTTCATAGCTTGATTCTTGAGCCCCTGGCAATGCCGCATCACCATAGAGCCACAAGGCGGCAGCGGCGGCGTCAATGAGCCTGCCAAGCGAAGACGTAGGCACCCCTTGCTCAATATTGCGGCTCACCGCATCCCACATGGCTATATCTTCTACCGCTCCAAGCGGCAGCTTCCATGCATGAGCCACGCCAATCAATGCACGCCAGGGTTCGCGGATGGCATGATCACCGCCAAGTAGCGGGAAGGTTGGTAGATGCCAGGCTCGCTCTGGTTGCAGAAGATCCTCATAAAAACTAAGTAGCTCGCAACCAAATATCGTCCCATCCTCGCCATAGCCGGTGCCATCGATGCACAACACCGCTGCAGGCCCGCTGGAAATTGAGTGCTCCGCTAAAAGCGATAGGGCATGCGCGTGGTGGTGCTGCACTTGAAGTACGTCGGCATCTTGCCCCAAGGCCACAGCTTGTTCAAAGGCCACGGCGGTGGATGCATAGCCTGGATGCATATCGGCCACAACCAGTTTCGGTTCAGCGCGGCGGATTGCCAGAAGCTGCTGGCGAGCACTGCTCGCTGCCACTTGCGTTTGAGGGGAAGCCATATCTCCAATATGGCCGCTGAGGTGGGCAAAGCTGCCAACTGTTAGTGACACGGTATTTTTCATCTCCGCGCCGATGGCCAAGACGCTGGGGGCGTCGAAAGCAAGCGGGATAGGTAGTGGCGCATATCCCCTTGAGCGCCGAATCGGAAGAACGCGGCCATCTGTGCAATAGCGAATCACCGAATCCTCCACCGGGATCGCAATGCCGCGATCATGCAAAACGAAGGCATCGGCAATGCCCGCTAGCCGCTTCAGCGCCTGTTCATTATCAATGGCGATGGGCTCTCCCGAGGGATTGCCGGACGTTGCCACGAGGGCAAAGTCGAGCGGATCCTCCGGGTCGTTGATCAAGAGCTCGTGCACGGGGGAGTAGGGCAGCATCACGCCCAGCTCCTGCATTCCCGGCGCCACGTTCTCGGCCACCGGCGCTCCTTGTTGCTTCTGGGCGATGACGATGGGATGGGCCGGCTGCTGCAATAGCGCATCGGGGCATTGAATCAGTGTTCTTGCCATCTCGATATCGCGGGCAAGCAGCGCAAGGGGTTTATAGGGGCGGTGCTTTCGCTGGCGCAGAAGCTCCACGGCCTGCGGATCATCTGCGCGCACCATCAGGTGAAAGCCACCGATGCCTTTAAGCGCCAGCACCTGGCCTTTACGCAGCACTTCGCGCGCCTGGCTGAGCGGATCTCCGCTTGCCCCTTCCAGCCAAAGTGTGGGGCCGCAATCAAAACAACTAATGGGCTGGGCATGGTGGCGGCGGTCGTGCACATCTTGGTATTCCTTTGTGCAGCGCTCGCACATATCAAAGGCGCGCATGGTGGTCGCTGGCCTGTCATAGGGCAGGTCTTGGATGATGCTCAAGCGCGGGCCACATTGGGTGCAGGTGATGAAGGGGTAGCGGTAGCGCCGATTGCTTGGGTTCTTAAGTTCATTGCGGCAATCAGGGCACATCGCTACGTCTGGAGGAATGAGGCTGCGCACGCCCGAGGTATGCGTTGATTCGACGATGCGAAATGCACCTTCCTCTTGCACCAAGGGCATTCGCCGGGAAGTGCTGCTGATCACCTTTGCAAGCGGTGGGCATTGTTCCACCACCTCTTGCTCAAATCGCCGGACCGCCTGTGTATGCCCTTGTGCCTCGATAAAGACGCTGGTATCACTATTGCCCACAAATCCCCGAACACCGCAGCGCTGCGCAGTTGCCATCACGTGTGGACGAAAACCCACGCCTTGTACCACCCCTTCAAGGGTGAGACGTACCCTGATTTCTGGATCCTCGGCATCAAGGCGGCTCATGGCTTCAAATCTACCGATTAGGGTGGGAGACGTGCATGAAGTTGCGCTTGCTACTCAGCTCGCGGCCGTGGTGAAGAGGGCCGCCCAGGGACGCCCCGTTGCGCGCATCAACGTAGAAATCGGGGCACTGAGGCAGGTGGTGCCGGCTTCTTTGCACTACGCCTGGCGTTTTGTTTCACGTGAAACATCGCTAGAAGATAGCGAACTCGCGTTGGAGTTTTTACCCTGCATAATCCGCTGCGATTGCGGATTTGAAGGCGGCATGAGCGGGGAATACAGCGTGTTGTGCCCCGAATGTGGCAGGCCGGGCACGGTGATTCAAGGCGAAGAATTCCGCGTGATCGATATTGAAGTTTTGAGGAGCAGATAATGGGACGATTCCATCGCCACGACGAAGGCCACGAGCACCCGCACCACGAGCATGGGGATCACTCGGGATACGAGACAGGCCGCGAGCGCATCCAAGTCTTAGAAGATATCTTCCACGAAAACGACCACCGCGCCGAACATAATCGCGAAGCCTTCGAAGCTCATGGCGTGCGCGCCATCAACCTCATGAGCGCACCAGGATCTGGGAAAACCTCGCTGCTCAAGCTCACCCTCGAACATCTCCAATCAGAAGGAATTCGCGCGGGCGTTGTGGAGGGCGATATTGAAACCTCCATCGACGCTGATCGCCTCAAAGATCTCGGCGCACAGATTGCGCTGCTCAATACCGGCGATGGCTTCGGCGGCGAATGCCACCTGGATGCCCCAATGGTAGCTAGAGCTTTGGAGCAACTCGACCTCTCCGCGCTAGATGTGGTGCTCATTGAAAATGTGGGCAATCTCGTGTGCCCGGCAGAATTCGAGGTGGGGGAGCATGCAAAGGCGATGGTCTACTCCGTCACCGAGGGCGAAGATAAGCCGCTGAAGTACCCGGTGATGTTCCGCAGCGTTGAGGCCGTGGTGGTAAACAAGATCGACCTGTTGCCCTATTTAAAATTCGATCTGGAGCTCTTCCGAAAGAACTTGCGCCAAGTGAACCCAGAGGCAGAAATCTTCGAACTTTCCACCTTTACAGGGGAAGGGGTTGCCGACTGGCTCAAGTGGGTCACCCAGCATTCCCGCCGGACATAGCCATTTTTGGGGGTATTAGAGCGGCCCTTATCCCCGCACTGTAGCGTGATCCCAGCCACGAGCGGGAAGTGACATAGGGCCGAAGCCCCAGGATATGCCGAAAAGAGCAACTTTTCCCAACTTTGCCCAAGAATAAATCCCCTCTGAACAGTGTCTTTGCCAATACAGTAAGGGGTAGATCCTTGGGCTAAAGAAAGGGAACCGTCGATCATGATGGGCCTGAACAACAATTGGCAGGGCAGCAACCTCGGCGAAGCATTGGAACACCAAGGCATAAGCCGCCGCTCCTTTTTAAAGTTCTGCGGTGGCCTCGCCGCGATTTTCGCCACGGGCGTGCCCTCCATGGGCTCCGAAGCCCAGGCACAAGAGATTGCCAAGAAGCTTGCGCAGGTAGAAAAACCAAATGTTGCCTGGCTACAGCTCCAAGAATGCACCGGCTGCATGGAATCAGTGCTGCGATCAGGCGGCACCACCATCGAAGATATGGTGCTCAACTTGCTCAGCGTCAATTACAACGAGCTGGTCATGGCCCCATCCGGGCAGGCCGCAGAACAGGCCCTCGAGCAGCTCAATGCCACTCCACACATTTTGGTGGTCAACGGCTCCGTACCGCTGAATGAGAACGGCGTGTATTGCACCATCGGCGGTAAATCGGCCGAGCAGATCCTCATCGAAGCCGCCGAAAACGCAGACGCCATCCTCGCCGTGGGTGCCTGCGCAGTGTATGGATCAGTGCAAGCGGCAAGACCCAATCCCACCGGGGCAGTGGGAGTAGATGAGATTATCAAGAACAAACCGGTGATCAACGTTTCTGGATGCCCGCCCATCGGTGAAGTTATCACCGCCACCATCACCTACCTGCTCACCCACGGCCAGCCACCCAAGGTCGATGCCGAAGGTCGGCCGCTTTTCGCCTATGACCAGCGTATTCACGATTCTTGCCCCAAGCGCGCGCATTTCGACGCCGGGCAATTTGTTCGATCTTTCGACGATGAAGGCGCCAAGAATGGCTGGTGCCTCTACGAGGTTGGCTGCAAAGGCCCCTCCACCTTTTCTCCCTGCCCGATCATTCAATGGAATATGCACACCGACTGGCCCATCGGCGCCGGTCACCCCTGCATTGGCTGTACCGAGAAGCACTTCTTTGATCGTTTCACACCCTTCTACGAGGAGCTTCCGAACGTCAGCGGCTTCGGCATTGAATCCACGGTAGAAAAGGTCGGCCTAGGCCTCGTGGGTGCCGCAGCCGTTGGTGTTGCTGCTCATGCGGGTATCACCACGTTCAAGACCATCAAGGTGCGCAATAGCCAACACGACACTGAACTGCTTGCCGCTTTCGGCGATGTCCCCGAAGCAGATGGCGATCCCGGGACGCAGGCAAAGGAAGAAAAGGAAAGCTAAATGGCCGAGAAAGTAGTGATCGATCCGCTCACCCGCATCGAAGGCCACCTGCGCATTGAGCTGGAACGAGAAGATGAAAAAATCACCGATGCGTGGAGCGAAACCACGCAATTTCGTGGGATCGAAACCATCGTGCAAGGCCGCGATCCCCGCGATGTGTGGGCATTTGTCGGACGCATTTGTGGCGTTTGCACCGGCACACACTCCGTAGCAAGTGTCACTGCAGTAGAAGATGCCATCGGCTCCGTACCTCCGCCCCAAGCGCAATTGATCCGCGATATCGTGATGGCCTCCCATGAGGCGCACGACCACGTCGTGCACTTTTATCATCTGCACGCGCTGGACTGGGTCAATGTCGTCAGCGCCGCAGAGGCAGATCCGAAGAAAACCGCCGATTTTGCCAAGTCCATCGGCAGTAGCTGGAAGGGCAATACGCCCGAACAATTTGCCAAGGTCAAAGCCAAAATCCAAGAGGTGCTCGATTCTGGGCAGCTTTCCATTTTCACCGGAGGCTACTGGGATCATCCCGATTATCGCCTGCCAGCAGAGGCCAACCTCATGGCGGTGTCGCACTACCTGGATGCGCTGCAGTATCAGCGCTCGATTATCCGTATCTCCACCGTTTTTGGCGGCAAGAACCCACACCCGAACTTCCTCGTCGGCGGCATGGCCTGCCAAATTGATCCCGATAAATCGGAAACCGTAAACCAGGTAAAGCTGGATCAGGTACAGGCCTGGGCGCAGGAGATTTACGAGTTCATCAACGAATGCTATTACCCCGACGCCGTGGCCATCATGAGCGCCTATAAGGACTACTTCGATATCGGCGCTTCTTCCCCGAACTTCCTGGCCGTGGGCATGGCTGGTGCCACCTATCGGGGTACTCCTCAAGGTGTGCCGGTGAGCTTCCATCACCGCGAAATCAAACCCGGTGTGATCCTCGATGGCGACTACACCAAGATCCAGCCAATGGATACGAACAAGATCAAGGAATATATCTCCTCTGCCTGGTACTCCTATGAGGCCGGAAACGATGTGGGCCTGCACCCCCTTGAGGGCGAAACCACGGTGAACTACACCGGCCCTACACCTCCCTATGAGTGGCTGGCGGATAGGGAACAATACACCTGGTCTAAAGCACCGCGTTACGACGGCCGCGCAGTCCAAGTCGGGCCAGTCGCCCGAGTCTTGCTGGCGTATCTCCAAGATGAGCCGAAGACCAAGAAGATGGTTGATGAGGTATTAAAGAAGCTGGATTTGGAAATCCATCAGCTTAATTCCACCGCTGGGCGCACCTTAGCCCGGGCGGTGGAGGCCGTGACCACGGCCGATGCGCTGCTGAATGTCCTTTTGCCTGAATTCACCAGAAGGCTTCGAGCCGGAGACATCGAAGTATTCGACCCCACCCGTTGGGAACCAAAGTCCTGGCCCAAGCAGGCTGAGGGATTCGCGATGATGGAAGTAGCCCGAGGTTGCCTTTCGCACTGGCTCACCATCGAAGATGAGAAGGTCAAAAACTACCAGGCCGTAGTGCCCACTACGTGGCTTGCGGGTGGCCGCGACCCCGAAGGACAGCTCGGCCCGTATGAGGAATCCCTTGGCGGGGAAAAAGACGGTCGGGGTAAGGCTCGTGGGAAGTGGCACCCGCTGGTAGATCCGCAGCAGCCGCTTGAGCCTTTGCGCACCATCCACTCTTTTGATCCGTGCATGTCTTGCGCGGTGCATGTGCTCGACCCCGACGGGAACCCAACCTTTGAGGTGATTACCCCATGAGCCTGAGTGTTCGCCCAGCAGCCTATAACCCACAGGGCAGTATTGATGAACAGCGAGTGGTGGTTGTAGCAGACACCTACTCATGTCGAAGGCTCACTGCGGGGCGCCTGCTCGCGATGGCGCTGGCAACGCCCAAGCAAGCCGAAGAACCAGTAGACGAGGCGCTCGCTGCATCCCTGAAAAAGAACCGACCGGATATTCAGCGCATCTATGCCAAGCGCTTTGAAGCAGCAACCCCCGAACGCCGTTACTCCCTTGCGCGCGTTGAAGGCTTCCTCATTGATAACCAGCCCCAAGATTTAGTGGTGATGCGCGGCGATTTCGAGTCGGTGCTCGATCGCGCGGAGGTCAATGCTGAGGATCGCACGCCCTTGCGTAAGCAGGTGGAAATGATGGAACGCCTTGGTTATCGCTGCCTTGCTGTAGCCAGCGCGAAGGTGGGGGAGCAGGGCGAGGTCGGCACGTTCTATATGGAAGGCGTGATCGCGCTCGCCGTCGAATCCCGGCGCGCCGCAGTAGCATCAGTTGCGCGTAATCCAAATGCGTGGGTTCGGGTGAATTTGTGGTCGGTGACGCTCAGGGTGCAGCACTGGGCCAATATGTTCTTGATCATTGGGCTGAGCATCACCGGATACTTGATCATGGCCCCGGATCTCTTGCCCGTGCCGAGCTCAAGTTCCGATACGGGCTATATGTTCGGCCTGGTGCGTTTTGTGCACTATCTTTGTGGCTTCGGGTGGCTCTTCCTGGGAGCAACTCGCCTCTGGCTAGCCTTCTATGCCCGAGACAAGCAACTGCGTTGGCGTAGCCTTTGGCCACTTCGTTCTAAGAAAGATTGGGAAGGTCTGAAAGGAACGATTCGCTATTACCTCTTTCTCGACCGCCACGGCCCAACCTACTTGGCGCACAATCCGCTCCAGCAATTAAGCTACACCGGAATTTATGCCATCTGCCTGCTGCAGATGTATACAGGCTTAGCCCTTTATGGCCTATACAACCAGTACAACTGGTTCTGGCGCGCGATGGCGTATCCAATGCACTGGGTGCAGGTGCCCACCATCCGCTTCATCCACGCAATAATCATGTTCGTGCTTTGGGCCTTTGTGGTGATCCACGTCTACCTTGCGGTTCGCGCCGATTCGGTGGAGCGCCACGGTGGTGTGTCTTCGATGATCAATGGCGGTGTGTGGTTGCGTCGCGGCACCAAGCCAATGGATGCTCCGAAGGTCGGCTAGATGCAAGTCACTGTGCTTGGTATTGGCAATCAGATCATGTCCGATGATGGTGTGGGATTAAGCATCTTGGATGCGTTGGCACAACAACCGCGCGCCGGCGTGCAATTTATCCACGGTGGCACGGCGGGGATGGAAAACCTTCCAGCTATCGAAGACGCCAAAGATTTGCTCGTGCTCGACGCCCTTGCAGGCCCTGGCGCTCCTGGCCAGGTGCACACCATCGAAGGCGACCAAATTCCCCGTCTGCTGCAGCAACAACTGTCTCCCCACCAGGTCGGCCTTTTGGATTTGCTCAGTGCAGCACGCCTGTTGGGTAAAGAACCCGAGCGGGTTGCGGTGGTGGGAATCGTGGCGCACAGTACTGAATTGCATATCGGTTTGAGCAAGTGTGTCGAAGCAAGTCTGGGTGAGGCCTGCATGCAGGCCGAGGCAGTCTTGCGGCGTTGGGGCGTTTAGGTGACTTCGATGCTTAATACCCGAAACTCTCTGCCCTTGCGTAGGTCTGCTGTGGGGGTATCGCAGACCGGACACGCCAGAGCAAAGAACTGGTCAATGCGCTGTTCACATGCACATGTTGGGCACCAGACCGTCGCTGGAACGACGTCGATGATTAAACGCGCGTTCAAGGCCTCATCGCGCACGGCCAGCGGCCAGGCGGCGTGCAGGGCCTCTACAACGGCACCGGATCGCTCACCCACCTCAAGGTTGACTGATTCCACCGTGCGCCCCTGCGCCGCCTTGAGCACCACGTCTACCACCGAGGTCAATAGCCCGAGTTCGTGCATATTGTTGATGTTAGCGAGGAGCTGAGCTACGTGAGTGACTTTCTTCAGCGCATCGCGGTCAATGAATTCATTGATCCCTTCGAGGTGCGTCTACAGCGCACACCAAAAGGCCTCCAATTAGACCTCAGTGCCTTGCCCGCCATCGAGCCCATGCTCATTGGCCGTCCGGTATGGGAGGTGCCGGACCTGGTAAAACACCTTTGCGGCATCTGCCCGGTTCCGCATCATCTGGCTGGTGTGATGGCATTGGAGCAGGTCATGGGCATCGATGAGATTCCAGAAGCAGCGCAGGTGACCCGCCTGGTGCTCCTTCTGGGCAGCAACCTTGAGCAGCTCGGCATGATGCGCAAGCTACCCACATTCATCGCGTTAGGGAAGGCAATTAAGGCCACTGCCGGTTGCAGCACCCATTTCCCGGATGTTGCGGTGCCGGGAGGGGTGCGAAAAGAAGTGGATTGGTCTGCATTGCGCGCAATTGATCTTCCTTCAGAGCCGCCAACATCACCAACGCCACCCGCATTCGATGGCCTGAGCGCCTCTTTGAGCCCGCACCCGCTTGGGCCGCAGGTGTGCGTCGAAAAGCTGGGATTTTCGCAGTTCCTCAGCCCCGCAGAATTTATGCAAGCCAGCGCCGTTCCGATGCTCAATATTGACGGTGAGCAGGTAATATACCGAGTGCTTGGGGCTAGCATCGCCAAAACTCTGCATACCTTAGAGCGCGTGATCAGCGGCAGTATCGAATTCGCGCAGGCCGAGCCATCGCAATCAGGCCATGGCATCGGGCTTGTCGACGGCCCACGCGGGCTCCTTGCCCACGAGTATTTCGCCGATGCGCATGGCGCCCTTATTTCGGCACGAATCCTCACGCCTACCGTGCAAAATGAGGCGTGGCTGACGCAGTTGCTCAATAGGGTTGATGCGGCAGATGACACGGAGGACAATGGAAGGGGCTTCGAGCAGGCGATTCGCTTAGTCAATCCGTGTTTGCCCATCGTGCAAGCTCCGGAGGGTGCCATGCGGATCCGTATCGATGGAGGTGAAGAGGATGTGCCTGGGTGTGCCGGCGAAGATTCAGCGCATTGAACCTGGGCTCATGCCCATGGCCACGGTAACGATGGCGGGGCAGGAGCGTCGGATTTGTCTCGCCTATACCCCTGAGGTTGCGGTGGGTGATTTTGTGTTGGTGCAAAATGGTTTTTCGCATAGCACGCTCAGCCCCGAAGAGGCCGCAGAAGCATTGCACACAATGCAATCTCATGGCTTGATTGAAAAGGATGAATCATGTGCCTAGGTATCCCAGCCAAGATCGTCTCAATCGAAGGCAAAGATCGCGCAAAAGTCTCCATCTCGGGCGTGCTCAGGAACGTCAGCACCGACCTCATCACAGAGCCAATAGCGCAGGGAGATTGGTTATTAATCCACGTGGGTTTTGCGCTGAGCAAAATTGATGAGGAAGAAGCGGCCACAACCTTGCAGCAAATCCAGCAACTTGGCGCAAACACATTTGAAGACGAACTCGATTCTTTTAAAACCTCGGATATTTAGGGCTCAACCATGCAATTTGTAGATGAATTCCGCGATCCCGCCGCTGCCCGTGCCCTGATCCACCGCATCCAACACGACACCGAAATACTCGCCACCAAACGCGATGAACCCCTACGCCTGATGGAGGTGTGCGGGGGACATACCCACTCCATCTACCGCTATGGCCTAGAAAACCTGCTGCCCGAATCCATCGACCTCATCCACGGGCCGGGTTGTCCGGTATGCGTCATTCCCATGGGGCGCGTCGACGATGCTATTTGGCTGGCCAAGCAACCCAACGTGCTGCTCACCACCTTCGGAGACATGATGCGCGTGCCGGGATCTAAGGATTCGCTCATGCACGCCCGCGCCGAGGGCTGCGATATCCAATTCGTGTATTCCCCGCTGGATGCCCTCAAACTTGCCCAAGAGCACCCGAATAAAGAAGTCGTCTTTTTTGCCGTTGGTTTTGAAACGACGGCACCTTCCACAGCCGTCACCCTGGAGGCTGCGAAGAAGCATGGCGTGCGCAATTTCTCGGTCTTTTCCAATCACGTCACCATCGAGCCTCCCATGCGGGCCATCATCAATGGGGGCAAAACAGCCGTCGACGGCTTTATTGGCCCAGGGCATGTGAGCACGATCATTGGCACAAAGGCTTTCAACTTTCTTGCCCAAGAATTTAATAAGCCCGTGGCCGTGGCAGGCTTCGAGCCTTTGGATATTCTGCAAGCAGTGTCGATGCTGCTCACGCAATTTGTTTCCGGGCAGGTTGCGGCAGGCAAGGCGGAAGTACAAAACCAATACGCCAGGGTCGTGCGCCCGGCAGGCAATACGGCCGCGCTTGCCATGATGGAGAAGGTCTTCACGCTTCGCGATACCTTCGAGTGGCGCGGTCTTGGGTGGCTCGAACACTCAGGGCTTGGCATTGCCGATGCCTATGCTGATTGGGATGCGGAGCGGCGTTTTGAGGTGCCAGGAAACAGAATCGCAGATCCCAAGGCCTGCGAATGCGGCTCCGTGCTCACCGGAAGAATCAAGCCTTGGCAGTGCAAGGTCTTCGGCACGGCGTGTACCCCAGACACGCCCATTGGCACCTGCATGGTGTCCCCGGAAGGCGCGTGCGCAGCCTTTTATAATTTCGGGCGTATCGACAGAGCCACCACCGAACAACTCGCAGCTCAGAGGTGATGTGAGCGGTGATGTGAGAGAAATTTTCGCCTAGCCCTTGCCTGCTTCGCTCATGTGTTCTATTATTGTTTTAGAACAGATGATCTACCCGAGGGGAGGGGAAATGCTCGCTTACTATCGTCGCTGCGATATGCGAGATCCAGCGTGCCGCATGCAACGCCGCCTCTTCCAGGAGGAATACGCCTTTTGGCAATCGCAGCTCCCAGAGGAACTTGACTCGGAATTCGAGTGGATCGCCGAAGACTTAGCCTTTAGGCTGCAGCACACAAAAACATATGTAGAAAACCGCCTGTGGGCTGTCTACGCTCTCCAACAATTGCCCACGCTCCACGCCCTCCAACAGGCACTCTGGCACCTCGACTTTCCACGGCTCATCGCCATCGCCAATACCCTCAACGTCGCCACCGATAAAAGCTGGGAGGATCTAGACCTCCGGCTTGCTCACTACCTGCACCCAAAGCGCGAAAATCAAGCCATTCCGAGCGCCAAGCAGATCCGGCGTTTTATCCTCGAATACCTTGAGCAGGAGGCCGAGCCCGAGCAGCCAAGCCAAAACATCACCATCACCCCTGTCGCTCCAGGCTTGGCCAGGTTAGAAGTCATTAGTAGTGAAGGCGCTGCAGAAACCATTCGTGATGCAGTAACGAAGCTTGCTCGAAGGCTCGAATGCACAGCAGGAGAGGCCCTGTTAAAGATGGCCTTGGGCGAGAACCCAAATGTCGTGGTCAATACCTATGAGGCACACCCGGCCCGCGGTTTGCGCACCGCTTCGGGGGCAAAATTCAGTGCCAGCGAGCTGGCCACGCTCAAAGCCTCCGCAACATTTAGAGAAGTCGATTTCGATGCGGAGACGGCGGGATACCGCTTTAGCCAAGCCATGAGGGCGAGCATTGCCGGGCGCGATGGCCACTGCCGCTACCCGGATTGCAATGTCGCCGCCGTGTATTGCGATATTGATCATGTTGTTCCCTATGGCCAAGGCGGGCCGACGAGCCCAAGAAATGCCCAATTACTTTGCAGGCACCACCACAATAAGAAAACAAAGAAAGAAATTACCTGCGAAATTAACGAACACGGCCTCGTTACCTGGAAAACCAAAGGCTGCACCATCCTGCTGACCTATCCGGAAGGCTTCTTTGGAGATGAATCTTGCAAGGATCCGCCGAATTTTTAAGCGTATCCTGGGTGCCCAGAGCTAAAGGAAAGGCAGATTGATGAAGAAACTCATCAACGACCCAGAACAGGTAGTTGCAGAATCGGTCGAAGGCTTCGCCCTTGCCCATGAACAGGTAGAGGCGAGTTTCGATCCGATCGTGGTGTACCGGAGCCAAAAATCCCAAAAGGTTGGGTTGGTCTCCGGCGGTGGCTCAGGCCATGAACCCCTGCACGCAGGATTTGTGGGCGAAGGCATGCTCGACGCAGCAGTGCCCGGACCGGTATTCACCTCCCCAACGCCAGACCCGATCCTCAAGGCAGCCAAAATCGCCGATAGCGGCAAAGGCGTCGTCTTTATTGTCAAGAATTACACCGGCGACGTCCTCAATTTCGATACCGCCGCAGAATTAGCGGAATTCGAAGGCATTGACGTGCGCCAAATCATCGTCAACGACGATGTCGCGGTAGAAGACTCCCTCTACACCGCCGGACGTCGCGGCGTTGCCGGCACGGTATTGGTGGAAAAGCTCGCCGGAGCCGCAGCGGAACGAGGCGACGATCTCGATTCCGTCGTTTCCATCGCCGAAGAAGCCGTGCGCAATACTCGCTCGATGGGCGTTGCTCTCACCTCCTGCACGGTGCCTCACGTGGGCAAACCCACCTTCACCCTGGACGAAGATGAGGTGGAGATTGGCATCGGAATCCACGGCGAGCCGGGATCAAAGCGCATTCCCATGGCCGATGCCGATCACATCACTGACCAGCTCATTGACCCAATTGTTGAAGATCTCCAGCTTAGCTCCGGGGATCGAGTCATCGCCCTGGTCAACGGCATGGGCGGCACGCCAAGCAGCGAACTCTACATCATGTTCCGCCGCCTGCATCAGCGCCTGAACCTCGAAGGCATCTCCATCGAAAGAAGTCTTGTGGGCAATTTTGTTACGAGCCTGGAAATGCAAGGCGCATCAATCACACTCATGCGCGTCAACGATTCCATGCTTGAGCTTTTCGACGCCCCCTGCAACACCCCAGCACTGCGAAAGGGAGTATAAGCATGAGCACCCTCGGAACCGAATGGGCTTTAGCGTGGATGCACAAAAGTGCAGAAGCCATTGCAGAACACAAAGACACACTCACCGATCTTGACCGTGCCATCGGCGATGCCGACCACGGCGCGAACTTGGACCGTGGTTTCAAGGCCGTGATCGAAGCGCTCGATGCTGAACAGCCAGCAGACCCGCAGGCGGTATTAAAGACCACTGCTCGAGTACTCATTTCTACCGTCGGCGGAGCATCTGGCCCGCTGCTAGGAACCGCTTTCTTGCGCGCAGCCAAGGCAACACCGGAAACCATCGACGGCCAAGCTATTGCTGCCATGCTCCAAGCAGCCCTCGAAGGAATCCAACAACGCGGCAAAGCGAGCGAGGGTGAAAAGACCATGGTTGATGCGTGGGCACCAGCGGCCCAAGCGGCGCAGGCAACCGAGGGCGATGCGGCACTCGTGCTGTCCATCGCCGCGGGCGCTGCCGAGGCCGGGGCCGCGGCAACCATACCCATGCGTGCCACCAAGGGGCGTGCCTCGTATCTTGGCGAACGCTCCATTGGCCATAAGGATCCCGGCGCTGCCTCATCGGCTCTGATTCTCGATGCGGCCGCCAAAGCAGCCGAATAGGAGTACAGCATGAGCGTTGGGCTCGTTTTAGTGTCGCATTCCGCCGAGCTTGCTCAAGGGCTTCAAACCTTAGCCAAGCAGATGGCACCGGATGTGCCCATTCGTTGTGCCGGCGGCACCGCAGAAAAGGGGATCGGCACCTCCTATGATTTGATCGAATCCGCAGCTCAAGAGCTTTTAGATTTGGGCCACCAGGTGCTCTTCTTAAGCGATTTGGGCTCGGCCACCATGACGGTGGAGATGGTGATTGAGCTCCTAGATGGTTCAGTGCGCTTTGTTGATGTGCCCTTTGTGGAAGGCACCATCGCCGCAGCCGTGGCCGCAGCGCAGGGCGATGAACTCGACCAAGTGGCCGAGGCGGCTCTGGCAGCTATCAAGAGCTTCGTTGAGGTTGAAGTGGAATCGGGTGGCGACTATTCGCGTGAGGCGGTAGTCGCTGATGCCGCAGGCTTGCATGCCCGGCCAGCGGCGGCCTTGGCGGTATTGGCATCGCAGGCTGAAAGTGACGTGTTTATCAATGATGTTGATGCTGAAAGCCCGTTGATGGTGATGGGTCTAGGCATCAAACAAAACGACACGGTGACAATAACCTCAAGCGATGCGGCCGCTGTGGACCGCATCGCCAAAGCTATTGAGGAAGGGCTCGATTAGCGCTTCTGGTACAGCTTCTTCTGCTGGAACTTCGGGTCGGAAGTGACGAGCACGCCCAAGTTACGGAAGATGCCCTCATCCACCGAACCGAGGATGGTGGTGGTGTGAACATCGCAGCCATGAAGGTTCTTCAATTGATCCAGAGCCTTCGCGGCGTCCTCATTGGTTTCAGCGGAAGTTGAAAGCGCAATGAGCACCTCATCGGTGTGAAGACGAGGATTCTGGCTACCCAGGTGCATCGTCTTCAGGCGCTGGATCGGCTCAATGGAACCGGGGGAGAGCAGGTGCACATCGTCGAGGCCTGCGAGCTGCTTTAAGGCATTCAGCAGCATGGCTGCCGAACATCCCAGCAATTCACTCGTGCGTCCGGTCACGATCGTGCCATCGGGAAGTTCAATGGCGCTGCCTGGCTCGCCGGTGCGCTCCGCAACCTCGCGTGCCGGTGCAACGACCTTGCGCTGCGAAGGCTTGATGCCGGCCTTGGCCATCACCACAGCGGCACGGTCGGATTGGGTCGAGTCGATGCCCTGCTTTGCTTCGTCGACAAGCGCCTTGAAGTAGCGGCGAATGATTTCCTGCTCGGCGGCCTCGCGGCACGCGGCATCATCGGAGATGCAGTAGCCGGCCATATTCACGCCCATATCGGTAGGCGACTGGTAGGGCGAAGATCCGGTCAGGCGCTCAAGCAAGGTCTTGAGCAGCGGGAATGCCTCAACATCGCGGTTGTAATTCACCGTCTGCTCGCCATAGGCGGCCAGGTGGAAGGAATCGATGATGTTCGCGTCGTTGAGGTCCACGGTGGCTGCCTCATAGGCCAGGTTCACCGGGTGCTCGAGCGGCAGATTCCAGATGGGGAAGGTCTCGAACTTTGCGTAGCCTGCAGCGGTGCCGCGCTGGTGCTCGTGGTAGATCTGCGAAAGGCAGGTGGCCAGCTTGCCGGAACCTGGACCTGGTGCGGTCACAACCACCAAATCTCGGGTGGTGGCGGCGTACTCATTGCGGCCGAAACCTTCCTCGCTCACCACGAAGTCTTGGTCGGTGGGGTAGCCGGGGATCACGCGGTGGCGGGCGACCTTCACACCTAGGCGTTCCAGGCGTTCGATGAAGGCCATGGCCAAGCGGTTGTCGTCGTCGAGTTGGGTGATCACCACGTGCTCTGCAAGAAAGCCCCGGTCACGGAAGACGTCGATGAGTCGGAGCACATCGTCCTCATAAGAAATGCCAAGGTCGGCGCGGATTTTGTGGCGCTCGAGGTCCTTGGCATTGATGCAAACGAGGATTTCCACTTCGTCGCGGATGCGATCCAACATTGCGATTTTGTTGTCTGGGGTGAATCCGGGGAGGACTCGGGAGGCATGAAGATCGTCGAAAAGCTTGCCTCCCATCTCTAGATAGAGTTTGCCGCCGAGTTCTTCTCGGCGGGCCTTAATGTGCTGGGATTGGAGCTCGATGTACTTATCGCGGTCGAAACCGATTCGGTATGTCATGGACCTTAATCATAACAAGACGAACGCAGAATATACTCCTTGGCATGTCCGTGTATGGCAATAATCAACAGTTCTCGCCCAAGCGCCTGCGCATCCGTCACATCCAAGCGATGAAGGATGAAGGCCGTCCCATTAGCGCTCTCACCAGCTACGATGCCTTAAGTGCCAGTATTTTCGCTCAGGCTGGTATCGATATTTTACTCGTGGGGGATTCCGCGGCAAATGTGGTCTTTGGAAGGCCTTCAACGCTTTCAATGTCCATGAATGAAATGGCTATGCTTGGCCGCGCAGTAGCCGATGCAGCACCGCGACCACTCGTGGTTGTGGACCTTCCCTTTGGTTCCTATGAAGTGTCTTGCCAGCAGGGCGTGCAAAGCGCCATCGAGCTGATGAAGGCCACCGGAGCAGACGCCATCAAATTGGAAGGCGAACGCCCCGAGCTGATTCGCGCCATCGTTGAGGCCGGCATCCCCGTGATGGCGCACCTTGGCTTTACGCCTCAATCCGAGCATGCGCTTGGCGGCTTCGTGGTGCAGGGCAAGGGCGAGGCACGTGAAACGCTTTTTGAAGCAGCTCGCCGTGTGGAAGAAGCTGGCGCCTTCGCCGTGGTGTTGGAAATGGTGCCTCAGGAAATTGCCGGGGAAATTAGCTCTGCGCTGCGCATTCCTACCATCGGCATTGGCGCGGGCAACGCCACCGATGGGCAGATTCTCGTGTGGACGGATGCCTTTGGCCTGGGGCAGGGGCGTGCGCCGCGCTTCGTGCGTCGCTTTGCCGACGTCGCCTCTGTGCTTGATCAGGCAGCGCGGGAGTATATCCAGGAGGTTCATGCCCGAACCTTCCCGGCCGAGGCTGAATCCTTTAGCGACCCAAAGGAGGACTAATGCCACAGCTTGTGCAGAGCTTGGGCGAATTGCGGCGGGCGCTATCAACGCTGCGCGAAAAAAAGCCCGGCAGTATAGGGCTGATTCCGACCATGGGTGCGCTGCACCAAGGCCACCTGCAGTTGGTGGGAGCGGCGGCGGATTGTGATATTCGCGTGCTCAGCATTTTTGCCAATCCACTGCAATTCGCAGATCTTGGCGAATGCGATGACTATCGCAATTATCCGCGCCAGCTTGATCAGGATCTGGCATTGCTCGAAGGCAGCGTGGATCTTGTCTTTGCGCCTTCGGTGGAAGAAATGTACCCCCATGGCGTGCCGGACATTTGGGTTCGTTCGGGACGAATGGGGGAGATTTTAGAGGGCGCATCGCGGCCAGGGCACTTCGATGGGGTAGTCACCGTGGTGGCGAAGCTCTTCAATTTGGTGCAGCCAGATTATGCGTTTTTTGGGGAAAAGGACGCCCAGCAGCTCGCCATCATTCGCCGCATGGTGGAGGACTTGAACTTCCCAGTTGAGATCGTGGCCGTGCCCATCGTCCGCAGCGCAGAAGGTTTGGCGCAATCAAGCCGCAATGCTCGTTTAAGTGCCAAGGGCAAGCAACAGGCCCTGGCGCTTTCTCGTGCGGTGAAGGCGTTGAGTGCCGATCCTGGTGCGATTGATCGCGTGAGTGAGCAATTAAGCGCCGCGCCCGGGGTTAGCCTTGATTACCTCAAAGTGGTGGGGGAGGATCTCTCAGAAGATTCCGAGCCTGCCCTGGTGCTGTGTGCGGCATGGGTAGAGGGCGTGCGCCTGCTCGACGCCGCCCCCTTGGAATAGTTATTTTTCTTCGATGCCTTCGATAGCCGCGGCGAGTCCGAGGTCATCGTCGTCGTCGAGTTCGGTGCGGGCGATATTGCCCTTGGCAAAGCGATCCACCACCATGGCAATCGCGCCGTCGCCGGTGACGTTGCAGGCGGTGCCGAAGGAGTCGATGGCGATATAGGCGGCGATCATCAGCGCCACCTGATCGTCGTTAAAGCCGAGGTTGGCGGAAAGCAGACCAACGGCGGCCATAATGGCGCCACCTGGCACGCCTGGGGCGGCCACCATGGTTACGCCCAGCATAAGAATGAAGCCGAGTGCCGTGGTCAGCGGCAGATCCATGCCATCCATAAACATGATGGCGAAGGCGAAGAGCGTAATCTTCATCATCGAGCCGGAGAGGTGGATGGTGGCGCACAGGGGCACCGTGAAACCCGCCACCGACTGGCTCACATCGTTCTTGCGGGCGCATTCATACGTGACGGGGATGGTGGCTGCGGAAGAAGAGGTGCCCAGGGCCGTGAAGTAGGCGGGCATCATGTTCTTCAGGGAGCTAAAGGGATTGCGGCGCGCAATGGTGCCCGCGATGAGGAATTGCAGCAGCAGCAACACAAAGCTCATCACGATGGCGAGCACCAGCACCTTGGCAAAGGCCGAGAGGGTGGCGGTGAGGTTGCCGTTCATGCCCAGCGAGAGGAACATGCCAAAGATATAGAGCGGCAGCAGGGGCACGATAAAGCCCGAGATCACCTTCATCACCACGCGGCGCAGATCGGCAACGCCGGAGTAGAGGGTGTCTGATTTAACGGTCGTCATGGCCACACCCACCACGAAGGCGAGGATGAGAGCCGTCATCACTTCCATCGGAGCCGGCATTTGGATGTCGATATAGGAGGCGAGCGCGCCTTCTTCCACATCGTGGACGGCCACATCGCCCTGGTTGCTCAGCAGGATCGGGTAGGCCAGCATGGCCACGGCCCAAGAGATCACACCGGAGACAACAGCGGAGCCGTAGGCAATGCCGGTGGTGATGGCCAGCCATTTGCCCGCGCCGCGCCCCAGGCCCGCGATGGCGGGGGTGATGAGCGCGAAGATGAGGACGGGAATGAAGAAGCCGAGGAAGTTACCAAAAAGGCTGTTAAAGGTAACAAAGACCCGCGCGAGCCACACGGGGAAGAAGAGGCTGCAGATAATACCGAGGATGATCGCGAGGATGATCCTAAAAAGCAGCGAGCTGGAAAGTCGCTTGAAGTCCATGAAAATTTCCTTTCGATCGCGGCGAGGGGACCGCATTCGTACTCAAAATACCCTATTAACTCGCATTTCCTAGCTTTTCGACGTCCCAGCGCTCGCATGTTTCACGTGAAACATTGGACTAAGCGAGTAGCATGGCTGGCATGACTTTCGTCGGCATTTTGCTTCTCATTATTGCCCTCTGCGCGATCATCATTGGCGTGCTTGGGTGGACTCGCAAGCTACCCGGCAATTCCTATATCGGCATTAAAGTGCCCGAGGTGCGCAAGTCGCGCCAGATGTGGGATGCCGCCCACCAAACCGCAGGCCCGCTTTGGGTGATCAGCGGCGTGGCCTTCTCCTTTGCCGGACTCCTCTGCTTCGTTAGCAATGCTTGGCTCTGGGTTTTGGCCGCCCTGCTCACATTCTTTGGCGTAGTACTCGTAGCGCTTGGCTCCAGCCTTGGTTCACGAACCGTCGCCGTGCTTGCCGATCACGACGCCAAGCAAGAAGCAGCGCAATCCTCCTGCTGCAGCGCCGGTGGGGAAGAGGAAGCCCCGAGCGCCCCCAAGGTCGATGTGGATGCGCTGCGACGCGCGGTGAAAGATCACTAACGCCTCCCTTGCAGTGTGAGGCAACTCCCAGTAATCTAAATCTTCGTGAATACACAACAATGCATCTGGTGGTGGCGCGCTTAAGGCGGGTCACGTTTGAGGCATTGCAACAACACTAGGCTCGTCAGCTTCTTGCTACGGGCCTTTTGCTCTATCTACCGCACGGGCTCCGGGGCAAGAAGCCACACCGGCGAAAGGGCATGATGGAATTTTTTAGCGCGCGCACGAGGGTGCGCTATCACAGCGACGCAGCCGCGCTTTTTGCTGCGCTCGGGGGCATCGAAGCACACGACGCAGTGCTGCTGGAATCCGCCGATATTGAATCAAAGAAAAAGACCCGGTGCGTGGCCGTACTGCAGGCGGCGCTTCGAGTGACCTGCCACGGCGAGCAGGTTCACCTCAAGGCATTAAGCGCCACCGGCGAGGCGATGCTCGCCCGGCTTGATGGCGAGGCCAAGCAAGAAGCCACCTTTAGCTTCGAAGCCTCCAACGCCCACGACGAACGCGATCGGCTTCTCGACCGCAGCCAGGTGGAGATCTTGCGCCGCCTGCAGCTCGACGCTGGCTATGAAGGCGAGATGCTGCCCTTTGTCGTTGGTGGATTCGCCTTCGATTTCGTGGCCACCTTCGAAGATCTTCCCGAGGTGCAGCCCGGGCCTAATACCTTCCCCGACTACCAATTCCTCGTCGCTGAAACGCTGCTCAGCATCGATCACCGCACCCAAGAGGCAGCGGTGGAGGCCGTGGGTCTTAGTCAGGATGCGGCCGAGGCTGCGGTGGCTAGGCTGCGCGAGCAGATCGAGGCGATCGAGCTTGAGGAGCCCCCGCTTGGGCAAGCGCAGGGAACATTGGATGTGCACACCAATATTTCCGATGCAGACTTCCGCCAAGCTGTATCCCAGCTCCAGGGCAATATCCGTCAAGGTGACATCTATCAGGTGGTGCCCGCGCGCCATTTCACCTGCGAATGCCCCGATGCCTACATCGCCTACCGGCACCTACGCGCCACCAACCCCAGCCCCTATATGTTTTATATGCGCAGCGTGTCTGAGGCCGGACCCTATGAACTCTTTGGAGCCTCGCCGGAATCCAATCTCACGCTCGAAATGCCCTCGCGCCGCGTGCAACTCTATCCAATCGCCGGAACCCGCCCACGTGGTCTCAACCCCGATGGCTCCATCAACCACGAACTCGATATCCGCGCCGAATTGGATATGCGCACCGACGCCAAAGAGGTAGCCGAACACTCCATGCTGGTGGATCTCGCCCGCAACGATCTTGCCCGCGTTGCCGTGCCCGCCACCAGGAAAGTCGCCGAACTTTTACAAGTGGATCGCTACTCGCGAGTAATGCACCTGATCAGCCGCGTGGAAGCCACCCTGCACGAAGATTTCGATGCCCTCGATGCTTATCGAGCTTGTATGAACATGGGCACCTTGACCGGTGCGCCCAAACTGCGCGCCATGGAGTTGCTGCGCGAAGTCGAAGGAGTTCGCCGCGGTTCCTTTGGTGGGGCAGTGGGCTATCTGCGCGGGGATGGGTCCATGGATACCTGCATCGTGATTCGCTCCGCCTTCGTCCAAAACGGCCAGGCCGTAGTACAGGCCGGAGCCGGTGTGGTGCGCGATTCCGTGCCCCAGCTCGAAGCCGATGAGACACTGCACAAAGCCTATGCCGTACTGCATGCCATCGCCTTGGCTCAAGGAAAAGAAGTAGAGGTGCACAAATGAGGCCCGAAGACATCCACGTGCTCATGCTCGATAATCGAGACTCCTTTGTGTATAACCTCGTCGATGCCTTCGCCGTGGCAGGCTATCGCTGCACCGTCTTTCGCAATGACGTAGCCGTAGAAGAAATCCTTGCGGCCCAACCGGACTTGATTGTGCTTTCCCCAGGACCTGGCCACCCACGTGAAGCCGGCTGCATGATGGAACTGATCAGCGCCTGCTTTGATCAGCACATTCCCATGCTCGGCATCTGCCTTGGCTTCCAGGCACTCCTGGAGCACTTCGGTGGCACCGTGCGCCCCTGCGGGCCAGTGCACGGGACGATGGACCACATGAAACTGAGCCCCGCTGGCATGCAAAGCCCGCTCTTTGCCGGACTCGCCACCGACGCAGGCCCCGAAAACCACTTCAAGGGCTCGCTCGTGCCCATCGCGCGCTATCACTCGCTTGGATGCACCGATAGCCCCGAAGCGCTTGAAGTACTCGCCACCTGCGAATCGGAAATCGGCGAAGTGGTGATGGCCGCGAGCACACCCGGCGCCATCGGCTTGCAATTCCACCCCGAATCCGTGCTCAGCCCTGCTGGACCCAAAATGATTGATCGCTGCATTGAGGCGCTGTTAGTTGCGCGCGATGCGACGTCGAAAAGCTAGGAAAATTATGAGTGTAGAAGCATTAATTAAGTACCTGGACAACCCCAACCCCAGCGTCGAGGAGGCCGTGGAAGTATTCACCCCGCTCACCGTGGGCGAATACGACGACGTGCACATCGCAGCACTACTGGCCACCATCCGCACCCGCGGAGAAACGGCCGCAGACATTACCGGCGCGGCCAAAGCCTTTCTCGCGGCCGGGCGACCATTCCCCATCACAGGAAAAGGCCTGCTCGACACTGCCGGCACCGGCGGCGACGGAGCGAATACTATTAACGTGACCACCGCCGCCTCGCTCGTCGCCGCGGCCGGGGGAGTGAAAACCATTAAGTGCGGCAACCGCTCGGTATCCTCCAAATCGGGCTCGGCGGATGTGCTCGAGGCGCTCAACATTCCCCTGGATTTGGACCCCGATCGAGCCGTGCGCCAATTCGAGGCCTCCAACTTCACTTTCCTTTTTGCCCCCGCCTACCACCCGGCCATCGCCCACGTGATGCCGGTGCGCAAGGCGCTGCGGATTCCCACCCTCTTTAATACGCTCGGGCCGATCCTTTCTCCCGCGCGGCCCGAATTCCAGATCATGGGCATTGCAAAACCGTCCATGGGTCCGATGATCGCCGAGACCTTCCGCGATCTTGGTCGCCACCATGCCCTGGTGGTGCACGGCTCCGGCACCGATGAAATTGCCGTGCATGGCCCCACCCGCATTTGGGAGCTTGAGGGAGGGGAGATCACAGAATATGAAGTCACCCCAGAAGAGCTCGGCCTCGATACCCACGCCCTAGCCGATCTTGCCGGCGACGACGCCACTGAGAATGCCCGCCTCATGCGCGATACCTTCGCCGGGCGCGGGGCAGTGGCGCATCGCGATGCCATCGCCGCCAATGCAGGTGGCATGTTCTACGTCACCGGCGCGAGCGCTTCCCTGCGTGAGGGCGTCGAGCGCGCCAAGGAACTGCTCGATTCCGGGGCAGTGGAGCAGTGGCTAGCAACCCACGAGGAGGCCAACTATGGCGGATAAGGCCCTGCCCACCGTGCTTGAGGGCATCGTTCAGGCCCGACGCGGGCACCTCGCAGATATCCGCGAGCGGATCAACCACGTGGATCCCGAGACCCTTCCGCGCTCTGAGCGTTCGCTTTTTCAATCTCTTTCCGCTCCCGGCGGTCCGCACTTCATCATGGAGTGCAAGGCAGCATCGCCCTCCCTGGGGCTGATCCGTGCCTCCTATCATCCCGGAGAGATTGCGCGCGTCTATTCTCGCTACGCGGCGGGCATTAGCGTGCTGTGCGAGCCGGAGCGTTTCGGCGGCGACTACGATCACTTGGCCACCGTGGCGTCTTCCACGCATCTTCCGGTGCTGTGCAAGGACTTCATCATTGATCCGGTGCAGGTGCATGCGGCGCGCTACTTCGGTGCCGATGCCATCCTGCTCATGCTGAGCATCTTGGATGATGATGAATACCGTCTACTTTCCGCCGAGGCGCAACGCCTTGGGCTAGATGTGCTCACGGAGGTCATTGATGAGGAAGAAGTAGCCCGCGCGCAGCGCTTGGGCGCGAAGATCTTCGGCATCAATCACCGCAACCTTCACGATCTTTCCATCGATCTTGGCCGCTCTGCCCGTTTGGCTTCGCTGATTCCCGATGACGCAGTGGTGGTCTCCGAGTCGGGTATCCGCGAGCACGCTGTGGTGCGTAAGCTCGCCGCGCATTCCGACGCCTACCTGGTTGGCTCGCACCTCACCGGGCAGGAGGATGTGGATCAGGCTGCCCGCAGCCTCGTGTTTGGCGAACATAAGGTGTGCGGTTTGCGTTCTCCCTCCGCCGCCCAAGCAGCCCGCGCGGCAGGCGCCCTCTACGGCGGGCTCATTTTTGAGCAAGCCAGCCCGCGCAATGTTTCACGTGAAACATCGGCCGAAATTATCGCCGCGGAACCTGGGTTGCGCTATGTGGCCGTATCCAGGCGCACCGATGGTTGGGCCGAGCTGATCCAGGAGGGCATCCATGCCGTGCAGGTCCACGCCCCTTACCAAGGCTCCATCGAGGCCGAGCGCGCGTTGATTGCTCGGGTGCGCGAAGAGGTAGGGGAGGGCATGAAGGTCTGGCGCGCGGTTTCCATGAGTGCGCCGGAAGGCCCAGCGCTGGCCCGCGCCCTCGTCGACGACGTAGACCTCCTCGTGCTCGACGCAGCAGATGGCGGCAGCGGCACACGCTTTGATTGGGCATCGGTGCCCGAGGAAGTACGCCAGCACAGCCTGCTTGCCGGTGGCATCGACCTAGAGAATCTCCATGAGGCACTCGGCATTGAGTGCCTCGGCGTGGACCTGAATTCCGGGGTGGAATACCACCACGCCGGCTCCTTCAATCACCACAAAGACGCAGGCGCGCTACGCCGGGCGTTTCACATCATCCGCACCGACGCAAAGGACGCGAAACGTGACTGAATCATCGACCATCCTGCCCGCATACTTTGGAGAATTCGGCGGACAATTTGTACCCGAATCCTTGATCCCCGCCTTAGATCAGCTTGAGCGCGCCTTCGTTGATGCCATGGAATCCGAGGCCTTCCGCGAAGAACTCCGCGGCTACCTCCGCGACTACCTGGGCCGCCCGACACCGCTCACCGAATGCTCGAAGCTGCCCCTCAGCCGCAAGCAAGGCGAATCCAAGGTGCGCATCTTTCTCAAGCGCGAGGACCTCGTGCACGGCGGCGCACATAAAACCAACCAGGTCATCGGCCAGGCGCTCCTAGCCAAGCGCATGGGCAAAACGCGCATCATCGCCGAAACCGGCGCCGGCCAACACGGCACCGCCACCGCCTTGGCCTGTGCGCTCTTGGATCTCGAATGCGTGATTTATATGGGCGCGAAAGACGTGGAGCGCCAGCAGCCCAATGTCTATCGCATGGAGCTGATGGGCGCGAAGGTGGTGCCGGTGGATTCCGGATCCGGCACCCTCAAGGATGCCGTGAACGAGGCGCTGCGCGACTGGACGGCCACCTTCCACGAATCTCACTACCTGCTCGGCACCGCCGCAGGCCCGCACCCATTCCCCACCATCGTGCGTGAATTCCACCGCGTTATTTCCACCGAGGCCAAAGCCCAAATGCTTGAGCGCACCGGCGGCCTGCCCGATGTAGTGGTTGCCTGCGTAGGTGGCGGCTCCAATGCCATTGGCATGTTTGCCGATTTCATTGATGAGCCCTCCGTGGAGCTCGTAGGCGCAGAACCCGGCGGGCACGGCCTGGACTCGGGGGAGCACGGTGCGACCATTAACGCCGGCCAAATCGGCATCCTCCACGGCACCCGCGGCTACCTCATGCGCAATGGTGATGGGCAGGTAGAAGAAAGCTACTCCATCTCCGCTGGCTTAGACTACCCAGGCGTAGGCCCCCAGCATGCCTACTTAGCCGCCAGCGGCCGGGCAAAATATGTGGCCATCACCGACGCAGAAGCCCTCGAGGCCTTCCAATTGCTTTCACGTGAAGAGGGCATCATTCCCGCCTTAGAATCCAGCCACGCGCTGGCCTACGCCCTCAAACGCGCCGCCATTGCAGACCGCGAAGGCAAGGCCTTGAACATTCTCGTCTCCCTTTCCGGACGAGGTGACAAAGACATTGACCATGTTCGCGCCACCCTCGAGGCCAACCCCGAGCTCAAGCTGAAAGGCTAAGAACCATGACCCGTTATGAAGCACTCTTCCAACGCCTGGGCAACGAGGGCGCCTTTGTTCCCTTCGTCATGTTGGGCGATCCCACACCCGAAGATTCTTTGCACATCATCCGCACCCTCATCCAAGCCGGGGCCGATGCTCTGGAGCTCGGCGTCCCCTTTTCCGATCCCGTTGCCGATGGCCCCACCATTCAACGCTCGCACCTGCGCGCACTCGATGCAGGGGCAACGGTAGATAGCTCCCTGGATCTCATTGCACAGATCCGCGAGGAATTCCCCGAGGTTCCCATCGGCTTGCTCATCTATGGCAACGTGCCCTTTACCCGCGGCATCGATCGCTTCTATGAGGAGTTTGCCAAGGCCGGGGCTGATTCCATCTTGATTCCAGATGTGCCCGTGCGCGAAGGCCAGCCCTTTATTGCCGCCGCCGAACAAGCCGGCATCGATCCCATCTTCATTGCACCAGCCAGGGCCAGCGAGGCAACACTCAAGGGTGTGGCGGCACATTCCAAGGGCTATATCTACGCCATTTCACGTGATGGCGTTACCGGCACCGAGCGCGCATCGGAGACGACCGGGCTGCAAGAAGTAGTGGAAAATATTGAGCGCTTTGATGGTGCTCCCATTCTGCTTGGCTTTGGCATCTCCACCCCGGAACACGTTGCCGAGGCCATCGCGGCCGGAGCCAGGGGAGCGATTAGTGGTTCGGCGATCACCTCCATTATCGAGCGCCACTGCGAAGGCGAACATCCTGAGCCGGCAAAGTTGCGCGACCCGGAGGCGCTTGGCAAAGAGTTAGGAGAGTTTGTGCGCGGCATGAAGGCTGCGACCAAGCAATAATCTTGCGGAGTTTCGGGCCATTTTTTGGGTTGTGGGAGCTCGTGCTATTTGCGTCACGGTGACGTTATATAGAAGACTTGCTTAGGTCATGGTTGGTTTTGCTCATGGGGCTGCGGTGCCATACTCATAGGCATGAACCAGCCCGAGCAACACCTCTGTTCCCGACGAGCCTTCCTCATCGGCAGCGCAACCACCTTCGCCGGTGCACTCCTGGTGGCTTGCGGGGGAGAAAAGAACGTGCCCCAAGACATCGCCGTGAATGACGTCCCCGTGGGGAGTGCGGTGATCGTAGATAAATACATCATTGCCCAACCCACCCAGGGCGACTACAAAGCCTACTCAGCCATCTGCCCCCACCAGGGCGCGCCAATCACCGTGGTGGAAGGCGACACCGTCAAATGCACCAAACACGGCTCCAAATTCAGCATCAAAGACGGCAGCGTGCTCAACGGCCCGGCCCGGCAACCCCTCGAATCAGTGGGGGCGCATGAGGATAACGGCCAAATCCACATCAACTAAGGCGGGGAGCTCAGCAGCGGGCACCATAGGAGCTTGCACTAGCCCCGGCGACTAGGCTTTGGGCATGCGCCGAATCTCCATCGACCCGCTGATCGTGCTGATCCTCTCGGCGGTCTTGCTCGCCATCGTCTTTCCTGTGCGCGGGCAGGCCGCCGAGTGGTTCCGCTACGCCACAGATATCGCCATCGCAGCGCTGTTTTTCCTATACGGCGCCAGGCTCTCTACCCGTGAGGCTCTCGAAGGCCTGAAACATTGGCGCTTGCACCTCACCATCTTGGCATTTACCTTTGTGCTCTTCCCTCTCATCGGCATAGCACTCCAACCCCTAGGCTCCTGGTTCGGCGCCGGCATCGCCATGGGGCTGATGTATCTGACCCTGGTGCCCTCCACCGTGCAATCCTCGGTGGCCTTTACCTCCATTGCAAAGGGCAATGTCGCAGGCGCCATCGTCAGCGCCTCACTTTCCAACATGCTCGGGGTCTTCCTCACACCAATCTTGGTGATGGCGCTGATGACCCACGACGGCTCGGTGCACGTCGATACCAGCGTCTTTATCAAAATCGCCACCCAACTACTGTTGCCCTTCGTGCTCGGCCAATTGCTCAGACCCATTGTTGGGGCAGTAGCTGCCACCAAAGGCACCAAGGTGGTCGACCGCGGCTCAATTACCATGGTGGTGTATTCGGCCTTTTCTCAGGGCATGGTGGCCGGTATTTGGGCCAGCATCGGCGCAATGCAGATCATCGCCCTGATCGTGCTCTCTGCCGCGATTGTTGCCCTGATGCTGTGGTTGAGCAAGCTCGTGGCGAAAAAACTTCATTTTGGGCGAGGCGATCGTATCGCTATACAATTTTGCGGTTCTAAAAAATCCCTCGCATCTGGGCTTCCCATGGCGGCGGTGATCTTCGGCGGTGCGCAGCTTTCGCTGCTGATTTTGCCGCTCATGATCTTCCACCAGGTGCAATTGATCATGTGCTCCTGGTACGCCCAGCACCTCCATTCCCAAAAACGCTAGAAAGGGCGCAGCATTGCTCTACGTACGCACCACCTTCACCATCCCTGGGGTAGGCCAAAGCATCCACATTGCAGAACTAGAACCCATCGGGCCTCACACCTGCCGCATGCACCGCATGATTGAGCTCGACCCCCAAGGCGTTATCCGCGGCAGCGTCCACGGCACGCAGATCAAAGGCGAAGCCACCCCACCCATGCAGGAAGTACCCCACCCCGATACCTACGAGCAATACGACGGCATCCAGGCCGAGCATCTCGACGCAGCAAGCTTCCAGGCGTTATGGGCAGAAGCCGAAGCCAAGCTTGGATCCTAAGGCCTAGACCTTCTTAGTTATCGTCAATCTCACTTGGGTAGGTGGCAAACAGTGGCAAGGGCATGGGCTGGCGGCGCAGCACATTTACCCAAAGGTCTTGATTGCCAGGGGTGAGAATATCCGAGGGCAGCGCGGGGGTGACGTACCAATCGCCGCTGGCAATTTCTTCTTCCAATTCTCCAGGGCCCCAAAATTGCAGGCCTTGGAAAATACGAACGCCTTCTAATAGCTCCGCTACTTCGCCTGGATCTTCGCTCATGGCGATGCGCACGATGCGATTGGCAACGCGCAGCATATCCGGATGCTCCTCGCGCACTTTATCCTTAGCCAAAATGCCCAAAGCAGAGACCGCACGCTGCTCATGGGCACCGCCGATAAACACCGCCGGGGGTTTAGAAGCCAACGGCGCCCATGCGGGCAGCACATTAAACACCGCCACATCGGAACGTTGATTCAAAATCACGGCCATGGAGTGCGTCTCGGAGTGCTCCAAGAGCAATAAGATGCTGCGGTGAAAAAAGCTGCCCTCTAGGCCGAGGGGGTCGGCCACCAGCAACATGCCGGGTTCTGGGGCTGCCTGTTCAAGGGCTTGGAAGAGCCGTTCTCCAAAGAGGTTCATGCTTCCTGCCTTTCTTTCCACCACGCTTGCAGTGCTGCTTCAGCTTCTTCGGTTTCCATCGGGCCGCGCTCTAAACGAAGCTCCTTGAGGTACTGCCAAGCCTGACCAACCTCGGGGCCTGGCTGAAGGCCTAATAATTCCATAATTGCATTGCCATCGAGCGCCGGGCGCACCTTAGCCAGGTCTTCTTTGGCGGCAAGGTCTTCAATGCGCTCGGCAAAAAGATCAAATAGACGCCGAAGCCTCTGGGCCTTCTTGCGGTTGCGCGTGGTCACATCCGCACGCACCAGGGTGTTCAATTGCTCAAGCTGATCGCCTGCGTCATTGACGTACCTGCGCACTGCGGAATCGGTCCAGGAATCCTCGCTAAAGCCGTGGAAGCGCATATGCAAGAACACAAGCTGGGACACGTCCTTGACCATCTGCTTAGAGTATTTCAGTTTGCGCATGCGCTTGCGCACCATCTTGGCGCCCACAACCTCATGTTGGTGGAAGCTCACCCGGCCGTTTTCATGAAACTCCCTGGTAGCGGGCTTACCAATATCGTGAGTGAGTGCCGCCCAGCGCAATACCAGATCGGGATTCTCTTCTAATTCCACCGCCTGGCGCAGCACCGTCAGCGAGTGCTCATACACATCCTTGTGCTGGCGGTGTTCGTCTTGGGTAAGCCGAAGCGCCGAAATCTCCGGATACACCACATCGGCTAGACCGGTATCGACCATCACGCGGATGCCATCCCAAGGCGCCTGGCCGAGCATGAGCTTGTCCAATTCCATTTGCACGCGCTCAGCGGAGATGCGCTCGATCTGCCCGGCCATTTCTTCCATCGCCTTGTGCACACGCGGGGCTAGGGAGAATTCCAGTTGCGACACAAAGCGCGCTGCCCGCAGCATGCGTAGGGGATCGTCGTGAAAGCTCAGCTCGGGGGCGGCAGGGGTGTCGATGACGCGGCGTTCTAAATCCTCTAAACCACCGAGGGGATCATGAAAGACCGGCTCCGCTTCCACATCGAGCTCTAAGGCCATGGCATTGACCCGAAAGTCTCGGCGGATCAGGTCATCTTCTAGGCGATCGCCATATTGCACCTCAGGATTGCGCGATTGGCCATCATAGCTATCGGCGCGGAAGGTGGTGATCTCAATTTGCATGCCCTGCATTTCTGCAGAGATGGTGCCGAAATCAATGCCCGTATCCCACACACTGGGGCTAAGAGCTTGGAGAATTTCCTGTACCTGTTCCGGGCGGGCCTCTGTGGTGAAGTCGAGGTCGTGGCCTAGGCGGCCAAGGAGTGCGTCGCGCACGGAGCCTCCCACAAGGTATAAGGAGTAGCCCCGATCCCGAAATGCTTGCGCCAGCGGGCGTAGCACCGGTTGAAGTTTGGCTATTTCCTTTTGCCCCTGCAGCAGCAAAGTTGCGTTGCGTGACGTCATCATTAGCAAGATTCTACATTCTCGACGCGCCCTGGCTTATACCGTTTCAGGGCGCTAGCGGTTACGATCAGCGGGATGGATGAAAACGAGACCGCCTCAGGTGGTTCCTCGCAACCCTCGAAGCATCCCCGCAGGCGCAGGCGACGGGGGCGCTCGAAGAAGCGCGGTGCCCAGGCACAACAGCAGCGCGGCCACCAAAATAGTGAAGGTGGCGGCGCTTCTCGGCGTGCCCGCAGCCGGGCGGGGGGCTCCGGGCGCAAGCAGCGGAGAAGCAACAACAACCGTGGGGCACATAACAGCTCCATGCCCACCCGCGATGAGACTTCAGCGGGCGGTTTGCTCGTCTCTGGTTTAGCCGAGGCAGTGGATGCCGATGGCAATGTGGACCTTTCCAAGATTTATGTTGCCCTCATTGGCAGGTTGGATCGCCGTGGGCGCATCCTCTGGTCCATGCCCAAGGGGCATGTGGAGCCGGGCGAAGATAAAGCCGCCACCGCAGAACGTGAGGTGTGGGAAGAAACGGGCGTGCACGGCGAGGTCTTTGCCGAGCTCGGTGTGATTGATTATTGGTTCGTTTCCGAGGGCGTGCGGATCCATAAAACCGTGCACCATCATCTCTTGCGCTTTGTCGACGGAGACCTAAACGACGAAGATCCGGAAGTGACCGAGGTTGCTTGGATTCCCGCCAATAAGCTCAGCGAGCATTTCGCCTACGCTGATGAACGCAAACTCGCACGGGTGGCCTATAACCTCTTGCCTGAATACGCCCGTGCAGAACGCGCCGAAGGGAGGGTCACGCCACGTTAAGCCGTCGAATGCTCAGCACCGGCGTGGCCGTTGGTTTGCTCGTCGGTGTCCTTGGCATGCCCGATACAGCCTTCGGCGAGGGTCTTCCCGTATCGCCTTCTGCCCAAAGCACCCGCGAACGCTGGATCAACCCGAATGTTCGCGAGATTGATGCCGAGGGCGATCTTCGCATTGAACTGACCCAAGTGCCCACCTCTGTGGAGCTGGGGAGTCCACTGTCGCTGCGCGCCCGGGTCATCAACGATTCCGATGAGTCACTCAACGCCGATAATCTGCGCATCCTCATCGCCCACGCCGATAGCGAGGATTCCCTTGGGCAAAGCCGCGAGGTTTTAGCCGCTGATCCCTCGGCCTATCCCTATCGGGCAACGCCCGTCAAACTCAACGGCGTGATACGGCCGGGCGAAGCCAAGGAGATTTCCCTTGAAGTCGCTACCTCCGAGCAGCGCGATGGCCTGAGACTGAAATCTGCCGGGGTGTATCCGGTGATGGTGGCCTTGGAATCAAGCAGCGAAGGCATTGTCAGCACCCAGCGCTTCCTAAGCGCTGTGCGCAGCGGCGATGAAGAAGAACAAGAACGCACCCCGCTTTCGGTGTTGGTGCCTTTAAGTGCCCCCATTGATGCAGTCGGTGGCGAAACCGGCGATGCCCCCGAGCCTTCGGAACTGCTGTTGCAGTCTGAGGATCTTGCCCATAACTTCGGCCCCGGCGGGCACCTTGGCCAAACGCTGAATGACTTTGATGCCTTCGCCACGGCGTATCCTCAGGCGGCTCAGGGCACCTGCCTTGGTATCGACCCGGAATTGGTGCGCACCGCAGCGCGCATGTCCCAGGGCTATAAGGTGGCCCAGGAACGTCCCAGCGTGGTGAGCCAAAAGCAGCGCCTTCGCGATTCTTGGGGCAGCGGCGGCACGGATATTCAGAGCACCGAGGGCACCGGCCAGGAGATTGCCGCACAGTGGCTGAACCATTTGCGCGAGCTTGCCGGGCGCAGTTGCACCGTGGCCTTGCCCTGGGCCAATGCTGATCTTGATGCGGTGCAGGCCACCAATAATGAGTGGTTGATGCGCGAGGCTTTGCAGCGCGGCCAGATCACCTTAAGCAATGTGCTCGGCAGCGAGCCGCTGGACAATGTGGTGGTGCCGGGTAAGGGCTATATCAGCCCGCCGAGCGTCAGCAGCATGGGGTGGGCCTATAAGGCTTCGATCCCGCAATCGAGCACGCTGGATCCTTTAGGTAAGGCGTGGTTTGATCAGGGCGAACAAAACCCTGCTCCGGAGCCGGAAAACACCTCCGATTCCGCCCTTGAGCAAACCCGAACGCAGGCTCCTTCCAACGTGCCGCCCCGCCCGCAGCAGCCCGTGCGAGTGCTCATGGCCGATAACACCATTTGGACTGCTCCGCGAAGTGGCGATACGGCGCTGCTTGGTCCGAATATTTGGGCCAAGACCTATCCCGGCTCTTTAGCCGCTTTGCTTGCCGACGCCTCCGCGACCCCAGAAACCAAGGGGTATAGCAACTACAACACCCGCTTTGATGCGCGCCTCGATGCAGGCCCGGCGCGGCTGGCCACTGCCAGTGCGGCCATTGAGTTTGAGGCACAGCGCAGCGAGGATCCAGTCTTGGTGATGCTGCCGATCAATGCTTCGAGCCCGAAGACGCTGCTGAATACCGTGGGTGAATTGGTTGAACGCGGCGATGCTGAAAGCATCACCCTGGATCGCTATGTGGCCTTGGACCCGGATGTGGCTCAAGAGTTAGAAGCACAACCGATGCCCGAACCCCCAGGTTTTGGTGCACCCTTTGATGATCCGACGGTGATTTCGGATACCGAGATCAGTCGCGCTCGCCAGCAGGCCGATTATATTGATGACCTCACCCAGCTCATGGTTCCCGATCCGGCGGTAGCCATTGGGCCGTATAGCTTTACGGTTCCGCTGCGTATGGATGTGTTGCGTGCGTTGAGCTCGAATGGTCGCGGTTCCATTGCCACCTTTGATCAAACGGTGCAGCGCGAGAATGCGCTGTTGAACCAGAACCGCGAAACGCTGACCGAGCTTCGTTCCTCGGTCACGCTCTTGCCGCCTGGCAATGTCTATACGCGCTGGTCTGATTCTTCTCCCTTATTGATTGCCGCGCGCAATGGTCTGCCGCTGCCGGTGGATGCGCGGATTCTTTATGATGCGCCCAAGGGGGCGAGCATTAACGTCGAAGAGCGCCTGCTCATCCCCGCAAAGGGTTCTATTACCGCCCAAATGACGGCCACTTTGCCCACGGATTCAGGGCGAACCGATATTGACCTGTGGTTGGCCACACCTTCTGGTGCTGCCATTTCCAATCCTGTGACCATTGGTGTGCAAACTCGCTCGGGGATCATTGGCTCGAAGCTTTCCACGGTGCTGATTATGTTGGCGCTGGTGGGCTTGGTCTTCCTTGGTGTTATTCGTAGGCGCCGTGCTAAGCGGCGCGTGCAGCGCTTTGATGCGTCCAAGCGTGCTCCGAGGCCGCCGCAGCGCTATGCCCAAAGCACTCGCTATATTGCGCATCCAAAATCGCAGCGGCGCCCCAGACGTGAGGAAGGGGAGGGGCACTAAGCATGCCCGCAACTTCACGTATTTCGCCTCAACCCTCAACGCTCAAGGATGGACCCCGTGACCCATTCAGGTGCTAACGGTACTCGCCACCGCATCGTCGATCCCTCCGCGCCCGCGCCGGTGCCTGAGATTCAGCAGACTCCTGCTCCTCAACCAGAGCAGGATCATTCGCGCTTATCTACCCCGGCCAACCGCCCGGCGCGAGTCCGCAATGTGCCGGCGCCGAACCCAGAGGGTGAACAAGACGCCAAGGCCGTCGAGCATGCGATGAGCCAGCAGGATTCGGCTCCGAAGGCTAGCTCGAAGAAAGCCAGCGACGCCGATGTGGTGCGTGCCGGTGGTTCCATGGCGATTGCCACACTGTTTTCGCGCATCACGGGCTTTTTGCGCAATGTGATGATTACCGCCACCTTGGGTGGTGCCATTGCTTCGGCGTTTAATGTGGCGAATACGCTGCCGAACTTGATCACCGAGATCGTGCTCGGCGCGGTGCTCACCTCGCTGGTGGTGCCGGTGTTGGTGCGTGCAGAAAAAGAAGACCCCGACCGCGGCGAGGCCTTCATTCGCAGGCTGTTTACCTTGGCGGCCACGCTGCTGATCTCGGTGACGTTATTGGCCGTCATCGGCGCGCCCTGGCTTACAGAGTTGATGCTGGATTCCGAGAGCAAGGTCAATCTGACCCAGGCCACCAGCTTTGCCTATCTGCTCTTGCCGCAGATTTTCTTCTACGGCATCTTCGCCCTGCTCATGGCGGTGCTCAACACCAAGGGCGTGTTTAAGCCCGGTGCTTGGGCGCCGGTGGCCAATAACGTGATCACCCTCGCGGTGCTCGCACTGTATATGTTCTTGCCCGGCAAGCTCGACGCTTCGGCTCAAAGCCCCGTCACCGACCCGCATGTGCTGTTGCTTGGTGTGGGCACCACCTTGGGCGTGGTGGTGCAGGCGCTGATTATGCTGCCGCCGATTCTGCGTTCTGGTGTTTCCCTAAAACCGCTGTGGGGCATTGATGCCCGCTTGAAGCAATTCGGTGGCATGGCCTTGGCCATCGTGGTGTACGTGGGCATTTCCCAATTGGGCTATGTGGTCACCACCCGCATCGCCGCAAATTCTGATGCCGCTGCGCCGAATATCTATCAGCAGCACTGGCTGCTATTGCAGGTGCCCTATGGCATCATCGGCGTCACCTTGCTCACGGCGATCATGCCGAGGCTTTCTCGCAATGCCGCCGATGGTGACGATAAGGCCGTGGTCAAGGACTTGGTCATGGGCTCGAAGCTCACGTTCTTGGCTCTGATCCCCATCGTGGTGTTCTTCACCGCCTTCGGTGAGCAGATCGGTCGCGGCTTATTCGCCTACCGCGAATTCGATGCCTCGCTTGCTTCGATTCTTGGTTGGACTTTAAGTTTCTCGGCCTTCACGCTGCTGCCTTATGCCTTGGTCTTGCTGCATTTGCGTGTGTTCTATGCCCGCGAGGAGGCGTGGACGCCCACGCTGATCATCGCCGGTATCACCACCACCAAGATCCTGCTTTCCTATCTTGCTCCGGTGCTGGCCACCGATCCTTCGAAGGTCGTGATCCTGCTTGGTGCGGCCAATGGTTTCGGTTTCGTCGCCGGCGCCATGATCGGTGCCACCCTGTTGCGCCGCAAACTCGGCTCCCTTGGCACCCGCGCGGTGGTGCACACCAGTGCTTGGGCTTTTGGCGCCTCGCTGGTGGGCGTGGCCATTGCTTTGGGCCTTGATTTCGTGATCCGCCGCATCGGCATCTTAGAGGCGCTTGGCAGCATCGGTGTGCTTGTCGAGCTCGCCATCGTCGGCGTGGTCTTCCTGGCTATTACCGGCATTGTGCTTTCGCGTTCCGGCCTGCAGGAAGTGGCAAGCCTCGGCGGTTCTTTGCAGCGCATCCCGGGGCTGAACAGAATTATCAAGGTCAAGGAGAAGGAGCTTATGAGCGCTCCTGCGGCCACCTCCTTGACGCCCGAGCTTTTGGCACTGGACGATACCTTTAACGCCACCCCGGTGCCGCCGCCAATGTCTGCAGGTGTGGTGCGCGGCCCGCGTTTGGTCCCTGGTGCGCGCGTATCTGATGGGCGTTTCAGGCTCCTGGCCGATCATGGTTCTGTAAGCCAGGCCCGCTTCTGGCAGGCCCGCGAGGTCGCCACCGATAGGGAAGTGGCGCTGGTGTTTGTGGATACCTCCGGTTCGGCTCCGCAGGCTCCTTTGAGCCCCGCTGCCGCCGCCGGTGCTGCCGCCGAGGTCTCCCGTCGCACTCGGGCGCTGGGTAAGCTGCGCCACCCGGCTATCGCTCCGAATATTGAGGTGCTTTCTTATCGCAATGGCTGCCTTGTGGTTGCCGATTGGGTTGCTGGCACCACCTTGGCGTCGGTGGCAGAAGAAGGTGCAGATCCCTTTGCTGCCGCCTATGCCCTTGAGCTGCTTGGCGATGCCACAGAGGCCGCCAAGCTGAAGGCCCACACGCCTTTGGGCTTGGATAATCGTTCGCGCATTCGCATCAGTACCGATGGTGTGGCTGTCTTGGCCTTCCCGGCGGTCTTGCCCGATGCAAGCGTGGAACGCGATCAATCCTGTTTACGCACCGCGCTGTGCACACTGGTGGATGCAGAGCAAGCACCGGAGCCTGTTGCTGAACTCTTGCAGGTCCCGGCTGCCGATCTGCCCGAGGCTTTGAGGGCCCTGCCCGATACGGCCGATCAAAGCCCCGATCAGCTCCAGGTGTCTGCGGATCGAAGCCCCAAGCCCAGCAATGAGCCTGGCTTTGGTTCTAAGAACATGACGCGCGCCGGGCGCACCGCGGTGGCCCTGGCGGTGGTGGCGTTGGTGACGATGATCGCCCTCGGTACCGCCTACCTCACCGCCGTGATTGGTTCCCGCGATGAGAAGGCTCCCATCGATACCAACTCCATTAGCCGCGAGCACCTAGAAAAGGCCATCCCCATTTTGGCTAAGGCCGAAAAGGCTGCCACCTGGGCCGATGGTGCAGGAGAGCAGGAGGAGATCCCTGCGGTGGTGGATAACGACGCCACTACCACCTGGCTGGCGCAGGGCAATGCCCGTGGCGTGCTCTTGAGGTTTGAGCAGCCGATTGAGCCCACCAAGGTGATTGTGAACGTTGATGAACAAACCATGGTGCGGGTGTATTTGGGTGAAGATGCCTATAACCTCAACTCAGCCATGTTGCTGGGTGATGGTGAGGTCCGAGGCGGCAGCGGCAGCGTGAAGCTGCGCGAGCACCCCAAGACCACCGAGGTGCTGGTGTGGTTTGAAAGCATCCCCGAGGGTGAACCGCTTGAAGTCAAAGATGTTCAGGTGGTGGCGAGGCCTTAAGTTGGGGGCGGGGCGTCGAAAAGCTAGTTTTTGCCCCCAAAGGAGGGAAATTACGCCGCTGGAATTTCGGGGGTAAAAGAGGCGTTCTAGCAGCAAAAATACCCCCAGCGGGCGTGCCCAATGCATTGGGCATCTGCTCCGAATGCGGTGCATGGCCAGGTTTCCCATAATCACAAGTGCTGCAGGAATACCGCGGCAACGAGGCAAACCTTCAGCGCTTAAGACCAAGCCATGCACAGTACTTCAGGGGGAGTTGTTCGTGCAGACCGTCATTGACCACCCGCCAGCACCGAGTATCCCAAACAACGCCAGCGCCGATTTCGAAGCAATTCTCAGACACCACCACCGCCGCCTCTGGTTTTTGGTGCGCCGCTACGTGCACAATCATTTCGACGCCGAGGAAGTGCTCCAAGAAGCGCTGCTTAAAGCCAGCGAGAAGATCAGCTCCTATCGCGGGGAAGCAAGCCTGCACACCTGGCTGCATCGCCTCGTGGCCAACACCGCCTATGACTTTGTTCACCGCAACAAGCACCGCCCCACCATCCCGCTCGATACCGATATTCACTGGGGATCCCGGCACCAAGAAGGCGGGCTCGATCTTGCCACCACCTCTGCGGTACGCCTGGCCATGCGCACCCTGCCACAGGAACAACGTCGCGCCATTTACCTCGTTGATTTTGTGGGCGTGGAAATTTCCATGGCCGCCGCCATCGAAGGTGTGCAGCCCGGCACCATGAAATCTCGGCGTTCCAGGGCCAGAGCTGCGCTTCGCGAGCGCCTGGCTATCTAAGGCTTAATCGGCCCGGGAATAGTGGGCGCGGTGCTGCGTTGCAGTGAAAGCAGCACGCCTCTCAGTGACGGTTAGACTGGGATTGCTGCTCACGTATTCCTAGGAAAGGTTTTTCAAGCATGTCTGATGCCACGATTCACGATGTTGCCATCATTGGTTCCGGCCCGGCCGGCTATACCGCAGCCCTGTACGCCGCGCGCGCAGAGCTTCGCCCCATCGTGTTCGAGGGCATTGAATATGGCGGCTCGCTGATGACCACCACCGAGGTAGAAAACTTCCCCGGCTTTAAAGACGGCATCTTAGGCCCTGAGCTCATGGAAGAAATGCGCGCACAGGCGGAACGCTTTGGCGCCGACCTGCGCATGGAGCTCGTCACCCGCGTAGAGCTTGAGGGCGAGATTAAGAAGATCTGGGTTGATGATGAAGAATTCCAGGCCCGCGCGGTGATCTTGGCTACCGGTTCGGCACCTCGCTACTTGGGTGTTGATGGTGAGCAGCAACTGCTCGGTCGCGGCGTTTCTGCCTGCGCAACCTGCGATGGTTTCTTCTTCCGCGACCACGACATTGCCGTGATCGGTGGTGGCGATTCCGCGATGGAAGAGGCGATCTTTTTAACCAAGTTTGCAAAGTCCGTCACCATCGTGCACCGCCGCGAGGAATTCCGCGCCTCTGCGATCATGCTGGAGCGCGCCAAGGAAAACGAGAAGATCCGCATCCTGACCAACAAGCAAGTCTCCCGCGTGCTTGGCGAAAATACCGTTGAGGGCTTGGAGCTTGTCGATTCGCTCTCCGGCGAGACTTCCACCCTCGATGTGACCGCCATGTTCGTCGCCATCGGCCACGATCCGCGCTCCGAGCTCTTCCGCGATGAAGTCGAATGCGATGATGCCGGCTATGTGCAGGTCCAGCATCCTTCTACCCGCACGAATATCCCTGGTGTTTTTGCCATTGGCGATTTGGTGGATGCCACCTACCAGCAGGCCATTACTGCTGCCGGTTCCGGCTGCCGCGGCGCGATCGACGCGGAACATTACTTGGCGGAAATTTAGGGGCTAGACTCCTTCGGAAGTAACTATCACTGCACAGAAAGGCCAGGGCATGGCAAAGCCAATCACCATTACTCAGGAGAATTTCCGCGAGATCGTTATCGAGTCTGATAAACCAGTGCTGGTGGACTTTTGGGCCGAATGGTGCGGGCCTTGTAAGAAGCTCGGCCCGATTATCGACGAGGTAGCCGAAGAGGTCGAGGGCGTGGCCGTAGTGGGCAAGGTGGATGTGGATGCCGAGCGCACCTTGGGCGCGATGTTCCAGATCATGTCCATTCCCACGGTGTTGGTGTTCTCTGGTGGGCAAAAAGTTGCCGAGTTTGTGGGCGTAAAGCCCAAGGCTGCGCTTGTCGAGGCACTGACTCAGCACGCCTAACTGGTATTCTCGACTGCTAGAACCCACTAATAATGGCTTATACTTAAGCCCGTTAGTGTGACCAGTGTGAATACAGTGAATGGAAAGGATCAGTGTGTCTGACATTCTCCGCGTCGGCGACCGAAGCGCCCGGGTCGCCGAGGTTAGGGACGCACTCGCACGCCTAGGCTTCTTGCAGGGCACCTCACGCAAAGTCTCCAGTAGCAAAGGCCAGACGTTCACCGAAGAAGAAAAGCTTTTCGACGAACCCCTCGCTGAGGCACTCAAGGCTTTCCAGCAGGCTCGCGGCATCATTGCCTCCGGGATCATCAACGATCCCACCCTGCGGGTCTTGCGTGAGGCCAGCTATGCCCTGGGCTCGCGAGTCTTAAGCTTTCAACCCAATAACCTCTTTGTTGGCGACGACGTACTCCAGCTCCAACAACAGCTCCAGGAACTGGGCTTTTATACCGATCGCCTCGATGGCCGCTTCGGTGAACAAACCCATGCGTCCTTGATGAACTACCAAATGAACTACGGCCTCCAAGTCGATGGCATCTGTGGGCCAGATACCATCCGCGCCTTCGGGCTGTTGGGTCGCCGCATCACCGGTGGTTCACCGCAGCAGTTGCGTGAACGTGAGCGCGTGCGCGAATCCGGCCCGCGCCTTGCTGGCAAGCGCGTGGTGATCGACCCTGCCCTTGGTGGCAGCAACCGCGGCCAGGTAGTCAAGGGTCGCTTCGGGGAAATTTCCGAAGAAGAGCTCATCTGGGATCTCGCCACCCGCGTGGAAGGCCGCATGATCGCCGCGGGGATGGAAACAATCATCTCCAGGCCACGCCAGGATGATCCCTCTCAAACCTCCCGGGCAGAAATCGCCAACGCCTTTGATGCAGACCTCATGATCTGCCTGCAGGCTGATCGCTACCAAAACGAAAAAGCATCTGGCTGCGCCAGCTTCTACTTCGGCTCCGAGATGGGCTCAAACTCGCTCATTGGCGAGCTGCTCAGTGGCTTTATCCAACGCGAGATCGTCGCTCGCACCAGCCTGATTAACTGCGGGAATCACGCAAGGACATGGGACCTGCTTCGCGTTACCCAAATGCCCACGGTGGAAGTAGTGGTTGGGTATCTCACCAACCCCGAAGACGTAAAGATCCTCACCGATCCTGCCGCCCGCGACGCGATCGCAGAAGCCATCGTGGTGGCCGTCAAGCGCCTCTACTTGCAGGAACAAGACGATCAGCCCACGGGCACCTTCCGCTTCGATGAGCTGCTAGAACAAGAGGCTCGCGCCTAAGCCAACGCGCTTGCCAATAACTCTTCTGCCGCCTGCGCACTCAACATGTGCTCAGGCGGTAACTCTATGCGCAGCCTGGGCAGGCTGGGATGCGGAGCTACTACTTCAAAGCCTGCAGCCTGCAATAACTGCGCCGGCATGAGCCCAATCTCTTCTTTCCTCAAGGCAAGAGGATCCTCGGTACTGCTATACCCAAATGCTTCGACGGCCACGGCCTTGTGCTGCCATAGATGCGCTAAGACGGCATCAATTAAGACATGCTCGAGGCCAATGCCTTCAAAGGCGGGGTCGATATGCAGCGAGCTTAAAAGCCAGGCATCGGCACTCACGGGGGCGGTGGGCAATTGCGCCACACCGGGGGAGAAGCGGGGTTGGCAAAAGATGATGGTGGCAATGGCGTGTTCTTGGCCCGCGCGCAAGATATGAAAGCCGCACTGTTGTTGCTCAAGCAGCACGGCCATAAGCCACGCTTCTTTTTCAAAGCGTGGATCCCCGCTCTCGCACACCTTTTGGGCTACGTCCTGGCCCAGTTCCCAAAACACGCAGCGCGCAGCCAGTGGGTGCATCATGCCCACGGTGGCTCTATGTAGCGGCTGCAACATGATGGATCAGTTCCGGTGGAGAAGCTCCATGATGCGCTCAAAATCGTCGCGGTCGCCGAATTCCACCACGATCTTGCCTTTGCGCTTACCCATGCTCACGCTTACTTTCGTGTCCAGGTCGTCGGCAAGCTGCTCTGCTGCCTGGCTTAAAAAGGCAGGGGTTTCTCGTGGCTGGCGGACCTTCGGCTTTGGTGCCTCACCGCGATTTAATAAGGTGACGGCTTCTTCCGTGGCGCGAACCGAAAGGCCTTCGGCCACCACCCTTTGTGCAAGGTCTTCCTGGGCCTGGGCGCCTTGTTTGAGCCCGAGCAGGGCGCGCGCATGGCCGGCGGAAAGCACACCGGCGGCTACTTTTCGCTGCACCGGCACCGGAAGGGCCAGCAGGCGAATCATGTTGGTAATCATCGGGCGCGAACGGCCAAGCTTGTCTGCCAACTGGGCTTGGGTTACGCCGAATTCCTCAAGGAGCTGCTGATAGGCTGCCGCCTCTTCCAAGGGATTGAGCTGCACGCGGTGGATATTTTCCAATAGCGCATCGCGCAGCATGTCCTCATCGCTGGTGGCGCGCACGATAGCTGGAATGGCCTTTAAGCCCGCCTTCGAGGCTGCGCGCCAACGACGCTCACCCATGATGATCTCGAAGCGGCCACCATCAACGGGGCGCACCACGATGGGTTGGAGCAGGCCGAACTCCTTGATGGAGTGCACCAGCTCGGCCAAATCATCTTGGTCGAAGACGCTTCTGGGGTTCTTCTCATTGGGCAGGATCAGCCCAATGGGAACCTCCTGGTAGGAAGCGCCAAAGGCCTCTTCTTGCTGCACAACCTCGCCATCTTTGGCGGCTGCTTCGGCCAAGATGGGGTTGATGCGAGCCCCCGTTTCATCTCTTTGGGGTGCCTGCGAGCGGCCGATGACGATATCGGCGGCGTTATTGCCTAGGCGTTCTCCTGCCTGCGGGCTGGAGGTAATCAGTGCTGCAAGCCCGCGTCCGAGGCCGCCCTTGCGTGGTTCCTGGTTCATTCGGCTGCCCCTTCTTCTTCGCGGCTGAGTTGATCTTCAATGGCCCTGGCTTCATCTGAAATTCCCACGGCACCGGAATGTTGGCCGGGCAGATAATCGCCGCGGATTGCTAATTCCCTTGCTGCATCCACATAGGCCATGGCACCGCGTGAACCTGGGTCGTAGGAAAGCACTGTTTGGCCGTAGCCGGGCGCTTCGGACACTTTGACGGAGCGGGGAATCTTGGTGCGCAACACAACATCGCCGAAGTGGCCGCGGACCTCTTCGCTTACCTGCTCTGCCAGCTTGGTGCGCCCGTCGTACATGGTGAGCAAGATGGCGGAGATATGCAGGTTTGAGTTCAGGTGCTGGCGGATCATCACAATATTGTTGAGCAACTGGCCCACACCTTCGAGGGCGTAGTACTCGCATTGGATGGGAATGAGCACCTCATCAACTGCCGTCATGGCGTTGATGGTGAGCAGGCCGAGTGAAGGTGGGCAATCAATGAAGATGAAGTCGAAGCCTGCTTCTTCAATAAAGGTGGAGCTGAGCGCATCATGCAGGCGATATTCGCGGCGCACCATGCTCACCAGCTCGATTTCTGCACCAGCGAGATCAATGGTGGCAGGGATGCACCAGAGGTTTTCGCTAGCGCTGGATTGCTGCATGGCTTGCTCGGCGGTGCATTCGCCGATGAGGAGCTCATAGCTCGAGAGCGTGCCAGCGCGGTGTTCTGCACCCAAAGCGGTGGAGGCGTTGCCTTGGGGGTCGAGGTCTACTACGAGCACCTTTAGCCCGCCTTGGGCAAGCCCTGCGGCCAGATTGACCGAGGAGGTGGTTTTACCTACGCCGCCTTTTTGGTTTGCCACAGTAAGCCTGCGCGTGCGTTCTGGCTTGGCAAGCTGGGCACCTCGAGCGCCTCTCCCGTGGGCTGCGCGACGCGCTGCGGGTGTCGTGGACGCGTGATCCCTATGCGAGTTCTTCATTGATTCCTTCACTCGTGGTCGCAGTGGGTGAACACTACTTTAGTGTTTCACGGACCTTAGCGATCCGGATGATGGTGGTGGGCTCTTCCAGCGCTTGGCCAATCACGCTGATCTGCGCATTCGCGCCTCCGGCTTTGGTGATCTGCTTGGCATCTCGGCGTAGTTCTTCTTCGACGGAAGAGCCCTTCATGGCAATCATCTCGCCGCCTTGTTTCAGCAGCGGCAGTGACCACCCGGCGAGCTTGCCCAAAGGGGCTACTGCGCGTGAAGTCACCACATCCACGCCATGCACCTCGCGCTTGATGGGACCTTCTTCTGCGCGTCCACGAAGCACCACCACATTGTCTAGGTGCAGTGCCGCTTTGACTTCCTTGAGAAAGGTCGATCGCTTCAGCAGTGGTTCGATCAGCGTGATCTGCAAATCTGGCCTGGCAATGGCTAGGGGGATACCCGGCAGCCCTGCGCCCGAACCAATATCGGCAACGCTTGCTCCCTCGGGCATCACCTCTGAGAGCACGGCGCAGTTAAGAATGTGGCGTTGCCAAAGCCGCGGCACTTCCCTTGGCCCGATAAAGCCGCGCACGGATCCATCGGTGGCGAGCAGCCGGTGATATTCGATGGCCAAGTCGAGGCGATCGCCAAAGATCTCCTGGGCTTGTTTGGGGGGTGCCTGTTCTAAGCCTTGGCTGTTTGGGCCTTCTTGGCCGGCTTGGCTTTCAGCAGATTGTTTCACGTGAAACTTCCTCATTTTCTCCCACGGCTGCGGTACGGATACTAACGCTAGCACGGCCGGGCAGGGCCTCTGTGAGCAGCAAAAAGCCGCCACCAGCTTCGGTGACGGCTTCCTCTTTAGCTTCAAAGGCTTATTTCTTCTTGCCCTTGCGCTTGGGGTTATTTGGGCGCTGGCCGGGTTGCGGGGCTGTGGCGCGCTTTGCTTCCTTCTTGGCTTCAATTTCTGCAGCCTCTTCAGCATCGATCTTTTCAAAGATCCAACGCTGCTGGAAGAAGGTCCAGATGTTGTTGCTCACCATGTAGAAGAGCAGGCCGATGTGCCAGAGCGCACCGGTGAACAAGATGGTGGCGGGCAGGAACCACAGCATCATGCGGTTCATCAGATTTGCCTGCATGGCCATCTGATCATTGGCCGGGGCCTTTTGCAGGCCGGCAGCTTTACGACGCTCCTGGCGATTCACCGAGAGGCGTGCGTTGAAGTGCGTTGCCAGCACAATGATCGCGATGAGCGGCACGGCAACGAACAAAATGTCGGTGCGGGTGAAGTCCACCGGCTTGAAGGCCTGGTACATGTCCTGTGGCATGGAAATGTAGGCGGAAATCGGCACACCGAACACGCGGGCGTCCAGGAAGGACTGCACATCTTCGGGGGAGAAGATGTAGTTGGATAGCTCGCGGTTTTGCTCAACCGAGAGGCCAAGCTGACCGGTTCCGGTACCGGTGCGGTTGAAGGATCGCAGCACGTGGAACAGGCCGATGAACACCGGCAACTGCACCAGGGCAGGCAAACAACCAGCAATAGGATTTACACCCATCTCCTTTTGGAGCTTGCGGGTTTCCTCCATCTGCTTTTGCTGATCGTTGGGATACTTCTTCTTAATTTCCTGCATCAGCGGCTGCAGCTCTTGCATCTTGCGCATAGAACGCATCTGGTTGAGCATGGGCTTGACCAGCAGGGAACGGATGGTAAAGGTGAGCAGCACGATGGCGAGCACCCAAGACCAACCCGAATCTGGGTTGAGCACGAAGCTCACAACCTTGTGCCAGAACCACAAGATTGCTGAGATCGGCCAATAAATAAAGTTCAGCACTGTCGAACAAATCTCCTATGAAGGTATTGAGTGCCCAAAGGCTTTGAGTGGCACCGGATCATAACCACCGGGATGCCACGGGCCGCATTTTGCAATGCGCGCCCCGCTAAGCAAAATGCCGCGCCAAGCACCGTGTTCCTCTAACGCCTGGAGCGCATAGGAACTGCACACTGGATCAAAACGACACGTAGCACCCATCTTAAGCCCTGAAAGATGCTTTTGGTAAAAGCGAACCGCAGCAATAAGCGCTGCATTCAGCCCCGAGCGCCTGTGAGAACCAGTGCGTTTAGCGTGCAGATTTGGATTGGATTTTCTTAAGTGCTGCGAGCACATCTGTTTCCAACTCCTTGAAATCCGCCTGCCCTGCCTTCGGCAGCGCCCGGATCACAATGTCTGCTTGATCGGGGAAGGCGTCGATATGCGCCAAGATGAGTGCGCGAAGTTTTCTTGAGGTGCGGTGCCGAAGCACTGCATTGCCCACGGCCTTGGACACAATCAGGCCAAAGCGAGGATGGTAGCTACCGCAAAGCTCATCCTCGCGGTGGTGTAGATGCAGAACAACGGTGCCTCTCCCGGCCCTGAATCCTCGTCGAATAGTCCTCCGAAATGTTTCGGAGTTCGGAAGTTTCAGGTGTGGGGGAAGCACCGTTTTAGGTTCTTGAAAAAACGCGCTTATGCGGTGAGCTTTGCGCGGCCCTTCTGGCGACGAGCAGCCACGATGGCGCGACCGGCACGGGTACGCATACGGGTGCGGAAACCGTGCTTGCGAGCACGACGACGGTTATTGGGCTGGAAAGTGCGCTTTCCCTTTGCCACAGTGTTCTCCTTTTACGTTGGTGCCAGACACACCGGCGGGGCTAGAGCCTTCGGCAAGCCGTAGCCGCTGGAGCGTCTGGAACAAAATTTCCAAGCAAGTGCTAGGCCGCCAATGCCAACCGAGGTTGTGCCGAAATGCCAGCGACCCTAAAGCACTTGAAGCACGGAGAAAATAAAACGGCGTTTGGGTCAAACGCCTCATTTTCCGTGATAGACCCCAATAGACTACGTGAGATTTTTCTCCCTGGGCAAATTGACACGCCGAACCCCCACCCTTACCCCTGAAACTACATTTTTGTAATTACAACAGGCGTTATTCCTGCTTGCGCCGGTCAGGAAACTAAGTAGGCCCACAGGCGCCAGCCTTGCTTTAAATTCATGGCGTTCAACGCTATTCCACTCAATGTTCGTTTAGACACCACAACGTTCAAGCAGGTAACAATATGTGTGAGAAAACCTCACAAGGTGTGGAATCTAAAAGATGTGGATAACATTCAAGAATCGCTTGAATGTTGTTCGAATTTTCGGAATTTCCGCAGGTGAAACACCCTCAATCGGTGGAGATGGGTTTTCCACAGGGTTGTTGATAGCCTGTGGATAACTGTTGATACTCTCGGGGGATAATGTTTATCCACAACTGTGGACAAAGTTGTGGATTACCCGCTCAGGGCACCGAAAAGCTTGTGAGTTGCTCGGTGGAGAAGCGACTGTGAAAAATCACAAGTTTTTGCCCTCAAACGCTTCGCTATCGAACAGATTGTCCGCTTGTTCCCTGCTCGCCAATTGGAAGGAAGGCCCATCAGTGACGGAAGGCTCCAAAGCACTGGGCGCAACCTGGCTCGAAGTGGTCGCAGAACTCACCCAAGCCTCTGCCGACCCCGCAAGTGAGATTCCGCAGCTATCCCACCGACAGCTCGCCAACCTCAACCTGATTAAGCCCGTAGCGCTCGTCGAGGGCATCGCTGTGCTTTCCACCCCTCACGAGGCAGCAAAAAAGACAGTTGAGCAGGATCTCGCCCCCTATATCAACCGGGTATTAAGCGCGAAGATGGGTCGCCCCTTCGGCATCGCCGTCACGGTCGATACTCAAGCGGCCTCGGAACCTCCGGCCACGCCAACGCAGATCAGCGCACCCGCTATCACCCCTGAGCCTGTTGCAGTGGAACAACCACCGGCGCAGCCCGAACCTAAAGCCCCGGAGCCAGGCTGGTTTACCTCTCATGTAGAAGAGCCGGAAAAGCTGCGTCCGCGCGAGACTCCTGCGCATGATCCCAATGATCTAGCGCTTCTCAACCCCAACTACACCTTCGAAAACTACGTGGTGTCGGATTCCAACCGACTTGCGTTTTCTGCTGCCAATGCTGTGGCTGAACAGCCAGCACAAAGCTACAATCCGCTGTTTATTTGGGGTGGTTCTGGCCTTGGCAAGACGCACTTGATGCACGCCATTGGCAACTATGCGCAGTTGCTCAATCAGAACTTGAAAATCAAGTACGTCTCCAGCGAAGAATTCACCAACGATTACATCAATTCTGTGCGCGATGATCGCCAGGAATCCTTCAAGCGCCGGTATCGCTCGGTGGATATTTTGATGCTGGACGATATCCAGTTCCTCCAGGGCAAAGAGGGAACACAGGAGGAGTTCTTCCACACCTTTAACGCCCTTGAGCAGGCATCGAAGCAAATTGTGCTTTCCTCAGATCGCCCGCCGAAACAACTCACCACCTTGGAGGATCGCCTTCGCACGCGATTCCAGGCCGGGTTGATTGTGGATGTGTATCCGCCTGATCTGGAAACCCGTATCGCCATCTTGGAAAAGAAGGCAGCGGCCAGTGGCGTGACCATGCGCAGGGATGTGCTTGAGCTGATTGCCAGCCGCTTTAATACCTCCATCCGCGAGCTCGAGGGCGCATTTGTTCGTATCAATGCCTATTCCTCGATTAATAATGAGCCCATCACCATGGATACGGTCGAGCATGCGCTCCGAAGCATCATGCCCGAGCAGGAATCTGTGGAGGTCACAGCGGATCGCATCATTGAAGAAACCTCAAAGATGTTCAATGTGCCAGAACGCGATATTCGTGGCTCGCGCAAAACTCGCGCGGTGGCGCATACGCGCCAGTTGGCTATGTATCTATGCCGCGAATTAACTGATTTATCGCTGCCGAAAATTGGCGAGCAGTTTGGCGGTAAGGACCACACCACGGTGTTGTACGCGGTGGATAAGATCCGCAAGGAAATCACCCAAAAGCGTGATACTTATGATGAGATCCAAAAACTTACCGCGCGCATCAAGGGCAATGGCCACGCCTAGCGCGTCCTAGCTCAACATTTTCACCACACCCCGCTTCGGCGGGGTTTTTTCTTGCTCTTTTTGCTGGATAACTGGGTTTTCTACAGTTTCCACAGAGTTATCCACACCTGTGTAATTACATGCTTGTAGTTAGTGATTGTGCGCACAGAATTCCACAAAACTGCGCTGTTGATAACTACCCAGATCATGTGCACAACAGCGCTGTGTACTGGGGAAAGATTGTGGAAGATTGCTTGAGCCAAAAAGTTATCCACAAGCGCTATGAGTTATCCACAAAATCTCCACAGTGGTGCCCACAGGTGTAATTTGCGCCTTGAGCTTGAGAAAACATGTGTTTTCCACACCTTGCACAGGACTTACTGTTACTACCAACGAAATTTCTAGTAATTCTCTTAGTAGAAACAGGGGCTGGGGATTGTGAGGCGGTGAGCGTGAGGTGTTGCTAAATCACAAAAGTTTGGCTGCGTGTGAAACGCAGGTACTTTAGGTCTTGTAATTCTTGTGGCAGTCAGCGCTGCCGCGAATAACAAAAATCTGATCAAGATCCGAGGAGCTGTGGGGTAGAAGCATGGATGCACAAGCGGTGTCATTCCGGGTTGGCAAAGATGAACTCGCCAGCGCCGTTGGCTGGGTAGCTCGTAATTTGCCCACGAAGCCCACGCAACCAATGCTGCGAGCCATGCTCATTAGCGCCACCGATGAGGGGCTCGAATTAGCTGGCTACGACTACGAAGTGTCCACCAAGGTGCGTGCGAGCGCTGATATCGAGCAGACCGGCACCGTGGCGGTGGCAGGTCGCCTGCTGGCAGAGATCATCTCCAGCCTTCCTGGCAAGCCCATCGAGATGAAGGTTGCCGGTAATTCCCTGGAAGTTACCTGCGGTACCTCGCGCTTTGAGCTGCCCTTGATCCCGCTTGATGATTATCCTCCGATGCCGAAGTTGCCTGAGGTCACCGGCGAATTCAGCCCAGCGCTATTCGAGCGAGCCATCTCCCAGGTTTCCTCCGCCGCTGGTTCCGATGACACCTTGCCCATGCTCACGGGCATCCACATGGAAATCGACGGCGAAAATGTCACCTTGACTGCCACCGACCGCTTCCGCCTCGCCCAGCGCCGCCTGCGCTGGCTGCCGCAGGTAGAGCAGGCCAAAGCCAAGCTTTTGATCCCGGCGAAGAACTTAAGCGATCACGCCCACACCTTGAGCGTTTCCGGCGATGAGCAGGTAGAAATCGCCGTGGGCACCGGCGAGCAGATCGGCGCCGAAGGGCTGTTCGGCTTGCACTACGGTAATCGCCAAACCACCATGCGCATGTTGGACGCAGACTTCCCCAACGTGGCACCGCTGCTACCTAAGACCCACACCTCGGTGGCCAAGGTCAATATCAATCAGCTTGTCTCTGCCATCAAGCGCGTCACCCTGGTTGACCGCGGCGCGCAGCTTCGTTTGCAATTCAGCGAAGGCCAGCTCATCTTGTCTGCCGGCGCCTCGGATGCAGGCCACGCCGAGGAAATGGTGGAGTGCGAATACTCGGGCGAGGATAACTTCATCATCGCCTTCAACGCCCGCTATCTGCAGACAGGCCTGAACTCCCTTGGCACGGAAAACGTGGTATTTGGCTTTAATGAGCCTTCGCGTCCAGCCATTTTGGTGCCTGAACCAGAGCAGATGCCAAGCCGCGATGAGCAGGGTGTATTCCCCACCCCGGAAACGGATTACACCTACTTGCTCATGCCTGTGCGCCTGCCGGGCTAGAAGTGAGCATCGGTGTACCTACGGCATTTGGAATTACATGACTTCCGTTCCTGGGAGCACTGTGAGCTTGACCTAGCGCCAGGGGTGCAATTATTCGTGGGGCGCAATGGCTTTGGTAAAACCAATATCCTCGAAGCCATTGGCACCATCGCGCACCTGGGATCGCACCGCGTATCACACGATGCCCCGCTGATTCGGCAGGGCATGCAACAGGCCAGGATTTCTGCCACCGCGGTCAACCATGGCCGCGAGCTCACGGCGCATCTGCTGCTCAAGCGCCAGGGTGCGAACTTGGCGCAGATCAACAGGACGCGGCTTAAAAGCCCACGCGAATTGCTCGGCGTGGTGCAAAGCGTGCTGTTTTCTCCTGAAGATTTGGCATTAGTTCGCGGTGAACCCGAAGAACGCCGCCGCTACATGGATCACGTGATTGCTGCGAAAAGGCCTCGCCTCGCAGGGGTCAAGGCTGATTATCAGCACGTTCTCAGGCAGAGGAACTCTCTGCTGAAATCCGCAGGGGCCGCCTTGCGCCGCGGCTATGGTGGCGATGATGCTGCGCTATTGACCTTGGATACTTGGGATGCGCAATTAGCCATGTTGGGCGCGCAGCTCATGTTGGCGCGCATCGAACTCATCGCATCCTTAAAGCCTTTGGTCCACGATGCCTATGCGCGCATTGCCCCGGAGTCGCGGCCTGCCTCGGTGGAGTATCGCCCCTCGGTGGATATCAGCCAGATTGATTCCACCGAATATTCCACGGAGGTGCTTGAGGCACTGATCTTGGCGGAACTTGGTGCAAAGCGCCAGCGCGAAATTGAACGTGGCATGTCTTTGGTAGGCCCGCATCGTGATGATCTGGATGTGCTCTTGGGCAATTATCCGGCCAAGGGCTTTGCCAGCCACGGCGAAACCTGGTCGATGGCTCTTGCGCTGCGTTTGGCGGAATTTGAGCTTCTGCGAGCCGGCGGCACAGAACCCATTTTGATGCTTGACGATGTTTTTGCTGAGCTCGATGCCAAGCGCCGTCAGCGCTTGGTGGAAGTCACCCAAGAAGCCGAGCAGGTGATCATTAGTGCTGCTGTGGGCGATGATCTGCCTGAGGGCTTAGATGCCCACGAGGTGCATCGCCATTATGTGAATATGCAGGATCGAGGAGAAGCAAGGGTATCGGTGCTTGATGAGTGAGCAATCTTCGAGTGCTGCAGATGATCCCATTGCTGCAGCCTTTGAGCAGATGCGTGCCCAGGCGAAGCGCCGTGGAGGCTATGTTCCACGCCTGAATGCCAAGGCCCGCTCCATGGACTCCTTTGAAAGTCCTGCAAGCTCAGATGCCAAGGCTCAGCCCCGGCCGCCTATCGGCAGGCCCACCGGCAAAGATGGCAGAGCGCTGCCCAAGGCTTCCAATGTCAAAGGCATCGGCCAGGTGATCCAGCGTGAGATTCGTCGCCGCGGCTGGCAAAAGGAAATGGCCAGCGCTTTGGTGTTCGGCCATTGGGAAGAACTCGTTGGCGAGCAGGTAGCAAAGCACACCAAAGTCGAGATGGTGAAGGATAAAAAGCTTTTCTTAAGTTGTGATTCCACGGCCTGGGCTTCGAATCTTCGCTTGATGCAACGGCAGATTCTGCAGAAAATCAATGCCGAAGTTGGCCCCGATATCATCACCGAGCTGCGCATTTTCGGGCCAAAAACGCCCAGTTGGCGCCATGGGCCTTTGCATGTGAAAGGCCGTGGCCCAAGAGACACCTACGGATAGGGTTGTCACTGTGGCTTAATACAGGGACGTACCATCTTCAACGTGTAAGCTAGAACAGGTTATTTACCTGCAAAACAAGGAGTGCAATCTTTCGTGGCTAACGCTCAGCATGAATACGGCGCCTCATCTATTACCATCCTCGAAGGCCTCGAGGCGGTTCGTAAGCGTCCGGGCATGTACATCGGCTCCACTGGCGAGCGCGGATTGCACCACCTTGTGTGGGAGGTCGTGGATAACTCGGTAGACGAGGCCATGGCGGGCTATGCCGACCGCGTAGACGTCACCATCCTGGCAGATGGTGGTATTGAGGTCGTTGATAATGGCCGTGGTATTCCCGTCGAAATGCACCCAACCGGTGCGCCGACGGTGCAGGTGGTTATGACCCAACTGCACGCCGGCGGCAAGTTCGACTCTGAGTCTTATGCCGTCTCCGGTGGTCTGCACGGCGTTGGTATTTCTGTGGTGAACGCCCTGTCCACGCGCGTCGAGGCCGATATTAAGCGCGATGGCAAGCACTGGCTGCAAAACTTCAATAATGCGGTGCCAGATCCCCTGGTCGAAGGCGGCAATGCCCGCGGCACGGGTACCACGGTGCGTTTCTGGGCTGATCCCGAGATTTTCGAGACCACCACCTATAGCTTCGAAACGATCTCGCGTCGCCTCCAAGAGATGGCCTTTTTGAATAAGGGCCTGACCATCACCTTGACCGATAAGCGCGCCACCGAGGAAGAACTCGAGCTCGAAGCGCTGGCAGAGTCCGGTGATACCGCCGAGAATGTTTCTCTAGACAAGCTCGACGAGGACGGCGATAAGAACCTCGATGCCCCCAAGCCGGAGAAGAAGAAGGAAAAGAAAAAGACCTTCTACTATCCCAATGGCCTTGAAGATTATGTCGCGCACCTGAATAAGACCAAGACTGCGATCCACCCCTCCATCGTCTCTTTCGAGGGCAAGGGTGAGGAGCATGAGGTTGAGGTGGCCATGCAGTGGAACTCTGGCTATTCCCAGAGCGTGCACACCTTCGCCAACACCATCAACACTTTCGAGGGCGGCACCCACGAAGAGGGCTTCCGCGCCGCGCTGACGTCGTTGATGAATCGCTACGCCCGCGATCACAAGCTGTTAAAGGATAAAGAACCGAACCTCACCGGCGATGACTGCCGTGAAGGTTTGGCAGCGGTGATTTCTGTGCGCGTGGCCGACCCGCAGTTCGAGGGCCAGACCAAGACCAAGCTGGGTAATACCGAGGTCAAGGGCTTTGTGCAGCGCATGGTCAATGAGCATGTGTCGGATTGGCTCGATGCCAACCCTGCTGAGGCGAAGACGATCATTTCTAAGGCTGTGTCTTCTGCCCATGCTCGTGTGGCTGCGCGCAAGGCACGCGATCTGGTGCGTCGTAAGTCTGCGAATGATCTTGGTGGTTTGCCAGGTAAGTTGGCCGATTGCCGTTCCAAGGATCCGGTGAAATCCGAGCTCTACATCGTGGAGGGTGACTCCGCAGGTGGTTCGGCGAAGTCCGGCCGCGACTCGCTCTACCAGGCGATTTTGCCGCTGCGAGGCAAGATCCTCAATGTGGAAAAGGCACGCTTGGATAAGGTGCTCAAGAATAACGAGGTGCAGGCGATTATCACTGCCCTTGGCACCGGTATCCATGATGAGTTTGATATTTCCAAGCTGCGTTATCACAAGATCGTGCTCATGGCCGACGCCGACGTCGATGGTCAGCACATTGCAACGCTGCTGTTGACCCTGCTTTTCCGCTTCATGCCGGAACTGATTGAGCACGGCCACGTCTTCTTGGCGCAGCCGCCTTTGTACAAGCTCAAGTGGGCAAAGGGCGAGCCCGGTTTTGCCTATTCTGATCGCGAGCGCGATGAGCAGCTTGCCGAGGGCTTGGCTGCCGGCCGCAAGATCAACAAGGACGATGGCATTCAGCGCTACAAGGGTCTGGGCGAGATGAACGCCAAGGAGCTGTGGGAAACCACCATGGATCCGAGTGTGCGCACCCTTCGTCGCGTGAATCTTGATGATGCTGCCGCAGCCGATGAGCTCTTTAGCATCCTCATGGGCGATGACGTAGTGGCTCGTCGCAGCTTTATTACCCGCAATGCCCGCGACGTCCGTTTCTTGGACATTTAAGCTTTTCGACGAAACAAAGGCCCGGAATATTCCGGGCCTTTGTGCTGCGTTATTGTTCTTCGACGTGGCTTTCGAGCAGATCGCCTAAGCCTTGGAGTTCTGGGCCTAAGATCTTTTCTGCCTTGCCGCGCAAAGACTTATAGGCCTTATCAAGGCCGGGGACGTCAATGTTCTTGGCATTGCGGTCGGCTACCTCAAGCAGCGAGTTGCATACTTCTCGCTGGTTTTGGCTTAGGTACTGACCAAAGGATTCGCCGAGGTTCGCCTTGTACTGCAGCCAGTGGGGGTCGAGGGCGTCGACAAGCTCTGGCAACAGGGCGTGGGCACCTTTTTCTACGATGCCGGGCTTTGCCTTCTTGGCTGCGGCCACAGCGCCTTTGAGTGCGACGCCGGTGATGCCGGACTGGCGTGCGACGGCTTCATTGATAAAGCGCGCTAGATCTTCGGCAACTGCCTCGCGCTTATTCAAAAGATCGGTGAAATCAGACATGGCACAAGCGTAGTGGTTTTTGGTGGAGAAAGGTGAAGCGGCCTTCGTTTGGGTTCGAAGGCCGCGAGAGGCGTTGTCATTCTTCCTCCACAGCGAGCACTCACCGGCCTCGCCGTAATCACAACAGTCACAAATGTTATCAGCTTTCACACCAGCCTCACAATAAGGGTGGGGGTGGGGTACTTGCATGAAGTATTCTGAGCAAAGCATATTGTTAAGCAACACAAAAGCGAGTGAAAGGAACACCATGCATAACGCAGCCACCACCTTGCTCCACCGCGCAGCCCAGTTCATTCCCAACCCCTACAAGATGCCCCTGCGCGGCCAAAGGGTGTTGATTACCGGCGGCGCCTCCGGCATCGGAAGGCTCATGGCACTCGAATGCGCCCAAAGGAACGCAGCGAAGGTAGAGATCTGGGATCTTTCAGAAGAAGGCGCTCGCGCAGTAGTAGAAGAAATTGAGTCCCTCGGCGTTGCTGCAAGCTACCAGGTCGTAGACGTCACCGATCAGCAGGCCGTGGAAGCTGCCGCAGAGCACGTCGGCGACATCGATATTTTGATCAATAACGCAGGCATCGTCAGCGGCGAGGACTTTTTAGAAAACCCCCAAGAAAATGTCGATCGCACCTTCGCGGTCAATGTGCGCTCCCTGTATTTGACCACCAGGGCCTTCCTGCCCGGCATGATCCGCCAAAACTCCGGCACCATCGTGACCATCGCCTCCGCGGCAGGGCTGACAGGCGTGGCCAAGCAAACAGATTATTCGCCCTCGAAATTCGCCGCCGTGGGCTTTGCAGAGTCCCTGCGTGTGGAGATGAAAGAGCGCGGCCACCGCGTCAATTCCCTCGTGGTATGCCCCTTCTACATCAATACCGGCATGTTTGAGGGTGCGAAATCCAAAGCACCCTGGCTGCTGCCAGTGCTGGAACAAGAAGAAGTAGCCGTGCATGTGATTGACGCGATCGAGGCTGGACGCCACCAACTCGTGCTGCCCTGGACCGCGCGCGTTGCCTATGTTGGGCGCCTGCTGCCCGTGCGCGCCTACGACGCCGTTGCCAAGCTCATCGGCACATCCAGTTCCATGGATGAATTTGTGGGGCGTAAAGAGAAGGCCTCAAAGCAGTAGCTGCTTGCAACGTACTGGAAACTACTGGAAACACCGTGTTTCCAGTAGTTTTCTAGTTTGACCTGGGGATATGCAAGTACTTGAAACGTACTGGAAACGCCGTGTTTCCAGTAGTTTTCTAGTTTGACCTGGGGATATGCAAGTACTTGAAACCTACTGGAAAATTTTCCAGTAGGTGTTTGCTGTGGTTTAGATCTCTTGAATATCGAGAAACACTCGGGCAAGGACCTCGGCGAAGACGTCATTTTCTGCGCGCAGGGGAGCAGTGGCAAGGGCCAATTCGCGCAGTGCAGCAGCGGCGCGGCGGCTATCGGTATGCACGGGAATACCTTGAATCTGCGCAGCGCTTGCAGCAGCAAGTGCCACGATGCCGGCGTAGTTGCGCACCGGCTGATCTAGCTGGTCAGCGATGATGAGTACCTGCTCAGGCGTGAGTCCGCGCATCACGGATTCTGTTGGGCTCATGGCTTTTGCACACTGCGAAGGCGTGTGCGCATTGCGCGCACTTCCGGGATGTGGGTGCGGGCGAGTTCGGCCACGTGGGCGTCGAAAAGCTGCCTGGATGCTTGTGCAAGAATCGCGCGCTTGGCGGCTTCTTGTTTGCTCGTGCCTTGGGTTTGGGCGAGCAGGGTGAGGGCGCGGTCTTCGTCTTCGCTGAGTCTGAGCGTCATGGCCATGGGTCATTGGTAGCACGGGAGGGCGTGCTCATGAAGCCGGGTGGCTTAAGTGGAGTGGCAAAGTGGCTCAGCGGAAAATGGCGCAGTAGAAGATGGTGCAGCGCAACGCGGTGAAAGGACTCGCTGGAGTCGCACGGGTGTGGCCCGGAGCCTAGGTATTGCCCTTATTGCTTGCGGGGATCTTCTCGAGCGATCTGGCGGACTTGGCTTTCAACAAGAGCCCATTGCGGATAACTATTATCAATAGCTTTGAGCACTGAAAGCGTGTCATTCAGGCGGCCACGGAAGTTGGTGCCTAATAGATTTTCTTGGTGCGAAACCCGGTTGCGTAGTCGGGTGAGTCGTTCAACCCTTTTCCCTAAATCCACGCGTGATTGATCGTCGTGATTCCTTCGTAGCATGCCGTCGAGCTTGCATCATTGGACGCTTCAACATTGAGTACAGAAGATCCGCTGATTGGTGTTCGAGGCACCAATTCCTGCTCCTGGTTATTGTTTCGTTCCAATCTTGAAGTGCCAGATTCATGGCATTGCGGATGAGTACCTCGAAATAGGACAAATGGGAATGTAGGGCTCCAGCCATCCGAGTATTCCATCGATATCTGTTACCCTTTTTCCAGTGAGCGTCGATGTAGGTCGGCGCACCTTACCCCACGACCCCGCGCCTAGTGCCCGGGGTCGTTGTAATTTGATCCCCTAGGCGCAAAATTTACCTGCCAAACGGTTATTTCGCGCGCTTGAAGCCGGGTGGCTTAAGTGGAGTGGCAAAGTGGCTCAGCGGAAAATGCCAAAAGCTCCCCGCAGCACTGTGACTGGGGGAGCGGTTCGCGCTAGGTAAGGCCGAGCTTGAGGCGTTTGAGTTCGGCAAGCTCGTCGAGGATCTTGAGCTGCTTCATTTTCAGCGCGATCAGCTCGTCGATCGAGTCGGCGTCGGAGGCTTGCGTGCCGCTCAGCTCGAACTGGTCAATTTGCTTTTCGACGTTCGGGTCGAAATCGAAGCCACAGATCCGGCCAGGCGGGACGTCCACCCAAAAGAAAGCCTTCTTTGACTCAACGAAGAGTGGGTCATCGGGGCTGAGCTCCTCAGTATGGAAGTACTTGCGGGTGGAATCCGCCACTGGCTCCCAGTCGGTGATGCGGCGAACATTGCTGGCCTTGACCAGGCCCACGGTGGAAGGCAGCAGGTAGGCCTCGGAGTCCACGGCGAAGTCGGCGTTCTCGTCACTGATCGGCCAAACGCCCTCGAAGGTGCCGTAGAGCATGTCCTGGCTGAGGTTTGCCAGATTGTCGTAGTCGTAGCCGGAGTGGGTGCGCAGTTCGCGGCCGTCCTCCTCGGCGTAGACGGGATTGACCTGGCTTTCGCGCAAGCTCACGCGGAAGATCGGGTCTTCCACACCGTACTCGGCGTAGTCAGCGATGTAGGTGGTGTTTGCAGCAAGCTGCTCAATTTCACGCTGATCGATCCTGGGGGCCTCGCCCTCCACAGAAACATCATGCAGGGCACGAACCGCTAGCAGTTGGCGCATGCGGCCGATGTTGACGGAGGGCTTGCGGCCTTCCGGATCCGTGAGCAGATCGGCCAAGTAGAGGGCCGCTTTAGAGAGTGTCAATGAGTGTCCCATTTGGGATCCTTTCTTCTTTCGGTGCCGTTTCGGGCTTTGTGTTGGTGCGGGAGGTGTGTTCTTGTTTGCCGCTATGGATATGTTAGACACATTAACACACTAAGTGCAAGACATATACAAGTGGTGTGTGGCACATATATCGCGATTAGGTTACACAAAGCGCTTGGTTAGTCCAGGTAAAAGGTGGATTGAAGCACATCGTCGCTTCACACATCTCACGTCTTGCACAGGTACATCTAGCACATCAACATCGTACATAATCACCCTGTGCCGCCCGAGGAAGCCGATGAGATCCCGTCAACCTCACCGCAGAACCCACATCCTGCTACCACGGCGATACCGCTTTCGCGCGCTCAACGCCTCAAAACGCCCTCAAGCGACTAAACTGGCACTGTTATCCTGCCCAAGAAGAAAAGGTGATTTATGAGCGACGATCTCTTCACCTCTGATGAGTTTGATCGCATTAAGCCGATCGACCTCAGCGAGGAGATGCAGACCAGCTATATCGATTACGCCATGAGCGTGATCGTGGGTCGCGCGCTGCCAGAGGTTCGCGATGGCCTCAAGCCTGTGCACCGCCGCATCCTGTATGCGATGTTCAATTCCGGCTACCGCCCGGATCGCAGCTATGTAAAGTCTGCGCGCCCCGTCTCCGACACCATGGGTCAATTCCACCCCCACGGCGACTCCGCAATTTACGACACCCTGGTGCGCCTCGCCCAGGACTGGAACATGCGCTATCCGCTTGTCGACGGCCAAGGTAACTTCGGTTCCCGCGGCAATGACGGCCCTGCTGCTATGCGTTATACCGAGTGTCGCCTCACCCCGCTCGCCATGGAAATGGTGCGCGATATTCGCGAAAACACCGTCGATTTCTCGCCCAACTACGACGGCAAGAACCAAGAGCCGGATGTGTTGCCTTCGCGCATTCCCAACCTGCTCATGAATGGCTCCGGCGGTATTGCCGTTGGTATGGCCACCAATATTCCTCCGCATAACCTCAATGAGCTGGCCGATGCCATCTACTGGCTCCTGGATAATCCCGACGCCGATGAGTCCCAGGCGCTCGAGGCCTGCATGGAATACGTCAAAGGCCCGGACTTTCCTACCTCTGGCCTGATCGTTGGCACCCAGGGCATTAAAGATGCCTACACCACCGGTCGTGGCTCCATCCGCATGCGTGGCGTTACCTCCATTGAAGAGGAAGGCAACCGCCAAACCATCGTCATTACCGAGCTGCCTTATCAGGTAAACCCGGACAATCTGATCTCGAATATCGCCGATCAGATCCGTGACGGCAAACTTGCCGGCATCTCACGCATCGAGGACGAATCCTCCGACCGCGTGGGCATGCGCATCGTGATCACGCTCAAGCGTGACGCCGTGCCACGCGTGGTGCTCAACAACCTGTATAAGCACTCCCAGTTGCAGACCAACTTCGGTGCCAACATGCTCTCCATCGTCGATGGTGTGCCGCGCACCCTGCGTTTAGATCAGCAACTGCGCCACTATGTGGCCCACCAGATCGACGTGATTGTGCGCCGTACCCAGTACCGCCTGGATGAGGCCGAAAAGCGCGCCCATATTCTGCGCGGCCTGGTCAAGGCACTGGACATGCTCGATGAAGTCATCGCATTAATCCGTGCCTCCGCCACCGTGGACGTGGCCCGCACCGGCTTGATGGAGTTGCTGGAGATCGACGAGATCCAAGCAGATGCCATTTTGGCCATGCAGCTTCGCCGTCTGGCTGCCCTGGAGCGCCAGAAGATCGTCGACGAGCTAGCCGAGATCGAGCGCGAGATCGAAGACCTCAAGGACATCCTTGCCCGCCCCGAGCGTCAGCGATCCATCGTTCGTGATGAGCTGGCCGAGATCGTCGAAAAGTATGGCGACGAGCGCCGCACCCAGATCGTGGCAGCAACCGGCGAGGTAACCGAAGAAGACCTGATCGCTCGCGAAAACGTGGTGGTCACCATCACCTCCACCGGCTACGCCAAGCGCACCAAGGTCGATGCCTACAAGTCGCAGCGTCGCGGCGGCAAGGGCGTGCGCGGTGCCGAGCTCAAGCAAGACGATGTGGTCCGCCACTTCTTTGTCAGCTCCACGCACGACTGGATCCTCTTCTTTACCAACTTCGGTCGCGTGTACCGCCTGAAGGCCTACGAGCTGCCCGAAGCATCGCGCACTGCCCGCGGCCAGCACGTTGCCAACCTGCTGGAATTCCAGCCAGAAGAGCGCATCGCCCAGGTAATCCAGCTCCAAAGCTACGAGGATGCCCCCTACCTGGTGCTCGCCACTGCGCAAGGCCGCGTGAAGAAGTCGCGCCTGTCCGACTACGAGTCCAACCGTTCCGGTGGCCTCATTGCCATCAACCTCAACGAAGGCGACAAGCTCATCGGCGCAGCCCTGTGCTCCAGCGATGATGATCTCTTGCTGGTGTCCGAGGAAGGCCAATCCCTGCGCTTCCGCGCCGACGACGAGCAACTGCGCCCCATGGGCCGCTCCACCGCCGGCGTGAAGGGCATGCGTTTCCGCGGCGACGATCAGCTCCTGGAGATGACCGTGGTCCGCGACGATGCCTTCTTGTTGGTGGCCACCTCTGGCGGCTACGGCAAGCGCACCGCCCTTGAGGAGTACCCAACCAAGGGTCGCGGCGGCCTGGGCATGCTCACCTTCAAGTACACCCCGAAGCGCGGCAAGCTCATTGGCGCACTCGTGGTGGATGAGGACGATGAGATCTTCGCCATCACCTCTGCTGGCGGCGTGATCCGCACCGAGGTCAACCAGATTCGCCCGAGCAGCCGCGCCACCATGGGCGTGCGCCTGGTCAATCTGCCTGATGACGTAGACCTGCTCGCCATCGACCGCAACGTTGAAGGCGAAGGCGAAGAGGAAGCCGAGGCCGTGGCTAAGGGCGAGAAGGAAGGCCCCAAAGACAAGGCTCCGCAGGCTCAGCAGTCGCTCGACGTAGATGGTGAGGCCTAGTCATGGCAATCAAGCGCAGTAATATCGTGCGGGTTTCACCGAAGTCGGCAGTCTTGACCGCGCTTGCACTTTCCCTGGTTGGCTTTGCTGCTTGGATCGTGTGTGTTTGCCTGCTCTACTTCGGCCTCGATGCCGCCGGTGTGTGGGACAAAGCTAACTCCGTGATCGGCGGCGTTGGTGGCAAGCAGGGCATCACCTTTGGCCTAGTCATTACCACCTCAGCCATGCTGGGTGCGGTGGTAGCTGTGCTCAATATCCTGCTCGCACCCGTGGCTGCCATCATCTACAACGCATCCGTAGACATCTTCGGAGGCCTGCGGGTGTATGTCCGTGAGACTGTAGATTAAGCTTTTCGACGTTCCAACGTGGGCCAAAAACCTGCATTAACCTGCTGATTTGCGTTCTTTGGAACGGGATGGGTAAAGTTCTATCTCGTTCCCAGGGCCTATAGCTCAGTCGGTTAGAGCGCATCGCTGATAACGATGAGGTCGCAAGTTCGATTCTTGCTAGGCCCACAGGAACAAAGGGGCATTAGCTCAATTGGTAGAGCATCTGCTTTGCAAGCAGAAGGTCAGGAGTTCGATTCTCCTATGCTCCACAGCCCAAAATCCCGGTCACGCAATGTGGCCGGGATTTTTTATTGCTCTTGGTGGCGCCTTCGCTCAATCTCTTGCCGGCGAGTGGGGTAGAGCACCAGCAAATACACCAGCGTGGATGCAGCGATGGCGATAATGCCAAAAACGTAGTGCTGCAGGAACACCAAGACGATTCCCACGATGGCAAGCAGCGTATAAAGCAAGCGAAACAGCAGCACGCGCGTGGTTTGAGACATAGCGGATAACCCTTTTACTTCAACGCCAAGAAAGCAAGTGAACCTAAGGCCAATCTACCGCGTACTTTCACCTTTGGTCTTCCATCTTGGGTGCGCATGCCGAATACTAAGGGCAAAGTATCTTCTGAAGTCCTATCGGGAAAGGACATCCATGAAACGCCTCACCTGCTGCATGAGTGCGCTTTGTTTGTTGCTTGCTGCGTGCTCGGGAGGTCTAGATGGCAGCACAACTTCAACACCGTCGCGGGTGACGAAGACGGTGACGTCGACAAGCCCAAGGCCGACCACGACCGTGACCGTGACGCAGCAGGAAGCAACGCCTGGTCCTGTCATGGGCTATACCGAGGCGCCGGGGCAGACTAGGACCACACCTATGAATAAGGTCATTGAACGCTGTGGCACCAAGGGGCTGCATGAGCGGGGCACCACCTTCTTCACAGATGGCACCTCCGGCTGGACCGAGCAGTGCGCTGTGCACATGAAATAAAAAACCCGCCCCTGGCGTGCAGGAGCGGGCAATGCTAGTGGCCGACTAGGCGTGTTCGAATTCCACTTTGGCCCAAGCGTTGAGTTCTTGGACCTGGGCTAGGGCATAGCCGGTGAGCAACTGCGGGCGAGCCAGCATCTCAGAGCTGCGCAGGTACACGAATTCTGCGTGATCCTTGGGCTGCTTGCCCTCGGCGTGCAAAGCACGTGCCCGGTACATATCGGCGAAGTCATTGGCTACATGGTGGGCAAAAGAAGCGCGCACAGCAATCACCAGTGCTGCGCCAAGCAGGGCTACAACGGCGATGGTGTGGGAGAAGAAGAAGCCCACTGCCGCTACGGCAACCAAGGCCAAGGCGATGGGGGTAGCGGACTTGATCAGGGGTTGCGCTTCGGTGGTCTGCACACGGTGTTGGGTGGGTTGTGTGCTCGCTTCGTTCATGGAAGCGGTTTGGCTCATGGCGGGTCCTTTGTGGCCGAGTTTGTGTGTTTGGGAGATTGCCGCTCAAGTGCCGCTACCGGCGGATCAGGCTTGAGGGCTTTGGAAAATGCGCAGGTCTGCGTTGAAAATCCGTGTCGAATCTTAAATCTTTGCCCCGGGGTTTACGCAACCACCAACATTCTCATAGGCTGTGGTGCTGCTTACACTTTTGGCTATACTCCTGTGCGCTGCTCATTCGCTACCTTCTAGCAAAGAAACGCACGGCAAAGAGGGCACCCAAATGGGGGTAGCGCACCCCCATTTACATGCGCCTTTGCGCAATTTTAGCGCTGCCAAATGATCTCTGCGTTGGCATTGCGGATGATGGCCCTAGGCGAGGGGGAAAGGGAAAGCTCCACCTCTAAACGTTCCTGCCCGCCACGCTGCTGCACCCGGTACACATAGTGCTCATTTTCCAGCTCAAGTGTTTCCACGGTGGCATTCACAAGCCAGGAATGCTGGCGGCGTAGCGCAATCAAAGACTTCCACACGCCAAGTACTGCAGGCTCATCACCTTCGACCCACTCGGGCTGCCACTCCGGGCGCACCGCATCATCGCCACCGATGCGCTCTTCTTTGATGCCCTCCATGCCCAGCTCGTCGCCATAGTAAATGGATGGAATACCCGGCATGGTCAACAGCAGCACCGCTGCGAGCACAGCCTTATCTTGGCCCACCTTGCTAGCGATGCGCGTGACATCGTGATTGCCCACAAAGGTATTGGGAATGAAGTGCTCCAAGAACTCCATGTGGCGGCGTACCGACCACTCAAGCTCAAAGAAGTTCGCATCATTTAAGCCAGACCAAATCGCCTTCCATAACTCATACTGCGTGAGTGAATCCATACCGGACTCGGCAATGATCGCTGGATAATCACCATGAATCACCTCGCCTAAGATCCACACATCAGCATGTTCCTGGCGTACCTTTGGCAGTACTTGAGTCCAAAAACTGTTTTCCATGGAATAGGCCGCATCAAGGCGCCAGCCGCGCACCCCGCGAGCACACCAATACTGCATCACCTCAGCCACATACGCCTGGCAGGCAGGATCAGCGTGATTGAGCCGCTTGAGATCCCCATGGCCTTCAAACACACCCTCGCCAATCAGTTCTGGGCGCACAAATCCTTCACCCACATGGCTAAACACCCCATCAAGCACCAAAGCGATGCCCTTTTCATTGCAGGCCGCTGCCAATGCATCAAAATCTTCTTCGGTGCCTAGTCGAGGATCAATGCCAAAGTGGTCGATCGTGTCATAGCCGTGGGTATGGGAACGAAAGATCGGACCGAGCAGCAGGCCATTGCAACCAAGGCTAATTAGGTAGTCCAAGGACTGTTCTAATTGCTTCAAGCCTTCGGCCTTAGCGTGCTCGCCCGGGTGGGCGTCACCTGGATTGCCCGGGTGGGCTTCTTGGTCTCCACGAATATCTACTCCGGCAAAGCCGAGGGGATAAACATGCCAAAAGATTGCGTGGTCGATCCAGGCCATAAGAAGCTCCTTGAACAATTACAGTGCACCTCCATCGTATGCACCTTCTAGCTCCAAGCGGCCTCATCCCACACAATCGGACACCGGCGCAAGCCCCACCACCCTCATCTGTGGGCAAGCATGCTCCCAGCGCAGGGCTACTGAATCGATAAACTAGCAGCTCAGCTGGGCTTCTCTAGTTTGACCTGCTCCCATGTACTGGGAAACGATATTGGAGTGAAAATCTTCAAAAAAGCACTCGCAGCCGGTGTCATTGCAGCCCTGAGCCTGAGCGCCTGCTCCTCAACTGGAGGTGCACCGCGCAGCAATGGCGAAGGTGGCCAAGCAGGTGGCGTTGATACCCCCCGCTATGTCGTAGCCATGGTCACCCACGGCGCGCCGGGCGATACCTTCTGGGATCTCGTGCGCAAAGGTGCTGAGGATGCAGCCAAGAAAGACAATATTGAGCTGCGCTACTCCTCCGACCCCGAGGCACCAAACCAAGCCAACCTTGTGCAATCGGCGATCGACGCCAAGGTCGATGGCCTTGCCGTCACCCTGCCTAATGCCCAGGCCATCGGCCCTGCTGCACAAAAGGCAGTAGACGCTGGCATCCCCACCGTCGGTTTGAACGCGGGCATGAATGAGTACAAGAAGTACGACATTTCTTCCTTCTTTGGCCAGGACGAAAAAGTAGCCGGCACCCTTGCCGGTGAGCGCCTGCAAAAAGAAGGCGCCAAGCACGTCCTGTGCGTGATCCACGAACAGGGCAACTCCTCGCAGGAGCAGCGCTGTGGTGGTGTGAAAGATGGGCTCAAGGGCGCACAGATGGAAATTCTGTACGTCAATGGCAAAGACCTCACCAGCGTCCAATCCACGGTGCAGGCCAAGTTGGCTCAAGATAAGAGCATCGACTGGGTCATGGGATTGGTGGCTCCGGTGGCAATTAGCAGCGTGGATGCGGTGCGCAATGCCGGAAGCGATGCCAAGATCGCTACCTTCGACACCAATGCCCAGCTCGTGCAGGCCATTAAAGATGGCACGATCCAATTCGCCATTGATCAACAGCCCTACCTTCAGGGCTACCTCGCGGTGGATTCCATCTGGCTAGCAAAGCGCAATGGCAGCGTGATCGGCGGCGATCAGCCCGTATTTACTGGCCCAAGCTTTGTTGATAGCTCCAATGTGGACAAGATTGCCGAAGCGGCACAGGAGGGCCTGCGATGAGCAATACCTCTGCAGATGACCGCCTGGTCGAGCGCTCACGCATGGCAAAACTGATCAGGCGCCCCGAACTCGCCAGCCTGCTCGGCGCAGTAGCCATCTTCATCCTCTTTATCGCCGTTGCCCCTGCGTTTCGCTCCATGGAGGCCTTTTCCACGGTGCTGTATGCCAGCTCCACGCTGGGCATCGTGGCCTTAGCCGTGGGTCTGCTCATGATCGGCGATGAGTTCGATCTTTCCTCCGGCGTGGCCGTGACCACCGCCGCGCTGGCAGCCTCCATGCTCAACTACAACCTGCACCTCAACTCCTGGGTCGGTGCGGGCATGGCACTGGTGATTTCGCTGAGCATCGGCGCGCTCAATGGCTTCCTGGTCACCCGCACGGGTATTCCCAGCTTCCTGATCACCCTGGCGGCATTCCTCATGCTCCAAGGCCTGAACTTGGCCATTACCAAGCTCGTCACCGGCCAGGTAGCCACGCCAACCATCGCGGATATGGAGGGCTTTCCCTCTGCTCGCACCGTGTTTGCTGGCACCGTGCACATTGGCGGCATCAGTATCCGCGCCACGGTGTTCTGGTGGATCTTCTTTGTAGCGCTGGCCTCATTCCTGTTGTTTAAAACCAAATTCGGCAACTGGATCTTCGCCGTCGGTGGCGATCAAGATGCCGCCCGCGCAGTCGGTGTGCCGGTGGCGCGAGTCAAAATCATCTTGTTCATGTTCGTCGGTTTCGCCGCCTGGTTTGTAGGCATGCACAACCTTTTTGCCTTCGACTCCATCCAGGCTGGCCAGGGCGTTGGCAATGAGTTCCTCTACATCATCGCCGCGGTGATCGGCGGTTGCGCCTTGACCGGCGGCCGCGGCACCGCAATCGGCACCGCAATCGGCGCCATCATCTTCGGCATGACCAACCAGGGCATCGTCTACGCCGGTTGGAACCCCGACTGGTTCAAGTTCTTCCTCGGTGCCATGTTGCTCTTTGCCGTGTTCACCAACACCTCCTTTGCTAGCTTCACGAAAGGCCGTCGATGAACCCCATCATTGAACTCGACAATGTGAGCAAGTCTTATGGCAGCTTTGATGCCCTTCGCGGAGTAAACCTCAAGGTGCACCCAGGTGAAGTGGTGTGCGTGCTTGGCGATAACGGCGCCGGCAAATCCACCCTGATCAAAATCCTTGCCGGACTGCACAAACACACCTCCGGCTCCTTGCTTGTCGACGGCAACGAGGTGCATTTCCAAGGCCCCCGCGACGCCCTCGAGCATGGCATTGCCACCGTGTACCAAGACCTTGCCGTGGTGGGGCAGATGTCGGTGTGGCGCAATTTCTTCCTAGGCCAGGAGCGCACCTCCCGTTTTGGCAAATTGCGCGAGGCAGAAATGAAGCGCATCACCCAAGAACAGCTCCTGAACATGGGCATCGACCTGCCCGATGTAGATGTAGAAGTAGATAGCCTTTCTGGCGGCCAACGCCAGGTGGTGGCCATTGCTCGCGCCGTGTACTTCGGCGCCAGGGTGATCATCCTCGATGAACCCACCGCGGCACTGGGCGTGAAGCAATCGGGCATGGTGCTGAAATTCGTTGCCGCAGCCAGGGATCAAGGCATCGGAGTGGTGCTGATTACCCACAACCCGCACCATGCCTATCTGGTGGGCGATCACTTCAGCATCTTAAACCTGGGCCGCCAGGTGCTCGATGGCAGCCGCGAAGAGGTCAGCCTGGAAGAACTCACCCAGCAAATGGCCGGTGGTGGGGAATTAGAGGCGCTCTCCCACGAGCTTGCGCGCTAAAAAAACCAGCCCCTTTTTCCGGGGCTGGTTTTTTGTTTCTAGTCTTCCTTGAGGCGGTGCTTGGCAATCTGCTCGTCGATGGACTTCAGCAGTTCCTCGTCGCGCTCTGGGGTGCCTTCTAGAGGATCAGCGGCCGCTGCAGCATCGGCGGCGGTATCGATGCGCTCCTCGGAGGAATACACCAGGGTTGATTCGGTGGGGGCCTGCGTACCGAAGTCCTCAACGCGCGGAGGCTCAGTCTCTGCCTCTTGCTTGGTAAAACGAGCCACGGCGTAGGCAATGGCGGCAACCAGGGCTGCGAGCAGGGCAGAGATGCCGAACTTCTTCAGCTTCGAAGACTTCTTCTTGCCGGAGACCTTCGCCTGAGCCTTCTTCGCGGCCTTTTGAGCCTTCTTGCGAGAAGCCTTGGTTTGCTTATCTGCCTTATCGCTGAGGCGCTTGAAGGCCTTCTTGCCGCGCTTTTCTACTTCTTCGGCGCTATTGCCAAATTCAGCCTTGGCCTTTTCCAGGCGCTTCTTGGACTGCTCCAGCACGCTTGAAAGCTGCTGGGAGGCCTCATCGGAACGCTCCTGGGTGGCGTTGCCGGCTTCAAGCAGGCCATCGTAGAACTCGGAGGCCTTATCGTTTTTGAATTCCTGGAACTTATGCCACGCGGCCTTGACGCCACGGTAGCCAATACGCAAGGTAGTTGGGTTCATATGCTGCTCCTTTTTTGATGTTTGCGTTTTAGTCTATGTGTCTGAGCCCGAGTTTGCAGCAAACAATTCCGAAAAAACGCGCGTATAATGCCAAACCATGACTGCAAAGACTGCAACCGCAATCCTGCACACCAACCGCGGAGACATCTCCATCGATCTTTTTGGCAATCACGCCCCAAAGACTGTGGAAAACTTTGTCACCCTGGCTGATGGTAGCGCCGACTACAAAACGGAAAACGCCAAGGGCGAATCCGAAGGTCCCTTCTACGATGGTGCCGTGTTCCACCGCGTGATCGACGGCTTCATGATCCAAGGTGGCGACCCCACCGGCACCGGCCGTGGCGGCCCCGGCTACATGTTCGCCGATGAGTTCCACCCCGAGCTGCAATTCGACCGCCCCTTCCTGCTGGCCATGGCCAATGCAGGCCCCGGCACCAACGGTTCCCAGTTCTTCATCACCGTTGCCCCCACTCCGCACCTGAATAACCACCACACCATCTTCGGTGAGGTCAGCGATGCTGCATCGCAGAAGGTCGTGGTAGATATCGCCGGCACCAAGACCGACCGCATGGATCGCCCCGTCGAGCCAGTCGTGATCGAATCTGTGGAGATCAAGGAATAATTCCTCACACCGCGTTTGAGGCCTTCGTCGTTAGCTTTTCGACGAAGGCCTCTTTTGTAGGCAAAGAACATGTCATCACTTACTCAAAGCATCAAACGCTTCGCCCGCCCCGCCCCTGTCACCGCCGTGATTTTGGGATTCAACCTCCTCGCCTATGCCTTCAGCGCTGTGCAATCACGCTCCTGGCTCTCGCCGCTTGATGCCTCCAGCTTTGCCCAAGACGGCATGCTTTACGCGCCCTTCATGCACCAGCCCAGCGAATGGCTGCGCGCAATCACCTCCTCTTTTTTGCACATCGACCCCACGCACCTGGGCTTTAATATGCTCATGCTGGTCCTCATCGGCCGCGAGGTAGAAAAGACCCTCGGATCAGTGGCCTACTTAGGCACTTACCTTGCCTGCGGGGTCGGTGGATCGCTGGCAGTGATGCTCCAATCGCCACTCGCACCCACCGTGGGCGCTTCTGGCGCACTCTATGGGCTCATGGCGGTGCTCGTGGCGATCTGCATGCGCACACGCTCCCAAGTAACCCCCGCCCTGGTGCTGATCGCCGTGAATTTTGGCTACACGCTGATTACCCCAAATATCTCTCTATGGGGGCACATCGGAGGATTCTTCACCGGTGCGGTGATCGGCCTGCTGCTCTTTGCTCGCTTCCGCCTCAGCCAGATGGTGTGGGCATTGCTGTGCGCTGAGCTTGTCGCAGTGGCCTACGTGGGCAATTCCATGGTCTAGGAGGTGTCAAATACCTCCCCCTTTTTGTGCTGCGAAGCATCTTTCGGCGCTTTTCGCCCTTGAGCTGGGCAAAGGGGAAGTTTTCCACGGGGGCTGTTGATCGCTTGGGCCTCAAGGTCTTTGTTCACAGCCCCTTGTTTATCCACAGTAGTTATCCACATTGTGGATAACTACATCGATGTAAGATCCCGACAAAGTTTCGAAAAACCTCGCTGTTCGAATGGCTTGAGCTGGGTTTTGTTCTTGAGGCTTCGAACAATCCCCAGCTTGGGTATAAAGGGGAAAAAGTTATCCACAGTCTGTGGAAAGGGCTGTGGGGAAGTTCAAAGTGTGATTTTTGCACACCTTTATCCACACCTGTGGATAACTCTGCATGTGGATAGAAAAACGCCGGGCATTCGCATTGCCCGGCGTTCGTGGGGGTGTGAGAAGGCTTTAGCGCCAGCCCATCGTCATCAAAAGGCCAAGGGTGAAAAGCCCGAAGCCAATGCCGTAGTTCCAGTTGCCCAACTCCACCATGAAGGAGAGCTCAGGGCCGGCCAGGTAGTACACAATCAGCCAGCCAAGCCCCAACAGGAGCAGGCCAAACATGAGGGTCTTATACCAAATCGGGGTGCCGGCGGAATTCACCTTCACCGGGGTGCGGTTGGTGCCGCTGCTGCTAGGAACGTACTCGTTCGATTTGTTTACTTTTGCCTTGGGCATGACTTCGCTTCCTTCTTCGTTAGGTCGAGATTATCCGGTGATGGCGCCGAGATCGAATTCATAGGTGCGGATGGTGATCGTGGCATCCTTGCGCACCTGCTCTCCGGCCTCTGGGGTAGAACCAGCAATCTTGCCACGATCAGTAATGATCGGCGTGGCCACGGTGCCTTGTTCTGGAAGTTTGGTGACGTCCCCTGTCCAGCCGGCCTGGCGCAGCGTATTTACGGCCTGCTGCGGCGATTGCATCCTGATATCGGGCATCACCATGAGCTGGCCATTCGAAACCTGCACCACCACCTCGGAATCAGCGGGCAAATTCTCGCCCTCCGAGCTCACCGCAATCACCGTGCCCTCGGGTTCGAGCGAATCGACCCGCTCAACGCGGGGGCGGAAGCCCAAGGCCGTGAGGTTGCTCTCTGCCTGCGACCACTGCAAACCGGTGATATTCGGTACGCGTTCAGTGGCTTTGCCGGTAGAAACGGTAATCGTCACCTTGGAGCCGCGAGAAACCTGAGCCCCTGCCGAAGGGCTTTGTTCCATCACTTCGCCCTTCTTTACCTCATCGGAGGCATCTTCACGCACGGTGGAGTCAAGCTCCAAACCGGCCTTCTTCAGCTCGCGCTCGGCTTCCTTGGTGGTCTTGCCACGCAGATCGGGCACCTCGGTGATTTCCTTGCCGGAAGATACCGTGAGCGTCACCGTGGAATTCGGCGGTACGGAAGAACCGGCCCCAGGATTACTCCTGATCACCTCGCCGCGTTGAATTTGCGGATTCGGTTCCTCATTCACAGCCACCTGAAGCTTCAGCGATTCAAGCTTTTCCACAGCCTCCTGCTGCGACATGCCCTCCAAACCGGGCACCATCACCATGTTCTTCGAAGCACTTGAACCGCCGCTGAAGTAGTCATACGCAAAGGCGCCGCCAATACCAAGCACCGCCACGGCAAGCAGCGCTGCGATAATTTTCAGCGCCGAGTTCTTGTTCTTCTTCGCCGGAACGGGTGCGGGTGCTTGATGCTTAGGCGCAGGCGGGGGATCTTGCTGCACCTTGGTTGGAGCCGCGACAGGGGCAACCTGGGTCGGGGGATCCACAGGATCCACGTAGCTACGAGCAGCGTTGGTAACAGCGTGGCGTTCCAGGCGTTCGAGATCCTCGGCCATTTCTTGGGCCGATTGATAGCGATCCGCCGGGTGCTTGGCCATGGCCGTGAGCACCACCGCATCCACATTCACGGCGGCGGTGGGGGTGAGATCGCGGATGTATTCGCTCGGCTTCACCGGGTCTTCTTGCACATGCTGATAGGCCACGGCAAAGGGGGTTTCGCCCTCAAAGGGTGGGTGCGCGGTGATGGTTTCATACATCACGCAGCCCAGGGCATAGACATCCGAGCGGGCATCGGCAAGCTTGCCGCGTGCCTGCTCAGGAGAAAGGTATTGCGCCGTACCGATCACCGCAGAGGTCTGGGTCATGGCGCTGGTGGCGTCGTCAAGCGCCCTGGCGATACCAAAATCCATGATCTTGACGGCACCGGTATTGGTGATCATCACATTGGCGGGTTTGATATCGCGATGGATGATGCCCGCCTCGTGGCTTACCTGCAGCGCATGGCACACCGGAATAAGGGTGCTGGCCGCCTCGGCGGGAGTCAGCGGGCCGTCTTCACGGATGATGTCGCGAAGCGTGCGGCCATGCACCAGCTCCATCACAATATATGGAGTGTTCAGCCCAGCGATTTCCGTTTCGCCAGTGTCGTACACCGCCACAATATTGGGGTGATTCAAGCGGCCGGAATTTTGCGCCTCTCTGCGGAAACGCTCACGGAAATTCACATCCCGCGCCAAATCGGCGCGCAGCATTTTCACCGCAACCTGACGGCCAAGCAGGGTATCGGTAGCAACAAACACTTCCGACATACCACCGGTGCCGATCACCTGGCCGAGTTCATAGCGATCTGCAATCATGGTGTCTCACCTGCCTCTGGTGTAGCTGGCTCTGGCTGCTCTGGTTGCTCTGGTTCGGGCAAAAGATCACTGAGCTTTTCCAAGATCGAAGGGCTCGTAGTCCTCGTGGGGCTCGGTTGCTCTTGCTCAGGGGTGTACTCCGGTGTGGGTTCTGGGGTGTATTCCTCCACCGTCGTTTCCTCCACCGTGACCACCACCGGTGGCTTAGAGGTAGAAGGCTTGGGGTTGAGCAAAGAATCAAACATGCCCTGGGAAGCAGCCCACACCACGCCAGCAACAATCGCGCCAAGCAACAGCACGAGCATCACCGCAGGAGCAGAAGATTTCCGCGGTGCCGGCGCCGGAGCCGCGTAGCGACCCTGCATGGGCGGCCGCTGCTGCGGGGGCACATGCGCTGGAACCACCGTCGTTGGCTGCGCAACCTGGCCAAGTAACTGCGTCGAGGCTGTGCGCGGAGGTTGCGGGGCCACACGCTGCAATTGCACCGATTTGGGCTGTGGTGGTCGCTTGCCCATCCGTACTGCAGAAATGGCGAGGGCAAACTCATTGCCGTCGGCAAAACGCTGCGATGGATCTTTGCGCAAGGCGATGCCGATCAACTCTCGGGCCTGGGCCGAAACAGTGGTAGGCAAAGCAGGGGGTGCCTGATTGATATGGGCGATCGCCACCGATACGGAAGTATCGCCGCTAAAGGGCCGATGGCCTGCCAGCATCTCGTAGCCGACCACACCAAGGGAATACACATCCGTCGCGGCGCTCACGTCACGGCCTTGGGCCTGTTCAGGGGAAACGTACTGCGCCGTGCCCACCACCATGCCGGTGCGGGTCAAAGGAACGGCCTCAGCGGCCTTGGCAATACCAAAGTCGGTGATCTTTACCTGACCAGATTCGGTAATGAGCAGATTGCCGGGCTTGATATCGCGGTGCACCAAGCCCATGCGGTGAATGATGGAAAGGCCATGGGCTGCCTGCTCTAACACATCGAGAGCGAGGCGCTCGTCTAAGCTGCCCTTCCTGCTGAGCATATCGGCCAAGGATTCACCACGGACATACTCCATCACAATGCAGCACAGGGTGCGGCCGGAGGTATCGGTGGTTTCGCGATAATCGTAGGTTTCTACCACATTGGCAGAGTGGATATTTTCGCTGGCGAGCGCCTCGTTACGGAAGCGCGAGAGGAATTCATTGTTATCTGAAAACTCGGGCCTTAATACCTTGATGGCCACCTCGCGTTGGTGGCGTAGGTCGTCGGCAAGCCAAACGGTAGACATACCGCCTTGGCCGACGACCCACTGCAGGCGATAGTCATCGCCCAACATCTGTTGAAGTGCTTGATCAGTTGCCATTTATGCTGCTCCCTGTGCCGCTTGGATCACCGCACGGCCGATCGGGGCGGCCACGGAACCGCCAGTTGCTGCCTGGCCACGATCACCGCCATTTTTTACCACCACAGCCACGGCCACATCAGAGTCCGGGGCGAAAGCAATGTACCAAGCATGGGGGTTGGAGTTTCGTGAATCCTCGCCATGCTCGGCGGTACCGGTCTTGGAGGCAATATTTTGCCCAGCGTACCCGGCGGTGTGTTGCTCAGATAGGCGCATCAGATCAGTCAGCGTCGCTGCTTCTTGCTCTGTGAGCGCCTGATTCAGTTGCTGGGGCTTGACCTCAGTCACGGTATGTAAATCGCGGGTGACCACCTTCGACACCACATGCGGAGCCATGCGCTTACCGCCATTGGCCACGGTGGCAGCGATCACGGCATTTTCCAATACCGACATCGCCACATCGCGCTGGCCAATAGAAGACTGCCCAAGGGCGGCATCATCGGGAATCTCACCAATGGTGCCGGCAGCCATAGGCAAGCCCAGGTCATAGGTATCGCCCACACCGAAGGAGGCCGCTGCTTCGCGGAAATTATCCGCACCAGCATCAATACCCATCTGCACAAATGCCGTATTGCAGGAGTATTGGAAGGCCGTAGCCAAGCTCACCGTCTGCTGGCCGGCACAGGTTTGGCCATCGTAGTTTTCCAAGGTGGTGTTGGTATTAGGCAGGGTGATATTCGGTGCCCCCGTCAGTTGAGAATCAGGGGTATAGCCTGCGCGCAGACCCGACAAGGTGGTGACCACCTTAAAGGTGGATCCAGGAGGCAGAGTCTCTTGGGTTGCATGGTTGAGCAGCGGATCGCCGTCGTTGGCGTTGTAATTCTCCCAAGCAGACTCAGCGGTATTCGGGTCCACAATTTCTTGGGGGTTAAAGCTCGGCGTGGAAGCCATGCTGAGGATCTCGCCGGTGGAAGGACGAATTGCCACCACAGCACCCTCATAGCCGGCGTTGGCCAATTGGTTATAAGCCACCTCTTGCACCTGCGGCTTTAAGGTCAGCTCCACATTGGCGCCAGTTTTTTGCTTGCCCAGAAGATCATCCCAAAGACCGCTGATGCTTAAGGAAGGATCAGTGCCATTGAGCACAGCGTTGTAGCTCGCCTCGATGCCCGCTGCGCCATAAATATCGGAGATATAGCCTTCCACCGGGCCATAGGCCATGGGGTTAGCCACGTAGCGACGCTGATATAGGCCGTCTTCATCCTGGTAGGACTCCGCCAAAATCTGACCATCGGCGGAGATCTGCCCGCGCGGCTGTTGCTTCATCTCGATGAAGCCGCGGCGATTGAGCGGATTATCTGCGTACTTCTCGCGGCTGAAGGCCTGAATGATGGTGAGGTTAATCAGCAACACCAAAATGAGCAGCAGCGCGAACACACTGGTAAAACGAATTGATCGGTTCATCGGCTTGCCTCCACACCGGCTTGGTCATTGGAATAGCTGGAATCGGAGATTCTTAAAATCAAGCCCAAAAGAATGTAGTTCGCCATCAAACTCGAACCACCCTGAGACATAAACGGGGTGGTCAAGCCCGTCATCGGCATCAGGGCAGTAATGCCGGCTACCACCACAAATACCTGGATCGCGATGGTAAAGGACAAACCAGCGGCCACCAATTTGCCATAGGAATCGCGTGAGCGAAGCGCGGTGCGCAGGCCGCGGGTAACGAAGATGGCAAAGAGCACAATCACAGCCGAGAGGCCGATCAGGCCGAGCTCTTCACCAACCACGGCGAGGATGAAGTCGCTTTCTGCCACCGGGATGAGCTCGGGGTGGCCTTTGCCCAAACCTGAACCGGCGATGCCGCCGGAAGAAAGACCAAAGAGCGACTGCGAGAGCTGATAGCCCGTGGTGTCGAAGTGAGAGACGGGGTCGATGAAGTTTTGCACGCGGGCCTGGATCTTATCGGAAATCTGGTACACCGCCGTGCCACCGAGCGCCACCAGCACCGCACCGATGAGAAGCCACGACACGCGACCGGTGGCGAGGTAGAGCATGGCCAACACCGTGGCAAAAAGCAGCAGTGCAGGGCCGAAGTCGTTTTCGCCAGCCATGATCAAAATTGCCACTGCCCACACCGCGAGGATGGGGCCGAGGTCGCGCAGGCGCGGGAATTCAAGGCCCAAGATGCGGTAGCCGGCCACGTTGAATAAGGCTCGCTTATTCACGAGGAGCTGTGCAAAAAAGAGCAGGAGCAAGATCTTGGAAAATTCACCCGGCTGCACCGAGAAGGGGCCGATGGAGATCCAAATATTGGCATCGGCATTCATCTGTGTTGGCCAGACCAGTGGAAGCGCCAGCAGGATCAGACCAAGCAGGCCCAAGATATAGGAATAGCGGGTCAGGCTGCGGTGATCGCGAACAATCACCAGCACCGCCACCATTAATGCCACGCCAATCAGCGTCCAGATCACCTGTTTGCTGGCCAGGTTGCGATCTTTGGCCAAATCCAGGCGATAGACCATGGCCAAGCCAAGGCCGTTGAGCACGGAGGCCACCGGCAGCATCACCTGATCTGCATGTGGCGCAGTAAAGCACAAGGCCAGGTGGGCGATGGTGAAAACGAGGATGAAGCCGCCGATCACCCAGAACACCTCGGAGTTCAGGCCAGCGTCCTGGGCGATATTGAGGTTTACCACCGTCACGGCCATGAGCACCGCGGCGAGCAGGAGCAGGGCAAATTCTGTTCTCCTCGCGGCTAAGCGTTGAGCGAAACTCATTTGCTCACCTGCCTGCAGTTTTCACCAGGAGTATTGAGATCTTCCGGTGAGTTGGTGGCACTGGGCTTGGTGCTGGTTTTGCTGCTCGTGGCCTCGCGAGTCACACACACCGGCAAGGCCTCTTTGGCCAAACGCTGGGTCTGCTCAAGCACCTCGTCATAGGAACCGCCCTCAAGCGAATCCACGGAGGCACGGGCAGACTCTTTCAGGTCATCCACCTTGAAGGGATTGCAGGGTTCGTCTGCATCATTGGCGATCAACGTCAGCTCACTGTCTTTGCTTAAACAAGCACGCTGATATTCCTTGTGCAGATCCTTGCCAAAGACGCTGAAATCCACGCCGTTTTCAATCACGATCTGGCCATCGCGGGTGGCCACATAGTAGCGCTGCTCAATGGTCTTAGTAGCCCACCAGCCGCCGCCAATGAGCGCACCTAGAACAAGCAGAATGCCAAGCACGCCCAGGAGCTTCTTGTTTTTTGCAGGCTGCGCAATCGAGTCCGGGGTGCTCTGTTGTGCTGCAGGGTTCGGCTCAATGACCTGCGGCTCGCGCCCGGTGGGGGCATCTTGGGTGCCGCCGGGGTTGTGCTGCGATAACGCAATGGCCGCGCGGCCTGCTGCGGTATCGGGGTTGGGCTGGTCAAAGGTGCTGCCCAAAAGTGCGCCGACGGTAGCGGGTTTGGTGGGCAGGGCAGTGGCAGGATCGTTGCCTTCAACGATGTCGGCTACCACCACAGTGACGTTGTCTGGGCCGCCGGAACGTAGCGCTAGATCGACGAGGCGCCGGGCTGCTTCGGTGGGGGAGCCCTGCGCGAGTTCTTGCTCGATGGTGGAGTGGGTAACGGGATCCGAAAGACCATCGGAGCACAGCAGGTAGCGATCGCCTACTTGGGCATCGATCATGCGTAGGGTCGGTTCTACGGGCCTTCCGGTGTAGGCCTTGAGAATCATGGAGCGCTGCGGGTGAGTGGAGATATCGCTTGGATCCAGCTCGCCTTTATCTACCAACGATTGCACATACGTGTCGTCGATGGTGATTTGCTCCAATTGGCCATCGCGGAGGCGATAACCACGAGAATCACCCACATGGCACATTGCCAATTCGCTGCCATTGAACATCAGGGCAGTCAAGGTGGTGCCCATGCCATCAGTTTCTGGAACCTCGCGCACGCCCTGGGCAATGGCGTGGTTGGCATCATCTGCACCGGAGGCGAGCAGCGCGAGCATGTCATTATCGCCGGGATCGGCGTCGAGCGGTTCGAGGTGGCGGATCATGATCTGCGATGCCACTTCGCCCGCGGCATGGCCACCCATGCCGTCGGCAAGCGCAAGAAGGTGCGGGCCTGCGTAGGCGGAGTCTTCGTTATTGCCTCGGACCAATCCACGATCGGAGGCGGCGGCGTAGTTGAGTTTCATTAGCCGTTCAACCTTATTGTCGTGCGTCCAATTTTGATATCGCTGCCCACTGATACCTTTTCGGGCTGATCAATGCGGTAGCCCCCGGCATAGGTGCCGTTGCGCGAATCGAGATCCTCAATAAACCACTCGGAGCCGCGCTTAAGCAGGCGGGCATGGCGCGAGGAGGCGTAATCGTCACTGAGCACGAAATCGCAATCTTGGGAGCGTCCAATAATGATCTCGGATTGTTGGCCAAGAGCCAGGCTGGAACCAAGAAGTGGGCCATCGACGATGGCGATCTCTCTGGGGGTTGCGCCGCGCTTGACGGCTGGCGCCGGCGGAGCTTGGGTGTATTGCACGGGCACGCCGGGCATGCCTTGGGCGGCCGCGGCTTTGGTGTCGCGGCGGAGGGTGTTCAACGCAAAGAGGATGAACAGCCACAGCAGTGCTAGCAGCGCAATGCGCAATACAAGCAAAATCACGGAATCCAAGGGGGATGCTCCTAGTTCGGTTCCAGGGTTCTTTTGGGCGGCTTAGCGCTGGGAATCGACGATACGTACTTCGATATGCGAGTGGCCCACGGTGATCACGTCGCCGTCGGCAAGCAACCAATTTTCCACAGGCGTGCCATTGACGGTGGTGCCATTGGTGCTGCGCAGATCGGTGAGCACTGCATCTTGGCCATTCCACTCGATCTCCGCGTGCTGGCGCGATACTCCCGTATCGGGCAGGCGCAGATCGGCGTCATTGGAGCGACCAATGATATTCGACCCGATACGCACGAGGTAGGTACGCGAGGACCCATCCTGCAGCAGCAGGGTCATGCTCAACCCAGTGTCTGGGGTTTCCGGCTCACCGACGGGCACGTTGGGGTCGCGCTCGGGTGCTGCGGACATGTACTGGGTACTGGGCTGTTGATTCATGCTGTCCACGGAAGCCTCGCTTTCTGGTTGGGGTGCTTCTTCGCGTTGAGTCTGAGGTTGTACAAAGCCCATGGTGCCGCCGGAGCCGGTGGCGGTGGCGGCATGCAGTTGCCCGGTACGAAGCCCCGAGGCCAATGCCACTGCCACGGTGATCGGACCTGCTGCTTGCCAGCCTTGATTTCTGTAATAACGTGCGAGTTGGTCAGCGAAGTTTTGGGGCAGGCGAGGGTGTTCTGCCTGGAGGTTGGCAAAATCTTTGGCACTGACTTCCACGCGGAATTCATTGGGTGCCTCGATCGTGCCTTCGTATGTGTGCACCGTATTGTCTTCTGCTTCTTGTTTGAGCAGCTCTTCAATTTCGGCCGGTACAACGCGCCCACCAAATACGAAGGCGAAGCTATTGTCCAAACCGCGTTGCATCGCGCTGTCGAGCTTGGCGATCTTGCCCATCAGTGACACAGCGTTCGCCTCCTTTTGCGTCGTTGTTAGCACTCATACTGCTGTTGTGGCTTGTGATGGTTATACCGATTGCAAAGCTCGCCATCGACTGCGTTGCCACAGGTATGCGGCCACGCTTGAAGCCATATCAAGCCACGTCAAGCCCTAGTATAGAGTCCAAAGGCATTTTCGCCCTATTGTCCTTTGGCGCTTCTTCGGTGTTTTTGGCCTTTGAGCTGGATTATTGGTGAATTCTGGGCTTCACGTGTTAGGTTATTCCAGTCGCAATAATGCATCACCTGCCCAGGTGGCGGAATTGGCAGACGCGCTGGCTTCAGGTGCCAGTGTCCTTTACGGACGTGGGGGTTCAAGTCCCCCCCTGGGCACAGATAACCGCAACCCCCATGGTTGCGGTTTTTCCTTTATCAACCCTAATCTGTTTGCAATGAATGTCATTTGGAAGGGTCTGAGCACCCAGGCAAAGCTCCTATTGTGGACCCAATTCGCCTTCAATATCGGCTTTTACCTCGTCGTTCCCTTCCTCGCCATCTATATGGCAGACACCCTCGGCATCGCAGGCGCAACCATCGGCCTGATCCTGGGGCTTCGCACCTTCAGCCAACAAGGCCTCTTCGTGCTCGGCGGCATCTTAAGCGATCGCTTCGGGCTTAAACCCGTGCTGCTCAGCGGCATTGCCATTCGAGTCTTGGGCTTTCTCATCGCCGCCAAAGCCCAATCGGTGCTTAGCCTCGGCATCGGCGTGGTGCTCATCGGCGTGGCGGCAGCACTGTTTTCACCAGCAGTAGAGGCAAGACTCGGTGGCTTAACGGCCAAGGAGCGAGGAGGCAAAAGCACCCAAGACGTCTTCGCCGCAAATGCCACCTTCCTCCACGCCGGTTCGCTGATTGGCCCCGCATTGGGCGCGCTGCTTATTCCCCTCGGCTTCGAGGTGGTGTGCCTGGTGGCAGCCGGCATCTTCGTGCTCCTGTTCTTCTGCCACCTGCGCTGGACCACGCAACCAAAGCCTGGGGCAGAGGCAGAGCCTGCCATCTCCAGCCTCAAAGGCCTCGGCCTTGCTTTTCGCCACCGCGCCTTTATCGTCTTTGCCCTGCTGGTATGCGCCACGCAGGTGTCCTATCACCTGCAATATATTGCGCTTCCTGCCTGGCTTCAGCACGCCGACCTCAACCAAAGCCTGGTGGGCTGGCTTTTTGCAGGGGTGAGCATCTACGTGGTGGCAGCCCAGATGCGCTTCTCGGCCTTCTCGGAATCCCGTGGTGCTCCCGTGATGCTGCCGCTGGCCATGGTGATCCAGGCGGTGGCCTGGGCCGCAATGGCTGCGTGTGCGCTTGTGTTCGGGCACTCCATTTTGCCGCTGGTGGGCTTTTTAATTGTGCTGCATGCAGGCCAAATGCTGATCGCTCCGATGGCGCGTTCCATCGTGGTGACTTTGGCGCCACCGCATCTTTTGGGCACCTACTATGGCTTGCTCAATACGCTTGGCGGCAGCGCCGTGCTGCTGTGCACCGCCATCTTTGGCAAGCTTGTCGACGCATCCTTTGCTAGCGCTTGGCTTTTTGCAGCAACCTTGTTAGGCCTTTCTGCTTTTGGCCTTTGGTATTTCCGCGGCGTGTATTTGCAGGAGGCAGAGCAGCAAAACCCTGCGCACTCATAGAAAGCAGAATCAAAGCGAAGGTGGGGGCAAGCGCAATCCACGGCGCTTGTTCCACGTAGGGCAAGCCCTCAGCCAACATCGCACCCCACTCAGGAGTTGGCTGTTGCGGACCCATGCCCAAAAAGCCCAGGCTCGCCAGGGCCAGCGCCTTGCCCGGGAGGCGAAGGAAACTGTGGCGCAGCAGCGGCCCTGCGATCTCTGGGAGCAAGAAGCGCACAAACGTGCTCGCCTTCGATTCGCCAAGAATTGGCAGCATCGCGATATAGGGCTGGAGTTTGGCTTCGCGCAATAGATCGCGGGCATGAGCAGCCAGGGGTGCCCACGATGCCAGCGCCACCGCAATGGCTGCGCTCATCATGGAAGGCCCGGCAATGCCAGCGACCAATAAGCCGGCCAAGACAGGGGAGGTGGCGTTGGTGACGTCGACAAGCCCTGCGCTCCAACGCGGCATCACACTGGCAACAAGGGCAATGATCAAGCACAACACTGTCACCGCGATGGCAAAGCTCAAGGTAAACGCCGCGCCATGGGCCAAACGGGCCAAGACGTCTCTCCCTGCGGCATCACTGCCAAGTGGCAAGGCCAGGCTCGGGGGAGCTAAGCGCGGATGATCCAAACTATAGGGATTGCGCCCAATGCCAAGCAGTACGCAAAGGATCACCGGGATGATCGAGACAAGCGGCAGCAACAGGTCGCGTGAACGCCGCGGAGCCTCGGGGGCGGCCACTGGCACATTGCTTTTTGCGGCCGCACCTAATAAGAGGCGGTGGATGCCCTGGGCAGCAATGCCCACGAGTGCCGCGAAGCCAAAAAGCAGCAGCACTCCGGCTTGGAGCACCGGGATGTCTTGGGCCTTGGATGCCCCAAGGGTGAGTCGCCCGATGCCGGGAATGGCAAAAATTTCTTCTACCGGCACGGCTCCGCCGGTGACTGCTACGATGACCAAGGCGATCTGATGCACCACAGGGGCAAGGGCGCGCCGAAGCACTGCGGACACAAGGCGCGGGCGTGGGGCGCCGGCATCGAACCAACTGCGCACCCAGGGTTCGCGCATGGCGTGCTGGAGGGAATCGGAAAGCAGGCGAGCGATCACACCGCCGGCGGGTAAGCCGAGCGCGATCGAGGGCAACACGGCATGGCTCCAGGAGCTAAAACCAAGGGGCGGGAAGATCTTGAGCCAGATGCTAAAGACCAAGACCAAGATCACCGCGATGAGAAAGCTCGGAAAGGCTGTGAGCAGGGTCGGCACCGTCAGTGCTGCCTTGCGGGTTGTGCCGGTGCACAGCGCGCGAAGCTGCGGGGCAAGAATGACGAGCACCACGATGAAGGCCACCACCATGGCAAAGCCCATGAGGGTCAGTGACACAAGAAATGCCGACCACGCCGAGCCTGCGACCGGTGTGCCAGACACCCAACTCAAGCCCAGATCACCACGCACCAGGCCAGCGAGCCAGTGGCCGAGCAGATGAAGCGGGCCTTGATCCAGGTGGAGTTCTTTGGCTACCGATTCGAGGTTGGCCTCGGTGGGGGCAAGCTCTGCATAGCGCGAGCGCAACACCATCAGCTCTGCTTTTTCCTGGCTGATCCATGGCAGCAATCCCACCAAGGCCAACATGCCGGCGTAGGCGAGCAGGCGGGAGCACCAGGGGACGAGGTCGATGCGTGGTGAGGGTCGGTGCATTAGTTCAGGCGAGTGTTCTTATCAATGAGGTAGCGGGCGTAAGGGTCGGCCACGACGCCTTCGACCTTATCGCTGCCGATAATGACGCTTTCTTCCACCACGGGGATCACGGCGCCGGTATCTAAGATGGCCTGTTCTGCTGCCACAGCGGCTTGTTGGCGCTGTTCACCTGCCTTGAGGCCTGCTGCCTTGGCAATGAGCTCATCTACCTCGGCATTACAAAGCTGCGCCATGTTGTATTCGCCTTGGCAGGAGAAATCGGAGTTGAAAAAGCCCACCGGATCGCCGCTATCGAGCAAGACGCTGCGCGAGAGCAACACGGCATCGAATTTGCCGTCTAAGGCGTCTTGTTCCAGGTTGGCGTAGGAGCGCACCTCTTGTTCCACCTCAAAACCCGCGGCCTCAAGGTCCGCGGCGATGCGCAGGAGTGCCTCAGGCAATTCCGGGCGATCGGAGTAGGTGGCGATGGTGATCTTCTTCTTGTCCGGATTTCCAGCCTTGGGCAGGGTCACTGGCTTTTGGTACTGCTGAGCCCACGGCACCGCGCTGCTGAGCAGACGATCGGTGGCCGGGTCTTGGTCTAAGAACACCTCTTTGGCGATGGCTTGTTTGTTCATGGCCTCGGCTGCTTTTGAGCGCAGGGCTGGATCGCTAAAGGCGCCGTTGCGGGTGTTGAGTAGGAGTTCCGCAATGCGTGGCTGCTGCACGGTGATGAGTTCTTGGGATTGCAGTTGCTTCATCTGCGCCAGCGGAATGGCTTCTACCACGTTGGTGTTCTGCGAACGCAGCGCGGCGGTGCGGCCATTGCCATCGGGAACAAAGGAGGCCTCAATGCCCTCAGCTTGTACCTCGCCATCCCAGTACTCTTCATTGCGGTCCAAGGTGGCGCTGCTATCGGCGTTGAGTGAGCGAAGAATAAAGGCGCCGGTGCCGTGCTCAATGGGATCTACGCGGGAGCCATAGGCCTCGGGGGCGAGGATGACTAATTGCGAAGAGCTCAAAAGCTCCGGCATCAGGGGTGCTGCCTTATCGGCGCGCACCTGCACAATTTGTTCTTTGTCCGTGGAGACATCGCGGGCCTCAAGGTTGAGGCCATTGATCGGCCGCGGCGCCGGGTTGGCGTTGGCGGCGGCCTGGAGTGCGGTGACCACGGCTGCGGCATCCAGTGCGGAGCCATTGTGGAACTTCACCCCATCGCGGATGGTGAATTCCCAGGTGCGCTCGTCGCGCTGCTCCCAGGAGGTGGCCAGCATGGGGATGATGCTGCCATCGGGTTGCATGGAGGTAAGCGTTTCGGCGCTTTGCCAGCGGGTGAGCATGAAGGCATCGTCGGAGTGTGGCGAAAGCGCAGCTTTGGGCACACCGGCCATGGCCACGTGGATGCGCTGGGCGCTGTTAGCGCTATCGCCGGCATCGCTAAAACAGCCGCTGAGTAGGAGGCAGATGCCGCCGAGGGCGCCGATGCGTAGGGCTGGGGTGCGTGGGTGCATGAGTGTCTCCTAGGGGTGAATGTGTGGGGTTGCGCGCAGCAGTTGTTCCAGGATGGGGCTGCCCTGAGGGCTTAAGAGGTGGTCCCAGTCGCCTTCATCGCTGATGTGACCTTCTTCCATCACAACGGCGCGTTGGCAAAGTTGCTGTGCGGCCAAAAGATCATGGCTAACGAAAAGAATACCAATATCATTAAGGCTTGAGAGCATCTGCACCGTTTCCTCTTTGAGGTCGGGATCAAGGCCGGTCAGGGGCTCGTCGCAAAGCAAAAATTGTGCACCAATGGCGAGCGCGCGGGCGATGGCCACCCGCTGTGCCTGGCCGCCAGAAAGTTCATGGGCTTTGCGGTTGAGCAAGGCAGTACTCAAATCCACCTGCTGCATCGCATCGAGCATCCTTTGGCGATGATCCCCCGGCACCTTCAATTTGGCCAAGGGGCGCGCCAAAAGCGTTTCCACCCGCAGCCTTGGGCTCAAGCTCCCGGCAGCATCCTGGGGAATCAACTGCACCATGCGCGCAAGGCTTTTCGACGCACCCCCACGCACCTCAACCTCACCGGAATCCAAGGGGATGAGCCCCATCACTGCGTGCAGGAGGGTGGTTTTACCGCAGCCGGAACGACCCAGCAGCGCCAACCTTTGCCCAGCGAGCAGACTCAAGCTGACGTTGTGCAGGATACAAGTATCACCTGCGCGCACATTGACCTGCTTGATGTGTAATTCCGGTGTTAGTGGCTGCATCGCGACTCCACATACGAGGCCATGGTGGTATCGGCGATGATCTCGCCATGACGGATCTCCAGCGCACGCTGGCAAATATTCGCAGCCAACGCAATATCGTGACTAATAAATACCAGGGTCTGCGCCTGAGTCAGTGCGTCCACCACCTCGGCTTGGGTAATGGCATCCAAAGCGGTGGTGGATTCATCTGCAATCAGCACCTGTGCCTGGGTGCCAAGCGCCATGGCAATCGCCGCCCTTTGTAATTGCCCACCCGATAACTCACCCGGATAGGCCTGCATAAAACGGGAGGTAGGCCGAAGCCCCACGCGCTCAAGGAGGTCGTGGGCGCAGAGATCACCAAAGCTCAATTGCTGGCCGATGCGAACCAAGGGGTTTAATGCCGTGCGGCACTGTTGCTGAATCAGGGTTACCGGCGCGCTGCGCTCGATCACACCCTCTACACCGATGGTGGCGGGCAAACGCCCGGCAAGCGCTTGGCTGAGCAATGATTTGCCACTGCCGGAAGGTCCGAGAATGGCAAGGGATTCGCCCTGGTCAATATCGACGTTGCCTTGCAGCAAGGTGCAGCTTGGATCCGCCTTGGGGTAGAGGCGAGCATCGAAATGGAGCAGGTGAGACACTTCCGCATTATATGACAAGCAATGTCAGTAACACTAGAGGCGGGTGTACCTGCTAGCTGGCCTTCACCGCACGGCGCAGCATGGAGGCCAAGCGCCCGAAGAACACATCGATGATCCAGGCCAGCACAATCACCAGCACCGATCCGGTGAGCATCTCAATATAATCCCGAGTTTTGAGCCCGTGGAAAATCAAACGCCCAAGGCCGATATCGGCCGTATATGCAGCCAGGGTGGCCGTAGCAATGACCTGCAAGGCGGCGTTGCGCAAGCCGCCCACAATCACCGGCGCGGCAAGGGGCAGTTCAATGCGGCTAATAAGCTGCGCCTCGGTAAAGCCCATCGCCTTGGAGCCATCAATAGTATTGCGATCCACCGCGGCAATACCCGAATACGTACCGGCCAGCACCGAGGGGATGGCCAAGATAACTAAGGCCAAAAGCGGTGCCTGTAACCCGATGCCGAAGATGAGGCCGAAAATGGTGAGCAAGCCAAGGGTGGGTAGGGCGCGAGCAGCACCGGAGACGCCGCCTACCAGCAGCGAGCCTCGGCCGGTGTGGCCGATGGCGGTGCCCGCGGGAATGGCGATCAATGCGGCGATGAGGACGGCCAAAAAAGAGATGCCCAGGTGTTGGATCATGCGCGCGGCATACTCTGGCCAGGCGGTGGTATCTGTTAGGGCCGCGAAAAGGTCATCGATCCATGTCATGCTTTTGCCTCCCAGGGGGCGAGCACGCGGCCGATGAGCAGCGTGAGGGCGTCGAAAAGCAAGGCAAGCAGCACGACTAAGACGATGCCGCTGAGCACCTCGGCATAGATGCCGCGCTGAAAACCATCGGTAAACAGCGTGCCCAGGCTTGGCACACCGATGAGCGCGCCGATGGTGACCAGGCCGATAGTAGAAACGCACACCACGCGAATGCCCGAGATCAGCACGGGAATTGCTAGGGGAAGATCAACCTTCCACAACAACTGCTTTGGGCTCACACCCTGCGCTAATGCCGCGGTGCGAACATGGCTTGGCACGGAGCTAAAGGCATCCGTTGCCGTGCGCACCAAAAGGGCAATGCCATACAGCGCAAGGGCCGTGGTGACGTTGGCAGTGGAACGAAGCGGAAAGCCGACGATGAAGGGCAAGATCACCAGCATGGCCAAAGCCGGCACCGTATAAATCAGCGCCGTGCTCGCCACGAGGATGGAGCCAATGCGCTTGGTGCGAGCCGCCAGCATGCCGAGTGGGGTCGCTACCACCACGGCGATAAGGATCGCCGGCACTGCAAGCGCGAGGTGTTGCAAGAGCAAGCTCCACACCTGCGGCCAGGCATGAGAAAGCCAGGTCATTCGATCACCCCGATTGGTTTGCCGGCGGCGTCGACTACCACGGTGCGCCCGCCGAGGGTGGTGGTGCGAAGTTTGCGCTGGTTGCTATTTGCCCCAACAAATTCGGCCACAAAGTCATTGGCTGGTTGGGCTAATAATTCCGCCGGGGTGCCGGCTTGGGCGATGCGCCCGCCTTTTTCCAATACGATCACTTCATCGCCGAGCCGGAAGGCCTCGTCAATATCGTGGGTGACCAGCACGATCGTCTTATGCAACCTATCTTGCAATTGCAAAAGCTGCGTTTGTAGCGAATCGCGCACAATCGGATCGACGGCACCAAAGGGTTCATCCATGAGCAAAATATCTGGATCCGCCGCCAGTGCCCTGGCCACACCGACGCGCTGCTGCTGGCCGCCGGAAAGTTGGGCGGGGTAGCGCTTATAGAGCTCTTCTCCCAGCCCAACGGCCTCCAGCGCGCGGGTGGCGCGACGATAGGCCTCTTGTTTGGGTTCCTTATTTAATAGCGGCACCGTTTTGGCATTGTCCAGGATGGTTTTATGCGGCAGCAGCCCGCCGGATTGGATGACGTAGCCAATGGAACGTCGAAGGGCAACCGGGTCGGTGCTGGCGATATCTTCTCCTCGCACGGTGATGGTGCCCTCACTGGGCGTGACCATGCGGTTAATCATGCGCAGGAGTGTGGTTTTGCCGCAGCCGGAGGAGCCGACGAGCACGGTGATTTTCCGCTCCGCAAAGCGATAATTGAAGTCTTCCACGGCACGGATTTGGCCATAGTGCTTGCTCACATGCTGGAATTCGATCACGGCGTGTCCCTTCGAAAGCTAGAACCATAAGCGTAGTGGAATTTGTTGAGCTCTCGCAGATCTTCGCCAAAGAATAAATTGTCTGTTACAACTAGACAAAGCGGTATGGTTCATGCTTGGCTATAGCGCATGTCTACTCCAGCAATCGCCGCAAAAGCTTATCGACGCCGCGTGATCGCCACCCTCATGTTCGTCCAAGTAATGGCCGGATTAGGCCACGGCGTGACCTTCTCCATGGGCTCATTATTGATCTCAGAATTGCTGGGTTCCGCCTGGGGCGGCACCGCGCTCGCATTCACCATGGGCGGCGCAGCGCTATGGGCAGTCCCGCTCGGGCGAGTGGTAGCCAATAAAGGCCGCCGCGCATCACTGACCCTAGGGCTGAGCTTGGGCATCCTCGGCGCCATTAGTGCCTTAAGTGGTGCGCAATTAGGATTCGCCCCCTTCGTGCTGCTTGGCTTCTTATTGCTTGGCGGCGAGGTAGCCACCAATTACCAGGCGCGCTTTGCCGCAGTAGACGTAGCGGTGGGCAAACACCGCGGCCGCGACCTTTCTTTGGTGATGTGGGCAACCACCGTCGGTGCAGTCGTAGGCCCGCAGCTTATTGGCCTCACCGAAGGCATCGGCGCCCACTTCGGGCTCGTGCAATTCGCAGGCGCCTACCTGCTGTGCATCACCGTGCAGGCCCTAGGCATTGTGCTGCTGCAATTCGGCCTGCGCCCCGAACTCAAACCAAGCGATGTGCCGCAGCGCCAAAAAATTCGCGTGCGCGACAATGCCCAAGCCGGATTCGCCATGGCTACTGTCGCCGTATCCCACTTCGCCATGATCGGCATCATGTCCATGACGGCAGTGCACCTCCACCACCACGGCGCCGGTCTTGGGTGGATCGGCGTAGTGATCTCCGGCCACGTGGGCGCCATGTATGCGCTCTCCCCACTTTTTGGCATCCTCTCCGACCGCGCCGGCGCATCCAAAGCCATCGGCCTTGGCGTACTGCTCAACGTGACCGCCGCAGCGGTGGTGGTGATCTTTGCCCAAAGCCAGGTCGGCGTCTTAATCGGCTTGATCCTGCTGGGCTTTGGCTGGTCCGCCACCTTGGTGGGCGGCTCAGCGCTGCTGGTGCGCGTCACCCAGCCCGATGAGCGCGCTGCCTACCAAGGCCGCAATGACCTGATTATGAATATCTGCGGCGCCAGCGGCGGCATTCTTGCAGGCCCGATCGTGGCGGCCTTCGGCCTACCCATCCTCGCCGGTGCCATGGGCGTGCTCGTGCTTGGCCTCGCACTGCTTGGCCCAATCTGGGTGAGGGCATCGCTACAGTCGAAGCCATGAGCTTCCACGATCTGCTTATCGACCTCAGCGAACGCCCCCTTGGAGTGCTGCAATCCATCCAGGATGCGAATTGCAGTCTCGAATGCGCCAACGCGCACTTAGGTGGGCACCCCAACTCCATTGTGTGGTTGCTGTGGCACACCGGTAGGGAACTCGATATTCAGCTCGCAGAACTCAACGGCCTCCCGCAGATCTGGCAGGAGCAGGATATAGCGGCACTCACAGGGCTCGATGCCGGCATGGGCTATGGTCACAGCAGGCAAGAGGCCCTCGCGGTGCAGGTGAGCACCCAAGAACAATTCGATGCATTGCTGCGCTATGTGGAATTAACATTGCGCGCAACCAGAAGCTACACCGCGGCATTAGCTGAGGAAGAAGCCTCAAGCATCCTCGAAGGCGAAATTACCTATGGCGTCAGGCTGATATCCATCATCGACGACGCCATCCAGCACCTGGCACAAATTCAGTACATCCTCGGGGCTCAAACAGCAGGCCCGCAGAATCGCTGCACCACTGCATCATAGGCGCGAAGGCTTAAATCCAAATCCTCCAAGTGCAGGTACTCGTCGTGGGAATGCAGTTGCGCATGCACCGCACCAAGGGTGCGCTCAATGGCGTGAGCGGCAAAACCGTAGCCAACCCCACCGGCGCGCCGGGCAAAGCGAAGATCCGAACCACCCGCGGCGATCGTTGGCACCACCTGCGCACCGGGGAAGAGCTCCACGAGCACTGCCTCAAGTGCCTCATAGAGGGGATGATCGGTGGGAGAGATCGTCGCCTCCTCGCAGATGAGGTGCTCAATTTCTACATCGATGCCCTCAAGTGCCTCAAGCAGCATCGCATCCACGTCTTCATCGCTTTGCCCCGGAAGTGTGCGGATATCCAGCTCCAACCAGGCATGGCTTGGCAGCACATTAATGGCCTGACCAGCGCGCAGTACTGTTTGGGCGATGCTGAGATGCGAAATGGCATCACCATAGGCGGCCAATTGCCCAAGTGCCTCGTAGCGCTCACCGCGCAGCACCGCCGCCTCGGTGGCAGCATCAAAGCGGAAGGCCTGCACAAAGCCTTTCCACGTGGAATCTTGGGTCACCTCGGGTTTGATGGCTGCAATACGGGCTGCCACCTGGCCGATCTTCAGAATGGCCGAATCTTTTTCATAGGGCGCGGAACCGTGGCCGGCATCGCCATGCACATGGATTCTGCGCTGCGCCGCACCTTTTTCTCCCACATAGATGGTCAGTGCATCCGAGCCATCGGCGGTGGGCAAGTGGGCGCCACCGGTTTCTGAGAGGCAATGCTGCCAGGAAAAGGCCTCGGGGTGGTGCTTGCGAAACCACGCCGCCCCCAGGCCGCCGCGGGCCTCTTCATCTGCCACACCAACAAAGGTCAGCGTGCCGCCAAGGCCGCCTGCGCGCGCCGCCTTCCTGGTCACCGCAGCCATGATGGCGGTGATAAAGAGCATGTCTACCGCGCCGCGTCCATAAATCTTGCCTTCGCGGATCTCGGCTGCAAAAGGATCCACGCTCCAGCGAGCGCGATCAACTGGCACCACATCGGTATGTCCGAGCAGCGTGAGCGGTTGGGCATCAGGATCGGTGCCGGGGACGGTGGCGACAATACTGACCCTTCCGGGTGCAGATTCATAGCGCTGGATCTGCGCACCTGAACCTGCAAAGAAGGCCTCGAGCGTATCGGCATTGCGAACTTCCTGGCCTGAGGTCGCGGTGAGGTCATTGACGCAGGCGTTGCGAATGAGGTCTTGAAGGAGGGCGAGGGTGTCGTCGAAAAGCTCATGGTGCATACCTTGAAGCCTAACCCGAAGCAAAAAGCTAAACACTGTTCAAGTTTCCGACTAGGATGGCCAAGGAGTGTTGAAACGACAGGCGAAAGGTGACACGAGAATGACTGCCGACATCCTAGAACTTGCACGCGAGAAGGTGCTAGAAAAGGGCGAAGGCCTCAGCAAAGAAGAAGTGCTGGAGGTGCTGCAGCTCGACGAGTCTCGCATTAATGAGTTGCTTGAACTCGCCCACGAAGTACGTCTGAAGTGGTGCGGTGAAGAGGTTGAGGTAGAAGGAATTATCTCGCTGAAGACCGGTGGCTGCCCAGAAGATTGCCACTTCTGCTCCCAGTCGGGCCTGTTCCAATCGCCGGTGCGTTCCGCCTGGCTCGATATTGCCGGCCTGGTGGAAGCTGCAAAGCAGACCCAAAAATCCGGTGCCACGGAATTCTGCATCGTCGCGGCGGTCAAAGGCCCCGATGAGCGCCTGATGAGCCAGTTGGAAGAGGCCGTGGCCGCCATTAAGTCCGAGGTGGATATCGAGGTTGCCGCCTCCGTGGGTATCTTGACCCAAGAGCAGGTCGATCGCCTGGCAGCAGCGGGTGTGCACCGCTATAACCACAACCTTGAAACCGCGCGTTCCTTCTTCCCGAACGTGGTCACCACCCACTCCTGGGAATCACGCCGCGATACCCTGCGCATGGTGGCAGAAGCGGGCATGGAAGTGTGCTCCGGCGGCATCTTGGGCATGGGCGAGACCCTGGAACAGCGCGCAGAATTTGCCGCAGATCTCGCAGAGCTCAACCCCACCGAAGTGCCCATGAACTTCCTGGATCCGCGCCCCGGTACGCCTTTTGAAGATAAAGAGCTGATGGAAACTGCCGACGCTCTGCGCGCCATCGGTGCCTTCCGCCTGGCGCTGCCGAAGACGATCCTGCGCTTTGCTGGTGGCCGCGAGCTCACCCTCGGCGATCTTGGTACTGAGCAGGGCCTTCTCGGCGGTATTAACGCGGTGATCGTGGGTAACTACCTCACCACCTTGGGTCGTCCGATGGAAGAGGACCTGGATATGTTGGGCAAGCTCCGCCTTCCCATCAAGGCCTTGAATTCGAGCGTCTAATGGCTCGCGTAAATAATTCCACCGAGTTGCTTGAGGCACTGCTCGCTGGTGATACCCCGGCGTTTCACCCAAATACCGGCAAGCCTTTCGACGAAGAACAGCGCCTCTCACCATCGGCACGCGCCGGTTTCGAGGCCCCACGCTTTTGCCAACTTTGTGGCCGACGCATGGTGGTGCAGGTGCGCCCCGATGGTTGGGAAGCGCAATGTTCACGTCACGGCAGTGTGGATTCGGTGTATCTAGGTAGGCGCTAAATACCTTCAAGCCTCAAAAGCGTGTGCATCGCGGTTCCTATTTCTTGGGAACCGCGATGTTTCACGTGGAACCTTCCCTGGATCCGCCACAGCGCAGCCCCCAGGGCCGCTAGTGCAAATGACAGCAGTGTGCACTAAGGCGTATCATTGAAAAAACCTTGCTGCCTTGGCACATCGGCGCTATCGCTCATATAAGGTGGCAACCATGAAACTTTCACGCGCAATCCTCGCGGCGGCGGCAACCCTCAGCCTCGCTGCCTGCAGCAATGGTGCTAGCCCGGACAATGACAACGCGTTGGACTTCAAAGAAACTGAGCGTGTCGCAAGTGCTGACGGCACCGCAGCTTCTTCCAAACTCTTTGATGAGAGCAAGAAAGTCTACGTCGCCGGTGATAGCTTGGCCGAACAGTGGGCAGCCGCGAAAAAGGCGGTAGAAGAAGGCGTGCCCATGCTGCAGGGCGACTCCGAAGAAGTAAACAAGGAGATCGACCGCCTAGGTGCCGAAGCTGAGCGCGTGGATGCAGATAAGGCCAAACAAGAAGCGCCCGAAGATCTGAGCGAAGACAATATTGTGCAAAAGATCGTCGAGCTCAAGCCCAAGAAGGATCGCGAAGGTGAGCCGATCCTGATTAACTCCACCACCTCGGTGGCATCGGCTGCTACGGCTCGCGCTATCGGAGCACCCCTGAACCTGCTCATGGGCAGCGATCCCCGCGAATCCGAATTGGTGATGGAAAACCCTGATACCGAGGTGCTCGCCATTGGTCCGGGCTTTGTAGAAGAAGAGGACTTCGATACCCGCCTAGAACTTGCCCACAACGGCGAACTTCCAGGCGGCGGTGGCCTGGTCTTTCCTGGTCGTCGCATGATCGCCCTCTATGGGCACCCCTCCGGTGGAGCCCTCGGCGTGATGGGTGAGTACAAGCCCGAAGATGCCGTAGAGCACGCAAAGGAATTGATTGCGCAATACCAGCCCATGGAATCCCAGCCCGTGATTCCCGCCTTTGAAATCATTGCCACCGTGGCAGCCGCCGAGCCAGGCCCCGATGGTGACTACTCCAATGAGGCTGACCCAGAAGAGCTCATTCCCTATATCGACGCCATTACCGAAGCCGGCGGCTACGCCGTGCTGGACCTGCAATCCGGCCAATCGGACTTCTTAAAGCAGGCCAAGCTGTACGAGGATCTGCTCAAGCGCCCCAATGTTGGCCTGGCGCTGGATCCAGAGTGGCGCATCAACCCAGGTGAGGTGCCCATGCAGCGCGTGGGCAATGTGGAAGCAGAAGAGATCAACGAAACCTCTGAGTGGCTCGCCAACCTCGTGCGCGAGAATAACCTGCCCCAAAAGGCTTTGGTGCTGCACCAATTCCAGGTGCAGATGATCCAAAACCGCGATGACCTCAACGTGAGCTACCCAGAATTGGCCTTCGTGCTCCACGCCGACGGCCACGGCACCCCTGAGCAGAAATTCGATACCTGGAACGTGATTCGCCAGGAACTGCAGCCGGAGATCTTCATGGCTTGGAAGAACTTCTACGACGAAGATCAGCCCATGTTCACCCCAGAGCAGACCTATGAAGACGTCCAACCGCGCCCCTGGTTTGTCTCCTATCAATAATCTCCGCCTAGCTTCGGAGTACCCCGGCCTGAGTGCCGCGAGCCTTCGCACTCCCTGTGGTGATCTGCTCATTGCAGCAGACGATCAGGGGGTGCGCTTTGTGCGTTTTGGCAGCAACTCACCCTTGGCCGCCTGTGTCCATGCGAACCCCTCTGCCACCACCGAGGCGCACCTGCAGGCAGCACTGCAGCAATTGAGGCAGTACTTCCAAGGCGAGCGCCAAGCATTCGATCTGCCCATCGCCATCGACCATGGCACGACGTTTCAGCGCAGCACCTGGCAGGCACTGCGCATGATTGGCTATGGGCAACACTGGACCTATGGCGAAGTAGCCACATATATTGGCAGGCCTCAAGCCACCCGAGCCATCGGTACTGCCTGCGGAGCCAACCCCGTTCCCATCCTTATTCCTTGCCACCGCGTGCTGCCTGCTCATGGAGGAATTGGCGGCTTTGCGGGAGGAACACGCTGGAAACAAGCCCTGCTAGAGCTAGAAAGGTTCAACGGCACTTAGTTGATCTGCAGGTGGTGGAAGTGATCGACAGGGCCATGGCCTTTGCCAACCTGAAGGGCATCGGCGGCTTTCAAGGCGCCGTGTAACCATTCGGTGGCCCACTGCACCGATTGCTCAAGGCTTTGGCCTGCCCCTAAGCGGGTAGCAATCGCAGAGGATAAGGAGCATCCCGTGCCATGGGTATTGCGGGTATGCACCCGCCGATTTTCAATCACATGCACGCTAATCTCGCTGCCATCGTCTGTAGCTTTCAACACCGCATTAAAAGGCTCGCCTGAAAGGTGGCCGCCTTTGACCAGCACGCTGCAACCATAGCGCTGCACCACCTGGCGGCCTTGTTCAATGGCGGTGTGAAGATCCGGTGCAGGATCGCTCGCGCTCAGTACTGCTAGCTCCGGGATATTGGGGGTGATCAGGCTGGCAAGGGGCAGTAAGTGGCGTAGTGCGTCTTCGGCGGCGCGATCGAGTAAGCGGTGGCCGCTGGTGGATACCATCACCGGATCGAGCACCACGGTGGCACAGGGCTGTTGGAGCAGCCAAGTGTGCACGCAATCAATGACCTCACTCGTGCCGAGCATGCCAATTTTGATGGCATCGATGCTCACGTCGTTACTAATGGCCTCAAGCTGTGATTGCACCACCTGTATTGGCGGGCTAAATACATCGATCACGCCTTGAGTATTTTGGCTGACGATGGAGGTGATCACCGACATTGCATAGCCACCAGCAGCGCTGATGGCCTTGATATCGGCTTGGGCACCGGCGCCACCGGTGGGATCGGTGCCGGCAATAGAGACAACGCGCGGTTTTGAGGCGATTGCGGTACTCATGGCCTTAAGGTTAGGCTGCGGCTCCAAAAAGCGCACCGGCTCCATAGGTAAGAGCCAAACCAGCCATACCGCCCACCACCAGGCGCGTGCAGGCACGACGGGGTGAGGTTTGGGCCAACTTGGCAGAGACGAAGCCGGTGATCAACAGCGCCAACATCGTCACCGCCGCCACCGCCAGGGCCGGTTGAGGAGCAAGCCAGGCGGCTAGCAGCGGCAGGAGGGCGCCGAGGATGAAAGAGATGGCGGATGAAAACGCCGCGTGGAGGGGATTGGTGAGGTCTTCGGAATCAATGCCTAGTTCTAGGCGCAGGTGGGCACGGAGGGGATCGGTGCTGCTAATTTCGCGTGCTGCCTGATCGGCAGTGGTTTTGCTGATGCCATAGCTGCTGAGGATCTGCGCCATTTCCTCGCGTTCTTCTTCAGGCAGCTCTGCGAGCTCGCGGCGTTCTTTGGCAATGAGCATGGTTTCAGAATCATGCTGGGCAGATACCGAGACGTATTCTCCAAGAGCCATGGAAACAGCGCCGGCGATGGTAGAGGCAATGCCTGCGGAAAAAACCGCTGTGTCGCTACTGCCAGCAGCAATCACGCCCAGCAGCAGCGCCGCGACTGAGACGATGCCGTCATTTGCACCTAAGACGCCTGCGCGAAGCCAGTTTAATTTGGCGTTGAGTTTGCCATCATGTGGCTCGTTGTGGTCTAGGACGGCCTCGGAGATACCCATGCTTTTAGCTCCTCAACAATGATGTGGTTTAAGCCATAGTCACATGCGGTTGTATTGCTCGCAAGCAATCCGAAGCAACCCTTAGTAATGCAAGGCTGCGCTGCGTTAATGCTGGTGATGGGCCTGCCACGGCGTGTGCTCAAGCCGGGTGATCTCTGCGAGCACCAACTGCCTTGAGCGCGGATCGTAGGGGAGATCCTCGTGGCGCACGATTGCATTGCGATCAACTTGTTGGAGATAAATATTGCGGGCACCATCGAGGAAGCCGGACTCCACCGGCTGGATAATGCTATCGGTGCGCGTGGCAATGCAGCTATAGTGCACCCCTTCTAGGGTTTCGCCCTTGGCGTTCAGCGCCTGGATCAGTTCAGAATCTTTGAGCATCTGAAACCCAGACTGGCCAAAAAATCCACTGATGAGCGAGTCCATGACTTCGCTGCCGCGTTTGGTCTTGCTCAGTGGATTCATCACGCCACCATGCAGTGTGCCGTGGTGGGGCGCGGCGAGGGAAATCAAGTGATGGGTGTGCCTGGCACCGCCTAAATGGTGCATCCAATAACGAGCAATGATGCCTCCTTGGGAATGCCCGACGAGGATCACTTTCTTTGCCTCGCATACCGTGAGCACGGCGTGGATATAGGCCGCTACTTGTTCGGTGGATTCTTCTACCAAGACCGTGGAACGGAAACCAAAGTCTGGGGCGAACACGGCATAGCCTTCTTCGCGCAGGTCTTGGCCAAGCTCCATCCAGTCGCCCTTCGTTACGCCGGTGCCGTGGATGAGAATAACGGGGTAGGGGTGCTGCTTGCTTGGGCGTGCGCGCCAGTCGTCTTCGAATAATCCCCTGGCTGGTAGGCGCGCGGAGATGGGCAAGGTGTGATTCATGATCTCTTTTGGCATGCCCGCTCCTTGTGCTTGAGATGCACGGTCTTAGCCCCCGAGCTTAGTAGCCCACAAGATAGCCCGGTTGAGGCTAACGTCGGGGATAGGATCTATCGCGCTGAAGGCGCGGTGAAAGCACAACAATGCTCAGGCTTGAAGGCTCAAGGAAGGTGAAGCATGACTGGACCGCTGATTTTATCCATCAATGGGAAAACCCCGCGCATTCACAAAGATGCGTATATTGCGCCGACGGCGACGATTATTGGCGACGTGACCATCGAAGCCGATGCCTCGGTGTTTTATGGCTGCGTGCTAAGGGCGGATATCAATAGCATCCATGTAGGCGCGCGCAGCAATATTCAAGATAATTCGGTGCTTCACGTCGATCGGGACGCAGCCTGCGTGCTCGGCAGCGATGTCACCGTCGGACATATGGCATTGGTGCACGGCGCAACCGTCCACGATGGCACCTTGGTGGGCATGAAATCGGCCTTGCTATCGCGCAGCGTGATTGGCCAGGGAAGCTTGATTGCCGCCGGTGCAGTGGTGCTTGAAGGCCAAGAGATTCCAGAGCACAGCCTGGTTGCCGGGGTGCCGGCGAAGGTGCGTCGTGTGCTGGAAGCCGAGCAATATGAGGCCTTTATCCCGCACGCTGGTAGGTACGTCGATATCTCTAAGCTGCATGCGCAGTGTGAGCAGGGCTTAAGCCTGGAGCAGGTGCGCTTTTCTTAGGATTTACGCCAGGATCTACCCCAGGAGCTATGCCAGGATCTATGCCAGGCTCAAGGGGTCTTGCATCAGCCGCTCCATCGCCACTGCTCGCGCTGCTGCCCGGGCATTATCGAGGTGGGCGGGGAAGACCCGAATGGATACCTCTTGGGGTGCTTCTTGGAGCAGGGTGCGGTGAAAGCGCCGCGCTTCGGTGGTGGATTCGAAGGTATCTCCGGCCAGCACCACGGTGTGTGGTGCATGGGTTTTGACCAATTGAATTGAGGCATCGAGCAAGCTGGCGCGGTCGGCCACTTCCAGGGATCGAACCTCTTTATGGTCGATCAAGGCCGCACCGATGGAATCATCGGAGTGCAGTACCACCACATTGCTGGGTTGGTCGGGTTGCTGGCTTTGTAATTCTGCCCCGGCAATGGCCTGGATGGCGGTGCTGATGGAGACGGGGACGTCGAAAAGCTGATGTGCAAGGTCTTGGAGGGCCACGTTGCGCCATCCCAAATTCGGTGCCTGCACATAGCCAAAGCGATTGATGGTTCCCGATGTTGAGATTCCCACGCAGGCCAGGGGGAGCTTGGTTTCGCGTGCTACATGGGCTGCGGCTTCGGCGATGGTGTGGAGGAATTGCTCAGGGGTGTGCTTGGCGGCGGTGATGTGCAGCAGTTGCTCTTTGAGGGCGCTGCCGCGCAAAGAATAGGCGCCGATGTAGGTGGCGTGGGTGCCGATGGCGATGCCTACTTGCACAAAGGGGCTCGGTGCCAGCACCAGGGGGATTTTGGGGCGGCCTGGGCCTTGGACCACGGCGAGATCGGCGCGTTCGCGCACGAGATTTGCATCGAGGAGGGCTGCGATGGCGCGGGTGATGGTGGGCTGGGATTTCCCGGTATAGGTGATGAGATCGCCGCGGGTGATGGGCTGGAAATGCCGGATGAAGTGCAGGCAGGCGGCCGCTGGCAGGGTGGGACGCACGAACTGAGGAGCAGGGTTCGAGCGTGCGAGGGTGTGCATGTGCAAGGATTCTAGCGCCCGATAGACCGCTATGTCTAGTGCCACTGCACCTGTTGGTTTATAGATGGAAAGGGCGCAGCATAAGGCATAGACAAAGCGGTCTGAACAACCTTCCAGGAAGGTAGAAAACCTGCAGCGATAGCGCTAGTGAGACGTGCTCTTTTCGCGCTCGCTTTCATGCTTATTCTTCTTGTTCTTTTTGTGCTTTTGGGTCTTTGAACCACCCAAGGATCCGCGAGCGCGCACAAAGCGGATACCGGAAACCAGCAGCAAACCGCCAGCCATATTGCCCAGCGCAATCCACCACACGAAGCCCAGCCAGGACTGGATCGAGATATCGCCACCGGCAAACATGCCACCAAAGATGTACAAAGTATCAAGCACCGAGTGCAGCATGCCGGTGCCGGCCAGCATGGAACCGCCGATCATCGAGGAGAGCACCTGCGGCATCGTCTCGTCGGAATGCTGGTGCATGCGCGTGACCAAGGTCAGCATCATGCCGCCGAGTGCTGCTAAGAGGAAGCCCGAAAGATCGAGCCCCATCGAGGCATAGTGTTCGCCTTCTTCGATGAAGTAATCGTGGCCACCGGGATAGGCCTTGACCAAAATCCACATGATGATGGCCGCGCCGATGATATTGCCGGCGGCCGTACCAGCCCAGAAGCGCAGAAGGCCTCCCACGGTGGCCTTTCCGGCCACCACCGCGGATACCGGCACTAAGAAGCCCTCGGTAAAAAGCTCTGAGTGTGCGAGCAGCAAAATAACGAAGGCGATGGAAAAGGCAATGGAGCCAAGCAGCTCATTGCCGGTTTCTCGAACCACAATATATTTGGCCAAAAGGCCAATGCCGATTTCTAAACCACCCATGATGCCGGTGGTGATCAAGGCAGTAAATGGGCGCCGAATGCGCGCAGTGCCTTCCTCTACGAGGCGCTCGGTGGCCTCGGATACCGGTGCTTCCTCTTGGGATTGCGACATGGAATCGAGCTGAGACCCCTGGCTCTTCTTGGTGGCGCGGGCGTCGTGGGAGCCCGAGTGATGAACGCTCATGCGAAATCCTTTACTGCTTGAAGCTTAAGATGGTGTGCATATCATACGTGCCAGCGGGCGAGAGCCAAGTTGGCAGAACTGCGGTGGATACTTTTCGTCTATGGTTGCGAGCGTGTTGGGCGTTACACTCAAAAGCCATGAGCGTTCCTGCAACCATGCCACCGATTTCCGAGCTGCGTGCTCGGGCGATGACGTCCGAAGATACCTCACTGCGAGCCGAAGCCTATCTGCGCAACATTAATCGCTTTGGGGCGAATTACACCCTCGACGACGTGGCGGGAGGCCGGCACCGCGAGTATTTGAGCTTTGACCCGGCCCGTGGAGACATCGGCGTGGTATTGCACGACGCCCACAATAAGGTTGTGGGCACCATGTGGGTGACCTTTATTCACGGCTTCGGATTCGTTGCAGACAATGTGCCCGAGATGGTCTTAAATGTGGATCCAGCTTGGCAAGGCCAAGGCGTGGGATCCTGGCTCATCGGGGAGGCCTCCGAGCATGGCCGCACCCACGGCTGGCCAGGCATTACCTTGAATGTGGATACCCGAAGCCCTGCCCGCAAGCTCTATGCGCGCCACGACTTCATTACCCAAACCCATTCCAATGATGCCGCCACGGTGATGGTGAAAGCACTTTCGCCGAAGATCCAAAGCGTGGCCGTGTACTGCGGTTCTGCCCATGGTGCGCGCGGAGAATTCACCCGCGCCGCCAGGGCATTGGGCCAAGGTTTAGCCGAGCGCGAGATCGAGATGGTCTTTGGTGGCGGCAGCGTTGGATTGATGGGAGAGGCGGCCAATGCTTGCCTTGAAGCTGGTGGTCGCGTCCACGGTGTGATGCCTAAAGCCCTGGTGGATCTGGAACTTTCGCACCCAGGTTTAACTGCGCTCGATATCACCGAGACCATGGCCGAGCGCAAAACGCGCATGGAGGAGCTTGCCGACGCCTTCGTGGCCCTACCTGGTGGCATGGGCACATTGGAGGAACTCTTCGAAGTGCTTGTGCGCCAGCAACTCGGGCCTTATACCGGACCGGTTGGGCTTTTAAATACCGAAGAATATTGGGACCCAATGCTGCATGCATTGCGCTCAATGAGTGAGGAAGGATTCATCGCCCCTCGCTACCTCGACGCAATCGTTGTTGCCGATACGGTAGAGGAACTTTTTGAGGCCTTTTCGCACTGGGTAAGCCCAGGGCTGAAGTGGTAATCCTTATCCCCCACAAAGGTACTTCGCAGCATTTGTGCAGTAAATGGGGCTAAAGTACTAGCTACACGTTCTTGCTTTACTTACTTGTGAAGGACCACGACAATGCAGCTTCCTAATAATGAAGAGCGCGTCACCTTCGCGCTCTATCGCGGTTCGCGAGCCTCGCAGCGCCTCTTGCGTTCCTATATGGATGAATACCTCGGTATTACCTATCCGCAACTGCTGGTGCTCAGGCTGCTGTGGGAACGCGATGGGCGAAGCATCAATGGCCTGTGTGCACCTTTAGATCTTGATTCCGGCACCATCTCGCCGCTGCTGCGCCGCATGGAGCACTCAGGCCTGATTCAACGCAGCCGCATTGACCAAGATTCTCGAGTGGTGCGCATCTTCCTTACAGAAAAAGGCAAAGCGCTTGAGGCTCGCTGCGAAGCAATGAGCCAAGAGATGAGCGGAAGCTTAGGGTTTAGCGAGGAAGAAGTGGCGGTATTGGAAAAGATCGTGGATCGCTTTATCCATCCCTAACGCGCAACCCTAGCGCGCAACTCTAGCGCGCGCCCTTGCGGCGTTTGCGCAAATACGGCAAGGCGCTGGCAATAAGCAGCACACCTAAAAGCCTGATGATCTGAATGGCTACTACCACCGGGCCTGCTCCGCCTTCATCCGATAATGCCAAGACCGTCTCAAGCGCACCGGGTGAGGTAGCAAGATAGGCCTCAAAATAGGAGATGTGCAAAAACTGCATCAATGGCCAAGCACTCAACGCACAGCCAAGCAGCAGCACCACAATAAACACCAGCGTGGCGGGAAGCTGGCGGGCAAAAGATTTGAGTGATGCCACCGAAAGCGAACCGCCGCACATCCATCCAATGGATAAAAACGCAAAGGTCCGCACTGCCTCCGGGGGAGTGAAATCAGCCGGCGGAGCCAGCGTGCCCACAAGCAGCATCAACAGCAGCGGCCCTAATACCGAGGGCACGGGGATATGCAGCTTTCTACCGATCACCTCACCAAAAGCAGCAATGAGCAGCACGGCAAGCAGCGCCCACCACGGTTGGTCAAGGTGAGCATGCGTGGCGTTAGCAGGAGAATGCTGCCCGGAAGTCAAAAGCCAGTGGGCAACCAGGGGCAGCGAAAGGCTTACCGCCAACAACCTGAGGTATTGGCTTAAGGCCACATAGCGAAAGTCTGCACCGAATTCCCTGGCCAATAACGGCATGATGGAAGCCCCGCCAGCCAGCATGGACAAGATGCCGGTTTGGGTGGAAATCGCCGCTTGGGAACGCGCCAAGAGCACTCCACCAATCACACCAATGCCTAAGGTGATGATGGTGATAAGGATGCCGGGCAGGATATAGGCACTTAAAGTTGCAGGGTTGCTAGCAAGCAGCGGCAAGGCGGCGAGAATGCCGATAAATCCACGGCCAAAGCTGAAGAGGTGTTTATTCATCACCAGTTCTTTGGCGGTGCTTAAGGCCATCGCCGCCGAGACGACGATGCCACCAAGAATCCAGGCAGCAGGCACATGATAGTGCTGCAGCACCCACCCCAACGCGATTGATGCAGGCACGACGATAGCCCAGCGGAGAGCGAGGTTCGCATCAGGCATGTGAAAGCGGAGGGGCATATGCTCGACAATAGTGCCCGAAAGTCAGGAGGTGGCCATGCTAGAACTTGGAGCTGCAAGCTGGGCGGTACTCATTGCAGGTGCCGCAGTGGCGGGTTGGATCGATGCCATCATCGGCGGCGGTGGGCTCATCTTGATCCCGCTCCTGCTCGCAGTATGCCCTGGTCTTGCGCCTGCCTCAGCGCTGGCCACCAATAAAGTAGCCGGGTTCTTTGGCACCAGTTCTGCTGCGATCAAACTCAGCCGCCACGTCCCACCGCCACGAGGCTTTGCGCTGCGCTTTGTTCCCGTGGCCCTTGTAGCCGCAGGTGCCGGCGCCTTGGTGGCAAGCTCCTTAAGCCGCGAGGTGATGCGCCCGATAATCATCGTGTTGCTGCTGGTAGTAGGCGTGATCGTGGCAAGCAAACCGCAATTCGGCACCAAGGCCGGGGCCATGCGCCCGCGGCTTGCCTTCGTGCTTGCCGCTGCCATTGCGCTTTACGACGGAGCCTTCGGCCCCGGTACCGGCATGTTCTTGCTCTTGGCGTTTAGCAGCTTTTTGGGAGCAAATCTTTTACAGGCCGCACCAATGGCAAAGGTGGTCAATGCCGCCACGAACCTTGGCGCCTTATGTGTGTTCATCATCGGCGGCCATGTGTGGTGGAGCCTCGGGTTAGTGCTGGCACTGGCAAATATCTGCGGCGCCCAACTAGGTGCCCGCACCGTGCTTCGTGGCGGCGATCGCCTGCTAAGGATCGCCCTGCTGGTGACGGTGGTGGTAATGAGCGTGGTCTTAGCCATCCAGCAATGGGGCTAGCAGGGCTTTGGACTTGCGCTTAAGAGCGCAAAGCACGATTGGTTTTGGCCGTGGCTTGGGCCTGCAGCGGATCCTCCGGCCAAGGGTGTTTGGGGTAACGCCCGCGCATCTCTGCACGCACGCCCTGATATGGCCCAGCCCAAAAACTGGCCAAATCATCGGTGAGCGCCAAGGGGCGCCCAGCCGGTGAGAGCAAGTGGAATAACACTCGCTGCCCGCAGATCAGCGGGGTTTGTGTCAGCCCAAAACACTCCTGCAGCTTCGCAGCCACCACAGGGCGGTCTTGATAGTCGATGCTGGCCTGGTTGCCGCTGGGCAACGAAAGCGTGGCTGGCACTAATTCATCCAAATGTGCGGCCTCTGGCCAGGGCAGTATGCGTTTGAGCACCGGCGCCATGGCAATCTTTGCTGGGGGCACGCCTTGAGCCAATTGCGCAATCTCTGCTTCTAAAACGGAGGCGCTCATACGTTCAACATCCGGCCAGGGATCGCCAACGTGCTCGTATAAGAACTTCAGGCGATTCCACAAAGACTTCGCCGCAGGCTCAAAGTGGAAGATATCTAAGCCATGTTCTTGAACATGCTGGGTCAGGGCTGCTTTGGCTTCTTCGGGGTTGAGGCTACACGGGGTGCTGCTGAGCAGAATCGCACCGAGTGCGCGCTCGCGGGTGGCCTTGATGCGGCCTGCTTCAATGGTGGCGGTGGTGCGCTCTTGTACCCCGGCGATTGCCTCTGCTTCAGCTTGTTGCAGTGGTGCTGCAGCGCTGATCAACGCATCGCCTTGAGCATTCAAACGCAGCCCAGCCACCGCAATCCACTCACAGCCGGCCAGTGCAGTGATCTTATCCAGGCGTGCGCGCGTGCCGGAGGCCAAAAGAAATTCACCCTCCTTGGCGCTTGCACGGGCAATGCGTTGGGGAAACGCATGCGCAATCACCTGACCTGGGGTGAAATGTGTGGTGCTCGGCGGTGCCAGCGCAGCCAGGCGCCGGGCCTCGCGTTCGAGCTCCTTACTCGGATTGATACGGCTGAGATCCCCGGCTGCATCTAAGCTGATTGCCGCCACCGTGTCAGCCGCCTTCTCGCCGCATTGGAGTAAGGCGCTGCCAAGCCTGGGGGCAAGCGGCAACGAGGCCAAGGCGCGGCCATGCTCGGTGGCAACGCCAGTGGAACTAAGAGCGCCCAAGACATGCAAGGTATCGCGGGCATCTCGCACGGCTGGTGCTGGGGGAGGGGATAGGAAGGGGAAGGTGCCAAGATCCGTGGTGCCCCAGCAGGCCAGAGTGAGCATGGCTTGGGTGAGATCTGCTGCATTGATCTCTGGGGTGCTGTGAGGAGCAAAGCGGGAAAAATCCTGCTGGCTATAACAGCGGATGACGCTGCCGGGGCCTTCGCGGCCAGCGCGTCCGGCACGCTGCTCGGCAGATGCTTGCGAGGTACTTAAGGTGACCAGGCCGTTGATCCCGCGGGCAGCATCGCGCTTGGGTACTCGAGCAAGCCCAGTATCAATAACGGTGCGCACGCCGGGGACGGTGATAGAAGATTCGGCAATGCTTGTGGCCACCACGATGCGCTGGCCTTCATAGCCGAGTGCTGCATCTTGTTCCCTGCTGGATAATTGCCCGTGCAGGGCAAATACCGCCAAGGATGTGCGCTGCGCTAGCAGTTCGCAGAGGATATGCACCTCGCGCTTGCCGGGAACAAAGACCAACACGCTGTGCTCGCTCTTGTGTGCTGCCTGCGCACTTAGCGTGGCTACCTCTTGGAGAAAATCACGGCTCACGGCCGTGCGAGGATGCGTGCTGGGAACATAGCGGATGCTGAGCTCATGAATGGGGGCATGAGCCTGCACAATGGGGGCATCCATGAGCCGGGCAAGCGTCTGTGCCTCTAGCGTTGCAGACATCGCTACTATCACCAGGTCATCGCGGAGCTCACGCAGCTCAATGAGCATGCCCAAGGCAAGATCGGTATCGAGTTGGCGTTCGTGGACCTCGTCGAGCACCACCGCCGAAACCCCTGCAAGCTCCGGGTCGTGCAAGAGGCGGCGAAGCAACACACCAGGGGTGAGAAATTCCACGCGGCTACCGGGGTGCGATTCGCCGCGGATACGAAAACCAACACGATCGCCAATGCGCGAGCCGTCTAGGTGTGCAAGGCGCCTGGCTGCAGCGCGCACCGCCACCCTGCGTGGGGCTACCACAAGGACGAGCCCTTCTACCTCGTTAGCCAACAGCGGTGGCACAAGTGTGGTCTTGCCGGTGCCCGGCGGGGCTTGCACTACTGCGGCGTGGTGCTGCGCGCAGGCAGCTTGCAGTTTTCCTATGACATCTGCAACCGGTAGCCCTGTGCCGATGCGCTCGAGATGAAAAGGACTCACTAGTGCTTCTGTACTTCCTTGGCGCCTCGCGCGCGCAGATCATTGCTTTGTCGTGTGAGTGTGCGCATGAGTGCTCCCATCGGAATCTAGTCGAGGCAATTCTAACCCTATGATCAAGGGCGTGCCTACGCTGTTTCATACCCCACTACCTGCGCGCCAACCTGCCCAGATCAAAGAAGGCCTGGTGTTTTTACCCGAAGCGCTTGGTATTTCGGTGCAGGCACAACTGGTGCATGAGGCCCGCGAGTATGCAAGAAGTTTGCAGCGCACACCTTTTGCCATGCAGCGTCCACACACCCGCACCGGGCAGATGAAGGTATATATGTTTCAACTCGGCAGGCACTGGGGCTATGAGTATGGGCGATATGCAAGTGAAGTCGAAGGCCAATCAGTGCCGCCGGTGCCCAAGCATTGGGTCACACTTGCCCAGGGGTTGTTGGCGAAGGCGGCTGCGCTCGATGAGGCGCTAGCTGCATGGGTTGGGCACTATCGAATCGAAGCGGCCTTGGTTAACTTCTACCCAGAGGGTGCCTCCATGGGAATGCACCAGGATGCCTTTGAGCACTCCAATGCCCCGGTGGTGTCGCTTTCCATCGGCGACGAGGCGATTTTTCGCGCAGGCAACAATGAAACCCGCACCAAGCCCTATGAAGATCTGCGGCTGATGAGCGGCGATGTGGTGATCTTCGGCGGCCCATCGAGGGCGATGTTTCATGGTGTGCCCAAGCTTTTCCCAGACACGGCACCAAGCGATTGTGGGTTGCAGTCCGGGCGAATCAATATCACCTTCCGCCAGGTTGAGGTGTAGTACCGGGCGCACGCAAGCGTATTGCCGTGCAATAGTAGAGCCATGATCTACGCAATCACCATGGGCAACAATCCCGCCGAGCAAGCAGCCAAGGCGGCAGCAGGTGGCGCGGCATTGCTGCAGGTGCGGCTGAAAGACGTCAGCACCCGCGAACTGCTCGACGTGACCTTAGCGGTGGCCAAGGCAGTAGAGCAGGCCAATCCTGCCACCAGGGTGCTTGTCGACGACCGCGCCGACGTCGCCTTCGCCGCCATGCAAGCGGGAGGCCACGTGCATGGTGTGCACCTCGGACAGGACGATCTTCCCGCCCACCATGCGCGCGCATTATTAGGTGCCGATGCCATCATCGGGCTGACCACCGGCACGCTTGCATTGGTAGAGCAAGCGCAGCGCTACCACGAGCAACACCCAGGTGTGCTGGATTATCTGGGCGCTGGCCCATTTCGGCCTACTCCCACCAAAGACTCCGGGCGCCCGCCGCTTGGTGTTGCAGGCTACCCGCCGCTGGTGGCTGCCACGCAGCTACCCATTGTGGCCATTGGTGATGTGCGCGTGGGGGACGTCGAAAAGCTAGCTGGCACAGGCATTGCCGGGGTGGCGATGGTGCGAGAAATCATGCAGGCGGACGATCCCGCAGCCGTGACTTCGCAGGCCATGGCCGCTTTTCGCGCCGGGCAGCCTAACGCAGACGATACTGCTTGGTGGTTGCGCTCAACGCATCGTAAACGTTGAGCTGGGCGGGCTGGCCAAGGTCAAGGGCCAATTTGAGCGTTTCCACCGCCATCATGGAGCCGATCACATGCGCCACGGGACCTAGCACCCCAATGGCATTGGAAGGGGGATTGCTGGGCGGCTCGGGGTAGAGATCGCGCAAGGAATGCCCAGGTGGGAACACCCCAACTTGTCCGCCGTATTGCAGCACGCTGCCCCATACGCAGGGCATATCCAGGGAAGCATCGGCGATAAGATAGCGAGTGCGGAAATTATCGCTGGCGTCGATCATGATGTCGGCATCAATGCGGGTATCTGGCTCGAAAGTGCCGGCGAGATCAATGGTGGTATCGCCTAATGCCTGCAGTTTCTTCTTTGCCGTTTCGGCCTTGGGCTGGCCCACATCTGGCCTGGAGTAGAGGATCTGCCGATTAAGATTGTGCAATTCAATGGTGTCGTGCTCGTACAAGGTGATGCGCCCAATGCCGGAGGCAACCAGGCCAAGCAGCAGGGGAGAACCAAGCCCGCCGCTGCCAACGATGGCAACGTGGGTCTGCGCTACCTTTTCGGCATCCCAACCAGACAAGACGGTGGTGCGCTCAAGGCGTTTGGCCTCAAGGTCGCTGACGTTCTTAGTGGCGTTTGGGTTGTGTGCGGGGCTTGCTTGATTAGAGGACGGCATCGCGCCAGGCCCTTCCTTCCATGGGAGAACTTGCTTGGGCGTGATCGCGCACGGGAATTCTTCCTGCTCCTGCGGCGTATTCGCCTGCTTGGATTGCAAGGCGCATGGCGTGGGCCATGGCCGTGGGGTTTTGGGCTCGCGTGACGGCACTGGCGAGTAGGACGCCATCGCAACCCAATTCAATTGCGCGGCAGGCTTCTGAGGCGGTGCCAATGCCGGCATCAACGAGTACCGGCACCTCAAGCTGTGTGATCAACTGGATATTGTGCGGATTCAAAATGCCCATCCCGGTGCCGATGGGAGCACCCGCAGGCATCACGGCACTGGCACCGGCGCTTACTAGCCGGCGCGCTGCCACCGGATCATCGGAGGTATAGGCCAATACGTGCATGCCTTCTGCTGCGAGCGTTTCGCAGGCAATGAGCAGCTCGTTGGTATCGGGTAAGAGGGTATCGTCATCGGCGATTACCTCAAGTTTGACCCAATCGCAGCCCAAAGCCTCGGCAGCTAAACGGGCGGTGAGCACGGCCTCGCGTGCGGTATGGCAGCCAGCGGTATTGGGCAAAATATGCACCCCGGCATTGCGCAGCATGCCATAGAGATCGCCCTTGGCGGGGGTGTGCCGGCGCATGGCTACCGTGGCAACTTCTGCACCGGAGGCAATGAGTGCCTTTTCCATGGAATCCACGCTGCTCATGCCGCCGGTGCCAAGTAGCAGGCGGGAAGTAAGCGTGCGTCCTGCAAGCTCCCAGGTCATGGCATTAGCCTCCTTGGACGGCGGTGAGGATCTCTACCGCATCGCCTTCACGCAAACTATATTGAGCCCAATTTGCTTTGGGTACTACTTCCTCATTCACCGCCGCCGCTGTTCCCGCGGTATCAGCAGTAATCAGCGCCACCACCTGCTCTAGCGTGGCATTTGCATCTACATCGTGGGTGTTGCCATTGAGTTGAATCTTCATAGGAATCGCTCCGGGTTCATCGCTTGGATAAATGCTTGGTCTTGTTCACTCGGTTCTACGCCGGTGAGCTGATCGGCACCAAGGCGCGCAGCCAATGCCGCCAATAAGATGCCGTGGCGGAAATAGCCCGTAGAAATCACCGAGGAAGTCTTTGGATCACGCCCAAATAAGGGCACATCATCCGGTGTGCCGGGGCGTGCTCCCGCTGCAACCTCTTTGATGCTCAACAGTTGAATATCGGGCAATACCCGCGCAGCATCGCGTAGTAGATCTAATACGCCGCCTGCAAGCGGCAGCGGCTCTCTATCCTCGCGGCTGGTGGCACCTAGGACCAACTCGTCGCCGCGCGGTACGAGGTACACGGGCCGGTCCAGCACAAAGCCACGTACCACCTTTTCTAGCAACGGCTCCGCGCCTTTGGTGCGTGGCATATTCAGGCGCAAAATATCGCCATACACAGGGCGAAGCGGCAGATCGAATAGCTCAGCAGCACCAAGACCTGCGCACACGATGGTCTGAGGCCCAAGGTCACCAGGCTGTGCTTTTCTTCGCTCCACCTGCACCTGCTGCAGGAGCCGGGCCATGAGCACGCGAGGGTTGATTTGATGATCCCCCGGAATTGCCACCGCACCGGCAATGCCAGGCGATAGTGCCGGTTCAAGTTTGCGAGCCTGGCTTGGGGTGAGCTTTTCGGCTTCGGCCCCATAGCGCTGCTGCAAATCGAATACATCGTGGAGGTGCCCCAGATCGGCGCGATCGCCAGCAACCACCAAGGTGCCGGAAGCAATCAGCGCATCCTCAGCGCCGATCAGGGCGAGGAATTCTGGGTACTCATCCGCCGAGGCAAACATGAGCGGATAGAGGGGATCTTGCTCAAATTGCATTTCTGCCGTTGGGGCTAGCATGCCCGCGGCAAAATGCGAGGCCTGCGAGGCAGGATCGGGGTCAATCACGCGGACTTCATGGCCGCGTTGCTGCAAGAGCGCAGCGGTAGCTAGGCCGATGAGGCCAGCACCAATAACGGTGTACATCAGATACCTTTCCTCCGGCGGGGGTGCCGCATCAGGTTCGAACGGTCGGCAATGGCATTGCCCTCTCAGCCCTTGGCGGGCTCCCGTAGGTGTGCGATTGCCAGCATAGCGCGCCTTGGTATTTGCCGCGCCAGCCCCCAGATACCCCCACCAAATACCCCCGTTGCGTGCACGAGCGGGAGGCGACGTGCCTACACTCGTGGAGGAAAGTAACCGGGAGCTCCGATCATGCGAGGAGCTGAGAGGACGCTGGAGCATACGAGGCGTCGACCGGATGAACCTGTCCGGGTAATGCCGGCGAAGGGAAAGGATAACCTCTCATGGGTGCAGTGACCCCACCATCAGCAAAAAAGAACGCCTCTACCAAGGACACCGCTCCAGATACGGTGACTACGGGGCCGATCTATCGCAGCCACAAGCACTATGAAGAAGTCACCTTCGATGGCCAAACGCTTCGTATTCCGAGCCGTCGAATCGAGCTGACCACCGGCGATCATTTCGATGTCTATGACACCTCGGGTATCTACACCGAGGAATCGCCCGAAATTGATCTTGAGCGCGGCCTGCCAAAAACGCGAGCGCAATGGAATTACCCGCCGGCTTCGCCTGCGAGCGAGGCGCAGCCAGAAACGCTGGTGCGTACACAATTGGCGTGGGCTCGTGCAGGCCACATCACCCCGGAGATGGCCTTTATTGCCGCGCGCGAAGGTTTTGCACCTGAGTTCGTTCGAGATGAGGTTGCCGCAGGTCGGGCGGTGATTTGTGCGAATCATAACCACCCGGAGATCGAGCCGATGATCATTGGCAAGGCCTTCGCGGTGAAGGTGAATGCCAATATTGGTAATTCTGCCGTGAGCTCTTCTATTGCCGAGGAAGTAGAGAAGATGGTGTGGGCTACCCGTTGGGGTGCCGATACCGTGATGGACCTTTCCACCGGCAAGGATATCCACGAAACCCGCGAATGGGTTTTGCGCAATTCACCTGTGCCCATCGGCACGGTGCCGATCTATCAGGCACTGGAAAAGGTCAAGGGCGACCCGAACCAACTCACCTGGGAAATCTTCCGCGATACCGTCATTGAGCAGGCAGAACAGGGCGTGGACTACATGACGGTGCACGCCGGCGTGCTTCTGCGCTACGTGCCCCTGGCCGCCGAGCGCATCACCGGCATCGTCTCTCGCGGCGGCTCCATCATGGCCGCGTGGTGCCTCAAAGAACACCGCGAATCCTTCCTCTACGAGCGCTTTGCTGAGCTTTGCCAAATCCTCGCCAAATATGACATCACCTTTTCGCTTGGCGACGGCCTGCGCCCCGGTTCCATCGCCGATGCCAACGATGAGGCGCAATTCGCCGAGCTGCGCACCCTTGGCGAGCTAACCAAGATCGCCCAAGACCACGGCGTGCAGGTGATGATCGAAGGCCCAGGCCATGTGCCCATGCACAAGGTGGCGGTGAACGTTGAAGAAGAAGAAAAGTACTGTGCCGAAGCCCCCTTCTACACACTCGGACCACTGACCACCGACATCGCTCCAGGTTATGACCACATCACCTCGGCTATCGGTGCGGCCATGATCGCCCAAGCCGGTACCGCGATGCTGTGCTACGTCACCCCCAAAGAACACCTGGGTCTGCCCAACCGCGACGATGTGAAGGTGGGCGTGATCACCTACAAGATCGCAGCTCACGCGGCAGATCTGGCCAAGGGGCTGCCCGGTGCCCAAGATCGCGATGATGAGCTTTCGCGCGCACGCTTTGAGTTCCGTTGGCACGACCAATTCGCCCTGGCACTTGATCCGGACACCGCGCTGGAATACCACGATGAAACCTTGCCGGCGGAACCCGCAAAAACCGCGCACTTCTGTTCCATGTGCGGACCGAAGTTCTGCTCCATGCGCATCAGCCAGGATGTTCGCGACTACGCTGCTGCGCACGGGTTGGAGACCGTGGAGGCCATCGAGGCGGGGATGAAGGAGAAATCCCAAGAATTCGTGGCCGAAGGATCAAAGGTCTACGTGCCACTGACAGAAAAGCCTGCGGATTAGTTTGGTTTGAGAGGATCGGGGAGAGTCCGGCGAGGATCGCGGCGAAGATGGCCTTGCCGGACTTCGCGTTCATACCAAGCCCCAAAGGAAGGATCGCCAGCTCTGCGTTCCAAAGCAGGGCAGAAGCTGATTCCTCGGTGGAGAGCGTAGAGGATGCGATGCGAGGAGCGTAGAGTCCTACACTCCAGCAGCTCCATGTGCGTGCAGAACAGCACAACCTGTACAAGCCACCGCGAGAAGGAAAGAGCATGAGCAAACGCCGTATCATCGCCACCGTCGCTTTCGTGCTTGGCATGCTCGCCGCTGGGTGGTTGTGGATGCAGGGCCACCACCTTGCAGCAGCCGGGGTGTTACTTATTCCGGCTGCATGGAACCTTTTTAGCTCTGTGCCTAGCTCTAAGGAAATCAAGGAACTCGAGCAGCTTCGCTATCGAGACAATCCGAGCCCGGATGAGGTCAAGCGCTATCGCGAAGCTCACCCGGGCTCATCAATCACTGAGGCAATCGCAGCGCTTAAGCGCCAGCAGAAACCACCTCAGCACTAGCTCGCGCACTGCAGATCGGCATTAGTGCGCCCAGTTCTTCAGCGGCACGCCCTATTCGTGTATCCAGCTCCCCGCCGGTGCCAAGGCTTGCCAAGTCCTCGGCTGTGGCGAACACTCCGGTGGGCACCACGGTGGCGCGCATGAAGTTCAGCAGTGGGCGCATTGCATGATCCAGCATGAGCGCGTGCCTGCCTGAACCGCCGGTGGCTGCGAGTACCACGGGCTTGCCCTGCAGCAAGCTTGGGTCCAGCACGTCAAAGAATAGCTTCAGCATGCCGGAGTAGCTGGCCTTCATCACGGGTGTGGCGATGATGAGGGCGTGGGCGTCGACAAGCTTGGCAATGGCCTGCTCCAACGGGGCAGTGAGGCCTTGACCAGCCATCGCCTGGGCCAAATCCGGCAGCAGCTCGCGGATCTCCACGGTGCTGATCTTCTCGCCGGGGAATTGGGCGGCGATGGCTTCGGCGAGACGCAGGGTTGAGGAGGGCTGCGAGAGCCCTGCGCTCACGATGGTGATGGCGTTCATGCTGAGTGCTGTGCCGGGTGGATCTGGAAGTGAGGGTTGGATTCACCAGCCTCGCGTGCGGCCACCAGGCTTGCGTGGGTGGGCGGATCGGAAGGCACGTGATCGGGGCGGCGCTCCTCCATGCGGCGGCGAAGCTCCGGCACGACCTGGGTACCCAGAATCTCGATCTGGTTGAGCACCACCTCAAGTGGCAGGCCGGCGTGGTCCACCAGGAAGAGCTGGCGCTGGTAGTCGCCAACCCAATCCGCGAACTGCATGGTGCGCTCGATCACCTGCTCCACGGTGCCCACCGTCAGCGGAGTCATCTCGGTGAACTGCTCCAGGGAGGGGCCGCCGCCGTAGACGGGTGCGTTATCGAAGAAGGGGCGGAACTGCTTCTTGGCCTCAGCCTCGGTATCAGCGATAAAGGTCTGCCCGCCCAGGCCCACAATGGCCTGATCAGCCTGGCCATGGCCGTATTGCTCGAAGCGCTTGCGGTAGATCTGCACCATCTTGGCGGTGTGCTCTTTGTTCCAGAAGATGTTGTTGTGGAAGAAGCCATCGCCGTAGAAGGCGGCCTGATCAGCGATTTCCACCGATCGGATGGAGCCGTGCCAGACGAAGGGGGCGACGTTGTCCAGCGGGCGCGGGGTAGCGGTAAAGCCTTGCAGCGGGGTGCGGAACTTGCCCTGCCAGTTCACGTCCTTCTCGCGCCACAGGCGACGCAGCAGGTCGTAGTTTTCCAGTGCCAGTGGGATGCCCTGGGTGATGTCCTTGCCAAACCAGGGGTAGACCGGCCCGAAGTTGCCGCGGCCCATCATGAGGTCCACGCGGCCATCGGCCAGGTGTTGCAGGAAGGAGTAATCCTCGGCGATCTTCACCGGATCATTGGTGGTGATCAGCGTGGTGGAGGTGGAAAGCTGCAGCTTCTTCGTCTTTGCGGCGATATAACCCAGGTGCGTGGTGGGCGAAGAGGGCACGAAGGGTTCGTTGTGGTGTTCGCCGGTGGCAAATACGTCTAAACCGACCTCTTCGGCCTTGAGTGCGATCTGCGTCATGGCGTTAATGCGCTCGTGCTCGCTTGGGGTTTGCCCGGTGACGGGGTTTTTGGTGACGTCGCCGACGCTAAAAATTCCGAATTGCATGCTGTGCTCCTCCAGTTGTTGTTGATATGACAACAAGTTAGCGCTGCGACGCCAGTTTGTCAATACCCCTTGTAGCTTTGCCCTTCCTCTACTGCGTTCCGCGCGCAATCACCGCTGCGTTGTAATGCCCTAAGACATAGCTGATCGCGTTGGGCTCAGCGCACATTTCCCACATGTATAAGGAGATATCCCATGAGGCAGAACCGAGCCATTCGTTTGTTGCTCAAATGGATCTTCGGCGTCCTCGGCTTGTATGCGTACTCGTGGGTTTCCGTGAACTACCTCGGGTTCTTGGACGAACACACCAACGTGACAGAAAAATGGCTAGAGCTTTCCGGCCTTTTCACATTGTTGTTCGTTCTTTGGGAAATCTACAAGCCTCGTAATTCAAAAAAGCCCGAGAGCTAAACCCCAAGCGCAACGCCCCTCCAACCACGTTTGTGGGGAAGGGCGTTGGTGCGTCGAAAAGCGAATTACTCGTAGGTAGATCGCAGATCCTTGTGGGCGGGGTCGTGCCAGTCGACGTTCACCTCGTCCTTGGTGGCCAGACCCTGGTCGGGCTGGTGAGGAACCTTGGCCACAATATTCTTGCGGGCGCGGCCTGCGCGGAGCTGGTTTTCCACGCGTTCGGCCAGGCGAGAGAGCAGGAAGTTAATGATGATCATGATGATTGCCACTACCACCATCGCCGCAAGGTAATTGCGATACCAGGAGGCGGCCTGCAGGCCAGAGCGCACGACCTCGACATAGCCGATGAGGTAGCCCAGGGCGGAGTCTTTCAGGGCGATGACCATCTGGCTAATCAACGCCGGCAGCATGGAGGCGATGGCCTGCGGCAGGAGGATCTTGATCATCGTCTGCGAACGCGAAAGGCCAAGGGCCATCGCTGCCTCACTTTGACCCTTGGGCAAGGCATTGATGCCAGAGCGCAGAATTTCTGCGATCACCGAGCCGTTATACATGGTCAAGCCGAATACCACTGCAGCAAAGGCGAGGTGCTGGGTTGGCACCAGGCCGTAGATGGCAAAGAGTTGGTAGGCGAAGATCATCAAGATCAGCACGGGGATGGCGCGGAAGAATTCCACGATCACAGCGCAGGGAATGCGGATGGCCTTGTTGTGGCTTAAACGCCCGATGCCGAGCAAACCACCGATCAGCAGCGCCAAGAGGATCGAGACCACTGCTGCTTTGATGGTGCCCAGCAGGCCTGGCAGCAGGTAGGTGGTCCACATATCCGAGGTGCTAAATGGCTTCCACAGCTCTGCTGCGAATTGGCCATTGGCATTCATGGTGGAGATCACCCACCAACCAACCAGCAGCAACATCACCACGGTGAGGGCGGTGAGGATCTTATTAAAACGTTCGCCTTTAGGGCCTGGAGTGTCATAGAGAACTGTTGCGCGGGTACTCATTAGCGCTTCACCTTCAATCGCTGAGCGGCGGCACCGAAGATCAGGCCAGTGGGCAAGGTTAGGATGATAAAGCCAAGGGCAATCACGCCGAAGATCACAAATACCTGGTCAGCGTGGCTTTCCACTGAGGACTTCATCAGCAAGGAGGCCTCAGCCACACCAATCACCGAGGCGATGGTGGTGTTCTTAGTCAGCGCGATCAAGGTATTGCCCAAGGGGACGATCGCGCCGCGCAGCGCCTGAGGGAAGATGATGTGGCGGAAGTTTTGCATGAAGCTTAGCCCCAAGGATCGTGCGGCTTCTGCCTGGCCAAAGGGCACGGTATTGATACCGGAACGCAAGGACTCTGCCACGAAGCTCGATGTGTAGATCACAAATGCCAAGACCGCGAGGCGGAAATTGTTCTGCGAGGTAAAGCTTGGCCCTTCAGGTGCGAGGGTGACGTTGAGGTTCACATAGAGGCCAAGGGAGGCAAAGAGCACGATCAACGTCAGCGGGGTATTGCGCGTGATGTCGATGTAGATGGTGGCGATGGTGCGCAAGATTGCTACGGGGGAGACGCGCATGGCCGTCAAGATGGTGCCAAGGATCATCGAACCAATGGCAGAGGCCACGGTGAGTTTGATCGTCATCCAAAAAGCCGGCAACAGATTTGGTGCCATATCGGCCCAGAGTTCTGCACTCATGAAATGTCCTCCTTCCTACTTCTTTTCTTCGGTGAAGGACAAATCACCGATCTTGGGCTTGGTACCTGGGTCGATGGCATCGCCGAGGTTGTTGTGAATGATCTTTTCGTACTCGCCAGAATCATGCAGGGCGTTTAATGCCTCATTGATTTCCGCAATGGCTTCGGGCTGGCCTTGAGCGATACCAATGCCATAGTTCTCATTGGTCCAATACGAACCATCCTCATTTTTCAGCTCAATCACTTTCATGGTGCCCGGGTATTGCTGGGCAAAGCCGGCCAGGATGGTGGCGTCGGTACTCAAAGCATCCACCTTGCCGCGGGCAAGGGCTTCCACGCAGGCGGAGTAGGTATCGAATTCTTGAAGCTGCACCTCAGGCAGTGCCTTTTTAATCTTCTGCGCTGGCGTAGAGCCGGTGACAGAGCAGAGCTTGGTGTCGGCATTCATGTCTTTTAAGCCGCTGATCGGATCATCGGCGCGCACCAAAATAGCTTGGTGCGTGAGCAGGTAGGGGCCTGCAAAATCCACGGCACGAAGCCGCGATGCGCTAATAGAGTAGGTAGCGGCAATCATGTCTACTTCGCCGTTATTAATCAGCGTCTCGCGTTGCGCCGAAGGGGTCTCGCGCCAGGTAATCTCCGGTTCTTCCCAGCCGTGCTTGTTGGCAATGTAGCTGACCACAAAGCGAGAAACATCCGGGTCTACACCCACAAATTCCTTTTGGGGTGTGCGTGCACCCAGGCCTGGCTGGTCAAATTTGGTACCAAGCACCACATGGCCTGCCTCAATATCTTGCAGTAGATTGCGCGGCCCGGAATCAGAGCAGGCGCTCAGTGCTGCGGTGCAGGCTAGCGCCAGCGCTGCGGCGATGCTGCTTTTTGCTAGTCGTTTCACAAGTTCACCTTCCCCTGGCTGCTAGTGGCCAAGGATCTTGCCCAGGAAGTCCTTGGCGCGATCCGATTCGGGGTTATTAAAGAAATCTTCGGGCGAGCGGTCTTCAACGATTTCGCCATCGGCCATGAACAGGATGCGGTCGGCTGCCTTGCGGGCAAAGCCCATTTCGTGCGTCACACACACCATGGTCATGCCCTCGCGGGCTAGATCATCCATCACCTCAAGCACCTCATTGATCATCTCGGGGTCGAGGGCGGAGGTTGGTTCGTCGAAAAGCATCACTTTCGGATCCATGGCCAGGGCGCGCGCAATAGCCACGCGCTGCTGCTGCCCGCCGGAAAGCTGCGCGGGGTATTTTTCGGCCTGCTGCGCGATGCCCACGCGCTCGAGCAGTTCCATGGCGCGTTTGCGTGCGGCTTCTTTGGATTTGCCACGCACTTTGATCGGGGCGAGCGTGACGTTATCCAGGATGGTCATGTGGCTAAACAGGTTGAATTGCTGGAACACCATGCCCACCTCGGCGCGAAGTTTGGCCAGGTCTTTGCCTTCTTCTGGCAGGAGTTCGCCGTTGATGCGAATTTCGCCTTCATCAATGGTTTCAAGGCGGTTGATGGTGCGGCAGAGGGTGGATTTGCCGGAACCCGAGGGGCCAAGCAGCACAACAACCTGGCGGGAGGGAATTTCCAGGTTGATGTTGCGCAGCGCGTGGTAATCGCCAAAGTGCTTATTCACGCCCCGAAGGGAAATCATCGAAGTGGATGTGTTCTCTGTCATACTGGCATCCTAGGGTAAGAGCGCTCACAGACAAAGTGCCTTGGATCTTTTTGCTTTTCGACGCCCCTCCAACGCATCCGCGATGCCCCTGATAACTTCGCCCAAGGTACTAAAAGGTATAGAATCTGCCGGGGTTTCTGATGGACGTTGATGTAGAACAAGTGCTCAAGCGCCTCGGGGCACCCGAGAGGGCACCGAGTCTGGCTGAGGTGCGCTTGCTTCCAGAACACTATTTTGCGCAACATTGGCCCAAGGCAGAACAACACTTGCCTGTTCTAGCTGGTGAAACGCCGAAGCGTTCGGTGTGCCGCGAGGATCTTTTTGCCCTTGGTGCCGCAGCCAGCGGACCGGAAGATATGCGCAATTTTTATGTGGCCGTCTGCGCCTGGGGTGCGGGAACCAGTGCCTTGAGCGCCTATCGCCTCGCCCGGCCACTGCGCCAGCCTGACCTGGAGGAACGCTTATGGGCGGGGCTGTGTTTAGCCCAACGCGGCGATGCTCTTGGTGCTTATGAGGCACTCAGTGGAAGCCATCGCGTGAAATTTCTAGGGCCTGCGTTTTTTAGCAAGCTCATGCACTTCGTGGCGCCGCCACCTGAGGTGGGCGATGTGCGCCCGCCGATCATCCTGGATTCACGCGTGGCCCAGGCGCTGGGGTGGAGAAAAACGGCCTCGTGGACGCCCGCGGAATACCTGGCCTACCTGGATGCAGCCGAGCAACTGCGGCTTCGCTGGCGCCCCGATCTGCCGCTCGACGTGGTGGAATACCAGCTTTTTGCCGTGGGCAAGCTTGTCTAGTTTGGCCGGATGAGCATGGCCTAGCCCACGCTCCAGGTGGCTTGAGGATCGCGCTTGTTACGCCCATGCCACTGCACCAGGCCTTGTTTGCGCAAGGCATTGAGGTGGCGAAGCACTGTCGGCCGCGCCAAGCCCAAAAGTGCGGTGAGCTGACCGGTGCCCAGGGGCTGCTTGGCAAGTTTAAGCTCGTGCACAATCCTTGTGGCAGTAGCCCCCATCTGATCCGGCACTGCCTTGGCCGGGGCAGTCTCACTAAAAAGCGTCAGCCGTACAGCCTCGGTGAATTGCTGATAATGCGGATCCGCAAAACCTGCCTCGCGCATGGCTTGGCACATCCTGCGAATCCCCGCACCACGTGCCTCACTGACACCCAGATCGGCGCACACCCTGGCTACCCGCGGGTTGCGGGCATTACGAAACAGCCTGCTCACAGTATGCGGATTGGTGTTATTGGGAAAACGACCAGGGCTGGTGATTTCAATGCGGTTATCAAATACCCGCACGCGCACATGATCGCCTGCCATGGCATAAGAACGGTGAATCACCGCATTGCGTAAGCCCTCCAACCAGGCCTCACGGGGAATGGAGGTGCCGAGATGCTCTATAGCTTTTGCCGCTGCTTTGATCTGCTCAGGAATGGAACCTTCGCAACGAATCACCTCGTGTTCACCACGGACCTCTACATAGGCATAAGGGAACATCGTCTGGGGGCGCTTGGCTAGCAGTAAGTAAGCGGCCACGCACACATTGCCCTCAACGCTTAAAAGATCGCGTGCACGCAGCGCCTTTTTCGGCGAGGAAGTACCCAGTGCGCGCTGAAATCCTCCCAAGAGCTTTTGGTCTAGCAGCACCCGAAAATGCGCGGTGTTTTGCAAAGCGCGGGCAGTAAACCCTTCTACCTCACGATCCCAGCACAGCTCCTGGCGCTGGTTCATATTCAGCTTCTTATTGCGCGTGCCCACACGCACATAGCATTCGCCGCTGGCGAGCTCGTGGTAGAAGTGCCAAGGGTCTACATAGACCAGGCAGAAATCGGGGTAATCGCGGAAGTGGGCATGGAAGTCTGGGTGAATGAGCAGGCAGGCTTCGTGATAAAGCTCTTCGTCGCCAGAGTAGATGAGGGTGCCGCCTTCGGCGTTGTGGAAGGCCAAGAGGGTGATGGCAAGATCGCGTGCGGTGCTGCCTTCTGGGAGTTTGGAAAACCACTGGCTCTCACGCAGTTTTGGCAATTCTGCGCTGGCGAATTTCTTACCCTGCGACACCACTCGGGCTGCCTGGGCAGAAGCACTCATGGGGGAGGGATTGTGGCGCACAGACATGCTCTAACTCTAACACTGCCTAAACCTCAGAGCTGGAACGAAGGGTAACTTGAAAGGCTATGAGCACTGCACTAGATCAACGCTGCGAAGACTATATCCACGCACTGGTTCGCCTGAGCCCGCTCAGCGCCACCGCATGGGGCATGGATCAAGAAAACGCCACCCAGATCGACGCCTTTACGCCCGAATACCACCAACAACTGGCGCATCTGGCCCAAAACCTGCGCGATTTTGCGCTGCAATACCAGGCCGAAAACACCCAAGACGAGGTCACGCGCACCACGCTGATTGATCGCCTCGGTGTGGAACTTGAGGCCTTTGAGGCAGGCGAGCACCTGCGCCACGTCAATAACATCACCAGCCCGGTGCAGTGGATCCGCGACACGCTGTTTCAGATGCCAGCCGACACAGATCAGCAGCGCGAAGTACTCGCTGCGCGTGTGGCGCAGATTCCTCAGGCACTCAAGGGCTATCAGCAGAGCCTAGAACTTGGTCAATCGCGCGGCCTGCTGCCTGCTGCTCGTCAGGTGGCCGGGGTACAGGAGGATCTTCGTGCCTTCGCATCCAAGCTGCCCGCAGAAAACCCAGAGGTCAGCGCCTATCTGGAAGAATTCGCCACCTGGATGGGCACGCTCAAAACAACCCAAGACGATGCGGTGGGAAGGCAACGCTATGAGCTTGCCAGCCGCCAGTGGGTCGGGGCATCGCTAGACCTCGAAGAGGCCTATGCCTGGGGCAAGCAGCGCCTGGCTGCCATTGTAGCCGAACAAGAGCGCATCGCCGCTGAGCTTTATGGCGAGGGCACCAGCGTAGAAGAAGCGATGGCGAGGTTAAATGAGGAACAGCGCTACACCATCGATGGCGTCGAGGCCCTCCGACAGTGGATGCAACAACGATCCGATGAGGCACTTGCAGCCCTAGCCGGTGAGCACTTCGATATTGAAGGCCCTGCCCGCGAGCTCGAATGCTGCATTGATCCGGCAGGCACCGGCGGCATCTTCTACACCCCGCCGAGCGCGGATTTCTCGCGCCCTGGCCGCATGTGGTGGTCCGTTCCTGCAGGCCAGGAGCAATTCCACACCTGGCAAGAACTCACCACCGTCTATCACGAGGGCGTGCCAGGTCACCACCTCCAATGCACCGCCGCCATGCAGCAGCCACTGAATACCTTCCGCCGGATCGCCTGCTGGAATTCCGGCCATGGTGAAGGCTGGGCGCTCTATGCCGAACAGCTCATGGCCGAGCTTGGCTTCCATGAAGATCCCGCTACTCGTATGGGGCTTCTCGACGCCCAACGTCTGCGCGCCGCACGCGTGGTCTTGGATATCGGCTTCCACCTGGGCCTGCCCAACCCAGATGGCGGCGAGTGGAGCTACGAGTACGCCTGGGAATTTTTGGCTGCCAATTCCTCCATGGACGTGCCCAATAGACAATTCGAGCTCATGCGCTACCTGGGCTGGCCCGGCCAAGCACCCTCCTATGCGCTCGGCCAAAGGCTGTGGGAAGAACTCCGCGATGATGCCCTCGCCCAAGGCATGAGCCTGCGCGAATTCCACACCAAGGCCCTGGCGGTAGGCAGCGTGCCCATGAGCATTCTGCATAAGGCGGTGCTAGGCCAAGACCAGGCCTAGCGGCATTCCCTAGTGCGGGCTCGTGCTTCTAGCAGGTGAGGCTAGTGCCCGCGCGCAATCCATTCTTGGAGGTGCGGTGCCTCCTTGCCAATCTCCGTGGCATCACCGTGGCCGGTATAGACCTCGGTTTCGCCCGGCAGCGTGAGCAGCTTGTGACGGATCGAATCGATGATCGTGTCAAAGGAGCTGTACTTGCGGCCAGTCGCGCCGGGCCCGCCGGCAAAAAGGGTGTCGCCGGAGAAGAGCACCTTGGCGTCGGGAAGATAGAAGGCGCAAGAACCGGGGGAGTGCCCTGGGGTGTTGATCACCTGCAACTTCGAGCCTGAGATAGCAAAGGCCGAGTCCTGCTCAAGTTCCTCGAAGGGCAGGTCTTGGTGGGTTTCTTGCCACAGGGGAGCATCGCCTGGGTGCAGGAAGATGCGCGTATCAAAGTGACGTGCAAGCTCAGGGGCGACATTGACGTGGTCATTATGCGCATGGGAGCACAACACGCCCAGCACATTGCGATTGCCCACCGCCTCAATGATCGGCTCGGCATCGTGGGCTGCGTCGATGATGTAGCAGTCGTGGTCGTCGCCAAGCACCCAAATATTGTTATCTACTTCCCACTCGCCACCGTCGAGGGCGAAGATGCCGTGGGTGACGACGCGGTCGATACGCAGGCCAGATTCAGATGTGCTCATGCTTGCTCCATTTCTACGACAGATCGCAAGACCTTGCCTTGCTTCATGGTGTCAAAGGCGGCATCGACATCGCCTAAGCCGATGCGCTCATCTACGAAGGAATCCAAGGGGAAACGCCCCTGCTGGAAGAGGTCGGTGTACATGGGGAAGTCGCGCTCAGGCAAGCAATCGCCATACCAAGAAGACTTCAAAGCGCCACCGCGGCCAAAGACATCCAGCAATGGCAATTCGAGTTTCATATCGGGCGAAGGTACACCCACCAGCACCACACGGCCGGCAAGATCACGGATATAGAAGGCCTGCTCATAGGTTTCGGGGCGGCCCACCGCATCCACTGCTACATCCACGCCAACACCGCCGGTGAGGTCTTGGACCTTTGCTACTAATTCATCGCGGCTTAGACCCTTGGAATTAATGGTGTGCGTTGCGCCGAATTCCTTCCGGGCCCTTTCCAACTTCTCCTCGGAGATGTCGATAGCGATGATGGTGCTGGCACCGGCTAAGGCTGCACCTGCAATCGCGGCCATGCCAACACCGCCCACGCCGATCACGGCAATGGATTCGCCGCGCTTGATTTCGCCGGTATTCACGGCGGCACCAAGGCCGGCCATAATGCCGCAGCCAAGCAGGCCGACGGCGCCGGGATCAGCGTCGGCATCCACGCGGGTGCACTGCTTTTCATGCACCAAGGTCTTTTCTGCAAAAGCACCAATGCCCAGTGCTGCCTCAAGCTCAGTGCCGTCTTCTAAGGTCATGGGCTTGGAAGCATTGTGGGTATCAAAGCAATACTTCGGCTCGCCCTTCTTGCATGCACGGCACTCGCCGCACACCGCACGCCAATTCAGCACCACAAAATCGCCTTCTTGGACGTGCTCTACTGCCGAGCCGGTGGCCTCTACTACGCCGGCGGCCTCGTGGCCGAGCAGGAAGGGGAAATTATCGCTGATATTGCCTTCGCAATAGGCAAGATCGGTATGGCATACACCGCAGGCTTGGATCTTGACCACCACATCATGCGGGCCTGGTTCGGGAATGCAGATGGTGGTGGAAGTAGTGGGGGCGTTGGCCTCGGTAGCGATGATGCCTTGGACTCGTGCGTATTCAGCCACGGTGCTCCTTCGATCTTGTACGTAGCTTTCAGGGTTGTAGGCGCCATGGTACTGACTTCCGGGCGCAACGTGCCTGGTAGAAAGCATTTTCAATAGCTTTGGGGCTGGGGATTCACCTGAGCAAACAAGCAGCAAAGGCGTGCGGCTCTCAAGGATTCATAGCAAGCAGCATTGCGGGCGCTGAGCTCTTCCGGGCATCCTGCTCACGCCTTTGGTCTTAGGTAGCCGAGGGCAGTTGGGCGCTAAGAAAGCGAAAAACAGAAGGCATCAGGGCATCAACATCATTGGCCATCGAAGCAAAGGCCTCTGCCGGTTGGCCGATGGGATCAGCTAAGTCACTTTCAAAACCAGGCGGAAGCTGCTGCTGTATGCCGCCGGTGTATGCGCCGACCGGATCCTTGCTACCCAAGTAGGCGGCCTGTTTCAGCGTGAGCGTGTGCCTGAGGCTTGGGGCGTAGAGGCGGGCAATGTGTGTGATGTGGCTTCTGCTGGCCACCAGGATCAATTGGGCGGATCGCAATTGCTGCACGCCCAGGTGTGAGGATCTACCGGCACGAGCGTCAATGCCGCGAAGCTGTAATTGATCGAGCGTGAACTCGTGATAAGGATTCCCATTGACGGCATGGGTGCCAGCACTGCGAACCTCCACGTCAATCCCGCGAGAAAAAGCCTCACCCGCAAGCCGGTACTGGATGTAGGGGGAGCGGCAAACGTTTCCCGTGCAGACAGTTAGGATTGAGAAGGTCATATGACCATTAAACAGTACGGCCAAGCCGTAAGGATCGACTGGATTTAAAGCAGGTACACACCAGATGCGCAGCTCAAAGTTCAAGCAATTGTGCGCCATGGGGTTTGGCCTAGGTCCGGGGCTCTTGCTTTCTTTTGTCCTGGCAGCAGTCCTTGGGCGCGAGGCCTCCGACCGTGTGATCCTGCTGTTGTCCATGAGCATTTTGGGCACCGCGATCGTGACCCAAGCTGCAGAAGCATTTGCAGTAGCCGAGTTATCCAAATACCTCCAACACGGAATCAAAGCTACAGAGGCGCTGAAAAAGACCCTCGCCAAATTGGCCATCCCATCGGCTGTTGGTGTCATCGCAGTCGCGGTGATTACCTTCGGCTCGTTTAGGATCAGCGGTGCCTTTATCAACCTCGACGCCGTCTGGTTGGCCATCATTGCGCTTTCGGTGTACTTGAGCTGCGTGATCAGCCCCTTAGCGGCACTGCTGATCGTGGCGGGCAAATCCTATATCCCTTTAGGCACACAGGGGTTTCGCTATCTAGCAGTGATCATCGCAGTGGTGATCCTGCCCCAACTAGGTGCGGCCGCAGTACTGTTTTTCCTTCTAGGTGACGTGCTGCGCGCCATTGTGTTGTTCAAGGCCCAACAGGCCACGGTGGTTGAATTCGACGCCAGCGAGGCGCAGCCTTCGCAGCAACAAGAGCACCAAAGCGGTGCGGGGTCGCTCTACCAGCAATTTAGCTCCAACGGCATTACTCAGGCATCGGTGTTAGTAGAACGAGCCGCCATTTCTTCTGGGCCTACCGGTGCGATCACCTACTACGAAATTGCCGACAAAATTGCCTATATCTTGATCCAGGCGGCCTACGCCTTTGGCATCTTGCCCGCGATGGCGGCCTGGGCAAAGCTTTCGGGAGCAGCCAATTTGCGCGGTGCCTATGCGCAGTTCCACCGAGATATGCGCAAACTGCTGATGTATTGCGCCGTGCTAGCTATCCCCGGAGCGGTGGCAGCGTTTGTGATCTCCGAGCAGACTTCCCTGCCCCAAGGCGTGCAAGACATCGGGCTATATGCAGCGGTGCTGCTCATCGCGGCCTTACCCATCACGTATGTGTTCGGCGCCATGCGCTTCCTGGTCATGCTTGGTGGCCAGCGCTACTTCATCCCGGTAGCCATCGTCTCCATTGTGATCATGGTCGTGGTGGGTTTCAGCCTCTTTAGCGTGCTTGGAGTCGTTGGCATGCTCCTGGCTCGCCTGCTCAGTAGAACAGTCACGGCACTGTTGTACTGGGGAGCCATCCGCAAACTCGTCGCAGCAGAGCCCGCGGAGGCAGCCTAAACCGGTTTATCTAAGCCCGTTTGGACCGAGCGAGGCTGCTCAGCGAACCCTTGACACCCTTGGCCCAGCCAATGGCGCGGCGGATGCGAAACTGCATGGAAAGCGGTAGCCGCGCGGCCATCCGGGCAGCGCTTGTCCGCGCTCCCTTTTTGTCATAGGCCTGAACAAGCGGCTCAATTGCCTTAATAAAGCCGCGCACATCGTCGTTGCGCTTGGCGGATTGGAAGAGCGCAATCGAGGAGGCGCTGAGTTTGCGGCGCTGGCGGATTAACCACACTCTTGCTTCATCGACGTGCTCATAGCTTGGCTGCACTCGTCGTTGCGGCACGGGCAGCCCCTGAGCAACATCGTCTGCCAATCGAACCTCCAGCCCACGGCGGCGATGGCGCACATTGCCGGCCTGGGACTGCACTGCCTCTGCAGCTTCGAGAGGGGTGGTGGAAATCGCGCCTGATTGGGTGGCCTCATCCACGATCTGTTGAATCAGCGGGGAGCGAACCACCACCACGTTGTGGCCGAGGGGATCGCTGGTGAATTGAGGCAGCCACGCATCGCCGAAGACGATATCGGCTGTTTCGGCAAAAATGTCATCGCAGAAATTGCAGGCATTGGGTTGGAAGAAGCCGTGGCCCCAGTTCGTTCCAATGAGCTCGAAGGTTTTTCTGCTCTTCAGCTTGCCGTCCTTGCTGCGCACCGCGGTGGCGTAGCGGTTGGCAGAGCCCTCGGTCGCCTTGACGCGGAAATCAATGGCGGCCACATCCCGAGGCGGAACCCCAAGCTGCCAACTTAAGAATTCTGCGAAGCCGGTGGTTTTCATGTGCCCGCACACCAGACCCAGGGTGAATGGGACGAGCTCTTGGAGGTCCGGTTGCTGTTCTTGGAGGAGGCGAAGTGCTTGAATATGGCAGGGGATGCCGATGAATGCGTACCTGCCGCCCTGCTCGCGGGCTTGAGCCAGTGCCTGTGAAAACTCCACGGGGTAGTAGGCAGATTTGCGGTGGGCGGTGAACTCTTCCAGCGAATCTGAGACTCCGTAGGCGATGAGCTGGCCTTGATGCTGGTTCTTGGCGTGGATCACGCCGTCGACTTCGCCCCTGCGGAGCAATTCGGCTGCGACGAATGACACCATTCCGCCTGAAGAAGAACCGAAGCGGTAGCCATCGTCATTGACCTTGCATGCAGCAACGCTGCGATGAAAGCCCAGCACATCGTCGTGCGGGAGGTCTGTTCCAAAAAGCTTCGTGCTCAGGGCATCAATGCCGGTGGAGGCATCGCTGAAGGGACACACCGTATCGGCGGGGTCCTGAGCCTTTTGCGGCATCGTTGGCCGGTATTGCCCATCACCATCCAACCCCATGCTCACCTGGGTCGGGTTAGCAAAGGCACAGCCACCGCAGCCGATGCACATGTCGCGGTCGAGCACATTCTTCACGGTGAAAGGAAGCGTTAATCCGGCCATACTCATCTCCTATGAGTGTGTTATGAGTCAGTTTTGGGCGTGTTCTAGCTATTTGCGAAGCAAGGATGCGATGACCACAAGAATGAACATCGGTCCGACAACCAGATAGCGTTTTGCTAGCCTTCGGGGTTCTTGAAGGAGTCGGTAGAACCATTCAAGCCCAAGCTTTTGCATGAGCTTCGGTGCCCTATTTACAGCGCCCGCGGCGAAATCCACGGCGGCGCCGGCGCCCACATAAAAAGCTGGGGGCAGATGTTCTTGATTCGCCTGGAACCATTGCTCCTGTTTTGGCGAGCCGAGGCAGATAAACACAAGCTGCGGTGCGAGTGCAGCTAGTTGCTCAGCAATATCTTCGTTGGCTTCGGGCGTTGCTTGGAAGGGGATGGAGATGCCTTCGAAGCGCGCATCGGGGTTTTGCGCCCTTAATTGCTCAATGGCAGCCTCGCGCACTTCGTCCTTGCCGCCGAGGATGACGATGGTGTGCTCCTTGGTGGCTCGTTTTGCAGCCGTGGGCAGGAGATCTGCGCCGGTGACCCGGTGGAAGCCTTTGGCTCCTAGGAGTTTGAGTAGCCCGAGGACAGGGGCTCCGTCGATAAGGTAAAAATCCCCCGAGCGAAAGGTTGCTCGCCACTGCGCATCCGTGATGAGCCGATTGACCTGATCCACATTGGGGGTGATGAGCAACTGGGCGCACGCAGGCGCTTTGCCAAGGAACGTGTCGAGCGCATCCTCAACGCTGCCGCGGAAAAGCGTTTGGCCATCAAGCTCGGCATGGTGTCCGGATGAATCTACAGAGATGGTTGGAATGTGCATGGTTTAAGCCTTTCCAGCTCGTTTCCTTGTATGCAGGACCGATGGTGTTGCTTCTTGGCTTTTCGACGTCCCACGTTGTGCATCTTTCACGCCCTGGTTGGGTAGAAGGTAAGCCGCTAGCACAATGGCGGGGATGGCAACGATCGAGCCGAAAATCGCCTCGGAAAATAGTGAGGCACAAAACCAGGAGGTGAACACAGCCAGGCCGATGGGGTGCAGCTTCGGCAGGACGAAATACAGCACCAGGCCAAGCAACACCACGCCGATGATGCCGGTTTGATACACGAAGGTGCCGAGTGCACTTTCGGCACCGGTGCTCAGCCAATCATGGCGGGAAATTTCAGGATTGTAGAGCCGGTAGAAGTTGCCTCCGCTACCCACCCCATGACCAAAGGGTGCTTCTGCCAATGAGTACACACCCTCTAATAGGCCGGCGATGTGGATACTCGTAGACTCGCCACCCGATCTGCCAATCGGATCGGACCACACGCCTGCAAGATAGCTCGCGCCTTGGACCGTCGCTGTGTACACAAAGGTCGACACCGTGCCGAATGCCATTGTGAGGCCGAATGCCACCCTGGGAGACTGCGGCCACTTGCTGATGAGCAAGTAACACACCACAGCGGTGGCCACAACCAGCAGCGAATTCTTGGTGGCTGCAAGGAAGATGGTGCTCAGCGCTGCGATGCAGCCCAAAAGGAGGCCGAATATCACCAACAACTGGCCTTGCCTTGGGTGCCAAAGGCGGTCGATTAAGACGAGCAAGAGGTAGCTCAGCAGGAAGCTTGCTACATAACCGGCATTAATTGGTTCCACCAGGAATCCGCCTACGCGAAGGGCGGATCGACCAAAGACCATGGTCTGTTCTGAAAGCGCATTCAGGCCAGCCAAGGTGTCCACATTCATGATGCGTTTCCATGAACGTGAACCGATTTGGGCTTCAAGGATGGAGCCGATTGCAAGGAAGATCGCCAAGCCGACGGCCATGAGGTAGAGGCGGATTTTCAGCAATACTTGATTGCTTCGGGGGCTGGCGATAATCGCAATCAGCAATAAGAAGGGCAGGATAAAGTTCCTTGCATTCGCTGCAAAGCTCTGGTCAATCTGTGCGGCAAGCGCTACCACGCCCAGGGCGTAGGCAATGGCCAAAAGGAACCAATAGCGGCCGAAGCGGGTAGTAAAGACGGCGCGTAAGAGCATCACCCCGGCGAGGATGACCAGGATGATGGACTTGGTCTCGCTGACTGCAACCGGAATGGCGCCATCGTCGCCGTGGACTAATCCAAGGATGGTGTTTTGGGTAACGGCCGTGGTGATAGCCAGCAACAGGGCCGTGTATTCAGACCAGATCGACAGCGCCAAGGTGACGATGCCAACCAGCAGCAGCGAGTAGAAGGTGGCAGCGTTGCCGGAGCCCTGCGGGAACAGGGCGAGGGGGACGATGTAGAGAAACAGCGTGACAACCACCACGCCTACCAGACGAAGCAGCTCGCGGCTGACGATCCGGTTGAGCTGCGCGTGTGGCAATTCTTTCACCACGGTCTTCGCTCGGGGCTGCGTATCAGGCATACTCGAAACCTTCATAGTTGCCTAGGGAACGCTCATGCATCCGGGGGAGGCTAAGCGAAAGCTGCTGCTGGACCGACTCGCGGTTGGCGTCGAGCTGCTTGAGCGATTGCACGATTGCTTGACCCATGGATGCACCTGGTTCAACCAGGAGAAATTCAAGGCCGAGATCCTTGAGCAGGCCTTCGACTTTGCCTTGAGTGCCCAACACCACGGCTGGGGTGGATTGGATGAAGCTGATGATGGACAAGTGCATCCTGCCGGTGACCACCACATCCGCTGCGTTGGCGTAGGCGGCAATCTGCGCCGGCCTCAGCAGCGTGTCGATCACGGCATAGTCGATGCCCCGAGCCTGCAAGTGCGAGGCGAGGGCTTCAATGGCGAGGTGATCGTTGCCGCCACTATTGGCCACATGTGGCGTAAGCACAATGCGGCGCCCGGTTGAGGCGAGGTATTGGCATACTTCCACATACTCTTTGACTAGCCCATGGCGAGATTCGATCAGCCCAGACACATTGAGTAGGGCGTAGGGCTGCTCAAAGAAGCGCTGCGGTTGTGCAGAGGCAATGTGGTCGGCGCTGAAGACCAAGTCGGCTGAAAGCGTTGCACTGGCTTCGGTAGAAGATTGGAAGCGCTGCCAGGACACGCTATCCCTGCACAAAGCCCTGACACCTGCGCCGACTGCACGTTGAGCAACGCCACTAATGAGCGGGCTGATCGAGGTTCCCCAGCTAAAACCAAAGACTCTGGTGTCGATGCCGTTTTCGGCACTGGCCTTGGCCAAAGACCACAACCTATAAGCAGAACCACGGTGGTAGCCGCCGTCGATAATGTCTGCGCCGATGATGGCGAGGTACTTGTGCTCTGCGATGCATTCCGCCAATGCCTGCAAGGTGTCGGTGACCTTGGATCCGCGACCATAGATTACGTCGCCAAGCTCGCGCACACGCACCGAAGGATCGTCGATAACGTAGGTCGATGATTTCCGGGTGATGACGGTGACGGGCTTGGGGCCATGCTGGATCGCAGCCTCCAGCATGGCTTGATCGCCAATATTGTTCGATCCGGTGGAAGCAATAATGACGGTGCCAGCGCCTTGCTTTGGCTGCTGCTTGAACACTTGAGCAAACAAGGTCTGATCGCGCTGTTCTACTCTGCGCAAGGAGCGCTCAGAATCGAGGTACTCAAGGCCTTGTTTGCGGGCAGATTTCAGTACTCGGACGACGGGGGAGGGCAGTTTCGACAGCAGGTGGTGTAGTTGATGAGCCATGCCGTTGCGCTTACTTTCCGTTCTCAGGTTCGTCTTCCCGAGCTCCAGGAGGTACTTGCGCCCCGTTGGAATCAGCGTCGGATACCTTAGCGTCCTCCACCTCAGGCTGAGCGTCGTTCACCTCAGGCTTAGCGTCGTTCACCTGCGAACCCTCGCCGGGTAAAGCGACTTGCTGGCTGGTGGTGCTGTTTTTCCCAGCGTAATAGTAGTGGTTATAGGCGCCGGGACGAGAAGAGCTCCGCGTATGGGTAATGACGGTGCCGAGCAAGTGAGCACCAACCTGCTCAAGCGACTTGATGCACTCGGTGAAGTTCTCGCGGGTGGTGGAGTTCCATTTCACCACGACGACGGTTCCGTCGACCACGCGCGCCAACAAAGCAGCATCGGTTACGGGCAGTACCGGGGTGGAGTCGACGATCACGAAGTCATAGTGCTCCTTGAGCTCGGCGATGAGCTTGCTAAGCGCTTTGGAGCCGATGATCTCTGCTGGGTTCGGAGGAATAGAGCCTGCCAAGAGCACGTCGACGCCGCCATCGAGGGTGGCTACGGCATCGGCGAAAGGAATGTTGTGAAGCAGGACGTCCGTTGCGCCAAGCGGTGCATCGACCTGGAGATATTCGCTCAGGCGGGGGCGACGGAGATCGGCTTCCACCAGGCAGACGGAGGCTCCCAATTCTGCCAGCGATGTGGCGAGGTTGATCGAAACGACGGACTTACCCGAGCCTGCCAGCGGGCTGGTGATCTGGATAACCTTCGGTTGATCGTCGATCGCGCAGAACTGCAGGTTTGTTCGCAGCGTCCTGAAAGTTTCAGTGGTGTGGGAGTAGCCCTGGGCAAAGTCGAGTGCACGGCGCGTGTTGAGCGACTTGTCCATCGGGATAGAGCCCAGGTGCGGAAGGGTGCTGAGTGCTTCCAGATCTTCCTTATCGCGCAGGCGCCTATCCGCCAGGTGGAGGGCCGAAGCGATCAGCAGGCCGATGAACAGGCCCACAATGGTGCCGGCGATGATGAAGGCAACCTTGCCGGGGCCTACCGGGGTGGCAGCGATCGTTGGTGCTGCAATCACCGAGGTTTGGATCGTGGGAACTTCCTTCGCTTCCTCGGTGTAAGTTTCAGGCACTTCTTGGGTGGAAGTCTCACGCACTAAGTCCTGGAACACGCTGAGTGCATCTTCCAGTATGCGCTGTGCTTGATAGGCATCTTCTTGCACAGCGGAGACTTCAAGCAGTACCGAATTAGGTGCAATAGATGCGCTCAGGCTATCGGCTACATCTTCTTGGCTAATATCTGGGCCCATACGGTTGGCCACTTTTTCAGTCACTGCCGGGTTGGTGATCAACTCGGCATAGGACTTTGCCATCTGTTGGCTGGTGAGGTTGGCCTGATAGGGGTTCGTTGTTTCTCCCGCAACCTGATTGGTGGAGATATACACCGTTGCCGATGAGCGGTACTCGGGAGTGCGAAATTGGAAGACCCCGAAGCCCAATAATGCGCCAATGAGCGTGGCGATAAGGAGAACGGGCCAGCGGTGCCGAAGAAAGCCAAAGAGTTTGTCGGTTTGCATGTTATTGCCTTGAAAATAGAGGGTTGATGTGGGTCGGCACTAGTATGCGCCTTCTTTAGAGATTACGGCTCGCGCGGTGTTCCAAAGAATGTACAAGTCTCCAAGTAGTGACCAGTTTTCCACATAGGAAAGGTCGAGCCGGACGGACTGCTCCCAGGAAAGATTTGATCGGCCGGAGACTTGCCACAGCCCAGTCATGCCGGGTTTTACTAGCATTCTGCGAGCAACCATTGAGTCGTAGCGAACCACTTCCTCTCTCAGGGGCGGGCGCGGTCCCACCAGGCTCATGGTGCCACCGAGCACATTAAAGAGCTGGGGGAGCTCATCCAGGCTGAAACGGCGCAGGAAGCGACCCACTTTGGTGACGCGGGGATCTTCTCGCATCTTAAACAGCACGCCGCCCTCGCTTTCGTTTTGAGAGCTGAGCTGCTCTTTCATCCGGTCTGCGCCTGGAACCATCGTGCGGAATTTGATCATGCCGAAGGGTTCATTCTGCAGTCCGATCCTCTCGGAGACGTAGAAGACAGGTCCGCGGCTCGTCAGCTTCACCACGAGCGCGCAAAGCAGCAGCACCGGAGAGAACAGGATGATCAGCAGGAAGGCGCCAATCCGGTCGAGCAGCACCTTCGAGATGCGGTTGGCGCCCTCGTAACGGGGTTTGTCGATGTGAATCAAGGGCACGCCTGCGGCCGGGCGCATGTGCATGCGAGGCCCCGAGACGTCGATGAGGCCAGGTGAAACGAGCAGATCGACTTCCGTGGCCTCAAGCTCCCACGTCAATTCGCGCATGCCGGTGTGGCCGAGGGATTGGGTTTCATAGATCGCCACAGTGTCGGCGCCGGTAGCCTCGACGAGTTGGCACACCTCTTTCCAGGAGTTCACTACGGGAACATCGGGCGAGATCTCTTCGGAAAGGGCCAGTGGTACATTTTCGGTTTTGCAAATCCCGACGATGCTCCATGGGGTGCCGGCGCCGTGGCCGAGGAGTGGGAGCACATCGCTGGTGGCTTTGCCGCCGACGACGATGACGCGCCTGCGGCAGCGTCCTTCGCGGTATTCCTTGAGCAGTTTGTGCCGCCAGAACCAGTGGTTCGCCAGAAGCAATATCAGACCCAAGCTGAAAGAGACGGCGAGGTATCCACGCGAGAGGTCGGTTTCGGTGAGCACGCTAATGATGGCGACGACACCGAAGACAATGAATGTTGCGTTAAAAACTTTCGAGTACTCATCGGGGCCGATGCCGAGGATTCTCTCATCTGAGGTGTGGAGCACCCGCAGCGTAATGAGCCAAATGATGATGATGACTGGCGTAATAACTAAATAGGAGAGCTTGGTGTTGCCGGCCACCGCGAAGGAGGGGTCGGTGCCGAATCGGGCCAGGTTGCCGACCGTCACAGCGATCGTGACGGAAAGGGCGTCAAAGAGCCTGACAAAGGTCCTGAGTTGCTTGCGTCGAAGCTTCACGCTGATCGCCTGCGGTGACGCTGTAGCTTTTGCGTGCTTGGCGCCTGAGCGTCGAGGGTTTCGAGGTTCTAGACCGTGTTGGGCGGAGGAGGAAGCCATGAAATTTATTCGCTAATCGGAGGGTTGGCAAACGATTTATCGAGGTATTCGGTCGGAGGGATTGGCTAGGTAACGAAAGTTGAATTCTAACCGCACCGGCGTGTTGGAGCAATCGTTTCACTGGCTAATCAGTGACTCATATCATTGCGCTGGTTAGTGATAAGCGTTTACTAAATCTGAGTTTATGCCGTTAAGCAGCGCCGATGTCCGACACTTTTGGTGGGCGATGTATTGAGCGCAAAACGGAGGATTTATTGAACGAAACGCAGCACCAGATTTCCTTGCTGAACATGAATATCCGAGTCGGGTTTGAACGTACCTAAAGCGCTAGACATGTTATGCATTGAAATAAAAAATATAAAACGGTTAGGTTTGTCTATTCCTCACCATGTTTGGCTGTGGTCTACGCACAATATTCTACTAGAGATTGTCCAGGTGGGCGCCGGCGTTATTTGTGATTTAGCAAAACTATATTTTGCAATAGAAAAAAGATTTGAGCCTATCCGAACTGCCAAATCCCACGCTAGGTTCCTGGAGCCTTGCCAGAGATTGTTTCAGCGCAACGTTGTGGTGGCAGTCGGTCTTTTCTTGTAGGAATTTCGCCCCAAGGCATTGCTAACAACGATTGTCAATTACACAAATAGGGGTAATCCTTGTGGGATTCATTCGCTAATGAAAGTTCGCAGATGGGGAGTTAATGAAAAACCCCAGCACAATAAGCTCCGATATTGCTGCCCTGAGGGATAAGCAAAAACTGTGGCCTGTAATTCGCTGCAAGCTTTTGCTCTATTGCTTTAGCTCGTGGACACTATAAAGGCAGCGCACGCTCAAATTTTGTGCTGTTCAATGGAAGCCGTGCAATACCAAATGGTGCGCCGAAGGAGATAGGCAAGAAATGCGCGAATTGGCAATGTTGGCGGGCGCCTTAAGGCGTAAATGGTGGGTCATCCTGCTTACCGCAGTCGTTATTGCCGGGCTGGTCGGAGGCTGGGGAACGCTTCGGCAACAGGAGTACAGGGCCAGCGCGAGGCTCACCGTCACCATGACCGGAGACGCCTCATCTTCCAACGCCGTCTATCAAAACAACCTGGCGGCGGAAACCCGCATCGCCTCCTATGTTGAACTGGTTCGTTCCAACTTGGTGCTCGACCGCGTCTCGGAAGTCACGGGAATCCCCTTGGGGCAGTTAAGGGGCATGGTCAATGCCTCTGAGGTGAAAAACACGGTGCTTTTCGACGTCTCCGCCACCGCCAAGAACCCAGAGACTGCCTCGAAGGCAGCTCGGGGGCTCGCGGAGGTATATCCGGAGGTTATTGAGGAGCTAGAGACCCCGAAATGGGGACCTGAAGGCCCGCCCGTTGTCTTTGATGAGAATGGCAAGACCATTCCTTTTCGCACCGGACCTCAGGCATTCGCAACGATCGTTTCCGATAACACCCAGAACCCCTCAGTAGTGCCACCTACACGCACTCAGATGATCGCCCTTGGCCTCTTCGTCGGCATCATCGCCGGTTTGCTCATGGGCATTCTGGCGGACCTGCTTGATCGACGAGTGCGTCGCCCCGAAGAACTTATCTCCCTGGCTCCGGGCGTTCCGATCCTTGGCGAAGTACCTCAATCCCGATCCAGGGGAGAAAAGAAGGGCGTGTTGCTGGACTTCCGTTCCGGCCACTCTGCTTCCGCTGAGGCGCTGCGCGCAGCCCGCACATCCATGAGCTTCGTGGGAGGCGATCAAGAATCGCGAGTATTCCTCATTACCTCTGCGCTGCCAAGCGAGGGCAAAACCTTTGTGTCTGCCAATATCGCACGTGCTTACTCAGAGGCGGGAAGCCGAGTCTTGGTTATCGGCGCCGATCTACGCTCGCCCAAGATCGGTGCTGCTTTCGAAGTGCCGGAAGACGTCGGTTTATCAAACGTCCTCGCGGGCCAAATCGAGTTTGAAGATGTGATTTTCTCTGGTGGCGCCATGGAGCCCGACGTGATCCCATCGGGTCCAACGCCCCCGAATCCCTCCGAGCTTCTATCGAGCAAGCGAATGCAAGCGCTGCTGGAATGGGCTCGCGAGCACTATGACATCACCATCATCGACACCCCACCGGTCGATGCCGTCACCGACGCCGTGGTGCTGGCGCCGGCGGCAGACGCCGTGGTGCTGGTCGCTCGCGTCAATGTGGTGACCCGTACCGCTCTTGCCCGCACCCTGGAAAACCTCTCCATCGCAAATGTCACCCCCTCCGGTGTCATCGTGAACAGCGTGCGCAGCGGTGGCGGCTCGGGGTATGGCAAATACGGCTACGGCTATGGCTACGGCAATACCAAGAAATCCAATTCAACGGATGCCACTAAAGCTGCTGTTGCTCAAAACAAGGTGCTTCCAGAGGCACCCCAAAGCGAAGCAGTCGCTGCAGTTGCTACTGAAAAGCCACAGCCTGATCACCACCCTGACACCCACGAATTCCCGCCTGTTGTTGCTGAACAAGCACCGAAACCTCAGCATGAACCTGGGGCTGGCAACAATGCTGAGGGTAGATAACAGCAAGGCCCACGGCCTTAAAAGCTGTGGCGGAAGATCCTAGGTGGCGTGAGCTTCAATGATGTCGAGTAGAGCACTAATGCTTGTAGCGCAGGCACGGAAATCTTCCACCGTGCCACCGATGGGGTCTGCAATATCTGGCGCTTGGTATCCCCGACGTTTTCGGTGCGCTTCTCGGGTGCTGATCCCAGGATGGTCTTGGAGGATCGCTGCATACTCGCCCAAGGTAAAGGTCTTGGATACCGATGCCGGTGACATTGCTAGCACTTTCGAGCGTTGTGTTGCTTCCATGCACAACACCACAGAAGCATTAGTAATCTCGACTGGTGTAACCAACGTTGAAGAAAAGTCTTGTGCAACGATGCCCTGCTCTTTGAGTACCAAGGCCGAAAATTCGTGCATGGGTGTCCCGTTGAGGGCAGCTATACCGGCACTAGAGGCTTCAAAGCCTCTGGCTTGCCACAAAGCCTCGGCCAGAGGTGAACGGCAGATATTAGCCGTACAAATAAAAAGCACTGAGGACATGAGCCAAGTCTACGTTGGGAGGAATCGTCGATGAATACATTCGCATGGCGCCGCATGCTATTGGATGTGTGCATGTGGATGCCAGCGCTGATTTCGGCCATCTGGCTTCGGCTCGACTTTGAGCCAGTCACGATCAAACTTGGCCATTCCTATTGGCCGGTGATCGTGGCAGCGATCATGATTGGGCACGCGGTTTGTGGCTTGGCGTTCGGGGTGTACCGCCGCGGTAGTGGGGAACAA
>NZ_BMCX01000005.1:0-43213 GCF_014635485.1 Corynebacterium pelargi | reverse complement strand
GGGGGGGGGGTCTCGGATTTGTTGTAGCGGTCACACTGTATCCCAACGCCGGGATTCCAAGGACCGTTCCCTTATTAGCGGCACCCATCGTCGTGTGCCTTGTGCTCTTTCTTCGCGCAACCGAGATGTTGGTGGCGCAATATCGAGAACAAGACCGTGAACCTGTCATTCTCTATGGGGCCACCCAGCTTGGCAGGCATTTTGTAGCTCAGTTGGCGGAGTCAGAGCAATCCGAATTTATTGTCAAAGCGGTGCTCGATGAAGACCCCCAACGCCGGGGTGGGCTCATCCACGGCATGCGTGTACGCGGTGGCTTAGATGATCTGGCCGCTGTAGCCGAAAAGACCGGTGCGAAGACACTGGTCATCGCCGATGCTGGACTCAGCGATTTAACGATGGATCGCGTGAGAGAGTCTGCCCGCAAAGCAACAATGAGAGTGCTTGCGGTGCCGTCCATGCAACATGTCGATGGCTTGTCCTTGAGCAACCTTGAGGATATCGATGTAGCCAAGTTCATGGATCGCGAACAAGCAAGCCTCGATGTCGAAGGTATCCGCAGCATCATCAGCGGCAAACGCGTCCTCGTCACCGGGGCGGGTGGCTCCATTGGCTCTGAGCTGTGCCGCCAGGTCTATCGCTTTGAGCCCGCAGAATTATTCATGCTTGATCGCGACGAGGGAGGCTTGCATCATACGCAGCTCTCTTTGACGGGCAAGGCGCTCTTAGATGACGAGACGGTGATTCTGGCGGATATTCGCGAAGAGGAGATTATCCGCGACATATTCTGCAAGCTTCGCCCAGAAGTGGTGATCCACGCCGCCGCGCTGAAGCATCAACCACTGCTTGAGCGCTATCCCGAAGAAGCATGGAAAACAAATGTGCTCGGCACCGAGCACGTCTTATTGGCCGCCGAGGCCTGTGGCGCGGAGATCGTCGTGAACATTTCCACCGATAAAGCCGCGAATCCCTGTTGCGTGCTTGGAGATTCTAAACGCATGGCGGAGCGTCTTTGCGCTGCGCGCGCAGCAACGGGCGCGCCGGGCCGGTGGGTATCAGTGCGATTTGGCAACGTGCTGGGTTCCAGGGGCTCGGTGGTGGAAACCTTCATGGGCCAGATCAAACGCGGCAATGCCCTCACCATTACTGACCCTTCGGTGCGCCGCTACTTCATGACGATCCCCGAGGCCGCACAGCTCGTGCTCCAAGCCGCCTTGGTGGGGCGTTCAGGAGAAACTCTGGTGCTGGACATGGGGGAGCCAATGCTGATTGAAGATCTAGCAAGGGGCTTGATGTCGATGGCCGGCCGCAATGATTTGAGGATCGTGTACACGGGCCTTCGACCAGGAGAAAAGATGTCGGAAGAGCTTTTCGACGTCCGCGAAACCGCCATCCAAGGCGACCGTCATCCGCTTGTGAGCGAGGTGTGTGTAGCGCCGCTGAGCAGCGTGCCAGAAGGAAACGACGTGCGCGAAGTGATGGAGCAGTATGCCCGCGCTGAGCGAGAGCAAGGAGCGAAAGAATGAGCAAGCAATCCGAATATGACGCTCGCACAGTGTTGGTTACCGGCGGCACCGGCAGCTTTGGCCACACCGTAGTGGAGCGGATTCTTCGTACCCAAGCCCAAGAAGTGCGAGTCTTTTCTCGCGATGAAGCCAAACAAGATGCCATGCGACATCGCTTAGGTGATGATCGCGTGAGTTATGTCATCGGCGATGTTCGCGATGCCGGCTCCTTGGAACGCGCCATGCGCGGCGTCGACCACGTTTTCCACGCCGCCGCGCTCAAACAGGTCCCGAGCTGCGAATTCTTTCCCGACCAAGCCGTTGCCACCAATGTTTTAGGTTCTCAGAACGTGCTGGAAGCCGCAGAACATGCAGGTGTTCAAGGCGTGGTGTGCCTTTCTACCGATAAGGCCGTGTACCCCGTCAACGCGATGGGCATGTCCAAGGCGCTGATGGAAAAGGTCGCTCGGGCGCATGCTCGACGCGTCGGCGGTGCCCACACCACCGTGAGCTGCGTGCGCTACGGCAACGTGATGTACTCGCGTGGCTCGGTGATTCCACTATTTGTGCAGCAACTGCGCCAAGGCAAGCATCTCACGCTCACCGAACCCCGCATGACCCGCTTCATGATGACCCTGGCGGAGTCGGTGGACCTGGTCGAGCGGGCTTTCCGCCTGGGTAAAGCCGGCGATATCTTCATCCAAAAAGCGCCAGCCACCACCGTTGGTGATCTAGCCGAGGTGATGTGCGAGCTTTTCGACGTCCCAGCGAATATCACCACCATCGGCGTGCGCCATGGCGAAAAACTGCATGAAACGCTGGCAACCCGCGAAGAACTCGCCTTCGCCGAGGACCTGGGCACACATTTGAGGCTGCCGGTAGATAACCGTGGCTTGAACTATGAGCACTTCGCCGATCGAGGCGTAGCCGGTTTGGAAACCGATCAAGACTTCGACTCGGACTTAGTGGAGCGAATGACGCGCGAGCAGCTCGCCGCCAAACTCCTTGAGGTGCCAGAACTTCGCGGCGACCTGCTTTCTGCAGGCCGCGACCTTGAGGCTCTCGACGCTCGTTTCGGGGTAGATGCAAGCGGCCTGGTGGGCGACCCAAGTCGCGAGAAAGGAAACTGGATCCGATGAAGAACAATGCACGCGGCAAGGTCGTGGTCATTGGCCAGGGCTATGTTGGTTTGCCGGTGGCCGTCTGCGCCGCCGAGGTGGGGTGGAATGTCGCAGGCATCGACCTAGACCAGCGCAAAGTCGACCTCTTGCAGCAAGGACAATCGCCGGTAGAAGATATCAGCGATGCACGCCTGGAGGCCGTTGCCAATGCTGGGCGCTACGTTGCGTCGACAAGCTATGACATAGCGGCCGACTTCGATGTTGCCGTGATCTCGGTGCCCACCCCCTTGCGCGACACCCGCCCCGACCTCAGCTTTATTGAAAAAGCCGGCGCAGCGCTTGGGCCTTTCGTGAGCCCCGGGTCGACCGTCATTTTGGAATCAACCACCTACCCAGGCACCACTGAGGAGCTGCTCATCCCGATCCTGGAGCAACGATCCGGGCTCAAAGCGGGTGAGGATTTCTTCGTCGGGTACTCACCGGAGCGCATCGACCCGGGCAATAGTCGCTATGGCTTAAAAGAAACGCCCAAGATCGTCTCCGGCATCGACGTTTCCTCGCTCGAACGAGTCCAGGGATTTTTCGATACCTTCATCGAACGCACCGTTGCCGTTTCTGGCACCCGCGAAGCAGAACTGGCAAAACTGCTGGAAAACACCTTCCGACACGTCAATATCGCACTCGTAAATGAGCTTGCACAATTCGCCGGGCAATTGGGTATTGACGTATGGGAGGCCATCGACGCCGCAGCCACTAAGCCCTTTGGGTTTATGAAGTTCACCCCAGGCCCAGGCGTTGGCGGACACTGCCTGCCCATCGATCCCTCCTATCTTTCCTGGCAGGTTGAATCCCAATTAGGCCACGCCTTCCGCTTCGTGGATCTGGCCAATGACATCAATAACCACATGCCCGACTATGTGGTGCAGCGCGTCCAAGACCTGCTCAACGATCAAGAACGATCGCTGAAAGGATCCACCGTGCTGCTTGCAGGTGTGGCCTATAAACCAAACACCGGGGATGTACGCGAGGCACCTTCGTTAAGGATTATCGAACTGCTCCAAGCCCGTGGCGCCAACGTGGTGGCAGCGGATCCTTTCGTGCCTGAGCACCTCTGGCCTCAGACGGTGGAACGCTGGGATCTACAACAGGCGGCCCAGGCCAATGTAGTGGTGGTGATCAATGACCACGAAGGCTTTGATCTTTCCGGTTTAGCCCAACTTGGCGTACCGGTATTTGATACCCGCAACGTAGTGCCCAACAGCCCGAATGTGGTGCGCCTATGAGCCTCAACCGGAAAACGAGACAGACCATCGTCGATACCGCCGGAGCCACCAATGGCGGAGCGAGGCGCTTTTTACTTGAGCTTCAAGATTATCTGCAACGCCACCCACGCGAGGATGTGCGCTTGATTGGTGGCGAGCGGCTTTCTTCCACATGGCTTGTGCAACGCGAATGGCAGGCTCGAGGGGCAAAAAAGATTGCGCTAAATAATGCATCATTTTGCGGGCCTATCGGTGAGCGAACGGTACTTTTGCGCAACGCCCTGCACTTTGCCAGTGAAGAAGAATTTACCCAGCTTGGCTACACCCCCAGCGAGCACATGCGTAAGCAGATCCCCGTGATTCGGGCGCTTGCGCATCGCGCAGACCGGATCGTGGTGCCCTGCCATGCCATGGCAGAGCGCGTGGCCGAGCATGCGCCGAAGCTGGAAGATCGTATCCAGGTGCGGATGCACCCCGTCTCGCCGCGGGGTTGGGCTGAGATGCAGCCAGAAGATGACCTCATTTTGGTGCCGATTGTTCCACAATCCTATAAGCGCCTTGACCTGCATATTCCGGCCCTGTTGGAGGCGGTGGAGCACAGCGCAACCAAAGTCGCTGTCACAGCCTTCCCAGGTGATATCCCAGAAGCCGATGGGCACCCCAATTACCAACCCATTGGGCTTATGCCCGCCGAGGACTTGGCGCAGTGGTGGGGTAGAGCCAAGGCCATTTTCTTCCCGCCTACGTTGGAATCTTTTGGCTATGCCTTAGCCGAGGCGCGTTGCGGTGGCCGTGCCGTGATTGCCCCGGATAGCCAGCAGAATAGGGAAATCGCAGGCGGGGCACTCAGTGCCTATGGGGCAGGCACCACGCTTGCCCAAGCAACAGCCCATGCGCTGCTGGCCAATATTCCAGCAGAACCGGAACCCTTTGACCCAGATGCCTACTTTGATTGGCTGCTGGGCTAGGCACTCAGGCAGCATCCTGTGGTTTAGTGCCTGGCTATGAGGAGAATCCGAGGATCGCCAAAAGCTGCTCGTTGTAGTGGTGCCAGGTTCTGCCTAAAGCATCCTCGCGCGCTGCATCACCAAGGGCATCTCGCTTTCCCCACATATCTTCGAGCGCTGCAGCTAGGGCTTCTGGGTCGCGCTTTGGCACGAGACGGCCGGTGACGCCATCGCTGATGATCTCCTCGGCTCCTGTGCCAAAGCAGCCAACCGGGGGAATGCCACGCATGGCAGCTTCGAGGTACACCACACCAAAAGGTTCTCGGGTAGAGGCTAAGGCAAAAAGATCAGCGCCATCGAGTACCGCGAGGGTGGCTTCGCGATCAAGCCTTCCTAAGAACTCCACACGCTCGCCGATGCCCAATGCTGCTACCTGTTCCTCAAGCGCGCGGCGTTCTGGGCCATCGCCAACGATGCGCAGCCGCCAGCTTGCATCGAGCAAACCAAAGGCATCAATGAGCACATCCAGGGCTTTGCCCTTGTGCATATTAGCAATGCTCACAACCTGCTTCGGCGTGTTACTACCAGGTGCCTTTTCGGCGTATTTGGTGCCATTTCCTAACACAGCGTGGTGGCGCACCCCGAGGTTATCTAGAAACGGCACTACCGTTTTCCCAACCGGAAGCACCTTCACATGCTCGGGAATGCTGGGCAGGTGCTGACGCATCCAAGCCGCATTATCTGGATCGTTGAGTGGCGGGTTATCTCCGTGCACGATCACCGCAGTGGGCAACGTCTTCGATTGCCACCACGGAACGCAAAATCCAAGCGGTACTTGATTGTGCACGATCAGTGCATCAACGTCTGGCTTAGGCAAGGTCCACTTGGCAACCCGTGCGGCAAGTTTGGTGTTGATGGGCCTATGAAGCCGGTGAAAACGAACGGGCAGGTGCAGGGTGCGCACGTAGTGCGGGGTCACACCATCGATCTCAAGCCATTCGCTCTTTTTTGGTGATACCACCGTTACCCACACTTCATGGCCTTGATCCCGCAGAGCCGATACGTGTTCAGCTACGAAAATGCCGCTGATGGGGTTAGCGCGTGATGGCCACAACGAGGTAATAACGTGCAGTTTCATCAGATCTCCTCGGCCGGGGCGTCGGTGGGAATGCGAGTGGCATCGATGGCTACGCCTCTTTTGCCACGAGCCAAAGGCACAAATTCTTGAACAAAACGCAGGCGCACGCGCCCCGGTACAACCCCGGGGTGGTGGATCTGCATCGCCTTTTTGGCTTGGGCTGTAATCGCATCCCTGCGGTGGTCCTTGCTGCACACCACCGCAATATCTGCACCATCATCGGCAGTGGGAGCTACTTGGGCTGAAAGCACCCCGTCGATATTGCGCACAAGCATGGAAAGCTCGCAGGCGCGAATATCTTCCGGGCCGTTGGTGGTGGCAAGGCGGATTACATCGCGGGTGCGCCCCTGCACCGCAGAGAGCTCTAAGATTGTGCCTCCTGGCCCGTACTTGGATGCGCTTAAGTCATCGCCCAGGCTGTAATGAATCAGAGGGAACACTCGCTTGCTTAAGGTGCTGAGCACTGATCCTTCGCGCAGCATGATCCAAGGCCACAGCACTTGGATTGGCCATCCATGTTGGACTTGTGGTTGGGGCATCGTCGCAGCAATCACCCCGGCCTCGATCGCACCATATTCCACGACCACCGTTCCGAGATTGCTCAGCAATTCGGCATCCGCCGGGGTGACGGTTTCGCTGGAGGGGATAACGTGGGTGATACATTCCAAGCCTTTGGCGCCGGTGTTCAGGTAACGCTCGGCGATCATCACTAAGGCGGAGGTATAGCCCACCAGGTAGCGTGGGCGAAGTCGCCTGATGGTAGAAAGTGCCGCATCCGCTTGTTCCGGCGAGGCGATTAAACCTGGAAAGGTCCACGAGTTGCCGGCGATGTCTTTTGCCATTCGCTTCGCCCGCGCTTCCACATACCCCTTGCGGGTGTGTGCCTGGTGTCCGAGCGTATTAGCGGTGAGGACGAAAGCGTCGAAAGGCTTTAAACCGTGGGCTTGTCTATACGCCCATGTTCGGGCATAGCCTTCCATTAATTCGGCACTGCCGCGCGGAAAAGAAAAGGGCTTGCCTGTAGATCCAGAGGTTCGGTAGACAGCAGTGGCGCCAGGGGTGGCCTGCACCAAATCCTCGTGCTGGCGCAGAGCATCTTTTGTTAGCACCGGCCACTGATCGAGTTCTTCCAACGTGGAGATGCGATCCGGCAGGTCATGTTGCTTACGCCATTGCTGATAAAAAGGCAGCGTGCTGGCGTATTCCCATTGCTGATTAAAACGCCGCAGCTGAGAATCTGCGATGGCTTCGGGGTCTAACTTGGCATCTTGTGACCACTGCGCAGCGGCAGCAGACGCGGCCTGAGCACGCTTGCGACCCAGCGTAGAGCGCATCAATCGTACGGGGTATCCGAGCATAAGCACTGTCTTTCGTGTTCTTGCTTGCTGGAGCGAAAGCTGCAGATCGCTTGTATGCACTGGACTTTATCACGTCACTTGGGGTGCATTTTCTAGCTTGTCGACGCCCCAATGACGCCCATAGGATCAGCCCGGGCCACCGTACTCTGACATTGCTGCATTGGAGGCTAGGATCCAAGATGGCGAAACAATAAGCAGCGCAGAATCAGAAGAAGCATGGACTTTCTAACAAAGCTACAGCGATCGAGCTACGTTCGATCCATCGGGATCCGTGGACTCAACGGCGGATTGGGTTTCGCCGTGTCCGTCCTTCTGGCGCGCCTGCTCGGCCCTAGCGATTACGGTGCTTATGGCGTCATTCTTTCTACCGCTGCCATTATTGCCATCCCCTTTACCGCCGGCTTGCCCCGAGCAATGGCGCGTGAGGTAGCAGCAGCGCGAGTCAATGACGATCCAGGGCTGATCAGATTGGTCATCCGGCGTGGTCGAAATACCTTTCTCCTGCTGCTTCCGATCCTCGCCTTCGCCGCTATCGTTGCTTGGAAATTCGGGCTCACTATTGCCGGAACCAGCACGGGCATCCTCGTCGCCGCCCTGGTAGCACCGATGCTTGCCGCCGATTCAAACCGAATGGCCATTATGCAAGGCATGGGGCAGGCGGTTCGATCCCAGATCCCGGACATGATTGTGCGGCCAGTCGGCACCGCGATCATCGTCACTGTGCTTCTTGTGAGCGTGCACCACGTAGGCCCAGAAGTGGGAGCGGTGGCCTATGCAAGCGCCACCTTGATCGGTTTCTTGGTGGGTGCCTGGATGATCCGCCCGGCGATTAAGGCGCTGCCTGATCAGCCGCCAAAGACATACATGTCGCGCAAGATGTTTTTGCTTGCTGTTTTTACCCTGTCCATCTTGGGCAGCTCAAAAATTCTCTCCGGCAATATCGACATGATTTTGCTGAACTCCCTGTTCAGCCTGAAAGACGCAGGCCTCTACAAGGTCGCGCTCGCCGGCATGGCCCTGGTGGTAATGGGCAATAACGCCATCGCCACCGTTGCTAATACTCGCCTGGCCGAGGCAGTTCCCGGTGGCGATAAATCCAAAATTGCTGCCGAATCAGATCGAACAATGTTCTGGGCGCTCGGCAGCTCAATTCTTGTGATGCTGCCCGTCATTGTTGTTGGCCGCCCGGTGATTTCGGCGGTATATGGCAGTGAGTACCTAGGGTCCTGGAGCATTCTGCTCATTTTGGGCCTGGGATTTTCGGTGTCACAGGTCTTCGGTCCGGTGGAATCAGTAGCGATGTTTTCCGGACAACAGTTGCGAGCAGCAGCGGCAGTCTTGCTATCGGTAGCTGTATCGGTGGGTCTAGCATTCCTCTTCGCGCCGATCATGGGCGTTCATGGCGTCGCCCTTGCCTCCACGATGGGCTTATCGCTACGTCAAATCTTGGTGGCGATATTTGTGTGGAAGAAGTTCGATCTCGACCTCACCCTCATCGGCACGATTAGCCGTGCGCTGCAGGCCAGGAGGCAGCAAACCTAGCGTTATTGAGAGCCCATTTTGCTAGCATGACCTCATGGATCAAGCCCCCGAACTCTCTGTAGTTATTGCCACGCATAATCGTGCATCAGTGATTCAGGATCAGCTCAACGCACTGGCGGGGCAGGACATCGCTGCTCGCATGGAGCTCATTGTGGTGAATAACTGCTCTTCGGATAACTCCTATGCAGTGGTGGAGCACTGGCTTGAGCACCACGCGGATGCCTTTTACCGTGCCCTGCAAGTTCGAGCAGATGAGCGCCCTTCTCTTTCCTACGCACGCAACACTGGTTTAGCCCTTGCCCAAGGCGAAGTCGTGGCCTTTGTCGACGACGATGACGCAGTGCTTCCCGGGTGGGGTCGTGCCTTTTATGATGCGCTGGCGCATAGTGATGAAGATCAGCTCGCGGGAGGATATTTCCACATCAACGGTGCCACGAGAGTCGGCGGGGAACAGCGCTTTGGCTTCTGGTTTGCGCAGGGTAGTTGTTGTGCTGCGCGTAGGGACTTACTCGAGCGCGTGGGTGGGTTCAATGAGTCGCTTCCTGCATACGGGGGAGAAGACGTAGAGCTTGCGGTTCGCTGCTTCAAACAAGGCATACCCACCAACTTTATTGAAGGTGCTTTGCTGCAGCCGCGAACCAAGAGTGAACCGAAGAAAGTGATGCTAAAAAAGCAGATCTATTCGGGGATTGCGCTGACGCACTTGTGTGCCCTCCACGAGATTGAAGAAGGCCTCTCGGCCAAGCAGCATCTTAAAAGCATCTACCGGGACCTTCGCAGGCTGCCCAAGGCAGCCCGGCAGGCGATATTAAACATGGTGCTGCACGGCTCACAGTTGCTTAGCTCGCTGGTATATAAGCTGCCGCATAAGCGCAAGGAACTCTCGGCACTTCGGGCACAGCTCTAGCCATGCTTTCTAGAGCTTCAGTCTTAGCTCGGCAGGCGCGGAGGTTCTTCGCTCCTTGTTGTTGAAGTGCTCTTCTGTTTGAGGCTGCGGTGTTGACATCAGCAGCACAAAGTAAATCAGGAGCATGGGCGCACCAGCGGTGAGCAGCCAATCCTCAAACAGGCAGTTGATCAGGGTGGCGATGGTGAGTCCGAACATCACTGAATCCACCCGTGACCAAGCGATGTAGGCGATTGCAAGCACAACGCCGGCAAAGGTGGCGACGATGCCGAATTCTGCCAGCAGTTTCAGATAAGAGTTCGAGCCCAATCCAGGGGGCGTAGCGCGGTAGCCCGCACCGAGCCAGGGGTTTTCTTTAATAAAGTCCAGCCCCAAGATCGTGGTGTCTTCGCGGGTATTATCCGTGCGCAACAGCGCTGCATCGGTTTCGCCGGAGGTGAGGAAGTTCAGCACCACGTTGCCAACAGGGAACAGTGCGATCAGCGCCAGGCCAAAAGAGAAGAGCTTCTGCAGTGTGTTCATGCGCCAGTAGAAGGACACCACCACCACGGCGATGAAGCCGAGCATGCCAGCGCGTGATCCCGTGATGAAGATGAACGCGAAACACAATGGAAGCAGCCAACGGTAGTACTTCTTGCCCATCCAGATGCTCAAACCCGCGAGGAGGAAGGCGAAAATGGCGCTGGCGTTGGCGTTTTGGAATACGCCACGCGCTCGGCCACCAGCCCACCCGAACGGCGTAAACAGCGCCAGGATGCCAACGATGAAGAAGCAGAGCAAAATGTAGAAGAAAATCACGCGGATCTTCTTATACGGCACTAATTGCCTGAAGGTAAGCGCGAACATCGCCAGCACCACCCAGGCGAATGTCGAGGTGATGGTTTGAGCCCGATCCAAAGACCAAAGGATGCTTAGCGCGCACATGCCCACATACAGCGCCACGGGTATCACGCTGGGGAATTTAAGGTCTTTATTCGGAGAGGTTCCACGTGTCGCGGCATATAAGGCAGTGATGGCGTGGGGCACCAAGGAAGCCGCAAGCACAAGGCGCAGGGAATCGGGGAAGAACTGGGTAAGCGAAAGGACTGAGAGCCCAACTCCTATGCCCATGGCAAAGGCAGGTCTGCGAAACCACACCATTGAAAACCAAATGGCAAGAGGCGCTGCAACGATGGCCGCGAGCACTGAATAGAAGGTGAGCATTATCCCAATAACCCCCTATGCCAGGGGGCGGTCGGGCGTCCTTTATTTGCACTAGATGCAGCGATCAAACAACGCTGCAGATACGGTGCCACTACCTCTGGGCTGATGTGCTCTAAAGCCCAGGACTGAATCACGTCTCGATCAGCCTTTGCATGCAGCACCTGGGCGATGGCCTCGTGCAGGGCTTCTTGGTCTGGGTGATCGACCACCACACCACGAAATGGTCCCGAAGAATTGATGAGGTCTGCCGCGCCGGCATAGGCAGAACACACCACCGGTGTGCCGCAGGCCAGGGCTTCATTAACTACGGCACCCCAGCCATCGTGCCAGGAAGGAAGCACGAGCACGGCGGCCTCAACTAAATAGGAAGCAAGCCGCTCATTTTCAATAGACCCTAATACTTCCACATGGCTTGCAGCTTCAGCGCCATCTTCAAAGCCTTCTTCCTGTGCCCCAATCAGCACCAGTGGGCATAGATCCTTGGTGGCTTTGACCAGGGTGTCTGTGTTTTTTCGGCTGCATCGCTTGCCCACAAATACCGCACAGTTTTCCGGCAAGGATTCACGCTGCTGCACCTCTGGGGTGGCGGTGGCATAGAGCATGGGATAGATGCGTTCTTCTGCTATCCCCATCCGTGCAGCCTGACGCTGCGCGTGCGTTCCGATAGCAAGCACGCCGCGGAGGTGGTGGCGCAGATGCATCCGTCCCATCCACTGCTTGGCAAATCGTGCGGCACGCTTCGCCGACCCACCCAAGCGTGAGATCCCTTCAACCATGACTACGACGTCCGCGTTGGCGTCGGCAAGCACTCTCTTGCGCTGCTTGAGCCAACGTTGAGGGCCAACGTATCCGCTCACCACGTGGATTGCGTTCGAAGGAACGTTGTTGGCGTCATCTTCTGGGCCAATGAGGCGGATATTTTCTGGTGCCTTGACATCCCAGCCGGCGTTCACGCGCGTTTCCGGAACGAGCTTATTTACCACCAGATAGCATTCACCAGGGTAGATACGCCCAAATTCCTCTAGAAGAGGCGTCTGGTGGATCGAGAGGATCGGCTGCCAAAACACTACCGGTTTGCTCATCGTCTAATGCCCAATCGCTGGTGATGGGTGCTAGCCGTGGAGCGAATCAGGTTCACCACGCGGCGGGAAGTATCGCTGATTTGATAATCCACCGGGCAGGCAGTCGGACCATACGCGTTCCACTGCGCGATGGTGATGCGAACGGCATCGACAACATCATCAGGATTCAAACCAGTAGTAATAATCGAGCCGGTATCAATAGCCTCCGGGCGCTCAATGGCATCGCGCAAGGTGACGGCGGGGAATTCCAGCATGGTGGACTCCTCACTGATCGTGCCCGAATCCGAAATCACGCAACGCGCATGCTGCTGCAGCTTGTTGTAATCGTGGAACCCTAAAGGCTCATGAAAACGCACATCCGCATCCGCGCTAATGCCATAGGCATCTAGGCGTTTGCGGGTGCGAGGGTGGGTGGAAACGAGCACCGGGCACTGCTGATCCTTGGCCACAGCAGCCAAACTTGCCACCACATTATTCAGGCGAGCCTCCAGGTCCACATTCTCTTCCCTGTGAGTGGAGGCCAGGATGTAATTACCAGGCTCAAGGCCGAGGCGTTCGAGTACATCAGAAGCTGCAATTTGTTGGCTAAAGGTATTCAGCACTTCACGCATGGGTGAACCCATGATCACCACACGCGCCGGGTGTAAGCCTTCTGCCAGAAGGTTCTTCCTGGAGTGCTCGGTGTAGGTGAGGTTGTAGTCGCTCACGTGATCGACCAGGTGGCGGTTGATCTCCTCGGGCACATTGGGGTCGAAGGAGCGATTGCCTGCTTCTAGGTGATACACCGGCACCTTCAAACGCTTCGCCATTAACGCTGCGATACAAGAGTTTGTATCGCCAAGCACCACCAGCGCATCTGGGCGGTGCTCAAGGATTGCCGCTTCTGTTCCGCGAAGCACATCGCCTAAGACCGCACCCAGGGAGGAAGTGTCTGCATTCAGGTAAACATCAGGGCTGCGGAGCTGGAGATCTTCAAAAAAGACCTCATTGAGGTTGCGGTCCCAGTTTTGGCCGGTGTGCACCAAAAGGTGATCGAAGTGATCCTCGAAGGCCTTGATAATGCAGGAAAGGCGAATGATTTCCGGGCGAGTGCCCACCACCGTCATCACCTTCAATTTGCCAGTGCTCACTGCCTAGACCTCCTGGTAGAACGTGTCGGGATCGGCCGGGTCGAAGGGCTCATTGATCCAGAACTGGGTGTAGAGGGTGTCGCTACCTACATTGGTGATGTTATGCGTCCAGCCGCAGAGCATGTCCACAGCTTTTGGCGCATCACCGCTGACGTGGACAAGGATGCGCTCCTCGCTGCCGTGCTTGCGCATCTCAATGTTCGCCTCACCCTTGAGCACCACGAAGCGCTCAATTTTGCGCAGGTGTAAGTGATTGCCGCGGGTGATGCCCGGGACCGTGGTGGAAAAGCTCACCTGGCCTTGGCCGCCGGCGCGCACCGTTTCTACGAAACTGCCGCGCTCATCGCTATGCTGCACCAAATCCACCGCGTGCCGCCGTGGAACTGCGTGGGAGAGATACGCAGCGCAAAGCTCATTAATAAAAGGATCAGCGGTATCAGGCAGCGCCCCGGTTGATTGATAGCCCTGGTGAATATCCTGCAAGTGACGCAAAAGCTCCGGCACAGTGGTGTGGCGAAGATGCGTCGAAGCAACCGCATGGGTTCCCGGCTCAACCGAAGAAGTAAGCGGAGCTAACAACAGTTCGGCTGCATGCCGCGCCGCCAGTAGCGTGATCGGGTTGTCACCATGCACCTGTGGCGTTTCCCCATCCAGCAGTGCCTCGATAAACGTGGAGGTGACCATGTTGTGGCGCGGGGTGCCGTGCTCGCCAAAGAGATTAGGTAGAAGCCACTGAGTGGCCGGGATGCCAGCATTGCCTGCAGCCTGCATTATCGCCTCGCCGGCTAAGCGCTTGGCACTGGCATAAGCCGTACCCTCCTGGGTAGTACCGGCAATGCTCACGGCCTTCGGGGCATGGCCGCGTGCCGCCGCTTGTTCAATCGCCTGAGCCGTTATGCTTCCAGCCGCTTGAGTGGCCGCTGCGGCATCATCGGGCGTTTGGCCTTCTGCAGGGCGATTGCAGGCAGCGAGATGCACCACTAAGTCAGCACCGGCAATGGCAGCACTAATAGTTTCGAGGCTATCGCGCCGGGTGGAACACCCACGCACATCAAAACCATGAGCCCAGGCGTGGAGGCGAACATGCCAGGCAAGAAAACCGCCTGCGCCTACGATGCACAGCGTTGGTCGATCGTGCTCGCTCATAGTCGTGCCACAGCCTTAATGGTGTGGAAGATGGTGCGCAAATCCCCCGCGAGCGTGCGCGCCTGCACATACTCTGCATATTTGCGGGCTTTTTCAGGCAGCATCTCATCAATATAGAAACGCTCCGGATCCTCCCTGCCGGCAAGCAGTTCTTCTTGATCCCGCAACTCCACCGTGACCGGGTTCGTAATCCCAGGCCGCACCGTGAGAATGATGTCGGCATACTGCTTGGGCCAATACGGGGTGTAGCGGGGCACCTCCGGGCGTGGCCCCACTAAAGACATATCGCCTTTGAGCACATTAAAAAGCTGAGGCAGCTCATCAAGCTTCCAATTACGCAAGAAGCCGCCAATCTTGGTGATGCGAGGATCGCCACCAGCGGTCACCTGCGCGGCCTTATCGTCGATGGCCACCCTCATCGAACGGAATTTAATCAGGTTGAAATGCTCACCATCTTTACCCACGCGCTCCTGAGTAAAGAACACAGGACCAGGCGAGCTCACCTTCACCGCCACAGCCACAGCAACCATCGGCACCGCCAACACCGCCAAGCCACCAGCAGAAGCAACAATATCGATCGTTCTGCGTGCGATATCTTCAACGCGTTGCGCTTGGGTACTCATCGTGGATCTCCTGAACAAAGGCCGAGTAGAAAAGACGGTTTCGCAATGGATACATCGCCGCTGCCTGCCCCAAAGCAACTCGGAACACAAACAGCACTGCCACGCTGGCAGAACGCATCACACGAATCCCGCCACCGAAAGCCACATTGAAACCAAACCGAGGTGTTGCGAAACCTCCCAGAACCCGCGAACCGGACCACACGCCGCCGAGAAGCGCACGACCGCATCCCCCGTGCGCTAGAAGCGCACACCAAAATAGAGGGGGCATCGGGGTTGGCCACGGCGGGATTCCTTGAGGTCGGGGGAGGTGCTACACGGATAGACTAACCCATGGCATGACCCTCTCTCCTAGATATATATCCAGAAGGAAGTGAAACCATGGCTACTTTGCGCACTTTGATGATCACCCAGTGGTACCCACCCGAACCCGGCCCCGCGGTGGTGCCTGCGGTGATTGCTCAGGCGTTGGTGCAGCGAGGCCATGAGGTGGAGGTACTGACGGGTTTTCCGAATTATCCAACGGGTGAGTTGCAGCCTGGTTGGAAGATGTCGTTTTTGCAGCCTTCTGAGCTCGATGGGGTCAAGGTTTGGCGTGTGCCTCTGTTCGCTTCTCATGACGCTTCGGCGTTAAAGCGGATAGCAAACTATGCCTCCTTTGGTATTTCTGCTGCGGCTGGGGTGTTGTGGGGGCGGTTGCGTGGGAAGATTCAGCGTCCTGACGTGCAGTGGGTGGCGTATTCGCCGGTGACGGTGGGGTTGCCGATGCTTGTTTCGCGGGCGTTTGGTCGCATTCCGACGGTGGTGTGGGTTGGGGATTTGTGGCCGGACACGATGGAGGTGGCGGGCTTAAATGGTGCGCATTCGGTGCTGAAGGTGGCGGGGCGGTTGCTGCATTGGTGGTGCAATCTGCTGTATAGGCATGCGGAGGCTGTGGTGGTGCTTTCTCCTGGCATTCGCGATGTGTTGATCGGGCGCGGGGTGCCGGAGGAGAAGATTCACTTCATTCCTGTGGCACCGGATGAACGTGTGTTTCGCCCTTTAAGCGTTGCTGAGCGTGCCAAAGCTCGGGAGCGTTTTGGCACCGAAGGTCAGCGTCGTGTGTTGCTGTATGCAGGTGCGATGGGTGAGGCGCAGGGCTTGTCGACGTTGATCCGCGCCGCAGCTAAGGCCGGGGATCAAGGACCGGAAGTGCTGCTGGCTGGTTCCGGTACTCAAGAAGAAGCACTCCGGGAATTGGCAACCTCACTTAATGCCCCGGTGCGCTTTTTGGGCCGCGTGCAGCAGGAGGAGATGTCCGAATTGCTTGGCGCGGTGGATGCGGCCTTCATTGGTTTATCGGATGCGCCGCTTTCTGCCATCACGATGCCAAGCAAGACGCAGTCGATTATCGCTTCTCACACCCCTATCGTGTGTAGTGCACCTGGGGATGTTGCAGCGGTGGTGGCCAAGAATGACATCGGTTTGGTGTGCCCGCCGGGTGACGTCGAAAAGCTCAAGCAGTGTTTGCAGACGCTTGCTGCGGCTGATGACGCCCAAATGGCTTCGTGGCGAGCCAATGCGGCCACTCTTCACAGGCAAGAGTTTGCTGCGGAGAAAGCCGGGGCGGCAACGGATGCGCTTTTGCGTCAGGTGATCGCTCAAAAATAGCCCTTGTGACCTGGAGAAATCCTGCTCTTTTGGTGGAGTTAGGTGTTAGGATTCGCGTATGTCAAAAATGGTGCGGCGCTTGCTGATCGGCGTGGTCGCGTTGGTTGTAGTCCTTGGTCTTATTGCTGTAGCCGGATTCTTTTGGGTTACTTCTGGGTTGGGTGTGAGCAAGAAAGATCCCAATGCTGACGGCCGTAAAGAGGCCGTGTATTTGGTGATGTTCCGCGATACCCGAGCAGGTGGCAACGCTGATTTGCTGAACTCGAGCGCTGCCATGAATGCCGACGTGGGGCGTACCGATGCCATGGTGCTGGCGCGTGTGCTCGAAGATCAAAGCATCGACCTGGTATCCATTCCCAGGGACACCCTGGTGGATATCCCTGCGTGTGAGCGTTCCGATGGCAGCCAAAGCGAGCCGCAGCACACCAAAATCAACGCGGCCTACGCCTTGGGTGCTGCCGCCGATAACAGCGAAGAGGCATCCGAAGCCGGTATGCGCTGCGCAGAACGGGCGGTGACCTGGCTCAGCGGCTTTAGCCTGGGTGGTTCCGTGGTGCTGGATTCCAGAGGCGTTGAAGATGTGGTGAACCAACTTGGAGGCGTGGAACTTTGCGCCACACCCGAACAGGCTGCCGCCATTCCGGGCGTGCCCGAAGGCTGCCACATGGCCGATGGCGAAACCGCCTTCAGGTTCTCCCAGGCACGCAAGGGCGTAGACGATGGATCAGACCTTGCGCGTATCGAGCGCCAGCAACAATTGCTCAAGGCCGTGGTCAGCCAGGTGAAAGAGCTGTCGGTGCCCCAAGATGTGCCCAAGCTGCTTTCCATGGCACATGACTTGAGTGGCCATATGCTCGCTTCCGAGGGTGTGGTGACCTTTGCAAATGCACAACGGATGCTCACCACGATGAAGCGTGGCAAGGTGAATGCCCGGACGATTCCCGTGAATTTGAGTAGCGACGGAAATAACGTCGTGGTTTCGGAGTCGGCCAAAGCCTATTGGAAGGCTTTTTCCGAGGGCACTCCGCTGCCCGCTTCTTAGCGAAAACGCACGGAAGCAGCGATGGTTATCGCTGGTAATTGGCTTAATCAGGTTTTAAACTCTATTGGGTTGCACATGAGTCCTTCGAGCCCGAAAGGCGGCGTGGTTGTTGAAGCGCAACGTCGATGGTCCAAGTTTGCGTGAGCGAATCGCACACTTTACTGCTGGCGCCTCGATCGCCGGTATTGCGCTATCGGTGACAGCTATGGCTATCGGCTATGCCGCCCTGATTGGGTTTCCGCTGATCTACGGAAAAACGGGTCTGCTGCCGGCAGTGCTCTTCGCGGTGGTCTTTATCCTGCCTTCCGGTTGGTACTTTTGGCACCTCAGCAGGTGCAATCGGGCCGGCATGGAGCCTGAAACCTATAACGCCGTGGTGGATCGTAAGTGGCGCTATATTGTTCCCACTGCCGCCGTGGCGCTGGTGGCGGGCTGCGTGAGCCTGAGCGGCCTTGAGCGCCTCGGCCCGCTGGATCCCCCGAAGGCTTTTGACAGGATCGACGGCAAGACCTCCAGGCCAGAACCAACAAAGCCACCCAGTAGCGAGGCCGTATCCGAGGAAGAACAGCCAGAAGAAACGCCTGCGCCAGAAACGAGGGTGAGCACCACAACGCAACCCAGCGAAACGCGCACCGAGGATACTCAACCTCCAGCAGACCCTGAGGAGGCCCAGCCCAGCAACCCTGAACCTGAAACGCCGGAAGAGCAGCCAACGGCGGTGACCCCGTCACCTTCGAACCAGCCCAGCCGTCCTTCCGAGGGCAATGAGGGGCAAAATCCTGGCCAGGGTGATGGCCAGGGTGGCAATGCAGGTGGCGAAACGCCTACGACAAGCCCCGCTGAAGGCGCAGAGACAGATGGCGGCGCCAATGGGCAAGAACGCCCGGGTGAGGATACGAGCGAAGAAGCAGCACCTTCGAGGAGCCGAGCCGCGGCGGGTTATTCCACCAGGACTGAGCAAGCCTCCACGCGCGAGGCTGCTGAACCTGAAGTTACCGATACTCCAGAAGAGCCCGAAAAGCCCGCAGCAAACTAAGACCCCCGGCCTGGTGTGCGTCGGGGGTGTGGAGGTGGCGCGATTGCGCCTAGGCGATTTTTTCAAACACCATGGTGGCTTGGATGCGATCTCCACCCATCAGACCTTTAGAACCGCTTGATGCAGTAGTGATGGTGTGCAGACGATAGCCCTTAGCGGCTTGGTCATTAATCACCTTTTCTAAGTTTTGTAGATTCCCAGAGCCGGTGCCGATGAGTTTTTCTTTGAGCACGGTCTGGATTACTACATACTGCTGCGACATAACATCACTCCTTGAAAGCCAAAGTTCTTTTGCAAAGAATAACGAATCTTGGATCCTGCCGAAGTGATAATCAGGCCAAGGCGCTGCGAAGGGCAGGCCAAACGATGAGGAGCACACCATGCCAGCAACACCACCGCACCAGCCAGCACCGGACCTCGTTCTGGGCGAAGACGGAAGGCTGCGCCCACCGTGGGCCGCTGAATCTTTAGCGCTGCAACACTATTACGACCATGAGTGGGGCAGGCCCGTGCACAGCGAAGCCGCCGCCCTTGAACGCATCGTGCTCGAAGGCTTCCAAGCCGGACTGAGCTGGAAAACGATCCTGCATAAGCGCGAAGCGTTGCGCGCTCGTTTTGCGCAGTTTGATGCAGACCTGCTGGCTGAATTTGGCGAGGGGGAAGTCGCAACACTGTTGCAATGCGAGGACATTATCCGCAACCGCCGAAAGATCGAGTCGGCCATCAATAACGCCCGCGCCACTATCGCAGTGCGTGAGCACGGCGGCCTGGTGGATCTTCTTGAGCAGTTCAAGCCCACTACACACCAGCGACCCCGCAGCGTTGCAGCCACCCCAAGTCAGTCTGAGGAATCCAAGGCGATGGCCAAGGCCCTCAAGCGGCATGGTTTTAGCTTCGTGGGGCCTACCACCTGCTATGCGCTCATGCAGGCCATTGGTTTGGTGGATGATCGCCCCGTGGGGGCTGCACCCTTAGTGGATAAATCGTGAACAATGGGGCTATGACTGAGCAAGCAGATAAGAAAGTAGCCGTAGTCACCGGAGCGTCCTCTGGCATTGGTGCTGCCAGTGCGCGCGCATTGGCAGCCGATGGGTGGCATGTGATCCTCGGTGCGCGCCGGCTTGAACGCATGGAGGCCATCGCCCAAGAAATCGGTGGTGAGGCCATTGCCTTAGATGTGACTGATCAAGGCAGCGTCGATGCCTTCGCCGCGCAGATCCAGCGCTGCGATCTGCTGGTGAACAATGCCGGCGGTGCCATCGGCTTGGATGCGGTAGCCGATGCCAATGTAGAAGAGTGGCAGCGCATGTACGAGATCAATGTGCTCGGAACGTTGAGGGTGAGCAAGGCACTGTTAGCGAAGCTGCGTGAGGCCAATGGGCACATTATCAATATGAGCTCTGTTGCTGGCATTGCTCCTTATGCCGGCGGCGCTGGCTATAACGCGGCGAAGTTTGGGCTGAGCGCTATGACGAAGGTGATGCGCATCGAACTCGCTGAGCAGCACCTGCGCATCTCAGAGATCAACCCTGGCCGGGTGGCCACTGATTTCTCCCTGGTGCGCTTCCGCGGTGATGAGCAGCAGGCGGCCAAGGTCTACGCCGATAAGCTCAACTTGCGTGCAGAAGACATTGCCGAGGCCGTGCGCTGGATTGCTGCCTGCCCGGCGCATATGAATATCGACCGCATGGTGATCACCCCGCAAGACCAAGTGATCTAGAAGATAGAATGCCAGCTATGCAGCCAGTAGAAGTCACCATTCGGGACCAATCCATCAAGCTTGGGCAATTTATCAAGCTCGCCAACCTCGTCGAAAGCGGCGGAGCCGCCAAAGAGGCCATTGCCCAAGGCGAAGTCACCGTCAATGGTGAGGTGGACACGCGCCGCGGCAAGACCTTAAGAGAAGGCGATGTGGTGTGCGTGGATAAGCTCTGCGCCAAGGTGGTGTGCGGCGAAGACGATGATTACTTTGATGAGGCCACCGCCGATGACGACTTTGACCCCGAAGTGTGGAGGAACCTCTAATGCCAGCTTTCCAGGCCGAACCCGGCATGCCCTATTGGATTGACCTCGGCACCAGCGATATCCGCAAATCCTCCCACTTCTACGCCGAGTTGCTCGGGTGGGAGATCGAAACCTTTGACAATGGCTATCGCCTTGCCCGCCTCCAGGGCCTTCCCGTGGCAGGTCTGTTGCCTGCGCCCGAGGATTCACCCCAGCCCGATACCTGGATCACGTACTTCTTTAGCGAAGACATCCACGCCGATTGCCAGCAGATGGAAAAGCTTGGCGGCCGCGTGCTTGCCAGCCCCGCCGAGGTGCGCCTTGGCCTGATGGCCTTGTGCGTGGATACCGCTGGCGCGTTGGTCGGTTTGATCCAACCGGCAGGCGAGGATAGCTTCATCGCCGCCGGCGAGCCCGGCACTCCCGTGTGGCACGAGCTGACCTGCACCACCAACTATGAGCAGGCCGTGGAGTTTTATCGAACCCTCTTCGGTTGGATGACAGCCGCCATGGACGAGATGGAGTACACCACAGCGCTTGTCGACGGCGCGGCCTTCGCCGGTGTGTTCAACGCCGAAGGGCAGTTCCCGCCGCAGGTTCCAAGCTTCTGGCAAAGCTACCTGGGCGTGGGCAATATCGATGAAGCAGTAGCGAAGGTGCCAGAGCTTGGCGGCGAGGTCATCCGCGAACCCTGGGATTCACCCTTTGGCCGCATGAGCATCATCGCCGATAGCACCGGTGCCACCTGCACCCTGTGCGAAGTGGATGAGCCCGTAGAAGAACCACGCGAATCCGACCCCCTCGAAGGCATTGAGCTCTAAAGCAGAACTCAGCGAACTTGAGGCCGCCGTACTCGAAGCCGTCGACGCCATCCCCGAAGGCCAGGTGCGCTCCTATGGCGATATTGCCGACGAGCTCGGCTGCAGCCCTCGCCAAGTTGGGCGCATCATGGCCTTGTTTGGTGCCAGCAGCAATTGGTGGCGCGTTGTTCGCGCCGATGGCACCTCGGCGGTAGCCGAGCGTGCCAAAGCCTACTGGGCCAAAGAGGGCATTGCGCACGCTGAGCGTGGCGTTAGCCCAAAAATGCTGCGACGTCCCTAACCCGCTCGCGCGCCACCTCTGGGGTGCTCAGGCGATGTTCGGAAACGTAGTGCTTGACCTGGGCTTGTTCCTCGGCCCATTCGTAGCGACCCGCGATGGCATCATTGCTGGCCACCTGCAACAAGGTGGCATCCGCATCAATGCGCTGCGGGAATTCCGCTGCGCCACGAACCTCATCCGGCAGCATCGAGAGATCTAGGTGCGGGAAGGTAAGCGCCAAACGCTCAAAGTGCACCCCGGAAAGCACCGCCAGCGCACCGCCTGAAGAATAGCCCCACCCAACCAACGCCTTAGGCGCTTGAGTCTCTCGGATCCATGCCGCGGCCTGTTGTACCGCGGCACCTACCTGCGCCAAGGAGTGTTCAGGCACGAGGGGATAATCCAGATCCAAGAAGGTCACGCCCGAAAGGTTGGCTACCGCTGCAACATCGGGGCGCCAGGCGTGCTCCAGGGCCACGCCCGAGCCTTTCCACCAACCACCGGGATGCAGCGAAATGCCCCACACCCCAGAAGGCTTCTTGGGAGCAATGATCTGCCCATCGATGCCATCGGGAGCAGGCTCCATCGAAGCACCCACACCAAAGGCTGTGCCCGGCATGGAATGATCCACGGCACTGCCCAACATGATCATCGAGGCATGGGTCGTGCGGTCAGCTAAACGCGCATCGTAAGTGTCGGCCTCGGCAGGGTCGCTGGGATGATCAGACCACGGCGGGTTCTTCTCTGGCTGCTCATAGTGGGCGTAGATATAGGAGGCGAGCTGCTCGAGCTGTTCCTCCCGGCTCATCTCCCGCTCACGGCCACCAATTTCCCACTGCTCACGCATCTGTTGATCGTCCATGCTGCTACCAGATCCGCACGCGTTGTTCGGGAGCCAGCCACATCTTCGAGCCCTCTTCTACATCAAAGGCCTGATAGAGCTCGGCGATATTGGCAGCAATCACATTGCAACGGAACTCAGCAGGGGAGTGGGGATCCACAGCCAAGTATTGCTGGGCAAGTTCCGGACGGATCTTGGAACGCCACACGCGAGCCCACGACATAAATAGCCGCTGCAAACCAGAAAACTCCTTGCCTTCCAGCGAGGAATCGGCGCCGGAGGCGTCGACAAGCTGCTTGGGCGCAGTCTCGAAATCAAGCCCTTCGTCTTCTAGATATTTGCGATACGCCACCACGGCGATACCCAAACCGCCGAGATCACCAATGTTTTCGCCCAAAGTGAAACGGCCATTTACACCCGTGGTTTCCACACCGGCATCCTCAAGCACACTCGGGACCAGGCCATTGAACTGCTCCACCAGGCGGGCGGTGAGATCATCGAAGGCCTCACGATCCTCCTCAGTCCACCAAGCATTCAGATTGCCATCGCCGTCATACTGCGAGCCCTGATCATCAAAACCATGCCCGATCTCGTGGCCGATTACCGCACCAATGGCACCAAACTTCTCCGCCGCATCATCCTCCGGAGCATAAAACGGCGGACGCAAAATCGCCGCGGGGAACGTGATGTCATTGACCACCGGGTTATAAAAAGCATTCACCGTCTGCGGGGTGGTGACCCACTCCTCACGGTCGGCAGGCTTGCCAATCTTGGCCAACTCATAATCATGATTAAAAGCAGCACCGGCACGAACATTGGCCACCAACTGCTCACCCTCGGCAGCAAACTCCAAGCCCTCGAAGCTGCGCCAACGATCCGGATACCCAATCTTGGCCTGGAACTTATCCAACTTCTCCAGCGCACGCTGACGAGTAATCGGCGTCATCCACTCCAACTGCCCAATGCGCTCGCGATACGCGGCAATCAGATAATCCACCAGCCGCACCATCTCTTCCTTCGAAGAAGCAGGGAAGTGCTCAGCCACGAAGAACTGACCCAACTCCTCACCCACCAGCGACTCAACCAAACCCAAACCGCGCTTCCAACGATCCTTCTGTTGCGTCGCGCCCGAAAGCTTTACCCCATAAAACTCGAAATCCGCCCTCGAAACCTCAGGATCCAACACCCCAGCGCGCGCATGCAGCACATGCCACAGCATCCATGCCCGCCACTGATCCAAACGATCCTCAACCAACAAACCATCAAGATGATCCACAAACGAAGGCATCATCACATTCACCCGGAACTCCGGCAACCCCGCAGCCCGCAACAACGCCTGCACCCGCTCAGGCAACTGACCCAACTCACGAGGGTTATAAGTCTTCACCGCATCACGAGACATCACCACGTCCCAATGGCCCGCAGCAATCTCCTTCTCCAACGCCACCACATCAGCAGCCAACTCCTCAGCACTGCGGCCATCAGGAAGATCCAACAAGCCCAACATCTTCGCCACATGCTGCTCATACGCCGCCAACAACTCCGCATGAGCCGGATCGCGGTAATAGGCCTCATCAGGCAAACCAAGGCCACTTTGCATCACCCAAGCAACAGCCTCCTCAGCACCAGCGTCCTTCGCCACAAAACACCCCACAGGCGAACCCACACCCACACGATCCAAACGCCCCAAAGCCTCAACAAGCTCATCTACCGAGCCAACCGAAACCAAATCAGCATCCAACACCCCCAAACCAGCACGACTCACCCCATCAACATCCATAAACGACGCAAACAAACGCCCCGCACGCGAATCCCCCTCAGCCTCAACCAACGCACGCACATCCGACTCAGCACGATCACGCAACGCATAAAACGTGCCATCCACACCCCGATCATCCGGAATCACATGCGACTCCAACCAAGGACCATTCACCAAAGAAAACAAATCACGCAAAACAACAGTCATACGCCCCACAATAGCCCCCAACAAACACGGTAACCTCAGACGCATGGCGTACTACCAGTTCAGGCCGCGGCTGAATAAACGCACATGGGCCGCCACCCTCTCTCTTCTAGCTATATATCTAGGAGGGCCGGCTCTGGCCGCCCGCATGATCCCCGTGATTGACTCCAAACCAACCCCGGTTTACCTCGGCTCAGAAGCTGAAGACTGGAGCATCCCGCTGACCGACACCGACGGAGCCCCAATCCGATGCGTCGAAACCATCGGCGATACCTTCCAAACCTCCTGGGACTGCGGGGACGCCACCATCGAATCCAGCGTGGTGACAGGCAGCAGGGACCAAGACAACACGTTCGTGCGATACCTGAGCGCCAATGGTCTAGAAGCTGCGGAATGGCGACGCACAGGAAACCTCCGCAGCGCCCACAACTCCTTTAACGGCGGCGCCATGAGCCTGGCGCGCAACATCGACGGCACCGAATACACCCTGTTCGTGTACGTGACCGGCGAAAACTTCGCCCCCTTCTACGACCTCGCACTCAACGAGCTCATCGAAGAAAACGAGCAGACCAAGGACATCGCCAGCACATGAGCTACCACGAAAACGTCGAAAAGCTACGAGGATTCAACATCACCCTGTGGGTTCTGGTGATCGTGGGGGTCGGGGTGACGGGGCTGAGCCTGCTGGGAACCGTCCTGCTTTCACCCACCGCCTCTCTTCTAGGTATATGTCTAGCAGTGGTGTATGTGGTGGGGTTTGGTGCGCTGTTTCGCTTCAGCGGCCTCTGGCCCAAAACGGCCCCGGTTTGGTGGTCGGTTGCGTGTCTGGCCTGGGGCGCGGGCGTGTCGTTTGGTTTGGTGCTGCTTTCGGCGGATGCGTGGATGACGCTCACCGACAACCTGGGTTGGGAAGTGGTGACGGCAAGCTTTGCGGGCGCGTGGCCGGAGGAGGCCGCGAAGGCGCTGGGTGTGCTGCTGATTTTGTACGCGACCAACGCCTGTACCAGGCCTTGGCATGGTTTTGTTACCGGCGGGCTCATTGGCCTTGGTTTTGAGGTGTTCGAAAACATTCTGTACGGCGGTGTGGGCGCGATGCTGGATCCCAACAGTGATCTAGAAGGGGCGCTCACGATGTGGGCCTTGAGGTTCGTCGCCGGGCCAGGCCTGCACGTCTTCCTCACGGCGGTCGCCGGTTTCGGCATTGGTTTGGCGCTGTTTTCTTATCGATGGGACAAAGTCCAAAGGCTCCAAGCGCTGCTCACCGGCCTCGCCTGGTCATTTACCCTGCACTTCGTCTGGAATATCCAATGGCCACAATGGTGGATGCAACTCACCGGCATGTGCATCGTCGCAATCCTGCTCTACGGCACAGCCATCGGCATCTGGATATGGTCGCGCCGGGCAATCCGCGAGGACGCCGGGGTTGTTGTGGTGAAGCGGCCGGTGACGAGGTTTGAGGACTTGCCCGGCGCCTCCTAGCAACCGGCAGGTACTATAGCCCCCATCTTCTGCATATATATCTAGGAGGAGCGGTGAAAGCTTTTCGACGCCACCGTCTGGTTCCACTGACCGTCTTGCCCGCCCTCCTGCTCGGAGCCTGCGGCACCGTCGATAGCGTAGCGGGGTCAAATTCCGGCGATCGCACGATTGTGGTGGGCTCGCAGGCGTATTACTCCAACGAGATCATCGCTGAGATTTATGCCCAAGCGTTGGAACGGGCTGGTTATAACGTTGATCGCCAGTTCCAAATTGGGCAGCGCGAGGTCTATATGAAGGAGATCGAGTCGGGCTCGATCGATATCATGCCCGAGTACACGGGGCCTTTGCTGCAGTATTGGCAACCGGATACTTCTGCACGCAAACCAGCCGAGGTTTTGTCGGGGTTGCAGGAAGCAGCTCCGGATAATTTGGTGGTGCTAGAGCCTTCCGACGCCGCTGACCAGGATGCCTATGTGGTCACCCGGGAATTCGCAGAGCAATATGGCCTGCGCACCATCGCCGACCTGGCCAAAGTGCCCACTGCTTTGACCTTGGGGGCAAACTCCGAGGCGGAGCATCGCCCGAATGGGCCTGAGGGGCTGAAAGAGGTCTACGGCATCGACGTTGGTTTTACTCCCATTGAGGATTCTGGTGGGCCTTTAACCGTGAAGTCACTCAAAGATGGGGATATTCAACTGGCGATCATTTACACCTCGGATCCTGCGATTGAGGAAAACGACCTCGTTATTCTCGAGGACCCGAAGGGCCAGTTCGTTTCTTCAAACGTCGTCCCCCTCGCTTTTCTAGATATATATCTAGGAGGGGCGGAGGTTGTAGAGCGCGTCAATGGGTACCTTGACACCCCAACCCTCCAACGCCTCAACCGCCGCTCGGTCACGGAACAGTTGCCGGCTTCGCAGATCGCTGGTGATTTTTTGGATTCGGTGGATGCTGGTTAGTGTCCGGGCGTTGTTTGTGTGGCGCGGGTGAAGTGTTGATTCATGAGGGCGCGTCCTGAGCGTTGGGCTAGGTCGCGTCGGTTGGTGGTGGCCTGGTTGGGTGGGGTGTTGGGTGCTTGGTGGGCGGCTTGGCCGGTGTGGGGGTGTCGGATGTAGCGGCCGTTTTTGGGTCGTTTGGGGTTGTCGTCGTTTTGGCGGTTGTGGGTGGCGCAGCAGGCGATGAGGTTGTTGAGTGTGGTTTCGCCGCCGTTGGCCCAGGCTTGGATGTGGTGCATGTGGCAGTTGGCGGCGCGTCGGTGGCAGTTGGGGTCGGCGCAGAGGAGTTGGTCGGCGGCGATCATGAGGCGTTGGGCGGGGCTGGCGAATCGGGGGTTTTGCTTGATGAGCGCTCCGCCGACTGGTTCTGGGTGGCCTTCGGCTGATTCGGCGTAGATCATGAGGTAGCCGTATTGTTCGGCGATGCCGCCGCAGAGTTCTGTGTAGTGGATGGTGGCGCCGTCGGTGGTGGCGAGCATGCCGTCGCCAAGGTTGCGCATGCCGATGGCGGGGATGATCACCATGGGGTGGCGCAGGATGTGTTCGGTGGTGGCTGGGGGGTGTTCGTTGTTGTTGGTGTTCCAGCCGGTGGGTGCGAGGACGGCTCGTTTGAGCGCTTCGGCCATGGCTTGGGTGTGGCTGAGGGTGCAGGCGGGGTCGTCGAAAAGCTTATTGGCGGCCTGGCGCAAAGCATGTTCGATGCTGGCGGCGTCGGCGTCGGGGTAGGCGGCGTGAAGGTGGCGAAGCCCCAGCGCATCAGGGGTCGCCGACACACGAAGCGCCTGCTGAGTAGGCTCCTGATCCAACTGCGCATTCAACCCGCGCACCCGCGCCCGCGCCGCATCCTTGGCCTCTGCCACACTCAAACCAGCGGCTAGCTGATACACCTCCAACCTCAGCTTATCGACGCTACACGCCTGCCTATTGCGAAGCGCCCGCACCGCCGAATTCACCGCCAACAACAACTCCAGACCCAACCCAGCCTCACGAGCCGCCTCAACCGCAGCGCGCCGCACCTCCGGCTCCTCACACCTACGACCAAACAAATCAAACGACAACGCCAACAACGCCCGCGCCCTCGCCATCGGCACACACAACTGCTCCGACAACCACTCCGCCGCCAAACGACGCCCCCGCTGCGCCACCAACTCCTCCACCTGCTCATACACCCAAGACGCAACCGCCACACCCTGAGAACCAAACACCGAAAACGCCTGCGAAATATCCATACCTCAGACGCTAAAAACGCAGCGCAGGGGGCTCAAGCGGGGAGGGGAGAAAGTTGTGGGGAAGGGCTAAATCTGTGGATAACTCACCCCACTGTGGATAACCCCATCTTCTAGATATATATCTAGAAGATGAAGGTGCGTTGGACGACGAAGTTAATCACCGTCGCAACCCCCTGCGAAATCACAAACGCCACCACAATCGCAATGCCCGCGGCCACGCCATGCCCGGTGAATAGTGCGTAGAGAATTTTGTGCCCGCCGACGTTGATGAAAAACGTGATGGTGTAGAGCACGGCGACTTGCATGAATCGTTTGGTGCTCGGCGCGGCTCTAAATGTCCAGCGCCTGTTGATCAGGTAGGCAGTGGTGGTGCCGAAGATGAATCCGACGGTGCGGCCGCTGAATGCCCCGAAACCGATGATGGTTTGGAAGAAGAAGGTGATGCTGAGATCCACCACGGCCGAGATGCCGCCGGAGATGAGGAATTTTGTGCCTTGCGCGGCGAGCCCTTGTTTGGGTTCGGCGAGTGCACCGGCGATGGGGTCGGCTGTGTATTCCGCTTTCACGTTTAGCCTCGCTTTTCGCTTGTCGACGCCGCGTACACAACAACACCGGCGAGCGCACCTAAAAGTGTGTGTGGTTTGCGCACGCCTGCGCGGCGCAGGAGGCGGGTGATCTTGTTGGTCAAAACGGCATCGATTTTGCCCACAACCCCTACTGCTAGACATATACCTAGAAGAAGGAGGTAGGTTTTGGCGGGGGAAAGTTCGCTATCCTGCGCCGCCAGCTCCGCTTCCAGCCGCCCGAGCATTGCTTGGGGGTCGTTGTCGGGGTTGTCGTCTTGAAGGTTGGCGTAGCTGATGATGCCGAGCGCGGTGGTGGTGATGCCGAGTTTGGCGAGTGTGCGCAGGGCTTTGTTGTGGATGTAGTCGGGTGTGGCGGTGTAGGCGGCGAGTGCGAGTGCTTGGGTGATGCGGCCTGTGGTGGTGTCGTCGAGTGGGTTGGCGTTTGTCATAGTTGCTTTAGGTTACCGCGTCTAGGATTGCGTTTATGGTTGGTTTTGGTTTTTCTCGTGCGAAGCGTCGGGCCAAGAAGGCGGAGGCTGCGCCGCGGATTGCGGCGGAGCGGACGAATACGCCTTTGGATAATCGTATGACGTTGTTGGTGGCGCAGGAATTGCCGTTGCTTGATAGTGCGGATCGGGTTCGTGTGTATGAGATTCTTAACAGTTATGAGGGTCCGCAGATCACCTCGCAGGAGGAGCTGCCTGCGGAGATCCGGGAGTTGATGGATTTGTGACATGCTGCCCGATTGTGTGAGTTTTTGGGGTTTGGGCGGGTAGCCTTGAGGGCGATATGACCAAGAATTTGGGCACGTCCAGCACCGCTGCTTCGAACGGTGCCTCCGGAGCCTTCACAACAGAAGCGAAGAAACTTACTGGTTGGGGGCGTACTGCTCCTACGACGGCGGAGGTTTTGGCGACGGATGACGTCGAAAAGCTCCAAGAGGCGGTCCGTCAGGTTGCTGAGCAAAATGATGGCAAGCCCGCCCACCTCAAGCGTGGTGTGATTGCGCGCGGTATGGGTCGTTCTTATGGCGACCCGGCGCAAAATGCTGGTGGTTTGGTGGTCGATATGCAGCCACTGAACAAGATTCACTCCATTGATCCTGATTCGGCGCTTGTCGACGTCGACGGTGGTGTCACCCTGGACCAACTCATGAAGGCAGCGTTGCCCTATGGGCTGTGGGTGCCGGTGCTGCCGGGTACTCGACAGGTCACGATCGGTGGTGCCATTGGTCCCGATATTCACGGCAAGAATCACCACTCGGCAGGCTCTTTCGGTAACCACGTGGCAAGCATGGAGCTGCTCGTGGCCGATGGTCGCGTCCTGCACCTGACCCCCGAGGGCAGCGAAGATGACCCTAGTGGCGAACTGTTCTGGGCCACCGTGGGCGGCATGGGCCTGACCGGCATCATCCTGCGCGCCACCATCCGCATGACCAAGACGGAAACCGCCTACTTCATTGCCGACGGCGACCTGACCGGCACCTTGGACGAAACCATCGAATTCCACTCCGATGGCTCCGAGCACAACTACACCTATTCTTCTGCCTGGTTCGACGCCATCTCGCCCGAGCCGAAACTAGGCCGCGCCGCCATTTCCCGCGGCTCGCTTGCCACACTGGCGCAGCTTGAAGAGCTCAACCCCAAGCTGGCCAAAGATCCCCTGAAGTTCAACGCACCCCAACTGGTGACGGTGCCTGATATCTTCCCCAGCTTCACCATGAACAAACTGTCGATGATCGCCATCGGCGAGCTGTGGTGGCTCAAGTCCGGCACCTACCGCAACCAGGTGCAAAACCTCACGCAGTTCTACCAGCCCCTCGACCTCATCGGCGAGTGGAACCGCGGCTACGGCAAGCGCGGCTTCCTGCAATACCAATTCGTGGTGCCACGCGAAGCCGTCGAACCATTCAAAGACATCGTCCGCGACATCCAAAGCTCCGGACACTACTCAGCACTGAATGTGTTCAAACTCTTCGGCGAAGGCAACAAAGCCCCGCTTTCTTACCCCATGCCCGGCTGGAATGTCTGCGTTGACTTCCCCATCAAGCCCGGCCTCGGCGACTTCCTCGACGACCTCGACAAGCGCGTCATGGAATTCGGCGGCCGCCTCTACCTGGCCAAAGAATCCCGCACCTCGGCAGAAAACTTCCACAAGATGTACCCCGAGATGCAAAGCTGGCTCGAAACGCGACGCAAGATCGACCCCACCGGCGTATTCGCATCCGATATGTCCCGCCGACTCGAACTCAACTAGAAAGGCCACCACATGCTCAATGCTGTAGGACAAGCCCAAAACATCCTCCTGCTCGGCGGCACCTCCGAAATCGGACTCGCCATCGTCGAAGGCTTCCTCGACCGCGGCCCCGCCAACGTCATCCTCGCCGCCCGCGAAAACTCCCCCCGCATCGACGACGCCAAAGCACAACTCGAAGCCAAAGGCGGCACCGTCGAAATCTTGCCTTTCGACGCCACCGACTTCGAAACCCACCCCGAAACCATCGACCTCGCCTTCTCCAACGGCGACGTCGACATCGCCATCGTCGCCTTCGGCACACTTGGCGACCAAGAAGCCCTCTGGCAAGACCAAAAGCTCGCCGTCGAAAGCGCCCAAACCAACTACACCGCCCCCGTATCCCTCGGCGTCCTGCTTGGCGAAAAATTCAAAGCACAAGGCCACGGCACCATCGTCGCGCTGTCTTCAGTCGCGGGGCAGCGGGTGCGCCGCTCCAACTTCGTCTACGGCGCCTCCAAAGCAGGCATGGACGGCTTCTACATTAATCTAGGAGAAGCACTGCGCGACCACGGCGTCAACGTCCTCGTCGTCCGCCCCGGCCAGGTCCGCACCAAAATGTCCGCCGACGCCGGCGAAGCACCGCTGACCGTCAACCGCGAAGACGTCGCCAAAGCAACCGTCAAAGCAGTCCTCGACGGAAAACAATCCATCTACGTTCACCCACTGTTTGAATACGTCACCCTCGCATTCAAATTCATCCCCCAAAGCATCTTCAGGAAGCTGCCTTTCTAAAACGGCGGCGGCCTGTGGGAAACTAACAGGCATGAACGACGCGAAACACACCCCCCATCTTCTAGATATATGTCTAGCAGGAGTGGGGGGTGCGCTTATTGCTCTGATCGGTTGGTTTGCCTTCCACACCACCAACCTCCCTTCTTTCGGCACCTCAAATGTGATGCGTGCGTTGGCCACGGGCGCGGTGGTGCTGGTGGTCGTTGCGTCGGTGGTGCTCGTTGTGTGGGGCAGGGGACTGGGTCGCCCAAAGTGGGTGCGTTTTGGGGCTTTGGTGTTTGCCTACTTGGCTCCGGCGCTGATTGTTTTGGCGACGTTGGCGATCCCGCTATCGGGTACGAAATTGTATCTAGGAGGGCTTAACGTCGATCAGGAGTTCCGTACGCAGTATTTGACGCGTTTGGCTGATTCTCCGGAACTTTCAGATATGAACTACTTTGGTCTCCCGGCCTTCTACCCGGCTGGTTGGTTTTGGTTGGGTGGCCGTTTTGCCTCTTTGTTGGGGATGGCTGGTTGGGAGGCGTTCCAGCCTTGGGCGATTGTGTCGATGGCGGCGGCTGCAAGCATTTTGGTGCCGGTGTGGCGAAAGATTAGTGGCAGTTTGGCGGTTGGTGTCACCATCGCGGTGATCAGCACCATCATCGTGCTGATCATGAATGCAGAAGAGCCGTATGCCGCAATCGTCGCGATGGGGGTGCCGGCTGCTGCGGTGCTTGCTGGTCGTGGCATGCGCGGATCCCGATGGGCGCTGATTGGTTTAACTGTGTATCTCGGTATTTCGGCGTCGATGTACACGCTTTATACCGTGATCATTGCTGGCAGTGTGGTCATTATTGCGCTTGGGTATGCCATCAAGCAGCGGAGCGTGAAGCCTGTGGGCAGGGTTGCTGTTGTTGGGGTGTGTTCGATGTTGATGGCCTCGTCGGTCTGGCTTCCCTATCTTCTAGATATATCTCTAGAAGATAGGGGGGCGGCAGCGCACTATCTGCCGGAGGCCGGCACCACCGTCCCGCTGCCCATGTTCTCGCCAAGCGTGCTCGGCGTGTTGTGCCTGTTGGGTGTGTTGTGTGTGGTGGTGTGTTGGCGTGTGCCGGATGTGCGTGCGTTGGGGGTTGTGTTGGTGGCGTCGTATGGCTGGGTTGTGTTGTCGATGCTGGTGACGTTGTTGGGGACGACGTTGTTGGGTTTCCGTGTTGATGTGTTGGTGGCGTTGGTCTTGGCTACGTTGGGCGTTGTGGGTTTGGTGCGTGTGCATGAGCTTGGGGTGGAGAAGTTGGTGCGGTTTGTGCCGGCTTCGGCGGTGACTGCGGGTGTGGTGGCTGTGTTGTCCCTGGGTGTTGTGGCCTATGCGCAGCAGGTGCCGGTGCGTAATTATGAGGCGATTGACTTGGCCTATTCCACGACGGATGGGTCGGGGGAGCGTGCGGATCGTTTCCCGCCGAATTCGGCGAAGTGGTATCCGGAGGTTGATCAGGTGTTGCGTGAGGTGCCGAAGGAGCGACGCGACACGATTGTGTTGACGGATGAGTTCGCGTTTTTGGCCTATTACCCCTATCGGGGTTTCCAGGCGTTTACTGCACATTATGCGAATCCTTTGGGGCAGTTTGAGCGTCGTAATGCGCTGATTGAGCAGTGGGCGAATGATTCTTGGGGTTCGTTGGCGGATCCTGGTGCTTTTGCTGATGAGGTTGCGGCTGCGCCTTGGGCTGCTCCTGATGCCTTCGTGTTCCAGGCGGGGCAGGTTGATGAGGATCAGGCTCAGCAGCGTGGCGGCTCGGAGGCCAGTGAGCAGGATGGTTGGGTCTTTGATTTAGCTGAGGACATTTATCCGAATTCGCCGAATGTGCGTTTTCGGGGCGTGGCCTTTAATCCGGAGGTGTTTTCGGATGAGTTTTGGCGGGTGGAGCGCATCGGCCCCTATGTAGTGGTGCTCAAAAAGTAGGGGGGTGGTCTAGTAGACTGCTGGGTTGTGTCTACGTCGATCGCCAAACCACAGCCCTGGTTGAAACCCGTTGCCATAATCACTGGCCTGTTGGGGTTTTTACTCTTTGTGCTCACCCCTTTTTTGCCGGTGAACCAGACTCAGGCCTCCTTGCAGTGGCCTCAGAATGGCAACCTCAATTCGGTGAATGCTCCCTTGGAGAGCTACACGCCAGTTGATTTCCACGCCACGGTGCCGGTGAAGGCGATCGATAAGGTGCGCGATGGGCAGTCTTTGCTGCTGTCCACCTTGCCTGCAGATAGCCCCAATGCCACCGCGCGCGGGCTGTTTGTGCGCACCTATGAGGGATCCTTAGAGGTCAGCAACCGCAGCCAGGTGCTGCTGCAGTTGAATAAGGACGAGATTGAAAAGCTTGATCCCAACGCGGTGATCAAGATTGATTCCACCTTTGATGGCACCACCGCCACCTTGCCGCAGGAGGCGAAGGCCAAGGGGGTGACGGTCGAGTCTGAGCAAAATGGAGATCATCGGCCGATCGTGTCCGGTATTTATACCGAACTTGAAGGCAATGCCGCCAGCTTAGAAAACGCGGGGCTCCACGTAGACATGGAGATCAACTCCCGCTTTACCTCCACCCCGACCTGGGTGAAGACCTTGGCAATGTGGGTCGGTGCCTTCATGACGGTGGCTTCGTTGATCTGTTTGGGATTGATGGATCGCCTCGACGGCAAGAAGCACCCGATCGTGCTGGCTAGCAAGTCCTTGCGCCCGCGCCCGCTCGATGGTGTGGTGCTGGCAATCATTGGTTTCTGGTACATCTTCGGTGCCAATACCTCTGATGATGGCTTCATCCTCACCATGGCCAGGGCCTCGGACGATTCGGGCTATATGGCGAATTATTATCGCTGGTTCGGCGTGCCCGAATCGCCCTTCGGCGCCCCCTACTATGACCTTTTGGGCCTGATGGCCAAGGTCAGCACCGCTTCGGTGTGGATGCGTCTGCCTTCGCTTTTTGCTGCGATTGCCACCTGGTTTGTGCTCTCGCGCGATGTGTTGCCACGTTTGGGTAGCAGCATCGATGGTCGTCGAGTAGCGCACTGGACCGCAGCTTTTGTCATGCTCGCCTTCTGGCTGCCATACAACAATGGTTTGCGCCCGGAGCCGATCATTGCGCTCGGCGCCCTTTTAACGTGGGTGTCCTTCGAGGTTGCCATCGCTAATCGACGTCTCCTGCCCGCGGCTATCGGCACGTTGCTCGCAGCATTCACGTTGGCGTGCGGTCCTACGGGATTGATGGCCGTGGCCGCATTGTTGGCAGCGCTTTCCTCCGTGATCCGCATCGTCTACAGGCGCACCAAGGTGCTTGGCGGCAAGACCTGGGTTTCGGTCGCGGCGATGGTGGCTCCGTTCCTGGCTGCCGGTACCGCGGTGCTGGTGGCCGTGTTCGGTGATCAGACTTTCGCCAGCGTGCGTGAGTCCATTACGGTTCGCTCCGCCGTTGGGCCTTCCCTGGAGTGGTACAACGAGTACATCCGCTATAAGTCGCTGTTCGAGCAAACCGTCGACGGTTCTTTCGCGCGACGCTTCGCGGTGCTGGTGGCCTTCGTCTCCATCGTGGTGGTGCTGGCCTCGATGCTGCGCAACGACAAAGTTCCAGGCAGCAATAAACTGCCCTCGCAGCGTCTCATGCTGATGATGCTGGGCACCTTGTTCTTCTTGATGTTCACCCCCACCAAGTGGACGCACCACTTTGGTGTGTGGGCCGGTATCGGTGCTGCACTGGCCGCGCTCGCGGCGGTGGCAATGTCGCATATGGCCTTGCGCTCGGCGCGTTCCCGCACCCTGATGTTTGGTGCCATCCTCTTCGTCTTCGCCTTCACCCTCGCCGGTGTGAATGGCTGGTGGTACGTCTCTAGCTATGGCGTGCCGTGGTTTGATAAGACCATCCAGCTCAAGGGCATCGAGGCATCGACGGTGATGCTGGGCATTTCCCTGCTGGTGCTATTTATCGGCACGATCCAAAGCTTCATTATCGACGTCCGCGCTACCCAAGCAGAAGACCGTGGTGAGGATCCGAACTCGGTTCGACGCGGCAAGCTCGACCGTTTCCAGGGCCTAGCAGCGGCACCCATTGCCGTGGTGTGCATCCTGGCAGTGACCTTCCAGGTGCTCTCCTTTGGCAAGGCCTTTGCCTCCCAATACCCCGCCTACTCGGTTGGTTTGGGTAATTTGAATGCGCTTCGCGGCCAGACCTGCGCCATGGCCGACTATGTGTTGATGGAAACGGACACCAACGAGTCCTTCCTCAAGCCCGTGGACGCCGATTTCAAGGATGCGATCGCCAGCGAGAAGCAAAATAACTTCGAGCCCGGCCGCGTGCCCCCGGTACTGAACTCAGAAGAAGTCACCGGCGTATCTACCGCGCTTGCCAATGAAGTCTCTGATGAAGATACCGCGCTGGATGCGTCGACAAGCGTTGGTTTGAGAAAAGAAGAAGGCATCAACGGCTCGCGCGTGCCTCTGCCCTTCGGGCTCGATTACAAGCGCGTGCCGATCCTCGGCTCCTGGACCAACGGCGACCAGTACTACTCGGAAGCGATCAGCGACTGGTACGAGATGCCCGAGCGCAGCGAAGATAAACCGCTGCTCGTGGTCAGCGCCGCCGGACGCATCGCGCATACCGACATCAACGACATCGACCAATACGGCCAAACCTTCGTCGCCGAATACGGACGCCGCGACGCCAATGGAGAAGTCACCGAACTTGGCCAAGCCACCTTCGACGACCCAGGCCCGCGCCCAGTATGGCGCAACCTGCGACTCCCGCTTGAGCAAATCCCCGTCGAAGCCAACGTTGTGCGCCTCCACGCCATCGACGCCAGCCTCGACCCCGACCAGTGGATCGCATTCACCCCGCCGCGCGTGCCCACCATGGACACCCTCAACAACGTCGTCGGCTCAGAAGCACCAGTGCTCATGGACTGGCAAGTACCCCTCCAATTCCCCTGCCAGCGACCCTTCGGCCACTACGCCGGCGTGATCGAAAATCCGCGCTACCGCATCTCACCCGACCACGTCGGACGCATCACCGGCTCCCGCTTCCAAGACGCCCTTGGCGGCGGCGCCCAAGGCCCAGTCGAAGCCATCGACAGCTCCTTCCAACTGCCGAGCTACGCTAAAGACGACTGGCGCCGCGACTGGGGCACCATCGAAATCTACAACCCCCGCACCAACGCAGAAGGCGAAGCGCCCGACGACGCGGACATCGACATCAAGGAAGTCACCCGCTCCGGCACCTGGACCCCAGGGCTGATGAACATCAGCGTGGAATAGGGCGCAGATACAACAACGAGGCACCTGCTACACAGCAGGTGCCTCTTCTAGATATATGGCTTACTCGAAGCGTCGAAGCCTCAAGGAATTGCTCACCACGAACACGGAACTCAAGGCCATGGCGGCACCGGCAAACATCGGATTGAGCAAACCAAAGGCCGCCACCGGAATCAGCACCACGTTATAAGCGAAAGCCCAAAACAGGTTCGTTTTGATGGTGCGAAGCGTCGCCCGGGACAAACGGATGGCGTCGACAATGCCCCTCGGCTCAGAACGCATCAACGTAATATCCGAAGCCTCAATCGCCACATCCGTGCCCGCGCCCATAGCAATGCCCAGATCAGCCTGCGCAAGCGCCGCAGCATCATTCACGCCATCGCCAACCATCGCTACACGACGCCCCTGCTCCTGCAAATCACGCACCACACCGACCTTCTCATCCGGCAACACCTGCGCCACCACATGCTCAATGCCAACCTCAGCAGCAACGGCACGGGCAGCGCCCTCATTATCACCAGTGAGCAAGTACGGCTCCAGGCCCAACTGCTCAAGCTCCTGCACGCTCTCAGCAGCGCCAGCCTTCACCTGATCAGCCACCACAATTACACCAGCGGGCTCATCATCGACATAGGCCACCACCGCCGTGCCACCAGCACGCTCAGCAGCATCAACCCACTCCTGCAACGCACCATCCGGGCGAGTCACCCGAACCTTGCGACCATCCACCACGCCAGAAACCCCGCGGCCAGGCGAGCTCGAGAAATCGCTCACCGGCAGGGAAGTGGTGGAGGCTTCGACGATGGCGCGGGCAATGGGGTGCTCCGACCCCCTCTCCACTGCTGCACATATATCTAGAAGATGGGGGGTGTCGAGGTCGTGGACCTCCACCACTTTCATCCGCCCCTCAGTCACGGTCCCCGTCTTATCCATCACGATGGTGTCGATATTGCGCGCGGATTCGAGCACGTCGGGGCCTTTGATGAGCAGGCCTTGTTGTGCGCCGCGTCCGGTGCCGACGAGCAGGGCGGTGGGGGTGGCGAGTCCGAGTGCGCAGGGGCAGGCGATGATGAGCACGGCGACGGCTGCGGCGAAAGCGTCGCTGGTTTGGGCGCCGCTTAAGAGCTGGACGATGAGTGTGATCGCCGCGATGGCGATGACGATGGGGACGAAGACTTGGGCGATTTTGTCGACAAGTTTTTGTACCGGCGCTTTTTGGGCTTGGGCATCGGCGACGAGTTTGGCCATGGAGGCGAGTGTGGTGTCGCTGCCGACGCGGGTGGCTTCGACGATGAGCCGCCCGGAGGTATTCAGCGTCGCCCCGGTGACGTTGTCGCCTTCGGAGACTTCCACTGGCACCGATTCGCCGGTGATCATCGATTCGTCCACGGCCGAAGCGCCTTCGATGATGCGGCCGTCGGTGGCGATCTTTTCGCCGGGCCGCACCACAAAACGATCGCCCTTTGCTAGCTTTTCGACGGGCACGCGCTGCTCTTTGCCGTCGACAAGCACGGCCGCCTCCTTGGCCCCCATGTTGAGCAGGGTGCGCAGCGCTTCTGAGCTTTTGCCCTTGGCTCGCGTCTCAAACCAGCGGCCGAGCAGCAAGAACACGATCACCATCGCCGCGGATTCGAGGTAAATCTCATCCATCTGGTTATGGCTATGCGCCGAGAAACTCATGTGCATGCGCATACCCGGCTCGCCGGCGTTGCCCAAAAACAGCGCCCACACCGACCACAGATACGCAGCGGAGGTGCCCATGGAAATCAGGGTGTCCATGGTGAAAGAGAAATGGCGGAGATTCTGCAGCGCAGCCTTATGAAACGGCATCCCACCGTAGAAGAACACCCCGCTTGCCAGCGCGAAGCACAACCACTGCCAATTATCGAACTGCAGCGAAGAAACCATCGACATGGCAAACACCGGCAAGGCCATGATCGCCGAGATGATCAGACGCTTTTTCAACTCAGCGGCGTGCTCATCGCGGGCAGCATCAGTTGCCGAAGCATCGCCACCGCCATCGGCGGCCTCAGCATCGGTGTCAGTGCCAATAGTGAAGGCGTCGTAACCTGCGCCGCGGATGACGTCGACAAGCGAATCAACATTGACCAAACTCGGGTCGAAACGCACATGGGCGCTCTCCGTGGCGAAATTGACGCTCGCATCCACGCCATCGACCTTGTTCAATTTCCGCTCGACACGACCCGAACACGAGGTGCACGTCATGCCCGTGACACCCAAATCCACCTCAGAAATACTCATCACATCACCTTTCTTCTACATAGGCACCAACGGGCATAGCCAAGGAGGTATTCCAAAAAAAGTGCCACCGCCGAAGCGATGGCACCGAAAAACAACAGCACTAAGCCAGGGAATACCCGGCCTCTTCAACCGCAGCGCGGATATCAGCATCAGTGAAATCTTCACCAGTCACAGTCACGCGACCGGACTCCAAATCAACATCCACGCCCTGGGCTCCGTCGACCTCTTCAATTTCTTCCTTGACGGAGGCGACGCAGTGCTGGCAGGTCATGCCGGAAACGGTATAGCTTTTGGTCATTTCCTCTCCCTTCTAGATATATATGTAGAAGATAGTACTCCCGGTGGGGGAATAGCTCAGGCATAGCTAAGGTTGGCACTAGTGCAAGCAAATATCTAGAAGGAGCGTGTTATGGCAACGATCGATGTAACTGAAGACACTTTCGAGCAAACGGTGACCCAAGACGGCATCGTTTTGGTTGATGCTTGGGCGTCGTGGTGCGGCCCGTGCCGTGCGTTTGCGCCGACGTTTGAGAAGGCTTCTGAGCAGCATCCGGATGCGGTGTTTGCGAAGTTAGATACTGAGGCTCATCAGGGTTTGGCTGCTGCGTTGCAGATTCAGTCGATTCCGACGTTGATGGTGTTCCGCGATGGCATTTTGGTCTTCCGTGAGGCTGGTGCTTTGCCGCCGGCTGCGTTGGAGGATTTGATCTCGCAGGTCAAGGGTTTGGATATGGAAGACGTGAAGCGTCAGATTGCTGAGCAGCAGCAGGGTTAATCTGCGCTGCTTTGGGGCCATGGCTGCGTACACTGGGATAAGAATTGTGTTGTCTTACTCCTAAGGACGTGTGCCATGGCTCATCCTTTTTCTAAGGGCTGGAAGTATTTGACTGCATCGTTGGATCGCAAGATTGAAGAAAACGCGGATCCTTTGGTGCAGATTCAGCAGGCCAGTGATGCTGCGCATGAGCAGCATGAGAAGATTCGTCGCCAAGCGACTGAGGTGATTGGGAATAAGAATCAGCTCGAGATGAAGTTGCACCGTTTGCTTGGAGAGCAAGAGCAGTTGCAGCAGAAGGCTCGTCAGGCCTTGGAGCTTGCGGGGCAGGCCAGTGCGCCGGAGGATGTGCGTGAGTTGGAGCAGGCCGCGGAGATTTATGCCACGCAGTTAGTCAGTGTGGAGCAGGATCTTGAGCGCACGCAGCAATTGCATGGGCAGGCTGAGGCTGCGGCTCGGGAGGCGAGTGCTCAGGTTCAGCAGTCGGAGGCGCGTTTGCGTGAGCAGATGGCCCAGATTGAGCAGCTTCGCTCGCAGGTGCAGCAAACCAAGATGCAGGAGGCTTCTGCCGAGACGGTGCAGCAGATGCAGCAGGTGAATCCCGATCGGGATGTGCCGAGCTTGGATCAGGTGCGCGAGAAAATTGAGCGCCGTTATGCCAATGCTTTGGGGGCTCAGGAGCTTAGCGAGCACACCATGCAGGATCGTATGGCAGAAATTGAGGCCAATGCCACGGATTTCAAGGCGCAGCAACGCCTCGATGCGATTCGGGCCGAATTGGGTCAAGGAAATACCAAGCAGCAGCAATTAGAGCAGCCGGATGGCGAGTCTGAGCACTAATCTGGGCGGTGCTTAAAAAACGAAGAAAACCCCGTGGCGCTTGGGCGCCGCGGGGTTTTCTCATGTGGGGGCTTAGCTGCCGTTGTTGTTGAGCAGCACGCCTCGGATGCCGGAGTGGAAGCCATCGCGAAGGCCTACTCTTTGGGATTCGGTGAGCGTGTACTCGTGAAGAGTCTCGCAGGCGAATTGCAGCAAAGGGCGGTCGATTTCCGGAGGCAGTCCACCGCCTGAGAGCAGGTGGGCGGAATCGCGCTGCTCAGTGGTGGCAGCATTTTCGTACCACCAGCGTGCGTATTGCTGGCCTACGTCGAAAGGCGTTTGATAGCCAGCGGATGCCCACACCTCATTGGGAAGCGGCACATAGCGTGAGCGCAGCTTGCGCCTGGGGGCCATCATCGAGGGGTTGGGCGCCGGGCGGGGTTTTTCGCTGCTAACCGTGACTTCTACAGATTCTTCGATCTTGGAGGTCACGGTGATGCGGCGGTCGCCTTGCAGCGCACCGGGTTTGGGCGCGCTGCGTTTCGTCGCCGTTGCCTCTTGCGCTTCTGTCTCTGGCAGCGGCTCGGCGGTAATCGCTGCTTCTTGTTCTGCCTGCTGTGATGCTTCGGGGGTTTCCACAGGCTCTGCTTCTACAACCTCGGCGCTTTGATCTGCCGCGGGTTGCTGTGCCTGAGCAGTGTGTTCGCCCTGTGCGGGTTGGGAGGCTTGAGTGCGCTGCGGCTTGGGGCCAGGTGCCTGATCCTTTGGCTGCCCATGTTCTTCTGCATCGTCGGGCTGGGGGCCTGGACGGTCAGTTTCGTGGGGAGGCTCCGCATCGTGGGGATGCTTGGGCTGCTCCGCGGCATCCTCGTCTTCTTCAGGGAGACGAACCACCGGGGGAAGCGGGCCTTCGAGCACTTCAAGCTGCATGCATTCTGCGAAGTCTTCGCGAGGATCCAAGATGGTGGTGGAATCGCAGTTTTGACGCAGCGCGGAGCTCATCGAGTCCCAGCCGAAACCATAGAGGTGCACGCGCACGCCATTGGCTACGGCTTCTTGCACACCGGGGATCATGTCGGCGTCGCCGGATACGAGGATGACGTCGGTGAATTCGCGGCGCACGCCACTGAGAACAAGGTCTGCCACCAGGCGAGTATCCACGGCCTTTTGGGTGCGTCGATCGCCCCATTCGATCAACTGGCCTGCGCGAAGCTGCACTCCATCGCAGGTGCGCAGGGATCGTTGATAGCGGTGAGGGCCTGAATCGGGAATGCCGTCGTACCAAAGTTGGCGGTGAACGGGCTGATTCAGGTGGTTTTGAGCCATCGTGGCAAGGGTTGCCACGACCTCTGGTAGATCAATTTCTAGTTGTGCACGTGCTCCTGTCTCCCAAGAGTTATAAAAGCTCGCAAGGAGATAGGAGGTATCGACGAAAATTTGTGTGCGCTCAAGCATGGCTCCTGGACTATCCGTTCGTTATTAATAAATTTCGTTACTTTGTGTTCTCTAGTCTGCCTCAAAAATGCTGGTACGTCGATACGCTTGGCCAATTGCCAGTGTATGCGCAGCTCATTCACACATTTCTTGCTTCGAGCGCCGTGATGGTTCTATGGTTGGTTACATAAGTAATCAACCAACTATCTCTGGATATTTTTGGCTGAAGGTTATGGACGAAGCAACAGCACCGCTTTATCGGCAGATCGCCACCTTGATAGAAGACTCCATCATCGATGGCGCGCTGAAAGAAGGAGAACAAGCTCCCTCTACCCACGAGCTCGCCAACTTCCACGCCATCAACCCGGCCACGGCCCGCAAGGGCCTATCACTGCTCGCCGAGGCCGAGATCCTAGAAAAGCGCCGCGGCTTGGGCATGTTCGTACAACTCGGGGCAGTCGAAAGGATCCGGGCTCGCAGGAAAGCCGAATTCGCCGCCAGTTATCTTGCACCGCTTGTCGACGAAGCCGTGCGACTCAAAGTCGACCGAGCGACATTGCATACTCTCTTCGATCAGGTGGCGGAGAGCCGGGGACTGTATCAATAGCCCGAAGCGCCATCCCTCTTCTAGATATATGGCACCAAGGCCGGATCCAGGCAACGGAAGGCAATGGAATTAGAAAAGCATTGCATTGCATTTCCCTCCCACTAAAACACACCATTACCTGCGGGTTTGTGTTGTTGTTGGTGGGTGTGTAACTTTATGTGAGTCGCCGCGACC
>NZ_BMCX01000004.1 GCF_014635485.1 Corynebacterium pelargi | reverse complement strand
TACACACACCCCAACCAACACACAAACCCCCAGCTCAAACACACAAAAGCCGGGGGCGTGGTCGTCGAAAAGCTAAAAACTAGCGCTCATCACTTACGCGCTCGATGGTGGCGCCAAGCGAACGAAGCTGTTCCACGAAGTTTGGGTAACCGCGGTCGATGTGGAAGACATCGTGCACTTCGGTCACGCCATCTGCGCACAATGCCGCGAGCACCAGACCGGCGCCTGCGCGGATATCCGAGCTCCATACCGGGGTCGAGGAAAGCTGCTCCACCCCGCGAATCACCACGTAGTGGCCGTCCACGGTGGCGTCGGCACCAAGGCGCAAAAGCTCGTCAACGAAGCGGAATCGGGCCTCGAAAATGTTCTCGGTAATGACCGAGCTGCCCTCCGCGATGGTGGCGATGCCGATGGCCATGGGTTGCAGGTCGGTTGGGAAGCCGGGGTACGGCAGCGTCTGGAAATCCACCGCCTGCGGGCGGTGATTCATCCGCACCCTAAAGCCGTGTTCATAGGTTTCGACCTCAGCGCCGGCAACCTTGAGCTTTTCAAGCGGCAGGTGCAGATACTTCGGCGCAATGCCACCGACGGTGATATCTCCCTGGGTCATCGCTGCGGCATAAGCCCACGTACCTGCCACGATGCGATCGCCGATCACGGCGTGGTCCGCCGGGTGGAGCTTTTCTACTCCACGGATGGTGATAGTGGAAGTGCCCTCACCAGTAATATCTGCGCCCATCTCCTTGAGCATCACGCAAAGATCAAGAATCTCAGGCTCGCGCGCTGCGTTATCCAGCACCGTGGTGCCTTCAGCCAGCACCGCGGCGGTGAGGATATTTTCGGTGGCACCCACCGAGGGGAAATCGAGGCGAATATTGGCGCCGCGAAGATGCTGCGCCTCGGCAACCACGCATCCGTGCTGGATATGGGTGGTAGCACCGAGTTTTTCTAAACCGGATTGGTGCATATCCAGTGGCCTTGAACCGATGGCATCGCCACCGGGAAGCGCTACTTTTGCCCGCCCGCAGCGTGCCGTGAGCGGGCCGAGCACGCATACCGAGGCGCGGAATTGGCGCACTGCATCGAAGTCGGCGTCGCTGGCAATTTCTGCCGGCGTAGTAATCGAAACATCGGAGCCGTTGATGGTGACGAAGCACCCGAGGCCTTCGAGTACGCGCTTCATGTAGGGCACGTCGAGAATTTCCGGACAATTACTCAAAGTGGTGGTGCCCTCAGCTAATAGGGCAGCCGACATGAGCTTTAAGACGCTATTTTTTGCGCCAGCTACACGCACGGAGCCTTGGAGTCGAGCACCACCGGTTACAAGAAATCTGTCGTTCACGCCCCTAACCCTACTGAACCCTCCCAAGAAACCGCGTAGGTTAAAGGTCATGGCTGTTCACCTAACCAAGATCTATACCCGTACCGGCGATGATGGCACCACGGCTTTGGCCAACTTCGAGCGCGTTTCCAAATCGGATCCTCGCCTTGCTGCCTACGCCGATTGTGATGAACTTAATGCTTCTATTGGTGTGGCCATCGCCTTTGGCGAGCTCGACGCCGAGGTGGTGAGCACCTTGCAGCGTGTGCAAAATGAGCTTTTCGACGCAGGCGCCGACCTTGCTACTCCGGTAGAAGAAAATCCGAAGTACCCTCCCTTGCGCATTGAGCAGGAATATATTGATCGACTCGAAGCCGATTGCGATCGCTTCAACGAGGATCTTGCCAAGCTCGACTCGTTTATCCTTCCCGGCGGCACCAAAGGCGCAGCATTGCTGCATAGCGCCCGCACCATTGCCCGACGCGCCGAAAGGAAAGCCTGGGAGGCAGTTGATGCGTTCCCGGACAACACCAGCGCCCTGCCAGCGAAGTACCTGAATCGACTCTCCGATCTGCTCTTCATCCTTTGCCGCGTGGCCAATGATTCCCAAGACGTCAAGTGGGTTCCAGGCGGCCAGCGCTAACGCACTCAACAAAAAGAAAAAGCCCTCGCGCATTTGCGGGGGCTTTCTAAGTTTCCTTGGCGAAGCGGTGTGTGCTTGGGCCAGGTGTCGCTATCGGCGGCCTTCGATGTTGCTGTGGCCTTCAATGTTGTGGCCCAGGCCTTGGCTGGACCCGAAGGGCTCGCGCCCGGTTGAGCTGGCAGATCAGGGCAATGCGCCGATGCGGCGGGCGGCATTGACTGCCTCGTAGCGAGTGTGCGCGCCGAGTTTGCGCATCACGCTCCTGAGGTAGCTCTTCACCGTTTCTGCACCGATGCCCATTTCTTCTGCGGCCTCAACATTGGTGTGCCCCAGGGCCACGCAGGAAAGCACGTCGAGTTCGCGTGCAGAAAGCTTAGTGGTCTGCTTGACCTGCACGGGAGCAACCATCTGGTCGCAGAGTTCTTCAAGCTCCTGGCGCAAATCTTCTTGAGTAATGCGGTTGGCCAGCATCCGCAGCTTGGAGTGGGTGGAACGAACCTGCTCCCACTCCGCACCATTCATCGCACGGCTGGGCTTCATGGCACCATTGCGCATCCCCTCCGGCCGGCGTGCGGCGGCGTTGATGGCGAGGTCTTGTTCGAGCACGCGCGCCGTCATGGCTACCTCTTCAATGACCTTGTCTCCCAGGCGCACCGGCGAGTGCACACCGACATACAAGATGCCGCGCACTTCGCGTTGAACGATGACGGGCACAGCAACGATGGAGTGCAGTCCCTCATCTTGGATAACGGAGTCCATCTCGTGGGAGATCACGTTGGCGCGGGTGTAATCACTCACGCCCACAGGACGCCGGGTTTTGAGCACGCGGCCACCAACACCGACGCCATTGTCGATGACGAGGTTCTGCAGTGCCGGCGTGCGAAGGCCGATCCATTGACTGATCTGCAGGCGATGCTCCCCGATCACCGTGGCGTACATGGTTACTGGAATGCCCGTGGCGTTTTTGAGCGAAGAAAGTGCTGAACGGATGGCGTCTTCGTCATCACGGGTGCGCTGGGTTTCCACCGTGCGTCCTCCTGTCAACTGCCTTGGAGCGCTGGTCACGACCGCGACCATGAGGGCTCGCTGCCAAGGTGTTCGGTTTAACTGTGCAAAGTATAACCATGAAATGGGGGTAATCAAAGCACGGCCTTGTGTCCGATTATCAAGAACAGATTTCCGCTTTCACTATCGCTTGGGGGTATGCCAGGGGCACCCATTTTTATGCAAAATTACCCCTGCACTTTTTGCACTGGATGGCCTTAAAGCCTGTTAGCCCGCCAGGAATGTCGGTTCTTGCAGGAAAAACCGATTGCACACCCTCCGTTTAGGAAAGTGCAGGAGGGCTCAAAAGTGAACCCCCCTCCCATTGAGCGCAGTCATAGGGCACGCCTACCGCATTGGCGCCCAACCCCGAGGAAGTACAGGCGGAGCAATAACGATGTTCAATAAGCGCCAATTTTTGGCTCTTTGTGGGAATTTTTTAGCCAAAATTGTGACAAGCTTCACCTTGATGGCTTGGCCTAAGCAGTGGAAATGAGAGAAAGGTCAAGCAGACCGATCTGTATATACTAAAAGACGGCTCTGTCTAGCTTTTTAGTTGAAGAAGCACTATGCTCGGAACACGTCAACAACAACACGAGGAGAATTAACGTGGCAAAGATCTACAACGACATTCTGGAAACCATCGGCAACACCCCACTGGTGCGCCTTAACCGTCTGAGCAAAGACCTGCCCGGCAACGTCTTGGTCAAGATCGAATCCTTCAACCCCGCGAACTCCGTGAAGGACCGCATTGGTAAGGCAATTATCGACGCAGCCGAGGAATCCGGCGAGCTCTCCCCCGGCGGCACCATCGTGGAAGCAACTTCCGGTAACACCGGTATCGCCCTGGCCCTGGTTGGCGCTGCCCGCGGTTACAACGTTGTGCTGACCATGCCAGAGACCATGTCGCTTGAGCGTCGCGTGATGCTGCGCGCCTACGGTGCAGAAATCGTGCTCACCCCCGGTGCAGCCGGCATGCAGGGCGCTGTAGATAAGGCCAATGAAATTGTGGCCGAACGCGAGAACGCAATTCTTGCGCGCCAGTTCGCTAACGCTGCGAACCCCGAGGTGCACCGCAAGACCACCGCTGAGGAAATCTGGCGCGATACCGATGGCGATATCGACATCTTCGTCGCAGGTGTGGGCACCGGCGGCACCGTTACCGGTGTGGGCGAAGTGCTGCGCGACCGCAAGGAAGATATCCAGATCTACGCCGTAGAGCCAGAGGCATCTGCACTGCTGACCACCGGCAAGGCAGGCCCGCACAAGATTCAGGGTCTGGGCGCCAACTTCATTCCCGAGGTGCTCAACCAGAAGATCTACGACGATGTGCTCACCGTTTCCAACGAAGACGCCATCGCTACCTCCCGCAAGCTCGCGGCAGAAGAAGGCATCCTCGGTGGCATCTCCACCGGTGCCAATGTGAAGGCTGCCCTGGAGATCGCCTCCCGCGAAGAAAACAAGGATAAGACCATCGTGACCGTCGTCTGCGACTACGGCGAGCGTTACGTATCCACCGTGCTCTTTGAGGATATCCGCGACTAATTTGCCACTTATGGCATCAGCCCTCGACGGCAGTACGTACACCTCAACACTGCCTCGGGGGTTTTCTTCTTGGCTTTTTGCGCTGACTGATAGGTTTAACAAACATGAAGCACATCCTGCGAACGATCCGTGAGGATCTGCGCAACGCCCGCGAACATGATCCAGCGGCACGTGGCGACGTTGAAAACGCCATCGTTTATTCGGGTCTCCACGCCATTTGGGCACACCGCGTAGCCCACTGGCTATGGCTGCGTAACCTCAAAGGCCCCGCACGCATCCTTGCGCAGTTCACGCGCTTTCTCACCGGCATCGAGATTCACCCCGGTGCCACCATTGGTCGGCGCTTCTTCATCGACCACGGAATGGGCATCGTGATCGGTGAAACCGCAGAGATCGGCGAGGGCGTCATGCTCTATCACGGCGTTACCTTGGGCGGGCAGGTACTCACCCAAACCAAACGCCACCCCACCATCGAAGATGGGGTAACGATTGGTGCCGGCGCAAAGGTGCTTGGGCCCATCACCATCGGCAAGGACTCAGCCATCGGTGCAAATGCGGTGGTGACAAAAGATGTTCCCGCCAAGCACATCGCCGTAGGCATTCCTGCCAAGGCACGCCCACGCAAGGATGCTGAGTGCATCAAACTCGTGGACCCCGACTACTACATCTAGCGATCAGGGTGCTCAGAAAAGCCAGCAGCCGCCCACAAGGGCGGCTGCTTTGCTATTTGGATCTACTGGCTCTAAGACGGTGATGATTTAGGCCTTGAGTTCAGCGTACTCAGGGTTTTTCTCAATAAACTTCGCCACTGCAGAGCAGCTCGGCTTCACCTTGAGGCCTTCTTCACGGGTGGCGTCGAGCGCCTCGCGGATCAATGGCTTAGACAGGCCGCGGCCCCGGTAGTCCTCCAACACCACAGTGTGGTTGAAATCGCGCACACCGTCGCTTTCGACGTACTCTGCGAACCCCGCGAGGTTATCGCCGTAGAAGATGGCGAAACGGCTCTGGACGGACTCGTGGCGTACTTCGGTGGGCTGATCGCTCATACCAAGCTCCCTCTTTTTCACTGTCGGTTATGTTGAGCTCTAGTATGCACCAACTGCGACGCTTGAAGCCCAGCGATGTAGAAACAGAGAATAAAAACCCCAACTGCTCGAAAGCAGTTGGGGTTTTGGTTGTGGCACGGACCAGGATCGAACTGGTGACCTTCCACTTTTCAGGCGGACGCTCTACCAACTGAGCTACCGCGCCACTGGCTACCGAAGTAACCGAGCGACCCTGACGGGACTTGAACCCGCGACCTCCGCCGTGACAGGGCGGCGCGCTAACCAACTGCGCCACAGGGCCTTGCATTTTCAAGTACGTCAGCTCGGATATAAACCCGCGCTGATGCACGACTCGAAATACTACACAGCTCACTATAAGCTAACAAATCGCCTGCTCAACAAGCCTTTATAAGGTTTCAACTGACACAGCGTCAGATGGCCACCATTCCCCTGTTGTTGGGCACAGCCAAAACCTCAGCCTCGTTTTTTGTGCATGAGATCACTTCCGCTAGCGGTAGTGCCCTATGGTACAGTTCCCAGTAGCACAGGATAGTTATGGCGATTGACGCCAGCTTGACCTGCCACAGGTGTCCTCGATACCACCCAAGTTTCTTTTTAGAACTTCTGCTGGTGATTTCTTGGGTATCCGGTTGGCAGGTTTTTTTATTGCCATATCTTGTGTCGAAACCACTGAACATGCCCACTCACGATCGCAGCGGAGGTAATCGTTGAAGACGATCAAGAAGCTCAACAACAACGCTGTGCTCGTCGAGGACGGCCAAGGAAAAGAGTGCATTGTCACCGGGCGTGGGGTTGGGTTCGGTTCAGTCCGGGGACAGGAGATCGATCAAGAGAAGGTGGAAAAAGTTTTTTCACTGGTCGGCTCCCCTGAGCATGGAAGTGACTACCTTCAAGACTTACTCACCACCATGCCGGTGGACTATCTACGGATCGCCCAACGCATCCTAGAGATCGCAGCCAGCAAGATCCCTGCCCCGCTGGAGAGGAACATGCTGCTCCCGCTTGCCGACCATATCTTCGGAGCGGTGCAGCGTACAGAACAAGGCGCAGCTATCGCGGATCTCTTTGCCTCCGAGATGCAACGATTTTATCCAGAGGAATTTGCGCTCGGAAAAGAAGCGCTGGGCATTATCGCCGAGGCAACGGGCGTTGAGCTACCCCAAGGTGAGGCCGGCTTCATCGCCTTGCATTTGATTACAGCTCAAGGCGGCCAAGATGCATCTGAGCTCATGCGCATTAGCAAAGTAGTCCATGCAATTGAGCAAAGAGTCATCGAACTTCTCCGTCTCGAGGTAGATGCTCAATCATTGACCTACCAACGGTTCATCACCCATTTGCGCTTTTTCGCGCAAAGGCTGATCACGGACGAAGCCCTAGCACTCACCATAGAAAATGAGCATGGATCCGAAATGCTCGACACCATTGCGCTTCGGCATCCAGAGGTGGTGTCATGTGTCCATTCAGTGAGCATTCAACTCATGGCAGAGTTCGGCTACACCATCGACGACGCAGAAATGTTGTACCTCTCCCTACACCTCGCACGTCTTGTGTCGACACAGCAAAGAGATGGAGGTGAGCAATAGAGCGACTATCTCGACTACTTGAAGACCTCTCACAGATCTAGGCGATCTATCGCACGAACATGCACCACAATGAGTGCACTACATAATTCCCACCACCTGGGGGCCGTGACATTAAGGATGGCGTGACCCCACCCGGCCAGGATTTTTCCACGAAGAGGAAATCACCATGGCTCAAAAACTCTCATACCAGGACATTGCGGCAGACATTGTCCAACTCGTAGGCGGCGCCGAAAACGTCATGTCGCTTACCCACTGCATCACCCGGCTTCGCTTCAAGTTAAAAGACGAAGGTCTGGCAGACACACAAGCCCTCAAAAATCACGACGCAGTGGTGACTGTTATGCAGTCCGGCGGGCAGTATCAAGTTGTCATCGGAAATGACGTCGCGGATGTGTACGCAGAAGTCGAACCGCTCCTGAATGTGTCTTCGGAAGACACCGAAGACGCACCGAAGGAAGGCAACCTCCTCACCCGCTTTGTCGACGTTGTTTCAGCTATCTTTCAACCAATCCTCGGGCTCATGGCTGCATGCGGCATGCTCAAAGGTCTGAACCTGTTATTCAACAATCTGGGTTGGTACGAGCAAAGCTCCGGCATTTACATCATTCTTGGTGCCATCGGTGATGGGCTATTCATGTTCCTGCCGGTGTTCTTGGGTTACACAGCAGCATCGAAATTTGGTCTCAAACCCATGCTGGGAATGCTCATCGGCATCATTATGTGCTTCCCCACCATCCAGGCCTCAGCCCTTTCTGCAGACGGCTCCCCGATCAGCACCCTATTTGCCGACACTCCTTATGCCACAGATGTCTACATGTCCTTCCTGGGCATCCCGGTAGTCAGCATGGATTACACCTCCACAGTGATCCCGGTGATTTTTGTTGTGTACGCAGCAAGCTACATTGCTCGGTTTTTCGACCGGGTCATCCCAGACCTCGTGAAGTTCTTCTTCTCTCCGATGCTCACGTTGTTGGTAGCTGTGCCTTTGGGGCTGTTACTCATTGGTCCTGTAGCAGCACTTGGCAGCTCGGCTATTGCAGATCTCGTTATCAGCCTCCGCGACGTATCTCCGTTGCTAGCGGGTCTACTCGTCGGCCTCACCTGGCAGATTTTGGTGATCTTTGGACTCCACTGGGGGTTCATCCCCGTCTACATCAACAACATCGTGACCAACGGTTACGACAACGTCATGATGCCCTTCTTCGCCTGCACCTTTGCCACATCTGCGGTTGTGTTGGGCGTGTTCTTCAAAACCAAAGACAAAAAGATCAAACAGCTCTGCATGCCAAACTTCATCTCAGGCATTTTCGGAGTGACCGAACCTGCTATCTATGGCATCCTGCTGCCTCTAAAAAAGCCTCTCTATATCTCCTGTATCGCAGGTGGTATCGGCGGCGCGTTCTACGGCGCCATGAACTTCCGAAAGTTCGTGATGGGCGGCATGGGCATCTTCGAGTTCCCGGGGATGATGAATCCAGATGGAAGCCCCGACAATCTATATGTGGCTTTCGCTGGTGTTGCGATCTCCATGCTCAGTGGCTTTATCCTCACCATGCTGTTCTACAAAGAATCCCCTCAGGAAGTAGAGGCTGAGACTACGCTTGCCCAGGCTGTAGAGGATGAGAGCGCGGCACTAGAAGAATTTGAGGTTCTCAGCCCAGTCAACGGCACCGTCTTACCGCTATCCGAGGTGAAAGATGCTGCATTTGCCGGCGGCAAACTGGGCAAGGGAGTAGCCATCGACCCTAGTGATGGCCATTTCCTCAGCCCGGTTGATGGAACAATCATCACCGTTTTCCCAACGTTGCACGCAATCGCAATCAAGGCCGATTCTGGCGCCCAGATCCTCCTACATATCGGCATGAATACAGTTGAGTTAAAGGGCAAAGGCTTCAACTGTCACGTCTCCCGTGGCGACCAAGTTCAAGCTGGTCAGTCGCTAGTCGACGTCGATCTGGAAGTCGTCCGTGCTGCAGGCTATTCCACCACCACTCCATTGGTTTTAGTCAATCACGCGCAACACCAGATCACTGATGAGCTCGAACAAGAGCACTTCAATATTGAAGCTGGCCAAACACTTTTCCACACGATCGACTCGAAAGGCACCGCCAATGTCTCCTAAGCAGCCACCCGCTTTTCCCACAGGTTTCCTCTGGGGCGGGGCCACAGCAGCCAACCAAATCGAAGGCGCCTTCTTAGATGATGGGCGAGGACTGGCTAATGTCGATCTTTGCCCTTCAGGTGACGCCCGTATGGATGTCATTCGGGGACGCAACACCCCCTTGGCGCTTCAAGATAACTGGTTCTACCCGTCCCACGAGGCGATCAGTTTCTACAAGCAGGCAGAGGCTGACATTGAGCTTCTCGCCGGAATGGGATTTCGATGCTTCCGTTTTTCCATTGCGTGGACTCGGATTTTCCCCACAGGCACCGACAGCACACCCTCGCAGGAAGGACTTGCCTTTTACGACCGCATCGTTGACCGCTGCCTCGAATATGGGATGACTCCCCTAGTGACGATCAGCCACTTTGATTGTCCGGTAGCGCTTATTAAAGAGATCGGTGGCTGGGGCAGCCGTTCAATGATCGAGCACTATACGCGTTTGTGCTCGGCACTATTTCAACATTTCAAAGGGCGCGTACGTCACTGGCTCACGTTCAATGAGATCAATATGATCCTGCATGCCCCCTTCCTTGGCGCGGGCGTAATCATTGAAGACGAGTCCCTGGCTACATCCACCATCTACCAGGCTGCTCACCACCAGCTTGTGGCGAGTGCGCTTGCCACAAAGCTGGCGCACGAAGTTGATGAGGAAAACCAGGTGGGCTGTATGTTTGCAGCCGGAAGTGCATACCCGTATAGCTGCCGCCCCACCGACGTGTGGGCTGCACGTGAGGTCGACCGAGACTCCTACTTCTTCGTGGACATACAGGCTCGAGGAGCATATCCGCAGTGGGCGATCAACAAGCTCAGCGCAGAGAACGCTCTGCCCGAATTCGCCCCAGGCGACGTGGAGTTGCTGGCCAAGTACACCGTCGACTTCATTTCTTTTTCCTATTACAACTCGCGCACTGTTGCAGGGCCGGACTCGGATGCGGTTGTGGCCAAGGGCAACCTGATGAAAACGGCGAAAAACCCCTATTTGGAGTACTCCCAATGGGGCTGGCCAATTGACCCACTTGGCTTCCGGATCACTTTGTGCGATGTGTATGAGCGCTATCAGATGCCCGTCTTCGTGGTGGAAAATGGCCTCGGGATGCGCGATGAGTTAGCCGAAGACGGCGAAATCCACGATCACGAGCGCATTAAGTACCTGGCAGATCATATCGGCGCTATGCGAGATGCAATCACCATCGATGGCGTGGAGGTTATGGGGTACACCAGTTGGGCGCCAATCGACTGCGTAAGCGCCGGCTCCGGCCAAATGAGTAAGCGCTACGGCTATATCTATGTAGACCTCGATGACGCTCTCGAAGGATCTGGTGCGCGTAAGCCCAAAGATTCCTACTACTGGTACAAGAAGGTCATCGCTAGCCAAGGAAGCGACCTGAGCATCCCCTAAAGCCATGCCAACAGCATCTCTTTTGCGGAGATGCTGTTTTGTTTTTAGCGTCCCGGGCACCACAAGGTGTTGTTCTGCTGCGTGTGGGTTGTTTCCATCACAAACCCATAATGCTCGTTTGATTTTGCGCAGCTATGTGGGGCTGCTAATAAATCTGCACGTCAAACCATATTCCACTAGCCTGGTATCAAGCTTGACCGCCAAGCAATGCTAGGAGGAATCATGTTATTAGATCAACATAAGGCTCTAGTAGTCGGAGGCACCATCGGCATCGGCGCCGGTATTGCCAAGGTGCTGCGCGAACAGGGCGCTGAGGTTGTTGTTACCGGCATCAATCAGGAAGAGTGCGAGGCTGCCGAGAAGGAGGGCTTCAAGGCGCGCATTCTAGATGTACGCGATCTGGATCAGTGCCGCACGGTGGTAGATGAGGTAGCCGAAGAGTTGGGTGGCCTCGACCTTGTGGCCAACAACGCTGGCATCTACCCGCAGTCAAGCATTGAAGAGATGAGCGACGAGGATTTCGACTTCATCTTCGATATCAATGTCAAAGGCATGCTGCACGTTGTCCGCTCGGCCACCGCGCACCTGGAGAAGTCTGAGCACGGTTCATTCGTGATGACGTCTTCGATCACCGGCAATGTCACGGGCTATCCTCGCTGGGCGCATTATGGCGCAACGAAGGCCGCGCAGATGGGCTTTGTGCGTTCCGCCGCCATCGAGCTTGCACCGAAAGGCATTCGCGTGAATGCGGTGCTGCCGGGCAATGTGCTCACTCCGGGTCTTGAGGCCATGGGTGAGGATTATGTGGCTCAGATGGCTCGCAGCGTGCCCATGGGCGAGCTGGGCACCGCTGAGGACATTGGTGGCGCTGTCGCCTTCCTGGCTTCTCCCCTCGCCGGCTACATCACGGGCCAGGGAATCATCGTCGATGGTGGCCAGATCCTGCCTGAGTCGCCGGAGGCTTTGGAGGAGCTTCGCTCCTAAGCTTTTCGACGCCCACGCAACAAAAAAAGCAGCACCCTCATTGAGGATGCTGCTTTTGATTTTTTGGCGACCCTGACGGGACTTGAACCCGCGACCTCCGCCGTGACAGGGCGGCGCGCTAACCAACTGCGCCACAGGGCCACACAGGCCACACGTCCCCACAGAACAAAACTGTGGGGATGATGGCTGTACTCCCAACGGGATTCGAACCCGTGTCGCCGCCGTGAAAGGGCGGTGTCCTAGGCCCCTAGACGATGGGAGCAAGTACACAAGCGCTCGGCGCTTTGTGACTGTGCAGAACTATACTTGAACAATTCCAGAACACAAAACGCCAGGCTATGCACGGTTTTATTGCACCGAAACGAACTTAGTAGCGCTGGTGAGATCCGCACTGACCGCAAGCACGCCATCTTGGGCGTTGTCTACAGGTGCGGTGAGGACTTGGTTGCCGCTCACGCTGCCGCCTTCGTAGAGCTTGTCTACGGTGTCGATGTGATCAGGCGCCACGGCGAAGTTATCCAAAACGCTCAAGGTGTTGCCGTCGCTGGTGACATAGGAAACCACAGGGCTCGGCACTTCACCCTCGGAGTTATCTCCGATGTATTCCACGGTGTAGTTAACCAGGATGTACTTCTGCCCATCGGGCGCAGGCTCATTGAATGTATTTGCGGCCAGCACAGCTTCATCTGCATTGAGATCAACGGAGTTGATAGTGACCTTCCAGTCCTCGGATTCGATGGAAGAACCGAGTGGGAGCGGATTTTCACGCGAGCTGCCTGCACCTTTTTCCAATGCGCTTCCATCCCCTGAAGACACAGAGGATTCGGAATTGAAGGCGTCGTCAAAGGCTTGGGCAACAACGAAAACGAAGACGAGCACACCGACGACGAAACCAACAACGGAAACAGCAATCGCAATGACAGCGGTGCGGCGTTTCTTGCTGGTAAAGAGCCCCACGATGCCAAGGATGAAAGCGATCGGCAGCAGCACCCAGCCGATGATGAGGGCACCGGGGATGCAGGCAAAAATAAAGCCGACTACTGCGCAGACCAGAGCTACGATGCCAACGACGTTTTTCGACTCGTCTTTCTTAGGAGCCTGCGTTGCATACTGCTGCTCTGGTGCTTGAGGGTACTGGTTGCCGTGTGAAGCCGGAGGTTGCTGTGGCACCTCGGGGTGTTGGGGTTCAGTCACTACGGATTCTCCTTGCAAACGAAAAATAGTGGGGTTATAGGGACTCAGCCAGTCAAACACACTTTTCTGCACCAAAAACACTTTTTGTCCGACCGGGGGTGAAAAGTGCTGTGGGAGGTCCGGTATCCACCGAGCAAGGCCGAAGAAGTCACTTGTTAAAGCAAGCAAAACCCCCGCCAACCGGGAACAACACCAGGCTAGCGGGGTCTTATGAAGCGGAGGCACAGGGATTTGAACCCTAAAACTAAACACCGATCACCAGCGCAAACACTCCAGGTTTCCCAAAACCCACGACAATCACACGACACGCGAAAACGCCCCAGTATGCCGCAAACCATGCAATGTCACCCACGTACAAATCCACCCATCCTTCACGCACCGCTTCACCGCCTGATCAAACCACTTCCCTGTTAATAGTGCTCAGTGGAACACTCAGCACGCTCTGAGCATTGTTGGTGCAGACAGAGTGGCCGGTGAGTCACCAAGGTTTGTGACGATGCCTGGCAAAACCAAAAAGCAGTCAGTGACCTGATTAGATATTTGAGCAGGCAGATTCCAGAAGGGGCACGGGGCTTCGCCACCATGGATGGTCAGGGTCCAACAGTGGGCACACTGTTGTATGGGAAAAGAGGGGAACCGTATTGCGATCCATGATCCACAAAATGGTAGATCTGGCGCCGCAACTCGCAAGTATTCTGAAGAGCATACTGAGAATCGCGATGGGAGAATGCTACGGTGTCCAGCTATTAAGCCTGGTTCGTTTGCAGTGACCCGCATCGACGATTGTGACCGACGTTGATGAGTGTTTGGATGTTCCAGGAGGCGAGCTAGACCAATGGCAGTAACCTTGGATCAGGCTATTGCGATAGCGAAGTCTTACGAGAACAGCGTAGGAGCCTTGATCCCCGAAGTGAAGTACGGCCCATTAAGCGATAACGATGGCCGTGTCTTCGAGTTTCGGGGAGACCGAGTAATCAGCCCACTAGAAACCGGACCAAGCAACATCTTAGCGATTCGAGAAGAATCGGGTCAGGTGGAAACTGGAAGCCGTCCAACTTGGTGTCTTGACGATGACCACGTCGTCCTCGACTTTGATGGCAATGTGATTCGAGGTCGTGAGCAGGTGCGACGCGAATATCAGGAACAAGAAGCCCAGCAGGCTGCCTTGGATGCGATGGAGAATGATGATGAACCTGGCGAACCAGTTCCGGTTGAGCACCCGTATATCTGATCTCCTGCGTGCAGGTTGAGTCGGTCAAGCCGTCGAGTTGTGTCGGCTCTAGTTAGCGCCGTTTAGTTGGTAGATGCGCCTGGTTCGAAGGCCGGCTGAGGCGTGTGCGAAGACGCTGATGAGCAAGTGATGACGTATTGCATTATTCGAGAAGAGAAAGGGCTTGTGTAATGCAGCTCAATACGATTCGTGCAGATTGGTGCTGTGCCTGGCGCTAAGCGCATGACCATTGATTTGCCGCCTTGGCCAGAAGGTGCGCGTGTCTGAGCTTGATCAGTTGCGCATGCGTGGCCTGGTCGCTGATTTCGCCGCGCACAATCGACTCATGGTCCCGCCGATCATGACCAAGGTCGCCGGTCCATACATACGCAATCCCACGACATTTCCACGACATACGAGACTAAAAACAGGCTGAAATATCACGCATGCTACATACGCGAAAACCCCCACCAACCAGGAACAACACCAGGCTAGCGGGGGTTTTAATTATGTGGGCCCTCCGGGGCTCGAACCCGGGACCTGCGGATTAAAAGTCCGTAGCTCTACCAACTGAGCTAAAGGCCCACTGACCATTTTCATGGCCACTTATGGGAGTGTACAACACTGCTTTTGCGAGGTTCAAAATGGACACGAGAAAGCCCCACGGACTGCGTGAAAACAGTGACGTGGGGCTTTCGTCGAAAAGCTAGGAAGCTAGCTTAGGAGAGCTTCATGGAGCCGGTCTCCTGGAAGCGCTGGTGGAAGGAAAGCGCATTTGCCAGGTCGTGAGGCGTCTGCATGATCTTCTTCTCCTCGGCGATCTTCAGAGCGCGCTCGTAGTACTCCTCGAGCAGCGGACGGTAGTCCGGGTGAGCCAGAGCGATCATCTTCTCCACCTTCTGGCGGGGTGCCAGGCCACGCAGGTCGGCGTAACCGTACTCGGTGATGATGACCTTGACGTCCTGCTCGGTGTGGTCGACGTGAGAAACCATCGGCACGATTGCGGAGATGTCGCCACCCTTGGCATCGGAAGGAGTGATGAAGGAGGAGATCAGGCCGTTACGGGTGAAGTCGGCAGAGCCGCCCACGCCGTTCATCATGCGCGAACCGATCACGTTGGTGGAGTTCACGTTGCCGTAGATATCGGCCTCGATCAGACCGTTGGTGCAGATCAGGCCCAGACGACGCACAACCTCGGGGTGGTTGGAGATCTGCTGCGGACGCAGGATGATCTGCTTGGCGTAGCGGGAAGCCTCGTTGTTCATCTTCTCGGCGTACTCGGGCGAGAGCGAGAAGGAGGTAGCAGAAGCAACGGTCATCTTGCCTGCGTCGATCAGGTCGACCATGCCGTCCTGGATCACCTCGGTGTAGGCCTTGATGTTCTCGAACTTGGAGTCGAGCAGGCCAGCCATCACGGCGTTGGGCACGTTACCCACACCGGACTGCATGATGTAGCCGTCGTAGGTGAGGCGACCGGCGGCAACTTCGCCCTCAAGGAAGTCGAGGAAGTGGCCAGCGATCTTCTTGGAAGTCTCATCAACCGGCTTGAAGGGAGCGTTGCGGTCAGGTGCGTCCGTCTCAACCACGGCAACGACCTTGTCCAGGTCAATGTCGATGTAGGTGGAGCCGATGCGCTGCTCAGGCGCGGTGATCGGGATGGGCTGACGGTTGGGCAGGTGGTTAATGCGGTAGATATCCGCCATGCCCTCGAGCTCCTCGGACTGCCAGGAGTTGACCTCGATGATGATCTTCTCGGCGTTGTCCAGGTACTCGACGTTGTTACCGATGGAGGAAGAAGGCACGATGTGGCCGTCTTCGGTAATGCGCACGGCCTCAACGATGGCGAAGTTCATCTTGCCAAAGAAGCCCTGCTCCACGTACAGGCCGGACTCCGAGAGGTGGTAGTCCATGTACAAGGTGGTGCCGTCGTTGATCTTGGAGCGCAGGATCGGGTCCGACTGATAAGGGGTACGGAAGCGGATAGCGTCTGCCTCTGCAAGCACGCCATCGCAATCCGGGGCGGTGGAAGCGCCAGTGAACAGGTCGATCATGAAATCATCGCCGCGCTCGTGTGCTTCCTTTGCGCGGTTAGCGATAGCGGTGGGCAGCGCCTTGGGGTAGCCGGCGCCGGTGAAGCCCGAAATACCGATCTTGTCGCCGTGATTGATCAGCTCAGCCGCCTCTTCAGCGGTCATGACCTTCGACTTGAGCTGTGCATTTCCAATGCGGGACATTCAGTTCCTCCTCAACGTGCTCAACGGTGTGCAATGCAACCCCACTGAGCAAGATTTGCTCACCGTGATGTGCGCACACCCGCTTGTGAAGCAGGCGCCACAACACCACAGATAGTTACGAAGCCCACAATAACGCATATCGACGCCCCGCGTGTCCGATTGTGTTATCGTCCTCACCCCCAGATCGGTGCAGTTTGAGTCCACCGCCGGCTTTGAGTTCAATGGTCAAGGTGACGCTGCATATTGGACCTCTTAGCCTGAACTCCCCCGTGGTACTCGCACCCATGGCGGGGGTAACCAACGTAGCTTTTCGTAGCCTGTGCCGCGAACAAGAACGCGAGAAAACAGGCACGGTGTCCGGGCTGTATGTGTGCGAGATGATCACCGCACGCGCGCTCGCAGAGCGCAATGAGAAAACCCTGCACATGACCACCTTCGCTCCCGATGAACAACCTCGGAGCATGCAGCTTTATACCACCGATCCCGAATACACCTACAAGGCCGCCAAGATGATCGTGGACGAAGACATGGCGGATCACATCGATATGAACTTCGGCTGCCCCGTGCCTAAGGTGACCCGGCGCGGCGGTGGATCAGCGCTGCCATATAAGCGCCGCCTCTTTGGCAATATCGTCGCAGCAGCCGTGAAAGCCTGCGAAGGCAGCAACGTGCCGGTAACAGTGAAGTTCCGTGTGGGCATCGATGCAGAACACCACACCCACCTGGATGCAGGGCGCATCGCCGTAGAAGAAGGCGCGGCCGCCGTGGCCCTGCACGCACGCACTGCCGCGCAGCGCTACTCAGGCGAAGCCGATTGGCAAGAAATCGCCCGGCTGAAAGAGCACCTCGCCCACACCGGCATTCCGGTATTGGGCAATGGCGACATTTTTAAGGCCACCGACGCCCAAGCCATGATGGAAGAAACCGGCTGCGATGGCGTGGTAGTGGGACGAGGATGTTTAGGGCGCCCCTGGCTTTTTGCTGAACTTTCCGCAGCGCTTCGCGGTGAACCCATTCCCGAGCAGCCCACCCTGGGCGAAGTCACCCGCATTATCAACCGCCACGCAGAACTGCTCGTGGAACACGAGGGAGAACAGCGGGGCTGCCGCGATATGCGAAAGCACATGGGCTGGTATTTGCGTGGATTCCCCGTGGGCGGCGAGGTGCGAGCACAGCTCTCGGGCATTCACACCCTGGACGATCTGCGCCGCGTGCTCGACCCCTGGGCAGATTCCGATGCTCTGGCAGACGACGCCGATGGCGCGCGCGGGCGTAAGGGTTCACCTTCAAAGGTGGTGCTGCCCGAAGGCTGGCTAGACGATCCAGAAGATGACACCGTGCCGGAAGGCGCAGAGATCATGCACTCCGGCGGTTAACGCCACCGTGCAGTAGCACTCAGCGAGCACCTTGGACCGCGGCGCCGCAATCCTTGTGCCGCGGGCTGCGCGCCTTGGGCCGCACTTTTAGGCGTTGGATACTTCTTCTAATGCACCAAGCACAGCCTGCGGGCGTTCAGTAGCAACCATGTGCCCGCAGCCTTCAAGCAGCGAAACTTCTTGGCCATAGAAGGCTTCAGCCTGGGCTGCGTGTTGGGAGCTGATCACCTTGTCTTGTGCGCCCCACAGAATCCGCACGGGAACGCCTGCCTCGCGCGCTACCTTGCCCGCGCTGCGTGCGAGGGCTTCGCGGTCCTCATTTGCCAGGAGGTTGGCAGAAATGTCGGCAAATAACTGGGCTCGATCAGGATTGCTCACACGCTGCTTGGCTTGAGCCACCACGGCGTCGCTAATCCGCCCCGGATCGGCGACGGTGGCTTGCTCCATGGCTCGAAGCAGTGGTGTCCACCTGATATTTAGCAGCGTGGTGCCGAGCACGGGTTTGGCAGCAAGGCGAACAATCGGGGTGATCTCCTGAGAGAAACCACTAGGTGCCAGCAGCACCAGCCCGGCTACGGCATCGGGGCGTTGGCGCAGCATGGCCTGGGCGATCAGCCCGCCGAGTGAATGGCCCAGCAGAATCGGCGCGGCACTGCCTTGCCTGCTCCCCGGCCCACCGGCCTCACATTGCCTGCTCGCAGAGCCGCCAGCCTCACCTTGCGCGCTCCCCTGCTCGCCTTCCCCACTGGCCCCACCGCCAGCACCTTCACGCCTTGCCTCAAGTTCGTCGATGATCTCCCATATGCTCGCAGCAAGCCCCTCGATGCTGGCACCCCCGCGGCGCGGAGAATCGCCAAATCCCGGGATATCCACGCTGATCAACTGCATCCCGCGTGCCACGATTTCTGGCGCAAGCACTTCCCAATCCTCTAGGCCTCGCCCGATGCCGTGGATGGCAATAACGGGCTGGCCTTCACCTTGCACTCGGCACCGGGTGCCTCCAATGCGCAGCTCAGTACTTTGCGGTGCTGTGGTGCTGTAGCGCATGCCGTGGTTGAGGTCGGTGCGCAGGAAGTCTCGGCGTTCGCGCGCATGGTGATTGCGCAGCGTCCACGGCGCTTCTTGGGAGACCACCGGGAATGCATCAATACCGCGATTGACGTAGCCGGAGTCAAGATCGATGATGCGCTGCGGCTGAAGGTGCTGAGGCTTTTCCGGGGTGGCAAGTTCCAAGTGTGCTGCGCGCATGTGCTGGATCATGCGGGCAAGAAAGTTGGCCACGAGTTCTGCCCTGAGCGTGTAGGAATCGTTGACGTAGCCCAGGGTGAAGCTGCAATTTGGCACCCCATTGAGCATCATTCCGCGCCAGGCCACATGCTCGCCGGGCTGGATGCGTGCGCCATCCACTTCGATCTGGATGCCTCCGAATACCAGAAGCCGCAGGCCAGTGGCCTTAATCAGCACATCGGTGTGCAGCCGCTTGCCCGAGGCAAGCTCGATGGAGTCCTCCCCCATGCCTTTGATTGTGGAGTGATGGATGGCAACCTCGCCATCTTGAATCAGGTGCAGCAAATCCCCATCCGGGATGCGGCACACTCGCTGGGTCCACAGCGGATATTTCGCGCGGAAGGCCTCCCGATCCTCCTCGCGCTGCAGAATTTTTTCGCGATGTCTAGCCAATGAGGCCGCAACCATGTCGGGCTTTGTGCGCGATAGCCACAGCACGGCGCGTTGTGATTGGATGGCGCGTGCTCGATCAAGCTTGTCGACGACCCCCGCCCCCACAACTCGGCGAAGCGGAGCGAAAAGATCTGCATCGCTCATCACCGCCATATGGTTGGCGGTGCGTTGCACAATGCTGACCTTTGCACCTTGGGCGTGCAGTGCTGGGGCGAGGCTGGTGGCTGTTGCCCCGGAGCCGATGATGCTGACGTGTTTGCCGTCTAGATTGTTGGCCGGATGTGCTGGATCATCGGGCCAGTGTTGGGGGTCGAGGACGAGCCCTTGGAAGTGTTCTTCACCAGGCAGTTGTGGTTGATACCCGCGGTGGTGGTCGTAGTAGCCGCAGCCGAGGTGCACCCAGCGGCTTTGCAGGTGTACTGCTTTCTCGCCGTGGGTGGCGTGGATATGCCAGTACCCATCGCGGTGTTCCAGGCGTTGCACTCGATGGCCAAAGCGAGTGCGGGTATCCATACCTGCGTGGGTTGCGGCTTGGGATAGGTAGGTGCGTATCTCTTCCCCACTGCCAAGCGGGCGGGTGCCGCGCCAGGGTAAGAAGCTGAATCGGTAGGAATCAATATCGGAGTCGCTTCGTACACCGGGGTAACGGAAGGTATCCCAGGTGCCGCCGATGGCGCTTTTTTCTTCTAAGACCACCCAGGAGAGCTGGTCGATTTTATTGAGTTGTTCTGCCACTGCAATTCCTGCAATGCCGGCGCCGATTACTACGACATCGAAAACCTCTTGCGTCATAGCCAAAAGTATATTGAACGCCGTTCAACTTCTTGGGCGCTTTTTCTGCGCAACACCCCCCCACATGCTTGTTCGGCGAGCGCAAAGGCTTTCAAGCGCCTACACTAACCACCATGCGTACTGCTTATAGGGAACACCTCGACGCCTTCGCAAATGACGTAAACGACATGTGCAATGTCGTCATTGAGGTGCTCCGCAATGCTACTCATGGCCTTTCCGAGACTTCTTTGCAATCAGCAGAGCAGGCATTGTCTTTGGGCGATGAACTCAAAGAGCTCAAACAGCGCTCGACAAGCCGAGCCTTCCAATTGCTCGCGCTCGAAGGCCCCGTCGCCAGAGATCTGCGCCAGATCTTAAGCTCGATCTACATCATTGAAGATCTCGACCGCATGGCGTCCCTGGCCAAGCACATCGCCTCCACGGCACGGCGGCGCTACCCGGAGCCTGTGATCGCCGATCCGGTCATGGGGTACTTCCGCGAGATGGGCAGGCTGTGTTTGGAGATGGCCGAAAAGCTCAAGAGCATCCTGGAAAACCCGGATGCCGATGTGGCATTGGTCTTTAGCGCAGATGACGATGCCGTAGATGATCTTCATGATCACCTCATGGGTCTGTTAAGCAATCGCCCCTGGCCTTATGGCACGCGAGCAGCAGTTGATTGCACCTTGATCGCCCGCTTCTTTGAGCGCTTCGCCGATCACACCGTGGCGGTGGCCGGCCAGATTGTTTATTTGGCCACTGGTCTTAGCCCCCACGATTATCGCGCGAAGCGCAGCGAGGGTGAGGAGCAGGCGGAAATCGAGCGTCGCTTCGAAGAGCTTGAGCGGCAGTTCAGCAACTTCGACTGGCCCAAGGCTGTGGACTAACAACACCGCCTAGTCACAGCGAAAGCGCTCTTTTCCTTGATCTTAGGAAAAGAGCGCTTTGCTTCTTAGGGGGCTTTAGCCGAAGCGACCAGAGATATAGTCTTCCGTTTCCTGCTTTTCTGGGTTAGAGAAGATCTTCTTGGTGTCGGCAACTTCGACGAGTCGGCCTGGTTTACCGGTCGCCTCAAGCGAGAAGAACGCGGTTTGGTCGGATACACGCGATGCTTGTTGCATATTGTGCGTCACGATCACGATGGTGTATTCCTCTTTGAGCTCATGGATGAGGTCTTCCACCGCGAGCGTAGAGATCGGGTCCAGAGCCGAACAAGGCTCGTCCATGAGCAATACCTCAGGCTCAACGGCAATTGCCCTGGCAATGCAGAGGCGCTGCTGCTGACCACCGGAAAGCCCGCCACCTGGTTTATCCAGGCGATCTTTGACTTCCTCCCAGAGGTTGGCGCCGCGGAGGGAGCGTTCTGCTACTTCACGCAGCTTCTTTTTATTCTTTTCACCTGCGAGCTTGAGCCCTGCTACCACGTTTTCTTCGATGGACATGGTGGGGAAAGGGTTAGCCTTTTGAAACACCATGCCGATGGTGTTGCGCACGCTTACCGGGTCTACGTCTTTTGCGTAAATATCTTCGCCGTCGAGCAGCACGGTGCCTTTGACGCTGGCACCAGGGGTGACTTCGTGCATGCGGTTGAGGGTGCGCAGCACGGTGGATTTGCCACAGCCGGAGGGGCCGATGAAGGCGGTAACGCTGCGGGGTTCTACGTCTAATTCAACGTCTTGCACCGCGTGGAAATCGCCGTAGTAGATATTGAGGTCGCGGATAGAAAGCTTGGACATGGTGGTTCCTTCTGAGTGTGCTTAGTGCTTGGTGGCAAATTTGGCGGAGATCCAGCGGGCGCCAATGTTGAGCAAGGCGATGATGAACACCAGGGTCAGTGCTGCTCCCCACAGCTTGTCCAGCACTGCTGGGGCGGTGCCTGCTTTGAACATGTCGAGCATCATCAGCGGCAGCGAGGACTGCGGTCCGTGTACTGGGTCCCAGTTGATGCTTTGGGTGGAGCCCACCAAGATCAGCACGGGTGCCGATTCGCCCATCACGCGGGCGATGGCCAGCATCACGCCGGTGACGATGCCGGACAGTGCCGTGGGCAGCACAATCTTGACGATGGTCTTCCACTTTGGAACGCCAAGGGCATAGGAGGCTTCGCGGAGATCGTGTGGAACCACGCGCAGCATTTCTTCCGTGTTGCGGATGATCACGGGGATCATCAGAATCACCAGGGCTAAGGACACCGCAATGCCCGAGCGGTCGAATCCGAAGAGCACGATCCACAGGGAGTAGACGAAAAGCGCTGCCACGATGGAGGGCACACCGGTCAGGATGTCCACCATGAAGGTGGTGATCTTGCCTAGGCGGGAGTTGCCGGCGTATTCCACCAGATAGATGGCGGTCGCGACACCGACGGGGATGGAGATCAGCGAGCAGATCGCGGTCTGGGTTGCGGTACCGATGATGGCGTGGAGTGCACCGCCGCCTTCGACGGAGTAGAGCACGCCCTTTTGGGAGGTCGTCCACCAGGTGGCATTGGCTACCGCACCGATGCCGCGGGAGATCACGGTGTAGAGCACCCACATCAGCGGGATCAGGGCGAATGCCACGGAGCTGCTGATAATGACGCTGGCTACGCGGTTGGTGGCTTTGCGTTTGGTGGAAATGTGGCTAAAGCCTGGGCCTGGTTCCAGCTTGGAACTATCAATGGTCATCGTCATGGTGTGGGCTCCTTAGGCTTTCTTGGTAATGATTCCGCGGGCGATGGAGTTCACTACGAAGGTGAGAGCAAACAGCATGAGGCCGGCTGCAATATAGGCGCCTGCACGCAGGTCGTCGTTGAATTCCGGTGCCGCATTAGCAATGGCGGTAGCGAAGGTGGTTCCGCCGTCGAAAAGCGAGAAGCGGAATTGGCTGGAGGGCGAGACCACGAGGTAGAGCGCCATCGTTTCACCGAGGGCACGACCAAGGCCGAGCATGGAACCAGAGATGAAACCTGGCATACCGAAGGGCAGCACGGTCATGCGTACTACTTCCCAGCGGGTTGCGCCCAGCGCCAGGGCTGCTTCACGTTGTCCGATGGGGGTTTGTACGAAGATTTCTCGGGCGGTTGCTGCAATGACCGGCAGGATCATCACGGCAAGCACGATGCCACCGGTGAGCATGTTGCGGCCGGTGTCGAAGGAAGGCGAGTTGGCGTAGGTGGCAAATAGGGGGATGCCGGAGCCTACGTTGTGGAGCCATTGGTAGAAACCAGACAGTGATGGGCCGAGCACTTGCCAGCCCCAAAGACCGAACACAATCGAGGGGACTGCGGCGAGCATGTCTACTAGGAAGCCGAGTGGGCGCACCAGCTTGGCGGGTGCGTAGTTCGAAAGGAAGATGGCGATACCGAGTGCTACTGGCATTGCAAGGATGAGTGCAATGGCGGAGATGAGCACGGTGGCGGCCAAGAGGTTGGGAATACCAAACTCCATGGCGGCTGTATTGCTGAGGTTCCAATCGCCGGCGTAGGTAAAGAAGTTCGCTGCATTATTGCGAAGTGCAGGAACTGCGCGCCACAGCAGGAAGAAGCCGATCGCTGCGATCACCAGGGTGATGGTAGCGGCCGAGAAGGTGGCCAGGGATTTGAAAATGACATCGCCTGGACGACGCGCGCCGCGCGAGCTTTTTGCATCCGAGGCTGGAGTGTTGCCTTGTTGTGGGGCTGCGGGCGTTGGGGTGCTTGTGAGGACATCGCGTTGTGATGCGATGGGCTCGATTGTGCGATCCATTGGAAGAAGTTCCTTGGCATAGGAGGAACTTTCTTAGCTAAAACCCTCACGAGCCAAGCACCAAATCAGGTAACGGCGTGATCAGCCGTTACCTCCGGTTGTGTTGGAGAGATTGGCGCTTAGGCGGTGCGAGCGTTGTTCAAAGAAAGCTCGGTGGAAGGAGAGAATTTGGCAACCACCTTTACGCCAACACGCTCGACTGCGGAGCCGATCGAGGCCTTCTTCGACCCGTTCATGCGTTCCATGTTGTCGAATGCGACGTCTGCGGCGGCGATGAGCTGCTCAGCGGAAGGGAGGTCGAGCTTCTGAGCGATGGTGGCTGCCATGTTCTTCATCCTTTTAGTGCGTTGTGTGTTCAATCTTGGCGGCGCCGGCTGTTGTTGAGCCAGCGCCTTGAGTGCTAGCTGATCGCTTCTACAGCTTTCTGCAGGCGATCGTGGAGCGTGCCCTTAACCGGGATGTAACCAAGTTCTTCCAACTGCTCGTCCTGAGAGTTCAGGGCGACGGTGAGGAAGTCCTTGACCTGGTCGCGGGTGTTATCGTCGTAGCCCTTGGAGCACACCAACTCGTAGGTGGTGAGCACCAGCGGATACGCACCCTCGTCCTTGGATTCGAAGAGTTTCTCCGTATCAACAACCATGTTGTTGCCCTCGGTGGTGAACTCGAGGTTCTCCAGAGCAACGCCAACGGTGTCGGAATCGAGCTTCACCGGACCTGAACCGAAGTCCAGGTTGGCAATGCCGAGGTTCTGCTGCTTAGCAAAACCGGACTCAACGTAGGTGATGCCGCCGTCGATGTTTGCCACTTCGCTGGCAACACCGTTGGAACCGGAGGCACCTGCTCCAACCTTGGAGGGGAAGGACTTACCTTCGCTGTCCCACTCCCCGGTGGAAGCCTTGAGGAACTTCTGGAAGTTATCGGAGGTACCGGACTCATCGGAGCGGTACACCACCTTGATGTCCTTATCCGGAAGATCCTTGCCTTCGTTTTCTTTGGCAATCTCATCGTCATTCCACTTGGTGATGTCGCCCTTGAAAATCTTGGCAACAGTCTTGGTGGAAAGGTTGAGATCATCAACGCCATCGAGGTGGTATGCCACCGCAACGGGGCCGATCACCATGGGCAGGTGCCATGCCTCGTTGCCTTCGCAACGCTCTTTGGCGGGCTCAATTTGATCCTCTTTGAGCGGGGAGTCGGAGCCACCGAAGGCAACCTGGCCAGCAATGAAGTTCTTTACACCAGAGCCAGAGCCGGTGGCGTTATACGCCAGGGTGGCACCAGGCACAGCGGCCTGATACTGGTTTGCAAAGTAGTTCATGGCGTTTTGCTGGGAGGAGGCTCCCTCGGCAACGAGTTCGCCAGTTGCGCCGGTCAGACCTTCAATGGCGGTAGCGTCAGACGCCTTGGAATCGGTGGACGAGCTATCGGTCTCGGAGCATGCTGCGAGCACCAACGAACCAGCCATCAGGCTGGCGAGGGCGGATCGCTTGATCGATCGAGTCACGGGGTAACCTCTCCGGTTATCTTGTTCACTTGGTCTATTGCATGTTGCTTCGAGGCCTCGGTTAACGCGTGCAGATATGTCTGCTCACGCTCACGAACAACAATCTAAGACAGCAAAATGAAGGAAAATGACCCCGCAGGTAAACAATGGGTAAACTCCAAGAGTGACTTTATGAACACCGCGCTGAGCTGCAGAAATGGCTGCACTTTTTGGGCGAATTCACCTAGATTTCACCCAAAAGTGAGCAACCCAACCCCTAACTTCTGCGCTCCCCCACCCGGCGCGGCGTCGATGTAGGCAAGTGTTTACCTTTTATTTGCCAAATTATTCGCCTTGAAGAGCGCTTTGGCTATAGACCACGTGGCGTTCAAGCGTGGAAAAACCCAAACGCTCATAGGCCTGCACGGCAGGGCGGTTATCGGATTCCACATAGAGAATCACCCGCTGCGCGCCTTGTTCATACAGACGCGCCAAACCAAGGCGCACCAGCGGATCCCCCAGGCCACGGCCTCGGAAATCGCGGCCAAGACCCACCACGTAGACCTCACCATCGGCGCCTTCGTCCAAATCACCGTGGCGCTTGAGCCAGTGGAAGCCTGCTAGACGCCCTTCGCTTTCTAAAAAGAGCACGTCATCGGCGCGGAACCAATCTTGATCCATGGCCTTTGCTAAGCGCTGCTGATCCCAACCGCCCTGCTCAGGGTGCCAATCAAAGGCCTCGTTATTCACGCGCAACCACTCCTGCTCAGGTGCCTCGAGCGTGGTATCGGCATAGGTGCTGAGCTGCAGATCATCGGCCAATTGCACTTGCGCTGCAGCCTTGAGCGCCTCACCTTCAATGCCCATCACCAGCAGTTCACGCGTGGGGTGGTAGTGCTCGCGTTCTGCAAGCCTGCGGGCTCCGGGGAGGTTGCCATGGGCCCACACATCGCGAATGCCGTCTGCTGCAAGGGTGGCAAGCAGTTCGGATCCGATGCCTCGGCGTCGAAAAGCTGGAGCCACCGCAAATTCAGCCTGTGCGCCTTCACTTGCTGCGATGGCGATAGGGCCTTGTTCACGCATCGCCAGGAGGTGTTGATGGCCCAAGGATGGGTCGCTAAGCCCCCGAACGAAGTGCTCGGAAAGCGCCTCAACGTCATCTTCCTGGGCAATCTCGCTGAGCATTTCCAGGCTTTGCTTGGCCAATTCGGGGTGTTCGGGTAGGGAAAGTCGCAGTAATTTCATGGTGTCTAAGGTACGCGTGATCTGCTCATTGAGCCGGAAGCGGTGTGCAAGAATGACACTGTGCTCCGCTCCAAAGCTTTTCGACGCCTCCTCGTATTCACCGTGACGCTTCTCTTTGTCGTCTGGATCATCGACTCAGCCATCGCAGCGCGTGCGGAGCGTTCTTTGGCCCAAGATGTGGAGGAATCGGCCGAGCTGGAAATGAGCCCCGGCGTCTACTTCGGAGGAACCCCATATACCCAGGCGCTGATTAGCGGGAAGATCAAGCAAGTCTCCGTCTCCGTCTCCGACGTGGATACTCCCCGCCTTGGGCTGATCACCACCACCACCGATGCGGTGGATGTTCAAGTCGATGCATCGCAGGTGTTCTCAGGTGATATTCGAGGCAGTCGCGCGCTGCTGCTTACGCAAACCATCGGCCTGGATGGCGTGAGCGTGGGAAAACAGCTCGGCATTGCGGATCTGGATATTTCTAACCCCTATGACATTTCGCCAAATGGCGGCACCGCGAGCGAGGCGCAATTACGTGGCACGCCAAAAGGCCAATCCAAGCCGGTGAGCGTGGTGGCTGATCTGAGGATCGAGGGCCCGGATTTCCGCCTCACCCCTACCAAGGTGCTCGATCGTGGGGATGGCTCGCTAAGCGATGAGGCGATCATGGACGCGATGAGCTGGCGCATTGATACCCGCCTGCTGCCCATGCGCTCCCAGGCTGGTTTTGTGTACGTCTCCGGTGGCACCTTGTACTTCCAGGCTCAGGAAAGAAATGTGACGCTGAGGCTTCGCGATTTCTCCCCCACCAACATTGGCTAACACCACAAAACCCCGCCCCCTGGTGGTGTGCACCAAGGTGGCGGGGCAGGTGTTGCAAGGCTGCTAGGAGCGCGGATCAAGAAAGCTCAGCAGGCGACGCATCCGTGACATCGGCGTATCGCCGGAGTCTTTGCCAGGGGCGTACACGCGCAAAGCATCAGGCAGAGCACCCAAGGTAACCGAGCTCATCTGGTCGACGTATTCGCCATCCACCTGGAAGCGCTGGTCGTTTTCGCAGCGGATCTCGACCTCGGCCACGTCGTCATAAGAAACGGTGCGAGGTTCCAGGTAGCGATCCATGAACTTATTGTGTCCAAAGCCAACGATATGCGCCATGGCGGCAACGCCACCAACGCCGGAGATATCGCGAAGACCAAAAAGGCCCAAGCCTTGATCGAAGGAGTTATCGGGGTTGGTCACCACCGGCAGTGGACCGAGGAAGGTCCAGGGGTTGGTATTGGAAGCGATCAGAAGCGGCAGGCGTTCTTCCTCGAAGCGCTCGCCCGATTTCAAGGTGCCGCTGATATTGATCTGCGGTGGTTCGCGGTGGATGCGTCGCCACGCTTGGATGGCTACCTTGAAGTAGCGAAATGGTGTGGCAGACGCGCCCTTGCTGCGTACTCGATCCACCCCGGCGATCACGTCGGCGTCGATGCCAAAGCCTGCGTTTACGGCGAACCATTCATTATCCCAGGTGCCGACCTCCACGCTGCGGATGCGCTGGCTGCGCAAGGACTTTGCCAGCTCCTCGGTGGCAAGAATCGGCTCGGCAGGAAAGCCCAGGGCGCGCACAAACACGTTGGCAGATCCGGTGGGGATAACGGCCAGGGCCGGTACGTCTTTGGGGTCGCGTCGTTGATCAACAGGGCCGAGCAGGCCATTGACTACCTCATTGACGGTGCCATCGCCACCAACTGCGATCACCACGTCATAGTCTTCTACGCTTAATCCGCTGCAAATTTCGCGGGCATGGCCGGCGTAGTGGGTAAATACGGCCTTCATCTCCAGGCCTTCTACCTCACGCAAGGTAGGAATCAACCGGCTAAACAGTCGCGGTGATTGCGTGGTGGAGTTTGGATTAGCAATTAGCAATGTACGCACGGCGCATAGCCTAGTGTGCAGCAGCGGTATTACCTAACAATTCTTCTTCCCTACCCAGCACGAAGCCTCGCCCCCACGACATGTGCCACCATCGTTTGGCAACGCCCTTGGCGAACAACTCGACGATCCTTCAAGGAAAGCCACTAAGGTAGGGCGTTATGAGCGAAGAACAACAAAATGCCCGCCCGGAAGTTTCCCTTTCGGGCAACGATGCCGTAAACCAGGCCGCTGAGCAGTGGAAAGACACTGCCCACCGCAATATCCCCGGCTTAGGCGATCTCCCCATCCCCGATGACACGGCAAACCTGCGCGAAGGTCCCAGCCTGCACGATGGCCTGCTCGCCTTGCTGCCGCTGGTGGGTGTGTGGCGCGGCACCGGCCAGGCCGATACCGCCGAGGACGGCCAGTACAACTTTGGCCAGCAGATCGTGTTCGCCCACGACGGCGAAAACTACCTCACCTATAGCTCGCGCATGTGGAAGCTGGACCAGGAGGGCAACCCCACCGGCCTCGATGTTCGCGAATCCGGTTTCTGGCGCATTAATGAGCAAGACGAAATTGAAGTGGTGTGCACCCACTCCAGTGGCGTATCCGAGATTTACTACGGCCAGCCCGTCAATGAGCGCGCATGGCAAATCGAGTCGGCCTCCACGATGGTCACCGCCACCGGGCCTTCCACCCTTGGCCCCGGCAAGCGCCTCTATGGCCTGATGCCTAATAACAACCTCGGCTGGGTGGATGAGCGCATGGTCGGCGATGAGCTTCGCCCGCGCATGTCAGCCGAGCTCTCCCGCGTAATCGGCTAAGCACCCCGATACCCGCGATCCACAGCGATACGCCCACGTACACCAAGCCCCGGAGTACAGCTCACCGCTTCTGCGCCCCGGGGCTTTCGTGTTGCCTGAGCAAGGCGTTCAGGCGCCCAGTGCCTCCTGGAAGAGTGCGCGAAGCTCAGCCTCATTGTCTGGCTTGGCCAGTTTGACGTCATTGATGCGCCGAACCCTGGTGGCCATGCGCACTGAACTGAGAAGCCACACGCTATCGGCCTTGTGGCAGAGGTATTCCAGGTCCATGGGCTTGGCCTTGCAGTTCCAGCCTTGGGCTTCTGCATGGGCAAAGACCGCAGCTTGGGTGGTGCCGGCCAGGATCCCCTCGGCTAAGGGGGTGCGCAGCTTATTGCCCCGCACGGTTATCACCGTGGAGGTCGCCCCTTCAAGCACTTTTTCGCCTTCGGTGAAGATCACATCGTCATAGCCCTGGTCGTGTGCCCAGCGCAGTGCCGCCATATTGGTGGCATAGTTCAGCGTTTTCGCCCCCACCTTCAGCCACGGCAGCGCCCTAGCGCCTTCCTCTTCACCCTCGGTGTGCAGCACATAGCCACGCGGGGCGCTGAGTACTTTCACGCCTTCTTCGCGTTGGCGCAGCACTGCATCGTCAATCGCGGTCACGCTCAGCCACGCGGTGGGGTGCGGCTGTTGCGGATCCCTGGTTGGCCTGCCCCTGGTGTAGGTCCACACGAGTTTGGCGTCTTGCTCTGTTTTTTCTGCCCATTGCTCAGCAGCCATGGCGGTGGCTTTGCGCCAGTCATCGGCGTTAGGTTCGGGCAGGTCGAGCAACTTCGCTGAGCGTTGGAAGCGTCGGAGGTGTTCGTCGATAAGGCAGGGTTTGCCCTTGCGCAGCAGCAGTGTTTCAAACACCCCGTCGCCCCTGGTGACTGCGGCGTCGTCCCAGTACACCAACGGCAGCAGGGGGCTGTGGTTTCGAATGGATCCGCCGAATGGTTCGACGGCGATGATGATCGGTTGCGGCGCAGGTGTGCGCGTTGGTGCTGCCATATCTTTATTATGCCCAACGCGGATGCTAGAAAAGCTCACTAGGATGAAAAATGTGCAGCAACATCATGTGTCTTCCCCCCTGCTGAGTTTGCCCGGCGCTACCGAGTGCGACCCCGGCGATGATCCGATCGCTGTCGCGGGTGTGGCGTGGCATTATGGCAATCCCCTGGGAGAGCAGCGCGCCTTCGCCTCTTCCCTGGCGTTGGTGGATCGTTCGTATCGCCGCGTGATCGCCGTCGAGGGTGAGGATGCCCCGAGTTTTCTAAATAATCTGCTTTCGCAGAAGCTTGTCGACGCCCCCGTCCCCTTTGGTGCCCAAGCCTTAGACCTTGATGCCCAAGGTCGGGTGCTGCACCAGATGGATGTGCTGGTGTGGGAAAACACGATCTATTTGGATTGCGAGCCTGAAGATTTTGATGGCTTGCTGGATTACCTGAACAAGATGGTGTTTTGGTCCAAGGTTGAGATCAGCACCCCGGATATTGGCGTGCTGACCTTGGCCGGTGTGCTGCCGGAGGTGGAGCCTGCTGTGCCCTATCGCCGCATGGATCTGCTGGCAGTGCCGAGTATGGATTTGTTGGTGCCTCGCGATGCCATGCTTGAGGTGGCAGGCGAACTGATTGCCCAGGGCGCCCAGGCCGTGGGGTTAATGGCCTATCACGCCGAGCGTGTTCGAGCGCTTGCCCCGGTGCGCCACCTGGATTTGGATGGCAAGTCCATTCCTCATGAATCTCCCTCCCTGCTCGCCCATGGTGTGCACCTGCATAAGGGTTGTTATCGCGGCCAGGAAACGGTGGCGCGTGTAGAAAATTTGGGTCGTTCGCCTCGGGTGTTGGTGTTATTTCACCTCGATGGTTCCGCACCAAGCCTCCCTATGCCTGGCGATGCCATCACTGCCGCGGGCAGCAGCCGGGCACTCGGCCGCATCGGCACCGTGGTGCACGATCACGAGTACGGCCCGATCGCTTTGGGTCTGTTGAAGCGAAGCGCCCTGCAACGCAATGACTTGCAGGCGGGCGAGGTTGCTGTGGCGGTGGACCCGGATTCGGTGCCGGCTGAGGGCGGCACTCCTTTGGGCCGTCAGGCAATTGAGCGCCTTCAGGGCAAGTAGCCCCGTTCATGGTTAGCTAAAGGTGCTGGTCAGGACCCCGGCGCGACAAATGCCTACCTTTCGGGCTATTGTGTCATTTAGGAATAGATAAAACAGCACGATATTGCGAGCGGCCCCGGTGTATTCCGTGGGCCGATCGAAGTTACTCCAAGGGGGTCATGCCATGGGTCGCGGACGCGCGAAGGCTAAGCAGACCAAGGTTGCACGCCAGCTGAAGTACAACACTCCTGAGATGGACTTGGAGCGGCTGCAGCGAGAACTTGCGGGCAAGTCACGAGATGATGATCGTGAAGACGACTACTCGGACTACGACTGGCGCGACTAGTCGTTGATGCCCCCAAGGGGGCAACACGCTTGGAAGGGGAAGCAGCCTCGGCCGCTTCCCCTTTTTCTCGTGCCTAAAAGTGTTTAGTAGCCGGGGTGGGTGCCGCTGAGTTCCACGGAGGCTTCGCCTTCTTCGGCAGCGACGATTGTTCCGAGTTCCCAGGCGTCGATATGGCGCGCGGTGAGCATTGCCAGGGCACGGTCGCGGTCCTTAGCGGCCACCACTGCCACCATGCCCACGCCCATGTTGAAGGTCTTTTCCATCTCTGCCAGCGGCACCTGGCCTACCGATTGGATGGTGCGGAAGATCGGTCCCGGGGTCCAGGTGGCGCGGGAGAGCTCGGCGCGCAAACCTTCGGGGATGACGCGCTCTAAGTTGCCGGCCAAGCCGCCACCGGTGACGTGGCAGAAGGTATGCACCTCGCACTCATCGGCGAGGGCCAGGCAGTCTTTGGCGTAGATGCGGGTGGGCTCGAGCAGTTCCTCACCGAGGGGGCGGTCGAGCTCTTCCATCTCCTTATCCAGCGGCAGCCCGGCTTTTTCCAGCAGCACGTGGCGCGCCAGGGAGTAGCCATTGGAGTGCAGACCTGAGGATGCCATGGCGATCACCACATCGCCTTTGCGCACGCGGTCTGGTCCAAGCAGCTCATCGGCTTCGACCACGCCCACGGCGGTGGCCGATACGTCGTATTCACCGGGTTCCATCACACCGGGGTGCTCGGCGGTTTCGCCACCAAGCAGCGCGCACCCTGCCTGCACGCAGCCTTCTGCAATGCCTTTAACAATCTCGGCGACGTGCTCGGGCACGACCTTGCCGATGGCGATATAGTCCTGCAAAAACAGTGGCTCTGCACCGCAGACCACCAGGTCATCCACACACATGGCGACCAGGTCGATGCCGATGGTGTCGTGCTTATCCATGGCTTGGGCGATGGCCAGTTTGGTGCCTACGCCATCGGATCCGGCGGCGAGCAGGGGCTCACGGTACTTGCCCAGTGCAAACAGCCCTGCAAAGCCTCCGAGTCCGCCGCGTACCTCGGGGCGGGTGGCGCGCTTGGCGTGCGGCGCGAAGAGTTCGACTGCGCGATCGCCAGCTTCGATATCGACGCCGGCTGCGGCGTAGGAAACATCTTCGGTCATGGTGCTACTTCCTTGGGTGTTGGATTTGTGTGGTGGTCTTTGGCCAAAGCGCTAGTCTTTGCCGCCGCAGGATCCGCGTTGCATGGCGGATACAAGCTCTGCGTTTTTATTGCCCTTTGGCATTCCGATGGGATAGTGCCCATCGAAGCAGGCGGCGCAGAGTTCCGTTGCGGGTTGTTCGGTGGCATCAATCATGGCCTCGGTAGAGACATAACCAATCGTATCGGCACCGATGGCGGTGCTGACTTGTGCCGCCATTTCTTCTTCATTGTCTCCGGTTACGGCATTGGCAATGAGTTCACCGGGGCTTGCGAAGTCGATGCCATAGAAGCAGGGCCATTTCACCGGCGGGGAGGCAATGCGCACATGGACTTCCTTGGCGCCTGCCTCGCGCAGCATGCGAATCAGTGCGCGTTGGGTGTTGCCACGAACGATGGAATCGTCCACCACCACCAGGCGCTTGCCTTGGATCACTTCGCGCAGCGGGTTGAGCTTGAGTCTGATGCCAAGCTGGCGCAGCGTTTGAGAAGGCTGAATGAAGGTGCGCCCCACATAGGCGTTCTTGACCAAGCCTTGGCCGAAGGGGATGCCGGATTCCTGGGCGTATCCCACTGCGGCCGGGTTGCCCGATTCCGGCACGGGGATCACCAGATCCGCATCGGCCGGGAATTCGCGGGCGAGTTTCCGCCCGATTTCTAGGCGGGTGGCATTCACGTTGCGGTTGTGAATGGTGGAGTCTGGGCGCGCCAGGTAGACGTATTCAAACACGCAGGTTTTGCGGTCTTCTTCGGCAAAGCGCTCCGAGCGAACCCCCGAGCCGTCGATAGCGACGAGCTCTCCGGGCTCAATTTCGCGCACGAAGGAGGCACCAACAATATCGAGCGCACAGGTTTCAGAAGCGACGGTCCAGCCACCGTCGAGGCGACCGAGCACGAGGGGGCGAATACCCCAAGGATCACGGGCTGCATACAGGGTGTGACCATCGGTGAAGGTCAGGCAGAACGCGCCTCTGATGCGCGGCAAAAGGCCACGGGCTGCATCTAGGAGGGTGTGGCCGTCGTGGATGTCGTGGGATAGCAGCGCCGTCATCACATCGGAGTCAGAAGGCGCCTCATCTTTGCGCACGAGGTCTTTCTCAGCGGCTTCGTCGAGAAGCTCAAGGAAGTTGACCAAGTTGCCGTTATGACACAACGCCACGTCGGTGCCATCGGGGGCGACGCGGAACATCGGCTGTGAGTTTTCCCAGGTCACGCCACCTGCTGTGGAGTAGCGGGTGTGGCCGATGCCAACATCGCCGCGCAAGGATTCCAAGGTTGGCTCATCAAAGACCTGGCTTACAAGGCCAAGGTCTTTAAACACCACCACTTGATCCCCATCGCCTACAGCAATGCCGGCGGCTTCCTGGCCGCGGTGCTGCAAAGCGAATAGTCCGAAATAGGTGAGCTTGGAAACTTCCTCGCCGGGGGCCCATACTCCGAATACGCCGCATTCCTCGCGGGGCGATTGTTCGCCTTGATCATCGAACGGGGCAGGGGTACTACCTTGAGGCGCTTGTGTATTTGCCACGCAGCCATGCTAGCCCACTGCCCCACCTTCTCGCCCCATGTTGGGGTGATCACCCCCGATAGTCCCGCCGAATACAGCTAGGTTTCTTCCCTACCTACAGGAATAAGCGGCAACAGCGCGGAGACTTCCCCGGCGCGAGTACCTGAGGCTTCCACTTCGGCCTCCTGCCACGTCTTGATCCCTGTCACGAGCTGCAACCAGGTTCGCGGGGCACATTCCACCACATTGGGCGGGGTGCCACGGGTGTGCCTTGGGCCTTCGATGCACTGCACCGCCACGAAGGGAGGTACGCGCACCTCAACGGAATGGCCGGGGGTTTCTTGGGCCATCAAGCGTGCGCTTAAACGCACCGCCTTGGCAAGAGCCTGGCGCGAGGGCGCGGGGGCTTGCTCATCGCGTAGCCACGGTGTGAGTGCAACAACGGCGTTGCGGGTTTCAGCAGGGTCGATGCGTGCCATGGGCTTGAGTGTAAGTCAGGGGTGTAATTGCTAAAGTTTCGCCATGAGCAAATCCTCGGTGACTCTCCGTTTTCTTGCCGCTCCTACCGACATCATCATGGCCGGAAGCCACGGTGTAGCCGGCGGCAGACTCCTTGAATGGATTGACAAGGCAGCCTATGCCTGCGCTGTGCAGTGGTCGGGCACCTATTGTGTAACCGCCTACGTTGGCCATATTCACTTCACTCGCCCCATCAAATCGGGCGACATGGTGGAGGTGCGTTCGAGGATCGCGATGACGGGAACGTCCTCGATGCACATCGTCAATGAGGTGCTTTCTGCAGATCCGCGCGAGGGCGTCTTTACTCGCGCCTGCGATTGCTTGGTCATCTTCGTGGCCAAGGATCCAGAAAGCGGCAAGCCTGTGCGGGTGCCCAAGTATGAGCCGAGCACCAAAGAGGATATGGATGTACACAATGCGGCGGAATCCCGCATTGAGCTGCGCAAAGCCATCGAAGAGGAGATGGATAAGCAGACCTACGATGGCCCCTCGGAGGCTCCTAGGCTGATTCACCGTTTCTTGGCTAAGCCTACCGACGTCAACTGGGGTGGCAATGTCCACGGCGGCACAGCTATGGAATGGATCGATGAGGCCGGCACCGCCTGCACCATGGAGTGGTCGGGTGAGCACACCGTGGCCGTCTATGCCGGAGGCATTCGCTTTTATCGCCCCATCTCCATCGGCGATCTGATCGAGGTGGATGCGCGTTTGATGCGCACCGATGCCCGCTCGATGCAAACCTCCATCCACGTGCGCGCAGGCGACCCCAAAGGCGGGCGCGATGCGCTCAAGACGGCGATCCACGCCACGGTCACCTATATCGGCATGGATATTGATGGCCACCCGCTCCCGGCGCGGCAATTTAGCCCCAGAACCGTGGAAGATCAGCGCCTGGCGCAACATGCCAATACCCTGCGCGAGCTTCGCGCCAAGTACTCGCCTTTGCCGCTGATTTCACGCACGGGCTACCAGCAGGTCGATTAATCCTCCTCGCCCTGGGCGGCGCTGTGTTGCAGTTGCTGGCTTAAGGCTTGGTGGCGGCGTTCCAGGGAGTCTAGGTCTGAAGAGGTCTGCACCAATTCGCGGGCATCGCTGATGATCAGGTCGGCGTGACGCTGGAGCACCTCGCAGCGTTCCGGGCGGGTGGTGCTTGCTGCCACTTTGCTCAAGGCCTCCAGCATGCGCATGTACACCGCCACGGTGCCCTTGGCGTTTTGGCGAATCTGCACAAACATCTCGTCTACCAGGCCCTCATAGGTGGTGACGTCGTAGAGCACGCGGATGGTCTGATCTCGCTCGATTACGCCTTGGGGCAAGGCTCGATCCCGTAGTTGGCTTAAGACCTCGGCAAAGCGATCGGTGACGTCCATGGCGGTGAAGGGATCATTGGTGCCGGGGCTCAGGGCTCGCACGGCCACTTCGAGTAATTGGCGCACCGAGAATTCCATGTCTTGTTTATCGCTTCGGGTGTTGCCGATAATCACGTATTCATCGATGTCGAAGCGCTCTGGAACGCAGTGGGCAAGCAGATCGCCGCGGGTGACATGGGTGCCTGGGCGTACCAATAATTCGATGGCGGATTCGTGCTTTTCTGCGGCCTTGGCCAGCCCTTGATAATCCACGTACTGCACATAGCCTCCGCGATCTGCATACACAGGCTGCCCTCCTAGGAAGTAGCCCTCGGGAGGCATGGTGAATTGGCGTTGTTGTGCTGCCTCTTCGGTGCCCTTTTTTAGGGCGGCGCTTAGGTCGTCGGCAAGCAAATTCACTACCCGCGTCATGGAGATGCTGCCGGCCATATGCCCGATGTAGTAGACCACCGCGGCGATGTACAAGGTGGCATAGATCATGACCACGGTGACGTTATAGTGCGGAACGAAGACGTTTTCACCCTCCTCACCTGCACTGATGGAGCGAAGGGAGAAAAGCGCGAAGGCGAAGGTGGCAACGAAGATGCCGAGGGTGAGTTTGATGCCGCGGTCTTGCAAGAAGCTGTGCAATAGGCGCGGGCCCATCGTCGAGACCACCGAGGAAAGTGCTGCGATGGTGATCGAGAACATCGTGCCCGCCACACCGATGCTGGCGGTGGTAATGGAGCTGAGCAGGCTGCGTGCGCCGGATTCGCCACCCTGGTAGATGAAGCTGAGCTGGCTTGGAACGCCGAATCGCAGTTCCAACCAGATCAGGAACTGGGCCAAGACGATGGAGAAAACGACGAGCACCGCTGGGATAAACCAGAAGGTTTGCACCAGGGTGGAGAGCTTATAGCGCAAGGAATTCACAAGCGGTGATTCTATCCGCCGCGAGTGCAACTAGTTACGTTTGCTCACCAATGCACCCACAACCACGGTGAGCAGCGCAAGTACAACAACGTATAGCAGGGCGCCGTTGTGGCCCCAACCAGGCTCGATGGCTACCGCCTGGCCCGTGGCGAAGGTGCCGTTAAGAAAGGGCATGAATTTCAGCAGCGTGCCACCGTGTGGCAGCAAGGCGATGGCGTTTTCTATCAACAGCGCCCACACACTGAGCACCGCGATGGTGGCAGCAGGCGTGCGCAGCACCGCACCGAGGCCGATGCCGAAGCCGCAGGCAATCCACGTCCATACAGGGCCTGCCCACAGCAGGCGCGCGCCGGTGAAAGAAAAGAGATCCACCCCGGCATATACCTGCCCAAAAGCTTGGGGCAGCAGTACGAGCAAGAGGAAAATATCAAGCCACACCACCAGGCATGCAACCGCACCGCAGAGCAACCAGCGGGCGAAAAGGATGTGCAGGCTGCGTGGTTGCAGCCGTGTATGCAGCAGTACTACGGGGGCTAGTTGGGTGGTGCTGGTTTGCGCCAGTGCGGCGCCAATGACGCAGATCAGCACCCCTAAGTGCACCACCCAATAGGCGGCGTTATCGCTGGTGACTCCCTGGATTCTTAAGATGGCGCTATCTTTGGCGATGCGCTCGGCAATGGCCGCGACTGTGAAGCTGATGAGCAACGGGGCAAACACCGCCAGCGGCAGAACCCAACACAGCCAGGGGCCAAAGCCTGCAAGGCGGATGGCCTCGGCACGAACATTGCGGATCAACGTGGGCATGGGCTAGCTCCTTGCCAAGTCTGGGATGTGCGCGATCATGGCCTGCTCAAGCCCGCCGAATGCAGCGAGCACTTCCTCCAATCCGGCCTGGTAGCGCACGCGCTTGTCGGCGATGATGCACACCTGATCCACGCTGCGCTGAGCTTCTGGCAGGTCGTGGGTGGATAAGACCACCGTTTTCGCTTCCGCGCGCCATGCATCGAGCAGCCCGCGAAACCACAGGATGCCTTGAAGATCCAGGCCGTTGAGGGGTTCGTCGAAAAGCAAAATCGGAGGATCGGCCAGCATCGCTGCGGCAATGCCGGTTCTTTGGCGAATCCCCAGCGAACAATGCTTGAGGCGACGCTGCGCGAAGGGCTCCAAACCGGCGTGGTGGATGAGCATGTCTACGCGTTGCTTGTCGACGCCCAGCGCGGTCGCCATCCACTGCAAATGCCGGCGAGGGCTGTGGTGGGGGTGCAAGGCCGCGACATCGAAATGAAACCCCACCTGATGCAAGGGCTGCGCTAGCGTTCTGGGGTTAAGGCCCTCGATGCGGATGGTGCCCGAACTGGGCTGCAAGGCCCCTGCGAGCATGGCTAACAGTGTGGTTTTGCCAACGCCATTGGCACCGAGCAGCGCGCAGGTACTGCCCTGGTTGATGCGCAGATTGAGGTCTTGGAAGATGACCTTGCTACCAAAGCGGCGGTGCAGGTGTTCCACCTCGATTGCAGGGATCATGCGGGGCATTCCAAAGGCAATCCGACGGTGCGCACGCCCTCGCAGATCGAGGCATTCGCCAGGCGCCAATTGCCATCGCGGTAAACAAATTGGATTCTGGTGTGCACCCCAGGGCGCCCAGCCGACTCGGAAATCAGTGTGGCCACTGCCCTATCCTGCCCAAGCTCAAGCGGGCCTGTGACTTCTTTCCACCCAAGCGGTGCACGGAAAAGGCCCAGGCGATAGACGGTCTGCGGAATCAGCACCGCGGCACGCCCACCTTCAAGGTTCGCCGCTTTGGCCTCATCGCTGGCAGGTGTGGCCACAAGGAAGTGGATGATCGCGTTGAGTTCATCCAGGCTGGGGTTGGGGTTCGTCACCCGGAAATTAGCAGGCAGCGGCGTTGTTGGCTGCCAGCCTCGGGCGTTATTGGCTGCGCTCGGTGCGTCCTCGGCGTCCTCGGCGTCTGGGTCTGCTTGGGTGCTCGGGCTTGTTTGGCTGCTCGGGCTTGCTGTGCTCGGGCTCGCTGTCGCCTCCGAGGTGGCCGCGGCCAAGGCCTGCTCCGCATCCGGCGGCTCGGTGCTACTCGAAGGCGCAGGCTCGCTGCTCGTTGTTGCCTCAGGCTCGGTGCTTTGGGGTGCGTTCTTGTCCGTATTGCCTTGGGCAGCAGTGCTCGCGTCTGCCTGCAAGCTGGTGCGATCCTCGCGTTGTAGGGCTTGGACCGCCAGGGTGATCAGCAAGGCAGCTACCACGAAGGAGACAACAGCCGAGGTGATCACGGTGCTCAAAAGCTGCTGGCGAGAAAACTGTTGGCCGGATTTCATGCCGGCTTCTCCGCCACAATCGCAATGGCTGCCAATGAGTCGGCGTACTGGTGGAATACCTTGCGCATGGCCATCACGCGTTTCCTGGCCGCTGGCATGCGCAGGAGGTTGAACAGGATCCTCGCAGTTCCGGCGATCCCTTCATCGTCGATGTTGCGCTTGAGATCGAGCAATTCCATCCCGGCGTGTTTGACGCTGATGACCTTGAATCCAGCCTGCTCAAGCGCCGCTTGCCATTCAGACTGCGTAAGGGGTCGGGCATTCACATGGATGCTTCGGGCGAGTGCTTTGGAAATTTCCTGCTTGATCTCCTCTGCAATGCCATCGGGGCGCAAGGAAAGCTCGTGGATGCAATACCTTCCACCGGGTTCGAGCACCCTATACGCCTCGTTGATAATCGCGCTTTTCCCTTTTGCGCCTTGCATGGTGAGCATGGCTTCACCCACCACTACGTCCACGCTCTGGCTCTCGAGCCCAGTGTCCTGGGCCTGGGCTTGGCGAATCTGGCCTTGATCACCGATAGCTTCTTGGCTCAGCGCCACTGCTTGGGGATCTTCATCGATGCCGATATAGCTTGCCGGATGGCGTTGCAGGATCAGCTTGGCGGTCTTACCAATACCGGGGGCAAATTCCGCGACCTTCTTGCCTTGAAGCTGTGCGGCATCAAGTAGGGCGGTGGTGAGTTCTAGCCCTCCGGGACGAAGCACGCGCTTGCCTAGTCGGGCGAGCAGCCAGTGGCCGGGCACGGATTCGGTGGGGCGTTGATCCATTGGAAGCGCAGGGGGCATGGCAACCTCAATCCATTTACTAACGGCTATTTCCGTACCTAATCTAGCGCATCACTTAGGAAACCCTCACCTAATCGCCAAGTGTTACCCCCAAAAAAGCACGCCCGGCTACTCCCCCTTGAGTAACCGGGCGTTGAAAGATCAATGGCGCAAAAAGATCAACTGCGCCAACGGCTGCGCCCTGCTGCGCCCTACCGCTGCCCTATTAGGAGGCGACAGCACCAACGACCATCCAGATGGCAATAAAGTGCAAGGCTGCGGCAATGATCGTGGCGGTGTGGAAATGCTCGTGATAGCCATAGAGCTTGGCGTTGCGCCCAGGCCACCGCAGCCCATACACCACAGCACCCACGGTGTAGACCAAACCGCCGGCAAGCAGCAGCCACACCACAAGATGGCCGATATTGCTCCATAGTTGCGGGATCAACGGCACGATGAGCCAGCCCAGCACCAGGTACACGGCAACGGCCAACCAGCGCGGGTGATCGATCCACACCAGGTTCATCACCACCCCGGCGAGTGCGCCGATCCAGGCGATGAGCAACATGATCAGCCCCGGCGTTCCCGGCAGGGCGATCAGGCACAAGGGGGTGTAGGTGGCGGCGATAAACACCGCAATCGTGGCGTGGTCTGCCCTACGCCACCACTTCACGGTTTTGCTGGAGCGCCACGGCCCGCGGTGATAGGCGGCAGAGACTCCAAATAACACCAGCACACCAATGGCATAGATGGTGACGCCAAGCGCCTGCACCGGCGGCAGCTTCATCCACGCGATGGTGGAAAGCACTGAGCCGGAGATAATCGAGGCGAGGGATGCAAAGAGGTGAAACCATCCACGAATCAGCGGTCGAACGCCACGATCGGCCAATAAGAGGCGTCGCTCAATCACGCGTTCTTCCAACGTGGTGTGGGGTGCGTTTTTGCGACCCATCCGTGGCTCCTTTTATTCATCGACACCTTGCTGCAAGCAGCATAGGTTCTATGTTGCCACGCATGCGAAACCCCGGTGACACTTCAGGCCACCTAGGCCTTTACACCACCGGGGTTCTGCGGCTGCTGCGCTACTCCACTACGGAGTTAGCACCAACAGCGTGTCCGAAAAGCCCAGGCAGGGTGGCTTTCCAGGTGGCTTCGAGCTCATCTAAGGATTCCTCGAAGCTCACAGCGGCATTGCCAAGTTTCAAGGTGCGCGAGGCAGTGGTGTTGCCAATGCGTGCAATGGGCACGCCACATGCCTGTGCACGCTCTTCTACTTCCGCCACGCGATCGGCGGTGGTAGCGATCACTGCGCGCGATGCCGACTCGGAGAACATCGCCACGAAGGCATCCTCGTGCACGCCTGAGAGATCCACATCGAGGCCACCGCCGGAACGAATCGCCATCTCTACCAGCGTCTGCGCCAAGCCACCCTCGGAAACGTCATGGGCGGCCGTCAAGGCGGTATTGCCCACAAAGAATTCCGCCAGGCGCTGCTCATTGCCAAGGTCTACCTGCGGAGGCAAACCGGAAAGCCCTGCGCCGGAGACGTCCTGCCAGATGGATCCGCCGAGCTCATCGCGGGTTTCACCCAGCACGAAGAGCACCTCGTCTTGTTCAGAGCCGAGGTCGTGGGCGATGGCGTGTTCAACGTTGTCGATCACACCGAGCACACCAACGACAGGGGTGGGCAAGATGGCTTCTTCGCCGGTCTGGTTGTAGAAGGACACATTGCCGCCGGAAACGGGGATGCCGAGTTCCTTGGCACCATCGGCAAGACCATGCACCGCCTCGCGGAATTGCCACATCACGCCGGGATCTTCGGGCGAACCAAAGTTCAGGCAGTTGGTCACCGCGATGGGGCGTGCGCCGCTGACGGCGACGTTGCGATACGCCTCTGCCAGCGCCAAGCGGGCACCCATGTTCGGGTCGAGCTTGGTGTAGCGCCCGGAGGCATCGGCCGATACGGCAACGCCGCGGCCGGTTTCTTCGTCAATACGCAGCACACCGGCATCGGCATGCTGTGCCTTGACGGTATTACCGCGCACGTAGCGGTCGTACTGGTTGGTAATGAACTCCCTGGAGCACAGCGCGGGAGAGGCCACCATCTTCAGCAGCGCTTCGCGCAATTCCTCGGCACTGCTTGGCCTTGGCATGGGCTGGAGCTGCTGGAGCTGGTCTTGCCATTCGGGGCGTGCGAAGGGGCGCTCGTAGACGGGGCCTTCGTGGGCGATGGTGTGTGCGGGTGCATCCACCACGAGCTCGCCGCGGTGGCGGATGAGCAGGTGCTGGCCATCGGTTACCTCGCCGATTTCGGCGCAGGTGACATCCCAGTGGGCGCAGATTTCCTTGAAGCGCTCCACGTCCTCGGGGCGCACCACGGCACACATGCGTTCTTGGGATTCAGAAGAAAGGATCTCTGCGGCCGTCATATTGGCGGCACGCAGCGGCACGGCATCGAGGTTGATTTCCATGCCGCCATCGCCTGCTGCTGCAAGCTCGGAGGTAGCGCAGGCAAGGCCGGCGCCACCGAGATCTTGAATACCAACCACAACGCCTGCTTTGTAGAGGTCGAGGCAGCATTCGATGAGGACCTTTTCTGCAAAGGGGTCGCCCACCTGCACGGCAGGAAGTTTGCGCTCTGCGCCGTCTTCGAAGCTATCGGAGGCCAGCACGGATACACCACCGATGCCGTCGAGGCCGGTGCGCGAACCAAAGAGCATGACCTTATTGCCAAGGCCAGAGGCGAAGGCGAGTTTGAGGTCTTCTACCTTCAGCGTGCCCACGCACAGGGCATTAACCAGCGGGTTGCCGGCGTAGGAGGCATCGAAGACGGTTTCGCCGCCGATATTGGGCAGACCCAGGCAGTTGCCGTAGTGGGAAATGCCATCCACCACACCGGGTAGAACGCGGGAGGTATCGGGGGCATCGGCAGGACCGAAACGCAGTTGGTCCATCACCGCGATGGGGCGTGCGCCCATGGCCATGATGTCGCGCACGATGCCGCCGATGCCGGTGGCGGCACCTTGGTGGGGTTCCACAAAGGAGGGGTGGTTGTGGGATTCCACGCGGAAGGTCACCGCGTTGCCATCGCCAATATCCACCACGCCTGCGTTTTCGCCAATACCGGCGAGGATCTTCGACCCCATCTCCTCGGTGGTGGTTTCACCGAAGTAGCGCAGGTGCACCTTGGAGGACTTATAGGAGCAGTGTTCCGACCACATCACCGAGTACATGGCCAGCTCGGCGTCGGTGGGCCTGCGGCCGAGAATCTCCTTGATGCGGGCGTATTCATCGTCTTTGAGCCCAAGCGAAAGGTAGGGCTGTTCAAGATCGGGGTGGGCCTGTGCCGCCTCGACCGTGTCATTAAAAGTGTGAGTCATAGCAGTACTTCCCTATGCCGCGATCGAGCCGATGGCAGAAACGAAGAGCTTGAGCCCATCAACTGAAGGGCCGGTCAGCGTTTCCACGGCGTGTTCTGGGTGGGGCATCAAACCGACTACTCGGCCGGTTTCATTGCTAATTCCGGCGATCCCGTTGACGGATCCATTGAAGTTTTCGGTATAGCGGAACACCACTCGACCTTCGCCTTCAAGCTTTTCGACGGTCTTCGCATCCGCCTGGAAGCGTCCCTCACCATGCTTGGAGGGGATGTAGATTTTCTCTCCAGCGCTGCAGGTATTCGTCCACGCGGTGGTGTTGTTTTCCACCACCAGGTGGGTATCCACACAGTGGAAGTGCAGGCCTTGGTTACGAGTCAGGGCGCCTGGCAGCAGGTGGGCCTCGGTAAGGATCTGGAAGCCATTGCAAATGCCCAGCACCGGCATGCCCTTGTGCGCTGCGTCGATCACGGATCGCATCACTGGTGCCAGCGCAGAGATGGCGCCGGTGCGCAGGTAATCTCCGTAGGAGAAGCCTCCGGGTACGACCACGGCGTCGACCTGCTTGAGATCTTCATCGGCGTGCCAAAGCGAGACGGCCTCGGCACCTGCGAGACGGGCCGCGCGGGCAGCGTCTACGTCGTCAAGCGTTCCTGGAAAGGTGATTACTCCGATCCTGGCGCTCATTCGGCCGCCTCGAAGATCACGTCGAAGTTTTCAATCACGGTGTTGGCAAGCAGGGTCTCGGCCATCTTTTCAATATCTGCGCGAGTCACGGCATCATCGACTTCGATTTCGAAGCGCTTGCCTTGACGCACATCGGCCACCCCCTCAACACCGAGGCGTCCAAGCGCACGAACGACGGCCTGACCTTGGGGGTCGAGGATTTCCGCCTTGGGCATCACGTTCACAACTACACGGGCCACGTTGATAAAGCTCCCTTTAAGGATGGTGAGTGTCAGTGTTGACGGCGATCGCCTTGGATCTAGGCGCATCGCCACACACGTTACCTGTGCGCCCCGGGAAGTATCCAAGCTCAAAGCCTGCACTACCCCCAACCGCGCAGCAGGGCGCTTGAACTGCGCGTTTGTGGCTTTGCGCCAAGTAGAAACAAACTGCCAGCTAGCTTTAAACTTTTGTCCAACCATCACCTTTTTGGCTCTGAGGCACATTCATCATTGCTGCTCAAGCGGGTAAATCAGGAAATATCAACGATTCCCAGCTATTCTTCAGGTTCGGCATTTATGCAGGTCAAAGCGCTAAACACCACCCTTGCCGGGCGTGATTACCCGTGCCAAACTTGGGTGCATCAGCCGGTCAGATGCAGACCGACTCGATAGGAACAAAACCGATGTGGAAGGAGAGGGTTGTTTGATAGCTTCGCCGCTTCATCCGGCTAGCAGGATCGAGACTCTGTACCGCTAGTTCCGGAAATTGCCAACGGCGAGACGCGGTATAACACGTTGAGGGACACGTTATACCAGAGGTTTTCCCACCATGAGGGCATTGCGGGAACGACTTGGTTGAGGGGCCAAGCCCGTAATGAGTGTGGGAAGCCAGCCGCCGATTGGTATGAGGCATCTTCCTTTTGAGATAGAGGGTTACGCAAACTGGGCAGTCGAAAGACTGCCCAGTTTGTTGTTGTTATACCGGAAGATGCTCTTCGAGCACCTCAATTACCTTCATCTCATCCGGCTCCAGGCTGGGGGCAAAACGCCCAACCACCTTGCCCTCGGGTGAGACCACGAACTTTTCAAAGTTCCACTCAATCCCAGGGCCATCCCCAATGAGGTAGCTATACAGCGCGGTATCCAAAGAGCCTTTGGCCAATAGCGGGAAGCTCACACCATAGTTGGCGTATTCCTTGGCAATCTGCTTATTGCTCAAAGGCTCTTCTTGGAAGTCATCGCTTGGCACGCCAATAACGAACAGGCCGCGCTGCATATAGTCCTGGAAGAGTTCTTCTAAGGTTTCCAACTGCTCCGTGTAGCCGCACTTCGAGGCGGTGTTGACAATGAGCAGGCAGTGGCCTTGGAAGTCGGCCATGGTGGAGTCACGGCCATCGGCATAGGTGATGGGGATATCAAAGAAATTCATATCCCCTACTTTGCCTTTATTCGCGCACGCCCGCAGCCTGATTGGCAAGCCATGCGTACTCGAATGCGGTTTGGTGCCACTTTTCATAGCGCCCGGACACACCACCGTGGCCTGCCACCATCTCCGTTTTGAGCAGGAACTGCCCGCCGGTGGCGGTGGCACGCAATTTGGCGATCCACTTGGCCGGCTCCACGTAGAGCACGCGCGTGTCGTTCAGCGAGGTTACTGCCAAGATATTGGGGTAATCCTTGGCCTCGACGTTTTCATAGGGCGCGTAGGAGGCCATGTACTCATAGACCTCCTGCTCGTGCAGCGGATCGCCCCACTCGTCCCACTCGGTGATCGTGAGTGGAAGCTCGGGCATGAGCATGGAGGTCAGCGGATCCACGAAGGGCACCACGGCTTCGATGGCCTTGAAGCGATCCCCGGCAAGGTTTGCCACGGCACCAACGAGCATGCCGCCTGCAGAGCCTCCCTCGGCCACAAGCTGCTCTGGTGTGGTCACACCACGTTTGATCAGGTGATCTGCCACGGCAATGAAGTCGGTGAAGGTGTTCTTCTTGGTCACGGTCTTGCCCGTGTCGTACCAGCCGCGGCCCATCTCGCCACCGCCGCGCACATGGGCCACGGCGAAGATCATGCCGCGATCCATCAGCGAAAGGCGCGCTACAGAAAAGCCCGGATCAATGGACATCTCATAGGAGCCATAGCCATAGAGCAAGGTGGGGTTGGGTTTGCTTATATCCAGGTCCTTGCGGTGCACCAGGGAGATCGGGATGCGGATGCCGTCTTCGGCCTGCGCCCACAGGCGGGTGGCTACATAATCATCGGCGTTGTAGTGGTACACCTCGCGCTCTTTGAGCACGGTGCGTTTGCCGGTGGCTACCTCATAGTCAAAGACTTCACCGGGCACGGTGAAAGAGCCATAGCTCATGCGCAGCACCGGTGCGTCCCACTCGGGATTGCCGGAAGAGCCCACGGAGTAGAGCTCCTCTTCAAATTCGAGCTCCTCGAAGGTGCTAAAGCCAGGATCGAGCTTCATCACCGCAACGCGCCCGATGGCGCCTGCGCGGTAGCCCACCACGATTTGGCCGAGGTAGGTATCCACGCCTTCGATGCGCACGTCATCGCGGTGCGGGATCAGGGTGGTCATCTCGGTGGGGCGATCCAGCGGCGCCCAGGCCACCTCAAAGTTCGGGCCGGAGAAGTTGTGGGTAATAATCCACAAGTCCTCGCCTTCTACGATGGCGTGGTCAAGGTCGTATTCCTTGCCCTTTTCACGCGGAATCACGCACTCGAATTCGCCTTCGGGGTTGGTTTGTTCCAGCACCCACACCTCGGAGGTGATCTTGGAGGCCACCTCGATCATGAGATAGCGATCGCTGCGTGTGGCACCAATGCCGACGTTGAAGCGCCCGTCTTCTTCACGGAACACACATACGTCCTGCTCAACAGGGGTGCCGAGCTTATGGCGCCACACCGAATCAGGGCGCCAGGCCTCGTCCACGCGTTGATAAAACAGGTAGTCCTCCCCCGCCCACGTCGCGCCGTAGAAGGCGTCGGGGATTTCGTCGACAAGCAACTCGCCGCTATCAAGGTTTTTGATCCGGATGGTGAAGCGCTCATCGCCGGAGGTGTCGGTGGAATAAGCCAGCAGGCTGCCGGAATCGCTTATCGACGCCGCGCCGAGGGAGAAGAACTCGTGGCCTTCGGCGAGCTCGTTCAAATCGAGCAGCACCTGCTCATCGGCAGGCGGGGTGGACTCGTCGATCACCGGCGGCACCCAGGTGCCCAGCTCAGCGGGAACACGGCAAGAAAGCCCATAGCTCTTGCCCTCCACGGAGCGGCTGTAATACCAATATGCGCCCTTGCGCTGCGGCACGGACATGTCCGTTTCCTTGGTGTGCTTCTTGATCTCTTCAAAGATGTTCTTGCGAAGCGTGGCCAGGTGCTCGGTTTCCTGCTCGGTGTAGGCGTTTTCCGCCTCCAGGTACTGGATGGTCTCATCCGATTCCTTGTCACGCAGCCACTCGTAGTTATCCACGAACTCAAAGCCGTGGTGGGTGCGGGTCTTGGGATGGATGGGGGCAATGGGTGGATTGAGCATGCGCACCATCGTAGCCAGTGGGGTCCGATTGCTGGGGGTGCCGGGCTTGAGGCGCGAAGGTTCCTCAGGCAATGAGCAGCATTCAGGCTTGCCTCTGAGCAAGCAACAATAAAGCCGCCCCGGGGCAATTGCAGGCAGTCGTGCAATGCCCCGGAGCGGCGCAGTGGAAACTTAGGCTTGGGTGCTGGGTTCTGTTGGGGTTGCTGGCTGTGATGCGCTGCGTTGGCGCTTGGCCTGCTTCCAGCCACGAACGTAGAGAACGATGAACAAGCCGTAGCTGATAATGGCAGTCACGACCATCTTGAGCAGGTTGATGTAGATGTTCTCGGGGGCGGAGTTCCACGCGAAGTGGAGCAGGAAGCTTAACAAGAGCCAGGCGAGTGCAACACCGATGCGTTTTCCTCGCGACCAACCGGATGTAAACATTGCTTTGGCAATACCCCATCCCGCGATGCCGGTGTACACGCAGTGCAGCGCAGGGCCGAATTTGGTGCGCTGAATCCATGTTTCCAAAGCGCCATCCATATCCGAGACTGGGTGGATCAAACCGCCGGCGATGCCGTAGCCGAGGTTTTCTAGGGCTGCGAAGCCGAGGCCAACCATCACACCTACGATCAGCCCATGCCAGGGGCGGTTCATCTGCTTTGCAACCAGCAGAATCAAGAACACGCCAAGGGCTTTACCAACCTCTTCTGGTAAAGCGCCTGCCAAAGATGCGCCGAATTCTGGAAGTTGTAGTTGGCGCATGAGCTGCATCAGGTACTTACCAGCTAAGGTGACAAAAATTGAGGCAGAACCTGCTCCCCAAAGGAATGCAGCGAACACCCACCACAAGGGGCGACCTGGCCAGGCGGGTGAAATTCTCACGATGAGGTACACCACGGCGATGTAGGCGAGCGCGATCGGAATGCCCTTGATCAGGCCTTCTGGTGAATGCGTCGCAATGGAAAGGCTGGATTTCAATCCAATCGGAATGCCGATGATTAACCCGAGGATCAGCACCACGAGTGCGGGTTTATTTTCAAAGCGAGCGTTAGTCATTGTTGTTCTCCCCGTGCTCGAGTTGGGCCGGATCGGTTTGAGCTTGCACTGAATCCACCACGGCGTCGGCGATGTCTTGATCACCGATCACCAAAACCACCGGGCTATACCCTTCAAGGCCGTCCGGGCGAGGTACGAGCAGGCCAGTGATTTGAGCATCGTCTGCGAGTTCAGGATCAATAGCGTGGGCTTCTTCACGATCAAGGCGTACGACTGTTTGTACGTTGCGATTTTCCACCTTGCCTTCAGGCAACTCGGAGTAGGTGGCGCCCCGTATAATTCTGCGGATAGCCAGCGCTGGATCCTCGTACTCTGCAATGGTGTGTTTGAGCACTAGGGTGCCATCGCAGTCCCAACCTTGCAGCAGTCCCTTGGAAGTTTTGTGGCAGCGCAATGGCTCGCCATCTGCCTGGGTCATCTTGACTTGCCAGGCATCTTCGTTGCCTAGCACCACATCGCTGGATGGGTTGCTTTCTGCCACCGGAGGAAGCATCTTGCTCACGCTCACGGGGATGAGCACGGCTAAGAAGCTTGCAACGACGGCGACGATCACGCCCGCCCAGCCAACCTGGGGCCGGGAATAGTGGGGAGTTTGCTTCATTGAGTGTTCCTTTTAGGTAATCCTTTTTTGAGCGTTCGGTTGAAGTTTCGGCCAGCCAATGGTGAGGAAGATGATCAGTGCGCAACCAAGAAGTGAGGTCACCACTGATCCCTCAAAGCCAAAGGCGCCACCGGAGAGCAGGTCGTGGCCCGGCTCGGGCACCGTCTTGAGTACGGAGGCGTGTACTTGGTTTCCAGACACCTCTGATCCGAAGAAGAAACCCTGGCTGAAATTCCAGGCACCGTGGGCGAAACCCACAAGCCACATGTTGCCGGTGCGGAAATAAAAGAGCGCGAAGACGAAGCCGAAAATGATCAGGTTCGCAATCGGCAGCAGCGTCAGCCCGGGGTTCAAGGCGTGGAATGCCGCGAACGCCAACGAGGTGATGATGATGGAAGGCACCACACCCCAGCGCCGGGTGAAATGCGGCATGAGGTATCCGCGGTAGACCAGCTCTTCCCAGGTTCCCTGGGCGAGGAAAAATACGAATGCTATGGCGATGGGGCCGAGCATTCCGCTTTCGAAATTCCAGGAGATTGCTACCGCGCCGCTCATCGCAATCAGCAGTGCTGCGATACTGAGCAACACCAAGCCACAGAGGATGCCAAGAAGGCAGTGTTTGAGCCAGCCGGTACGGCTAAAACCCAGTGCTTCCCAGGAGAGGTTGGAGGCTTTGATCATCAGCAGCCCGCCAACAACCACCGCGAGGATCATGCCGATCGCGCTTGAGGGACCAAAAAGTTCGCCGAATCCATCGCCCAGGATCAGTGCACTTGCGGCGCTAAAACCTGCTGGGAGCACGGCGAGTACCACCAAGGCGATGATGACGGGCAGGCCTACCTGCCGCCACGTGCCTTGTGCTCGAACTGCTAAGACCCTTTGGCCAAACACCGCACTTTCCATTCTTCGGGAGTGGTAAAGATCCAGACTCACTTAGACATAAACCTAAATGAACCTCGTTCAAGGGTAGCAGATTCGCTTATCTGCATTTTCCCGTGAAAATAACGCAAGGCCTGGGTGGGAAAACACTAACGTCCCGCCTCGTTGATCAAGGCGGGACGAGCTAAGCTGTGTGTTTTTTAGACGCAGCAACCGATCCATTCATTGAATTTCTTGCCGGTGATGCGCTCAAAGGCTTCCACGTAGCGCTCGCGGGTGGCCTCCACTACCGAACCTGGCAGGTGCGGCGGGGTGGCGGTGGACTTCATATCCCACCCGGACTTGGAGCTGGTGAGCCAGTTGCGCACGTACTGCTTATCAAAGCTGGGTTGGACCTGGCCGGGCTCGTAGCCATCGGCAGGCCAGTAGCGGGAGCTGTCGGGGGTGAGGACTTCGTCGGCAAGCACGAGGGTGCCGTCTTCGTCGATGCCGAATTCCAGCTTGGTATCCGCCAAGATAATGCCACGCTCCTCAGCGAGCTTTGCGGCCTTGGAGTAGATGGCCAAGGTGGCCTCGCGCAGCTCATTGGCGCGGGCTTCTCCCAGCTTTTCTGCGACATATTCGAAGGTGACGTTTTCATCATGATCGCCCAGCTCAGCCTTGGTGGCTGGGGTGAAGATGGGCTCGGGCAGCTTGCTTGCCTCTTCCAGGCCCTCGGGCAGCTTGACTCCGCACACCGAGCCGGTGGCTTCATATTCCTTGAGGCCAGAGCCGGTGAGGTAGCCTCGGGCGACGCACTCGAAGGGGATCATCTTCAACTTCTTGCACACCATGGCGCGCCCCAACACAGATTCGGGGATGGCGGGGTCGTCGATAGGCCCTGCGAGGTGGTTGGGGAAATCGAGGTGGTGGAAAAAGTACATGCTCATGGCGGTGAGCACGCGACCCTTATCGGGGATCTCGGGATCCAGGATGTGGTCGTAGGCGGAGATGCGATCGGAGACCACCATGAGCAGGCGGTCCTCATCGATCTCGTACATTTCGCGAACCTTGCCCGCGGAAAGATGTGCGTAAGTAGAAAGCTGAGGGCGCATGAAGGCCAAGTGTAGACCTCCCGCCCTCAGCACGAAACTTACTTCACCCCGCCCCAGGGGCTAGAGGATCTCACCGGGGGTGTACTGAGCTGCCTCTGGGTAACGATTGACCAGGTCACGCACCCGCGCCAAGACGCGATCCACCTGGGACTCGGCGGAACCAATAAAGGCGTGGCGATCTGCCAGCGCAGCCTCAATTTCTTCCTTATTCATAGGTAGACGCTCATCTGCTGCTAGCTTTTCGACGAGCTCCTGTTCCCCACCGTTTTCGCGCATGTTCAGCGCCACTGCCACGGCATTTTCCTTGATCACTTCGTGAGCAGTCTCACGTCCAACCCCGGCGCGCACCGCGGCCATGAGGATGCGGGTGGTGGCGAGGAAGGGCAGGTAGCGCTCAAGCTCGCGGTCGATCATGGCCGGGAAGGCACCGAACTCATCCAAGACGGTGAGGAAGGTTTCAAACATGCCGTCGATGGTGAAGAAGGCATCGGGCAAAGCCACGCGGCGCACCACGGAGCAGAACACATCGCCCTCATTCCACTGCTGGCCAGAAAGGTCAGCCAACATGGTGAGGTAACCGCGCAGAATCACCTGCATGCCGCCCACGCGCTCGCAGGAGCGGGCATTCATCTTGTGCGGCATGGCCGAGGAACCCACCTGGCCTTCCTTGAAGCCCTCCGTCACAGTCTCGTTGCCGGCCATCAGGCGAATGGTGGTGGCAAGGCTCGACGGCCCTGCACCCAACTGCACCAGGGAGGAGACGGCATCGAAGTCCAAGGAACGCGGATAGACCTGGCCAACGGAATCGAACACATTGGCAAAGCCCAGATAATCAGCGATCTGCGTCTCAAGCGAGGCGAGCTTGGCCTCGTCGCCGCCGAGCAGATCCAGCATGTCTTGAGCAGTACCCATCGGGCCTTTAATGCCGCGCAGTGGGTAGCGGCTGAGCAGGTTTTCTACCCGCTCAATGGCCACCAGCATCTCTTCTGCAGCAGAAGCAAAGCGCTTGCCCAAAGTGGTGGCCTGGGCTGCCACATTGTGGGAACGCCCAGCCATGACCAGGGTTTTGTAATTTGCGGCGTGCTCAGCCAGGCGAGACACCACAGCCACGGCCTTGCCGTGAATGAGTTCAAGTGAGCGGAATACCTGGAGCTGCTCGACGTTCTCGGTGAGATCGCGCGAGGTCATGCCCTTGTGCACGTGCTCATAGCCGGCCAGGGCGTTGAACTCCTCGATGCGAGCCTTCACATCATGGCGGGTGACCTTCTCGCGCTCAGCGATGCTGGCCAGATCCACCTGATCCACCACATCTTCATAGGCACGGATGGCCTCGGCGGGCACGTCCACGCCGAGCTCGCGCTGAGCCTTCATCACAGCGATCCAGAGTTGGCGTTCCAGCACCACCTTGGATTCGGGGCTCCACAGGCTTGCTAGAGCCTCCGATGCATAACGGTTGGATAGGACGTTCGCGATTTTCTTTTTAGCCACGCCATTTAGTATCGCACGATAGTGGCGATGGGGTTTGATGGTTGCACCCGCTTGGGGCGTGGCGGGGTTGAGGTAGAGGTTTGGGTGGAGGTGTTAGGAGCGCACGATCCAGGAATTGGAGAAAACGCCCAACGCAAGAATTCGTTGCAATTGACTTTGAAACAGCTAATGAGCAACGGCGCTCCGCTTACGCATTGGATCTGGCTGCTTTTGACAGTCAAGGAAATGTTTTAGATCGCACCTACACGCTGCTTCGTCCGCATTCCGGAGTGAATTACTTCAACCCGGTCAACGTTTGAATTCACGGCATCACTTCAAAAGACGTCGAGGAGACTCCAAAGTGGCCAGAGGTTCGCCCAGCTGTTGCAGAATTCATCGAAGAACGACCGCTCGTCGCCCACAACATTGCTTTTGACGGCTACTTCCTTAAGGATCTTGACGAGACATGCGGCATGCCACCCTTTAGCAACGCACGACTTTGCACCCTCCGAATGGCTCGACTTGCCCTAGCAGATGAGATTGATCGCAAGAGTCTCGACAAAGTCTTGGATCACTATTTTCCCGGCGAGCCCTCACCCCCCCCACGAGGCGAGTGCGGATGCTGAGGCGTGTGGCTGATTTTTTGTCCGAATGTAGGAAGAATTCGGTTTCGAAAGGATTGTTGAGCTATGCCCGCCCGGTGGAACGTCGCGCTCACGCCAACGAACACAACCAACCGTAGACCAATCGGTGGTCAAAGGCCTCCTCGAGGAATGCGGAAGCTCACGTGCACTTGAGGGAGAAAGAGTCACTTTCACAGGCACGCTGCAGCGCGGTCAACGCGCTGACATCCAAAAACTCGTCGAATCGATCGGAGGAAGCTCGGAAAAGAATCTCACGAAAAAGACGAAGATCTTGGTAGTTGGCATTCCGAATCCGAAATTTTGATCGGAGGGATCGTCCGCCTCCAACAAACTCACAAAAGCAACAAAGCTTCGAAATGCAGGCTCGCCTATCGAGGTACTCACGGAGGAAGAATTCTTTCAGCGCCTTGCCGATGAGTAGGGTGCATAGGCTGGGATAAACAACTGAAGTAATGCCATCCAGCTGCAAAATGCTCCAAAGAAGATGACCTGTGGTCAAGCCAGGAAACCAAGTCCGAGTCAATTTTGCAGATAAATAGGAAAGATTTTGGTTACTTCCAGAAACTAGCTTCCACGGTAACTCCACAATCCCACTGATCGAAGCTGGGGTGGTCTACACTTATGTGCAGCGATAGATTCCCCCACCGTAACGGCACTTTGATCTTCGCTTTGAGCTCTTCTCTAAGTCTTACCGGAACAATTTTTATCTGGTCAGAGCACCTGAAGGAGGAGCGTTCAATCAACCGATGGCTAATAATCGATATCTTCTAGCGTCTTTCAGTTTTGCAAATAGGATCACAAATGGCTCAGCAATCCGCGACCCCAAGCCCCAGCGTCGACCAACGTCGGTCGCCCGCCCCAATGAGGATTTCCAAAATTCAGATCCAGAATTTCCGGCTATTGCGAAGCACAGAAATTGATCTGGACTCCGAGACCACCGTCTTAGTGGGCCGTAATAACAGTGGAAAAACTACGTTTGCCGAGGCATGTGCACGCTTTCTGCAAACGCCCCCGTTAAAACTTACTTTGGCTGATTTTTCGTCTGAATGTTATCCCGAGTTTCTTGAAGCATGGGAATTTTACAATTCTGGAGACGAAAAATCCGCAAGAGACACCCTCCCCGCAATCTCGCTCACTGTAGAGATTTCGTATTCAAAAGATTTGCACGCATACGGTCCACTTTCAGCAGCTATCGTCGATCTCGATCCGAACTGCACAAAAGCAAAGATTCGTCTCGAATACTCACTTGGGGGAGGAAAGCTCGCGCACTTCTTTGAAGGGATTGCGGACAGGTCGGACTCCGGAAAAGCGGACCTAGAAAGTGTTCTCACGATCATTAATGATCGAGTTCCAGCGATGTATGGGCGATCAATCACGGCAATTGATCCTGGCGATGTCACAAACAGGCGAGAAATCACCATTGAGGCAATGCAGCGCATTCTTACCGTTCACTTCTTGAAAGCTCAACGAGGTCTTGATGATGAAAAAGAACGACCAAAGGACCTAATCGGAGACATTTTCCAGACACTTTTTGATGCCGCCGCGCGAGAAGAAGATGGAAACAGTCAGAAAAATACCGTGGAAGCACTCAAAGAAGCAGTCGCTGATATTGAGCGCCAGCTGGGTGCAAAAGTCAGTGAAATGGTGGAGGGGCTCATTCCTGCACTCCAAAGCTTTGGTTACCCCGGCCTTGTGGATCCAGGCATCAGAGCCGAAACCACCTTAGACATCGCACGAGTCTTAGGAAAACACACCAGCATCCGCTACGATGGTGCAGCAGGGGTGACCCTCCCCGAATCCTACAGCGGACTCGGATCTCGAAACCTCATCTTAATGCTCTTCACTCTGCTTAGCTACTACCGCGAGTTTGCCAGCAGAGGCAACTTACCTGGATTGCATTTGATATTCATCGAAGAGCCTGAGGCGCATCTTCACCCACAGATGCAAGAGGTATTTATCGAACAACTCGCTTCGGTCTCGATGCTCTTCCCTGCTCTGCACGAAGTGGAACAAAACTGGTGGCCTCAGTTCACAGTGTCAACCCATTCGTCTCACGTTGCCAACCGTGCCAAATTTTCGGCTATCCGGTACTTCAGAGTTGAAAACGCCCCTGAAGCCAACATAGGCTGCCACACAGTTGTTCTAAATCTCACGGACGCAGAGGATATCGATGAGGAGTTCCTTCACAAGTACCTGACTTTGGTTCGCTCAGACCTCTTTTTCGCGGACAAAGCGATACTTGTAGAAGGAACCAGCGAACGCCTTATTGTTCCCGCGGGCATCAGGAATTCTAAGCATGAACTCGGGAACCAGTATGTCACCATCATGGAAGTGGGAGGGGCTTACGCACATTTATTTTTCCCGCTCCTTGATTTCTTGCACATTCCAACGCTAGTCATCACGGACATCGATGCTGTCGAACAATCTGAATCGACATCCCGTCTAGTTGCAACAACTGTGCACTCGGGCACAGCCACCAGCAACGAGACGATTAAGAAATGGTTCGAAAACCCAGAAAAAACAGCAGTGCAAACTCCGACTGACCTTTTAGAGGCTGCAAAGTCGGACGAAATTATCTCGAAGAACCGCTACCTTGCGTTCCAAGTCCCCGAAGCAGATACCGAAGCTTGTGGACGTACGTTCGAGGATGCTTTCCTGCTTGCAAACCCTGAGGTGGAGGGGCTAACTCTTACGAAGGAAATCGGCGACGAGCAGCTCGTACGGGAAGCTGCTGGACGCCTAAAGAAAAGCGATTTTGCATTGCGATTCGCCGTGGACCAGAGTAACTGGAAAATCCCTCGGTATATCCAACAAGGTCTCGATTGGCTAGTTAGCTACCCTACACTGACCGAGCCAGAACAAGCAGCTACAGGCGTGGTTCTATGAAGCACAAAGAAAAATCCCTGGCAAACAACGCTGAACTGATGAGTGAGGAGACAATTGACGCCCTCTTCACGGCTCTCAAGAATAGGAAAAACTTTATACTTGAAGCCGGAGCCGGAGCAGGCAAGACATACTCGCTGATCCAAGCACTGCGGCACATTTTGGAAAACAAGGCCGACTATCTACCTCGCACTGACCAAAAAGTGGCTTGTCTGACATATACAAGAGTGGCTCGAGACGAAATCAAGGCAAGAACTGACGAAGATCCAACCATCTTCGCCGACACTCTGCATGGGTTCCTTTGGGAGATGATCAGCCCTTACCAAAAGGCTCTAGCATCGGCACTTCCATCATTGAAAAATTGGCAGCTGGTTCACGAGCAGCGGCCCGATTTCAAAGAACTTCCGGTAGTCTACGACTTAGGTATCCGTGGAATACACCAAGATCGAATCACACTTCATCATGACGACATTCCCGAACTTGCGATTCAGCTTTTCGGTAATGAGAAGTTTCGGTCACTAATTGCAGATAGGTTCCCCGTCATCTTTATTGACGAATATCAAGACACTCCGCTTGGACTTGCAGATGCGATTTTGTCTGGCTGGGACAGTGACCGTATAACACCTATAGTTGGGTTCTTTGGCGACCACTGGCAACAGATCTACGACAAGACTTGTGGCGCAATTAAGCATTCCTCGCTCGAATACATCCCTAAGAACGCTAACTTCCGGTCAGACAAATCAGTAGTGGATTTCCTTAACCATTTACGACCCGAGCTACCGCAGGCTCCAAAAGCGAACGCCGAAAGTGGCACTGTAACCATTTTTCACACGAACGAATGGCCGGGCAAACGTCTAACGAGGTCTTGGAAGGGGCAAATCTCCCATGAAGCTACCCAATCATGCCTTAGATGGGTTCAGGAAGACTCTCGAATTAGCGTATGGGCAAAGGACTCAAAGAATCTAAAAGTGCTCATGCTCACACACCGCGCGATCGCAAACGAGTTAGGGTACCCCTCCCTTCCAGAGATTTTTCACTACAACGACGCTTTCACACACAAAGAAGATCCCGTTATTGAATTCCTTGTCGACACCCTAGAGCCTGCAATTCAAGCTTTTGTCGAACGCAAATTCGGAGAGCTGTTCCGAATCCTCGGAAGCAAGGGGCCAACCCTGAGAGCACCAAAAGACAAACAACTTTGGGTTAAATTCTTCGAATCGCTCAATTCCAAAAGCATTACAGGAACAGTTGGAGATGTACTCGAGCTCTCACGCCAACAAAGTTTTTTCGCGATTCCCACAAAAGTCGCCGATCGACATCGCCAGCTGACAGAGTCACTTCAGGTGCTGACACCCGACGAAACATTTGAGAAGCCGAGAAGTCTCGACGAGTATGAGAAACTCTTAGCCGTACCATATGCCGAAATACGCGCACTCCGCCAATATTTCGAGGACGGATCCCTATTTTCAACCCAACACGCTGTCAAGGGTGCAGAATTTGACGATGTAATTGTTGTTGTCGGCCGTGGCTGGTCAAAGTATAACTTCGCAAAAATGATTGCCGACCACAACTCGGAACAGCTCCAAAACAGTACGTTTCAACACTCAAGAAACCTGTTCTATGTCGCCGCGTCACGTGCCAAGCACAACCTTGCATTTCTGTTTGTGCAAGAGCTCAGCGATGATGCCATTAGAAATCTCAACGATTGGGCTGGACAAGAAAACGTAATTTCGATATCTTTCGATGAACCAGGTCTTCGGCATACCCTCATGGAGTTTGAACAACGATGAGTGATCAATGAGGTTCTGCTTTCTTCTGATTCACGGATCGCCGGGAGGCTCTACTGCCACTTTTCGTTAGAAACTGAACAGCCGGTTTAGGTTACGGGTGCCATATTCCCACGATTGCGGTTTCGAGCATATACTGCAGACGGTCATCACCATGCCGCTAGTGAAAATTGATCCTTGTTGACACAATCCTTCGAGATTATGTTTGCCCCACAGGAAAGATGCCACGATCTAGCTCCCACCTTGCTATCAGCACCATCGAGGATTCTTTCCAAGTGACGTGCCACCCGCCGCCACACAACAGCTTTCACAGTCATTCTCCCCTGGGGTATCTCACCCCGGCGGAATTTGCCGCTAGACTGCAATCATCCGAACCCTCGGACACTCTAGTTTCGAGTTGACCTAAAAACGGACCCTCACCTGCAGTAATCTACAAGAGTTTAGCAACTAAGCAAGGATCCCGGACGAGACAAATCCTGCTCAAAATCGCAACTCGTGTTGGCGAGAGGCTGCAAATTTTACGCAGTCGAAGCGCAATCATTCCACCAACGGCATGCATTTGCAGCATCTGTACGATCCGCACAGTCTCCACAGCAACACGGGTGACCTTCCCAATCACATCCACAATGTAACGGGGATTATACACCTCGTCTGCCCCCAATCATTAGGGTCCCTAACGATACCCGATGCCTTGTCCTTCTTCACTTGATAGAGGTCGATAATCCAAGCCGGTACTGAACCTGAACCCAACAGGTAGTCTTCCGAATCCTCCGGGAACCCAGTGATCGTCAACTTCGTGTTGTAGAAAGTCTTCGTCACATCATTAACACTCTTGCCGGTCTCGGGACCTTTGCACTTAGCCCACTTCACCTTCGTCAAATGCCACATCTCGCGATCATCTTCAGAGCAGCCCTGCTTGATCTGCACGTCCAGCGGGTACGCCTCCACATCCTCGTATTCGACGTGTAGAGCCGTGAGTTCACTGCCAGCCGCCACCACCATGTCGAACCACTCCCGTGAGATAGGCGTCTCGATGTGCGGCAGCATCTTCTTCAGATCAGCCGCGTACTTCGCGCGATACGCAGTGTCATGCAACTGCCCGTACACGAAATGGAAAATGTCGTCCTTCGTCACATCCCCGAGCGCCGCACGATACTTGGAAAGAATCTCGTCGGCAACGTTGTCCACGTGCCGGTAACGAGAACGGGTTTCTCCATCCTGCCCTTTTTGGCCAGTGGACACCGTCCGCCCCAAATTCAAATCCAACACACCGTCGGCAACCTCAACGCATTTCCACGTCCACCATGGGAAGAACTGCCCAGCGTTAGAAATCCAAGCTACGAGGTCAGGAGTCATCTTGACGGCCACCGCCGAGAATGGTTTAGCGCTTCCCGGATTCACAATGTGAAACCCGATGTTGTCGTGCTCCGGCGGCGGGAACATAGTGAGAAGTTGAGCTAGGCGATGCTTCAAATGTTCATCGAAGTACACGCACTGTCGACAAAATGGTCGATAAATTGACTGAACGATTTGTCCTCTATTCGGCACGATCTGGACACGTCGGGTTAAATAATTGGTCAAACTAGATGACCACTTAATTTCTTTCGGATCAACAAGTTCAGGCAAACGCGTAAACAGCTCTTGGGGCTTCTCGTCAGAGCGGAGCGCGGCAACTGCCTCAGAATACGCCTTAACCAGCCTAACAACGTTATTGATTACCGCCGGTTTAGCAAACGCATAAAGCTAGGAAGCGCGGTTTGTCCTTAATCCCATCGAGTAGCCATAAAAAAACTTCTTCAACTGCGAGTTTTCTTATCACCCAACACCGGTCAGGTCTCGAACTCCTCCGAGCGCTGATTCAACCAGTCTCCATAGATATTGGGTTCAATCGATTCCCCCGTCATCGACTTCATTGAAGCGTGGTTGACAATATTGAGCTTTTTCCGAGCTGTTGACACTCGGGTTTCTTGACCCGAGCCAATGGCGTTGCACGATGGTGTGGTCGGCTTACCTCGGTCTGCCGATGAGCCTGGATGCGGTGGGGTGGCTCTTAACCTCGACGTTCAGAAGGGCACGGCGGGTAAGCAGCGGATCAAACAGTTCTACACGCCAGCCACATCCTCCGTGTTGAATGGTGACGGCACCACGAATCTCCCCGGCAGCCACCCAGATGGTAGGTCACAGTTCGTCGAGTACAGCCGGCGCGTTGTCGAGCTTGAGCTCGCGATCCACGACCGACTCTCGCTGTGTCCGATGCCTGACGCCGAGTGGGCCGCCTACGCCCTGGATCAGAACATCAACGACACGGGAATCCTGCTCGACCAGACCCTCGCAGATGCTGCCGTCGCTCTCGACGACCAGAACCGTAGCGTGACGTTTGCACGGGCGCGGGAGTTGACCGGGTTGGAGAACCCGAACTCACCGATCCAGTTAAAGGAATGGCTCACCACCCACGGCTGCCACATCGATTCCCTTGCGAAGACCGATGTCGAAGCAGCCCTCGACTCCGCCACGGGCAAGATCGAGGAAGTCCTGGAGCTGCGCGGTGACCTGGCGAAATCCTCGGTGAAGAAGCACCAGGCGGTGTATAAACTCGCAGGTGCGGACGGTAGGGCACGCGGCCTCATCCAGTTCTATGGAGCGGGGACGCACCGGCAGGTTCGCCGGACGCCTCGTCCAAGTCCAAAACCTGCCCCGAAACTACCTGCCTGACCTCGATGCCCCCGAACCCTCACCCGACAAGGCAACCTTCGCCGCCCTTTAACTGCTTTACGACTCGGTGTTCGACACCTTGAGCCAGTTGATCCGTGCCGCGTTCATCCCCAGCGCCGGATGTCGATTCATCGTCGCCGACTACTCCGCGATTGAAGCCCGTGTCATCGCCTGGCTCGCCGGAGAAACATCCACCCTCCAAGCCTTCCGCGACGGCAAAGACCTCTACTGCGAGACCGCGTCGCGCATGTTCGGCGTCCGTCCCTGTCGAAAAACACGGCATCAACACTGAGCTGCGCCAGAAGCGGAAGATCGCCACACTGGCCTGCGGTTACAACGGCTCCGTCGGAGCGCTCAAGGCGATTGGTGCCCTACGGATGGGGCTGGCCGAGCACGAACTCAAACCCATCGTCGACGCCTGGCGGGCGGCGAACCCTAACATCGTGCAACTCTGGGCGAACGTCAAGCAGACCCCACTCGACACCATCACCACCCGCCAGGCTGTTCAGCCCCGCAACCTCGGCTTCACCGCCGAGTCCGGCATCCTGTTCATCACACCGACGTCAGACAGACGGCTGGCCTAAGTGAAGCCCAAGCTGGGCGAGAACCGGAGGGGCGGCACCCCATCATCTACAGCGGTGTCACGACCCGACGCAAATGGGGGCGGCTGGAAACCTACGGCGACACGCTCGTCGAGAACATCGTCCAAGCAGTCGCTCGTGACCTTCTTGTCCGCGCCATGACACCCGCCGCTCAGGCTGGGCACACGATTGTCATGCACGTCCAAGACGAAATCGTCATCGACGAACCCGAAAACTCCGACTTCACCGTCGCCGATGCCTGCCAGCTCATGATGACCCCACCCGACTGGGCAGCAGGACTCCCACTCGACGCCGACGGCTACGAATGCGACTACTACCGCAAGGATTAAACACGCCAAAGAGGCAACTCGCGCCAGTTGTCAGGTGCGCCTATGCGAGAAAACGGCACGATGGGGTTGTGCGGGTAAGTGTCGAACAGCGTCGGTAGCCGGTCGGCTGGAGACAAGTCCAGTTGGCGGTGCAAGTATTGGATAAGGGAGAGCTGCCCGAACACGCGATTCATTCCTTCAGCTACCGGAGCCAGCCTGACGTCATTGTTCAGTTTCGGTTTGATGTCGTAAACACGGTTGAACATCCTTGCATGATGAGCTGCGTAGTTGCGCAGAATATTCAAGGATTTCAGCCACGATTCGAACTGAGGACCAGTTAGGTCGCAGGGTTGGGCAATCCGTTTGCGCACGATATTGGGCGACATGCCGTACAGGTATGACAGCATTCCCCAATCCATGATTTCGACGGCCGCCCAGATGGGTAGAGTCCCGCCATATTTTGATTTGTGGTGGGCGACGAAGTCCTCCTTCGACGCTTTCAATGCCGACTGGTACTTTCTCAGCCACACCTCATGCACGCTACGCCCGTCTTTGTTCTGCTGCCGTGCCCGGGCGTTCAAACGTTGCGGATCCAAATAGATCAGCGGGTCAAGGCGGCCCAGTTCGTGACCGAGCTTGGTCCGAATAGCCAACTCCACGCGATCAAGCTCGAAGAACACGCTGTGGCGCAATTGTTCGTCAAACCCGTAGAGAGCTACCACCAAGTCAAACGATGCTCCGTCAACGAATTCATCTTGGGCGGTGCCGTCGTCTTGGGAGAAACGGCGCATCGGGTACCAGTATCCGGACAAGCGGTAGTAGTTCAATCGAGCCAGCAGCATCTCGGCATGCTTGGGATCATTCACTAGCATCCCGCGCTGACGAAGCAATTCGACCTGTTCACCGTAGGTCTTGAACTGCTTCACCTGCTCCACGCGCACCCCTGTTTGATACGAAAAACGAAGACCGGCCCTGGACTCCCACCGAGGCGGGCAGCGGAACCGGTCATGTTGACTACAATGCTACCTCGTTGATGACGCCGAAGCAATGGCACGGGGCACGGAGCCATCGGTACGTTCACACATTAGTGTGCCCTCTGACCCGTCCGGATTCGCCGGCCCTCGGGGGCGTATGAGCGAGAGTCTTCCTCACACCGTGTCCGGTTTCGGTGCCTGCCATGCCTGCCAGGTGAGAGCCTGGCGCATCCCGCGCCCGCGATTTGTCTACCCGGCTCTTAGAAAAGCAGCTGGTCATGGCTACAGCGCTACAAGCGTTCACCAATCACGAGTTCGGCACGATCCGAACCATCACCTCCGGCGGGCAGATCCTGTTCTGCGGCCGGGCCGTGGCGACCGCCCTCGGCTACGCCAACACGAATGATGCCCTGGCGCGTCACTGCAAGGGCCCGTTAATCAATACCCCCTTGAGGCGTCTGGTGACATCCAGCAGGTCAGGTTCATCAGCGAGGGCGACCTGTACCGGCTGATTGTCTCCTTCAAGCTACCCGCCGCCGAGCAGTTCGAGGCGTGGGTGCTCGACGACGTCCTCCCGTCCATCCGCCGCCACGGCATGTACGCCATCGACGAGCTGCTCAATGATGACGAGTTCCTTGAGCGGGCGATCGCCACCCTGCGCTGAGCGGACCAAGAGGCTCTCCGCTGAACAGGCAGTGTTGGAGGTGGCACCGCCGTCGCTGATCACCACCACCGAGATCGCCAAGGACTACGGGCTTCCTGCGAAGAAAACTCAACCAGATTCTGCGCGAGGAGCAGGTGCAGTTTCACCAGTCCGGCCGCTGGTTCTTCTAGACCTGCTTCGTTGAGCAGGCCTACACCCAGCCCAAGACGCACGAGTACGACAAGGGCAAGACCCGCACCCACATGTACTGGACGCAGAAGGGCTGGCTGTTCATCTATGACCTGTTGTAGAACACGCGTGGCCTGCTGCCGGTGATCGAGCTTGAAGCCGGAGGACTTCACCGACGTCGGCCAGGCGACGAACCTGGTTGGCGAGTACGCGGGCCGGATCTGCTATTCGCCGGCGACCGCATGGATGGCCTACGAGAACGGGATGCGGGAGGAGAACGAGCCCAAGTTTCAGCACGTCGTCAAAGAACTCACCACCAGCTCCTCGACCAGATCAGCGACCGAGAGAACCGGCAAGCCGCCTACCGCTACTACAAGGAACAAATCGCACCCCGACCCCTCAAGCATCGAATTCACCCCATACCTATGGCACACCCTCGTCGACCACGCCGAAGTCAGCGTCGACTCCACCATCGCGTTCACGTTCAGGGATGGAAGGTCGCAGGCGATCCCGCTCAAGAAGTGATCGTCTCAGCAATAACTGCGACATCGTGTACAGGGTCTTGAGCGCCGGGGCATACGGTGATCTCCCGATAGTTCGGGTCTGCGATGTTCAGCGAAGGGAGTGGTGCTTCACGGAGTCGAACAACAATGAACCCGTATGCCAGGAGATCTAAGCTCTTGACGCGATCAACGTCCGCCTTGGCCCGATGCCAGTACGAGCCGTCATATTCGATGGCGAGCTGTTTTCCGGATGGAAGATCCACGCAAATATCAACAGTCCAGGAAGAGTGAGCCTGGAACTTTGCAGAATGAATGCGGGAACCAGATTTCGCGTTTCCCCAGTGCGCAAGGGCTGCCGAATGGTACTCGGCCTCGATCTGTGATTTTCCTGTTTCGATGCACTCCGGGCATTGCGACCCATTGACTCGCGCTGCTGGCATAGCCCGCCACCTGTGAGCCGGATCGTTTTTGCACGCCCAAAGGGGCGGCTCAGCTAACTGAGCGGTGTTCGGACGGATTTCCCACGGCGAGAGCGGATTATCTGGCGACCATTCATCGGCAACCTCTGGGTAATGGTATGCCAGGGAATCAAGGATGGTATGGCACACAGGGCAGCGATACCGCTCATATTTATCACGTTCTCGGGGAGTGGCTTGGAACTCATGTCCGCAGACAGGGTCTCGCCACCAGACAACGCGACGAGACTCGGGAGAGACGTCTGCAAGGCGCAAATTGCCATTTTTGGTGGGATGCCACTGGCTGCCGATCTCTGGTGTCAACCTGCTCGCGGAGGGATTAGCTGCCGCAGCATCCGCATTAGCTTTCCCGGTCTTAATTGCCTTACAAGCAGAACAGCCCCCAAACAGATAGCTGAGAGGTTGGCGCGTGTTTCGGTGACCAGCAGGACACCGGAATCTATAACCCGATCCCCAGTGACTCTCGTCGACTCGAACACTCTCAGGAGGGAGGTCGTCGTCCCAAGCGGCCAGCAGCTCGGGTACATCAGCGATATTCTTACCTGCAAAAGAAGCTCTTTTCTCTTCCCAGGCAACCCGTCGAATCTCCTGACACTCAGGGCAGAAGAAATAGTCATTCGTGACATCTAGGATGCGAGCCCTGAACGAATGCCCTTCAGAGCAGGTCCACCATGCTTCTCGGCGCGCTTTTAAAGTAGCTGTGTCCCAGAGGGATTCCGGATTGCGGTCGTGATCCCACCATTCGACAGCTCTGTTGCTGGAGTTTTTGAGGAGGTTAGCGCCTCGGGCCTTCTTGGTTCCTGCAGTTGCGGACTTCGGGTTCCGTCGACAGGGACAACGCCAACCAATATCCCCATTGCGTTGCGCTTCGATCCTGCCGCAGAAATTGCAGCGCGTGGCGTGAGGATCATCCTCCAAGCTGGGATTCGTCAGTGGCCCCAGATATGTGTAGCCATGAGCCTCGGCGTTCTTCTTGACGGAAGATATCTCCACGGGCTGATCGAAACAGCCCGACATGGCGCGGGCTCCCTTCGCCCACGCACGCCAGTAACAAGCCCGGCAAACAAGTTCACCGGCTTGCAACCGGTCAAGAACATAATCGAAGCGGTAGTGCCCCTCAAAACCGCAACGCAAACACCGAGTCAGCAAGTAGGCAGATGCCTTGGTGAATTCTTCAAGCAAGGTAAGACCACCCTGAGAGTAAAACTGATGGAGGTGATCGAGACACCACGTCGGCCGCGTGCGAGTAGTAAACGCTCCGAGTTGGCCGCACCCTTCCACACAGCAAATCTTCACCCTAGTACCTCATTCTCCCTGGGCTGAACCAATGACTTCCCATTTGAACCACTCACGCAGCCAACTCGACTGTGCCGCCATTTTGTATCCAAGTCGGATTGAAAGCTTCCAGCACGTGCACGCCCTCATCCGTCAGCCCACGGGCGAAGTGCTTCTTTGAAAGTTCATCGGCACCGCGCAAGATGAAGTCCACTATATCCACCGGCGTGTACACAATGCCCAGGGCCTCTGCCTGCTTTTTAAAGGCCTTGCGGAAGAAGCGCTCGTAGAGCTCCTTCACCACCTGCTGCTTACCGGAAGCACTCGTGACCTCGCTGGCACGCACGCGAACGGACTGGTAGAACTTCTCCAAGCCTTCCATCTCCGACTCCAAGCGCTTATCCGCCAGCGCATCCACCATGCGCTACATCACGCGAGAGACCGGATTGTGCGCCGCGAAGTCGTATTCCGAGAACAGCGCATTAAACACCGGCGCGGTGATCAGGTGTTGCGAGAGCATACCGATCGCCTCATCGCCCGTGATGGAATCGTTGAGGTTAGCGCGTAGGCCTTCCACGAAGGAATCGAACTCTTTGAGCAGCGTGGCATCGGCGTTATCGAGCAGGCTGCGGATGCGGGTCGTTTGGGCTTCGGCAATATCAGCGCCGTTGGTAGAACCGGGAACTTCCAGGTCATAGGAGGCGATATCCTCAGCCTTCTTCGAGACCTTGGTATCGGAACACACCGCATAAAACTTCAGATCCAGGCGGGCCTGAGCAGTCCACTCCTTGAGCGTCAGCGAGAGCAAGGAGATCGACGGCACAAGGAAGAGCACACGGGCGCGATTACCGTTGAGCTCGGCGACCTGCTCGGCTAGGCGGAGAGCCGTGAACGTTTTGCCCGTGCCACGGGCCATGATGAGCTTGCCGCGGTCATGAGTGTTGAAGCCCTCAATGGTCTTGGCAATCGCGGTGGCCTGGTGCGGGCGGGGCTCGAAGGTCTGGCGCGGGGATAGATTGATCTCAATCTCCGAGCCGGGGAAGGTGAGGTCCCAGTGGATCGGTGCGTCTGCGATGGCGGCAGCACCAATGCGGTTGGTGGGGATGCCCTGGTTTTCCAGCATGACTTCAGCATTGGAAGACCATTTATCCGTGGTGGAGATGATGCGTTGCGCGAAAGATTCTGTGCCTTCTTCGGTGGTGAAGGTGCGCCCCGATGCTTCGAAGAAGAAGTCCAGGTGAGATTTCTGGATGGAAGTGGTGGGCTTATAAGACTTGCACTGGATCGCCACCCAGCGGCGATCCTCTTGGCGGCGAGCCACCAGATCGATGCCGGTATCTGCCTTGCCGTCGTTGTAGCGCCAATCTGTCCAGCGAGAAACCTGGTCGTACTCGCTGCACAAAACCGGATCGGTGCGGAAGTAGTTCACCATCATCTTTTCAAAAGCGAGGCCGTACTTGCCTTGGGGTTGGTTATCTCGCAGTTGGCTCAGTGCTTCAGAAAAAGATGACGTGGGGACATTATGGCAGGCGCGGTAGTTCGGTGGTGGGTAATGCGGGGGGGGGCATAGTGAGGCTGAACGGATTGGGCGGCCTAATGCCACACGACGTTCGCGACGTACGGCAGCGCACAGAGGAACACCAGAAAGACCGCTGCAAACAACCAATCCCGAACTTTGAGTTTTCTGGCGTGCCTAATCGTCCGTGTGCTGCTGGCCCCAAAACCCTTCGTATCTAAGGCATCTGCCAATTGTTCGCTATCGCGCAGGGAAGCACTAACCAGCATGGCCATCGTTTTCAAGGGGTGGAAGCCCGGGCGCCTGCGCCGCGTGGCCAGCCACCGTTGGTGTCTGGCAAAACGCAGATCACGCTTGATGCGGGCAGCAAACCTCGAGCCATAAATCGCAACATCCAGGAAGCGGTAAGGAATGGGCACCGCGGCCAGTAATGAGTCCACAAGTTGTTTCGCATTGACCATACTGGCGAAAGCCACATAAGCCAGAACAAGGGTTGAGATTTGGGCAGCCGGGAGAAACGCCTTAGTGGCTCTCTCTGCGCTGAACCACGGCGCAGAACCCGCCGTATCCACCCAGGGTAAAAATCCCAGCCATGTCAGCGCACCAATCCCGCACACTACCCCCAACCCCAGGAATAGCTTAGGAAGACTCTTCGTCGATACGGCAAAGATCACCGCCATCAGCAGCAGCACCGTAGCCAGGAGTGATAGCTCATGCAGGTTCGTCCTCCTCACCGCCGCTATCCATACCGCTGCCACACAGGCTAGCGCTGTGGCTGGATGCAAAAAGCCAAGCTTTCCAGCAGATTCCTGACGCGCGCTGCGCAGCACATTCCTCTCTGAAGAAGGTGCAGGGGCACCGGTGTGGTCTGCTTCATGCTCGCACGGTTCCGCAGGCGGTCGCGTGAGCTTAATCGTCTGCGTGGGTTGCAGAGCCCGCAGAAGCTGTTCATCATGGGTCACCACCAGGCACGCCATGTTTGCCCGGCGGCTTCGAAGTGATCGGATAATTCTTTCAACACCTTGGGCATCTTGCGCACTGGTTGGTTCATCGATCAGCAGAAGCTCCGGCTGCGACACCAGGGCTCGTGCCAGATTGAGGCGTTGCCGAAATCCACCGGATAGGTGCATGGGGTGTTTGTCCAGCACATCAGAAAGCCCGAGGTCCGTGAGAGTCTGCGTGATGTGAGTTCGATTCGCCTCATCGAGCTGGTCAAGACGCATGGACGAGCCGCGGGTTGCTGCGCTGACGAGCTCGGCTTCAACACTGCCGTGCTCATACAAGTTCTCGCCCCGCTGCATCACCCACTGCATGCCACTATTGATCCGTTCAGGCAGGGGTGGTTCAATCCTCCCCGAACCTTGAAGGAGGCCCGCTATGCAAGACAGGAGTGTGCTTTTGCCACTGCCATTCGGCCCAGTGATGGCCACCAGATCTCCCGGCTCAACCCGCACGTTTACGGGCAAAAGCGTCTGTTGTCCGGAATCTAGGCGGTACGAAACATCCGTCAATGTCACAGCACCAGACTGTGTCTCCGAGCCACTCTCTAGCCGTGCAGCGCTGGCGGTGGAGCTGGCACTGACAACGGCAGGCGGTGCTTCGCGGCCAGGTCCATCCTCCGTGCGCACGCCGTGCCGGCGAAGAATCCTCGGCGTGGTCAAACCTTCCTCAAAGTCACCGTCGAAGGCGATGCGACCCATCTGATCGAGCACTATCATGCGCTGCGCCAGCCCCCGGTGGAACTCTGGACGATGATCGATAGCGAGCACGGTCACGGCTGTCCGCGAGCACACGCGCTTCACAGCGTCGTGGAATTGCTGCCGCGCACCAGCATCCAAAGCTGCCGCGGCTTCATCGAGAATGATGACAGGAGCCCCCTGCGCGATAGCGGCGGCCAAAGCCAAGCGCTGCTGCTCGCCCCCGGAAAGAACCAGTGGGTCAGTAACTTCAGAAAGGTGTGATAGTCCCACCCAGGAGAGGATTTCTCTGCAGTAAGCGTCAGTCTCATTGGCCGAGAGGGACTGGTAATCCCTAGGAAGCGCTGGCTCCATCAGCAACTCATCTGCACACATTTGCGCATCCGGATGCTGCCAGACACAAGAGACTTTGCGAGCCCACTGACCGGGAAGCATAGAGTTGAGATTCACTCCGTTGACAAGGATGTCCCCTTCTTGCCAGCCATGCGCACTGGAGGTCAACAACCCCGTCAGCGCGTAGGCCAACGACGTTTTTCCGCTGCCCGAGCATCCCGCCACAACCGTGTAGGACCCCGGCGGCAGAGAAAACGACAGTGATGAGAGAACCGGGATATCTGGTTCATAGCCCAGTGATAGACCAGATACTTCGAGGCCCTGCCCGTTCATCGATTGTCCGCTCATCGATTGAAGGATGTCACTACACACGGGCAGGCAAGCCTTGGGGATTCACTCCAGAACGGTAAATCACACGCGCCACCAGGAATGTGAGGAAGCCATAGACCCCACCGATGAGGATTTTCACGATTACTCCCAATAGGATCAGATTCCACGGCAGAGCGTCTCGAGCTGCGCTTACCATGAAAATGCCCATGCCCTGTGACAGGCCTCCGACGAAGCCGGCGCATACAGCCCAGATGAGTGCCGAGCGCCCAAACAAGGGACCAGTACCATCCAGCAACCCCTTGCCGACGAAGGCGACGAGTTCAATGAGAAGCGCCGCTAGCAGAGCCATCACCCCTCCGAACCCGATAATTGCCGCCACGATGCCCGTCAATGTAGCAACACCGGGCCGCCTGATGAGCAAAACCGCTGCGATAACTCCCCAGAAGTATGGTAACGGAGCTACGTAAGCCAGCCAGGGAACGCTGCCTGCTAGAACCCCGTTCAGCATGACCGAAATCCACACGAAAACCGCTGATGCGCCTCCCAGTACAACGCAGGCCATCAGCGACCGTGTAGTTAACTTCCGACTCTTGATCATGGGATACCCCTCAATTCTTATTTCTCCGAATAAATCAGGTTTACCGTACCATGATTAAATTAGGTTTGCCTTACCATAATTCAGTTTCGGCAAGCAACGGGACCCCCAGCACATCCAGCGCCGTCTGCACCGCCCAGACGCTGAGGCTCGTGCTGCCCTTCTCAATATCCCGGAGGGTGCGGTCGAAAGTTCCGATTCATTCGGCAAGTTGTTTTTGAGTCAGCATGTACTTCTTCCTCACGTCCCGAATGGCGGCGCCAAGTTCTACTGAAGATGCGAAACCTGCGGGCGATGCTGCGTCCTCACCTCCGCCCGGGAGTTCATCACGTTTTCTCAGGCTTTCAGCCAACACAGCCGAGCAATAGCTCCCAACCCCACCCCTCCCCTCAACCCCACAAAAAAATCCGAAACGCGGGAGCGTCGAAAAGCTAGCAAGAAATCATGCCAAAATGTGCATATACTGTGTTCCCATGGGAGATGCAGTCAGCACCGAGTCTTATACGCCCCGCCAACGCACGCGCTACCGCCAGCGTTTGATGGATGATCTGGAGGTGTTTGATAGGCATCTGCAAGAGGCTGAATTCATCAACCACGGCACCATCGGCCTGGAGCTCGAACTCAACCTCGTGGACGAGGATATGCAGCCTAAGCTGTGCAATGCCGATGTGCTTGATGCGCTGCCCGAAGAGCACGCCGATGAATACCAGTCCGAGATCGGCGCCTACAACGTAGAGCTCAATCACCCGCCGCTGTCCATTGCCGGCGATGGCCTGCGCGAACTCCACGATGGCCTCGCGCAGCGCCTCGACGTGGTGCGCGATGCGGCACACAAGGCCGGCGCTAAGGTGGCCATGATCGGCACCCTGCCCAGTATCACCACCGATTTCCTGCACAGCCCGGATTGGATGACGCCCGAGAATCGCTACAAGGCGCTTTCCAATTCCGTGTTGGAATCGCGCGGCGAGCTGGTGCGCATCGATGTGGAGCGCCAGGAGCGCTATCACGAGGACTTTGAAGATGTTGCGCCCGAATCCACCTGCACCTCTATCCAGCTTCACCTGCAGGTAGCTCCCGACCGCTTCGCCGCGGCGTGGAATGCCTCGCAGGCCATCGCCGGTGTGCAGACGGCCTTGAGTGCCAACTCTCCCCTGTTCGCAGGCCATAAGCTTTGGCACGAGTCACGCATTCCCGTATTCGAGCAATCCATCGATACCCGCACGCCCGAACTGATCACCCAGGGTGTGCGCCCGCGCGTGTGGTTTGGCGAGCGCTGGATTACCAGCGCCTTCGACCTCTTCGAGGAAAACGTTCGCTACTTCTCCCCACTCCTGCCCGAAGACCGCGTGGAGGCCGGCACCCCGATCATCACCGATGGCAAGCCCGGCCTGCACTACTTGAACCTGCAAAACGGCACCATCTGGCGTTGGAATCGCCCGATTTACGATCCAAACACCGAGCTTTCTCACATTCGCGTGGAAAACCGCCTGCTGCCTGCAGGCCCGAGCGTGGCAGATATCGTCGCCGACGCCGCCTTCTACTACGGCATGGTGAAGTTCCTGGTTGGCCAAACCCGCCCCGTGTGGTCGCGCCTTTCTTACCAGGACGCCACCAGCAACTTCTTCGCCGGCGCCCGCGATGGCCTCTACGCCCACCTTGAGTGGCCTACCCTTGGTCGCATTCCCGTATCCGAGCTCGTCACCGAGCACCTTCTGGATTATGCCGAGCAGGGCTTGAAGCAGCTTGAGGTGGATCCAAAGCTTATCGACGAAAACCTGAGCATCATCGAAGGGCGTGCCATAACCCACCAAAACGGCGCAACTTGGCAGCTCATGGCACTTGAAAACGCCACCGCCGCTGTCTTGTCTCACAACCGCGAGAGCCAAGATGGGCAGCCGGCCTCCGCCAGCGATCTGCTCGATGGTCCCGATACGCCGCTTCGCCGGGAGGCCATCGCCCGCATGCTCAAGGCCTACATCGCCCAGCAGCAAACCGGCAAGCCCGTGCATACCTGGTCTACCGAGGTGAACTAGGCCCGCAAAACCACAAAAGGGGCGCCTGGCATTGTTGCCAGTGCCCCCCCTTGTGGGTTGTTGATTGTTTTAGCTCGCAGGCTCAAGTGCTGGCTGTGGATCTTCTGCGATGTCTTCTTGGGCAGATACTCCGCGCAGCATCACGGTGGCAAAAACAGCCAACCCAACCATGATGCCCATGGCTACCCCGCCGGTGGCGGCAAGGGCATGAGTAAAGGCATCAGTTGCCGCTGCCGCTAACTGAGCGCCGAGCTCTCCTGGCAATTCTTGGGCAAAGACTAAGGCTGTGGCCAGTGTTTCTTCTGCCCCTTCTACTACCTGCACAGGAAGGCCAACCGGCAGTGCGCCTTCCACGCCGCTGCGGTAGAAGCTCAGCAGCAGCGAGCCCAAGATGGCAATGCCGAAGGAGGTGCCGAGCTCATAGCCGGAGTTGCTAATAGCCGATGCTTGGCCCGATTCCTCGGGGCGCACCGAGCTCATGATCAGATCGTTGGTGAGCGTGAGCCCGATGCCTGAACCCAGACCCACCAGGCACAGTGCCACAGACACGAACCAGGGATGCGTGGTGGGCGTTAACGCCATGAGCATGGCAAAGCCACCAGCGGTAATGAGCATGCCGCTTGCCACGATCGCAGCGGTGGGCACCTTCTTTACCAGCGCCGAGGCGATAAAGCCTGCGATGGCAGATACGAATGCTTGGGGTAGTAGCCATAGTGCGGCCTTGATAATGCTCAGCCCGGCGACCAACTGCAGGTATTGGGTGAGAGCAAAAAGTGCACCCACCATGGCAAATACAGACAGCAGGTTGGTAAGTACTGCGCCGCTAAACGCCTTGTTTTTAAACAGCCGCACATTAATCATCGGCTCGGCCAGGCGAAGTTGGCGCGCCACGAACACGCCCAGCAGGAGTGCGCCTGCTGCCACGGTGAGCAGCGCTACTGCGGTGTCTTCATCATTAGCCAGCGTTTTTACGCCATAGACCAAAGAGATCATGCCGCCGAGCGACAAGATAATGCTCAACACATCCACGCGCCCTGGGGTGGGGTTTTTGCTTTCTGGCACCAAGGTGGGCGCGAGGATGAGCAGCAGGATCATGACGGGCAGGTTCATAAAGAAGGCAGCGTGCCAACTGAAGTACTCGATAATCCAGCCACCCACGATGGGTCCTGCGGCAGCTCCCAGTGCGCCCATGGCGGCCCATACGGCCATGGCGATGCGGCGTTGATCGCGGTCGAGGAACATGTTGCGGATCAGCGATAGGGTGCCCGGCATCATCATCGATCCGGCCACACCCAACAGTGCTCGGGCAAAGATCAGTGTTTCGGGATTAGGCGAGAGCCCGCCGATGATGGATGCGATGGAAAACAGCCCCGCGCCGATGAGCAAGACTCGCTTGCGCCCGAAGCGATCTCCGAGGGATGCCATGGTGATAAGCAACCCGGCCAGCATGAGCGAGTAGATATCCAGGATCCAGAGTTGCTGCGTGCCTGTGGGTTGGAGGTCTTGGGTGATCTCTGGCAGTGCGAAGACTAAGACCATGCCGTCGATGGCAATAAGGAGCATGGGAAGCACGAGTACTGCAAGCCCGATCCATGATTTCTTGTTGGCTTTGGGTGTTGTTGCCTGCGCCATGATGCGCCCTTCCTTTCTTAGGTTGTGGTGCGTTGTGTTTTTTAAGCCCTTGGTGTGCGAGACGGCGTCTTCTGCGCAGCCTGGCCGGCAGGTTCGCCGTTTACTTCACCAACTGGTGTAGTACACCAAATGGTATAGTTACTTTTGATCGGAGGCAACATGGCAAGAAAAAACGCACGTAATGGCCTAATTCAGGCAGCACTGGAAGTAGTAGAAGAAGGCGGAATGGGAGCACTCAGCCTCGATACCGTCGCCCAAAGAGCAGGGGTGACCAAACGTGGCCTGCTTTACCACTTCCCCACCAAGCACGCACTGATTACCGGCGTGCACCAACAATTGGCAGCACACTTCGAGCAGGCTCTCAAAGAAGCCACCGGAACTGCCCTGGAAGAAGCAACGCTGCGCGAACGCACCCAGGGCTATGTAGAAGCAGCGCTTAGCGCACCAAGCGTGGGCGAAAAACGCTTTCTTATCGAGGCATCCCAAGAACCCGAGTGGCTTGAGCCCTGGATGCAGGTGTATCTGCGATGGTTCCCCGAGGATCAAACCCCCATTGGCGAGCTCAGCAAAGAAGAACTCCTCTGCCTGGTGGCACGCATGAGCGCCGATGGCGCCTGGGGGTATCTCTACGCCACCGGTTCCGCCTTAGATGATGCCAACCGCAAGCGTTTAAGCAGCACCATCTTGCAAAACCTCTAAAACACACAAAAAGCCCAGGAGGTTGATCAACCTCCTGGGCAACACCTCATCTCAAAGGCGTGAGTGCGATCGTTTTAGTCCGTCGTGCCGAAGCGCTCCAGCTCATCCGGGTGCCCGGCAGCGAGCACCAAGTCGCCGGCCTTCAATACGATGTCGCCATCGGAAGGCCCAAAGCGGCCACCGGCGCGGCGCACGGCGATGATCTGCACGCCCTTGATATCCGATACCTTCTTGCCCAGATAGGACACGGGCGGCGCCACTTTTTCAATGGCGTAGTCGCGATCGAACTCCGCATATTCCTGCACGCGGCCATTCATCAGGTGCGCAATACGTCGTCCAGTGTCTTGCTCGGGGCGAATCACGTGGTGCACACCAATTTGGCGCAAGATCTTGGCGTGGGCATTATTCACGGCCTTGGCCCAAATGCTTGGCACCTTCAGGTCCACCACCGTGGAGGCAGTGAGCAGCGAAGCACCCATGTCGGTACCGATGCCAACCACGACGCGGGAGGCCTCATCTACAGAGAGCTGGCGCAGGGCCTCCACATTGGTGGTATCAGCGGTAGCGGCGAAGGTGAGCACCTGGGATGCCTTGTCTACCACCGTCTCATTGCTATCGATGCCGAGGACTTCCACGCCGGTATTGACCAGCTCTTCGCCTAAGGCCATGCCGAAACGGCCGAGGCCAAGGATAACGACGGGAGCGTGATTATGATGCTTAGCCAATGAGAGGCCTTTCGTCAGGATAACAGTACAAACGTTTACTATCGCGGCTTGCAAGAGCGGATACCAAGGACACCGGACCGATACGGCCGGCGAACATCAGCACCACGATGATCAATTGCGCAACCTTGGGCAAATCGCCTGTAATGCCGGTGGAAAGACCCACCGTGCCAAAGGCACTCACCACTTCAAATGTTACGCGCTGGGGGTCGAATTGTGGGGCAACCAGCATGATCAGCATGATGGCGCTCACCACCAGCAGGCCAGCCATCACGGTCACGGCGATGGCCTGTCGCACCGAGCGGTTGGGGATGCGGCGCTTGTGCACCAAGACGTGCTCGTCACCGCGAACCTCTGCCACCATCACCGCGAGGATCACTGCCATGGTGGTGATCTTCATGCCACCTGCGGTACCACCGGTACCACCGCCGATGAACATCAAGATATCGGTGAGCAACAAGGAGTTGGGGTGCATCGCGCCGACGTCCACGGAGTTAAACCCTGCGGTACGAGAGCTCACGGAGTGGAAGAAGGCGGAAAGAATCTTCGTGGGAGTGTCGAGGTGGCTGAACACACCGTTCCACTCGATGATGGCGGTGCCGATAAAACCCACAGTAAGCAGGGTGACGGTGCCGACCATGACGAAGATGCCGGAGATGGAAAAGCGCGGAGGTGCTTGTCGACGCCTCCGTGCCCGCCAGCGACGATAGAACTCAAGCAGCAGCGGGAAGCCCAAACCACCGATGATGATGGCAAAGGCGATGGGCAAAATGATGATCCAGTCGCCTACGAACTGCACCAGGTTATCGCTTTTCAGCGAGAAGCCGGCGTTATTAAAGGCAGAAATGGAGTGGAAGGTGCCTTCCCACAGGCTTGCTGGCCAGTCGTAGCCATAGGAGTGAAAACGCAGGGTGAGGATAATACCCAGCACTGTTTCCACGACGAAGGTAAAAGAGACGGTGGCAAGCAGCAGCCCTTTGACCTCGCCCAACTGGCGGCCGCGTCCTTCTGCAGCCGCGTGCAGGCGGCTGCGCACGCCGATCCTTCCGGCAAGCACCCAGCTTACGAAGGTGGTAAGCGTCATGATGCCCAAACCGCCGAGCTGGATCAGGATTAGGATGACGAGCTGACCAAAATGCGTCCAATACGTGGCCGTGTCCACCACAATCAGGCCGGTAAGGCACACGGCTGAGGTGGCGGTAAACAGCGCGGTAACAAAATCCGCACCGCCATCGCCGGTTCGGGACACCGGCAGCAGCAGCAAGAGGCAGCCAACGATAATGAGGCTGCCAAAGCTACTGGCCACTAGTCGGGCTGGGGTCTTATGCACGAGCCGTTAGCTTACTCCCGAGGTTTTGGCCCGACAATTAATAAGGAACTTAGATTCGGATCTCTCCGCGCTCTGCTTTCAGCGCAATATCGCTGCGGAAAAACGATCCCTCAAGCTCAATGCCGTCCAAGGCCTCATAGGCCTTGGCTCGTGCGGTCGCGAGATCCTCACCCACGCCAATCACATTCAGTACGCGGCCGCCTGCCGAAACAAGCTTTTCACCTGCTAGAGCGGTACCGGCGTGCAGCACATGATCGCCTTCGGCGCCGCGGATCTCTGCGCCGGTCTTTGGTGAGGCCGGGTAGCCATCGGCGGCCAGCACCACCGTCAGCGCATAGCCTGGCTGCCAATCAAGCGGTGGCAATGTGGCCAATTGGCCCTGCGCAACGGCCGAAAGCACCCCCGCAAGTGGGGTATTCAAAAGTGCGAGCACGGCTTGGGTTTCTGGGTCGCCAAAGCGGCAGTTGAATTCCACCACAGCCGGGCCTTCCTCGCCCCAGGCCAAACCGGCGTAGAGCAAACCCGAATAAGGAGTGCCGCGGCGAACCATCTCTTTGGCAACCGGCACGCAGACCTCATCCACGATGCGCTGGGTGGCATCTTCAGGCAACCACGGCAATGGCGCATAGGCACCCATGCCGCCGGTATTGGGGCCTTCGTCTTGATCAAAGGCGCGCTTGTGGTCTTGGGCGGGCAACAGTGGCACCACAGTGGAGCCGTCGACAAGGCAAAACAGCGAAACCTCGGGGCCGTCGAGGAAGCTTTCCAGCAAAACCGGATTGCCGGCAGCTAACACGGCGCGGGCATGGTCCTTGGCCTGCTCCAGATCGCGGGTGACCACCACGCCCTTGCCGCCGGCAAGGCCATCGTCTTTAACCACATAGTTCGGCCCGAAACGGCCCAATGCCTCGTCCAAGCTGGCCTCATCGGCACCGGGCTGGATGCTTTCTGCATGGGCAGTGCGCACCCCCGCAGCGGCCATCACGTCTTTGGCAAAGGCCTTAGAACCTTCGATCTGTGCGGCCGCTTTGCTCGGGCCAAACACGGCAAACTCGGCCTCGCGCAGGGCATCGGCAACGCCGGCTACCAGTGGGATCTCTGGGCCAATCACCACCAGCTCTGCATCGACCTTCTTGGCAAGGTTCACCATGGCCTCGGCATCATCTACCGGGCCGGCATCCGCGTGGCACGTGGCTACCTGGGCAATACCAGGATTACCTGGTGCTGCGTGAAGCTCCGTTACCTGCGGGTCCTTGCTCATACCAAGCGCAAGCGCATGCTCGCGCGCTCCAGAACCAATCAGAAGAATGCGCATGGGCTCAAGTGTATCTAGGCTGCCCGCGCGGGTGCCCCTGCACAGTACATCCCGGCTACCCTGGGTAGACATGAGCGTATTTAGCAAGATCATCGCAGGTGAACTCCCGGGCCGATTCGTCTACCGCAGCGAAGACGTGGTGGCCTTTCTTACCATCGAACCCCTCGCTTATGGCCACGTCCTCGTGGTGCCCGTACAAGAAGTGGATCGCTGGACCGATCTTGATCCGCAGCTTTGGACTCGCCTCAGCCAGGTGGCCCAGGAAATCGGGCAGGCAATTATCAAGGCTTTCGACGCCCCACGTGCGGGCTTTATTATCGCCGGTTTCGATGTGCCCCACACCCACATCCACGTCTTCCCCACCTCCCAGATGGGCGACTATGACTTCTCCCAAGCCATGGGCATGAACGAAACAGACCCAGCGCTCATGGACGATGCAGCCCAGCGCATCCGCGAGGCACTCGAAGCTTAATGGCACTGCTGAAATGGGTGCCTGCCATGGGCATCCTCCCAGCCTCACCGCCGCTGCAGCGCGATCAAGTGCCCGTGCTCTTCTTACACGGCACGCTTGGTTCGCCCGGCAACTTCGAGTTCCCGGCGCGCGCCTTAGCCAACCGCGGCAGGGCATTTTTTGCTCCGCGCTATGGCTCCCATGGCACCGACTCTTTGGATACCTCCTTAGGCCAGCTCAACAGCTATATGGCCAAGCTCCAGGCCCAGGGCATCCAGCAGGTCGATATCGTCGGGCACTCAGCCGGAGGCTTATTGGGCTTAAGGCTTGCCCAGCAGCACCCCACGATGGTGCGTGGGCTTATTGGGCTTGGCGCTGCCTTTAAGGGCGTGCCACGAACCCTGCCCTTTAATAGGCTCAGCCGGCCCATGCTCAGCCCCTTGGTGCGTTTTGTTGCAGGCCAGGTGTTTGTGGATATCACCCAGCAACTGCCCGCCGCAGCTCCGGAGGGCGTGCAGCTTATCTCCATCTACTCCACTGCAGACCGCATTGTGCCGGCAGCTTCGAGCAAGCTTGGGCACACAATCGAGTTAGATGGGGTGCGCCACGAGGAGTTGCCGCGCCAAACGGTGCCGATCCTTGAGGCCTTAGCCCTTATTCACTAGCGCTGGTGGCTTAGGCCTTCGGGGGCATGCGCTTTGGGTCTTTGGGCAAGTCGATGCGAAATACTGTGCCCTCACCGAGCTGGCTTTGTACACCGATGCTGCCCTTGTGGGATTCCACCAGGGTTTTGGTGATGGCCAGCCCAAGGCCACTGCCGCCGGTAGCGCGAGCCCTTGAGGTATCGGCACGGTAGAAACGCTCGAAGATGTGGGCGGCGTCTTCCTCGCTTAAACCGACGCCATCGTCTGCCACTTCGATGGTGACCCACCCGGGCGTGGCGTCGAAAAGCTTGATGGCCACCTTGGCCTCTTCTCCACCGTGCTTGATGGCATTGACGGTGAGGTTGGTCAGCACCTGGTGCAGGCGAGCAGCATCGCCGCGAACCACCGGGATGGCCTCGCATTCACTGCGCACATCAATGCAACGGCCCGGATAGGCAGCGCGCAGAGAAGATGCCACGGAAAGGGAAAGCTCGAGAATATCCACGTCGGCCTCTTCAAAGCGCGAGCCCTCGGCGCGGGTGAGGGCCAAGAGGTCCTCCACCAATACGCTCATGCGGCTTGCCTCGGCCTCGATGCGTTCAAGCACCAGCTTTGCATCATCGGTGGCACCCGAACGATAGAGCTCCGCATAGCCTTTCACGCTGGTCAAAGGGGTGCGAAGCTCGTGGGATGCATCGCCTACAAAGCGGCGCATCTGCTCTTCTTTATTCTGCAGCTCGATAATGGAGCCCTGGAGGCGCTCCAGCATCACGTTGAGCGAATGGGAAAGCTCGCCAACCTCGGTGTTCTCCCCACCTTCTGGCACGCGGCGATCAAAATCACCCGAGGCAATCGCCTTTGCCGTGGCTTCTACCTCGCGCAAAGGACGCAGCGCACGGTGAACCAGGAAGAAGGCAAATAACGCGGTAATCAGCAGCACCGACATGCCAATGACCACCTGGCCGATGGCAAGGCGCTGCAAAATCATCGACTCTTGGGCAATATCCTTCGCCACCACGGTGGTGACACCATTATCGGTTTGAGCCATCACCCGCCAGTGCACATCGGAATCGCCCTTGGATTCCACGGTCTGAGGGCCGCGACCTGGCTCAACAAGATCCAAGTTGGGCGCGGTGTCGTGTTCATTAAATTCCAGCGCGGTGCCATCGGGGAAGAACTTCACCGCATAAAAATCAGTGGGCGGGCGGGCTGCCACAGAGGTGGAATCTTGGAAGAGCGAATCCTGAGAAGCCCAGCCGCCAAGACCACGCTCAAGATCGGCATCAATACGCGAATAGACCAACTCCACCATCGTGCGGTTCACGGCCACCGAACTTGCGGCAAGCCCTAAGCCCGACACCACCACGATGATGATGGTCAGGCCCAGGCGCAGCGGCACTGCTTTGAGCCCCGCTTGTTTGGGGGCTTGGCCGGAACCTTTGCGGCGCTTCTTCGCCGGTGGATCCACCACCGCGGAAGCATAGGGATTAGCAACGCTCATGCTTTAAGATTTCCGTGGCTTACGCAGGACATAGCCAACACCACGCACCGTGTGGATCAAGGGCGTGTCACTGGTATCGACCTTGCGGCGAAGATAGGAAATGTAACTTTCCACCACGTTGCCATCGCCGCCGAAATCGTAGTGCCACACATTGTCCAAGATCTTGGCCTTACTCAGCACCACCTCGGCATTGATCATTAAATAGCGCAGCAAGTTGAACTCGGTGGGCGAAAGCTCGACCACCTTGCCGGCCTTGGTTACCTCGTGGGTGTCGTCGTTGAGGGTGAGGTCTGCGTAGCTGAGCGTGGCGTCGTTTTGGGGCTCCTCGCTGTGATTGCCGCGGCGCAGAATCACCCGCAGGCGAGTAATCACTTCTTCGAGGGAAAACGGCTTGGTTACATAATCATCAGCGCCGATGGTTAAGCCGTGAATGCGGTGTTCAAGCGCATCTTTTGCCGTGAGGTACAGCACCGGGCCGTCCATGCCTTCTGCGCGAAGCTTTGGCAGAAGCTCAAAGCCGTCCATGCCGGGCATCATGACGTCCAAGATGAAGGCATCGGGCTGGAATTGGCGGGCCACCTCCAATGCCTCGTCGCCGGAAGTGGCCGTAGCTACCTCGAAGCCCTGGAATTTCAACGAGACATTGAGCAGTTCAACGATGTTCGGTTCATCATCCACAACTAAGACACGGGTGGCATTGTCGCTCATAGCTACTTCCTTTTGAAGGATTCGAATTCGCAATAGTCAATTCCAGTAAAGACCACCTTGCTGTGTGTTAGCTGTGAGCCAGCGCAAAAGCTGAGATGCAATCTCGCCCGGCTGCATTGGGTAAGGTTGCCACCCGTGACTTCCCAGACCTCCAACCGTTGGCTTTTCCTCGCGGTCATCTCCTTCGGCCTGCTCATGATCAGCGCCGATAACTCGATCCTGTTTACCGCGCTTCCGGCACTTCGCTCCCAACTGCACATGAGCGAGCTCGAAGGTCTGTGGGTTCTTAACGCATACTCCTTGGTCATCTCCGGGCTTCTGCTTGGCACCGGCACCTTGGGGGATCGCATCGGGCACCGCCGAATGTTCGAAATCGGCCTGGTGCTTTTTGCCCTCGCTTCTGCTATCGCAGCACTCGCGCCCAACGTGGGCGTCTTGATCGCCTCCCGCGCCCTCCTCGGCGTTGGTGCGGCGGTAATGATGCCGGCAACCCTGGCGCTGCTGCGCCTGACCTTCCAAGACGTGCGAGAACGCAACCTCGCCATCGCCATATGGGGTTCGGTGGCCACCATCGGCGCGGCCGCAGGCCCGGTCTTAGGCGGATTCCTCCTCGAACACTTCTACTGGGGATCAGTGTTCTTAATCAATATCCCCATCGCGCTGCTTGCGCTCTTTGCCACCTTCATCTTCGCCCCAGCAAATATCAAGCACCCCACCCAGCCCTGGGATCTGCTTTCCTCGATGTACGCGATGCTGGCCATGACGGGCCTGGTCTTGCTCATCAAAGAGATCGCACACCCAAGCTCCATCTGGTTAGCACTGCTGCTCACGGTCATCGGTTCTGTGGCCTTTTGGGTGCGCGGAAGGCGCCAAACCCAACCGCTGATCGCCTTTGATATCTTCCGCAATCGCCTGTTTAGCGCAGGCGTGCTCACCGCCTTATTTGCCATGTTCACCCAATCCGGCGTGATGCTTGTAACCACCCAGCGCTTCCAACTCACCGAGGGCTTCTCCCCACTACAGGCAGGACTCCTCACCGCCGTTGCCGCCCTGGCGGCCTTCCCCACCTCGCTCATTGGCGGCATCTTCCTACACCGCGTTGGCTTCTTGCCCCTGATCGGCGGCGGGCTGGGTATCATGGCCGTGGGCTTTTGGGTGTGCTACCTGGGCACTAGCACCGACACATTCAGTGTCTTTATCATCGGCATGCTCATCGCCGGCGTTGGTGCCGGTTTTGCCATGTCCGTTGCCTCCACGGCGATCATCGGCTCAGCACCTCGGGCGCGCTCCGGCATGGCCTCGGCCATTGAGGAAGTCTCCTATGAATTCGGCGCACTGATCTCCGTGGCCGTGTTTGGCACCCTCCTGGCAGCGCTCTACACGGCCACCAGTGGCCAAGATGCCTCCTTTGCCCAGGCCGTGGATAGCGGCGCCTTTAATCACGCATTTGAGTGGTTGCTGGCTTTCGCCGCCGTGTGCTCCCTGCTGGGTGCAGCACTGACTGGCTGGCTATTGCGCGATAACCCCAAAGGCACCGCCTTCGATCACGAATAGCCACCGGCCTTGCCTCACCGCGGGGGCACTCGCTGCATTGGAAGTAATAAGCTAAAGCGGTCATCCTCCCTCCTAGTATCCGGAGCATCGTTTTGACTGCCCTGACCCACCCCGTAGACGCCGTCCCCTCGCCACCAAAACTGGCAGCGCTCGGATTACAACATGTGCTCGCCTTCTATGCCGGTGCGGTGATCGTGCCGCTGCTGATCGCGGGTTCGCTCAACCTCGATACCGCCACCACCATCCACCTCATTAATGCCGACCTGCTCACTTGTGGTTTGGCCACCTTGATCCAATCGGTCGGCATTGGCAAGCACGTCGGCGTGCGCCTGCCCATCATCCAAGGCGTGACCACCACCGCCGTTGCGCCCATCATCGCCATCGGGCTCAGCGTTTCCGATGGCCAGGGCGGTGTGGAATCACTGCCCACGGTCTACGGCGCCGTGATCGCCGCTGGCCTTTTCACCTTCTTTGCCACCCCCATCTTCGCGCGCTTTCTCAAGTTCTTCCCGCCGGTTGTCACCGGCACGGTGCTGCTGGTGATGGGCACCTCGCTGCTGGCCGTTTCTGCCAATGACTTTGTCAATTACGCCGATAACCCCGCAGGCCGCGATCTGGCCTATGGCTTTGGCACGCTCGCGCTGATCGTGCTGGTGCAGCGCTTTTTCAAGGGCTTTTTAGGCACGCTGTCTATCCTCATCGGCCTGGTGGCCGGCACTTTGGTGGCCTTGGCTTTGGGCGATGCCAACCTCGATGCTGTGGCTGAGGCAGATCCGCTGGGGATTACTACGCCCTTCTACTTCGGTACCCCAGAATTTAATATCGGCGCGATTTTCTCCATGATCGTGGTCATGATCATCACCATGGTGGAAACCACCGGCGATGTCTTTGCCACCGGTGAGATTGTGAAGAAGCGTATCCGCCGCGATGATATTCAGCGCGCCCTTCGCGCCGATGGTGTGTCCACCTTCCTCGGCGGTGTGATGAACTCCTTCCCCTATACCTGCTTTGCCCAAAACGTCGGTTTGGTGCGCATCACCGGGGTGAAGTCGCGTTGGGTTGCCGCCTCGGCCGCTGGTTTTATGATCCTGCTTGGCTTGCTGCCCAAGGCCGGCGCGATTGTCGCCTCAATCCCCCACCCGGTGCTCGGTGCGGCCTCCTTAGCACTTTTTGCCAATGTTGCCTGGGTTGGTTTGCAGACCATTGCCAAGACGGACTTAAGCGATAATCGCAACGCCGTCATCGTCACCACCGCTTTGGGCTTGGCCATGCTGATCACCTTCAAGCCAGAGGTGGCCGAATCCTTGCCTGAGTGGACCCGCACCTTTGTTTCTTCGGGCATGTCCATCGGTGCGATCACTGCGATCATCCTCAACCTGCTCTTCTTCCACGTTGGCCGCCAAAGCGGTAGCGATGTGGCCAGGAATCAGGAAGGTGGCGTGTCCTTGGATGAGCTCAACCAGATGGATCAAAAGGAGTTCGAGGCCACCCTGGCGCCGCTGTTTAATAACGAAACCTGGTCACTGCACGATGCATGGGAGGCGCGCCCCTTTAGCAATATCAATGAATTGCGCGAGGCCATCCAGGTAGCCGTCCTCACCGGCAGCCCCGAGCAGCAGGAAGCCCTGATCAGGGATTATCCCGACATGGCGGAGCTTTTAACCACCGAGACAAGCGCCGCGCGAGGTTCCTTGAACTTAGAGGAGCTTGACGACGTACAAACCGCCCAATTGCTCGACCTTTCCGCCGCTTATCGCGATCGCTTTGGGTTGCCCTTTGTGGCCTATCTTGGCACCAATGACTCGATCGACACCGTGTTGGATGCAGGTGTGAGGCGTCTAGCCAACTCCGATGCGCAGGAGCGTCGCACGGTGCTTTCAGAGATCATTGAGATTGCCAATGATCGCTTCGATATTTTGCTTGCCGACGCCAACCCGGTTCGTTCCGCATGGGATCGAAAGTTCACCGAGGTGGAATAGGCAGCGCCTAGAAAGAAGGCGGAGCTTGTGCTGTTGCACAAGCTCCGCTGTTCTTTTCCCGGAAAGCGTTTAAGGCTTAGGGATGTTGCGCAGGTTGGAGGCAGCCAGATCCAACATGTGGCCTACGCCGCCATCAAGGACGGTTTTCACCGCGGACTTAGAAAAGCCCAGCATCTGCTCGATGGTGATATTCGGCGGGATGGACAAGGCGTTGGGGTCGGTGACCATATCGATGAGCACCGGGCCTTCCATGGCGAATGCCTGGGTGAGTTGTTCACGCGCCTTGGCGGGGTCGGTGATCTTCACGTGCGGAATACCGACGGCCTTGGCAATAGCGGCGTAATCCACTTCCTCGTGGTCGGTGCCGAATTCCGGCAGACCTTCCACCATCATCTCCAGCTTGACCATGCCAAGCGAGGAGTTATTGAACACGCAGATCTTGACGGGCAGCTCGTGCAGCTTCACCGTCAGCAGCTCGCCCATGAGCATGCCCAAGCCACCATCGCCGGAGAAGGACACCACCTGGCGCTTGCGGTCTGCGGCAGATGCACCCATCGCCATCGGCAGCGCATTGGCCATGGTGCCGTGGCGGAAGGAGCCAATCATTTCGCGGCGCCCATTCGGGGTGACATAGCGGGCCGACCACACATTGCACATGCCGGTATCGACGGAGAAGATGGCGTCTTCATCAGCAATTTCGTCGATGATATTGGCAACAAACTCCGGGTGGATCGGGGTGTGCTTTTCCACGTTGTGGGTGTAGGCCTCCACGACGTCGGAAAGCTTCTTGTGGTGTTCCTTGAGCATTTTGTCCAGGAACTTCCTATCGGTCTTTTCCTCCACGTGGGGAAGGATATTTTCGATAGTGGCAGCAACATCGCCCACCACGGGGTAGCTAATGCGGGTGCGGCGACCAATATTGCGGCCATTAATATCCACCTGCGCCACGTTCTTGGTGGGAAGGAAGTCGTTATAGGGGAAGTCCGTGCCCAGCAGGATCAACAGATCGGCGTCATTGGATGCATCGTGGCAGGCGCCGTAGCCGAGCAAGCCCGACATACCCACGTCGAAGGGGTTGTCGTACTGGATATACATCTTGCCGCCGAGGGCGTGGCCGACCGGCGCCTTAATCTTTTCTGCCAGCGCTAAGACCTGCTCGCGGGCATCCTTACAGCCAGCACCGCAGAACAGGGTCACGGTCTTTGCCTCGTTAATGGCCTGCACCAAGGCACTTGCCTCAGCGGGATCCGGGTACACCACGGGCCTGCCGCTGGAGATAGCAGACTTGGCAAAGCCAAGATCCGATGCGTCTTGCATGGTGATATCACCGGGGATCACCAGCACCGATACGCCATTGCCTGCCATGGTGGACTGGATGGCGTGGTGAAGGATTACTTCGCCCTGTTCGGCGGAATTCACCATCTCGCAATAACCGGAGCACTCCTGGAAGATGCGCTGCGGGTGGGTTTCTTGGAAAAAGTGCGAACCGATCTGGCGGGAGGGAATGTGGCTTGCCAGCGCAAGCACCTTGGCACCATTGCGGTGGGCATCATAAAGACCCTGGATCAGGTGGGTGTTGCCCGGGCCGCAGGAGGCAGCGCACACGGCGAGCTCGCCGGTGGTGAGTGAGTCTGCCTCGGCGGCGAAGGCTGCTGCTTCTTCGTTGCGCACGTGCACCCATTCGATATTGGATGTGCGTACTGCATCAACGACAGGGTTCAAGCTATCGCCGACGAGGCCATAGATGCGTTTCACCCCGAGCCGTTCTAGCGTTTCGACGATCTGATGTGCAAAGGTTTTTGCCATTGATATCCCTTTCTTTTGATATGCCACCAAGTTTCCGCAAAAAGTAAGCACTTTGCAATATTTGATCTCCCAGGGCTTACGCGTCCGGAGGGGATGAATACACCTGAGGTGGGAAAAAATCGGCGGTGCAGTAGGCTCAGAGAAACCATGGTGAAGATCTTTCGGCTCGATCATTTGGCAACGCTGCGCAAGCGCCAGCAGCAGTCGCCGAACAACGCCACCATCGACGTGGCGGCGGCTCCCCCACTGGCACCGCTGGCGCCTGTGGACCTGGCAGACCGCGCGGAAATCACTGCAGCTCTCGAAGTCTCTGCGCGCATCGGGGCTTTGCTCATTACCGCAGGCACCCCCAACTCCGATGCCGAGGAGCAAGTGCGCTCGATCGCCGAGGCCTTTGGTGTGTGGAACTGCCACACCGATGCCACACACAAGCGCATTCGCCTTTTTACTTCTGTAGGCGGCCAGCAGGGCGTGCAGGTGGTGCACATTATCAAGCCGGAGGCTCAAAACTTTCGCAAGCTCGCCCTGGTAGACCGCCTCATCCGCGATATCCACACCGGCCGCGCCGCGTTGGTGGATGCCACAGCGCGCCTCGATGCGATTGAGAACTCCAGGGAATCTCGTGGCGAATGGTCCATCATCGCCTCCTGGGCCACCATGAGTCTTGGCGTGTCCATGCTCATCGGTGGCGATATTCCCGTGCAGATCATCTCCACCATCGTCGCTGCGGTGATCATGTGGCTTTCGGGCTTTTTAGGCAAGCACGGTTTGCCGCTGTTTTATCAAAACGCCGCCGGTGGCGTGCTCGCGGCGATTGTGGCCACCTACGCCTATCACGCGGGTCTTCTCTACGATTTATCGCTCAAGCCCTCCATCGTGATTTCCACGTCAATCGTGGTGATGTTGGCTGGTTTGACCCTGCTTCAGGCCTTCCAAAACGGGGTGACCTCTGCGCCCATTACGGCCCTTGCCAGGCTATTCGACACCATGACCATTACCGCCGGAGTGGTCGCCGGTGTGGGTATGGGCATCGCCATTACCTCGGTGCTTGGCCTGCAGCTTCCACCAATGGAGACGGTGCCGGTTCCAAACTTCGCCTCTAATACCGTGCGCACCCTCGGCGGCACCATCGCCACCATCGGGTTCTCACGAGCCTGCTACGCCAATTGGAATACCGCGATCATCGCTGGGCTCACCGCCCTTTGGGGTTCGCTGGTCTATTACTTTGTACTGGTTCCAGTCGGCATTGACGGCATGGCGGCCACCTTCGGCACCACCTTCGTGATTGGCCTCAGCGGTGGTCTTTTGGCCCGCCGCTTCCAAATCCCGCCGCTGGTGATTGCCATTGCCGGTGCCACCCCGCTGCTGCCTGGTTTGTCGGTATATCGCGGGCTGTATGGGCTTATGCAGGAGCAATTGCTCGCCGGCTTTAGTGGCCTGGTGTACGCCATTGCTACCTGCACCATGCTGGCCGCGGGCACGGTCTTTGGTGAGTGGGTGGCCCGTCAGCTTCGTCGCCCACCGACGATGGCCACCTACAAGCAGTTGGCAAAGAAAATGATCCGCACCCGACGCGCACAAGTACGGTTTGGGGTGCAGACCAAGAAATGAGCTGGAGACGAGACTTGAACTCGCAACCTACGGTTTACAAGACCGTTGCGCTACCGATTGCGCCACTCCAGCACGTGCCAGTGCTCGGCACGAATCAACACAGTACCGGATACACCATATAAATTGACAACACGAGGGGTCACCCAGGCCGAAAGTGTGTGCCACAGGGAGACGTCGAAAAGCGAAAGGAGCAGCGCAGGTGTCTTTTGCCGATAAGCTTCGGGCACTGTCAAACCGAAGCGGACGCATCGCCACGATCGATGCCGTCAAAGCCGCACCCCCGCCTTCACCACTGGCACCGATTGACCTCACCGACCCAGTGCAGGTCTCCGCGGTGATGGAGCTGGCAGCGCGAGTGGGAGAGATTCTGCTTTCTTCCGGCACCTCAAATCACGACACCAAGGCGCAAATCCACGCGATCACCTCTGCCTATGGCCTGTACTCCGCGCACGTCGATATCACGCTCAACACCATCACCGTGTTCAGCGTGATCGGCACAACCCACAAGCAGCCGGTGACGGTCCTGCGCGTGGTGCGTTCCATGACCACCGACTTTTCCAAACTCATTGAGGTAGACCGCCTCATCCGCTCGATCCAGGCTGGTGCAACGCCACCCGATGTGGCCGAAAAGATCCTCAGCGATATCACCTCAAGGCCAGCCTCCTATGGTCGTGGCACTTCCCTGCTGGGCTGGGGCACGCTCGGTGCCGCGGTGTCGGTGATGCTTGGCGGCAACCTCTTGGCGGCGGTGCTGAGCTTCTTCCTGGTGGTTGTGGTGGTCGCCGGTTCGATTCTGCTGGGCAAACGCCGCCTGCCGGTGTTCTTCCAAAACGCCATGGGCGGATTCGTGGCGACGGCACCGACCGCCGTGGTCTTCGCTCTTACCTCTTACCTGGGCATCGACTTCACCCCCAGCCACGTGGTAGCCGGCGTGATCGTGGTGATGCTGGCCAACCTCTCATTGGTGCAATCCATCCAAGACGGCATCACCGGCGCCCCCGTGACCGCCAGTGCCAGGTTTTTCGAAACGATCCTGCTCACCGGCGCCATTATCGGCGGCGTGGGCGCAGGTATCCGCTTTGCCGAAGTCGTTGGCATCTCCCTTCCCCCGCTCGAAGCCGCGGTGGAAACCAGCTATGTGGACTTCACGGTGCGCGTGATCGCCGCGGCCGTGGCCGCCGGTGCTTTCGCCGTGGCCTGCTTTGCCGAGGTGTCTTCGGTGCTGGTGTCGGTGCTCACTGGCGGCACCGGTGCCTTGATCTTCTACTTCGTGCTCATGCCTTTAGGCATCAGCCCCGTGTTCGGGCTTTCGCTTTCGGCCGCCGCCATCGGCCTAGCTGGTGGGCTCTTGGCTCGCCGCTTCCTCGTCCCGCCGCTGATTACCGCCCTTTCGGGTATCGCGTGGATGCTGCCAGGTTTGCCCATGTACCGGGCGATGTATGCGGCGCTGAACGATCAGACCTTGCTCGGCTTTAGCAACATGGCTGTGGCATTGGCCACTGCCTGCGGTTTGGCTGCCGGTGTGGTCTTTGGCGAGTGGGTGGCCCGCAAGATCCGCCGCCCGCGCAAATTCCACGCCTATGCAGCTATTCGACGCACCGGGCGCGCCACCCGAGGGCTGGCCACCGCGGTGATTGCGCCGAAGCGCCCCGCCAAAGCAACGGGGAAACAGCCAGCAAAGCACGCAGCCCCCACACCTCCACGACACGCCCGCAAGCAGTAGCGTAGAATTAATTGATTGCACTGCCCGTTGTTGCTGCTTTTGGCACCCGCGTAGAGGGATTGATGCCATCAAAGCTTCTAGGAAGGACACGTCTTGCCACCTAAGGTCACCGATACCCGCAATACCTCAGCCGAGGCGCTGCACGCCGTTGAGGCTGAAACTGCCGCCGCTGCCCGTCGAGTAGTGGCGAACTATGCCGAAGACTTCTTCGATGGCGTCACCTTGATGTGCATGCTGGGTGTAGAACCTGAAGGCTTGAGCTACAAAAAGGTAGCCGAGGAGCGCGAAGAGGCACAGCCGAAGAAGGCAACGAAGAAGACTTCGAAGAAGAGCACCAAGAAGACTTCAAAGAAGACCACCAAGAAGGCCACGAAGAAGACGACCAAGAAAACTACGAAGAAGACCACCAAGAAGGCTACGAAAAAGACGACGAAGAAGGCCTAGGTTTTCCTCATGCCCGCCACTGCCGAGCGCCACGATTTTGTGGTGGTGGCCAATCGCCTGCCGGTCGATATCCATATCGACGAGGCAGGCAAGATCCATGCCAAACCCAGCCCGGGTGGTTTAGTTGCAGCCTTGCAGCCGGTACTAGAGCAGCGTCGGGGTGGCTGGGTTGGTTGGCCTGGCACCGTGGGCGATGCCCCTGAGCCTTTTAGCACCGATGGTGGGATTCGCCTGCACCCGGTGGCGTTGAGCCAGCATGATTTTGAAGAGTTCTACGAGGGCTTTTCCAATGCCACGCTTTGGCCGCTGTATCACGATCTGATCATGCGCCCGCGCTACCATCGCCCCTGGTGGCAGGCCTATGAGCGGGTGAACCTCCGTTTTGCCCAGCGCACCGCCGAGGTAGCTGCACCCAATGCCGTGGTGTGGGTGCAAGACTATCAACTCCAACTCGTGCCGGGGATGCTCAAAGCCATGCGCCCCGACCTAAAAATCGGGCTCTTTCTCCATATCCCCTTCCCGCCGCCGAGCCTGTTTTTGCAGCTTCCTTGGCGCGATCAGATCCTCGAAGGCATGTTGGGCGCCGACGTCTTGGGCTTCCAGCTCCCAAGCTGTGCAAGCAATTTCCAAGCACTTGCACCGCAGGCGGCCGATCGCATTCACGCCTTCCCTATCTCCATCGATACCGGCGCATTTGCAAGCACTACCGATACCGAGCGCACCCGCGAACGCTTTGGCAACCCAGATACGCTGCTGCTCGGTGTTGATCGCCTGGACTACACCAAGGGCATTTTGCAGCGCCTTGAGGCCTTTGAAGAGCTGCTCGAAGAGGGGCTTATCGACGCAGAACGCACCGTCTTTGTGCAGGTAGCAACCCCCTCGCGCGAGCGTTTAGAGCACTATCGCCTCACACGCTCCAAGGTAGAAGAGGCTGTGGGAAGAATTAATGGGCGCTTCGGCTCAATCGGGCATTCGGTGGTGCGCTATCACCACCAATCGCTTTCCCGCGCGGAGCTGATCGAGCTCTACCAGGCTGCCGACGTGATGGTGGTAACGCCCTTTAAAGACGGCATGAACTTAGTGGCCAAAGAGTATGTAGCAAGCCATGCCGATGGGCGTGGGGCGCTGGTGCTCAGCGAATTTGCCGGTGCCGCCCAGGAGCTGCAATCGAGCTATTTGTGCAATCCTCACGATATCGACTCGATCAAATCCCAGATGTTGTGCGCAATCCAAGATCAGGGCTCTGAGCAAGCTGCACAGCGCATGCGCACCATGCATGAGCAGGTCATGCGATGCGATGTTGAACGTTGGGCAAAGAATTTCTTAGAGGAGTTGTTGAGTTCGCAATGAAGCGCGTAGCCACAATGCTGCTATTAGGCGGGTGCCTGGGTGCGTCTCTGGGCGCCTGCAGCCAACCGGAGCCGGTGCAAAACGTGCAGTGGCAGGTTACCAACGTCTACACCACCCCGGAGTATCCGAGCGAGGTTCCCGACTCCGTTGCCGGCGCTGTCACCTTGACCTTTGGTGCATCCAGCCTGACAGGTTCCACGGGCTGCGCGCGTTTGCAGGCCGTGGTGGACTACGACACCAAGGATCCTTCCGAGGCCAAAGAGATGACGGTGCGCGAGATCGTGTTTGATCCCATCGATGAGCAACAGTGCACCGGGCATGCCCGCTTTATTCACGACCACATGGTGGACATCCTCCATGATGGACGCTTTGATATCCGCCCCGAGCCCAATAGCAGCGCAAAGGTGCTGTTAAAACAAAGCGATCAGTTCCAGCGACCGGGGCTTCGAATCGCCACCGTATAAGGAAGTTAATGCAGATGCTGCCCACCGACCACGACATTGCCACAGTGGCACAAGCACCACTTTTGCTCGTTGTTTCAGACTTCGACGGCACCTTGGCTGAATTCTCTACCGACCCCGCCAATGTGCCCGTCAATGAGGACGCCGTAAGCGCCTTGAAGCGGCTGAGCCGCCTGGACAATACCGAGGTGGCTATCCTTTCTGGCCGGCATGTCGATGGCCTGCGTTTGGCCAGTGGCTTCGGTGATGAGTTCACGCTGGTGGGCTCACACGGCGCAGAGAGCAGCGGTGCAGAAATCCAGCTCAGCGATGCCCAGCAACGCACCTTAGAGGCTGCCGGTGAGGTATTCGAGCAGCTCATCGAAGGGGTTGATGGAGCCTTTGTGGAATATAAGCCTTTCCACCGAGTACTGCATGTGGCCAAGGTGGAAGATCGCGGCCTCGCGCAGGAGCTTCTAGCAAAAGCGCTCGATACCGATATCGACGGCCTGCTGCTGCAGCCGGGCAAAAATATAGTAGAAGCAGCGGTGCTGGATATTAATAAGGGCACCTGGGTGCGCAATAGGCAAGAAGAGCTCGGCGCCGATGCAGTGTTATTCCTAGGCGATGACACCACCGATGAAACCGTCTTTGCCATCCTGGGCAACAACGACTTGGGCGTCAAAGTAGGCGAGGGCGAGACCTTGGCAAAAACGCGGGTGGCAGATGTTTCGGCAGTAGCGGTGTTGCTGAGCCAGATTGCGCAAGCGCGCGAAGCAGCACAGGCCTAAACCGCAGGTGGTGCGATGGTGCCACCTGTATAAAAGCTGGTGGCCAACAGGGTAGTTCTGCGTGGCAGGGTGGGATCTGCAATGGTCTTGGCCAGCAAAGTGGCGGCAGCCCGTCCTTTTTCTCTATTGGGCTGCAGCACTGTGCTTAAGTTCCTATTTAAGGCCGGGGCAATGCCGTCAAAGCCAGTAAGCGAAAGATCTTCTGGCACGCGAATCCCCTGGCTGGCGGCGTAATCCAACACACCGAGGGCCATGGTATCGGTGGTGCACAGCACCGCAGTAAGTCTTGGGTTGGTGCTGAGTAGCTCCCGTGCGGCATCGACGTTATTGGCCATATCGTTGATGTGGCGTTCTACTACCGGCACCTGCTCACGGGCGATCCCGGCACGCTCGAATACCTCCAGTGCACCATTGACGCGATTGCGTTGGGTTTCATGGCGCGCTCGCTTGAGTCGCTCGGCGCTGACCGGACCATTGTTGGCCACGGGATCAAGACGAATACACAAAATGCCGATATGGCGATGCCCGGCTTCTACCAGGGCCTGGGCTGCCGGGGCGATGGCTTCTGCGTCGTCAATGCCCACAAAGGGCAAGCGGGGATCTTTGGGCTGGTCGCACACCACAGTGGGCAAGCCCCTGGCCACCACTGCTTCCAGGAAAGGATCTTCGCGCGCTACCGAATACACCACGAATCCATCAACCACGGCTTGATTGACCCTGCTTCGTGCTTCTTCTCTTTCGGTGTAATCAGGGCCTACCGGCACCAGGGTCATAGAGGTGCTGTCTTGTGAAGCCACTTCTGCCATGCCGGCCATGAAATCCAATGAGGCTACGTCTTCAAAGGCGTAGGTGAGGTGGTCGGTAAACAGCACCCCCATGCTTCCGGTCACCCTGGTGCGCAGGGATCGCGCGGTGGGATCTGGCCCTGGATACCCAAGGCGCTCGGCGGTGGCGAAGATATCGGCCCTTAAGGCCTCTGAAAGCTGCTCGGGGTGGTTATAGGCGTTGGAGACGGTGGTTCTTGAAACACCGAGTTCTTCTGCCACGCTAGCCAGCGAAAGTCGCTTCTTTTTCCGAGCTGCCATGGTTTCTAACTTAGCCCACTAGGGGTACGGCTCTAGCCTCCTGCCTGCTTTTTCAACACCTTTTCAATTGACAATAAATGCCAATAGTGCTTTCGTGGTTGCTATGCAGCAACGTCTCATCGCCACCCTCGCCATTGGCGCCCTCGCTCTGGGCGCTTGTTCCTCCGCACAGGACAACAACGAAAACGCCATCAAAGTAGCCGCCTCCACCAATGTGTGGGGAGGCGTGGTCGATGGCATCGTTGACGACCCGAACGTGCAGGTAGACACCATCATCAACGGCGGCGCCGTCGATCCGCACACCTTCGAGCCCTCGGCTGCCGATATGGCAAAGATCAATGAAGCCGACCTCGTGGTGGTCAATGGTGGCGGCTATGATGCCTGGGCATATCAAGGCATTGACGATAAGAAGAAGATCATCTCTGCCCTGCCACTGGATGAAGGCCACGATCACGGCAGCCATGACCACGACAGCCACAGCCATGACGCGCACGAAGAACACGATGGCCACGAACACCACCATCACGGTGGGGAAAACGAGCACGTTTGGTACGACGTTCACGTGGTAGAGCACGTGGCCGAAGACATTGATAAGCGCCTCAAGGAAGCCGGTGCCACCACCAACCCAGAGCCTTTTATGAAGGATCTGGAGGCAATCCACCAGCAGGTGCATAAGCTGCCCAAGAAGCGCGTGGCACAAACCGAGCCCATTGCTGAATACCTGATCGAGTCTTCCGACCTAGAAGAGGTCACCCCCAAGGGCTACCGCCAGGCCACGTTGAATGAAAGCGAACCTTCCGCAGCCGATGTGGCGACCTTCCTCGAAGCCATCAATAGCGGCGAGGTGGAAGTACTGGTGTATAACCCTCAGACCGAAAATGAGATGAGCAAGCAGCTTCGCAAGGCCGCAGAGGAAAAGGGCATTCCGGTAGTCGAGATCCGCGAGACCCCTGAGCAGGGCGAAGGCTATATCGACTTCCTTTCCAAGGCAGTCGATGGTCTGGCAAATGCTACGAAGAACTAGCATGTAACCGTGCTGCTTCGATTCGACCACGCCGCCGTGGATCCTTTGTGGGATGATCTCAACCTCACCTTGGACCGCGGCGAATTTCTCGCCATCTTAGGCCCTAATGGTGTGGGCAAATCCACCTTGCTCAATACCGTTTTAGGGCTACGTCCCTTAACCGCGGGCAGCCTAGAGGTGCAAGGCAAGATCGGCTTTATCCCCCAGCAGCGGATGTTCCCGGAGCATCTACCCATCCGCGCACGCGATCTCGTTTCCTTAGCGCTTGAACACCGCCTCTTTCGCAGGCCAGATCCCAAGCGCGTCGATGACCTGCTTGCCAAAGTAGGTGCGCTCGGCATTGCCGATCATCGCGTAAGCACCCTTTCCGGCGGCCAGCAGCAACTCATCCGCCAAGCCCAGGCCTTAGCCAAAGATCCTGATATTTTGCTTTGCGACGAACCGCTGCTCAGCTTAGACGTGAACATGCAGCAAAAAGTGGTGAAATTGCTGCACCAACGCTGCCAAGAAGGCACCGGCGTGGTGGTGGTTACCCACGGCATTAATCCAGTGCTCGAGTACGTGGATAAGGTCTTATACATCACCCACAACGGCATTGTTCTCGGCAGCGTGGATGAGGTTATGAATAGCCAAACCCTCTCGGAGCTCTATCAAACTGAGGTCACTGTCACGCGCATCAATGGCAAGGTCGTGGTGATCTAAGTGAATTGGTTGGCTGATACCCAGTACCTTCTGAGCCAAGATTTTGTTATTCAGGCACTCATCGCCTGCGCTTTGCTTGGCCTGCTTTCCGGGGTGATGACGACCCTCATCGTGCTGCGCCGAATGTCTTTTGCTGTGCACGGAACAAGCGAATTGGCGTTAATGGGCGCCTCGGCAGCGCTGCTATTCGGGCTCAATGTAGGCCTCGGAGCCGTGGTCGGCGCGGTGGTGGCAGCCATCGTGCTCGCGCTGCTGGGCTCAAAGCAACAAGATAGCGCCGTTGGTGTGGTGATGAGCTTCGGGCTTGGCCTTTCGGTGCTGTTTATCCACCTCTACCCCGGTAACTCCAAGGCCGCATTGTCACTGCTGACCGGCCAGATCGTTGGTTTGCGCAATGATTCTTTGCTGCTATTAGCGCTGGTATGCGTGATTGTGGTGCTCAGCGTGGCCATCTGTTGGCGCCCGCTGCTCTTTGCCTCCGTGGATCCGCTCATGGCCAAAGTCTCCGGGGTGCCGGTGCGCCGCTATTCCATCTTCTTTGCAGTCCTCGTGGGTTTAAGTGCTGCACAATCCGTTCAGATTGTGGGCGCACTGCTGGTGATGGCGCTGCTGATCACCCCCGGCGCAGCAGCCGTGGAAGTCACCCGCTCCCCCGTGGCAGCTCTAGGGCTCTCGGTGCTCTTTGCCGAAGTCTCGGCGGTGGGCGGTTTGGTGCTCTCGCTCGCCCCCGGCGTGCCGGTGTCGGTGTTTGTTACCAGCATTAGCTTCTTTATCTACCTGCTCTGCCGTTTACTAGGCTCAAGAAAAGCCAAACGCGCAACGCCAGACACCTCGATTCAAGCCGCCCCTGGACAAACCGGATGCCATCACTAGCCCCCTTAGAACGCCACCGCCTTGGCAAGCGCCAATATCGCCTGCTGCGCCCCCAAGGCCAGCCCAGCGGCGATCTACTCCTGGCCCTGCATGGCTCCAAACAATCCGGATCGGTGCTGCAGAGATTTAGCGCCGGTAGTTTTGATCGCTTCGCAGCCCTTGGCTGGACCGTGTGCTACCCCGATGGGGTGGCCAACCACTGGAATGATGATCGCGTCCATCTAGCAGAACGCACCCGCGAAGAAGGCACCGATGATGTGGGCTTCCTCGAAGCGCTCATCGCTCACCTCAAGCCTCAACGCATAGCGGCCGTGGGCTTTTCCAATGGCGCAATGATGGTGCTCAGCCTGCTCTATCGCCGCCCTGGGTTATTAAGTGCCGCGGCCCTGCTTTCTGCCACGCACCCAGCAGCAAGCAATTGGCGCTGCGATGCGCAGGGGTTTCAACCCACCCCGCTGTTTTGCCAGCACGGACTCAACGATCCGATTGTGCCTTTTGCCGGTGGCCGCGCTGGTATGCCAGGCCAAGACCGCGGGGAGCTTTTAAGCTTCGATGCCTCCTGCGAATTATTGGCAAAGCTCAACAATGCCAAGCTCATCCGCAGCACTCATCCCCGGCGCTACGCCGGGGACGCGCCCCTAGAGGCGTGGGCGTTGCCCAATGAGGGGCATGTGATCCCCTCGCTGCATCCGGTCACATCGCCCCTTTTAGGGCCTGCCTCCGGCACGGTGGATCTAGGCGGCCACCTTGAGCAGTTCCTGCTTAGCCTTGACGACGCTGCCGCGCGAACTCACTGAGCACCACACCGGCGGCTACCGATGCATTGAGTGATTCCACCCATCCCTCCATGGGAATGGACATGATGGTGTCGCAGGTTTCTGCCACCAGGCGCGAAAGCCCCTTGCCCTCGGAGCCAACAACCACTACCACCGGGCCACGGCCGTCGTAGGTGTCCAGGGTGTGCTCGCCACCGGCGTCGAGCCCAACCACCTGGTAGCCGTTCTTCTGGAATTCTTTGAGCGTGCGGGTGATATTCGTTGCCTTGGCCACCGGCAGGCGGGCTGCGGTACCGGCGGAAGTACGCCAGGTCACGGCGGTCACGGAGGCCGAACGACGCTCTGGAATCACCACGCCGTGGCCACCGAATGCCGCCACGGAGCGGATAATGGCGCCGAGGTTGCGCGGATCGGTGATGTTATCGGCTACGACCACCATGCCGGCTTGAGCTGCTGCGGCCTCCATAATCGAGTGCACATCGGCGTACTCGAATGGCGGGATCTGCAGCCCGATGCCTTGGTGCATGCCATTGCCGGTCATGCGATCCAGCTCGTGGCGGGCCACCTCAACCAGCGGAATGCTGCGAGAGTGCGCAATGGCAACGGCCTCGCTCAGGCGATTGTCATTCTTGGTGCCCTCGGCCACGTACATGGCGGTGGCCGGCACCTTCGCCTTGAGGCACTCGATCACGGGATTGCGGCCAACGACCAGCTCTTGGGTTTCTTTTTGGTGGCGTCCGGAATCGCGGCGCTGGCGCTCTAATTTGCGCTTATGTGCTGCGTGATAGACGCGATCCTCGGCCTTCGGCGTGGGGCCTTTGCCGCGAAGGCCACGGCGACGCTGCCCACCGGAGCCCTTCGCTGCGCCTTTCTTTGAGGTTTTGCGCAAACCGGGACGGTGATTATTTGAACCCATAGTGTTTCCTTGTCTTTCTTCTTATTGCAGGTCCCACTGCGGGCCTTGGGCGGTATCGGTGACCTTAATGCCAGCGGCGCTGAGGCGGTCGCGCACCTCGTCTGCTTGTGCCCAATCCTTAGCGGCGCGGGCATCGGCACGGCGCTGCAGTTCTGCTTGCACAAGCACATCGAGTGCGTGGTGCTCTGCATCATTATCGGCAGAAGCATCGGCCCACTGCTCAGATTGAGGATCAACACCAAGCACCGCAGTCATGGCACGGATCTGGGATGCAATCTCGCGGGCTTTCGCCTCGTCTCCTTGCCCCAGCGCTGTGTTTGCTGCGCGTACCTGGCCGTGAATTTCTGCCAGTGCCTTCGGCACCGCCAAATCCTCGTTCATGGCAGCTTCAAATGCGGGAGTCCATGAGCCTACCGGTACATCACCGACTTTTTCTAATAGCGCCTCGATGCGCCTATAGCCCTGTGCTGCCTCAAGCAGTGCCGTTTCGGAGTACTCCAGCATGGAGCGATAATGCGCCGAACCTAGGTAGTAGCGCAGTTCCACGGGGCGCACGTGCTCGAGAATATTGGGCACGCTTAAAACATTGCCCAAAGATTTACTCATCTTCTCGCCGCTCATCGTCACCCAGTGGTTATGCATCCAGTACTGAGCAAAGCCATCGCCTGCGGCATGGGATTGGGCAATTTCGTTTTCATGGTGCGGGAACTGCAGGTCGAGTCCACCGCAGTGAATATCGAAGGATTCGCCCAGATACCAGGTGGCCATGGCCGAGCATTCGAGGTGCCAGCCGGGCCTGCCTGCACCCCAGGGGGTAGGCCAGGAGGGCTCGCCTGGTTTAGCGGCCTTCCACAGTGCGAAGTCGTGGGCACCACGTTTGCCCTGCACATCGCTTTCGCCCTGTTCCATTTCTTCTACGCGGTTGCCAGAAAGGCTGCCGTAGTCGGAGCCTTCTGCTGCCACCCACGCTGCGACGTCGAAATACACCGAGCCTTCGGCCTCGTAGGCATAGCCGCGCTCGATCAGGCGCTGCATGTACTCCACCATTTGCGTGACGTGCCCGGTGGCGCGGGGTTCCACGGAGGGTGGGAGCACGCCGAGCTGGTTATAGGCGTGGGTAAATTCGCGCTCATAGGTGCTGACCCACTCCCACCAGGGGCGCTGATGTTCTGCGGCTTTGTTTAAGATCTTGTCGTCAATATCGGTGACATTGCGCACGAAGGCCACGTCATAGCCTTGGGCAAGCAGCCATCGGCGCAGAATATCGAAGGCGACACCGGAGCGAACATGGCCAATATGTGGCTGTGTTTGAGGTGTGGCGCCGCAGAGATAAATCGATGCGTGCCCCTCACGTAAAGGTTGGAAGGGACGAAGACTGCGGGTGGCTGTGTCAAAGATCTGTAGGGTCACGCGCTTTATTGTATCGAAGCCCCTGCTGCGGGGTTTGCGCTAGGAGCGTGCCACACCACCGCCGTTGCTACGGCCGCACGACCCTCGCCGCGCCCGGTGAATCCAAGGTGATCGGTGCTGGTGGCGGAAATCGAGGCCGGTGCGCCCAAAATATCGCCAATCACGGCTTGAGCCTCTTCGCGGCGCGGCCCCATCTTCGGGGTTTGGCCAATCATTTGAGCGGCCACGTTGCCAATGACGAAGCCTTCGCGCTCAAGTAATTCGCGGCATTCCTTCAGCAGGCGCTCGCCGGAAACATTGTCGTATTCGCTTCTGCCCACCCCCACAAAGCTGCCAAGATCGCCAAGGCCTGCGGCGCTTAAGAGGGCATCGACGATGGCGTGGGCTACGACGTCCCCATCGGAATGCCCCTCGCAGCCATCGGCGCCTTCGAATGCAAGGCAGGCAAGCATACACACTTTGCCTTCTTGGATCTGGTGGGCATCGGTGCCGATACCGACGCGGGGGATGATGTGTTCAGTCACCGGGAACCTCAAATTCTGTGCTTTCTGCCTCTGCGCTCACGATGGTGGCGAGGGCAAAATCCATGGGAGTGGTTACTTTAAAGGCCATCGGGTCGCCTTGTACGCAGCGCACCGGATAGCCAGCCCATTCCATCAGCGAGGCATCGTCGGTGGGCTGGAAGCTTGAGGGTGCATCGAAGTAGCGGCGATTGGCTTCGCGCAATGCTTGCAGGTCAAAGCCTTGTGGTGTTTGCACCGCCATGAGCGAGGAGCGCTCCGGGGTGTTGAGCACGAAGTGGCCCTCCACCTGCTTGATGGTGTCGGATACCGGCAGCACGGGAATCACCCCGGCGTGGCCTTCAAGCACCGCGGCACTGACCCGCGCGATCATGCCGGGAGGCGTGAGCGCTCTGGCGGCGTCGTGGATGAGCACCACGCCGTGTTCATCGGGGATCGCCTGCAGGCCACACCACACGCTGTCGAAGCGTTCCGCGCCGCCGTCGACAAGCTGAATAGGCACTTCCGCGCGATCCAGACCCGCTTTGTGCAGGAGGTTGTGGGCATAGGCCCGCATGGCTGGGCTGATCACGACCAAGATCTGATCGACAATTTTCGACCGGATCATCGCCTGAATTGAACGTTCGAGGAGGCTTCGCCCATGAAGTTCAACGTAGGCCTTAGGCATATCAGCCCCAAGCCTTTTGCCCACGCCGGCGGCCGCGATGATGGCGGTGACCGGGCGTGCCATGTTAGAAGGCGAGCTCGTCGAGGTCTACTTCTTTATCGTCAAAGCTCATCGCTTCTTCCGGCGTCTTCTCGGCCGCACGGTGACGCTCGATCGTGGCATCCACCTCAGCCAAGAGCGCATCGGCCTTCTTTTCGTCATTGACCTCGGCCAATGAAAGCTCACCGACGAGAACCTGACGCGCCTTTGCCAACATGCGCTTCTCGCCTGCCGATAGGCCCTTGCCCTGGTCGCGACGCCAAAGATCGCGCACGACCTCGGCCACCTTATTCACGTCACCTGAGGCCAGGCGCTCCTGGTTGGCCTTGAAACGACGCGACCAGTTGGTGGCCTCTTCTACATCTGCTTCGCGCAGGAAGCCAAAGACCTTCTTCAGGCCTGCATCATCGACCACATCGCGCACGCCCACGAGCTCGGCGTTTTTAGAAGGCACGCGAACCACCAGGTCAGACTGGTGAATTTGCAGCACTAGGTACTCTAAGGTCTCCCCACCCATTTCCCGCTGCTCGATATCTGCCACCACAGCAGCGCCGTGATGCGGGTACACAACGGTGTCGCCGACCTTAAAATCCATGGAACTCTCCTTCAAGCTGTACGCACGCGTAACTGCCGTATTGTAGCACTGGACGCACCTGACGCCCTGTTCGCAGGGGCAGAAATGCTAATCCTTTCGTTTTACCCCGTTTGGCTTGATCAATCACACACTGACTGTGTACCACCGGCCACAAAGCACTAAAGTGGGGTGAAGTAAAATGCTCGCGACAGCTTCGGATGAGCTTTTCGACGCATCCGCCACTGTCTTATCCGTTTTCACGATGGAGGACGTACACGTGAAGTCCCTTAAGTCGGCCGCACTCGCACCCGGTCTCGCCTGCTGCGCCCTTGTGCTCGCATCTTGCGGCGCAGGCCAGATCACCCAGACCGATACCCAGGTAGCAGCCGTAGATGGCGCGTCCGCAAACACCGCCGATGACCTTGTTTCTCTGCGCGACGTTACCGTCCAGGTGCAAAACAACGGCAAGGCCGGTTTGAAGTTCACCGCCTCCAACCTGGATAAGGGCGACCGCGAGCACACCCTCAAGAGCGTCAGCATTGAAGGCAAGGACGTCTCCCTCGACGGCGACCTGAGCATGGCCCCCGGCTGCTCCCTGGTAGCCGACCTCGAAGGTGAGCTCAAGAACATTCCTTCCACCAACAAGGCCTGCCTGAACAAGGTTGCTACCTCCGTCGACAACCCCGGCTTCCCCGTTGGCGGTAACACCAACGTGAAGTTCGTCTTTGACGATGGCCAAGAGGTAGACATGGTGGCCACCATCTCCGAGCCCCTGCCTGAGGCCGGCTCCCTCGAACGCCAGGCACCGGAGAAGAAGCACTAAATAACAGCATCCTCCTTAAAAAACGCGCAGCTTCGGCTGCGCGTTTTTGCATGTCAGAAGCCAAATCGGGGGTCGTGTTTTAAGGTAGGAGCCATGGCAAAAGCAAAGCGCAGCACCCATGTGTGCTCTGAGTGTGGATACGAGGCACCAAAGTGGTTAGGACGATGCCCCGAATGTGGGGCCTGGGGCTCTTTTGAAGAACACGCCCCCGCCACCGCACATGCCCCATCTGCGCTGCGCATAGCGCCCAATGCCCCGGCGCTGAACATCACCAAGATTGACCCAACGCTATCCACCGTGCGCAGCACCGGCATTAGCGAGCTTGATCGCGTGCTGGGCAAGGGCATCGTGCCGGGTTCTGTAATCCTGCTTGCCGGTGAGCCCGGCGTGGGTAAGTCAACGCTGCTGCTTGAGGTGGCAAGCAAATGGGCGCAGTGCGAAGGCGGCGATGGCAAAAAGCGCAAGGCCTTGTATATCACCGCCGAGGAATCCGCCGGCCAGGTGCGGATGCGCGCTGAGCGCACCGGCGCGCTGCAAGAAAATCTCTACCTGGCTGCCGAATCCCAACTCGATGTGGTGTTCGGCCACGTGGAGGCCATCAAGCCTTCCTTGCTCATTGTGGATTCCGTGCAGACGATGCAGGCCAGTGGTGTGGAAGGTGTCTCTGGCGGCGTGGCGCAATCGCGCGCGGTCACTGCGGCGCTGACCAGCCTGGCCAAAGACACCGGCATCCCCGTGCTCCTCGTCGGCCACGTGACCAAAGACGGCAATGTTGCAGGCCCGCGCACCCTTGAGCACCTGGTTGATGTTGTGCTGAACTTCGAGGGGGATCGCCACTCGACGCTGAGGATGCTGCGCGGTATGAAAAACCGTTTTGGTGCCACCGATGAGGTGGGCTGCTTCGAGCAGCAACACGATGGCATCCACGAGGTGCCTGATCCTTCTGGGCTGTTTTTATCGCACCGCGATGCCACTCCCGATGGCACAGCCGTGACCGTGGCCATGGATGGGGTGCGCCCCATCTTGGCTGAGGTACAAGCGCTGGTGGTGCCAACGGAATCCAAGAATCCCCGGCGCGCAGTCACAGGCCTTGATGCCACCCGCGTGCCCATGGTGTTGGCGGTGCTTTCCGCGCGGGCCAAGAAGCGCACCCACGATAAAGAGGTGTATGTGGCAACCGTGGGTGGGGTGAAAGTGGGCGAACCGGCAGTAGACCTCGCCATTGCCCTTGCCACTGCCAGCGCCATGACAGGCCGTGCCCTACCCAAGCGCACGGTGGTGTTAGGCGAGGTGGGGTTGGCGGGAGAAATCCGCGCCGTGCCCAATGTGCAGCGCAGGCTCCAAGAGGCGCACCGCCTTGGATATAGCAAAGCGATCATTCCCAATGCCGATGTGGATATACCCGGAATGCAGATGCAGCGGGTGGGAACGATCGCTGAGGCGTTGGCCTTGGTGGGCGCCTAGGCCAGGTTAAAGGTCACTGGCTGCGAGGGGTTCTGTCCAATCACCGTGTGGAGGTAGTAGCCGCCTGGGGCCGCCTGCGGGCGATCCCCACACTCATTCGGTGCGCTTTGGGTGCGCGACCATGCGGCCTCAAAGCTGCGCTCTTGGCCAGCCTTGAAGGTCTGACGCCCCTGAGCCACCGGGTTGTTGCAGTCGATATCCGACCACACGCGCTGATTGGTGCCAAGGTCATAGACCTCAAAGCGCAAGGGGTGCTCGTCTAAATCAATCTCGCAATCTACCTGCGTGGGGTTACGCACCGTCATATAAAACACCGGCTGCTCCCCTGCCGGATAATCCGGGCGATTGGTTTTCGCAATCACCTGCAAATCTTCCACCCGGCAGGTGGCATCTTCGGGGGCTGCTTCGCTGGATGCAGCCTCGGTGCTTTCCTCGCTCGGCGCAGTGCTTTCGGTGCTTTCTTCTTCGGTGGCACTGCTGGAGGTTTGGGTGCCGCTCGTGGCAGTCACGCTTGAGCTTTGTGCGACCTGCTCAGTGTCATCATTGCCGCGCAGGCTAGACACCAACCACACAAAGAGCAGGGCGAGAATGACGAGCACAATCGCGGCCGCTGCTCGGCGGCGCTTGTAGTACTTTTCTGGCAGACGTTCCGGGCGCAAGTTTTGGGAATCCACGTTCTTTAGAATACGAACTTTTTAGCTCCAGGCTGCGCTTACACCCCGGGCTTACTGCAAGAATGATCTACCAGGCCGCCACTGTTTCCACGGTGGCGTCGTCAAGCTTGTAGCGGGCTGCAACAACATTGAGCCTTCCCGCCTCCACTGCCTCACGGATCACCGAGGAAGTAGACAGAATCTTTTCGGCCATACGCGCAGCATGTTGGCGCTCGAAATCCTCACGATCATGCATCCCAGCCTGCTTGGCCTTGGTAATGCTGGGCAGGATCTGCTCTACCAACACGCGCTGCTGCGCAGGAGGAAGATCGGCGCCCTCATATACCTCGGCGGTGGCCTTCACGGCGCCACAGTTTTGGTGGCCCATGATCACCAGCAGCTCCACCCCAAGGCCTGCCACGGCGAACTCCAAGGTGGCCATCACGCCGGTGTCTACCACCTCGCCTGCGGTGCGCACCACGAAAAGATCGCCAAGACCAGCATCGAAAATCAGCTCCGCGGGGACGCGGGAATCCGAGCAGGTAAACACGCACGCATAGGGGTTCTGGCCGGCCTGCAGCGCTGCACGGCGATCTTCGTCCTGGTTGGGGCGGGCGGGTGTGCCTTCAGCAAAACGCTGATTGGCCTCCAACATCGTGTTCCAGAGGGTAGAAGAAGAATTCGCACTCATACACAGTATTCTGGCACTTCACGCACCCTGCTTGTTAAGACTTAACCGGAAAACTTTCTAATCTCGTGAATTTTGCCCCCTTAGAACGCGACATTATCGCCTGGTATCGAGCCAATGCTCGCAGCATCGTCTGGCGCAATCCCCACACCAGCGCCTGGGGTGTGCTGCTCAGCGAGGTAATGAGCCAACAAACCCAAGTGGCTCGCGTGGAGCCCATCTGGCAAGACTGGATGCGGCGCTGGCCTACCCCCGCGGACTTCGCCGCGGCACCAAGAGCCGAGATTTTGCGGGCGTGGGGCAAGCTCGGCTACCCGCGCAGGGCACTCAGGCTGCATGAATGTGCCCAAACCATCTGCGAACAATACAACGGCGAGGTCCCAGAAGACGTGGATGATCTCCTTGGGCTACCCGGCATTGGCGACTACACCGCACGCGCTGTCGCGGCCTTTGCCTATGGCCAGCGCGTGCCGGTGGTGGATACGAATGTGCGAAGGGTGCTCAGCCGCCTTGTCCACGGCCGCTTCTTAGCAGGCAATGCCTCAAAGCGTGAGCTCAAAGAGGTAGAAGCCTTATTGCCAGAACAAGACGCGCCGGTGTTTTCGGTGGGGCTTATGGAACTCGGCGCCTTGGTGTGCACGCCCAAGCCCTCCTGCGAGCAATGCCCGGTGCGCCAACACTGCCAATGGCAAGCCCTTGGCAAACCCATGCCCACAAAGGAAGAACTTGCCGCTAAAAAGCGCAGGCAGCAGAAGTTCCAGGGCACCGATAGGCAGGTGCGCGGCCTCATCATGGATGCCTTGCGTAGTGCCGATCAGCCCTTAAGCCAAAAGGAGATCGACGTGGTGTGGCCTGATGCTGCGCAGCGTTCGCGGGCGCTGTTTTCATTGATTGAAGATCGTCTGGCTGAACAAACTGAGCAGGGAACCTTTAGGCTCCCGCATTAGGCAGGACACCACTGTGCGCCCAGTGGCTATTGCTGGAGGGTCTTGCCATGGAGTTGAACAGCGTTAAGCTATTGGGGTGAAATCCTCATCTCGAAATAGCAATATGCAAGACCTCGCCTATTGCGCCGTCTTTGCCGCTTTGATCATCGTCTTTGCGTTTGTGTCCATCCCCGTGGGCGCCGCGGGCGTTCCGATTGTGCTTCAAAACGCCATCGTGATCCTCAGCGGCCTGATCCTCGGCGCCAAGCGCGGCTTCTTGGCCACTGCCCTCTTCCTTGTTATCGGCCTGCTTGGCATTCCGGTGCTCGCGGGTGGGCGCTCCACGCTTGCGGCATTGGCCGGCCCGACCGTTGGCTACGTGGTTGGATACCTGTTTGCCGCGCTGGTTGCAGGCGCTATTGCCTATCGCGCCACCAAGGGCACCTCTGCCGTGGTCACGCTCGCCATTGCAGCGGTTGCAGGTCTGGCCGTTCAGTATTTGCTCGGCAGCTTCGGCTTGATGCTTCGCGCCGATATGGGCTTTGGCCCTGCGCTGGCAGCCAATGCGCCTTTTATCATCCCTGACCTGATTAAGCTGGCCGCCGCCGTAGCCATTGCCACCGGTGTGCATAAGGCCTTCCCCGACCTGCGCGAGAAGGCCTAAGGCGTGCCAATTATCCGCTTTGAACAGGCGTGCGTTCGCTTTGGCGAGTTCACAGCACTTGAGCCCACCACCTTGGAGCTCAAAGAACAGCGCATCGCCATCATCGGTGAAAACGGTGGCGGTAAATCGACCTTGGTGCGCCTGATCAATGGCTTGGGCTCGCCCACCTCCGGGCAGGTAAGCGTCGATGGCCTCGATGTAGCCAAGCACGCAAAGCAGGTGCGCAAAGAGGTCGGCTTCGTGTTTTCTGATCCAGAAAATCAGATCGTGATGCCCACCGTGGCCGACGATATTGCCTTTTCATTGCGCAGATTCAAGCTTCCCGCAGAGCAGCGCAAGCAGCGCGTGGCAGATATTTTGCACCGCTTTGGTTTAGAGCAGCAGCAGGAGCAATCGCCCCATGTGCTCTCCGGTGGGCAAAAACACCTCCTGGCGCTGGCGGCTGTGTTGGTGATTAACCCGAAGCTCATCGTTGCCGATGAGCCCACCACCTTGTTGGATCTGCGCAATAGGGATCGTCTGCGCCAGATCTTTTCCACCCTTGAGCAGCAGCTCATTGTGGTGACCCACGACCTGGAATTTGTCGAGGACTTCGATCGCGCCATTTGTTTGCACGATCACCGCGTGGCCTTCGACGGACCCCCGCGTGAAGTGATCGCCGAGTACAAGAAGCTCGTTGGCCATGAATAGGCAGCATCTTCCCCTAGGCGTCTACGTTGCAGGCTCCACCCCCATTCACCGGATGCCCGCGGGGGCGAAATTTCTTGCCCTGGTGCTCTTTATTGTGGCCAGCGCCATCTGGGTGCATAGTGCCCTCGCGGCTTTGGGGCTGATCATCGCGGTGATTGCGCTCTACGCCTTGGCGCGGATTCCCGTTGCTATTGCTTGGTCCCAGATCTGGATGACGCTGCCCGTGCTCGCCCTGCTGTGCGCGTTTCAGTGGTGGCAATATGGCTTGGATCGCGCCCTTGGCATTACAGGTGCGCTTTTGGCCTCGGTGATGCTGGCTGCGTTGCTTACGCTCACCACCACCCTTGAGGCGATGATGGACGCCTTTGAGCGGGCGCTTCGCCCCTTCGAGCGCTGGTTGCCGGTGGATCAGATTGTGCTGGCCATTTCCCTGACCATCCGCTTGATCCCCTTGATGTTCGGCACCGTGTTTGAGGTGCTTGATGCCCGCAAGGCACGGGGTGTGAATTTCTCCATCACCGCGATTGGTACGCCGGTGTTGATTCGAGCTATTCGACGAGCCCGCGCCATCGCAGATGCCCTGATCGCTAGGGGTGCGGCGGATTAATTATTTCCAGCGTCCGCGATAGTGCAGGCCGCCGGGGAGATTAACGTAGACGCCACCCCTGCTATTCAGCGTCACTGGCCCAATGCGGGTGCTCGCAGAGGTGCCCGACTTGGATACATTCAGCCAGCTATTTTTGCCAATTTTCTTTCTTTGGCGGAAAAAGATGCCCACGTTCGATCCTTTCTTTCCCCCATATCCTAACCAAGGACCACGGCAGGTTTTCACAGCGAGGAAAAGAAAAGACCCAGGCTTTGCCTGGGTCTTTTTCACTTAGCTTTCGGGCACGTCCTCTGGATCATCGGCAGCGTCGATCACTGCCTGCTGCGCCTCAAGCACTTCTTCCGATTCAAGCTCGAGATCTTCAAGCGGTTTCGGGCTTGAGGTGAAGGTGAACTTGGCCTTGTCGGTGTCCTTCGATTCACCGTCCCAGCCGTCGACATCCACGTAGACAACCTCGCCTGCGGCAACCTCACCGAAGAGGATCTTCTCGGAGAGGGTGTCTTCGATCTCGCGCTGAATGGTACGACGCAAGGGTCGTGCACCAAGGACGGGGTCGAAGCCGCGGGTAGCCAGGAGGCTCTTGGCCTTATCGCTCAGTTCGATCTCCATGTCCTTTTGTGCCAGTGCCTTGGATACGCGAGACACGAGCAGGTCAACCATCTCTACGATCTGCTCACGGGTGAGCTGGTGGAAGACCACAATATCGTCGATACGGTTGAGGAACTCAGGTCGGAAGTGCTTCTTGAGCTCGTCATTGACCTTCTGCTTCATGCGCTCGTATTGGCCGGCCTCATCATCGGCACCGGAGGCGCTAAAGCCCATGCCCACGGCCTTGGAAATGTCCTGGGTACCGAGGTTCGAGGTGAAGATCAGCACGGTGTTCTTAAAGTCCACCACGCGGCCTTGGCCGTCGGTAAGCTTGCCCTCTTCAAGCACCTGCAACAAGGTGTTGTAGATCTCCTTGTGGGCCTTTTCGATCTCGTCGAAAAGCACCACGGAGAAAGGCTTGCGACGCACCTTCTCGGTGAGCTGGCCGCCCTCTTCATAGCCGACGTAGCCGGGAGGCGCGCCGAAGAGACGCGAAGCGGTGAAACGATCGTGGAACTCACCCATGTCGATTTGGATGAGTGCATCATCGTCACCGAAGAGGAAGTTGGCCAGTGCCTTGGAAAGCTCGGTCTTACCCACACCGGAAGGCCCGGCGAAGATGAAGGAGCCGGAAGGACGGCGCGGATCCTTCAACCCGGCGCGGGTACGGCGGATGGCGCGCGAGACGCTCTTGACGGCATCGTCTTGGCCAATGATGCGCTTGTGCAGCTCATCTTCCATGCGCAGCAGACGCGAGGACTCTTCCTCGGTGAGCTTGAATACGGGGATGCCGGTCCAGTTGCCGAGCACCTCAGCGATTTGCTCCTCGCCGACCTCTGCAATGTCGACCAATTCGCCGGAGCGCCACTGCTGTTCCTTCTCGGCGCGTTCCTCGTTGAGCTGGCGTTCCTTATCGCGCAGGGAGGCTGCGAGCTCGAAGTCTTGGGCGTCGATAGCCGATTCCTTCTCACGGCGAACCTCCGCGATACGGTCATCGACCTTGCGCACAGACTCCGGTGCGGTCATCCGCTTGATGCGCATGCGAGCACCTGCTTCGTCGATAAGGTCAACGGCCTTATCCGGCAGGAAGCGATCGTTGATGTAGCGATCGGAAAGCTGTGCCGCAGCAGCAAGGGCGCCATCGGTAATGGAGACGCGGTGGTGCGCCTCGTAGCGATCGCGCAGACCTTTTAGGATCTCGATGGTCATATCCACCGAAGGCTCGGGCACCTGCACCGGCTGGAAACGACGCTCAAGGGCGGCGTCTTTTTCAATGTGCTTGCGGTACTCATCCAAGGTGGTGGCACCGATGGTCTGGAGCTCACCGCGAGCAAGCTTGGGCTTAAGCAGTGAGGCAGCATCGATCGCGCCTTCGGCGGCACCGGCGCCGACGAGGGTGTGGATCTCGTCGATGAACAAAATAATATCGCCGCGCTGGTTGATTTCCTTGAGCACCTTCTTCAGGCGTTCCTCAAAGTCACCGCGGTAACGGGAACCGGCTACCAGGGAGCCAAGGTCGAGGGTATAAAGCTGCTTATCCTTCAGCGTCTCGGGCACCTTGCCGTTGACGATGTCTAATGCCAAGCCTTCAACTACGGCAGTTTTACCTACGCCGGGCTCACCGATGAGCACCGGGTTGTTCTTGGTGCGGCGCGAGAGCACCTGCATGATGCGCTCGATTTCTTGTTCGCGACCAACAACCGGATCCAGCTTGCCATCCTTGGCAGCCTGGGTGAGGTTGCGTCCGAATTGATCTAATACCAGCGAGTTGGATCGCTCGCCGGCCTGGGTAGCCCGCGATGCGCGACCAGCGGCGGTGGCACCAGCACCTACGGCATCGCCTTGGCCACCGGACTCTGGGCTTTCACCACCCTCGTAGCCGGAGAGAAGCTGAATAACCTGCTGGCGCACACGCGGCAAGTCTGCGCCGAGTTTGACCAGCACCTGGGCAGCCACGCCATCGCCTTCGCGGATCAGGCCGAGCAGCAGGAACTCGGTACCGATATATTTGTGGCCCATTTGCAGGCCTTCACGCAGGGAAAGCTCGAGCACTTTCTTTGCGCGGGGGGTAAAAGGAATGTGGCCAACAGGAGCCTCGGTGCCGTGACCGATAATCTCTTCTACTTCTTGGCGCACCGCTTCTAGCGAAATGCCCATGGATTCTAGGGCCTTGGCGGCAACGCCTTCGCCTTCGTGGATAAGTCCGAGCAGGATGTGCTCGGTGCCGATATAGCTATGGTTGAGTCCTCGCGCCTCTTCTTGCGCGAGCACGATCACGCGCCTGGCTCGGTCTGTAAACCGCTCGAACATGGTTGCTCCCTTAAATTTTTTTCTTTCCCCATCGGCCCTAAAAAAGGCCTTGGGCGTGAATGTCTACCCACTCTAACGCCGTCGTGGGCGAAGCAATCCCGTATTTTCCACTTTCACAGTGGCGACCACTTCGTTATTGCAGGTCATCGCATATTTTTGGGCGTGTACGCCTTAAGCGAACAGGCGAGGATTACAGGCGTGAGGTGACTGGGTTAAAAATGCGTTGAATAATCTGCTGCAAAATTCAAATAATTAGACAACTATTTAAACAAAAATTCATCTGCAAAGTGTTGCACAATCCGATTAAGTGCGCTTTACTTAAGCAACAGCGAAGGCTTATCGCTTTCCGACCTCCTTACGTTACAAGTCCACTTTTAAGAAGGAAGATCACATGGACCTCCTCCTCCAAATTCAGCAGATTGTCGACGCCCCCATCAAGGATCTGTTGATTCAGCTTCAGACCTCCCTCCCGGACGTTGACCTTTCCAACCTGTTCACCATCAACGGCCCTGAGAACGTGGGCGACCTGAACTTCGGTTCTTCCTTCGGTGACCTCAACCTCGGTTCCTCCGACTTCGGCTCCTCCGACTTCGGCTCCTCCGACTTCCTGAACACCAACACCGGTGTTGTGAGCGTCGAGGGCAAGTAATCCCTCAAGCCTAAAAGCCGGGTACGCACTGTGCGTACCCGGCTTTTGCATGTCAATTTCAGCAACGCTGCATAAAAATAATCCAACCCCTTGCACCCCATGAGCCACAATCACACACCTTCTCACCCCAGTTTTTGTGTGTCTTGCGCGATAGTTACTCGCTAAAGGTGCTTTAAATCACTACCCCAGGTTACACCCACGGGGGTAACACTGGCTCTGCAAACCTGCTGTTCACAGCGTTTTGCTAATTTTGCAATACCCCGGTTTCACAGATTTCCCGCGGGCTCGGCATTTGCTCAGTACGTTTCTTTGCAAGCAGCTGGCCGCAGGTTCAACCTCGACCACTGAAGTCAGCCGCCAACCTCTTTTGACCAAACCCCGCCCAGGCGGGCCGACTGACCTCTCGAGCCTCTTATGAACTCTCAATCTCACTCCCGCAAGCGAGTGCCAACCGAAGCGGAATTCATTGCGGTGGAAAAGTCTGATGACTTCCAACACCTCCGCAAGACCTTCCGCGGCTTCGCCTTCCCCGTCACCATCGCCTTCTTGGCCTGGTACCTCTTCTACATCGTGGTGGCCACCTACGCCTATGACTTCGTCACCACCCCCGTGATCGGCGTCATCAATATCGGCATGATCCTCGGCCTTGCACAATTCGCAACCGCAGGCCTAATCACCTGGGCCTATGTCCGATTCGCTGATAACAAACTCGATCCCGAAACCGCCAAGATCCGCCAGCAGATGGAACAGGAGGCCTAAACCATGCACACAGCTCACCTGGCAGCCTCAGAAACCGTCGATACCGGCAACCCCTTACTCAATATCGGCATCTTCGTCCTCTTCATCGTCGTCACCATGACGGTGGTGGTGAGGGCTACTCGCAAGACCTCCCAAAAAGGCTCCGACTTCTACACCGGCGGCGCCAGCTTCTCCGGTTGGCAAAACGGCCTCGCCATCTCCGGCGACTACCTTTCCGCCGCAGCCTTCCTCGGCGTGACCGGCGCCATCGCCCTCTACGGCTACGATGGCTTCCTCTACTCCGTTGGCTTCCTCATCGCACTGCTCGTGGCCTTAGTGCTCGTAGCAGAGCCGCTTCGCAACACCGGCCGCTTCACCATGGCCGACGTGCTCTCCTTCCGCCTCAAGCAGCGCCCCGTGCGCATGGCTGCGGCTATCTCCACCCTGTCGATCTCGCTGTTCTACCTCATCGCACAGATGGCCGGCGCAGGTGGCCTTGTCGCCCTGCTCCTTGGCATCCAGGGCCGTGCCGCGCAATCCGGCGTGGTGGCTATCGTCGGCGTGCTCATGATCGTCTACGTGCTCGTCGGTGGCATGAAGGGCACCACCTATGTGCAGATGATTAAGGCCGTCTTGCTCGTTGGTGGCTCCATCGTGATCGCCCTGCTGACCTTCTTCGCAGTTCGCGGCGGATTTAACGAGGTGCTTTCGCAGGCTGTAGCGAATCACCCCGACGGCGACCGCGTCTTGGGCCCTGGCCTGAAATACGGCAAGAACGAGCTGACCAAGCTCGACTTCATCTCCCTCGGCATGGCCTTGGTCTTCGGTACGTCTGGCCTTCCGCACGTGCTCATGCGCTTCTACACCGTGCCCACCGCACGCGAGGCACGTCGTTCAGTTACCTGGACCATCGCCATCGTGGCACTGTTCTTCCTCTTGACCGTGGTGATGGGCTACGGCGCAGCCGCCCTGGTCGGCAGCGAGGCCATCAAGAACGCCCCAGGTGGCGTGAACTCCGCTGTGCTGCTGCTCTCTGCAGAAGTTGGTGGCACCATCTTCATGGCTTGCATCTCTGCAATCGCATTCGCCACCATCCTCGCTGTGGTGGCAGGCCTGGCCATTACCGCCTCGGCCTCGGTGGCCCACGATATTTATAACTCCGTGATCCGCCACGGCCAGGCAACTGAAGAAGAGCAGGTTCGCGTTTCTCGCATCACCGTGGTGGTCATCGGCGTGCTCGCCATCGTGCTGGGCATCGGCGCCATCGGCCAAAACATTGCATTCCTGGTGGCACTCGCCTTCGGCATCGCGGCCTCGGCCAACCTGCCCACCATCTTGTACTCGCTGTACTGGAAGCGCTTCAACACCACCGGCGCAGTGTTCTCCATCTACGGCGGTCTGCTGACCAGCGTGATCTTGATTATCTTCTCACCCGCTGTCTCTGGTACTCCTACCTCCTTCTTGGGCGAGAACATCGACTTTGCCTGGTTCCCGCTGACCAACCCCTCCATCATCGCCATCCCCATGGGCTTCATCCTCGGCATCGTTGGCACCTTCATTGGTAAGCCCGATAACTTCGAGGGCAAGGCCTCGGAGATGCAGGTTCGATCCCTCACCGGTGTCGGTGTGGAAAAGGCCGTGCAGCACTAGCCTTCACTGTGCTCTAGCCCCGCCTCGGCGGGGCTTTTGCATGCCAAAACAATGCTTTTGCCCACCTTAGAAGTTCTGAAAATCGGGGGTTGGCGAGTAGCATGTCACCAGATACCACAGCCCTTGACCTCTCGAGAGGAATTATGGATCGACAACGCACATCACCCTCGAAGATGCACGCAGTCCTCCAAACCCGCGAGCTCGTGTTGGTCAACGGCGACTCAGTGCCCGATTTAGACATCCTTCCCGGCCTCAGCCTCATCCACTGCAATCCCCTGCTCGATGCAGCCACCCTGGCCATGACCATCGGCGGCAGGCTGGCCAGCAAAAGCGGCGAAGTGCTCGTGCGCAGCGGACATAAGCGGCTGAGCAATAAGAAGGTCATTCAAAAAAGCATTGCCCTAGCCGGCGTTCCAGAAGTGGATTCCATCGAGCCGCGCGTACCAATTCGCAGCATCGTGCGCGAACAGGTGGTGTGGACCTCGCACTGGTGGCAGCAGGTGCCCAAAGAGCTCAGCCAGATCGACCGCTACCAGCAGGCCGCCAAGCTGCTGGATTTCCACCTCGAAGACGAGCAAGCCAAAACCACCGCGCCTGCATCCCTCAACCCCTTGGAATCCTTTCAGCTTCGCATCGTCTTAGCACTGATCGCCCGCCCGGAAGCCTCGGTGCTCTTAGTCAATGACATTGATGGGGTGCGCAATGTCGCTTTAAGGCGCGAATTGCTGCAAAGGCTCAAAGGCGTAGCCGAAAAGATGGCCGTGGTGGTCTTAAGCACCAATGCGCTCGACCGGGAGCTGTGCGATCACTTCATTGATCTAGACAACAATCCCCTCGGCGAGGCTTTCCAGGCCCCGCCACAAATCGAAGCACCTCCGAGCACTTCGCGGGCAAAAAAGCAGATCGACGTGCCGAGTTTTCAAAAGCCGCGGCTGGATTATCGGCGTAGTTCGGGTGAGCGCACGGGATCGCAGCGGCACCGAAGTGATGGCGAGTTCCAAAAGCCAAAACCGCAGATCGTTGCACCACCGAAGCGTCGACAAGCTTCCCAATTCCCTCCAAGATTTAATGGACCACGCACATGAACCTCTTTCATATCGGATCTGAGCTTCGCCGCTTTGGCACGGGTAAATTCCCCCTGGCCACTGTGTTCGTGCTCATTTTGATTCCCCTGCTGTTTGGTGGCCTATTTGTGTGGTCCTATTGGGATCCGGCGTCCAGGGTGAAAGATCTCCCCGTTGCCCTGGTGAATTCCGATGAGGGCGCAAAAATTAATGGCCAAGACGCCAACGTTGGCCAAAATGTGGTCGATACCCTCATCGACTCCGGGCGCGTGGAATTCAAGCAGGTCGATCCCGATGAAGCCTTAAAGGGCGTGAAGGACGGCACCTACTATTTCGCCATCGAGGTGCCCAAGGACTTCTCGCAGGCAGTGGCGACGGCCCAGGAGACTGGCACTCCTGATCGCACCACGCTCACGGCGGTGTTTAATAACGCCAATGGCTACCTCGGTGCCGTGATGGGCAATACCATTGTGAGCAACGTGGTGAAAAACATCGATAGCCTGCTCGGTTCCCAAGTCACCGCCAGGTTGCTCGTTGGCTACTCCACTGTGCCCGACCCCGCTGCCCCTCCAGAGAACCCTTCCGCGGCGGAGGGAACGTGGTCCATTGCAGAAGGCATTGATCGCCTCGACGCTGGAGCGCATCAGCTTGCCGATGGCAGCGTGCAGCTCAAAGACGGTGTGGGCGAGGCCAATGATGGCGTCGGTGCACTTGCAGATGGTTTGAAGCAGCTTCAAGGCGCCACCGACAAGCTTGGTGGCGGCGCCGGAGAGGTCGCCGATGGCGTGCGCCAGGTGCAGGAAAATGCCGAGCAACTAGCCGGCAAGCAAAAGCTCCTGGCCTCCGCGCTGGTGGATATTGATACTGGCTTGCGCGAGATCGGCACACCTGAGGCCATGAGGCTGGCCGATCAAACCAAAGGCCTCATCGATGCGATTAAAGAAGGCCAAGACCCCGAATCCCTAGAAAAACTCCAGCTCCTGGCCGCCGGTGCAGCCGAGGTTCAGCGCCAATTGCTTGATCCGCAGGCTGAGTATCGCGGCGGTTTGATCAAGGTCCAAGGCGGTACCGACAGGCTGAAAAACGGCACCCAGCAGCTTTTCGACGCCTCCGAACAACTCACCGTAGGCACCCGCCAGCTCGCCGACGGCACCACGCAACTCGCCGAAGGCACCGACCGCATGGTGGTGGCCGCCTCCATGCTTTCTGATGGCCTGGTGGAATTAGGCACCGATGGCTCCCAGTTGGCCCTGCAGGTAGCTAATGGCGATGAAGACAAGCCAGAACAAGCCACCAGCACCAACCCCGGCCTGCCACTCTCCGGTATGGGCCTCGCGCCGATTTTCATCTCGATGGGCCTTTTCGTGGGCGCAACCACCACCTACATGGTGTTCCGCCCGCTGCAGCGCCGCGTGATCGAATCCGGCGCCGCCCCCTTCAAGGTGGTGATGGCCTCCTTCCTGCCCACCGTCATCATCGGCCTGGCGCAAGCCACCGTGATGTACTTGGTGCAGCACTTCGCCCTCGGGCTCGAAGCACACCGCGGCCTCGGGCTGCTGGCGGCAATGTACTTATGGTCCATGACGGCGATGGCCATTGCCCAGGGGCTCAACGCCATCTTTGGTGTCGCTCTTGGACGCACCTTGGGCATGGCGCTGATGACGCTGCAGATGGTCTCCTCCGGTGGTCTCTACCCAGCAGAAACACAGCCGGCGCCACTTCGTTGGTTCCACACCTTCGACCCGATGACCTACTCAGTGAACCTGATGCGCCAGATGATCTTCGACACCGATCTCTCCGTGGATCACCGCATGTGGATCTCGCTTGCGGTGCTGGTTGGCATCCTGGTGCTCTTCCTGCTTGGCTCCACCTTCGCCGCTGCTCGCGAGCGACAATTCAAGTACCAGGAGTTCAGGCCGCAGGTGACGGTGTAGGGTTGCCTAGCAACACACACTAGGAGGTTCCTCATGGCTATTCTTCACAGCCTGCAATTCGGCTATGGCAACCCAAAAACCATCGTCTTTTTGGGTTCCATCGGATCCACCGCGCAAATGTGGACCCCTCAGCTCGATGCCTTCGCCCCCACCCACCACGTGATCGCCCTCGATCACCGCGGGCACGGCGAATCCAAAGTCATTGATAAGCCCTGCACCATCCAGGACATGGCCAATGACGTGCTCGATACCCTCGACGCCCTGGGCGTTCGCCACTTCGGGGTGGTGGGCCTTTCCCTTGGCGGCGCAGTGGCCCAATACCTCGCAGCAAACTCCGAGCGAGTGACCCGCACCGTGCTGATGTGCACCTCCGCCAATTTCGCAGACCCGGAAGTCTGGGCCAAGCGAATCAGGATTGCCAAGGAACGAGGCACCAAGGCTCTGGCAGACGATATTGTGGCCCGCTGGTTCACCCCCAACTATGCCGAGCAACATCTCGCCACCGTGGCGGCGTTTCGTCGTATGCTCGCCCAAACCGATGACACCGGCTATATCCGCTGCTGCGAAGCCTTGGCAGACTTTGATTTCAGCGATCAGCTCAGCAATATCTCCGCCCCCGTGCTGGCCATCGCCGGTGCTAATGACCAAGGCACCCCACCTGCAGAGCTCGAGGCCATCGCCGATGGCGTTGGTGGGCCTTCGATGTTGCAGGTGATTAGCCCCGGTTCACATATCCTCAACGTAGAGGCGGCGAGCGACGTCAACCGCCTGCTTCGCCGCCACTTCGTGGTCTAACTTATTGCACCCGAGCTTCGCGCTGCGCGCGCACCTTCGGGATGAACAGGCTGGTGGCAACCGAGATACCAAGGATCACCGCGCCCACGATAAAGGCCGTGGTGTATCCGGCGGTGGAATCCGAGCCCTCGGGCGAGCCAGCCACCATGAATACCGGCAGCACCGCAAAGGAGATACCTGCGCCGAGGTTAAATGCCGCGGAGTTCATGCCTGGCAAGAAGCCCTCATTATCCTCAGGCGAATTCACCACACCGAGGTTATTGAGCACGATATTGCCAATACCTGCGTAGGTAACACCAAGCAGGATCACTACTGCTACCAGCATGAACTGCGAGTGCACGCCCACAAAGGCAAGCACTAACAACAGCAGCGCGGAGGCAATATTGCCCATGCGCAGAAGTCGGCCATAGCCAATCTTTGGTGCAAGGCGGCCAGCGAACGGGCCTACCAGCCAGCCCACCAGCGCATAGGGGGTGAGCATGATCAAGCTGGCGAAGTCAGGCCGCATATCAAAGCCCGCGTCAGGGTTTTGGGCCAGCGAGATAGCCACGCCATTCACGGCAGCGAACACACCAGTCATGGTGAGCACGGTGGTCAGCAGCAGCGCCCACGTCTCGCGGCGCTTCAGGTACTTCGGCGCCACCAGCGGTTGGGTGTGCTTGTTCTCGTAATTCCAGAAGATGGCAAAGACCACGAGCCCGAAGATGATCAAACCGAGCACGAGGAACCAATTGGCGGCACCGGCCTTGCCTGCCTCATTTGCGGCCAGGGTAAAGGCCAGCACGGAAACCACAAGAATGGCGGCACCGATCCAGTCCATGCGCACGCTATTCGAGGGCTTGGATTCGGGAGCCCACTTCACTACCACCAGGCACGCCAACGCGCCGATGATGGCGATGAGCCAGAACACCGAGCGGAAACCATAGTGCTCAGCCATCCAGCCGCCGACGATCACGTCGATGCCTGCAATACCACCGTTGACGGCGGCGATCAGGCCAAGCAGGGTGCCAAGGCGCACTTCGTCTTTGACCTGGCTGCGCAGCATGATCAGGGTCATTGGGATGGTCGGGCCTGCGATGCCCTGCAGTGCGCGGGCAAACAGCAGCACCCAAATATTCGGCGCGAGTGCTGCGAGCACACCGCCTAGAGCCATCACGGCGAGCATGAAGCTCAGGACCTTCTTACGGCCTGCGATATCGGAAAAGCGCGGCAAGAAGAGTCCGCACATCGCGCCTGCGGTAAAGAAGGCGGTTTGAGTCAGCCCCACCTTGGCTTCGGTGGTGTTGAGCTCAAGCGCCATGGTTTTGAGCACCGGCGAAAGCATCGATGCATTGAGCTGGAATGCAACGGCTGCGCTAAGCAGCACGAACATCAAAAGCGGCAACCCGCCTTTGCGTGTATCTACCGGGTCGGAATGTTTCATCAGCAGTCTTTCTTTTTCTTAGGCGAAGTTGGTGTTGCCGATGTGTTCAAGAGCATCGACGAGCAGCGTCCAGAATTTTTCGCGATCCACATCCATTGCCACGCGATGGCGCGGTGCGCCTTCCTGAGCATCGCGAACCCCAAGCCTTGCGGGTTCACCATCATCCCAGGTGGTGCGGAAATCGACGATTGTTTGGCCCCGGGCATAATCGCCTTGGGTTTCTACATAGACATCGGCGGCAACGGTGCGCAGCACGCTAGGGTCTGCCACCGCGGCCATCGCCAGTGGATCATGCATGGGCGGGCCGGGATAGCCACGTTCTTGCATATAGGCCTGGCCGAAGAACTCGATGAGTTCGGCTACGAATTGGGATACATCGGTGCCAACGCCCTGAAGCTGTTGGAGGCGCTCGGGCACCGCAAGCACCTGGTGGGTAACGTCCAGGCCCACCATGGTGATTGGCCACGCCGCTTCGAAGACGATGCGTGCGGCTTCCGGGTCGGCCAAGATATTGAATTCGGCCGCCGGGGTCATATTGCCGCTGTGGTGGCCTCCTCCCATCAAGGTGATACCGGCGACGCGCTCAATCAGCTCCGGGTACAAGCGCGCAAATAGCGCGATATTCGTCAGCGCACCGGTGGGCACCAGCGTGATCTCGCCCGGCGCGTGCTCGCGCACGAGGTCGGCGATGAGGTTCACGGCGTGGCGTGAGTCCAGCTCTACTCCTGCGGCTGGCAGTTGTGGGCCGTCGAGCCCGGAGTCCCCGTGGATTTCTTCGGGGATGAGCTGTGGGCCAAGCAGGGGTCGATCGGCGCCGGCGGCAAAAGGCACCCCGCTGATGCCAGCGACGCGAGCCAGCGCTCGTGCGTTGTTGGTGACCTTTTCTAGGGTTTGATTACCTGCAACGGTGGTAACACCGAGCAGTTCAATATCGGGGTTGCCCCACGCTAGTAAGAGGGCTACGGCGTCGTCGTGGCCGGGGTCGCAGTCGTAGATGACCTTGGGCATGATGCTCCAATCGCGAAGTTTGCGGAAAACGCGCGGCCTCGGCTGCGCCACGGCATACTAAAGGCTATGAACCTACAGTCTCACCACACGCAACACGAGCCTGGCGCAACCGTTCTCATCGCTCACGGTTTTGCCGAACACCAAGGCCGCTACACACAGCTTATCCATCAACTCAACCATCACGGATTCGACGTGGTCAGCTACGACCACGCCCATCACGGCAGCAATGTTGAGGAAGAAAAATCCAAGGCCTGTGTGGATGTAGAAGCACTGATTCGTGCACACCTCAAAGCCAGAAATGAGGTGGCCTCCACGATGCGCACCTCCACCATGATTCTGCTTGGCCACTCCATGGGTGGGCTCATTACCGCTGCGTCCACGCTGCAGCACCCCCATGGCATTGGCGGTGTCATTCTTTCTGCACCGGCTTTAAGCCTGGGCAATGCCATGCCCAAGCCGATCATGCGTGCTGCTCGCCAAGTGGCTCGGGTGTTACCCCGGCTGGGCACCGCGGCGATTCCGCCTGAGCAATTGACTTCCGATGAAGATGTGCAGCGCAAATATGTAGAAGATCCACTGAATTATGTGGGCAAGGTGCCACTGTTGAGTGCTTCTACCATGTACGCCGAAGGCCAGAAGGCCTTAGAAGATAAGCAGCAGTGGCCGCTTTGGGTGCCGCTGCTTGCTATCCAGGGCACCTCCGATGAGATTGTGAACCCCGAAGGCACCCGCGAATTGGTCAAAAGCGCAGAGCGCCGTGGCGTGGACGTGCAGTATTACGAGGTTGCCGGTGGGCGCCATGAAGTACTTGGGGCCCCTTATGACGCAGAAACCACCCCACTGATCATGGGGTGGTTGCGCAGGTTTACTCAGCAGTTTTAGGCGCTGGTTTTCATCTGCCTGCCAACTTCGTCATAGACGAATTCAACATCGGGGCCGATGACCACTTGCACGTTGTCTTGGGATGGGCGCATCACGCCCACCACCCCAGCGCGCTTGATGGTTGCTTCATCAACCTTGGTGTAGTCCTCCACGTTCACGCGAAGGCGCGTGGCGCAGTGGTCGAGCACCTTGATGTTTTCCGAGCCTCCCAGGCCTGCCAGGATCTGGGCGGCAATCTGCTCGGTGGAGGCATCGGCCGGGAGTTCGGCTTCCTGTTCGCCTTCTACTTCTTCATTGCGTCCAGGTGTGGAGAGGTTGAACTTGCCAATGAGGAAGTAGAAGATGCCGAAGTACACGGCGAAGTAGACCACGCCGAGCACGATGAGCATCCACCATTGATGCGCCAAGGGGTTGCGGGCTTGGAGCACCATGTCGATAAAGCCTGCAGAGAAGGCGAATCCCGAGGTCCACTCAAAGGCCGCGGCCAGGGCCAAGGACAGGCCGGTGAGCAGCGCGTGCACCACGTAGAGGGCCGGTGCAAGGAACATGAAGGAGAATTCCAGCGGCTCGGTTACACCGGTGAGGAAGGAGGTCAGCGCACCGGCGAGCATGAGGGAGCCCACCACCTTCTTGCGGGAGGCATCGGCGCGCAGGTACATAGCAAGTGCTGCACCGGGCAGGCCGAACATCATCACGGGGAAGAAGCCGGCGAGGTAGCGGCCGGTAATGCCTTCTACCTGGCAGACGTTGTTTTCCCAGAGGCCGGGGCAGGATGCGGCGTCGGTGGCGTTGCGTGCGGCCTCGATGGTCTCTGCTCCGCCGAGGAACTTGCCAATGTCGTTCACGCCGATCACATCGAACCAGAAAATGGAGTTCAGTGCGTGGTGCAAACCGGTGGGGATTAACAGGCGGTTGGCAAAGCCGTAGATGCCGGCGCCGAGCACGCCCATGCCTTGGATCCATTCGCCGAAGTTAAACAGCACGTTGTAGATGTACGGCCAGGCAATAAAGAGGATGCCGGCGAGCACGATGGAAAAGACCGAGGTCAAAATCGGCACCAGGCGCCTGCCGCCGAAGAATGCTAGGTATGGGGGCAGTTTGACCGTGTGGAACTTGTTGTAGGTCCAGCCGGCCAAGATACCCACCGCGATACCGATGAGCACGTTCTTGCCATTAATGGCGTCCCATCCGTGCGAGGCCCAGTCGAGGGCTGCATCGCCGGTGAGTTCTGTTGGGTCGCCGAGCCCTTTGAAGGTGGCGACGTTTTCTGGCGAGATCAAGGTGGTGACTGTGGCAAAGCCAACCCAACCTGAGAGTGCTGCGGCACCGTTGGAATCTTTTGCCCAGCCGAAGGCAATGGCAATGGCGAAGATCCAGCCGAGGTTATCCAGCACCGCTTTGCCGGAGGCGATCAACACCATGGATACAACGTTGCCGGAGCCCCAGCCTGCGGGATCCACCCAGTAGCCAAGGCCGAGCAGGATCGCGGCCACCGGCATCACGGCCACCGCGCCCATCAAGGCTTTGCCTAGACGCTGCAGTTGCGCACTCACCGTCTTCATGGCACTTCCTTTCGTTGAGGGGAAAAGCAAGCCTTTCGACGAGAGGCGGCAAGAAGCATAAGCGACGCTCTCGCCGAAACCTTGCGCTTGTATTTCTCAGTTTAGCGCCCAAAAACATCAGTTGTCTGACAAATTTTTAAAGCCCCTGCTCACAACGACGCCAGGAAGAAAAATATTCGGCCCCACTGCCCCTTTAAGGCTCAAAAGCACAGTGGCCGATGTACAGGGGAGAACTCCCGGTGACCATCGGAGATACGGCAATTACTTTCAACACTGAAACTCGATAAGGAGGCACAGGATGTTGTTTAGTTTCCGCAAAATTTTCCGTCCCACCAAGCGATCAAGGGTCACGGTATCCAGATCAGGCGTCGGCTACTCGTATCGCCTCGGCCCTGTGCGTTTCACACGCAACGCCAATGGATCGCGCACCAAAACTCTTCACACCCCGATCAAGGGGCTGACTTACCGGCGCACGCGGCGTCGATAAGCGCCCAACACAAAACCCTGGTACAGATCATGTACCAGGGTTTCATCATTGCCACTTCTAGCTCGCATCTCCGGTGCTCACCCGCATCCCCTTCAGGCTTTCTTTAGCCTTGGAAATCTCGGCCTCAGACATCACACCGATGCGCACATTCGAGGTCATTGATTTTCCTGAAGGAAGGTGTGTTCCTTGCACGGTGATGAGCCCATCGCCTGCAACATCCACCTCGATCTGGATTGGTTGTCCTTGAGGCAGCGGCGGAATGCCCGTAAGCCGCGCCTCTGAACCGGTAATCACCTCATTCAAATCTGGATTATCAGAGGCGATATCACTGGCTTGCTGATACAAGGTCAGCTCCACAGCCTGCTGATAATCCTCAAGCGTGAGGTAATGGCGACACGCCTTCTGTGCAAGCGGGATGGTCGTGTTCTGTGCGATCACGTGATCAATAAAAGGCTCGCCAGTCTCCCGGTCGTACACCTTGAACCCGATCGCCTTCGGAATCACATTCAAGACCTTCTTACTCGACAACGCCGCCAATTGCGCGGCATCAATGCCCGATGCCCTGGCAAATTCCGCAACAGCCGCCTCGGCGGAACCCTCACCTGCGAGCACTTGCAATTGGCTGATCGTTGCAGAAATCGCAGCACCCTTGGCTACCGCCAAATCCGGTTCAAATATCCGCGGCTTCAAACCAGTTGCTCGCTGCACCAGCTCGCTGATCGCCACCATCCTGGAAGATCCACCAACCAGGATGACTTCATCGAATGCAAATCCGGGTTCTTTTTCCTCCACCTGCTGAAACAACCGCTCCATGCACAGCTCGGTGCGCTCAAGCAGGGGTGCGGTTAATTGCTCGAACTCTTCTCGCGTCACCTTTATCTTGGCGCGGCTACCGGTATCGCTGGCAAGGCGCACGGTATAAGACTGGGCTGAACTGAGTGCCTCTTTGCAGGCCACGGCCTGTTCCTGCAGTTTCAGCCGGAGGGTATCGTCTTCTTCTGCCTGCTCATCGGATGTTTCTTCGATGAACCTATCCAGCAGATAATCGCTTAACATCCGATCCCAATCGGCACCGCCGAGCCGAGCATCGCCGTCGGTTGCGAGGATATCGAATACATTGCCTTCGCCTCGAACAGCCGTGACATCAAAGGTGCCGCCACCTAGGTCATAGACCAATAGGTTCTTGCCGCTGAGCGGCGATTGCGCATCGTAGAAAAGCGCGGCGGCCACCGGCTCCGGCACCAAATTCAGCACCTCCACATTCGCGATCTCCCCGGCGTTTCGGGTGGCTTCGCGCTCCTTGGCCCCAAAATAAGCAGGCACCGTAATCACCACGGGCGTTTTTCCAGGGCCGTCTTCAACAAGGTCTACTAAAGAGCGCAGGATCAGCGAAGAGATCGACTCAGCGGTGAACTCCTTGCCGTGGAATTGCCACCGCCTATCGGTTCCCATCTCTCGCTTGACTAGCTCAACTACCTGCTCAGGGCTAAAAAGCTTCTCATCCCTTGCCGCTTTACCCACAACCGTGCTGGTTTCGCCCTCAAACCACACCACGCTCGGTGTGACGAGGTCACCTTCCCTATTTTCTTTGATCTTGGGAACCCCGAGCGCATCCAAATAGGCAATCGCACTATTTGATGTGCCCAAATCAATCCCGAATACGTTCTTAGCCATGTTCTTTCCTTTCAGCTTCTTCGCTATCTACTCGCATTTGGCACACCGGCACTTTGGCTTGGCTCAGCACGATCAATGGGTCTGATGTGGGGAAAAGGTAGGCGTGGACTGGTCTTCTGAGCGTTCCCACTGTGCGGTCGAGGCTCGGGTCACTCACCTCTTCCACGCGAGTTCTTCGGTGCAGCCGAGGATTGAATGCATCGCCTTGTTTCACCTCAACAATTCCGACGCCGAAGGCCTCCAATGCATCGCGTGTGGCGTCGACAAGATAGGAAATCTGTTCAGTCTCCTCCCCTGCGCGCTGGGCAAGGTAGAGATCGTTGATCAACTCATCATGAAGATCAGCCAGCTTCGCGCACCCACCTGTGATCCTGGCGTACCAATTTCGCTGCGTGAGCTCCTGCAACGTGGCTTCTTGGCGCCTGAGCACTTCATTCATCGTGTCCAAGCGCGCATCACACCTGCTCAGCGCCTCTTCGATATCAAATTCAGGCACATCCACACCCTCGTCCTCGTGGGTTGCCGTGGGCTTTGGTGCTTTGAACATAGTTTCTCCTTTTAGTTTCGAGGCTTATCGACGTTGCGTGAGCCTGATCAGGCCCCCGATGATCGATCCGAGGATGATCAGCAGCCCCGTCATTCCGAAAAAGCGGATGGGGAGGCTACAAAGGCCGATGAGCATGCCAAGCAGGGTGAATTTGCCTGCGGGAGTTCTTGGCTGGAGCTTGATCATTGCGATAGTCGCCACCACACCTGTGAGCAATCCGCCCCACAGTTGTGAGCCTCCAAGCGCCAGGAGCGTCAGCAGCACCTCGATGCTCAGCAGCGTGTACATGGCTGCCGCGAAAGGTGAAAGCTGGCTTTTGGCCCCGGCTACCGGCGCGGAGCCGCCACGCGAATCTTCGCTCACCAGGAGCAGATCCTCGCCCAGTAGGCCTTCACCGGAGGCGAGCACGCTGAGCAAGCCTTCGATATCCCTCCAATAGGAATCGGCATCAAGGCGCATTGCCACTCGTGCCAGTGCCGGTACCTCGGATCCGGCCAAAAGCCAGCAGGTATGCCGAGCAATGATCGGCGCCGAGGCTTCGAGTTGCTGGATCCGCTGGATCAATTCGACGGCAGCCACCGCCTGCTTCGAGCCCGTTCTAAACCGGTTGCCCAGGCTTTGGGAGGCCTCTTTGAGCAAAGCGCTGTCAATCAAACGCCCATCAATATGCGTTTCGGATTGGGAGCCGAAATCCCCCAGCAAGCAGGCGGCAATGCTGGTAGTGCCAGCCGATGCCTCCATTTGCTCATAGGCATCCCACACCCTCTTTTCCGGGCGATTGCGCGGCACGGAAACATCCACCTTGGCCAATGCCTGCCAATCCGATTGGGCAAGAACCAGCAACTGCTGTGCATCAAAGCGTGCCTGCCCGGATTCCAGGTTGTCTAATAAACGCTCCAGTGCCTGCACCTCGTGCGGTAAAAAGGCGCAGTTTGCAGCAAGGTCTTGGAGCACTTCTTGCATTGCGCACGATGTTGATTGCTCAAAACTCATTGCGAATTCAGGCGATAGCACCCGCCACATCACCCGGGCAGCCTGCAGGCTATGCGGTGCATAGAGCACGCATTGGCGAATGGCGTGGATACGAGCTGACCACTGCTGCGGCTCTGGGGCGCTCGGATCCGCCGGGACCTGTCCAATAAGGGCAATCAGATCCTCGGTAGCGGCATCCTGTGCGTGATCGAGCAGCCTTTGGATGGCTTGTTTGCTCTGAGTATCGAAGTGCGTCATTGTTGCTCTCCTAATTCCTCGATTCGCTCCACCATCTCTGGTGGCATACCGGCCATGAATCGTCGTCCGCCGTCGAGCACGATCACCCAACCAGGCACTACCGAGTCAGGCAGATAGCGCACACTTTTGTTTTCCACCCCCGTAAAACCTGGGCGCCCCAAGGTCACGATGGTTTCGGACTGTTCCTCACGCACGATGTCTTCTAAGACGTAGAGCACTCCTCCGTTTTCCTTGGCCTGCGTGATGTCTTCAAGCAGCGCGCAAGCTTCGAGATCAAAGCGGGCCTTCCAATAGGTCTGCTCAACTGTGATGAGCAGCAGGGCGAATACCGCTATACAAAAACCCGCGCTTGCAGAGCCCAGTAGAGCCCCGCCGATGAGCGGAAAACCAAGCCCGCATACAAGCCAGGGCACCAGCGCGCTCAGCCTTTTGGTCTTGTGAAAGAGAAACTCCAGGCCCGCGAAGGCGAAGATGCCGCTGACACCTTCGAATGTGAGGGTCCTGTTATTCGGTGAAAGCCAATCGAGCAGCGGCCCTAGGGCCACAAGGGCGAGCAAGAACAGGATCACCCTCAACACCCACGGTGCCCACCACGCGTAATAGGGCGGAATCACGGCACCGTCTGGGGTCTGAGCGGTCTGGGTAGGAATAATCCCGTATCCCTTTGCGCGCTGATATGCGCTCGTTGCGCCCGAGTTTGCCAAACGCTTGGCGTTTTCGATCCGCGTTTTAGCTTCATCTTGAAAACTCATCTTTTTCTCCTTTTAAGGCTTCAGCGATGTAGCCCTTTGCTTGCTACAACCCAAACTGTGCCCCGAGGGCGAAAAGATCGCACCGGGAGTTCTCCCCTTCCCCGAGCAGGCGTTGAGCCTGAAGAATTTTGATCAACGGCAACAAGGTTGTTTGTGCCGAAACCTCAAAAAACCCACTCGCGCATGAAGGAGTTTCAGATGATAAAAACCCGCAGCATTGCATCCTTGGCTGCAGTTGGATTGATCGGATTGGCCGGCGTTGCCTGCAGCGAAGTTGAAGAGGCACCGGAAGTCACGACCTCGACCATCCACAGGACAATCACCAGAACGCCAAGCGCTCCTGCTACCCAGGCGGTGCAAAGTCAAGCACCCACCTGGACGTCTGAAAAAGACGCCACTGCTTCAAGGCCTTCCCGCGCAGATCGGGACATTCCGGCTGCGGTGATTGGAGATAGAGCCGCCAATTTCGTGTTGGGCCCATCCGAACCTGGCCAAGGCAGTGCCAAGAACGTCTCGATTCCAGCTACGTCTTCAATGAAAGCTAATGGCGGGTTCCGCATGGCTAAGGTCACCGTCACCGATGAGAATTCAAATGCGCTGCTGCAGTACCCATTGCTTGGCAATGCTGCCGTTATTGACCTCAATATGGTCTTTCGCCCTGATGGTGGCCAGTCGCAGGAATTCTGCCAGGCAGACATGGAGGTCTATGACGAAAAGGGCAATCCCGTCCCGGAATCAGTAGCGGATGTGAGCCTGAAATTTACTCGGGGCAACTGCATCGTTGCCGCTGGTAGCGATAGCTTTGGTATCGCCGAAGTGCAGATCTTTGAACCAGGTGATTACTACGTGGTGGTAGCCGCGTGGCAACCGGATTTCGAGGAAATTCGGATTGCAAGCAAAGTGCGCGTCACCGAGGGAAATTGAGCAAAACTCACTTAAGCGCAATACCGCAGTCAGTACACTGACCACCAAGTACTTGGTGGTTCATAGCAGTCGAAGCAATATTTTTTAACCGACCCACCATAGGCCGCGATCGAGGAGTCTCATGAGCCACAATCCTGACCACTACGAAGGTGAAACAACGCCACCGACAAACCTGAACAACCAATCCAACCCAGCGCAGCAATCCAATTCAGCACAGTACGCAAATTATTGGCAAGCCCAGCCAGAGCAACCGGAGCATACAAGCCGTCGCGGCATCATCGTGCTCAGCGTGTTGGCGGTGCTGCTTTTGGGAGGGCTTGCCCTCTTCTTCTTCCAAGATCGCGAGCCGGAGGATACTGCAGAGTTTGCAACCGTGACCGTCACGGAGACCGAAGCGCAGGAGCAATACGATGTGGCCGAGGATGAATACCTCGATCCCGTATCGGACTTATCTCGCTTCAATATGCAAATGGAGCACATTGCGGATCGAAACCTCGGCCTCGATGGCGCGCAGAAGGTTCGTGCGGCTTTCATTTCCAGAATCGCGGAATTAGCCGAAGATCCTTCTACTCCCGACACCATGCCGGACGAAATTGACGATGTAGATGCAGGGCCTCTCGGCACGTTTAGCTGCTCGGTTACTATGTCGGAAGACGAGGAGCGTGGGACGTGGGACTGCCGCGGCCCCGAAGGCACGCAGGCGGCTTTCTTCCCGATCCTCTTAGGCGGCATCGGTGATGCACAGCCCCAGGGCTCCGCAGTGAACTTGCTTGCCCAAGGCACTCCCGCGGACCCGGATTGGAAGGCTCGCGCCATCGAGGAGCATACGAGGCTCGAAGCGCGAAGCTAGGAGCATGCACGGTGAATTCCGAACTAAGCGTGGGAACCGTCATCGCGGGACTGCGCATCGAGGAGCGCCTTGCCTCCGGCGGTGCGGGCACTACCTACCGGGCATTCAACCCCACCATTGGGCGCGATGAATGCATCAAGGTGCTCAAGAACCCGGGCGCTGGCGAGGCTGCGGACTGTGTAGAAGAGGCCCAAAAGGCTTCGAGTACTGGCCTGCCTGGAGTGGTGACTGTCTATTCCGCTGGCGTCATTGATGCGCACCAGTGGTTTTCCATGGAGTATTCCAAGCTCGGCGATCTACGCCGCGCCCTGCCGTATGTGCTGCCTGAAAATCTTTCAGCCCGCAGCCGTCATGAGCGCATCGTTGCTTTGCTCAGTGAGGTAGCCGAGACGCTCGATCGGCTTCATCAACTATCCCTCGTGCATGGCGACATCAAACCCGGCAACCTGCTGGTGTTCCCCCAGGATGGTGCAGCGCCGCTCGTCAAGATTGCCGATTTTGGGTTATCAAAATACTCCACGGCCACAAGGCAACAGGCGGCGGCTCCGATCAGCGGCACCTTAGCCTATCTCTCCCCCGAACGCCTCAATGGCCAGGATGCCTGCCCAGAATCAGACCGTTACGCTTTTGCCTGCACCGTCTTCGAGATCTTCACGGGCACACAAGCCTTCACCGTGCCTTCTTGGAATGCCCTGAGCATCGAAGAAAGGATCACTGCGCTTCGCAAGCTCCATGCCTCTGGCCACATGCCAAGAGCCAGCAAGGCCGATGCATCCTTGAAGCGAGTGGATCGGGTGTTTCTCAAGGCCTTGGCCTTCAACCCAGCTCAACGGTATCGCTCTGCCAGCGAGTTTCTCCTCGCGCTGCGCAAGGGCCTAGGCATTGGGGTTTCGCGGCGCAAAAAGATCGGCATCGCCTTGGCCGCTATCGCAGCGCTAGGAATCGCTGCCACTGCCATGCTCCGCAGCCCCCAAGAGCGCAGCCCCCAAGAGCACAGCAACCAACCTGCTTTTATTCCTCAAAAACAAGCCGGTGAGCAGTCCCTTCCCGTTGGCCTTGGATGCCCGCGTTTTGACTATTTCAAGATGGTCGGTGTGCCTGGAAGGGACAATGATCTTCTTGCCCAGCACCCCGAGCGCTTCAGCGAATCGGTACCCAATAACTGTGTGTTCACCACATCGCCGGAATCACTTTCCGAGGCGAATTCCCTCAGCGCGAACCCAGAGGCGATCGTGGTGTATGTGTTTAATAGCGGCGATGCTCAAACCACGGCCGCCAAAAATGAGGCACTTGAGCAACTGCTCAATAGCGCTGACACGACGCAGGAAACTCAATCCGTGGTTTCTGATAACCATGCCGCTCAGATGCTCACCCGATACCGAACTGGTATTCCTGGGATTTCCAATGATGGAAAGAAATCGACGGCGTGTTCGCTTTCCACGAAGGATTTTGGCCTGACCATTGTGCAGATCAATTATGGCCTCGACCCAGACAATGGCTTCCTAGTGGGCGACGGCAGGAGTGCTGAATCCCAAGCATGCGGGGCGGCCATTCAGCTTGTTCAGGGGTGGATGGATGACACCAATTAAGTTTTCTTTTCTATTACGATAAATGAATGATCGAATTCGAGGGAGACGCCCACAACCCGCGACCGGCACCGCGACTTTGGATCGGTAGCAGCGAGGAAGAATTAGAGGCGGATCCTTCGGCCACCACCGTCGTGGGCAGGATGGGGGATCTTTTAGTTGGCAAAGATGACCCTCATATGCACCGGCATCTGCTGCACTTCAATTTCACACGTGGCCTCTGGCGCATCAAAAACGTAGGGCGCTTCATTCCCGTTCACATCACTACTGAGGATGATCACCTCATTACCACGCTGTCGCCGGGATCCACCTGTGCGGTGGAGTGGCCGGAATTCCTTCTTCGCTTTGTTGCGGGCAGCAATCACTATGTTTTAGATTGCCAGGCTGAAATCGCCTCGCTGGCAGATCCCACCGCGTTTTCCTTGCACGGCGATGACACGGTCGGGATCGGGCCGCTACCTGAGGATGTACGCCTCGTCCTTGCCGCCATTGCCCAGGAGATCCTGGAGTCGGGAACGCAGGATTATAGTTTGATGCTCAAAAACCAAGACGTGGCAGATCAGCTTGGTTGGACGAAGAAGACCTTCGATCACAAGCTAGATGGCATTTGTAAGTACTTTGCTTCTTTCGGTGTGGGCAATACCGTAGGCGCTAAGGATCTAGCGGCGTCAAACCGCCGCATCAAGGTCATCCAACACGCGATCGAAGCAAAGTTAATTACCCGCGCTGATCTGAAACTCGTTCGCCAGGCTCAACAGCAGGCAGGCAACGCCTAGGCGCTGCCGCCTTAGCGCTGCTCGGGCTTGACCATCGGGAAGAGCACCGTCTCGCGGATACCCAGGCCGGTTAAGGCCATGAGCAGGCGGTCGATGCCCATGCCGCAGCCGGAGGTTGGCGGCATGCCCTGTTCCATGGCGCTGAGGAAGTCCTCATCCAACACCATGGCCTCGTCGTCGCCGCCTGCGGCCAGGCGCGCCTGATCCTCGAAGCGCTCGCGCTGAATCACGGGATCGACCAGCTCGGAGTAGCCGGTGGCCAGCTCGAAGCCGCGCACGTAAAGGTCCCATTTTTCGGTAACACCGGGCTTGGAGCGGTGCTGGCGGGTCAAAGGGGAGGTTTCTACGGGGAAGTCGCGCACAAATACCGGGCCGTAGAGTTGATCGGAGCACAGGTGCTCCCAGATCTCCTCGACGAGTTTGCCGTGGCCCCAGCCGCCCTTTTCGGGCACGTCCAGGCCGATTTCCTTGGCAATGCCTTTGAGTTCTTCCACAGAAGATTCCACGGTGACCTCGGGCTGGCCGGGGTGCTTGCGCTGCAGAGCCTCGTTTAAGGAGGGGTACATTTCCATGGTCTTCCACTCGCCGCCGAAGTCGTACTCGGTGCCGTCGGCAAGCGTGACGGTGGTGGAACCAAAGACTTCCTTGGCAATGAACTGGATCATGTCCTGGTAGAGCTTGGCGCCATCGTCGTAGGTGCCCCAGGCTTGGTAGGTCTCCAGCATGGCAAATTCCGGCGAGTGGGAGGAATCGACGCCCTCGTTGCGGAAGTTGCGATTGACCTCGAAGACGCGCTCCATGCCGCCTACCACGCAGCGCTTGAGGTAGAGCTCAGGGGCGATGCGCAGGTAGAGGTCGATGTCGAGGGCATTGGAATGCGTCATGAAGGGACGTGCCGCAGCGCCACCATGCAGGGTTTGCAGCATGGGCGTTTCCACCTCGTAGAAGTCCTTGCTTTCAAGGAATTTACGCAGCGCGCGCATGACCTTGATGCGGGTCATGGCATTGTTTCGTGCCTGTTCGCGCATGATCAGGTCGGTATAGCGCTGGCGCACGCGGGTATCTTCGCTCAAATCGGCAAAGGCAACCGGCAGGGGGCGCAGTGCCTTGGAGGCCATGTGCCAGCTTTTCGCCATCACAGAAAGCTCGCCGCGCTTAGAGGCAATGACTCGCCCGCGGATGGAGACGATATCGCCGAGGTCTACCAGTTGTTTCCACTGGGCGAGGGCTTCTTCTCCTACCTCCGCCAAGGAAAGCATGGCCTGGATATAGGTGCCGTCGCCTTCTTGGAGCGCAGCAAAGCAGAGCTTGCCGGTGTTGCGGATAAACATCACGCGCCCGGCAATCGCTACCTCTACATCGGTTTCGTCGCCGGCTTCAAGGTAGGTAACGCCATCGAGTTCTGCTTGGTCTTCTTCGCGGATTTTGAACTTAGCGCGCAGATCCTTGATGGAGGTGCTGCGATCCACCTCCACTGGGTAGGCATCGCTGCCCTGCTCAAGGAGGCGTTCACGCTTCTCGCGGCGAATTCTTAGCTGTTCTGGGACGTCGTTTTTCTGCTGGCTCACAGCGTTTAAGGGTAGTGCATGCAAGAACGCCTACCAACTAGACTAATCAGTCTTTTGGGAATAGACGTATCTGTATTAGTGTTTGCACGGTTAACACCAAACATTTCTAAAGGAGCGAAATATGAAGCTCACCAGCTTCGGCGCGCAGGTCATCTACGGCCTGATCGTTGGCGTCATCCTCGGCATCTTTGCCAAGAACATGGGTGATGGCAACTGGCTCGCCACCCTCTTAGACACCATCGGCAGCGATTACGTCAAGCTTCTCAAGCTACTCATTCCCCCACTGGTCATTACCGCCGTGATCACCTCGATCTCGAACCTGCGCCAGGTCACCAACGCCGCACGCCTCGCGGCAAAAACCCTGATCTGGTTTGCCATCACCGCCTTCTTCTCGGTGCTGGCAGGCATCGGCGTGGGCTTGATCTTCAAACCAGGCTTGAGCAGCGGCATCGACGCCAACCCCGAAGCACCCAGTTCGGTGGGCTCCTGGTGGGCCTTTATTAACGGCATCGTTCCCAGCAATATCCTCGGCCTGGAGGCCAAGACCAAGCTTGTCGACGACACCGCAAGCACCGGCTTGAGCTTCTCAGTGCTGCAACTGCTGGTTATTTCCATCGCCCTTGGCATCGCAGCGATCAAGGTGGGCGAAAAGGCAGAGCCTTTTATCAACTTCAATAAATCCTTACTTGAGATCATCCAAAAGGTGCTCTGGTGGATTATTCGCCTCGCCCCCATCGGCACCGCAGCCTTGATCGGTACAGCGGTGGCTACCTACGGCTTTGATGCCATGGGCGCGCTTGGCAAGTTCGTGCTCACCATCTACGTTGGCCTCGCCATCGTCTTGGGCGTGATCTATCCCCTGGCCTTGAAGTTCAATGGCATTTCCGTCATGCACTTCTACCGCAAGGTCTGGCCTGTGACCTCCCTTGGTTTTGTTACCCGCTCCTCCATGGGTGTTATGCCGGTAACGGAACAAACCACTGAGCGCATGGGCGTGCCCCAGTCCTACGCATCCTTTGCCGTGCCCCTTGGTGCCACCACCAAGATGGATGGTTGCGCTGCGGTCTACCCAGCGGCAGCCGCGATCTTTGTATCCCAGTTCTATGGCGTGCCCTTGAGCTTTTTCGATTACATCCTGATCGTGCTCGTATCAGTGCTTGGCTCTGCCGCCACCGCCGGCACCACCGGCGCCACGGTGATGCTCACGCTCACCCTCTCTACCCTGGGCCTCCCCCTCGAAGGCGTGGGCCTGCTACTGGCCATCGAGCCGATCATCGACATGGGCCGCACCGCCGTCAACGTCACCGGCCAGGCCTTGGTGCCGGTGATCGTGTCCAAGCGAGAAAAGATCCTCAACCAGAAGCAATTCGACCGCGAGGTAGAGCCAATCAGTGCCTAAGCCTCAAGGTTTCTAAAACCAACACCCACCGGGACGCCAGCGCTATCGATCAGCCGCACACCACCAAAGTCTGCGGCAATCAACAGCCTGGCGTCTCCTTCTTGAGGAGCCTGACCCAAACTCAAGCTGCGCAGCTCCACATAGGCTGGGCGCACACCAGCCGCATCGAGCACAGCCCTTGCAGCCTCAAGCACACGCTCAGCCCCACCCTCCGCGGCGTGGGCACCGGCAAGCAGGGCTGCGGATAACGCCAGCGCTTGGCTGCGATACTCAGGCGCAACCTTCGCATTACGCAAACTCACCGCTAGCCCATCGGGCATACGCACCGTAGGCACCGAATGCACCCGCACATTCATCCGAAGATCCGTCACGGCCTGCTGGGTGCGCACCAGTGCTTCGAAGTCTTTTTCACCGAAGAAGACATCACTTGGCCCAACCAAATTCACAAGCTGAATGCGCCTGGTTACTTCCCTGGCCAAATCCGGCTCCAGGCCTTGGATATCCAGCACCGTGCGAGTAGCAAGCTGCGGGCTCAACACCACCGCATCCACCCCCTCGGCGGCAAAAGCCTCGTGGGGTTGATCGGCCACCACCACAACTACGCCACGATTCAGTCGCTTCGCAGCGCGAATCAACGCCACATGGCCGGCATGAATATCGGCACCTAGGGGCACCAAAGCCACCGGGCGGCCTTGTTTGGCAAAGGCACGGCCGAGCATGGCGATCTCGGTTTCGTCGAAAAGCTTGGCCTGGCCAAAAGCAAACACTGCGTTATTCTCCCTGGGCTTTCATTGCCCACAACTCGATCTCACGATTGCGAAAAAGCTCGGCGCTACGCCTGCTGAGCTCAATAAATAAACGGCGCCGCTCAGGCGATTGAATCGAGTTCAACGCCCGCTGCACCTCCTGGACACTGGCAGGAGGAGCAAGCAAACCACTGGATTGCTCCATCACCTCCAAGGCCAAATCGGGATTGCCCAGCGCCTCAGTTAATAACGCATTCGCCTCCTGAGCCACAACCTGGGCATAGGCGGCAAAATGCTGGGCAAGCAGCAGCCGCTCGCGCTGAGAATCCGGCACAAACACCACATGCCCGCCGGTTTCAGCAATGAGCAACTCGGCGACGGTGGCGGTGACCTCATCAGAAGCGCTCACCGCAAAGGTATTCAAGGTGAGCTCGCTCAAAACAAAGCGCATCGAAGAAGCAACGCCATCAAGATCACTGAGCGTCACGGCCTCTTCAGAGGCCACCATCTGCCCCGCCCGCACCGGCACCACGGGATTGAGCACCAACTCGGCATGATCGAGGCTGACCACCTGGTGCCCCACGGACTCAAGCCGGCGCAGGAGCTCGCCATGGCCGGCAATACGCATCCGCGGTGCGCTCACTTGCGCTGCCTTCTGAGCAACTCTTCTACCGATACCGCCTCGGAATGTTCATCGCGACGACGGCGACCGTGGCGCACCGGCTGCTCGGGCTCGGGTTCCGGCTCAGGCTCGGGCTGGACCTGCACCCAGGGCACAGCGTGGAAAGAACCGGTATCGAAGTGGCGAGGAGTTTCAGGCTCCGCTTCCTCTTCCGGCGCTTCAGGTACTTCCGGCTCTTCGGGCTCCTGGGGCTCAGGTGCGGATTCCTTGAGCGCTGCCACATCAAACTCGTGGGTTTCATCCTCCTGCAAGAGGAAGGAGGAGATGGGCCCGCTCGGGTGGGTGGCCCACTGCGAAGGGTAGCCGGGGGTGGGCTCGTCTTCTTCTGCCGCCGCTGCTTCTTCTTCTGCAGATTCCAGCTCGTGCACGCGGGTGGCGCGAGCCTCAAGCATGGTGGGCTCTTCAAACAACTGCCCGGTGAGATCCTCTAATTGGAAACGCAACTCATCCAGTTGCGCGCGGATCTCGGCGTAGTACTCATATTCGCGGTGCTGCTCCAGCTCACGCTCATAGGCCAGTTCCTCTTCAAACTGTGCCCGAGAGCGCTCCAGCTCTTCACGAGCCACAATCGCCTGCTGACGATAACGAACGACAAGCAATAAGCCCAGCGCAGCAGCCCAAAGCGCGGCCAGCAACGCCAACTTCAACGCATTGAGGTTGCCGGTGACCATCATCACCACGCTGGCAATGAGCGCCAGCACCACTAAGGCGATGAGAACCTTTTGCCCGTTGTCCTTCTCATTCATGCATTCCAAGTTACCGCACCGACTCGCCCTGCGGCGGCGGTGGCACCGAACAGGCGCGCTCTAAACACACACCCGCGACACTGACCGCCACGCCACCAAGGGCAGCAGCGAGGACCAACGGCGCATCTTCCCCGGCAGCAACCAACTCCTGCGCCTTCGGTACCACGTACAACGCCCTGCCAATATAGGCGCCACCAAATAGCGCCCCAGTCCACGCCGAAGCCTTTGCCACCACCAATAATTTCGCCGCGGTGACGGGATTGAGCTGAGAACGATCCTGCCCAACTTCATCCTCTGAAATGCGCTGACGCACCCGAATGGCAGCAAAGCCCACCACTGCCGCCAGCAGCCACAAGGTCATGGCCACCGAGGCCGGCACCGTGGGCATATAGCTATAGAAGAATTTGGTCAGAATCCACATGGCGATGGCAGCGACCACGCCCACAGCAATCAATCCGGGAATACTGCTGCGCTTCATAATGGCTCCACTCGCTCAATGCCTTCGCGGTCCACCTCTGCGAGCACATCGGCAATCCTGCGGCCACCGAGGGTGGCATCCGGTTGGATCTCAAGCCAGGGCAACAACACAAAGGCCCGAAGGTGCGCCCGCGGGTGCGGCAAGGTCAGGTGGGGATCTTCGGAACGTACTTCTTCACCATCGACGTGCATCTGGATGATGTCCACATCGAGGGTTCGCGGCCCCCAACGCTGTTCGCGCACGCGATTGGCCTGGGCTTCGAGCTCCTGGCAGCGCAGCAGGAGTTGCTCAGGGGTGTCATCGACGCTGATGAGCAGTGCTGCATTGAAAAAATCAGGCTGATCAAGCACACCCCATGGCGGTGTGCGATAGAGCGAGGATGCACCCAGCACCTGCGTGCCGAAGGCATCGCGCACCCCTCGCAGCAATGCGGCACTATCGCCTACATTCGAGCCGATGGATAACAGCGCCTGAGCCATGGCAAGCTACCTCCTTGAACGCCGCGCCACCACGGCTACGTCGGCAAATTGCAGCGGGATCGGCGCCTGAGGCTTATGGATTTTCACCTCGCAGGCCATGAGCATGCCAAAGCGCTCCATGGCCTTATCGGCGATCTCGGCGGCTACCGTTTCAATCAGATCCCTCGGCGTGCTACTTAAGATCCCGTGGGCCAATTCCGCCAATTCGCCATAGTGCACGGTGAGGTTGAGATCATCCTCGGCTGCGGCCTCGCGGCAATCCAGCCAGCAGGTGATATCGCAGAAAAAGCGCTGGCCTTCCCTGCGTTCATGCTCAAAGACGCCGTGATACCCGAAGGCCTCCAAGCCGGTGAGCTCAATGCGATCAGCCATCGTGATCTCCTGGGAAATTCCAGGAGGCGGCCACATCCACCGCATCGCGTGAAATTGCCACATCGTGCACGCGTACACACCACACACCGTGTTGGGCGGCGATCGCCGTGACCGCGGCCGTGGCCGGGTCTGGGTCGTGTGCAAGGCCGCGTTCTGCGCGGATGGCCGCTAAGAAACGCTTGCGCGAAGCCCCAAGCAAAATGCGGTGCTCACGATCAACGAAGCTCGGCAGTGCGTGCAGCAGCGTCCAGTTATCCTTCGCGGTTTTGGCAAAGCCCAAGCCTGGATCCAGCACAATATCCTCATTGCGCACACCTGCAGCAAGAGCGGCTTCGATGCGCTCATCCAGGCGCTGGTGCACATCGCGCACCACGTCGCCACCGTGATCGGCGGCGCCTGCGGCATCGCCAAAGCGGGAGGTGTTCCAGTGCATCAAGCACACCGGCACGGCAGAATCTGCCATCACTGCCAGCATCTCTGGATCAGCCAGACCACCGGAGACATCGTTGATCATGCCCACGCCGGCTTCTACCGCGGCCGCTGCAACGCTTGCCCGCATGGTATCGACGGAGGTGGCAATGCCTTCTTGGCTGAGTGCCCGAATCACTGGCACCACGCGGCGTAGCTCCACATCTGGATCCACGCGGGTTGCCCCTGGGCGAGTTGATTCCCCGCCGACGTCGATAATGTCAGCACCTTCGGCAATCAGCTCATGGGCATGAGCCACTGCTTTTTCGGGGTCGAGGTAGCGTCCACCATCGGAAAAGGAATCCTCGGTGACGTTAACGATGCCCATCACCTGTGATCGCATAGCGCTTACTCCTTGATCAAACTCAGCGCTTCAGCCCGTGAAGCCGCATTGCGTTGGAAACCGCCGCGCACCGCCGAGGTGGTGGTAGTGGCCCCCGGCTTGCGAATACCGCGCATGGCCATGCACAGGTGCTCGCACTCGATCACCACGATCACCGAGTGCGCCTGAAGTTTTTCCACCAGCGCATCGGCCACCTGGGAGGTCAGGCGCTCTTGCACCTGGGGGCGCTTGGCGTAGAGATCCACCAGGCGCGCAAGTTTAGAAAGGCCGGTGACTTTGCCGCTTTCACCTGGGATATAGCCAATATGCGCGACGCCATAAAAGGGCACGAGGTGGTGTTCGCAGGTGGAGTAGATGGGAATATCGCGCACCAACACCAGCTCGCGGTGATCCTCCGAGAAGGTCTTTTGCAATACCTCGGTGGGATCTACATGCAGCCCTGCAAACATCTCCTCATAGGCTCGCGCCACGCGAGCCGGGGTTTCTTGCAGCCCTTCGCGGTCTGGATCCTCGCCAATTGCCAATAGCAGTTCGCGCACGGCGGCTTCGGCGCGGGCGTGGTCGATGCTCAATTACTGCTCCTTGTTATCTTCGGGCAGCTCAATAACTTCGGTGGCGTCATCGGCGGGCGATTCTTCCACCGCCCGGTGACGGCCCGACTCATTATCGGGGCGCTCATGCTCTGGCAAACGGAAGCCGATCTCTTCCTTCGGCTCATAGCGCTCGGGGCGCTGAATATCGCCCAGGTGGGAGGCATCGGATTGAGGATAGTTCTTCATTCCGGGGTGCTCTGAGGGCGCCGGCTGCTCCTGCTTCTGCGGAGGCCAACCGGGTGCCTGCCAATTCGCAGGAGGCGGGGTGCCACCATAGCGCTGCTCGGCAACCGCAGGGCCTTGTGCTGGTGCCACAGGAGATGCCTGCTTATTCTTTTCTGCCAATTCAGCTTCTCGACGAGCCCGCGCCGCCTTCGAAGCCTCCAGCAGGGAGAAGGGCTTGGGTGGCTCTTCGCCACGTTCGATGGCCAGCTCGGTGGGGGTCTTTACCGGCTCGCGGCCGATCTGGCGGCTAAAACGCATATCTTGGCCGGGGAAGACTTCGCCAACCTCTTCAGGCTCAATATCTTCAAAAAGAGCCTCAAGATCCGGCCTGCGCAGCGTTTCTTTTTCCAGCAGCTTCGCGGCCAGGCGATCGAGGTGATCGCGGTGGCGCTCAAGAATGGCATAGGCACGCTCATGGGCCTTATTCAGCAGATACTGCATCTCTGCGTCGATCTTTGCGGCCATCTCAGGCGAGTACTCCAAGGATCCGCCGCTGCCGCGGCCAGAGAAGGGATCGCCCTGTTCCTCGCCGTACTTGACCATGCCCAATACTGGCGACATGCCATATTCCGTGACCATGGCGCGGGCGATCTTGGTGGCCTGCTCAATATCGGCCGAAGCACCCGTGGTGGGCTCACCAAAGACCAGTTCTTCGGCGGCACGTCCACCCATGGCAAACACCAGGCGAGCGAAAAGCTCATCGCGGTTATACATGCCCTTATCGTCTTCGGCAGCGGTCATGGCATGGCCGCCGGTACGTCCACGGGCCAAGATGGTGACCTTGTACACGCGCTCGATATTCTTCAGCGCCCAAGCGGCAAGAGTGTGGCCACCTTCGTGGTAGGCGGTGACCTTCTTTTCCTTCTCGGAAATGACCTTCGAGCTACGGCGAGGCCCGCCGATCACGCGGTCGGTGGCTTCTTCTAGGGCATCGGCGGTAATGACATTGCCGCCAATGCGCGCGGTCAGCAGCGCTGCTTCATTTAAGACATTGGCCAAGTCGGCACCGGACATGCCGGCGGTGCGGCGAGCCAAGGCCGTGAGATCAGCATCGGCAGCCAAGGGCTTGCCCTTGGCGTGCACTTTGAGAATCTGCTCGCGGCCTTTTAAGTCCGGGTTGCCCACAGGGATCTGGCGGTCGAAGCGACCCGGGCGCAGCAGCGCGGGGTCCAAGATATCGGGGCGGTTGGTGGCGGCCATGAGGATCACGCCTTCGCGGTCGCCAAAGCCATCCATCTCTACCAGCAACTGGTTTAGGGTCTGCTCACGTTCATCGTGGCCACCGCCCATACCGGAGCCACGCTGGCGACCGACGGCGTCAATTTCGTCGACGAAGATGATGCAGGGGGAATTCTCGCGGGCCTGCTTGAACAGGTCGCGCACACGCGAGGCACCCACACCGACGAACATCTCCACGAAGTCTGAACCCGAGATGGAGTAGAAGGGCACTCCGGCTTCACCGGCTACTGCGCGTGCAAGCAGCGTCTTACCGGTACCGGGCGGGCCATAGAGCAACACGCCACGCGGGATCTTGGCGCCCAGTTCTTCATAGCGGGAGGGATCTTGGAGGAAGTCCTTGATCTCGTGCAGCTCATCCACGGCTTCTTCTGCGCCAGCAACATCGGCAAAGGTGTTGGTGGGCATATCCTTGTTGAGCTCTTTGGCACGGGAGTTGCCCATACCGAACATGCCCATGCCGCTGCCCTGCATGCGGGAGAACATGAACATCAGCAGACCAAAGACGATGAGCATGGGCAGGATATAGCCGGCCATCGATAGCAGGAAGGATTCCTGGGTGACGTTGGTGCTGTATTTTTCTGCCTCTGAGCCTTCGACCTTGCTAAAGATCTCCGGTGCGGTGCGCGCCGGATACTTGGTCATGATCTGCTCGACGTCTTTTTTGCCATCCACCTCGATCGGGTTATTCAAGGTGATGCGCAGACGCTGCTCGCGGTCGTCGATCTCTACGTCTTTGACGTTGTGATCGTCGAGCTGGCGGATTGCTACAGAGGTATCTACGGGTTGGTATCCGCGCGCGTCATTGCCCAGCAGGGCAAAAACATACAGCGCCATGAGCACTGCTGCGGCCACCAAACCGTACTGCAGGATCTTCTTGTTTTTCATGCACTACCGACGCGCACGCATGCGTCGGCCCTTTCTTGGGTGTAGTTACTTCGACACTGAATCTAACGCCTCAATGAGCCGAAGTGTTCCGTGTTTTTAGGGTTCATATACGCTGCGACGCAAGCTGCCCACGAAGGGCAAATCGCGGTAGCGCTCTGCGAAGTCGAGCCCGTAGCCAATGAGGAATTCATTGGGGAGGTCGAAACCGATGTCCATGAAGTCCACGCGGGCTTTCACGGCTTCAGGCTTTCGCAGCAGCGAGATAACTTCGAGGCTCTTTGGCCTGCGGCCTTTGAGGTTGCGCATCAGCCAGGACAAGGTGAGCCCGGAGTCGATCACGTCTTCTACCACGAGCACGTTGCGGCCTTCGATATCGCGATCGAGGTCTTTGAGGATGCGCACCACACCCGAAGAGGAGGAAGCATTGCCATAGGAACTCACGGCCATGAATTCCACCTGGGAGGGGATGCGAAGAGCGCGGGCGAGATCGGTGATGAAAAAAACCGCGCCTTTGAGCACACCAACCAAGATGAGGTCTTCTTCTTCGTCTTGGTAGCGCTCGGAGATCGCATCCGCCATCTCTTGGATACGCGCTTTGAGTTGCTCTTCACTTACCAACACGGCTTCGACATCATCGCCGTAGGGGTTATCGGGGACATCGAAGTCCATCGTGTCGTGCATGATTACCTTTCTGCTCTTTCCAACCAAAGTGTGCCATCTTTGCGCACTAACGCCAACCTATTTCCCACGTTCACCGCCCCCTGACCGTGCCAATTGCACAATAAATCCTCTCCTGCGTCCAGGTGGGCTTTCTTCACTTCCACACCTGCCTGCAATAACATTGCCGCAATGGCGCGTCTGCGCACGGCACCGGGGGCGCTTGTGAGTTCTTCTACTTGCTCAGCCCAAAGGCCAAGCGCTTGCTCATCACGAGCCTGCTCGGCGGCAGCAGCAGCCAATGCAGCCACCGCATCGCCACCGATAAGCCTCGATAGCTGCGGGATGATCTCTTGGCGAATTGCTACCCGGCGCGAGGCGTGGGGGTTATTTAAGGGGTCCTCCCAAAAGGAGATGTCGAGTTCTTTGCAGGCGCCCACGGTATCGGCTCTGCTCACCGCCAAGAGGGGCCGCCATAGGCGCACCTGGCCTAGGTTTCTCCACTCGGGCATCCCCACGGCTTTGCCCCGAAGCGCACTCAACAGCAGTGTCTCTGCTTGATCATCGCGGGTATGGCCGACTGCGAGCACGCCGCCATCGCGGCTGGCTTTTTCCAAAGCTTCATAGCGAGCCTTTCGCGCCTGTGCTTCCATGCCTTTGCCTTTGGCCACTGCCACCTGCAAAATCCGTGGCGTTGCCCCCAGGAGGGCGGCTTGTTCGGCTGCGCGTTCGGCCACAGCGGCGGAGTCGGGGTTGAGTTGGTGATCCACGCAAAGGGCTGTCACCGCAGCCCCTTCTGCCCGAAGCGCTGCGAGGAGTGCAAGAGAATCAGGACCGCCAGATAGGCCTACGGCAACGCGTTCGGGTGTGGGGCGCGTGGCGCGTCGACAAGCTAAAAAGTGGGGGCTCTTATCTGGCCAGAACATTAGGAATCACGCAGTGCGCTAGCGATTTCGTCCATTTTGCGGCGGGCTCCATCAACCTCTGCGCCATTGGAAATCATGCCAAAGGCGATCAGGTGGCCGCTTTCGCTTGGTACAACGCCTGTCAGAGCAGCCACTTTGGTTAAGGTTCCGGTTTTGGCGCGCACCCAACCGCGGCCATCTAATCCGCCAAAACGATCGCTTAAGGTGCCATTGGCTCCGGCGATGGGCAAGGTGGCAAGCAAGGGGCGTAGATCCTGACCACTGGCGGCCTCGGTGGCGATTTGGGAAAGCAGGCGGGCGGGGATGCGGTTATCAAGGCTTAAACCGCAGTTATCCAGCAACTGGACCCCGGTGATATTCATGCCTGCTTCGCTGAGCACCTCAAGGGTTGCGGCTTGGGGTGCCGCCGGATCGAGTTCCCTGGCGATGGCCTCAGCCATGACGTTGTCGGAATCTTCCATCATGGCGCTGATGCGAGTTTCCAAGGTGGGCGATTGGCTGGTGGCGATGACCTCGCCTTCGCCTGAGTCGGTGTACCCGAAGGTGCCCGCGCCTAAGGTTTGGGCCAGCGCCTTGGCCACGTCCAGGGCAGGCGTGTGGCTACGCGGTACATCACCGCTGCTTGCGCCGATGCGGCCCTGGTTGATCATCAGCGGCTCCAAGGGGGCCACGTAGCCGCCGTCGATATCCTCGGGGTTCCAGCCGGGCAGGATCTTCTCCCCCGGCCAGGCGGAAGTATCGACGAGCACCGAGTTCACCTTCGGCATGGCCTGTTGGATTTGGGTAGCCAGGGCATCGATGCGCTCGGTGTTCAACCACACATCTCCGCTGCCTTGAATCACGATGGAATCTTCGCCGGTTTTGAGCACCTTGGTTTCGATCACGTCTTCCGGGCCTAGCTTGAGCAAGGCGGCTGCCGCGGTGAGCATCTTGGTAGACGATGCCGGCACCATCGCTTGTTCCGCATTGGATTCCAGTAAGACTTCCCCGGTGCTGGCGTCGATGACGCTGAGCCCAAAGGTGCCAAGTGCTGGGTCTTGGGCGAGCTTGGCTACCTGGGCATTGAGGCTGAGCTCACCCGGGGCGCCCAGTGTTTCCATGGCAGCTTGTGGCGCCGCGATCTGCGCAGGAGGGTCTACTTCGAGGGCGTTTTGCTGGCTTACCCACAGCCCCGCACCTGCGGTTACTGCCACCACTACGCCTGCTCCGAGCAAGGACGTCCACCACTGAGCTTTCTTCATCGGATAACACCTTAGCGCTCGGCTACAATGGTTGGAGCATTTTGTACAACGATCAAGCAAAAAGGAGCGCTCATGAGCGTCGAAGTCACCATCGAGATCCCGAAGGGTTCACGCAACAAGTACGAGGTCGATCACGAGACCGGCAAGGTGTACCTGGACCGTTACCTTTTCACCCCGATGGCCTATCCCCTGGACTACGGCTTTATCGACCACACCCTCGGTGAAGATGGCGACCCGCTCGATGCCCTGGTGATCCTGCCCGAGCCCGTGTTCCCCGGCGTGATTGTCAAGGCTCGCCCCGTCGGCGTGTTCAAGATGACCGACGAGGCCGGCGGCGACGATAAGTTGCTCTGCGTGATCGACGATCCCCGCTACGACCACCTCCAAGACATCGACGATGTCTCCGCCTTCCTGCGCGATGAGGTCGAGCACTTCTTCGTGCACTACAAGGACCTGGAGCCCAACAAGGAAGTCACCGGTTCCGGTTGGGGCAATAAGGAAGAGGCAGAAAAGATCCACCAGGAAGCTATCGAACGGTTCGGTGCCTAAAATGCGTGAAGTACCTGTTGAAGAAGTTCCTGAGGATGCCCAGCTTATCGACTGCCGCGAGGTTGATGAGTTTGCCGAGGTTCATGCAAAGCAGGCAAAGAACATCCCCCTAAGCGAGTTCACCGCGCACGTCGAGGAGCTCGATCAAAGCCGCGATATCTACGTCATCTGCAAGGCAGGTGGCCGCAGCGCCCGCGTGATTGAGTACCTGGCAGCGCGCGATATCGAAGCCATTAACGTCGCAGGCGGCACCGACGCCTGGATCGCCGCAGGGCTACCCACGGCATAAGCGCACATGAAAAAACCCGCCCTCGGGCGGGTTTTTTGTATTAGTCGCCGATCTGGTCGCGACCACGCATCACGATATTGGGGTCCGGTTCACCAACCAGGTCATAGTCCTTGTTGGTGTAGTCGAACTTATTCAAGATGTAGCGCATCGCATTGATGCGGGCGCGCTTTTTATCGTTGGAGCGGATCGTGATCCAGGGCGACTCGTCGGTGTCGGTGTAGCGGAACTGCTCTTCCTTGGCGCGGGTGTAATCATCCCACTTGTCCAAAGAGGCAATGTCCATGGGCGAAAGTTTCCACTGACGCACGGGATCCACCTGGCGGATAGCAAAGCGGGTGCGCTGTTCCTTTTGGCTCACCGAGAACCAGAACTTGGTAAGCGAAATACCAGAGCCCAGGATCATGTTCTCCAGCATCGGCACCTCACGCAGGAATTCTGCGTGCTGCGACTCGGTACAAAAGCCCATCACGCGCTCCACACCGGAGCGGTTGTACCAGGAGCGGTCGAAGAAGACGATCTCGCCGGCTGCTGGGAAGTGCTGGATATAGCGCTGGAAGTACCAGGAGGTGGACTCGCGAGGCGAGGGCTTTTCAAGCGCCACGGTACGGGCACCACGGGGGTTGAGGTGCTCATTGAAGCGCTTAATGGTGCCGCCCTTGCCGGCAGCATCGCGGCCTTCGAACAAGATGATGTGGCGCTGGCCGGTGTCTTTGGTCCAGTTCTGCCACTTCAGCAGCTCGATCTGCAGCGCGCGCTTCACATGTTCGTACTCATCGCGCGTCATGCGCTCCTGATACGGATAATTTTCTTTCCACGTCTCGACCGGGCGCCCATCGGGGGCCAAGAGAACCGGATCGTCCTCATCGGTATCGTCCACGGTATAACCCTCCGTGGCCGCAAGATCGATGACTGGAAGCTCGCCACTGTCTTCGCTCATACCCCCGATAATAGCGCCTTAGCGCACCCTCTTTTCCCTAAAACCGGGGTATTTTCGCCCCAGCGCACCCTCCCCTGCCCCCGGTGGGCACCCCCAAACCCAAAAACTCCCCGACGTGCGTCGGGGAGTGTGTCTTTGGTGAGCTTAGAAGCCCATGCCGCCCATCTCGTCAGCGCCGGGCATTGCCGGTGCTGCGGGCTCGGGCTTATCGGCTACCACTGCCTCGGTGGTGAGGAACAGTGCCGCAATGGAGGCTGCGTTTTGCAGTGCAGAGCGGGTGACCTTCACCGGGTCGTTGATGCCGGCATCCATGAGGTCGACGTACTCGCCAGTGGCGGCGTTGAGGCCTTCACCTGCGGGCAGGTTGGAAACCTTGTCTGCAACCACGCCGGGCTCCAGGCCTGCGTTGAAGGCGATCTGCTTCAGCGGTGCAGACAGTGCTTCGCGCACGATCTTCACGCCGGTTGCCTCATCACCTGCGAGGTCAAGGTCGCCGTCGAGCACGTGGGCTGCCTGGAGCAAGGCCACGCCACCGCCGGCAACGATGCCCTCTTCCACGGCTGCCTTTGCGTTGCGCACGGCGTCTTCGATGCGGTGCTTGCGCTCTTTGAGCTCAACTTCGGTGGCTGCGCCAACCTTGATCACAGCAACGCCACCGGCGAGCTTTGCCAGGCGTTCCTGGAGCTTCTCGCGGTCGTACTCGGAGTCGGAGTTCTCGATCTCGGCGCGGATCTGGTTTACGCGGCCTTCGATCTGTGCGGCATCGCCAGCGCCTTCCACGATGGTGGTGTCATCCTTGGTCACGACCACCTTGCGTGCGCGGCCCAGCAGCGGCAGATCGGCGGTTTCAAGGGAGAGGCCAACTTCTTCGGAGATCACCTGGCCGCCGGTGAGGATGGCCATGTCCTGCAGTTGAGCCTTGCGACGATCGCCGAAGCCCGGAGCCTTTACGGCCACAGACTTGAAGGTGCCGCGGATCTTGTTCACCACGAGGGTGGACAGTGCTTCGCCTTCGACGTCTTCGGCAATGATCAGCAGCGGCTTGGAGGTCTGCATAACCTTCTCCAGCAGCGGCAGCAGTTCCTTGATATTGGAGATCTTGCCGGATACCAGCAGGATGTAGGGATCCTCGAGTACGGCTTCGAGGCGCTCCATATCGGTGGCGAAGTAGCCGGAGATGTAGCCCTTATCAAAGCGCATACCCTCGGTTACCTCGAGGTCCACACCGAAGGTGTTGGACTCTTCAACGGTGATAACCGATTCCTTGTTCAGCTTGCCGCCGCCAACGGCGTACATGGCCTTGGCAATCTGAGCACCGATAGCCGGGTCGGCAGCGGAGATGCCGGCGGTAGCAGCGATCTGCTCTTCGGTTTCTACTTCCTTGGCGCCGGAAAGCAGTTGCTCGGTCACCTTGGATACGGCCTGCTCGATGCCGCGCTTAATGCCCATGGGGTTGGAGCCGGCAGCGACGTTGCGCAGACCTTCGCGCACGAGCGCCTGTGCCAGCACGGTGGCGGTGGTGGTGCCGTCGCCTGCTACGTCGTCAGTCTTTTTTGCTACTTCTTTAACAAGCTCGGCGCCGATCTTCTCATAGGGATCTTCGAGCTCAATTTCGCGAGCGATGGAAACGCCGTCGTTGGTGATGGTGGGCGCGCCCCAGCTCTTTTCCAACACTACGTTGCGACCCTTAGGGCCAAGAGTGACCTTCACGGCGTCGGCGAGGGTATTCAGGCCTCGCTCGAGTCCGCGACGTGCTTCCTCATCAAAGGCAATCATCTTTGCCATGTGTTTTTGTGCTCCTTGTTTTTGTTCAAAGACGACACTCACGTCTATCGATCGCTACGTAGCGCCCGCGACGGCGTTGGTTGGCTGAGTGTGTACCAACCTCACTCGTAGTTGTTGGCACTCGGCTAACCCAAGTGCTAAATCCGTTCTAGCAGTCGCACCCCTTGAGTGCAAGCAACGTTCGCTGGCAGCGGACACGACCTACACTGGCCACCATGAGCCATTCAATTGAAACGATCAAAGACGCCATCTTTGCTCAGCGCGAGCGCGTATTCCAGGAGCTCAAAGAGCTCACTTCCTACCACTCAGTGCATTCCAGCCCGGCCGATGCTGAAGATCACGCCCAGGCCTGCGAATGGGTGCGCAACGCCCTTTCCGAGGCGGGCCTCGACGTCACCGTCTATCCCAGCAATGCGCCCACCGTCATTGGCCGCAAGGAAGCCAAAAATGGCGCGCCGACCGTCTTGCTCTATAGCCACTATGACGTGGTTCCCGCCGGCGACCCGAAGGCCTGGATCACTCCCGCCACCGAGCTCACCGAGCGCGATGGCCGCTGGTACGCCCGCGGCGCGGCGGATTGTAAGGGCAATTTGGTCATGCACTTAGCCGCCCTGCGAGAGGTAGGCGAGACGGATCTGGGCATCACCTTCCTGGTGGAAGGCTCAGAGGAGATGGGTGGCGAGGAGCTTTCGGCGCTGATTCAATCGCAGCCGGAGCTATTCAAAGCCGATGTGATCCTCATTGCCGATTCCGGCAACGCCGAGGTGGGAGAGCCAACGCTGACCACCTCCCTTCGCGGTGGCGCACAGATCACGGTCAAGGTGGATACCCTCGAAGCCCCCGTGCACTCGGGCAGCTTTGGCGGCGCCGCCCCCGATGCCACCGCCGCCTTGATCCGCACCTTGGACTCGCTCAAGGACGCTTCGGGCGCAATCCAGGTGGATGGGCTCGAAACCACTCAGCACTTTGAGGGCGCGAGCTACGATCCGGATACCTTCCGCGAGGATGCCGGCGTGTTAGATGGGGTGGATTTGCTTGGTAGCGATAACCCGGCTGACCTGGTGTGGGCGCGTCCTGCAATCAGCATTACCGGCTTTAGTTCCACCCCTGTTGCCGAGGCCGTTAATGCGGTGCCCGCTACCGCCCAGGCTCGCCTGAATCTGCGCGTTCCCCCGGGAATGGATGCCCGCGATGCGGCCGAGAAGGTGGTTGAGCACCTCAAGGCTCATGTGCCGTGGCATGCACGCATTGAGTGCGAGGTTGCCGATGTCAATGCCCCCTTCTCCACGGATATTTCCGGCCCGGCGCTGACCCTGCTGAGCAAGTGCTTGCGCTCAGCCTATGGTGCCGAGAAGACCACGGTGGTTGGTTCCGGTGGCTCGATTCCACTGTGTTCGGAGCTTATCGACGTCAACCCCAGCGCCGAATTGGCGCTGTACGGGGTGGAGGAACCGCTGTGCAAGATCCACTCCCCCAATGAGTCGGTGGATCCCAATGAGATTTTGCACATTGCAACGGCAGAAGCGGCCTTCCTCCGTCATCTCTAATACCCCCGCACAGGGGGTGACTCGCGCCACACACTTGCAGTGGCGTGAGTCATTTTCTATCTTCATCTTCGTGACCTACATCATTTCCCTTCTCGCAGTGCTCCTCGCGGCCGTAGTGGCCAAGCGAGTGCTTTGGGCTACGTACCCTCAAGCGGGAAATTAGGACCGACTCCCCGCTTCGAGGGGAGTGGCCGTTAAACACCAAGGCAACAGAGTCAGTCCACAGTTTTTCCACCACAACTGATTGGACCTAGAAAAATGATGTTCACCCAAACTCGCACCCAAGATCCATTTGCCGCTCGTTTTGGCAAAGAACTGCCCACCGGCTTGCGAGAACAAGCAGAAGGTATTTCCTGGGCTACGTTCTCAGATACCTTCGCGCCCATCGCCGATCTGCGCCTTCGCATCACCGAAGTTGAAACGCTGCCCGGCACCTTAAAGAACTTCCACATCACCATCCTCAACAACACCGAGCAGGGGCTGCAGGAAGAACACCACTGCATCCGCAGCACCGGCGCTGCTATGGCATGTACCCAATTGCTGGCTGATCGAGGCCGCCGCATTGAAATGCTGCGCTTTCACCAGTGCCAGATCTTCGAATCCACCGTCACCTTCATCCTGGCCGGCAACGATATTCACACCCGCTGGGCCATGGGCTTTGGCGGCACCCCCGAACAATCCATCGCCGCTGCTTTAAGCACCGCCGGAGAACTTCTCTACGGTTCTCGTAGTTAAGCCCAACCAACCAAAGGCCGCATAGCCAGCGATAGCCACAAGCCCTACGCATACAAAGAGCACATTCAAGGGCTCATGCATAAAGGCCTCCCCGCGGATTCGCTGGGCCACATCCGGGGCCAAAGCCTTATTCACGGTGGGCAGCAGCCAGAGGCACAACAGCACAATCGAGCACAGCAAGAGCGCCTGGGACACCAACCAACGGCGCCAGCCATGAAAACGATAGGCGAGTTCGTCGACAAGCAAGATAACTCCAGCCGCAGCCGGGGCCACCCACACCCAGTGGTGGTACCAGGCAAATGGCGAAATTAAACAAGCGGCAAAACCGCAAAGTGCCAGTGCTAGTGCCATGTGGTCGTGGCGAATCGCCCAATAGGAGGCCAAGGCCGTGAGCGCTAATACCAGCAGACTCAAGGCCAACCACAGCCAGGGGCTATGAGCATCGAAGACGCGGATAAGCACCGATTGCAGCGATTGCGCCCCCGGGTTGGTGTGCTGGCCCACGCGCGAAGAATCGCTGATCGCCTCCGTCCAGAAACGGCTCGCATCGCGGACGAACACCAGCCCGAGCACCACGGTGGCGGCGAAGGTGGCCAGCGCCACGCCCAGAGCCCGCCAACGACGCTGCAGCACAAAAAGCAGGAGAAAAAGCGCTGGGGTGAGTTTCAAACCGGCGGCAAGGCCTACGCCAATGCCTGCCCAACGATGCTCCTTAGGCAGAAAATCCAGGGCGATCAGCGCCATGAGCAAGAGATTGATTTGCCCATAGTAGAAGTTTGCCCTGATCGGTTCGGAGGCAAACATGGCCGTAGCAAAGGTCAGCGCCGCAATACACAAAAGCGGGGTGCACTCACGCCTGCGAGCAAACACCATGAGCACCACAGCAACGAGCGCGAAAAAATTCAGCGTCTGCCAGGCGATGGTGAGCAGTTGAGGATCCAGGCGATAAAAAGGCGAGAACACCAGCCCGGCAAAGGGCGGGTAGGTAAAGGGGAGGTCTTTAACAAAAGGCCCGGCATACAGCGGTTGATGCTCCGCCACCGCTTTGCCGCCTAAGGTATAGACCTCCAGGTCCACCGGCATCCACTTATTAATCTGCTTTTCAGCAGGGATATAGGATTCGCGAACCAGCACCTTAAAGGCCAGCAGTGCGCTCAGCACAAGGAGGAAAGGCGCACATAATAAAGGCCCTTTATCCTTCAGCACTGGCACGTACTTCCTCAATCGACTGATCCACCACAGCCTCCCAAGATCCGCTCTGCTGGTACAGCGCCCGCTGACGCTGATAGGGCGCACCCTGATCCACGATGGTGTTGACCAGGAGCAATTCCCGCTCGCAGCCCAGGCGCTTGGCCGTTGGTAGCAGCAAGGTGACAAGTTCTCGCAGCTCATCGCTCACGAGGTGCTCATCGGTATCGCGGGAAGTGACCACGATGGCGTCGAGGCCATAGCGGGCCGCGCGCCACTTATTTTCAGCCACATGCCAGGGCTGGAGCACCGTCATCTCTTCGCCACGGGCCAGCGCCTCATCCAGGTACACCACCAGGCAGTGGGTCAAGGCGATCACGGCGGCCATTTCTTCTAATTTGGGGGCGGCATCGGAAACGCGAACCTCAATGGTGCCCCATTTACCCGCTGGGCGGATATCGAAGTGCATGGAGCCGGTGTGGCTGATCACGCCGGAGCGGTCCTGATCCTCCATGAAGGCTTCCCACTCGCCCCAGCTTTGGAATTGATAGGGCATGCCGGCTGTGGGCAGTTGCTGGTACAGCATGGTGCGGTTGGAGGCGTAGCCGGTATCCAAACCCTCCCAGCCAGGAGAGGAGGCACTGAGCGCCAGCAGGTGGGGGTAGTAGGTCATCAGCGCATTGATGATCGGCCAGACGCGATCTTTATCGCTAATGCCGACGTGTACATGCAAGCCCCAAATCAGCATTTGGGTGCCCCAGAACTGGGTGCGCTCAATGATCTCGTTGTAGTGCCCCTTCTCCCCCACTTTTTGCTCAGCGGATTTAGCAAAGGGGTGGGAACCGGAGCTCCACAGCGCCACCTGCTGCTCATCGGCAGCCTGCAGCAAGGCCCGCAAACCGCGGCGCAAGGCATCAAGCGCCTCGGCGGTGTTCTGGCACACCGGGGTCACGATCTCGACGGTATTTGCCAAGAACTCATGCTCAAATTGCACCTTCGGGTCAATGGCGCTGGCACGCTCAATGAGTTCCTTGGCGGCGGGGATCAGATCGCGGGTGCGTGGGTCTGCAATCGCAAGCTCCCATTCCACCCCGATGGTTGGTTCCGGAGAGGCATGAAAGGCCTGGGCCATAAGTAGCCCCTTTCCTAGTGGTGCGTGCTCAAACTCTAAAACGTGCAGGTGTTAAGGAATGTTCTTCGCCAACACCAGCACTAAGGCATTGGGATCATTGGCTGGGCCACCAGCTTGAGCCACGCCACCGACGCGATCGGCCAGCTCGCGAGCAGACTGCTCAGCACCAGGGTTTTCGGGGTTGAAGTACACGGTGTTTTGGGGCAAGACGGCGTCGGAGAAGTTACCCACCTCGCCTTTTTGCCAGCCCTCTGCGGCCAGGGTGTTGGCCACATCGGCGGCCATGCCCTGCACAGTGGAGTTATTCAGCACCGTCACCTGCTTCACCGGCTTTGCCTGCTGCTCAGTGGGCTCCGGCGATGGCTGCGGCTGCTCGGCTTCTTCGCTCTGCTGGGTGGCTTGGGTCTGCTCTTGAGTTTGCTCCACCTGGGTTGGCTCAACTTCTGCCACGGTGTCTTCATCGGAGTTGGCGGCATAGATGCCCCAGGCCACGAGTAGCACTGCCACGGCGATCAGAATCATGGCAAGGCCACGCAACGGGAGGGAGCGTTGCGCGGGTTCGGCGTCTTCGAGGCGGTGGGCGCCACCTTGGTATTCAGATTGCTCAGTCACGCTTGTTCATCCTAGCGTTTGCTCTTGTATCTCGAATTCTGCGAAGCCGCGCACTGAGGCTTGGAAAGCGCTGCATCACAGCGGGCTGATCGATAGCCACGTTGAGCTGTTGATAATAACGGATCGGAGAGATACCAAAAGTTGCCACGATGGCATCCTCTTTGGCACCTGCACTTCGAGGAGCCTGCGCTTCAAACTCCAACAGTGCAAGCTGGTGTTGAATTAGTTCGGCTTCGCTCATGCCTACACTGTAGGGCATGACTGTTCGAGCAATCGTGATCTGCGGCGACCCGGTGCTACACACCCCCACCGAACCTGTAAGCGAGCCGGCAAGTGAGTTATCCCAGCTCATCGCCGATATGTTTGAGACGATGGAGGCCGCCCACGGCGTTGGCCTCGCCGCGAATCAAATTGGCGTAAATAAGCGCCTATTTGTGTATAACTGCCCCGATGATGAAGGCCACCTTCATCGCGGTTGCATCATTAACCCCACGCTCGAAACCTCTGAGATCCCAGAGACGATGCCCGAAACAGATGGCAGCGATGACGAGGGCTGCCTCTCGCTTCCCGGCGAAAGCTTCCCCACCGGCCGCGCACAGTGGGCGAAGGTGAGCGGCCTGGATCAAGACGGCAACCCCGTTGAGGTAGAAGGCACCGGCTTTTTGGCGCGCTGCTTCCAGCATGAGGTTGGCCACCTCGATGGCTTTGTGTACACCGATGTGCTCATTGGCCGCAATGCCCGCAAGGCCAAAAAGACCATTAAGCGCAATGGTTGGACCGAGGCCGGCCAGACCTGGACTCCGGGTATTGATCCCGATCCCTTCGGCTGGGACGAGTAGTGTCGCGCATTTTCCGTTCCGATGCAGTCTCCCCCGGCGACCGGGTGGTGGTTCGACGTACCCACAACGACGTCATCGGCCATGTGCAGCGCATTGATGCCACCGGCATTGCTATTCGCCCCCAAAAGGTTGGTGGCTTCGTTTCCAGCCTGCCCGAGGTGTGGATCCCTACCGAGGACGCGCTCATCATCAAGCGGCTCAGCCCGCGCACGGTGCGTAATCGCGATATCCGCGCCATTGAATTAGCCACCGCCAAGGCGTTTCCTGGCATCGAGCACACCTGGTGCGGCCAGTGGCTGCTTCGCGCTGGTGATGGCATTACTGAGCGTTCGAATTCTGCAGCACCCCTTGGCCCTTCTGCGATGTTTGAGCCGGTGCCGGTGGATGAGATTCGCGCTTTTTATGCCCGCCATCAGCTTCCTGCCCGCATCTTGATCCCGGAGCGCATTGCCAAGCCCGCGGAGGCTTTGGCGCAAGACCATGAGCTTGGACCAGAGATCGTGGTGATGCTGCGCCAGCTTGATGCCATCACGCCGGTGGATCTTGAAGGTTTTGAGTTCAGGATTGATGATCAGCCGGATGCCGAGTGGCTGCAGATGTATCACTTCCGCGGCAAGCCTCTTCCTGCGCATGCCCTTGAGTTATTGCGTACCCGCATCGATGGTCAGATGGGCTTTGGCCGGCTGGTGCATGAGGGAGAAACGGTGGCGATTACCCGAGGCACCATTAGCGACCAGTACCTTGGGTATTCGGCGGTGGAGGTCAAAGAAGCTTTTCGACGCCGCGGCCTCGGCACCGCGCTGGGCCAACAGATGCTGGCCTGGGGCAAAGCCCATGGTGCCACGCAGGCCTATCTGCAAGTGATCGCCTCGAATGAGGCGGGTATTCGCTTGTACCGAAAATTAGGCTTCGAAGAACACCACCGACATCGTTACGCCACATTGTCCTAAAGTATTGGCTATGCGCATAGCCAATTGGAACGTCAATTCTGCCCGCACGAGGGCAGACCGCATGGTGGATTTCCTGCGCCGACAGGACGTGGATGTTCTCGCCGTCCAGGAAACGAAATGCACCGACGAGCAGTTTCCGCGCGAGCGCTTTGAAGCTCTTGGCTATGAGGTCGCGCATGTTGGCCTCAATCAGTGGAATGGTGTGGCGATTCTTTCGCGGGTGGGCATCGAGGATGTGCAGACGCATTTCCCCAACCAGCCTGGCTTTGCCAAGGATCCCCTTGCCCCACAAAACATTGAGGCTCGCGCGATTGGTGCGCTGTGTGGTGGGGTGAGGATCTGGAGCCTCTATGTGCCAAATGGGCGCGCGATTGCCGATCCCCACTACGACTACAAGCTGCGCTGGCTGTATCACCTGGGGGCATTTATTGGCCAGGAATTAGGCACGCCCACGGTGTTGCTTGGCGATTTCAATATTGCCCCGCGCGATCAAGATGTGTGGGATATCCGCGTCTTTGATGGCCTCACCCACGTCACCGAACCTGAGCGCCAGGCCTTTGAGCATTTGCTCGATACCGGCCTGCGGGTCACGAGCCCCCTAGAAGGCTATAGCTATTGGGACTATAAAGCTGGGCGCTTTGGCAAGAATGAGGGGATGCTGATCGATTTCCAGCTTGCCAGCAAGCAACTTGAGCCCACGCATGCCTTTATCGACGTCGAAGAGCGAAGCGGCAAGGGCGCGTCTGATCATGCACCGGTGGTGGTTGATTATGAGGTTCGCGAATGAATTGGCATATCGATATCGCCAACTGGCAAACCATCGGCCTGATCATTGATTACTCCATCAAGATCATTGCCATTGGCTTCGTGCCCGAAGGACGTAGGCCAAGTTCTTCTACCGCGTGGCTATTGGCCATTTTGCTTCTGCCCTTCGTGGGCCTGCCGCTATTCCTGCTCATGGGCAGCCCCTATATCAATAGGCGGCGCCACAAGGTGCAGTTAGAGGCTTTGGCGGAGATCCATGAAAAGCAGGACTCCATTCCCGATTTTCCACCTCATGCAAAAATTAACGATGAGCTGGAGTCGATGATTCGCCTGAATCGCACGCTCACGGGTCTGCCCGCGGTAACTGGCGTAAATCATGGCCTTCTGCCCGAGTACGAGGCCTCGATTACGCGCATGGCTCATGCCGTGGATGAGGCCAAGGACTATGTGCATGTAGAGATCTACATCATGGCCTGGGACGATACCACCGACGTCTTCTTTAGAGCCCTGGAGCGCGCGGTGCAGCGCGGGGTGAAGGTGCGCCTGCTTTTCGACCAAGTGGGATCGTGGAAATACCCCGGGTATCGCAAACTGGGCAAAAGGCTCAGCGCCATTGGTGTGGAATGGCATCTCATGCTCCCCTTGCAGCCTTGGCGTTGGCGTTTCCGCCGCCCGGATCTGCGCAATCACCGCAAGATGCTCATCATCGACGGCAAATTGGGCTTCATGGGCTCACAAAACATGATCGACTCCTCCTACCTGCTCAAGGGCAATATCAAGGCCGGCAGGCACTGGAAAGACGTAATGGTGGAGCTTTCGGGCCCGGTGGTTTCTGCCATGGACGTGGTCTTTGCGGTGGACTGGTACTTGGAGTCCGAAGAACTGCTCGATTCTGGCGAGCGCCCACCGAACCCGCAGTTGCCCGAGCACAATAAGTCCGATGTGAATGTGCTCCAGCTTGTGCCCTCGGGCCCCGGATACACCACCGAGCCGAATTTGCGCCTATTCAATTCGATCATTCACCACGCCAAGGAGCGTCTGGTGATGTGCTCGCCATACTTCATTCCCGATGAATCGATGATGGAGGCGGTAACCAGCGCCTGCTATCGCGGCGTGGAAGTAGAGCTGTATGTGAGCGAAAAGGGCGATCAGTTTATGGTCAGCCACGCCCAATCGAGCTACTATCAGGCGCTGTTAGAGGCCGGGGTGAAAATCTATCGCTATGCTGCGCCGACGGTGCTGCATTCAAAGTTTGTGCTGGCCGATCCAGAGCGCGAGGCCGGTGGCGGTGCCGTGGGTGCGATGGGCTCTTCCAATATGGATATGCGAAGCTTCGGCCTCAACTATGAAGTGACCTTGCTCATGGCCCGCGGCAACCTGATTGATCAGCTCACGGAACTCACCGAGGAATATAAGCAAAGCTCAACGGTGCTCACCCTCGATGAGTGGAATCAGCGCGGCATCGTTCGTCGATATGTCGACAACATTATGCGCTTGACCTCCGCACTGCAGTAGTGCAGCATCTTTTCAAGTGAGAAAGAAAACGTTTCCATCACAGCAGTTCTTACCTGCGCTGCTGATTACTCTTGGCCTCGCTGCCACGTGGTCTGTGCCCGCACTGATCAACCAAGCAGTGCCCACCGCCACCGAAGATCCGGCCTCCACCCTCGAAGTGGAATCCGCCACGGCCACCGCCACCTTCACCCCACCGCAGGATTGGCGCGTCCAGCACCAAACCGCTGCCAGCGGTATCACTTTGCTTGACGACGACGGTTCCACCATCGACGTGGAGGTTGTCAGCGACGTCAAGGACTTTGATAACTCCGCACGCAGAAAAGCCGCCGAGCTCGACCGCGCTGGCATTGCCCTGGCCTACGACGGCGAGCCAATCGAGACGGCTAAGGGTCTCAAGGGCCGAAGCTGCTATGTTTTCCGCGCTTCCGATCAACACGGTGGCGAATGCGGTTTTGTAGAAAAAGATGGCGAGATGGTGTTGGTGTATAACCTTGCTGCCGACCCAGACAATGCCCCAGATATCCAGCCGCTAATTGATTCGATCAGCATCCAAAAGGAGGCATAATGCACGAGTTCTTTAGGCCTCAAGCCTGGACCTGGTGGGTATTCGTTGTCGCCGTCGCCCTCGGCACGGCCGGAGTGAGCATTGCCGTTGCCCAATCCTTCCAAGCCGCCAGCGAATCACTGTGGACGCTTGCCCCACTCTTCGCCCTCACCTTGGCAATTTTTGCCGCCATCATTTTGCTCACCGACCCCTACCGCAGCCGCAGGCCGTGGGTGCTCCTGCTGGCCATGGTGTTTGGCGCCACGGTGCCCACCTGGCTAGGCGTTCACGCCAATGAGCACATCGTCAGGATCACCGCAGATCTCTTGCCCCAGGGTGTGGGCGCTGCCTGGGGTGCCGCTGCCGCTGGGCCGACCAGCGAAGAGTGGTCGAAAATGCTTGGCGTTTTCCTGATTATGCTCATCGCCTCGAAAACGATGCTGCGCCCCATGCATGGGCTGCTCGTGGGTGCTTTCATCGGCCTGGGATTCCAGATCTTTGAAAATGTCTCCTACGCCGCCAACCTGGCCACTGCGGATGCGAATAGCAATTTGCAGGGCGCGCTCGGTGTGACCATTGTGCGAAGCCTGGTCGGCATCGCCTCGCACTGGCTTTATACCGGCATCATTGGCGTCGGCGTTGCCATTGCCCTTGGCAGAAGCATCAAGCAACGTTCGCTTGGGGCCCGCATCGGCGCTTTCCTCGGCTTCTTCCTGCTGGGCTGGGGCGTGCACTTTGTGTGGAACGCTCCACTTGGAGAAGACCTTGGCCTCCTGCTCATGGCCATAAAGATCATCATCTTCCTGGTCATTTTCTCCTTCGTGCTGCGCTATGTGCTCAAAGAAGAGCGACGCTACCTCAAGCAGGCAAGCGAAAAGCTTCCCCAGCCAGAGCCTGCCGTGGCGGCAGCAATTGCGCCACGCAAGCAACGTCGAAAAGCTCTGAAGGGAAGCGATAAGAAGCAGGTTAAACGCGAGAGGAAGCAGTACCTGGATCAGCTTCAGGCACTCGCATACTAGCGAAGAAGGCGATCGCGCTCATCAGCGCCATGCTCAGCCCCATCGATAGCGCCATATTTCCGCCGATTCCCACCAACATGGTGGCGATTCCCGCAACGAGGAATTGCACAAAACCCATGAGGGAAGAGGCGGATCCTGCGTATTCGCGCACCTCATCTGTGCCCATAGAAAAGGCGTTGCCCATCACCATCGGAAGTGGCGCCACGCAGAAGAACAGGGCCGGGAAATACAACAGCGGAGCCATGCCCAACAGCGTGATCGCCACCAGGGAGATATTGGCCAGCAATAACACGCTCAGCCCGGCGCGCAACAAGGTGATTTGGCGGAAACGGTCGATGAGGCGGTTATTTAGCAAACCGGTGAGCATCAAACCTAAAGCATTGCCCGCAAAGCAAAGGGTGTAGATGTGGACGCTCAAGCCCATCACGTCTTGGATCACAAAGGACGAGGCGGAGATGTAGCTGAACATGGAGCCGAAGCCGAAGGAAAAGGCCAGGAGCATCTGCACGAAACGTCGATTCGCTAGCACGGTGCGGAAATTCGAGAGCACCGGACGGATCCGAAGCGGCGCGCGCTGGTGGCGAGTCTCGGGAATGCCTCGCCACACCACCAAGACCTGCAGAGCAGAAAAAGCCACGAGCACCCAAAAGATGCCCCGCCAACCAATGGGCGAGGCCAAGACGCCACCGAGTACCGGCGCTGCCACTGGCGCTACTGATTGAATCACCATCATCAAGGTGAATGCCTTCGCTGCCTCTGCGCCTCGGGCGAGATCAGGCACGATGGCTCGCGCCAACACCACGCAGGCACCGGAACCGAGGCCGTGCAATAAACGCGCGGCGACGAGTATGCCGATGCCCGGGGTGAGAGCGCAGGCAATGCAGGAGATGAGACTCAATAAGGCACCCACGAGCAAAAGACGCCTTCTGCCCAAAGCATCAGAGATGGTGCCCACGATGAGCTGGCCGAGCGCCATGCCCACCATGAATGCAGTGAGGGTGAGCTGCACTGAACTTTCGGGGGTACGCAGGTCCTTTGCCAGTGCCGGCAATGTGGGCAAATACATGTCGATTGCAAATGGCCCCGAGGCCATGAGCAGGGCTAGGCCTGCAAGAAGACCGGTACTAATCCTAGATTCGCGCAACAACGCCGCCTTTCATACGTGGGGAGTTTTCCACGCTACTCCTTGGCGCATGTAAGAATATGAAGCGGCATGGATGAAATATCGCTCACACGCTTGGGGCAGGCGGCACTCTACGGCGCGCTGCTTGCTTGCCTATGCGCTATGGCCTTGTGCCTTGGGGTACTCAGCCAAAGCCTCGGCGTGCTGTTGAGTGATACCAGCCGCGACTTACTCGCCCAGCCGCAAAGCATGGTCTTCGCCCTCCTGTTGGGCATTGCCGTGACGATTATGCTGCAATCATCCTCCCTGGCCTCAGTGCTCATTGTGAATCTGGTGGCTACCTCTCAATTGCCCACACAGGCAGCGATTGCGGCGATCTTCGGCGCCAATATCGGCACGGTATTAACACCCATGCTCTTAAGCCTGGTGCTGCGATCTTCTGCTGCGCGCACCGTGGCCTGGCAACATGCCTTGTTTAACCTCGCCGGCGCCGCCACGCTTTTGCCCATTGAGCTGGTATTTCATCCGCTCTATCACCTGGCTAGCTGGATTGCGCAGCCGGAAACCCCGCATGCGGGCTTAGAGCTTTCCATCGGCACCGCAGCCCAACCGATCGCCATGGCGCTGAGTGTGGGCGGGCTGATTGCACTGATGTTTTGTGTCCGCGCCATCGCGGCTCGACTGCTGCGCGGCACGGGCCATGACATGAATATTGGCGATACCACCGGAGTGGCTATTGGTGTGCTCAGCACCATGGTGTTGCAACTTTCAGCCGCCACCATTGCCTGCACCTGCGGGGTGGCAGCTTCCGGGGCGCTCAGCAGCCGGCGAAGCATCGCCATCGTCTTGGGCGCCAATATCGGCACTACCTTTACCGCCGTGCTGGCTGCCCTAGCTCTCGACGGCCCCTTGCGTGAGATTGCTTTGGTGGTGGCGTTGGTGCATCTGCTCTACAACGTGATTGGCACACTGGTGGTGCTGCTGATCCCACCAATCCGAGGTCTCTTGGTGCGCTTAGCTACCGCCTTGGCTTAATAGCTTTTGAGCCCAGGTGCGCAACTGCGGCCAAGAGCGCGCAAAGGCAGGTAGCAGCGCAAGTGTTTCCACCTCGCTTGCTGCGACCCATCGCAACTCAAATGATTCCTCATTCGCTTCTACTTCAAGCGCTTCGGGGGCAAGGCCGAGCACCGTGGTGTAGCTCCAGTCGCCTGCGAGCTCTGGCCTGAGCGGATCTGCGGGAAATGGCCCTGCGGTAATTTTTGAGCCCAGCACCGAATACTGCGATGGGTGGATGCCGGTTTCCTCAAAAGCTTCACGGCCGGCGGCTTCTTCGGGGGTTTCCCACAAATCTCGGGCCCCACCCGGTAGCGCCCAGGTGTTGCCCTGGCTTGTCCATGCGGCGCGGTGTTGCATGAGCACGCGAAAATCGCTTCCCTCTTGGTAGACCAGGAACAGGCCGGCGGCACCGAAGCGACCCCACATCCGCATGCCTTCAGGTCCTGCTGCCCATCCATTGCCTTCGCCAGCCATAGCACCTCATGGTAGCTGCTAAATTGGTTATCACAATTGTCACATCACGGAGGTTTTCGGATGGAGGATCACTCGACGCTTCGCACGAAGCTTCCTGCGACGTCCTTCAGCCCTGTTGCCGCGGTGGATCAAGATACCGAGGATCACTGGCTCGATCGCATTAGTGCCCATCGCCGCCAGCGTCGTAATCGCTGGCAGCAGCTTTGGTACGACTCAGTGAAGTACCCAAAGGCATGGGCTCAAAAACTGTGGCGCTACCTCACCACCACACCCGGCAAAATGACGTCCATCGTGGTGTTGCTAACCGTGGCGATGGTGGTGACTGGTGTGACGATGGCGCAAACCGCGGCGCAGCGTCGCGCGGAGCTCGACACGTTGGTCAATAACACCGAACCCGTCAGCTACCTCGCGCACACCCTCTATTCGGATTTATCGCTGGCGAATACCCTGGCCACCGTCAATTTTGTGAATTCCGCAGAAGGATCCGAAAGCCGGAGGCAGCAGTATAACCAGGCGCTTCAAGATGCCGCCGCGGCCGTGGCTTCCACAGCCGGTGGCATGAACGATAGCGAGGGCCGGCCCATGGAATTGGTGGGCACGATCTCGCAAAAGCTGCCGGTATATGCGGGCTTGGTGGAAACCGCGCGCGCGAATGCCCGCCAGGGCAACCCCGTGGCCGTGGCGTATATGTCTGAGGCTTCCACGCTGATGCGCGAGCAAATCCTGCCGGCGGCTTCGGAGCTCTACACGCTCACCGGCGAAACAGTGACCCAGGAGCAACACCATGCTTCTCGCCCGCTCCTGATTCCCTTAGCCGGGCTTGGGATCACGTTATTGGGGCTCGTTCTTGCGCAGTTGTGGCTTGCCCGCACCACGCGCAGAAGGCTCAACGCCGGCTTCCTTGCCGCCACGATCCTGCTGGGAGTGGTCACCGCATGGTCTGCGGCGGCCAGCATCGTCACCTGGCAGGCCGGGGTGCGAGGCCATGAGCAGGCCATTGCCCCCATGGAGGCGCTTACCGACGCACGCATTACAGCCCAACAGGCTCTTTCATCGGAAACGCTCGCATTGGTTCGCAGGCAATCGCTGCAGAACTCGGAACAAAGCTTCGATGCCGCGCTCAAGCACGTCGATAGCGCCTTAGAAGATTTTTCGCATTCCCCTTTGGCTAAAGACAACGAAGGCTTGATTGATACCGCACACGATGCCGCCGAGCAGTGGTCGAGGGAGCATACGCGCATTGCAGAAGCAATCAGTACCGGCGATTTCGATTCTGCTTGGAGTGCCACCACTGATCGTGACCAAAGTTTTGAGCAATTAGATCAGGCACTCGCCTCCATCATTAGCGATACGCGAAGCGCGACCCGCTCCTTTATTGAGCGCGGCATTGTGGCGTCTTCGCTGCTGAGCCTTGGTGTGCTCATCATGACTGGCCTTGCCATTATTGCCGTGTGGGTTGGTATTCGCCCCCGACTTCAGGAGTACCTCTGATGCGCCGCATGTTGCCGATCCTTTTCAGCGCGCTGGTAGCCTGCGCCGCCCCAGAAGCCCCGCTTGAAGAAGCCCCCAATCCACCGGCCGCCTTGCCACTTCCGGAAGGCGCCGTGGAAGTTCCTGCTGGCGACATACGCCACCACGAACTGATTACTTCCAATCTTTTGGGTTCCCTTCGGCCAAATGAGCAGGATATTCCGGAGATCAAGAAACGCGGCCGCTTGGTGGTGGGCGTGGATCAGTCCCAGAACCTTCTCAGCTTCCGTGACCCCGCGACCGGGGAACTCAGTGGTTTCGAAATCTCATTGGCAAAGGAAATTGCTCGGGATATCTTTGGTGATCCTGAAAAAGTCGAGTTTCGCTTTGTGGATTCCGCCTCTTGGATCCAGGCGCTGGAAGAACAAGACGTCGATTGTGTCATTCGTTCAGTCTCGATTACTCGGGACCGCCAAGACCAGGTTTTCTTCTCTACCCCTTATCTCACGGGCGATACGCAGCTTCTCAGTGAGCGCAACTCCGGGATTGAACAGGCCGAAGATATCGGCGAGGGCACCGTTTGCGCTGCTGAGGGCGCTACGGGAGTGCAGCGCATTGCCAAGGCCGCACCGGATTCCACCCTCCTCATTGTGCGTTCCAGCGCCGATTGTTTGCTGGCTTTGCAGCAAAACCAGGCCGATGCCATTGTTTCGGATAACACGATCTTGTCGGGCATGGTGGCGCAGGATCCTCTCACTCAAATTGTGGGCGATCCTCTTGCGCGCGAAAGCTATGGTGTTGCTTTTGCTAAACCTGGTGCGCGCCATAAAACCGAAGGGCTGATCCGGCAGGTCAATGTCACCTTGGAGCGCATTTTCCGTGATGGCACCTGGGAGAAGATGTTTGAGGAATGGTTTGGGGCATATCTTCCGCCCCAGGATCCACCCGCATTGAATTACCGAAAGGAGCAGCCATGACAGAACCACATACCGAGGCTGTCCCCTTCGACCCCTTTGCTGATGATGAAGATGACCTCACCGGCATCGTCGCCGAGCTACAGCCTGAGGATTACCGCGCCCAGGTAGGCATCCGCGCGCGCGAACAGGCACTTTCTACCTTCCGTAGCCAAAGCAAGGAAAGCCACTCCGATCGCACGGTGGCAAATGGCATGGTTACCTTGCCATTTATTCCGCTGATTCCGCTGGAAGATGCGCTGAAAGAACCGGGCGATCCTCCTCCGCAGCTTGTTGCCGGCGACGTGGTGGCGGGGCAATATGAGATCGCTGGTGTGATCGGCCACGGCGGCATGGGCTATATCTACCTTGCCAATGACCGCAATGTGTCCGGCCGCATGGTGGTGCTCAAGGGCATCCGCGAACAGGCTGAGGCTCAGCAGATCGGTGCGGCGGAGGCCGAGAGGGAATTCCTGGCAAGTATTAGCCACCCGGAAATTGTGAAGGCCTATAACTTCGTCGACGATCCGCGCGTGGGTGGGCTCATCGTCATGGAGTATGTGCCAGGGCCTTCGCTGAGCTCACAGCAGCAAAGCCAGGAAAACGGGGTCTTTTCCCTCGATGTAGCCATTGGCTATATCCTCGAAATTCTGCCTGCCCTGGAGTATCTCCATTCACGCGGGGTGCTCTACAACGACCTCAAGCCGGACAATATTATCCTCACCGAGGATCAAGTCATGCTGATCGACTTGGGTGCGGTTTCTGGCATTGGTGCATTTGGTTATATCTACGGCACGAAGGGTTTCCAGGCCCCCGAGGTGGCCACGGAAGGCCCGTCGGTTGCCAGCGATATTTTCACCATTGGCCGCACTTTGGCCTCGATGGTGGTGCATATGCCCAAAGAAGATGGGGTGATGCAGGATCTTCCAACGCCTGATGATGAACCCCTCTTCGCGCACAATATGTCGCTGTATAGGCTTCTGCGGCGCGCGACCGATCCTGACCCCCAGGCGCGTTTTCAGGATGTGCGCACGCTAGAAACCCAGCTCTACGGCGTGCTTCGAGAGTTTTTGGCTGTGCACCGCGATGAGCAATTCCCCGCTCAGCATTCGCTCTACTCACCCCAGCGCTCCACCTTTGGCACCAAGCACCTGGTGTATCGCACCGATCAGCTTATCGACGGCATCGAGCGCAGCGTAAAAATCACCAGCGAGGAGATCAACGCCGCACTCCCTGTGCCGCTGCTTGATCGCAGTGATCCCGGCGCCAGCTTGATTAGTGGTTCTTCCTATTCGGAGCCTTCGGAAGCCCTCGAGACGATGCGGCAGGCCATGAATCAGGAGGAGTTTGCCACCTCCAAAGAAATCCCGCTGGCCGTCGTGCGTTCACTGCTTGACCTGGGCTTTATCCGCGAGGCGCGCTCGTGGCTGGAAAAGCTCGATTCCACCATGGACACCGACTGGCGCCATATTTGGTATTCGGGCATTACCCACTTGCTTCTCGACGACTACGCCGGCGCCCAACACGCCTTCAATGAGGTGTATAACGTCTTACCTGGTGAGCCGGCCCCCAAACTGGCTCGCGCAGCAGTTTCTGAACTGTTGTTGCAAGACCGGGGCAAAAACAACACCAAGTTGCTCGATTCCTCTGTTGCGATTGCGGCGGCAAACCTTGAGGGTGAGGCCATCGCGGAAGTGGGTGGCACTTGGAGGTTGCTTGCCAGCAAGCCGGAGATTCTGCGTTTTAAGGCGATTTATCTTTATGCCTTGGTGTGGAAGACTAACCCCACCACCGTGTCTTCGGCTTTTGGTTTGGCACGTCAGCTCATGGCCGAGCAGCAGGTAGATATGGCTGTGGCCACGCTCGATTCCGTCTCCCCTGCTTCAACGCACTACCGCATGGCTGAGCTGACCGCGATTCTGCATTTGATCAGTGGTGAGCTCACAGAATCTCGAATCCGCAGGGCTGCACGCCGAATTGAGGCGATCCCGAATAATGAGGCTCGCTTCTTGCAGATTAAGGTTGCGGTGTTAAACGCAGGGCTGAATTGGCTGCGTGAGCATCAACTCGACGCAGCCGCAGCCGCAAGTGATTTGCTTGGTTACCCCTTTACCCAGCGTGGATTGCAGGTTGGTTTGTATGAGTCTTTGCGCACCCTGGCTCGTAGCGCCCCGAATGCCCACCATCGTTATGCCTTAGCCGATATGGCCAATAAGGTCCGCCCGATGACGTGGTTCTAAGGAGGTATCGGCCCGCCGGGCAAGGTGGTGACACTGTGTTGTCCTAGTTGCCAGGTCACTGCGGCGTGCTCATCGATTTGGCACTGCACCTGCTTGGTGGTTTTGAGGTTGTGGTGGCGTCGGCACAGCATCTGGGCATTGGTGGGGCTTGTTGCTCCGCCTCGATCGAACTCCACCACATGGTCGATATCGCAGGCATACTCCGGGACCTGGCATCCCGGATAGCGACAGTGGCCGTCGCGGCCTGCGATGTAGGCACGCATCCTTGGGGTGAAGCGGTAGGCGTTGGTGGCCTCGTCGCGCTGGAGAAGGCGCCTCGCTGCTTGTTCGCGTAACCAGGTGGCTTCAACGTGGCTGAAGCGCGCTCCGCTGGCGCGGCAGAGCTTTCCTGCGGTGTTTTCGTAGACATTGATGGTGACTTTGCCGCCAATGAGCTCTAAGAAGAGCTCGCCCAGGGGGCGTTCGCTCGATGCTGATTTTTCTCTGAGGGTTTGGCGTATGAGCTCCGCGGTGGCGGTGCTTGTGATCACCCCGATAGCGACGCGACCATCTCCATTGGATCGGGTCCAAATCTGGTCTTCTTCCTCTACGGGCGTGGGCACTTCGACCAAGCCGGCGATGAAGGCACGGATTTTCCTCGGCGAGGGAATGTCTTCGTTTTCCACCCTGGGGGTGAGGAAATCTGCCAGCGCTTCGTCGTAGGCCTCGGCATCTTCTACGAAATTCAGGGCCGAACTAATGGCAAGGATTCTGCGCATATCCAGGTGCCAGTAGCGCCGGAAGACGGCCATGAGTTTGGGCATTTGTTGAAGCGTGTACACCGCCAGGAAGCGGTTGAGTACCGCTTGATCGCTCATGCCCAGGCTTGCCCCAACATCTCGGGCTTCCCACTCCCAGTTGGTGCCGGCAACCTCGGGTGTTGCCTGTTCCCACATGAGATATTCATATCGGCGGATAAACGCACCCTGTTGGGCGAGTTCATCGTCGAAGTCGCAAATCTTGTAGTTCGCTTGCATTGGTCACCCCCTTGAGTCGTTCATATGTTCTAACACAACCTTAAGCCACCACCCCAAACCCCACAAGGGCATTTTCGAACATTTATTCTATATTCATTTCCTGTTAACCTCTTGCCATGGGAACCTTCGTCTACGACTCGGACTGCGGGCTTTGCACCCGGCTGGTGAACTTTTGCAGGCCACGAACCACCGCAACGTTCGCCACAACGTGGGACACCCAGGTAGACCTCAACAGCACAGCGCTTTGGGTTGAGCAGGGCAAAGAGTACGTGGAACACGAAGCGATAGCTCAACTGCTTCTGCACATGAAAAAGCCCTGGCCATTGCTAGGGCGGCTCATTGAGCTACTGCCCTACCCGGCCAGGACTATCTATCGTTGGGTGGCTCGCAACAGGCCCACTACGTGCAAGCAAGCTCCTGGGCGTAGCGTGCGATCGCAAGCTCCTCATTCGTCGGAACCACAAACACCTTGATGGCCGAATCATCCGTGGAAATTTCACGCGGGCCGGTATTGGGCTGAGCATTGCGCTCTGGATCAATCTTGATGCCAAAGCCCTCCAAGTGAGCCAGGGCATCAGCGCGCACATCCACGTCGTTTTCGCCAACGCCGGCGGTAAAGGTAATGGCATTTACACGGCCGAGGGCGATCATGTACGAGCCGATATAGCGGCGGAGCTGGTGAATGTAGATGTTATAGGCCAGCCACGCGTCCTGATTCTCGTCATCAATCATCTTGCGCAGCTCACGGAAGTCATTCACACCCGAAAGGCCCTTCACACCGGAGCGCTTATTGAGCATCTGGTCGATCTCATCGATGCTCATTCCGGCGGTGCGATAGAGGTGGAAGACGATGCCCGGGTCGATATCACCAGAGCGCGTACCCATGACCAAGCCGGCAAGCGGGGTCATGCCCATGGAGGTATCGATGGCCTGGCCACCGCGGATGGCCGCGCAGGAAGCGCCATTGCCAAGGTGCAGCGTGATCTGGTTAATCGCCTCGGCAGGCAAATCAAGCAGTTCCGCTACCTTCTTCGACACATACTCGTGGCTGGTGCCGTGGAAGCCGTATCGACGCACGCCATGCTCCACGGCAGTTTCGGCCTCAATCGCGTAGAGCGCAGCAGCCGGGGGCATGGAGTGGAAGAAGCCGGTATCGAAGACGGCAACGTGCGGCACATCGGGCAGGATCTCGCGGGCAACTTCAATGCCGTCGATATTTGCCGGGTTGTGCAGCGGGGCAAGCGGAATCAGGTCGCGGACCATATCGACGATTTCGTCGGTAATCACCTGCGGGGAGGAAAAGAGAATGCCTCCGTGCACCACTCGGTGGCCCACGGCAACAATCTCTGCGTCACTCGGGCCGCACTGGTGCTCGTCCATTAACTCAAAGGCGAGCGCCAAGCCTGCGGAATGATCTGGGATGGGCGCTTCCACCTCATGCTTTTCGCCTGCATGCTTGAGCGTGACCTTGCCCTGAGGCTCGCCAATCTGCTCGACCAAACCAGAGGCAAAAGGCTCGTCGGTGGCGTGCTGGGTTGGATCAACCAATTGGAACTTAATGGAGGAAGAACCAGAGTTGAGGACGAGAACCAAAGACATTTACTTTCCTCCTGCCTGAATGGCGGTAATTGCCACAGTGTTGACAATGTCGGGCACGGTAGCACCGCGCGAAAGGTCGTTCACAGGCTTGTTCAGCCCCTGCAGGATTGGGCCTACTGCAAGTGCGTGGCCAGTGCGCTGTGCTGTTTTGTAGCCAATATTACCGGCTTCGAGGTCCGGGAAGATAAAGACGTTCGCGCGCCCTGCCACCTCGGAATCGGGCATCTTCTTCTTTGCCACAGAGGGATCACAGGCAGCGTCGAACTGCAGTGGGCCATCAATTTTGACTTCCGGATCCAGCTCGCGCGTCTTTTCCACGGCCTGTGCTGCGCGATCAACATCGGGGCCAGAACCGGAAGTGCCGGTGGAGTAGCTGAGCATAGCCACGCGGGGATCAATGCCGAATTGCGAGGCGGTGCGTGCCGAGACGACGGCAATTTCTGCAAGCTGATCGGCGGTGGGGTTGGGGTTTACGGCGCAGTCGCCAAAGGCCCAGAGTCGATCACGCATGACCATGAGGAAGATGGAAGACACGACCGAGGTGCCGGGGGAAGTCTTAATGATTTGGAAGGAAGGCTTAATGGTGTGCGCGGTAGTGTGCGCGGCACCAGAGACCATGCCGTCGGCAAGACCCTTATAAATCATCATCGTGGCGTAGTAGGAGATGTCTTTCATCGTCTCCCGCGCCTCTTCGATGCTCACGCCCTTAGACTTTCGCAATTCCGCGAATTCTTGGGCGAATTCCTCCGACTGGGGATCATTTTCCGGGTCACGGAAGTGAGCCTCGCTGAGGTCAAAGCCGAGCTCTTCGGCGCGACGCTGAATGGTGTCGGGATCGCCCAAGATGGTGAGCTCGCAAACCTTTTGGGCAAGCAGCAGGTGGGCGGCTTCGAGGATGCGATCATCATCGCCTTCGGGCAGCACGATGTGGGCTGGCTGCTGGCGGGCTTTATCAAGCAGCCAATGCTCAAAGACCGGCGCACTCATCACCTGGCGCGCATCGGCGGAGGCGATGGCGTTGCGGATCCTCTCAATACCATCAGCGCTAATGGCCTCTTCTGCGCTAAAGGTCGCTGCCAGGGTGGCTTCGAGGGCGGCTGCTTCCTGTTGAGCAAGGTCGATATGCACACCGGGGGCGTCGATAAGCAAAAGGAGCGGCACACCGAGTGCGGAGGCTGCCTTGGCGTCGAAGTCGACGTTGCCGGAACCCACCAGCAGCACCTCGCCCGCGCCTAGGGGATCCTCGGCGAGAATGGCACCCAGCTCGGGGGTGTCCTGGATCAATTCGCGAACCTGCAAACCAAGCTGATCTGCGAAGGCGTCGAGGTTAAAGGAGTCAAAATTCCGGCCTGCGCGGGTGAGCAACACGGAGGTGGGCTGATAATCAGTCACGGGCATCCTTTCATTCATTGCGGCATCGTGCACCGCATGGCATCAACCACACAGCTTACAGCTTTGAGCCCCGCATCACAGCGTGATGCGACAACCACGAGTTTTCCCGTTTTAAGGTGCCCACCCTAGCTAGATTCCTAGCAATACCAGCGCGTAGACTAAACAAAACTGTCAACTAATAAGAAGGAAGATCTGTGTCTACATTGCGTGTTGCTGTTGTTGGTGCCGGGCCCGCCGGGATCTACGCCTCGGACCTACTCATCAAATCCGGCCAAGACGTCACCATCGACCTCATCGAACGCATGCCCGCACCCTTCGGCCTCATCCGCTACGGCGTCGCACCCGACCACCCACGCATCAAAGGCATCATCACCAGCCTGCACAACATCCTCGACAAACCACAGATCCGCCTCATCGGCAACATCGACGTCGGCAACGACATCACCATCGACGAACTCCGCGAATACTACGACGCCATCATCTTCGCCACCGGCGCCACCGGTGACCGCGACCTCACCATCCCCGGCATCGACTTAGAAGGCTCCTACGGTGCTGGCGAATTCGTCGGCTTCTACGACGGCAACCCCGACTTCCAACGCACCTGGGACCTAAGCGCCGAACGCGTTGCCGTCATCGGTGTCGGCAACGTCGCATTAGATGTCGCACGCATCCTCGCCAAAACCGCCGACGAACTCCACACCACCGAAATCCCCGACAACGTCTACAACACCCTCAAAAACAACCAGGCCAAAGAAATCCACATCTTCGGCCGACGCGGCCCAGCCCAAGCCAAATTCACCCCACTCGAACTCAAAGAACTCGACCACTCCGACACCATCGAAGTCATCGTCAACCCCGAAGACATCGACTACGACGACGCCTCCATTACCACCCGACACGAATCCAAATCCCAAGACCTCGTCTGCCAAACACTCGAGGCCTACGCCATGCGCGAACCCAAAGGCGCACCCCACAAACTATTCATCCACTTTTTCGAATCCCCCACCGAAATCCTCGGCACCAACGGACACGTCACCGGGCTGCGCACCGAACGCACCCAACTCGACGGCACCGGCAACGTCCAAACCACAGGCACCACCACCGACTGGGACATCCAAGCCGTCTACCGCGCCGTCGGCTACCGCTCCACCCCCATCACAGGCGTGCCCTTCGACACCACCACCCACACCATCCCCAACGACGGCGCCCACGTCACCACCACCGACGGCCAACCCATCCCAGCCCTCTACGCCACCGGCTGGATCAAACGCGGCCCCGTAGGTCTAATCGGCAACACCAAATCCGACGCCAAAGAAACCACCACCGCACTGCTAAACGACTGGAACCAAGGCCACCTCACCCCCGCACCCAACCGCGACCCCCAAGCCATCATCAACCACCTGACCACCAACAACATCCCCATCACCACCTGGGACGGCTGGTACCAACTCGACCAACAAGAACGCACCCTCGGCCAACAAGAAGGACGCGAACGCAAAAAAATCGTCGAATGGGACGAGATGGTGCGTCATGCCCACGCAAAGGCTCTAAGGTAAACAACGTGCAAACTACCCTTGGCATCATCGGCATCGTATTGTCCCTTCCCGCGTGGGGCATGTTCATCGCCGCGGTCGCTCGGCTCTATCGCCTCATTGGCAGCGGCCGCCCCTCCCCTGGGCGCAGCGATCAACCACTACGACGCCTCGTAGTGATGCTCAAGGAAGTCTTCTTCCACACCGAAATGATGCGCAAACCAGCGGTGGCAATTGCCCACTGGTTTGTCATGTTGGGCTTCATCATCGGTTCCTTGGTGTGGTTCGAGGCCTATATCCAAACCTTCAACCCCGCCGGCGGTTGGCCACTGCTTTCCTCCTGGAGCATCTACCACTTCCTCGAAGAGGTCTTAGCCATCGGCACGGTTGTAGGCATTACCTTCTTGTTCGCCCTTCGCTTGAGCATCGGCGGGCGCAAGCGCCTTGCCCGCTTCTACGGCTCGAACTCCATCGCCGCTTTCTTTGTAGAGGCCGTGGTGTTTATCGAAGGCGCCGGCATGCTCTTAGTCAAGGCCGGCAAAATTGCCACCTATGGCCACGCCACCTGGGCAGACTTCCTCACCCGCCACATCGCCACGCTCCTTCCGGCTTCGCCGAACCTGGTGAGCATCTTTGCTTTAGTCAAGCTCTTAAGCGGCATGGTGTGGCTCGTGGTGATCGCATTGAACCTGCGCTGGGGTGTGGCCTGGCACCGCTTCTTGGCATTTTTCAATATCTTCTTCCGCCGCAATATCGACTCCAAAGCACTCGGCGGCCTGCCCACCATCGATTTGGAGGAATCGGTGGGCGTGGGAACGCTCGAAGATGCTCCCTGGAAGATGCTTCTCGACGCCACCACTTGCACCGAGTGCGGCCGCTGCCAGGAACAATGCCCCGCATGGCACACCGAAAAGCCCTTGAGCCCCAAGATGCTCATGACAGATCTGCGTGACGCAGCCATCGGGGGTTCACTTGGCCCCATCGTCGGCGATGTGATCAGCGAGGACGTGCTGTGGAGCTGCACCAATTGCGGTGCCTGCGTGGAGCAATGCCCCGTGGATATTGAACACCTCGACCACGTTTCCGCCATGCGCCGCTTCCAAGTATTGGCCGAATCCCAGTTCCCCTCTGAGCTGACGAGCCTGTTTAAAAACCTTGAAACCAAAGGCAACCCCTGGGGCCGCAACGCCCGCGAGCGCGCCACTTGGATTGAAGAGGCACGCCGCGATGGCCTCGAAGTGCCCGTCATTAGCGAGGGCGTAGAAGAATTCGAGTACCTCTTCTGGGTTGGTTGCGCCGGCGCCTTCGATGATGAAGCCCGCAAGACCACCCGCGCTGTCGTGGAATTGCTGCATACCGCAGGCGTGAAGTTCGCGGTGCTTTCCAAAGACGAAACCTGCACCGGCGACCCGGCGCGACGCGCGGGCAACGAGTTCCTCTTCCAGATGCTGGCCACCGAGAACGTGGAAACGCTCAACGCCGCCTTCGAGGGCATGCCAAAGCGCAAGATCATCACCACCTGCCCGCACTGCTTTAATACCCTGCTCAACGAGTACCCGGACTTTGACGGGCACTTTGAGGTCTTCCACCACACGCAGTTGCTCAACCGCCTGGTGCGCGAAGGCCTACTCAAACCCGTGCCGCGCAGTGCAGAAAACCGCAAGCCGATCACCTACCACGATCCCTGTTTCTTGGGCCGCCACAACAAGGTGTTTGATCCCCCACGCGAGCTCCTCGGTGTTTCTGGAGTGCAGCTTCAAGAGATGCCTCGCAATAAAAACGAGGGCTTCTGCTGTGGCGCAGGTGGCGCGCGCATGTTTATGGAAGAAACCATCGGCACCCGCATCAATGAAAACCGTGCCGCCGAAGCAGTGGGCACGGGCGCGGAGGAAATCGCCACAGGCTGCCCCTTCTGCAACACCATGCTCACCACGGGCGTCAAAACCCAAGAGTCCCGCCCGGCCGTGAAAGACGTAGCTCAAATGCTTCGCGATGCCGTGCTTATCGACGGCCAACTGCCGCCTCGTCACGAACCTGCCTTCTTGGACGAGCCGATGCGCAGGAAAGCGGAAAAGCCACAGACGCCTCCTACCCCAGAACCTGCCGCCCAAACCAAGCCTGCCCCTGCCGTGCCAGCTCCCAGTGGGGTCACACCGCCGGCACCAGCCGCACCTCCTGCGCCCGGTGAGGCAACGCTTCCTGCTCCCGGCGGGGCGAAGCCTCCTGCGCCAGCCGCGCCTCCCGCACCCGGCGGGGCGACGCCTCCTGCTCCCGGTGCAGCAGTACCCGCTGCGCCAGGTGGGGCAACGCCTCCCGCGCCCGGCGGGGCGACGCCTCCTGCTCCCGGTGCAGCAGTACCCGCTGCGCCCGGTGGGACAACGCCTCCTGCCCCAGGTAAAGCCACGCCACCAGCACCAGGCGGGGCGAAGCCTCCTGCGCCAGCCGCGCCTCCCGCTCCAGGTAAAGCAACACCACCGGCACCAGCCGCGCCTCCCGCACCCGGTGGGGCGAAGCCTCCTGCTCCACCCGTGCCGCCCGCACCCGGTGGGGCAACGCCACCCGCTCCAGGTAAAGCAACGCCACCGGCACCAGCCACGCCTCCCGCGCCCGGCGGGGCGACGCCTCCTGCTCCCGGTGCAGCAGTACCCGCTGCGCCAGGTGGGGCAACGCCACCGGCACCACCCGTGCCGCCCGCACCCGGCAACGCCACACCACCAGCACCCGGCGGGGCGACGCCTCCTGCCCCAGGTAAAGCAACACCACCGGCACCACCCGTGCCCCCAGCACCAGGTAAAGCAACACCACCTGCCCCAGGTAAAGCAACACCGCCCGCACCCGGCAACGCCACACCGCCGGCACCGCCTGTGCCTCCAGCGCCTACACTTAATCAGCAGCAGGAGGAGGAAAATGACTAACCCGTATTCACCCGATTACCGAATTGGCGACGAAGAACGTCGACAAGCAATGGAGCAACTTGGTGCCCACTACGCCCAAGGGCGCCTGACGTTTGTGGAATATGACGAGCGCGTGCAGCAAGTGGCTGCGGCCACCATGCGAAGCGAACTGCTGCAGATGTTCGACGACCTTCCCCAGCATCAGCGCACTATTGCTCCAACGCAGATGTACAGCTTGGAGGAAATCGAGGCTTCGCGGAAGTCGGGGCGCAATATCCGTGGCGGGATCATGGGTTTAAGTTCCGTCGCTGTGCTGGCGCTTATCTCGGGTTGGGAGCAGCTTGCTCCGCTCTTCTTCCTTATCCCTGCCGTGTACATCCTGCTCTATGTGATGAAGGTAGGCCCTGCTTCTTGGCATGCCCCGAGCCCTAAGCAGTTGGAACGGGAGCGCATCCGCGAGATCACTGCCGCACAGCGTGAGGAAATTGCAGCCTTAGAGGCTCAGGCTCAAGCGCAAAAGGCGCAGCAGCGCGCCCAGCGCAAGATGCGTCGCGAGGAAATGAATACGGCGGCAACAGAAATTGCCTCTGATGTTCTCAAGCGCTTCCGTCAGCGCTAACATGTGGGAATGAGCAGCAACGAGAACCAGCGCCGCATTCGCCGCACTTTTGACCAGTCCGAGAAGCTAAAAGATGTGCTGTATGAGATTCGCGGACCAGTGACGGCCGAAGCCGAGCGCATGGAGCTCGACGGGCACCGCATTTTAAAGCTCAACACCGGCAACCCCGCCGTCTTCGGCTTTGAGGCACCCGATGTGATTATGCGCGACATGATCGCCGCGCTGCCCACCTCCCAGGGCTATTCCACTTCTAAGGGCATCATCCCTGCTCGCCGCGCCATTGTGACTCGCTATGAGGTGATCCCCGGCTTCCCCTCCTTCGACGTGGAGGACGTTTATCTGGGCAATGGTGTGTCAGAGCTGATTTCCATGACCACCCAGGCCTTGCTCAACGACGGCGATGAGGTACTCATTCCCAAGCCGGACTATCCCCTGTGGACGGCCGCGACTTCCCTGGCCGGTGGTAAGCCGGTGCATTACCTGTGCGATGAAGAAGACGATTGGAACCCTTCCATCGAAGACATCAAATCCAAGGTAAATGAAAACACCAAGGCCATCGTGGTGATTAACCCGAATAATCCCACGGGTGCGGTGTATTCGCGCAAGGTGCTGCAGCAGATCGTGGACATTGCCCGCGAGCATGACCTGCTGATTCTCGCTGATGAGATCTATGATCGCATCCTCTATGACGATGCCGAGCACATCTCCATTGCCACCCTGGCACCCGACCTGCTGTGCATCACCTATAACGGCTTGTCTAAGGCCTACCGCGTGGCTGGCTACCGCGCCGGCTGGATGGTGGTGACTGGCCCCAAGCAGTATGCACGCGGTTTTATTGAAGGCTTGGACTTGCTCGCCGGTACTCGCTTGTGCCCCAATGTTCCAGCCCAACATGCCATCCAGGTGGCATTAGGCGGTAGGCAGTCGATTTATGATCTCACTTCCGCCTCCGGCCGCTTGACCGAACAGCGCAATGTCACATACGAGAAGCTGAACCAGATCCCTGGCATTAGCTGCGTGAAGCCCATGGGCGCGCTCTACGCCTTCCCGAAAATTGATCTCAACTACTATGATATTCATGACGACGCCCAGCTCATGCTGGATCTGTTGCGCGCAGAAAAAATCTTGATGGTGCAAGGCACCGGCTTCAACTGGGATAAGCCCGACCACTTCCGAGTAGTCACCCTCCCCTGGGCCTCCCAGCTCTCCGAGGCCCTGGACCGCCTAGGCAACTTCCTCGCCGACTATAAGCAATAAGGAGCATCAGCCAATGAGCAAGTCCCTACCCCAGCGCTTGCTCATCATCTTTCTTCTTTGCTGCACGCTCGGCACCGCGATTGGCCTCGCCGTATTTTGGCCACGCACGGCCCCCGAAGTTTCCCCGAGCTTTAGCCAAACATTCAGCCTTGGGCAAAAGCTTGTCGACGCCACCGTCGTCGCCGTCACTGAGGGCAGTTGCACCAGCGATCAGGTGGGTCAGCGTTTTAGCACCTCCCCGCGCCACATTCCAGGCCAAGACGCCAATTGCACCTGGGTCATTGCCGAGCTCGCAGACGGTGACAGAACCTTAATCCTGAACACCGGAACCCCCGGCGAGCCGGATCTTGAAGTAGGCCAGCACATCTTGCTCAATGAGCAGCTCGCGTTTGTGGATTTCAAACGTGATACCCCGCTGCTGCTGTGGGCGCTGCTGACCATCGCCGCTGTCAGTGCCCTTGCGTTATGGCGAGGGGTGCGAGCAATCATTGGCCTAGTGATGGCAATGGCGGTGGTAGCGGTCTTCACCCTGCCAGCGCTTGCCAATGGCACTAATCCGGCAGCCGTGGCGCTACTCAGCGGCTCAGTGATCCTCCTGCTCGCCGTTTTCTTTGTGCACGGCATGAATTGGAAAAGCGCTTCCGCATTAGCAGGAACGTTGACCGCCCTGTGCGTTGCCGCAGCCCTGGCGCAGCTTTCGCTCCAACACACGCATGTTCGCGGCCTAGGCCAGGAGGATAACCTCCAAGTCCTACTGTATTTGCCGCAAGTATCTATTCAGGGGCTCATGCTGTGCGGTTTTATTATCGGCGCCTTGGGAGTGCTCAATGACGTAACTATTGCTCAGGCATCCACGGTGCAAGAACTCTCCTCCCTAGACCCCAAGGCACGTCCCCTGCGCCTTTTCTTTGGCGCCATGAAGGTGGGGCAAGACCATATTGCCTCCATGATGTACACCTTGGTTCTGACTTACACCGGCGCGTCCTTGCCGCTGCTGTTACTGCTCAGCCTTTCTGAACGATCCCTTTCTCAGACACTCACCAGCGACGTCATGGCCACCGAGTTGCTGCGTTCAGCCATCGGCATCTTGGCGCTCACGCTTGCCGTCCCCATCACCACCTTGATTGCCGCCTGGACCACGCCGCGGGAGGAACACAAAGCCCCTCGCCACGCGCGGCATAGGGCTAGGCCATAGAACTCAGCGCACAGGGGTTCGTCGAAAAGCAAAAGCCCGAGCCTAAGCCCGGGCTGTTGTTGCGTTATGTGCGTGTGTATTGGGGCAGATCATCAAGATCAGCGGCGCCTAGTGTTCCAATCGCCTCGTCATCAGTACGAGCCAAGTGGATTGCGGCAAGCAGCAGCAAACCCCACACCACCGCGAGGTAGAGCACCATCACCACGATTGTTGTTGTCGACATTTACTTGCGCTCCAATCGTGCTCGACGCTCATTCAAAGACTCATAGGGGTTATCCAGATGCTGGCCAAAAGGCGCACCCTTACCCGTTAGAGGAACACCGAAGTCTCCCTGCGGCGGACCATCGACGATGGTGCCCTTTGGCCACGGAATCTTCGACATAATCAGTGCCCCGCCGTAGAGGAAGATAGCCAAGCCCCAGCCAAAGATCAGGACCTTGCCACTTGGATAGCCCTCATAACCTTCGCTGAGCAACGTGGCTACCTCAAGCACGAAGGTGGTACCCAGCACGATGGGAGTAATCACCATCAGCGAGAGATCCCACCAACGACCAAGGCGGATGGAGCTGACGGCATTGACGTGGGCGCGCAGCTCAGGCAGGCGCTTGAGTATCCAGCCGATCAGCACAATAGACACCAGCGCGATAAAGACGATGCCCACCACGTTGACGAACTTGTCCACGATGTCCAAGGTGGCAAGGCCTGTGGTGACGGGGAAGAACACCATGGACGGAATGGCGCAGGCAATGCATACGAGCACCGATGCACGGCGGCGACCCAGGTGGAGCTTTTCTTGGATGCCAGCAACGACTACTTCCACGATGGTGACCAGTGAGGTGAAACCAGCGAGGAAGAGTGAGCCGAAGAACAGCACGCCGAAGAAGGGGCCGCCTGGCATCGCGTTGATGATGGTTGGGAAGGCCACAAAGGCCAGGCCAATACCGGAGCTGACAACCTCATCTACCGCGCTTCCCTGGCTTGCGGCCATAAAGCCCAAGGTGGCGAACACGCCGATGCCGGCGAGCACCTCGAAGGCAGAATTGGAAAGCCCAACGACTGCGCCAAGGCCCGAGATATCTGAGCGGCGCTTGAGGTAGGAGGCCTGCGTCATCATGATGCCGAAGGCGATGGCCAGCGAGTAGAAGATCTGGCCATAGGCGGCCATCCATACCTGCGGGTTAAACAGCGCCGACCAATCGGGGGTGAAAAATGCCTCTAGGCCCACGGAGGCGCCGGGGAGGAACAAGGCGCGCACCACAAGAATTAAGAAGAGCAGGATCAGCACCGGCACGGAGATTTGAGAAAGCAAACCCATGCCTTTGCGCACGCCCATCGCCATCACGGCGGTCAGTGCGAGCCATACAACGCCAAGCACGATAAAGATTGGCCAGATCACCTCAGTGGAGTTCAGGGAGGTGGTATCGGCGTGGAGGTACTGCTCGAAGAAGAAGGCGTTGGGATCTTCACCCCAGCTCAGCTTGAAGGAGTACCAGGTGTACATGGCAGCCCACGCGAGGATCACGCAGTAGTAGACGGCGATGATGAAGGTAATGCCTACTTGCACCCAGCCCACTGCTTCTGTGCGCTTGGAAATTCGACGCCAGATCAGTGGCGCCGAGCCGCGAAAACGGTGCCCGAGTACGTAGTCGAGGATGAGCACCGGCACACCAGCAGTCAGCAGTGCGATGACGTAGGGAAAGAGGAAGGCGCCGCCGCCGTTATCGTATGAGATATAGGGGAATCGCCAGATGTTGCCGAGTCCAATCGCCGAGCCGATGGCGGCGAAGATGAACATGGAACGTCCGGCGAAGGTTTCACGTGCTTTAGACACTGTTGCTTGCTCCTTTGCCCAGGGCTGAGGGTGTGCCCTGTCTGCTGAAATCTAAGCGCAAAGATGCAGCAAAGCCCAAATCTCGCGTTGGTTATTTACTCAGGCGAGTCTGACCACCTTCCACCCGGCGGCTTGCCAGGCGCCTTTATCCAGCACTCCGCGAGCATCCACCACTAGTGGTTCCACCACAAGCCCCCTGGCCCACGCCGGATCGATCATGGCGAATTCTCGCCACTCGGTTGCAATCACCACACCATGCGCACCACGTAAGGCTGCTTCGAGCTTATCGACGTCACACGGTGCCATCGGGTCATAACTACATGGTGTGCCACCGGCTGCTTTGATCTGCGAAGCCACATCAATTGCTGGCGAATCGCGGGTATCGTCGGTGCCCGCCTTAAACGCGGTGCCAAGCACTGCCACACGCTTGCCGCGCACATCACCTAAGCCTTCGATGGCGCGCTGGCGCTGGCGAGCATTGACTGCATCTACGTGGCGTAGCAACCCCACAGCAGAGGTGGCGCCCACTTCTTCGGCAATATGCCCAAGGCCACGAATATCCTTTGGCAAGCATCCCCCACCAAAGCCCAAGCCGGCGTGCATAAACTTCTGGCCAATACGAGGATCCAAGCCCATTGCCTTGGCCAAAGTGGAGGTATCCGCGCCTACTTCTACACACACGTTTCCGATGGCGTTAATAAAGCTCAGCTTGGTGGCCAAAAAAGCATTGGAGGCCAGCTTGACCATCTCTGCTGTTTCGCGATCACACGAAACTACCGGGCAGCCACGCCCAATGGGCACGGCCCACAGTTCACGCAGGAGCTGATCTGCTCGGGCAGTGCGGGCGCCGATGACGATGCGGCTTGGTCGCAGCGTATCTTCCACGCCGCGGGTTTCCCTTAAAAACTCAGGATTCCAAGCCACTTCAATATCGCATAGCGATTCCAAGTGCGCCGCGGTGCCGGGCGGGACGGTGGATTTGCCAACGATCAAGTGATCCTCACCCTGCAGTACCCCTGCAAGCCCACGCACCACTGATTCGAGGGCGCTCAGGTCGAGGCCTTGTTGGCCTTGGGGGGTTCCTACAGCGAGGAAGTGGATAGAGCAAGAGGCTGCGTCGGCAAGCTCAGTGCTCCAACGCAGCCTCTCGTTGTTTTTCTGTAACAACTCGTTCAAGCCGGGTTCATAAAAGGGCGCTTTTCCGGATCGAAGAGTCTGAATTTTTGCTTCTTCGACATCGATGCCGACCACCTCATGCCCCAACGCCGCCAGACAGGCCGCATGTGTAGCTCCAAGGTAACCGCATCCAATGACGCTGATTCGCATATTTTTACCTAAAGTTCAAGTAAGCCTTGCTCGGTGTCGGGCCTCGTTGCCCCTGATACTTCGAGCCCAATGCCCCAGAACCATAAGGAACCTCAGCCGGGCTCGTCATCTTAAACAGCGCGAGCTGTCCAACCTTCATGCCCGGCCACAAGGTGATAGGCAGATTTGCCACATTGGAAAGCTCCAAGGTGATGTAGCCGGAGAAGCCGGGGTCGATGAATCCCGCAGTTGAGTGCGTAAGCAAACCAAGACGCCCCAAAGAAGACTTCCCCTCAAGCCTGCCTGCCATATGAGCAGGCAAGGTGAACTTCTCCAGCGTGGAACCAAGCACAAACTCACCAGGGTGCAGCACGAAGGGTTCGTCTTCGGCCACCTCAACCAAACTGGTCAGCTCATCTTGCTGCTGCTTCGGATCGATGTGGGTATAACGCGAATTATTGAACACGCGGAAGAAGCGGTCCATGCGCACATCCACCGAAGAAGGCTGGATCAGCTCGGGGGCAAAGGGCTCAATTTTGAGGTCACCGGCATCGATGGCCTCTTTGATGTCGTGGTCGGAATACAGCACGATTTGCAGTGTAGTGCAGGGTTATCAGAGTCTCACCTCGAAGTGCTAAAGTGAACCCAGCGCCGGCGTAGTTTAATGGCAGAACATCAGCTTCCCAAGCTGAGAGCGCGAGTTCGATTCTCGTCGCCGGCTCCACTTTGACATCGAGGCGCCACATGGCGCCTCTTTTTTATTTTCCAGGCATTCCGACACCACAGCCGCTCCTTTCGAAGGCCCTGACACCAGCAACAACGTGCGCTCTACGGATCCATCTATTAAACTCACCGACCGATCGTACGGTAAAGTGTTTCTTATACCACCCGATCAGGGCACTAGGACACGAATTTCGGAACGGACATAGTTTTGTGAAACTCCATCAACCCACGGAAAAAGGCAGTTTGTTGAGGCCTTTCATGCTGACTATCGGCTTAGGCGCTTTCCTGACTGCCGTACCGCTGATCGCCGAGGTAGCGATTGGTGAAACAACTGCAGACGACCCCGCGGCACATCCTCAGACAGAGATACGCATTGCCGATATCGACGAGGTCGAGCAAGCCGCGATCTACCACCCCACCGAGGTGTCTTGCGAAACAGTACCGTCGCTCACAATTGGCGCTCAACACTACAAATGCAATGGCGTATCCATGACCTTCTATCACGGCAATGATGTGAAAGATCCGTCTATCGCCACCGCGCGGGCCATAAGAAAAACCATCTACCACAACATCGAGGCAAGAGAATTGAGCTCTCAGCCTCTACCGGACGGCGGAGAGATTCTCGTTGCAAAACCCTGGGACGAACCCACAGAAGCCGGCACGCCTGATCGCCTCATATCTCTTGCATTCGCATCTGCCGAGAGCACTGAGAAGTTGAGTCGGGGAGAATCTGCCCCTCTTTCCGTAATGGTTTTGCGCGGAAACCCGACAGACGTGCAGGAAGTGAGCTCCGACGTCATCCAACACTCAGAATTTTGAAAGTAGAAACCATGCTCAACGACATGCGGATCCGTCGGCTTGCCCTTCTGTTAACCATTGCGATCACTATCGCTGGGGCCTATGCGTACCGCAACGCCTTCAGCCTTTTATTCACACTGAGTCCGGCTCTCACCCTTGCCGGATTCGCGGGAATCTTCCTTTTCTATTTCCTGATCGCGGCCCTATTGCGGCGTTCCCGACTCTGGGCTGGAGGATTCCGATATTCATTTCTCGCCTTCATCGCGGGCGGATTAGGCACTCTGTGGTTTGCCAGTACCCTTGCGCCTGCAATTCACAGTATCGCCACTGCATCCGGTATCGATACCATTCGTTTTTCTCTCACAGGCGGGTATCCCGAAGAACTGGGCAAATGTTTGCTCACCGCCCTGATCCTCATTGCCGCTTCTTCGGTTTGGAATCAACCGTGGTCAGGCCTGATTATTGGTGGTCTTGTCGGACTCGGTTTCGAACTCTTCGAAAACGTCATCAACGCCACCACCCAAGCCATGTCAAACCTCAACTCAGATGCAGAAGGGGCAATTACCGCCTGGGCAGCGAGATTATTGATCGGCCCCGGGGCGCACGTGGTTTTCACCGCGCTAGCCGGATATGGCATCTCCGTTGCCCTATTTTCGCCTCACATGTCTACCGCCAAACGCGTTGCCAATGCCTTGGCATGGCCGCTGTTCGGATTTTTGCTCCACTTCGCTTTCAATTTGCAAGCTGACGGCATCTTCCCGCTGATAAAAGCTTTCTTCATCGTCCCCTTCGGAGCCTTCGTGTGCCTAGTGCTTTTCTGGAAATCCTTGAGAAAAGCCCGAACGCTTTCCGACGACCCGATGGACAGCAATGCAGCAAGAACACCTCAACCGATGAGCAGCCCCAACCCGCAGCCCTAGTAGCTTTGAGCTCTAATTTTTTCGCTTGATCCCAGAAAGGTTCTTTCCTTGAACACCTACCAGCAGCACGTAGCAGCAATACCCTCAGACACCAAGAAGAAACTTATCGCGCTACCGATTCTCGTTGCGCTCGTCGTACTCCTGATCATCCCAGGCGTGTTCCAGTATGGGCTCGCTCCACTTATAGGCAGCGACCCAGAACAGCTCATTTCTCCTGCAGGCGCCGTGGGCATGATCGCTGCCGTCACCCTCGGATCATGGCTCATGGCCAAAACTTCAGGGATTTCCTTTGGCGACCTTGGAATCAAGAAGCAGCACTGGGCAAGCAGGGCCATCACCGGCGCAGTCTGGGGAATCCTTGCCCTCAGCGCGGTAGGTCTGATCATCAACGTGCTCGGCGGCACCCGCACTACATATGTCTTCGATACCTCAATGGTTGGTGCCCTGGTTACCGGGGTGGTGTTCTTCGCTTTTCAAGGCACCTGGGAGGAACTCATTTATCGCGCATACCTCATGCCACATTTTTCAAAGGTCATGGGTAATACCTGGTCGGTAATTGTCACCTCGTTGCTCTTCACCCTTTTTCACGGACTCAACCCCGGTATGACCCTCATGCCAATTCTGAATCTCCTTGTTGCCTCAATTGTGTTCAGCTTGATTTACATCAAGACGGGCAATCTGCTGCTTACCGGTTTAGCTCACGGTATGTGGAACTTCAGCCAAGGCTTCATTTTCGGATCACTAGTATCGGGCAACACCACTCCAGGTTCTTTATTTGCTTCAGCACCGAAGGGGTCCGAGCTTATCTCTGGCGGCTCATTCGGGTTCGAAGGTTCGATTGTGACCACCTTCGTGGGAGTCGTCATCATCGCGTTCCTGCTGAGCAAGCTTCGCAAAACGGCCCGATAACACCCGGTATCATCGCATACATGACGATGCGAGATGATGAAGCTCAAGCCACTCGCCGTAGGATCTTGGATCGTACCGGGTGGCTTATTTCGATCAATGGCACCGATGTTTCATTAAGTGACATTGCCAAGGCCGTCGGAATTTCCAAAAGCGGACTGCTCCACCATTTCCCCTCGAAAGATCAACTGTTCCACGCCGTCGTTGAAGACATGATCGTTCAATTCCGGGCGAAAGTAGCCTCGCACATTGCAATGGATGAGCCGGCCGAAGGTAGATTTTTACGCGCATATCTTCGAACACTCCTCATTGAAGGGCCAACCATCAACGGTCTCTGCGGGCCTACTTTGCCCTGGATCGGAGTAACCTCGGATGCCGCCATCCGAAAACTGGTCGATGAAGACAATAAATGGTGGTCAGATCAAGTTGCCCAGGATCGTCTGGATCCCGCGAAAAGCATCGTCATCGAGCGGGCAGCCGACGGAATCGCAGCAGCGATGGCCAGCAATCAAATCACTCAAGAGCAGGCAAAACCCGCCCTCGATTTGCTCATGCTCATGGCAACAAACAACGACACTGAAACCATCGAATAAAGCAATGCGCTGACACCGAATACGCCTTTTGCAAACATTGCTAGTGAATCCCCTGCCAACCGCATGCAAAGATGAAGTTGTGCTCACACTGCCAACCATCCTGCTGCCAGGGCTTGGAATTCCCGCTAGCGCCTGGAACAACGTCAAGGCTCACGTTCCCAATGCATATGCCACAGACAGACTCGACAGCCACTCTCCCCTCTCACTCGAAGGCCAGGTCAATCGGGTCATTGAGTTCATGGATGATCGCGACATCGACCAGGCTCAATTGGTGGCGCACTCGATGGCTTCGTTTATCGGCGAAGCCGCCTGCCGCCTGCACCCCGAACGCTTTACTCGATTGATCTTGGTGGATGGGAGCTACGAGGAGCGTCGAAAAGCCTGCTTGCGCATACCTATTGAAAAACTCATCCCCCATGCAACCTTGCGCGCAATCGTGCAGGAGTGGCGATGCTATTCCTTTTGGGCCAATGAGTTGCGCGAGATACAGCGCAGCCACCCATTACGCACCCGAACCGTGGTGATTGCCGCATACGCTTGCAGGCCGGGGCGCTGGGTGCGGAAACTTCGCCGCCAAGCCCAGCAATTATCAGCGCTTTTTGTGCCTATGAAAGGATCGCACCGCTTGATGCTTGATCGGCCCGAAGCCATCGCGGCGCTCATACGCGAAGATCCACCACAGGCTCAGCGCCATGATGGATACGCGCTGTAATTCGAAAGTGCCGGGAAGCTGAAGCACAATCGCCGCAGTGAGCGCCAGCACCGCAATAACGTGGAGAGCGCCCAAGAGCGTGCCTTTGTGCCCGGCGCGCCACGCGAAGATCACGGTGGCGATTGATCCGATGCCTGCGGACGTAGAACTCACCTCATGGGCCCAGGCGCTCGGCGTCATGCACGCAGCGCTTCTGAGTAGTTCATCAGAGGTGAATTGGGATACGCAGTGCAGCGGGAATGTTGCTTCAACCGCGGTGGAGAGCAAAAAGAGCCACCAAAATACATGGCCCTTGCGCACGGTGGGAAGCAGCAACAACACCGCGAGCAGATCACCCGCCCGGAACACCCATGCCCAAGGTTGGCCGGTGGCGGCGAGTTCGCTTACCAAGGGCGCATCGAGCGCTGGGTTGAGCAGCGGGCCTAGTATCCAGGAGTTATAGGCTATGGCCGCCGCGATCAGCCACGCACGAGCACTCAAGCGGAATGCTCCAGCGTGGTGGTCATCTTATTGGCAATCAGCGCGAAGGCCAGCAGGCTCAGCAGGGTGACGATGAGCCCAATGCCCGCAGAGGTGGTGATCGCCAGCGTGACATAACCAAGCAGTGCCGCCGTGCCGCCAATGAGTGCGTAGGGCAACTGGGTTGCCACGTGAACAATGTGCGAGCAGCCAGCACCGGTGGACGACAAGATGGTGGTATCGGAAATCGGCGAGCAGTGATCGCCCAGCACCGCGCCTGCGAGCACGGCACCGATGGCCGGTACGAGGAAGTCCGGCTCATTCAGCGAGACCATGATCTCACCTGCGATGGGAATAAGCAGGCCGAAGGAGCCCCAGGATGTGCCCGTGGAAAAGGCCATGAAGCCTGCGATGAGGAACATCAGAGGAATCAGCCAGTTCACCGAAACATTTGCCCCCTGTACCAGGGAGGCCAGGTAGTTGCCGGTGCCGAGTTCTCCGATGAGGCTGCCCAAGGTCCATGCCAGCAGCAGGATGGCGATGGCGGGCATCATGGACTTTGCGCCACCTGCAACGCCACGTCCGAGCACACCTGCATGGAAATCGGGGTTGTTGCGGGTCACGGCGATATAGCAGGCCAGTGCCGCGATGGTGCCCAAGGTGCCGCCGATGATCAGCGACTCATTGACCTTGGTGTTGGCAAACATGTCCAGCAAAGACCAGGAGCCGCCTTCAAGGCCACCGGTGATCATCATTGCACCCACCACGCCTACGACGAGGACGATGAAGGGAATGACGAGGGCGCGGATCTTGCCTGGATCATGCACCGGCAGATCCTCGGAGAGCTCGCCGGGGATCTCGTCTTCTGCAGAGAAGGTTTCGCCCTTGGCAATGGCGCGGTATTCCTCGCGGCGCATGGAACCGATATCGATTTGGAAGAACACCACCAGCAGCACGAAGATCACAGCACCAATGGCGTAGTAGTTGGCTGCAGCGGCGCTGAGGAAGGCCTGCATGGGGCTTCCGGTGTAGGCCGAGGCCGCTACCACCGGGGCGAGCAGGCCGATGATGGATGCACCCCAAGAGGAAAAGGGTGCCAGCACCGCCACCGGAGCAGAGGTGGAGTCGATCACGTAAGCAAGCTTGGCGCGGGCCACCTTGTATTTATCGGTCACGGGCTTGGCAATCTGGCCCACGGCAAGTGCATTGAAGTAATCATCAATGAAGATGGCGATGCCCAACAGCACTGCAAGGCCCTGGGCGCCTCTGCGGCTTTTGATCTTTGAAGCAGCCCACTGCGAGAAGGCGGCAGAGCCGCCGCTCATCAAGATCAAGGCGGTGATCACGCCAAGGAGCAAGAGGAACACCATGATGTAGATGGAGCCCGTATTGATTTCGCCTTCGCTATAGAAGTTGGCGGCAAAAGCATTCCATACATTGGCAATCGAAGCCCCCGGGGCAAAGTCGGCCAGCAGGATGCCGGCGGCAATGATGCCGAGGCCAAGGCTTAATAGCACCTTGCGGGTAATGATCGCCAAGGTAATGGCGATGATCGGTGGCAAAATTGTTAGCACCGGGTGGGCTTCGACCATGTCATGCTCCTTGCGTAGTTTTTCGCAATTAGATTACCCCTAACAACACCTCGCCCCTGGGTTGCGGTCTTGTTCCTTGTAGTGCTCGCGCCAGAACTCTTTGCGGCTCATCGGCGCGTGGGTGCAACCGGAACGCTCGTGGAATTCCACATAGCGCTCGTATTTATCTGCACCCATCACGCCTTTGAGGAACTTGATCATGCCCTCGCCTTTGCCTCTTTGTACTGCTTCCACTGCTTCTCAAGCTCACGCTCGGAGTGGGTGGGCACAAGGTCTGCAGGTGCGTAGATCTGGGACTCCACATAAGGGTCATCGTGATCCACGATCTTCTTCTTGCGAATCGCCTGAATGGTGCGCAAGGCGGAGATTCCCACCACGATCAGGGTAAGCACCACAAAGAGGATGGAAAGCGAACCCTGCACCAAGGTATTGCGCACCACGGCTTCGATTGCCTCAGGCGAGCTGGCGGTGCCGTAGCTTTGGGCTCCCGATTCCAAGGCCTCCTTGGCCTTGAAGTGGTTGGCCCAATAGCCGATCTTCGGGTCTGAAGAAAAGATCTTGTAATAGGACCCTACGACGGTGACCACGACGTCGAAAAGCAAAGGAACGATGATGATCCACAGGTACTTCACGCGGCCCTTATGCGCGGCGATGCTCAAGCACACGGCCAGGGCGATGGCTGCGAGCAGTTGGTTGGCAATACCGAAGAGGGGGAAGAAGGTGTTGATGCCGCCAAGCGGATCGGTCACGCCCAACACCAAGATGCCGCCCCAGCCGGCAACCATGACTGCCGTGGTGATCCACACGCCCAAACGCCAGGAGGAATCTTGGAATTTGGGAATGAAATTGCCCAGGGTGTCTTGGAGCATGAAGCGGGCAACGCGGGTGCCGGCGTCCACGGCGGTGAGGATAAAGAGAGCCTCAAACATGATGGCGAAGTGATACCAGAAGCTCATCAGATCCAAACCAGGCAGCATTCGGTGCATGATGCCTGCCATGCCAACGGCAAGGGTGGGGGCACCGCCGGTACGAGAGACGATGGTGTGCTCCCCTACCGCCTCTGCGGTGCTGGAAAGCTGATCTGGGGTGAGGTTCACGCCGGTGAGCCCGAGGGAGTTGACAAAGGCGGCCGCACCCTCGACGGTGCCGAGGGTGGCGCCTGGTCCGGAGTTCATGGCGAAGTAAATGCCGCGATCCACCGTCAAGGCCGCAACGAAGGCCATGATGGCCACGAAAGATTCCATGAGCATGCCGCCATAGCCAATGAAGCGGGTTTGGCGCTCTTTTTCTACCAGCTTCGGTGTGGTGCCAGAAGCAATCAGGGCGTGGAAGCCAGAGAGCGCACCGCAGGCGATGGTGACAAAGAGGAAGGGGAACAGCGGGCCGGTAAAGACCGGGCCGTCGGAACGCGAAGCGAATTCGGACATTGCCGGCACGGAGATCTCAGGGCGCACCACCACGATGCCAATGGCTAGAAGGACGATGGTGCCGATCTTCATAAAGGTAGAAAGGTAATCGCGCGGTGCGAGCAAGAGCCACACCGGCAATACGGCGGCCACGAAGCCATAGATGATCACAGCCCACGCCAAAGTGGTGCGCTCCAGGGTGAGGTGTTCAATGCCCCACGCCGAGGAGCCCACATAGCCACCGGCGATAATGGCGGCGATGAGCAGCACGAAGCCGATCACCGATACTTCCATCACGGCACCGGGGCGGATATAGCGCAGGTAGATGCCCATAAACAGCGCGATCGGGATGGTCATACCCACCGAGAACACACCCCAGGGGGATTCACCAAGAGCATTGACCACCACGAGGGCCAAGATGGCGGTGATGATGATCATGATGGCCAAGGTGGCGATGATTGCTGCGTAGCCACCAATGGGGCCGAGTTCATCCTTGGCCATCTGGCCAAGTGAACGTCCGCCGCGGCGCATGGAGAAGTGCAGGACGAGGTAATCCTGGACGGCGCCGGCGAAGATCACGCCCACGATGATCCAGATGGTGCCGGGCAAAAAGCCCATTTGTGCGGCAAGCACTGGGCCAACGAGCGGGCCGGCGCCGGCGATCGCCGCGAAGTGGTGCCCGTAGAGCACGCGACGATCGGTGGGCATGTAGTCTTTGCCGTCTTCTTTATATTCGGCCGGTGTGGCACGGGAATCGTCCGGGCGCACGAGTTTATCTTCGATGAATTTGGCGTAGAAGCGGTAGGCGATGAAATAACTGCACACCGCAGCGAAGACGAACCAGATGCCGTTGACTGTTTCGCCGCGCACAAACGCGATCATCACCCAGGCCACGCCGCCGAGCAATGCGATGGCTGACCAAAGCAGCACCTTTTTTAATGTCCAGGTGCTGTGGTCACGTTCGAGCTGCTCAGGTTCCACGTGGTTGGGTGGTCTGCTGACTGCGGTGGTCATTTTTCGCCTCCTTTTAGGCTCCACATTTGAGGGGTTCACCTTCGAGGGGAAGGTGGTATAGCCTCAAGATTAGTGTTTTATAGCCAACACTCTATAGGCACCCATGACATAGCTCTCAGTCCTGGCGCAGAACCCATCGCGACACAAAATGACCACTTAACAACCATTTCGGCTTTGTAAACACTCCGGCTTGCCCTATTATCCGGAGGGTACACACTCACTTACGGTCGCAAATGGCTGTACTAGCAGCAGAAAGATCACGGTCTTGGCAAAAGCAATTGAACCCGCTGTTGAAGCCTCCGGCGACCCGGTCGAGGTTGAACCGGCAGTCGTTGCCCACGACATTGCCGTGCGAGGCGAAGAAGGCCCAGCCTACGGGCCGCTCGATGTTGAAATTCCAGGTGAAGGACTCACCATCCTCAATGGTCGTGGCGGCTCAGGCCGCACCGCGCTCGCGCTCACCATTTCCGGGCGCATGAAGGTAAACGAAGGCGAGATCACCGTCCTCGGCGAATCTGAGCCCAAAAAGATCCGCAACATGGTGGCCATCGCCGGCGTGGAGTCGATCGACGCACTCGACCGATCGGTGAAGGTTCACGAGATCCTCACAGAGCATCGAGCCTGGTCAAAACTCTGGATCTCCTGGAGCAAACCGGCAGATGAGGCCTACCGCGACGAGCTTTGTTCCTTCGTGTTTGGCCACCGCGATCTACCACCAATGGATGTGTATATCTCGCAACTATCCAGCCTGGACCGCATCCTGTTGCGCATTTGCCTTGCCTTAAGGCCCGCCAATGGAGCCGAGATCAAGATGCTGGTCATGGACGACTTTGAGCAGGTTCGCGAACAAGAAGATCGCCTGGTGCTGCTGCACTCGCTGCAAAGAATCGCAGAAAAGATCCCCGTCGTGCTCAATGCCGTGAACCCCGTCGAGGGCGTAGAGCACCACCAGATTGAACTGTTTACCGACGAAGGCCACCTCCAGCCCGAGAACACCGGCCGCCACCATAAGGACGAGAAATGATTTCCGGATTCCACATCGGCACGGAACTTCGCCGATTCAAACGAGCAAAACTCGCGCGCGTGGCCATCGTCGCAGTGATTTTGATGCCACTGCTGTACTCCGCGCTCTACCTCTGGGCGTTTTGGAACCCCTTTGGCAACGTAAGCAAGCTACCCATCGCGCTGGTGAACTCCGATAAGGGCATCACCGTGCAGGGCAAAGAGCTCGAAGCCGGCGACCAGATCGTCAAAGCCCTCCACGAAAATAAAGAGCTGACCTGGACAGAGACCTCGGCTGAGGACGCTTCCAAGGGCGTGAAAGACGGCGAATACTACTTCGCGCTGGAGATTCCTGAGAATTTCTCCCAGGCAGTAGCCTCCCCCACCACCGATGATCCCCAAAAAGCCCAATTGCGCGTGACCTACAACGACGCCAATGGCTACCTCTCTACCCTGATCGGCCAAAATGCGATGCGCGAGCTGCTGCAGGTTGTCTCCGATGAGCTGGGCGCCCAGGTGGTTGATCAGATCCTCTTAGGCGTCGTGGATGCAGGCACGGGCCTGCGCATGGCCGCCGAAGGTGCCGGCAAGCTCGAAAACGGCGCGAACAGCCTCGAAAGCGGCTTAGTGAAGCTCACCGACGGTGCCAATACACTCAACACCAAACTTGGCGATGCCGAAGACGGCTCCAAGCAACTCGCCGCCGGTGCCAATGAGCTTTCCGACGGCACCTCGAAGCTGGCCAACGGCGCAGGGCAACTTGCTGGCGGCACCGCAGAGTTAAACGCCGCGGTAGATGAGGCCACTGGAAAACTCAGCGCACTGACTGGTGGCGTTGGTGAACTCGCCGGCGGCATCGACCAAGCAGGCAAGGGCGCTTCTGCCATCAATGATGGTGTGCAGGCCCTGCAGGCCAAGGCCGATGAAGTAACCGAGCTGCAAACCTTAAACTCTGAGACGGCCCGCGAGATCGCCCGCCAATTGCGCCTGATTCCCGGCCGCCAAACCAACCTTCTGGCAGATCAGCTTGATCAGCTTGCCGTTGCCATCGACACCAATGCCCTGGGCAAAGACTCCATCTACACCGCCCAAATCCGCGAGCTTTCCGACGGCACGGCACAACTGGCCTATCAACTCTCTGATCCCAACGCCCCACTTCGTGGCGGCGTAGAAGAACTACGCTCGGGCACCCAGCAACTGCCAGGCAAACTCGGCGAGCTGCAAAATGGTGTGAAACAACTCAACGATGGTGCCCAGGCCTTAAACCAAGGCGCACTGGCTCTAAACCAGGGCGCAACCCAGCTTTCCGCCGGCGCCAATGAGCTCTCAAGCGGCATTACCCAACTGCATGCCGGCGCCGGCGAATTGGCCACCAATATGGTCACAGCAGAAGATGGCGCCAAGCAGCTTGCAGATGGCTCCAGCGAGCTGCACGATAAGCTCGCCGAGGGTGCCCGCCAGGTGCCTCAGTGGAATGAACAGCAGCGCCTCGACACCGCCACCGTGGTGGGCGGGCCGGTGATGCTCACCTCGGGCAATGATGCCGGCGAGAACACCTTCGGCGCAGGCCTTGCACCCTTCTTCTTCTCCCTGGCACTGTTTATCGGTGGCATCATCGTGTTCCTGCTGCTTCGCCCCATGCAGGCACGCGCAGTAGCAAGTGGCGTTGCCCCACTGCGCGCCGCACTCGATGGCCTCTGGCCGGCAGCGCTGATCGTCACCCTGCAAGCAACGGCAGTGTTCCTGGTGACCATCTTCGGCGTTGGCCTCAACCCGGTGTACCCGGTAGCACTTTGGCTCTTCTCCATCCTGGTCGCGGTGGTATTTGCGGCACTGAACCAAATGTTTAACGTGCTGCTTGGGCCTGGACCAGGCAAGGTTGCGGCCATGGCCTTCCTCATGCTGCAGATCATCGCCTCCGGTGGCCTCTATCCGGTGCAGACAGAACCGAAGATCGTTGAGTTCTTCGCCCCGGTCAACCCCATGACCTACACCGTCAATGGCTTCCGTCAGCTCATTTACGGATCCCTCGATGAGCGCCTGCCCATTGCCATTGTGGTGCTCCTGCTGGTGCTGGCCGGCTGCCTGACGGCCACAGCGCTGGGTGCACGCCGCGACCGCACCTGGACAATGAAGCGCTTGCACCCAGCCATTAATATCTAGGCAATGACCCTTCGAGAAAGCATCGCGCGAGCATATCGAATCGTCTTCCACCCGGAAGTCCCAGAAGACGCCTCTAAGTTAAAGCGTTGGGAACTTCGGGTGGAAGGCCCCATGCTGATTGTCTCGATGGTCTTTCTCATCCTCTTTGCCTGGTCCGCACTGGGTAAATCAGACCAACTCTGGACGCAGATCGCAGAAGTTGGTCTTTCCATTGCGTGGGTGGCGTTCATTATTGACTACGTGGTGCGCCTATCCCTTGCAGAACAACGCAAGCGATGGTTCTGGCGGCACCTCCACGAACTGCTGCTGGTGGTCCTGCCAATGTTTCGCCCGCTGCAAATCCTGCGCATCGTGCCGATCCTGTTCTTATTGCAGCGCTACTCCACTCAGAACCGCTCAGTCACCGTCGCCATTTACACCGCAGTCAGTTCGGTGCTGCTGGTGCTGGTGGCTTCGCTTTCCATCTACGACGTGGAGCAGGGCTATCCAGAAAGCCAGATCGCTAACTTTGGCGACGCCCTATGGTGGTCCATCGTGACTGTCACCACCGTCGGCTATGGCGATATTGCGCCAGTCAGTGCCGCCGGTCGATTCATCGCCATCATGCTCATGCTTGCAGGTATTGCCGTCGCCGGTGTGGTGACAGCAACCATCGCCTCCTGGCTGATTAAGCAGGTAGAAGGCGAAGCTGAAGATAAGGAAGACCCCGTACAAGCCGAGATTCGCGCACTCCGCCAAGAAGTAGCGGAGCTGCGCAAAAGCCTCAAAGACGGGCAGCAGGATTAGCTACAGCGCACGATCGGCTGGGGATCGTACACAGTAGTTTGGGTTTCCCTAGAAATCTCAGCCCCAGAGAGGTTCTTAATAATCCGAGTATCGCTGGTGCTAAAACCTTGGGCGCCCGAGGATGGCGTGCAATTAGCCCCAGATACCTGCATCACCTGCGGCGAGGTATAGGCCCAACGCCCACCATTGACCGACTCCACATTCACCGTTTTTACCCCAAGCAACTTCACCGTTACCTGACCCCCACCTGCGGAGGTTTGGATAATCACCGGGTTGGGCGAGTCATTCTTAAACTGCAGGTCAATGGCGCCCTCGTACACGGTTGCCTCACGTCCGGCTGGGTACCGCGAAATGTAGTAGCTATGCGGGGTGTGGGCCACATCCTGCATCCCGGCAAAGTAGGCAGCGTTATACAAGGTGGTAGCAAACTGTGAGATGCCACCGCCCACGGCCTTATCGGCACGACCGTTGAGGATCACCCCAGATTCCACAAAACCCTGTGCGGTGCCACGTGGCTCGGTGTAGCCATTGAGCGAAAACGTCTCGCCCGGTGCAACAAACGCACCGTTGACCATCTGGGCTACGCGGGCAATATTCACACCCGAGGCATCGCTATACCCGCCGGTGGTGAATTCACCCACCACGTCGTCAAAGCTCGCCTGCTGCGCCATCTCCGTGGTGTACGTAGCTTTTTCATCCTTGTACACGGCCTCACGCTCACGCGGTTGATCCGTGGTGGGATCAAAACCTTTAAGTGTTGCCTCCCATTCAATGCTCACCCCATCGCTATGCGGGGTGACCTCCATGCTGGGATAGTTCACTTTGGCATTGCGCAAGGGCCGTTCTGTAGGTCCAAGACCTTCTTCAAAAATGTGCTGGGCTGCTTCTACATTGACCTTGGGTTCGAGGCGCTCAAAGCTCACCACCTCCGCCATACGCTCCGGGGGAATCACCCCATCGGCATCGCGGCCATGAATCACATAGGGGCTACTCACGGCCTGCTCGGCGGCGGGAAGCGCTTTTTCTACGGCCTTTTGGTCAAGTTCAGGGTGCGTGACCTCAGGTTCCAGCTCAACACCTTCTGGCCACTGCTCAATCAAGGCCTGCTCTACCCCTTCGACCTTCTGGCCGTTTGCAGGCTGCGGATCCACATTGACCTTCCCACCTGCAAGGTTGAGCCCTGCTTCTACCGGTTCGGGCGATAATTCGGCGCGGATCCGATCCACCTGCGGGCGAAGCAGCGCCTCATCAACGGTGCTGGCAACGGGAATTTCATAGGTGCTAAAGAAGCTTCGTACTCGCGTAATCGGGTTCAGCGCTTGTTTTCCAGCACCGTCAATCGTGGCCTTCCAATCAGGCATCACACCAGACGCTGCCGGGTTAAAACTGGAGCGCAAATCGCCCGCTTGCACCTCAACGGGTGCCGAGGGATCAATTTCGCGTTCTAGCAGCGCTTGAGCTTCCGAGGGATCCATCCCGCCAATCTCAACTCCACCCACCGTGGCACCCCGAGGTACCTGCCCTTGGGTGAGCAAAAGATCCGCGCCGTAGAGCACACCAATACCCACGACGATGCCCGCGCCTGCTAATACTGCTTTCTTCACTTCAACCAATCTACCTGTAAGCTGGTTGCCATGGCTTTTGACTCCGACTCTCTCAACGCTCGCACGTTGGGCCCCACGATCGCCAGCGCGATAGTCGGTGTTGCTATTGGCGTCGCCGCGATCTTTGGCATTTCGATGATCAACGATTCCTCCCAGTCCAACGCTGTGGATGCCGACCAGGCACTATTGGGCGACCCAGAATACGGCTCCCGCGAGGGCGGATCACGCTAAGTAGGCGCCTGGCGCACCTGTGGGGCTGGCTTGGGGCGCTAGCCATCGCCTTCTTGCAGCCCTGGGGCAAGGTGGCCGCAGACACAAAACACGATCTAGCGGCAGACCCTTCTGGCTTTCTCGCCCAAGCCCTGCACGCCTACTCTCCCATCTTCCCCCTGGGGCAGATCCAAAATCAGGTCTACGGCTACCTTTTCCCACAAGGCCTGTTTTTCCTGCTCACCGACTGGATGCCGGACTGGGTTGCCCAAAGGCTGTGGTGGACCATCGTGTTGGGCGTGGGCTATTCGGGCGCGCTGATCCTCTTCCAGCGCCTCGGCTTGGGCGTGCAACCCCTGGCCGCGGCCTTATATGCGCTTTCCCCGCGCGTGCTGACCACACTTACTGCCATCTCTTCTGAAACCTGGCCCGTGATGCTCGCCCCATGGGTGCTGTGGCCGCTGGTGGCCAAGAAGCCCTGGGTGGGCGGATCCTTGCTGGCAGTGGCGATGATGGGCGCGGTCAATGCCGCAGCTACCCTGGCCGCCCTGGTCCCGGCAGGCCTCTATTTAGCTTATCGACGCCGCGCGCTCATCCCCTGGTGCCTGGGGGTCATCGGCGTCTCGCTGTGGTGGATCATCCCCCTGCTCGTCTTCGCCCGCTACTCAGTGCCCTTTGTGGATTACATCGAAAACGGTCAAGTGACCACCCACTGGCTCAATTTCGCCGAAGTGCTGCGCGGCACCACCTCCTGGACGCCCTTCGCAGACGTGGAACGCCAAGCCGGCGTGCTGCTAGTACACCAGCCGGTCTTCATCCTGGGCACCTTGCTGGTGGCAGGCATCGGCCTGGTGGGACTTTTGAAGGTGCGCGGCTTTTGGCTATGGCTGTTGTCCTTGGGTCTGGGCATCTTCGTGTTCGCCGCACTCTTCCCCTCGCTGCTGGACGGCCCGCTGGTGATGTTTCGCAACGTGCACAAATTTGATCCCCTCGTGCGCCTGCCGCTGGCAGTGGGCATTGCTGCGATCCCGGCGCGCCACCGCATTGCCGTGGCGTTGGCTGGTGTGGTTGCTGTCGGGCCGATCTTCGGCCGCCTGCTTCCCATCGGCGCTTATGAGAAGGTGCCCGACTACTACCACGAGGCAGCCGACTACCTGAACGGCCTGGATACCCGCGTGCTGATCCTGCCCGAGGCCAGCTTTGCCCGCCAGGATTGGGGTTGGACCCGCGATGATCCCTTCCAGCCATTGTTGGATGTGCCTTGGTTATTACGCGATGGCATTCCCCTGGTCCCCCCAGAGGCGATCCGCAACCTCGATGGTCCAGTGAATAAGGCCAATTTGGAGCGCCTGGGGGTGGGCGCGGTGGTGGTGCGCCACGATTCCGCCCGCCGCATCAGTGAGGACGCCAAGGCTGAGCTGGGCACACCCGACCACCACTTCGGCGAATTAGACGTTTATACGCTCAAGCCCGGCCGCGGCATGTACGTGGCCGATTCCATCACCACGGTCGCCGGTGGCGGCGAGGCCCTGGCCATGCTTGGGCCCGGCACTTTCAAGCTTGTGAGCGGCGACGCGCAGATCGTCACCGACACACCCCTTGCCGTGAACCGCAATTTTGGCACCCTGGACAACGCGGCTTCGCAGCCACTGATGGAGCCGGGGCGCGACTATGCCTCGGTGGGCGATCCTGTGAAGGTGGTAGAGCGCGGCGGGCACGCCAGCACCCCTGACTCCTCTGCTTTTGATGGGGATACCTCCACGGTGTTCTTTGGCAAGAGCATGGATATTCACGCCGATCAACCCCAACAGCAGCTCCTGCTGCACGTGTCCAAGCCCGGCAAGGTGAAGATCAGTGCCGATGGTTTTGAGCAAGAGGTGAAGGTGGAACAGCAAAAGGTAGTGGATGTACCGAACCTGCAAGATATTCGCCTCGAAACGGATACGGGTCTAGTTGAGGTGGGCTTTGGCGTGCGCCGCGTAGTGCATGTGGATGCAGGGCCTTCGGTGCAGCAATACGTGTTCAACGGCAACCGCGAATTTACCGTGCCGCGCACCATGACCCTGCAGATGAGCCGCCCGGCGTGGATCGATGGAACATTGCAGGCTGGCGAGGTCACACTCACCGCAGGCACCCATGAGATTCGCACGCGCAAGACTGTCACGCTGGGCAAGGCCACCCCGGTGCCCATGGATCCAGTGCTGGTGACCACCCTGGCCACCAATCCCGGGCTGCGGGCAACACAGAACGGGCAGGAGCTTGAGCCAGTGGAGGTGAATGCCGCGTCCCAGGGCTTCAAGCTCAACGGCGATGACAAGGTTGAGATCACCTTTGCAGGTGAGCGCCCCTACCAAGCTGGATTGATCTTCGGTGCATGTGCAGGTTTGATCACACTGTTGTTCTTTAGGCGCCCACGCTATGAGCCCGCCCCCGCCGATGACGGCGAGTTCCCCCTCGGGCTGCTTGCGCTGGGACCAGGACTGGTGATGGTGCCAATTACCTGGGCGGTGCTCAAGTTCAGCCGCTTTGGCCGCGAGGCGTGGATCTTCACTTGCCTGGGGCTATGCGCCATGTGGATGATGCGCGCACCGGCGGCGTACCCGCAGGCGCTCACCTTGGTGGCTGCGGGCGCGGTGGCGGCGGCGCTGTTGCCGAAGCGCTAGTTTGTACTAATCGAGGACGTTGCTTGAAACATCTGATCCTCCACACAGGAAGCCTTAAATATCGCATCCTGACGCAGCGTTGACCCCAAAGCATCGCCGAAAGGTAGCCAAACTCTTCATCGAAGAAGGCTGCCTTTAGGCGAATCGCACATTCGTCGAAAATTAATCACGCCACCGGACACTCAGCAACCAAGTTCCATGTTTGGTCGGAATACACGCACCCACGCCCCCGAAAGTCGCTTCATAGTAGGCGAGCTTGGCTAAACATTCAAACTGCGAACCGAATACTCTGGATACGTTGTCCCAGATAGAACGATCTTGTCCTGTTGCCTGCATGGTGATGTTTTGCGAATTTGGAGAAGCGGAGGCCACCTCGGGTGAGAGGATAAGCGGTACTATGCAAGCAAGGAAGTAAGCCGCTTATGCAATCTCATGATCAATACTCCAATCGCGAAGGGAGAAAATGAACAATAAGGACAATATTTATTTTCAATTAGTCGACGAGCTAGGCACCTCTATAGACAAGGAATATTTTGAGACCACGTCGATTTTGATTGACCGAATTAAATTCTTGCTAGAAAACTTTACGGATAACAGGGGGGAAATTGAGTCCAATAGGTTGGCATTATCACTAATCACTACCGTTGCCGACTTGGAACTCAAAATTAACAAACTGCAACAGTTGCATCGAGAAGGGAATTGCGAATAATCCTCCTCCTTACAGACGATTCAATCGTGTGCCAACTCTGCTGGTATGGGTTGACTTACTTCAAATTTAGAGCTTTTTCGAAGCGTTGAGCAAGGGGTCGGAGTGCAAGGGGTTCCCGTATTTGGGTCAAGTCGAAACTAGAGTGTCCGAAGGTTCGGATGATTGCGATGTATCGGCAATATTTCACTGGTGTGAGTTACCACAGAGAGGTATGCCGGTGAATGCGGTTGCGCTCGTCGTGGAAATCGCGACGACATACCCTAACTTTCGAGGAGGGGCCTTTGTTCCGCCACGAAGCGCACAACGTCCTCTCGGAACTCATTGTAGTTTTCCATTGTCACCTGTTTATCCTTTGACGGCAACGGCCCAAATTGCCGAACTTCCAGGTGTCTTTAGACGAGCATCTGTCCCGATGTTGAAATCGAGACGTTTACCTCGGTGAATTCGGGGAATGAGACACGCCTGCATGAAGCCCTCGGGCGCCGCTCCCCAACTGAGATCGAGGGAGCATTTTGGAAAAACCGCAGCCGAGACACCACACCAGAAATGAAAGCAAATTTCCAGGAACAAAAGCCAAGGCACTTCACCTCGATGTTTAGAACGAGCATTTCGAAGCGCCATGGTGACGAATTCAAAGCGCTGTGGTGACGATCTCGAAGCGCCTTCATATGCCAGCGCTCCCGTCTTCCAGGTACGCATCCGTAAGCACTTCGGGTGACTGAACAGATGATCGCATCGCGTTTCTGCGGAGCTTTCTAAGATGCGGTGGCTTCCCTGAAAGGAGCCCGTAGAGCCAGGGTTCTCTAATCGCAGGATCATGTGGCCGACGGCCAGTTCAAATTGTACTGTTCACCAGCGCGTTCATTACCTAAACTGTGAAACCGAATGGCCACTAGCGCACCGATGCTGAATGCCTACTCGATCGATAGGCCGGAACTGGTCAGGCTTGTGGGCTCAAAGGTTGGTGGCATTGGCCTCGATCAGCCCTCCAGCGCTCAGCCGTAGCCGTGACCGGCGGATGGATTTTCGCTCGATCTGAAAGTGCTTCGAGATCGTCACCACACCGCTTCGATTTCGTCACCACGGCGCTTCGAAATGCTTGTTCTAAACACTCAATCGTCCAACATTGCGGCAACACCGCGATTCCGGTCAATCGGAAGGGCAGCCCCTTTTCACGGACGACTTGCAACCTTGCGCCTGCCCCGCGCGCTGAATTTGGTCTCCACGTAGCGGTAGCTCAAATCCGCTACGGCAATGGACATCACGATGGTCACGGCACTCACCAACACAAAGTGGCCACTGAAGGGCTTGATGCCCAGCATGGGCAGGACAATCGACAGTACCGGGAGGTGCCAGAGGAACAGCGAATAACTGATGCGCCCCAGCCACTGCAGGGGCTCGGTGCGCAGCAACCTGGAGTTCCAGGCCGCCAGCATGACGAAGAGCCCGAAGAGCGCGCCGAACAGGATTTTGCGGAAAAACTGCAGGGGGCTTGGGTGATCCAGCCCCAGCGGGCCGAACCACATCTGGCCTGCAATCCACGCCACCACCAGTGCCGGAACCCAGAACCACACACTGGCGCGCTTGGGCTCAAACTCCGCCAGCAGCAGGCCTACCCCAAACCAGGGTAGGTAGGAGAAGGGGAAGATCTGGAAGTTCACCCCGCCTTCTGGCCAGGGCATGAGCGTCCAGGCAAAACCAAAAAGCATCAGTGCCACGATCACGCCCACGCGCACCTTCTTTTCCCGCTTGCCCACGGCCCAAAACAGCACCGGCAGCCCCAGGTAGAACGCCACCTCCACGCACAGCGACCACATGTGTGTGAGCCCACCGGCTAACCCATTGGGCAGATAAATTTGACCGAAGAAGAAGGTGGCGAGGATCGCCTCGGGTGGGGTGCGGAAGGCGTCGAAAAGCAAGGCAAACGTCAGACCCACGCACACCCAATAGGCTGGGACGATGCGCCAGAAGCGGCGGCGCAAATAGCCTTGGGGGCGGAAATCGCGCCAGAGCAGGAACGCGGAGAGGGCGAAAAAGACGGCCACGAAGTAGTCGAAGCGCGCCAGGACGGCACTCTGAGTACCTGTTTGGAAGGCGGTGTGAGTCAGCAGCACGCCTAAAGCTGCGACACCGCGCAATCCCTCAAGCTGCGGCAGGTACGATGAAGACACTAATTTCAAGATTCTAGGTTGGAGATCGGATTGCGCAAAGTAATCGCTGCCGCGGTATTACTGGTGCTTGCCACGGTGGTTCCCCCGCTGATCACTAGCCGCATCATGCCCATCCCCCTCAATTCTTCGCACACATATATCGCCCACGGCGATCACACCACCTTGACCCGCCAGATTGATACCTCAGATCCTGGCATCAAAGACGAGGTGAAAGTGCATGTGCAGGACACACTCAAAAATGATGCAGGTAAAACACTGATTAGCGTCGATGATCACCTTCAACTGATTCGTCACTCCACCTATCCTGTGTTGGACAATAATTCCAGTATCGCTGTGACCGTGCTGGGCAAAACGGACAAACGCGAGCGTTTCACCCGCAACGGACTGCAGTATTTCTTCCCATTCAATACTGAGCGGCGCTCCTATGATTTCTATGATGTTTTCGCCGGCGATAGCGCACCGCTGGATTATGTGCGCCAAGACGGCGATGCGTATGTCTATCACCAAAAGCGCGAGCATGTAGAGCGAACCATTTGGGTGGAGCCAAAAAGTGGCACCATCCTCAACGAGGTGGAGCACCTCACACTGCCTGGGATCGACACCACCCTCGAATGGGATCAAGCCACCCAGGACGCAGCCCGAACACACGCTGATCGCACCAAACACACCTTGCAGGCGCTTCGAATCGCAAGCTTTATGCTCAAGCTGTGTGCCGTACTCCTTATCGCTGTAGCGCTATGGCGTCGCCGCTGATTCGTTGGCCAGTGCTGTGGTCGGCACTGCTGATTACACTCCTGCTCTGGCCCTTCGCCACCCCAGGCATGCTGGGACTTCGCGACATGGTCGTGGTCCCCCACCCCGCCGTCTCTTTCGGCGATCTTCCCGCGCGCAACTTCCCCCAAGACGGCATCCTCGCGGTTCTTGGCAAGCTTTTCGACGCCTCCTACGCCGCCCGCCTCATGCTGCTTGCAGGGGCAATCGCGGGTGCGTATGGGGCGAGCCGCTTTGGGCAGCGCACCTGGGGCAAAATCGCCGCTATCACTTTGTGCCTGTGTAACCCCTTCACCATCGAGCGCCTGCACCAAGGCCACTGGTCTTTGGTGATTGCTGCCTGGCTGCTGCCCCTGCTGGTGGCTACCAAGAATCCGCTGGTGCTGTGGGCCTGTTCGCTCACACCCACCGGTGCGGTGATCGCCACGGTCGTGGGGGTTGCCACCGGCCCGTGGAAGAAGATGCTGCTGGTTGGCGCCTTGAGCTCTTTGAGCTGGCTTGTGCCCAGCTTGCAATCCGTGCCGGACAGCAGCACGCATGCCTACCTGGCAAGCCGCACGGGCAATATCTGGAACGCGGAGGTGGCGGTATGGCTGCCCATGCTCGCGCTGTTCGGACTGTTGCTCCTTGCGCCTAGGCGCCTGCAGATCCTCGCCTGGTCCGGGTTGATACTCATGCTGGCCATACCCTGGCTGCTGTGGTTGCCGGGGGCCTCGCTGTTTCGCGATTCCAATAAGCTGCTCATGCTCGCCCTGCCCGCCATGGTGGCCGGTGCCGCGCGCATTCCTCCCCTAGCCTTAGTGTTCGCCGCCCTGAGCTTCCGCCCGCTTCCCGACGTGACCGTACCCACCCCTGATCTGCCCCGATCCGAAGGCGACCTGCTCATTGTGGACAGCCGCGGCATCGTCGAATACCAGGGGCGTGTGATGGTGGACCCGCGCCTGAAAGCAAACAGCTCCGTGCAGGCAGGCGAGCTGCGCGTGGATGGGGAGATCACCGATCAAGCCTCGCCCCGCTATACCGAAGCACTCAAGCACCTAGACGATGATGCCTGGCTGCGCGAACACCATATCGGGCTGGTGATTGACGGCGACTCCCAGCGAGAAATCGGCGGTATCACGAAGCCTCAACCCTTGGGCTGGGCGCTCATTTTCTCCTGGTTCGCAGTGCCGATGATCTGCATAAAGCGCCGGCCAGTCTCCTCCCAGGAGAACTGCTGCGCATAGTCCCTTGCAATGGCGCCAAGGGTTTGGCGGCGTTGTGCGTGGAAAAGCAAAAGGCGCGTAGCGGCAAGGAAATCGGCGTGGGTATCCACCAGGAGGCCGCCGCGGACGGAATCACGAAGCCCACCTGAACTGCGATAACCAATGGTGGGCACCCCGTGCAGGCCAGCCTCAATCACGGCCAAGCCCCAGCCTTCCTTGGCAGAGGGCATAAGGTGCAGGCAGGCGCGCGCGAGGAGTTCATGCTTGCGGCGCTCGCTCACGTGGCCGTGAAAATGCACGCGATCGGCAACATCAGCGGCATAAGCGCGCAGGCGTTCCTCCCACCAGCCGGAACCGATCACGTCCAGGTGCGCCTCGGGGATGGCGCGCACGGCGTCGATGGCGTGCTCAATGTGTTTATGTGGCACCAGCCTGCTCAGGGTGACCATGCGGAAGGGTTCCTGGGCGGCGCTGGCATTCACCCGGTCCACGCCATTGCGGATGATGGCTACGCGGCGCACCCCCAAAGCGCGCAGTTCAGTAGCACTGGGTTCAGACACCGTCACCCACTGGGCATTGCGATAGACAAAGGGCGCGAACTTCGATTCCAGCCACCAACCCACCCGGCCAAGGAGGCGTCCTGCCACCGGCCACTGCTCGCGGTGGCAATGGTGGCTCAGCACCACCACCGGTGCGCGCGTGGCCAGACGCGCGAAGAAGGGGATGCCGTTTTGGGTATCTACCACCACATCAAAACGCCTGCGCCACAGCCACAGCAACGCGCGCGGGTACACGCTGAAGCGTCCGCCGGCGCGCGAGAAGGTGATACCGCCGCGCTGTTCTTGTTTGAGTGATCCGGGATAGTGGGCGGTGCGAAACGTCACCTCGTGCCCGCATGCGGAGAGGTATTCGCCTACTCGCTCAAGGTAGCGCTCGGAGCCGCCACCTTGGGGGTGGCTGGTGTCGCGCCAGCAGAGCAGGAGAATCTTCATGGCCGTTATGCTATCGCGCATGGGTTTTTTCACTTTGCGCCGGTCGCTGAAATTGCTGCTTTCCTTCCCGCAGGAGCAAAAGGATCCCGAGCGCTTCTACACGGATCTCGCGCGCGATACCCGGCGTATGCTGGAAGAACTCTTAGGCCCTATCAGTGGCAAGCGCATCTTGGACGTCGGTGGTGGCCCCGGTTATTTCCGTGAGGCCTTCGCCGATTGCACGTACATCTCTTTAGAGCTCGACGGTGGCGATGTGCGCGGTGATGCCCAGGCTCTGCCCTTTGCCGATGGGGCTTTCGACGTAGTGTTTTCCTCCAATGTGGCCGAGCACGTCCCGCACCCTTGGGTGATGGGTGATGAGATGCTGCGCGTTGGCGGCGATGTGGTGCTCAGTTACACCATCTGGTTAGGCCCATTCGGTGGGCATGAGACGGGCTTGTGGCAGCACTATCTTGGCGGTGAATTTGCGCGCGATCGCTACACCAAAAAGCACGGGCATCCGCCCAAGAACTCCTTTGGCACCACCATGTTTGCGGTCAGTTGCGCCGAGGGGCTGCGCTGGGCTGATCGGGCGATTCCGGATAGCGAAAAGCTCGCGTTCCCCCGCTACCACCCACGCTGGGCGTGGTGGATGGTGAAGGTGCCGGGGTTACGCGAGCTTTTAGTAAGCAACCTGGTTATCGTGCGACGCGCTGCTTGAGCGCCTCGAACTGATCAAAGATCTCCTTTGGCACACGATCGCCCAAGGTCTTGAGGTATGCCTCATTATCTTCAACCTCTGCCTGCCACTGCTCGGCAGGTGCGCTGAGTGCCTCGCGCACGTCTTCGAGCGGGGTGTCCAGGCCGGTGAGGTCCAGGTCCTCGGCGCGGGCGGTGTGGCCTGCGGGGGTCTCGTCGGCTTCGACACGGCCTTCGAGGCGATCCACGATCCACTTGAGTACGCGGGAGTTATCGCCAAAGCCAGGCCAGAGGAAGCGGCCATCATCGCCGCGGCGGAACCAGTTCACCAGGAAGATCTTGGGCATCTTCTCGCCGCCCTTTTCACCCATGTCAATCCAGTGCTGCAGGTAATCGCCCACGTTGTAGCCGATGAAGGGCAGCATGGCCATTGGGTCGTGGCGCAGTGCGCCAACCTTGCCCTCGGCAGCGGCGGTCTGGCCGGAAGAAAGCAGGGCGCCAACCATGGTGCCGTGGTTCCAGTCGAAGGTCTCGGTCACCAGCGGCACAGTGTCGGGGCGACGTCCACCGAAGAGGATGGCGTCGATGCGCACGCCCTTGGGATCCTCGAACTCCTCAGCAGCAATCGGGCACTGCGAGATCGGCACGGTGTAGCGGGAGTTGGGGTGGGAGGCGTCGGTGCCGGACTCCGGAGTCCATTCATTGCCCAACCAGTCGATGGCGTGCTCGGGCTTGTTTTCCAGCTCTTCCCACCAGACATCGCCGTCGTCGGTAAGCGCAACGTTGGTAAACAGGGTGTTGCCTGGCTCCATGGTGTACATGGCCTGGGGGTTGGACTTGTAGTTGGTGCCAGGTGCCACGCCAAAGAAGCCGTTTTCTGGGTTGAAGGCGTAGAGGCCGTCTTCACCGAAGCGCATCCAGGCAATATCGTCGCCCACAACCTCGGCCTTCCAGCCTTCGATGGTGGGGTTGATCATGGCCAGGTTGGTCTTGCCACAAGCAGAGGGGAAGGCCGCTGCAATGTGGTAGGTCTTGCCCTCGGGCGAGGTGAGCTTGAGAATGAGCATGTGCTCGGCAAACCAGCCCTCTTCCTTGGCCATCACCGAGGCGATGCGCAGGGCGAAGCACTTCTTGGCCAGGATGGCGTTACCGCCGTAGCCGGAGCCGTAGGACCAGATTTCCTTGGTCTCTGGGAAGTGGGTGATGTACTTGTCGTCATTGCATGGCCATGCAACGTCTTGCTCGCCTGGTTCCAGGGGTGCGCCCACGGAGTGCAGGCAGCGCACGAACTCGCCGTCGCCGAGGCGCTCAAGGGCTTGATCGCCCATGCGCGTCATGATGCGCATGGAAAGCACTACATAAGGAGAGTCGGTGAGCTGCACGCCGATCTTCGGGTCGTCGGCGGCAAGAGGGCCCATGGCGAAGGGCACCACGTACATGGTGCGGCCTTTCATGGCGCCACGGAAGCGTTCACGCAGCTCGGCCTTCATGGCCTCAGGCTCAGCCCAGTTATTGGTAGGACCTGCGTCTTCTTCTTTTTCGGAGCAGATGAAGGTGCGTGATTCTACGCGTGCGACGTCTTCTGGGTTCGAGCGCGCAAGGAAGCTATTGGGGCGCTTTTCCTCGTTGAGCTTGATTAGCGTGCCGCTTTGCACAAGCTCCTCGGTGAGGCGATCCCACTCTTCTTGGCTGCCGTCTACCAGTTCCACCTTATCGGGTTGGAACAGTGCTACGTTTTCCTCAATCCAGCTCAGAAGTGCCTGATTTTTAATGCGCTCGTTGAGCATCGCGTCTCCTTGTCGTTGATTCCTCAATCCAGCGTAGCCACTTATTTTGCCCCCGATCATGGGTCAAAATGTTGCTTACACCACAAAATCGGCTCACCTGCGGTTCTACCCCCGAAAGCACGAAGCCAACCCTCCATTACCCGTTGGGATTCAATCCCCCGATTGGGGGTAGCTTCTGCTCATTGCTCTTCTCCTGCGAAAAGGGCAAAATTGAGGGGATGCCTAATTCTCAAACCAATTTCAACGAAACCTTCGATAACGACCTCGATTACCCCCGCCTCGGTTCCGTGAGCTTCCGTCGCGGCACGCTCACCGATAACCAAGAGGCCAACTGGAATCAGCATTGGCCACGTCTGGGTAAAGAGCTATCCAAGGAGCTTATCGACGTCCCCGCGTGGTTCAACCGCGAAGCGCCCACCATCCTCGAAATCGGCTCGGGCACGGGAACATCCACCGCAGCCATGGCGCCGCTCGAAGCAGATACCAATATCATCGCCGTGGAGCTCTACAAGCCAGGCCTGGCCAAACTCCTTGGCGCGGTGATCCGCGAAGACATCGACAATGTGCGGATGATCCGCGGCGATGGCGTGGAAGTACTCACCCACATGTTCGCCCCGGCCTCCCTCGATGGCGTGCGCATCTTCTTCCCAGATCCCTGGCCCAAGGCCCGCCACCATAAACGCCGCATCATCCAATCCGGCGTGCTCAACCTCATTGCCTCAAGGCTCAAACCGGGTGGCGTGCTGCATGTGGCAACAGATCACGCCGATTATGCGCAGTGGATTGATGAGCTCGTAGACGTCGAAAAGCAATTGGAATATATGGGCTGGCCTTGGCCGGAATGCCCGCAACTGACCGACCGCCAAGTCATCACCAAATTTGAGGGCAAGGGGCTAGAAAAAGACCACACCATCCGCGAATTCCTCTGGAGGCGCAAGTGAGCAAGAAGCTGCTGCTAGTTTGGGATGCGCCCAATTTAGACATGGGTCTTGGCGCCATCATCGGCGGAAGGCCAACCACCGCACACCGCCCCCGCTTCGATGCCGTGGGCAAATGGCTCCTGGCTCAAGCCGGTCGCATCAGTCACGCCACCGGCGAGCACACCGAGGCCGAGGCCACCGTCTTTACCAACGTCACACCCGGCGCCGCCGATCAAATCAAGCCCTGGGTAGAAGCGCTGCGCAACGTCGGCTTCGCGGTGTTTGCCAAACCCAAGCTCAACGAGGACACCGACGTTGATCCAGACATGGTGGAATTCATCCAAGCCAACCGCGATGAGCTTTCCGGCGTCGTGGTGGCCTCTGCCGATGGCCGAAACTTCAAAGACCTCCTCGAAGACCTCGACTGCGATGTCACCGTCCTTGGCTTCCGCGAACACGCCACCTGGGCTTTGAACAGCGAATCCATCAACTTTGTGGATCTAGAAGACGTCCCAGGGGTCTTCCGCGAGCCACTACCGCGCGTGGATCTTGATAATCTCCCGCCAGAAGGCGCCTGGCTTGCACCTCTTCGCCCCTTGAGGAGCCTGAGTGTTTAATAAATGGGGCAATGCGGCGTATCGCTTCCGAAAAGTCATCCCGCTGGCCATCCTCGCCATCATTTTGGGGCTCTATGGCATCTTCGGCGTCAAGCTCGATGATCGCTTAAGCCAAGAGGGCTGGGATGATCCAGGTTCATCTTCCACCCAAGCCGCTCGTATTGAGCAAGAGGTATTTGGGCGCGATGCAAGCGGCGATGTGATCTTGTTATTCGATGACATCGGGCGCAAGGATGAAATCCAGGCGTATCTGAATCAGCTCAAGTCCGATCACCCGGATCAGATCAAGCAGATCGTGAGCTATTTCGATAACCAGCAGGAGATCATGCGCAATGGCGATACGGCCTTTGCCGCCGTATCGCTTCAAGGCGATGGCGAACAAACACTGAAAGATTTCCGCGAAATCAAACCCGACCTGCAGTTCGAGGGCATGGAAGTAGCCGGTGCTACCGCCGTAGCCGATGCCTTAGACGAAGGCATGGCAGGCGATATCCACCGCGCCGAAATCTACGCCCTGCCCGCCGTGGGCCTGCTGCTCCTGCTCGTGTTCGGATCCATCGTGGCAGCACTGATGCCGTTGATCGTAGGCGTGCTTTCCATCCTCGGTTCCATCGGCGTGCTCGCCGTGATCGCAGGGTTTACCCAGGTCAATGTGTTTGCCTTAAGCGTGGTCACCCTCTTAGGCCTTGGCCTTGCTATCGACTACGGCCTGTTTATGGTGTCGAGGTTTAGAGAAGAACTCGCCCGCGGCCAAGAAGTTCCAGACGCAGTGCGCATCACCACCGCCACTGCAGGCAAAACCGTGGTCTTTTCCGCAGCCATGGTGGCAGTGGCCTTATCGGGCCTGTTCGTGTTCCCGCAGGCCTTCCTCAAATCCGTGGCCTATGGTGCAATCAGCGCCGTCGGTTTGGCCGCCTTGCTTTCAATTACCCTGCTGCCGGCCATCTTTGGCCTGCTAGGTAAGCGCATCGATCTTGGAACCGTGCGCAAAACCCGCCCCGAGGCTCGTCGTATTCGCGATACCTGGTGGTATCGCCTGCCCGCTTGGTCGATGCGCCACGCCAAGGCCGTGACCTTCGTGATCGTCATCGGCTTGCTTGCGCTTACCGCGCCGCTTTTTGGCATCAAGTTCGGTGGCATCAACGAAACCTACCTGCCGCCAAATAACCAGGTGCGCGAAACGCAGGAGCGTTTCGATGACACCTTCCCAACCCTGCGCACCGACCCCATCAAATTGGTGGTCCGCGGCGCCGATAATGCCGAATTGGTAGAGATTTACCAGCAGGCCAATGAAGTGCCCGGGCTTACCGACCGCTTCAAGGCCTCCCAGGCCACCAAAGATGGCGTGACCGTCCTATCGGCTGGCATTAGCAACCGCGAAGATAACGCCGCCGTGGTCAAGCAACTGCGCGATATCGACGTCCCAGAAGGCGTAGAGGTCTATATCGGCGGCACCCCGGCCATGGAAGTGGAATCCATCGAGGCACTCTTCCATCGCCTGCCGCTGATGGCCCTGTATATCGTTGCAGCCACCTTCATCCTGATGGCCTTGGTATTCGGCTCCTTCATCCTGCCCGCAAAGGCAGTGATCATGACCATCCTGGGCATGGGCGCGACCTTAGGTATCCTCACCGCAATGTTCGTTGGTGGCGTGGGAGCGGACCTCTTCAACTTCTCCCCCGGCCCGCTGATGAGCCCCGTGCTGGTGCTGATCATGGCCATCGTGTACGGCTTATCCACCGACTACGAGGTGTTCTTGGTATCGCGCATGGTGGAAGCCCGCGATAATGGCGCCAGCACCGATGAGGCCATCAACTACGGCACGGCACGCACCGGCGGCATCATCACCGCCGCCGCCTTGATCATGATTGTGGTGTGCGGTGCCTTCGGGTTCTCCGAGATCGTGATGATGAAATACATTGCCTTTGGCATGATCGCCGCTTTGCTTTTCGACGCCACCATCATCCGCATGATGCTGGTGCCCGCAGTGATGCACCTGTTGCGAGAAGATAACTGGTGGGCACCGCGCTGGGTGAAGAAGGCTTCTGCTGCCCTTGGGCATAACCAGGTGCGCGTAGCACAGCCTGGCCGATCCGGCCGCCCGGCGACGGGCAATAATGAACTGGTTCCCTTCAATGAACTAGTCAACCGACTCCAACGCGAGGACTAACACCATGAAGAAGTGGCTGCGCTTCTTAGGACCGCTGGTAATCATTGCCATCGCGGCATTCCTCCTGCGCGATAAAATGCCCTTCCTTGCTGGTGGTTACCAAGAAGTCTTAGAGGCCAATAACTTCGGCCTCTTCCTCGCGCTCATTGCGACCCTCGCATCGATGGTGGCCATGGCCGAAGTGATGCGCCAACTGCTGCAAGCGGGAAGATCCAAAGTCTCGATCTGGAAAACGCTCGAATTAACCTTCGTGGCCAACTCCTGGTCTTCGACCTTCCCGGGCGGGGCGGCCATCAGCACCGTGTATCAGTACCAAACGATGCGTAAATGGAATGTTTCGGTGATGGTGAGCTCGTGGTTCATCATCGTCTCCGGTGTGCTTTCCACCCTGTGGTTGGTCGGCCTTGGGCTGGTGGCAGTGATGTTCCTGGGCGCATCGTTTAGCATCTGGCCGCTGCTTGGCACCGCCGCGGTGATGCTGGGCATCGCCTCCCTGGTCTACCTTGCCACCACCCACCCCAAAACCACCTCGAAAATCATCTGCACCGAGGTGCGTGCCTTTAATAAGCTGCTGCGCCGCGACCCAGACCGCTGGATCCCAGAAATCCGTTCGCATATCCGCCAACTCAACTCCGTGTATCTGCCGTGGCGCCGCTTCATCGTCATTGCGACGCTGAGTCTTTTGAATTGGCTGCTTGAAATCATCGGCCTTTGGCTGTGCATCTGGGCGGTTACCGAGCAATTGCCGGGTCTTGAGCGCGTGGGCGAAAACCCCTCCTTCTTGGGCGTGGTCTTAGCCTTTGTTACCTCCAAGATCGTGGGCACCGCCCAGATCACCCCCGCAGGTCTTGGCCCTGTAGAAGCCGCCATGACCGCTAGCCTTGTAGCAGTAGGCATGACTGCTTCGAGTGCCTTCGGCGCCGTCTTTGTCTACCGCATCTTGACCTTTGCCCTTATGACCATCCTCGGGTGGATCATCTACCTCATCTCGGTTGCCCGAGGTGGGCTGAAAGCAGGAAGAACAACATGAAAACCCTCGGTATCGACCTCATTGCCGTCTTTATTTTCGCTGTACTTGCACGCCTTGCCCACGGTGGCCTTGGCGTTGTAGCCGTCTTAGACACCTTCTGGCCTTTTGCCATTGGTGCAGTTCTTGGCAATCTGCTTGGCCGTGGCCGCGGTCTTGTGGTGTGGCTGTGCACCGCCATCACCGGCCTGGCCATTTGGGGTGTGCGCCACGGCGAAATCCCCCACTGGAGCTTTATTATCGTTGCTTCGCTGATGTCGGCTGTGCTGCTGCTTGGATGGCGCCGCCTGTGGCAGCCCAAGTAAGGTGCAGCAGCAACAGCACCAGCAATACATGGGCGACGGTATCGAAACCGCTTAGGTGCGCGCCCAAGCACACGGTGCCAACCGGGAAGGTGGAGGCGAACCAACTCGGGTTATAGGGCATCGACCAAGCCACCGACCAGTGGCGATACAAGGCATACGCCACCAGGGGCACCCCGATGCTGAGCATGATCACCCCATAGAGCTGGGTGCCCCACAAGAGGTGGGCTGCCGCGGTGGATTGGCCAACGATGCCAAGGGGGATCCAGGTGGTGGTGCGAAGCGCCAGCGGCACCTCGGCGCGTAGATATGCCACCACAAAGGTTGGTACACCCGTGCACCAGCCCAAGAAGAACATGGCCATACCGATGTGCATGATGAATGGGCTAGCTAAGTGAGCTCCCAGTTGTGCTGAGCTCGTGGCCGTCACCATTGGGGCTACCAGCGGCAAACCCCAGGTAAAGGCAGCGGGGCCGGCCTTGCCGCGCAGCAGTGCCGCCGTGTACCACAGGCAGGTAATCACGCTCAGTGCACCACCGATACACCAGGCGGCTGCATGCACCCACCAAAGCCCCAAGATGGTGGAGTAGGCGGTGCCGAGGGCGAGCACGCCCATGGAATACATGCCCCAAGCGGGCATAGTGGCCGTGCAGAAGCGCTCTTTACGGCTGACTAATAGCAGCAAGACGGTGGCTGCGATGAGCAGGATATAAGAGAGCCAAGAAAGCCCAAAAATAGAGGTCAATGTGGCCGTGATGCTGGTGCCCATCAAGGCACCTGACCAAGTAGGTCCGAGTGTTCGAAGTTTCATACTGCAAAGCCTAAGACCCTGCAGGCAGATGCGGGAGAGCGCAAAAAACTGTGGGAGCTACAATCAAATCATGTACCTGCTGCCTGATGCCGCCACCCTAGAAGCGATCCTTGCCGTGGCAGACCATGGGGGCATGGCAGCGGCAGCAAGAGCCACGGGCAGAACCCAACAGAGCATTAGCGTGCGCATTGCCCAGGCCGAAAAGGCCTTGGGCCTGGCGTTGTTTTCGCGCAGCGCACGAGGCTGCACCCCTACCGCCAGAGGCGAAGAAGTCTTGCAGATTTTGCGGCGATACCAGCAGGCGAGCAATGCCTGCGCCAATGACCTTGCCCGGCTGCTCAATCCAGTGTTGCGCATTGCTGCATCGCACACCGTGGCCGAATATGACCTACCCAGGTGGGTGCATGGCCAGGTGCGAGTGCTGCAAGCCAATAGTGCCCAGGCCCAAGAGCTGCTGATCTCCGATTCGGTGGATCTTGCCTTTGTAGAAGGAAAAAGCATCAGGCCAGAGCTTGAATCGATGGTGATCGCCAGCGATGAATTATGCGTGGTGGTCCCGGAAGATCACCCTTGGGGCGAGAGCATTAGCGCCGAAGAGTTTGCCAAGGTGCCGATGGTGATGCGCGAGCAGGGCTCGGGTACGCGCGAGGTGCTCGAAGCAGCGGCTCAGGCGCTGCACATACGCCTTGCCACCCCAGCCGCGGAATTCGCTTCGCTGGCAAGCCAAGCCAGGGCGGTATTAGCCCTCGGTGTACCTGGAGTGATTCCGGTGCGCACGTTGAGCCCCGGGCTGCGCCGTGTGCAGGTGCAGGGTTTGGATTTGCGTAGGGATATTCGAGCGGTGTGGAAAGGCGAGTTAGCCCCCGAGGCGGCCGCATTGTTGCGTACCGCCACCGAGGGCAGCGCAGGGCGCTTAGACTGAGCGGCCGCGCTGTTCCGGCAGGAGGAAGGTTGCCAGCGCTGCGATAACAAAGGCCGAGGCGAAGATGAAAAAGAGCGCGCCTTGGGCAATCAGTGGCACCGCGAGCGGGGCAATGATCGAGGCGATGCGCCCTACGGCTGCTGCTTGGCCGGTGCCTGTGGCCCTTAAATTGGTGGGATACAGCTCTGGGCCAATGGCGTAGAGTGCGCCCCAGGCGCCGAGGTTGCACATGGACAGGCAGCAACCCGCCAGCACCACTTGCCAATCTTGGGCTGCAAGCGCGAAGGCCGTTGCCGAGATCGCCGAGCCGATGAGCATGGTGGCTAAGGTGGCGCGCCTTCCCCATCGCTCAATCAGCACCGCTGCAATGGCGTAGCCGGGGAGCTGGGCTAGGGTCATCACCAGGGTGAAGGCGAATGACTTCACCAATGTGTATCCGGATGCGTGCAGCAAGGAGGGAAGCCACAGGAAGGCGCCGTAGTAGGCGAAGTTGATGCACAGCCAGATCGTCCACAGCGCGAGGGTGCGTTTGCGCAGTGCCGGCGCGAAGATGCTGGTGGCCTCGATGCGTTCCGCCGGAAGCGAGGGAGTGGGCTTGGGGCGAAACAGTACCGGGGAGCGTCGCAGTGACTCGACTACCTCATCGGCTTCCTCATATTTGCCCTTGGATTCCAAAAAGCGCACCGATTCCGGCAGCGTCAGGCGCACCACAAAGGCGTAGAAAGCTGGCACGCAACCCAATACCAGTGCCCATCGCCAACCTTGTTCCGATTGCCCGACGACGAAGGTGCCGATCAGTGCGGCCATGATCCAGCCCACGGCCCAGAAGGCTTCGAGGATTACTACCATGCGCCCGCGCACACGCTTAGGCGCAAATTCGCTGACGTAGGTGGATGCCACCGGCAGTTCAGCGCCGAGGCCAAGGCCTACCAAGAACCTCAAGGCAAGGAGCATGCCCAAGCCTGTCGACGCCGCCGATGCCCCAGTTGCAATGCCATATACCAACAGGGTGACCGCAAATATGTTTCTACGGCCGAATTTATCTGCCAATAATCCACCGAGGGAGGCGCCGATGGCCATGCCCACAAAGCCAATGGATCCAAGCCAGCTCGTCTCCGTCGGGCTTAAGCCCCAGTGGGCCACGAGTGCGGCCATGATAAAGCTGATCAGGCCAATATCCATGGCATCCATGGCCCAACCAAGGCCAGAGGTGCCTAGAATTTTGGCGTGACCTTTTGTTACCGGAAGCTCGTCGAGTTGTTTCGTCCGCATTGCTCGAGCGCCTTTCTCATGCATTAACCAGTGTTCTACAGCTCGTGCAACGTTGTACTTCCCTGCCCAGAGGGATCACCACACAGAATTCAATAATCAACCACTAGCGTCATAAAAGAAAAAGGCGCTGCCCCCATTTGGGAGCAGCACCAGCGAAAGTCATAGCGCCATGACCGGGCGAAAAGCACCCCTATCAGGCACTTTTATCAACAATGCTACATTGGCATAATCGTATGCTTCTTCGGCAAATCATGCTCAACCTTGGTGGCCATATGCCTTAATGCGCGCCGCAATGCCAAGCGCGTTTCATGGGGTTGAATCATTGCATCGATATAGCCCCGCTCGGCGGCAACATAGGGGCTGGTCATGTTCTCGTCATAGAAGTCCATGAACACTTTCTTCATGTACTCGCGCTGCGCTGGATCTTCAATGGTTGCCAATTGCTTGCCCTGAATCATCACCGAGGCCGCAGCGGCACCCATCACCGCAATCTGAGCCGTTGGCCAGGCCAAGTTGATATCACCAGTGAGGTTCTTTGAACCCATCACGGCATAGGCTCCGCCATAGGCTTTGCGCACGATCAAAGAAATCTTCGGCACCGTGGCTTCTACCAACGCAAAGGCCAGCTTGGCGCCGCGGTGGATCAGGCCAGAGGTTTCTTGATCCACACCGGGGAGATAGCCAGGAGTATCCGCCACGAACAAAATGGGGATGTTATAGGCATCGCAGATGCGAATAAAGCGCGCGCCCTTATCGGCGGCATCGGCATCAATGCATCCGGCAAATTCCAGTGGCTGGTTTGCCACCACGCCCACCGAGTGGCCGTCGATCCTGGCAAAGGCGGTAATTAGGTTCGGCGCAAATCCACCCTGGATCTCTAGGATGTCGTCGTTATCAAAGATCTGCTTGAGCAGATCGTGCATGTCATAACCCGCGTTGGTGTCATCGGGCATGAAGGTATCCAGCGCCTCCGTTATCGCCACGTCTTCATCACTGGGAGCCCAATAGGTGGGGTTTTCATCCTCGCAGGTCAGCGGTAGGTGCTGCAGTAGATCGTGAACGAAGTTGAAGGCATCTTCTTCATCGGCTGCGACATAGGAGACGTTGCCGTTTTTCTCCTGCTGCCGAGCAGATCCCAGCTCCTCGGAGGTGATGTCTTCTCCGGTAACTTCCTTAATCACCGCAGGGCCGGTCACATACATCTCAGCGCGCTTATCCACGGCGATAACAAAGTCGGTCGTCACCGGCGCATACACGGCACCACCGGCAGATTTACCCATCATGATGGAGATCTGCGGGCTGCGGCCAGACAGCGGCAACTGGCGCTTGGCAATCTCTGAGTACATTGCCAGAGAGGTCACGGCATCCTGGATACGCGCACCGCCGGAATCTTGGATACCGATGACGGGGCATCCAATCTTGATGGCCATATCCATGACTTCGCAGACCTTCCTACCGAAGGTCACGCCCACCGATCCGCCATAGACGGTTTTATCGTGCGCGTACACCGCCACTGGCCGGCCGTCGATGCGTCCATAGCCAGTGACAACGCCATCCGAGTAGGGCGCTTCCTTATCGTCCGGGGTGCGGCCGAGCGCACCGATTTCTACGAAGGAGCCCTTGTCGAGGAGGCGGTCGATGCGTTGGCGGGGTGTGGTGAAACCGGCGGCATCACGCTTCGCGCGCGCCCGCTCAGAACCCGGATCCTGAGCCTTTTCAAGGCGAGCGCGCAGGTCAGCGAGCTTTTCCGCCGTGGTTTCCAAAATCACTCCCTCATCGACGTTTCTTCCAACTCATCCACGATAGTTGATTGCCTTAGAAGTTAATAATGCGCTGCGCCATTGCGGTGCCAACTTTGCCAATTTCTGGCTCGTCCACCACGGCTAGGTGATCGCCCTTCAGGTGCACAATTTCAAGATCCTCGACGATCTCGGCCCAGCCACCATCTTCGTTGATCTCGGCATAGGCAGGCTCCAACTCGACGGCACCATCGTGCATTCGCTCAGCCCTGAACAACAGCACCGGCTTATCCACTTGCTGCCAGCGGCTGAAATCGAGCCGATCCAGGATGCGGTTATCCACGAAGGATGCTCGCTGGTGCTCCAGCACACCGGCGGAAAGGCCATGCTCTGAGGCATCGGTATTGGCCAAGAATTCCGCCATCATCGCCAGCAGCGCGTCCTCGCCTGCAGATTCCAAAAGCTCATAGGGCACTGGGAAATCTAGGCCATAGGTCTTCTTGGCAAAGGCCGAGTAACGCTCCCAACGGCGCTTCGTCTCCTCCGGGGTATCCGGTGCGGGGTTGGCCGGGCGAACGGTATCCAGCAGGGCAATAAAGGCCACGTCGACGCCTTCAAGCTGGGATGCCACCTCGTAGGCCAAGGCGCCACCGAAGCTCCAGCCGCCAAGCACTACGGGCAAACCATCGGAGTAGTGCCGAATCTCATCGAGGTAGCTCGCGGCACGATCTTCGAGGCTGCCCTCAAGGCGCTCAACACCATAGACCGGCACGTCTTCCGGCAGGCGTCGCATCAAGGGCTGGTACACCACGCTTGAGCCACCGGCTGGGTGGAACATGAATACCGCGGGCTTGGTCGAGCCCTCCGGGCGTGCGCGCAGCACACGGATATTGCCCTCAACATCAGTCTCAAGCCCTTCGCGCACCAAGTTAGCCAGGGGCTCTAAGGTCTCCGCCTCCAGCACATCCTCGGCGCTGACGGAGGTGCCAGCGCGATCGCTGAGACGCTCGGCAATGGCCTGTGCCTGTTCCTGGGTAATCTCCTGCAATTCGCTGGTCACGCCAGCAGGGGCCTTGCCCACGATGCCCGACCAGGTAGCAAAGACCAGACGCTCGGAGGCATCGCGCGGTGCCACGCCTACACCCTGGGGTTTCTTGGGCTTCGGTGCCTCTTTGGGTTCCTCAGACTCAGGCTCAGGCTCGGGCATTGCCGGGGTGGATTCTTCGGACTCGGCAGTTCTGCCGGCCACAAGATCTTCCACCAAGGTCACGACATCGGCCACGGAGGCGTCGCGAAGCGCCTGCACCTGCAAAGGAGGGATCTGGAACTCGTGCTCGATGCGGTTTTTAATGCGCATGCCCATCAAGGAATCCAGGCCCAAATCAATCAAGGGCAATTCACGCGGCAGATCCTCAACGTCGTAGCCCATCGCCTCAGAAACAATGGTGCGCATGCGCTGCTCCACCGATTCACTGCCATCCCACACAGGTTCCGGCAGGGAGTCTGCCTGCGTGCTCAACTCCTCTTCTGCTGCAGCAGTCGGGGTGGTCAAGGTGGTAGCAAAACCTTCGGCCAAAGCAATGGTCTGCTCGCCCATCACCCGATAGACCTGCACATTGATGCCAGCCACATTGTGGGAGACAACGGTGCTGAGCTCACCAGAGGCAGGCAGCGCCGCGTGTTCTTCGAGCGCCAAGATGCTTGCGCCTGGCAGCACAGCTTCCACGGCAGCCTCGATCAGTGCTTCCACACTCGGCACCTGCTCGGCCACGGTGCTAAAGGCCACCTGGCCTGGCAGCGTGACCTTGGTGCCGGGCAGGCCACCGTGGTGCGACTGTGGGCGCGCCGCGGTCCAATAACGCTGACGCTTCCAAGGCACGCCGGGCGCCTGCTGTACAGCGCCTTCGCCATAGAGCTTGGAAAAGTCCACGGGTGCGCCTTGTACATAGAGTTTTGCCAGCGCATCGCGCAGGCTTTCGCCCGCATCCACCTTGCGCTTGAGCGAGTAAATGAGCTGCGCATCGGCCTTGCCAACGCTAAAGGCGGTGTTCATCATCCCCATTAGCGCCACGGGGTTCGGGGAGATCTCCATCAGCAGCTCATAGCCATCGGCAAACGCTCGCTCGGTGGCATCCTGGAATAAGACCGGCTGGCGGGTACAACGCAACCAGTAGTCCACATCGTGAACGACGTCGCCTGGCTGATAGGTATGTGCCTCCACGGAGGAATACAGCGGGATCTGCAAAGGCTTCGGCTCGATCATGGATGCCTCGGCCGCGAGCTCTCCAAGCAGAGGGTCCACGGCACTGGTGTGCCCTGCGCCCTTAACGTTGAGCAGGCGTGCAAACTTGCCTTCTTCTTGGAGTCGCTCCACCAACGCGCTCACTGCTTCGCGCGGGCCACCAACGGTGGTCATGCCTGGGCCTGCGAATACGGCTGGCTCGATGCCCTCGCCGAATTCGGCATCAGCGGGCATTTCCACCACGGCCATGGCGCCGAGTTGATCTTCTGGCAGCGAGGCCTCACCCTCACCCATGAGCCTTGCGCGGTGAATGGCCACCACCATGGCATCTTCGGCGCTGAGCCCACCTGCGGCATAGGCGGCGGCGATCTCACCCATAGACATGCCCATCACGGCACTGGGGCGCGCACCGAATGCGGCGAACAGGTCAGTCAGGGCGATCTGGATCGCGGTGATGGCTACCTGGGCAGTTTCGGTGTTATAGGTTTGGGCATCGTCATGGATGAGCTCAAGGATTGACCATCCGGCTTCAAATTGCACCAGGCGATCCAGCTCGCCTAAGCGCTCGGCCACGAATGGAGAAAGCTCCACTAAGTCTTTGGCCATTTTGCGATGCTGGGAACCAAAGCCCGAGTACACAAACACCGCACCCTGGCCCGGCGCGTCGGCTGCGACGATGCCAATGCTGGTTTTGCCCTCTGCTACTTGCTTGAGGCGCTTGATGGCTTCTTCGCGATCAGCGGCCTGCACCACGGCACGGGAGCGTCCATGGTTGCGCTTAGCCAGGGAGCGAGCCAGCGCCGGCAGGTCTTCTTCTACCGCTTGGGCGTAGGCGGCGGCAGCTTCACGACGCCGCGAAGGCAGCAGCCCCGAGATGGGGAACACGCCGGTTTCGGTGTGAAGCAGCGGCGCTTGGGGTTGGCTTTGAGGCTCATAGGATTCCAGCACCACGTGAGCATTGGTGCCGCCGAAGCCGAATCCGGATACGCCGGCTCGTTTCTGCCCGGAGTATTCGGGCCACTCGCGGGGGTCTTCTACGACCTCGATGTGTTCGGCATCGAAGTCCACGTAGCGGTTGGGGGCAGAAAAGTGCAGCGAGGGTGGCAGCACATTGTGCTGCATGGCAAGAACGGTTTTGATCAAACCGGCCACACCGGCTGCGGCTTCTGTGTGACCAAAGTTGGTTTTAGCACTACCGAGCAAGGTTGGCTCGCCCAGTTCACGATCCCGGCCAAGCACCTGCCCGAGGGCTGAGGCTTCGATGGGATCGCCAAGGATGGTGCCAGTTCCGTGGGCTTCTACATAGTCCACGGTGCTTGGGTCGATGCCGGCATCGGCGTAGGCGCGTTGGAGGACGTCGACCTGCGCATCGGGGTTCGGTGCAGTAATGCCATTGGAGTGTCCATCGGAATTGACTGCCGAGCCTTTGATCACCGCGAGGACGGTATCCCCATCGGCTTCGGCGTCGGAAAGCCTCTTGAGCACCAACACGCCTGCGCCATCGCCGCGCACAAAGCCATCGGCGTCATCGGAAAATGCGTGGATTTTCCCGGTGGGGCTAAAGACGCCGAGTTCGCCAAAAGCGGTGGACACAAATGGTGCCGCCAGGATATTTACGCCACCGGCGATGGCAACATCGGCCTCCCCATAGCGAAGGGCGCGCACGGCTTGGTGCGTTGCCACAAGGGAGGAGGAACAGGCGGTATCCACATTGACCGAAGGCCCACGGAAATCGAAGGCATAGGAGATGCGGTTGGGAATAATCGAGCTTGCGGTGCCGGTGAGGGCATAGGGGTGGGCCTCGGCGGGATCAGAGCTAATGAGCATGCCGTAGTCATTGCTGGAAGATCCCAGGAAAACGCCTACCGGCTCGCCACGCAAAGCGCTTGGTGGAATATGGGCGTGTTCTAAGGCCTCCCAGGTCAGCTCCAGCATGATGCGCTGCTGGGGGTCGATATTGACGGCTTCAAGTGGGGAGAGCCCGAAGAATTCCGCGTCGAAGCTCGCAATGTCTTCAATATATCCGCCGGTGGTATTCGTCTCTGCCATCTTCTTGGCAGTGACCTCATCACCTGCGTATTCGCTCCAACGCCCGATGGGAAGCTCGCCAATGCCATCGCGGCCTTCGACGAGCATGGACCACATTTCTTCGAGGTTATTTGCCCCAGGATAACGAGCCGCCATGCCGACGATGGCGATGTCATGTTCGGCTGGTTTTTCTTCCACCACTACCGCTGCGCTCTTTTGGGGAGCGCCTTGTAAGAGCCTGCGCGTGAGCCCATTGATGGTGGGATACTCATAGGCGATGGTGGGGTCTAAGCGGGTTCCTAGGAGCCGCTCAAGCTCACCTGAGAGGGCAACCACGTCTCGGGAGGATAGACCGAAAGACTGCATCGGTTGGTCATCGTCGATATCCTCCGCCCCGGTTGTTTCACGAACCCAATCGCGTAACCATTGGCGCAGTTGCTCAGCCGTCATGAAATATCACCTTTCGTTTTACCTTTTAGGTTAGCGCCAGCAACACCATGGTGAGGATTGCACCAACCACAAAGTTCAACACCAAGAACACCCGCCATGCGCGGTTCACACTTGGAGAAGTCTGAACAGTAACACCCATAAAGCGAGCAGCGTTGAGGGCATAACCAAAACCAGCCAATCCAATAAGCCAGGCAGGCGAAGGTAAGAAGAATAGCAGCAGCGCTGAAAGGGCATAGGCTCCAACCACGAGGCGAACAGTCAGGCCCGGGCCGAGTTTGGTGGCAATGGAGTGCAAGCCCCCAGCGCGGTCGGATTGCACATCCTGCACGGCGCCAAGCGCATGGCTTGCCATACCCCAAAGAAAGAAGGACGCCATGGCAAGCCAGAAGCCCTGGGGAGGCTGCCCATAGGCGGCACCAATGATCGCCGGAGTGACAAAGTGCGCCGATGAGGTGGCCGAATCGAGGACGGGCCTTTCTTTAAAACGCAGTGGCGGTGCCGAATATGCCACCACGCAAAACGCCGAAAAGAGCAGCCATGCCACCGCACCCTGGGTGGCCATGATCAGCAGAAGCGGCAAGGTGGTGATGGCAGACGCCCAAAGCAAGGGGGTGTGCATGTGGCGCGGGAGCACGGCTCCTTCTACCCCACCCTTGCGCGGGTTGCGAATATCCGACTCATAATCGAAGACATCATTGATGCCGTACATGGCGATGTTATAGGGAATGAGGAAGAAGAAGGTGCCCAGGATGAGCAGCCAATTCACCCCACCGCCGGATAAGAGGTAGGCAGCAGCAAAGGGGAATGCGGTATTGACCCAGCTCAGTGGCCGGGATGCGTGGAGGATCTGCTTGATCATTTGCGCACCACCGGCACGATCAGGCCAACGACCAGCGGATAGAGGAAGTCCTCGATGGGGACTAGCCCAACGTGGATGCCGAGGCGTTGGGCATCGCCATAGCCGACAAACCCCGCGGCGATCATGAGATTGTCAAAGATGGCAGTGAGCACTAGCAACGAGACCACGGTGATGGCGGTGGCTTTGGGCCTGCGGCCTCGATTGATGGCGATGGCGGCAATGATAAACGGCAGGCTGATGAGCAGGTAGGTCATTTGCTTACCCCTGCCGCGATATTCATGCTCAAGTAGACCAAGAAGGCCAAAAAGATCGGCTCTTCAATCGGCATTTCCGGGGCGAGCTCGATGCCCGTCATATAGGGCGAATCGCCGCGAAAAAAGGTTCCGGTGGCAATGCCGAGGGCATCCCAGACCAAGAGCATGGCCACCAGCGCCAGCATGATGATCGCGCTGCGCTTTGGGTGAGCAAAGAAGCTGAGCTTGAAGCGCCAATCGCACAGCACCATGCAGGCTGAGCTCATGAGCAGGAATATCAGGTAGCTGGCCGCCATCTAGCGCTCCAGCGCTCGGTCGGAAGTATCGCCACGCAAGCGCTTGAGCACATTTTCTGCAGAAATCAGGCACATGGGCACACCAACGCCGGGAAGGGTGGTGGCACCGGCGTAGTAGAGGCCATCTACTTTCTTCGAGGCATTGCTGCCGCGCAGGAGGGCGGATTGCATCAGCGTGTGCGCAGGGCCTACGGAGCCGCCCGACCATGCATAGTACTGCTCAGCGAAGTGCTTCGGGCCTACCACGTGGCGCTGGACAATGCGCTCGGCAAAGTCTTCCACCCCGATCCATGCGGCGATTTGTTCAATTGCCGCATCGGCTACCTGCTCTTCACGGTTGAAGTGCTCATCGGCGCGCACGGGCACCAGCACAAAGAGGTTCTCGTAGCCTTCTGGTGCCACCTCGCTATCAGTAGCGGAGGGCTTGGAGATATAGATCGAACGCGATGCCCCGGCTGGCTCATTAAACACGGCCTCAAAATCGGGGTCCCAGTCCCTGGAAAAGAGCAGGTTGTGGTGCAGCAGCTCGGGCAATTCCCCTTCGACACCGAGGTAGAGCAAGACGGTGCCAATGCCGGGGTTGCGCTTGGCAAAATAGGACTGCTTATAGGTGCGCAGGTGCTTGGGCAGCAAGGCCTGCTCGGTGTGTTTGAGGTCAGCAGCACTGACCACCACGTCTGCTTCTAGGACGGTGGCGTCGACAAGCTCAACGCCAGTGGCTTTGCCATCCTTGGTGCGAATCTGGGCCACCTCTGCGCCAAGGCGAATCGTGGCGCCCTGTTCGCGGGCAACATCGGCAATGGCATCAATGACCGCAGCAAAACCGCCATCGGGATACATCACACCCTGGGTGAGGTCGGTGTGGCTCATCAGGTGGTACATCGCCGGAGTCTTGCGCGGCGCAGAGGACAAGAACACGGCCGGGTAGGTCAGCATCTGGCGCAGGCGATGATCCTGGAAGCGCGCGTTAACAAAACCCTCCAAATGAGAGCTCAAAAGCTTCACCAGTAGCCACAGGCGCGTAGTCACGTCACGGTGCAAAGGCAGCCGAGTGAAGGTGGTGTAGAGGAAGTGATCCACCGCGATCTGGTAGGTTTCCGCAGCGCTTTCAAGGTATTCTTCGAGCGCCTTACCCGCACCAGGCTCGATGGACTCAAACAGCTCCACTGCCCTGGTGCCACTGACGTCCAGCGGCTGCATCCCCTCTGGGAAAAGACGATAGGCAGGATCCAAGGTTTGCAGATTGAGGCGCTCGGCGGTGCTTGATCCAAAAAACTCAAAGAAGTGATCAAAGGCATCGGGCATCAAATACCAGGAGGGGCCAGTGTCCCACCGGAACCCATCCACCGCGAGCGACCCGGCGCGACCGCCGATGGCGTCGTTTTTCTCGACGACGGTGACCTCATAGCCTTCGTAGCCCAAATACGCTGCGGTGGCCAGACCTGCTACGCCTGCACCAATGACGACTGCCTTCATACTTTTCCTTTCTTCACGGCGGCCTTCGCGGCCAATGCCAGTTTCTTCCACGTTGGCACCCGCACTCGACGCTGCCTGATCTCAGCGATGCTGCGATCGGCCACGCGGTTGGTGAGCTCCTCATAGAGCTCCACCGCTGCCGCTACCCCCACGCGGGCTTGAATGGGTAAGCCCTGCATCCTTTCGCGGGCAAGTTCGAGTTCCTGGCGCACTTCGCGGATCACTTGGTCTTTTTTCGCATCATCAATGCCTGGGTAGTAGCTGCGCCCGAGGTGGTGATGATCTTCATGCAAATCGCGCAGGAAATTGATTTTTTGAAAAGCCCTGCCAAGGGCTTGTGCGCCTGGGTCAAGGTATTCGCGATCCGCATCTGCTTCGAGCAAAAAAGCATCCAGGCACATCAGGCCGATGACCTCAGCAGAGCCATAGATATAGCGTGCGAGGGCTTCTTCATCGAAGGTGTTTTGCTGCAAGTCTTGGCGCATCGAGGCGAAAAATGCCCGGAGGTGTTCATCCTTGAACTTGCATCGCCTGGCCGAAATGGCAAAGGCATGTACAACGGGATCGCAGTGGAAGCGCTGGTCTTTGGCCGAAAGCACCTGTTGCTCGTAGGCGTCGAGCAAGGCGAGTTGATTGGATTGCGCAGTGCCATCGACGATCTCATCTGCGATGCGCACCATGGCATATAGGTTGGTGATATCGCTTCGCACCCGCGGTGCCAGCATGCTGGTGGCGGCAGCGAAGCTGGTGGAGTAATGGGAGATCACTTCGGCAGCGGCTTTGCAGGCCATGGCGTCGTAATGCTCAAGCATGTGGTTCATTGCAAAAGCCTTTCGGGAAGCCTGCGCCAAGGCGGTTGGGTGCGCCAATTCACCGCGATGGTGTGCCAGCCGCGGCGAAAACGCGTACCCAGATCGCCCTCAAGTGCTCGGGGGTGCATAAAAACGGGATTCGGCAACAATCCTACGCGCTGCCGCGGACCAAGGGCGAACGACATGTGCATATCCTCATGCACCTCGGCATCAGGAAACTGCACACCCGCTTCCAGCCACCAGGAGCGTCGAAGCGAACAATTCGAGCCAAATAGTGGCCAGTGCCCCAGGGCAGAACCCACAGATAGGTAGTAGGCGCCAAGGTAGGCGATGCTTTGCCAGCGCGGGCGATGTTCAAACCATGCCCAACCCGTCATGGCCACGGTGTGCTCATCGGCTTGATCCCAGGCTTCGCGGATGCGCTGGATAAAGTCTTCCCCCGGCAGCACGTCAGCGTCGATGCGAACCAAAATATCGGCGCGTGCGGCATCAAAGCCTGCACGCACCGCATAAGGAATGCCCACTTGGGGCTCGTAGATCACACGCGCGCCATAGGCGCGAGCAACCTCGGCCGATGCATCGGTGCTGGCGTTATCGACAACGATGAGCTCGTCGGCACCGTGCAGGTGATGGAGTGCACGGCGCAGCAACGCGGCATCGTTGTGGCAAGGAAGGATCACGGCAACACTAGGCATGATCCTTTAGATCCTAGCTGGAAAGATAGCGCTGCTTTGCTACTCGACGTGCAATCTTGCCGGAGGAGGAACGGGCAATGGTATCTGGATCCATGATGCGGATATCGGCTGGCTGCACACCGTGGTTCTGCGTGACGGCCGCGCGGATGGCCTCGATGGCCTCTGCATCGCCTTCTTCGCCGCGTTCAGGATCACGCTCGGCCAAGATGATGAGCTTTTCCACGTCATCGCCTTCGATAGCAAAAGCGGCGACGGCATAGGGGCGCACCTGCTCGCTGGCGTGATCCACGGTGTACTCCACATCCTGCGGATAGTGGTTACGCCCTGCGACGATGATGAGGTCTTTGAGGCGGCCAGTGATAAAGAGCTCGCCGTCGACGATCATGGCCAGATCGCCCGAAGCCATCCAGAAGTCATCCTCCGGCAGGCCTTCGGTGATGCGCTCTCCGAGCGTATTGCGGAAGGTGGCCTGGGTTTCTGCCTCCCGGCCCAAGTAGCCTGCGGCCATGTTCTGGCCATGAGCCCACAGCTCACCGATCTTGCCTTCTGGCAGTTCGGCCTTGGTGTCTGGGTCGACGATGACCAAGTGCTGGGCATTGACAACCTGGCCACAGCCGACCATGGGTACGCCGCCCTCGCTGAGCTTGGCTTCGTTATTGGCCAATGCCTCGCGGTCGAAGTGCCGAATGACTGGACGCTGCTCAGTTTGAGGCGTAGAAACCAGCAATGCTGCCTCGGCCAGGCCATAGGAGGGGCGAAGAGCTTGACGCTGCAAGCCAAAGGGCTCGAACTTATCCAGGAAGTTCTGCACTGCCTTCTCGGTCACTGGCTCGGAGCCAACGATCAAGCCGACCACCTTGGAAAGGTCGAGGCCTTCGGGTGCATCGACGCGAGCCGACATCTCCAGTGCAAAGTTCGGGATTGCGGTGTAGACGTTGCCTTCGCCTTCAGACAATTGCTTGAGCCAGCGTTCCGGCTGCTGGATGAAGTCGCGCGGGCTCATGAACTCGAATTGCAGACCCAAAACATTGACCAAGGCGGCAACAATGATGCCCATGTCGTGGTGCAGGGGCAACCAGGTGACCATGCGCAGCGGGGTCATCACCTGCGCGGAGCGGAAGATCTGCAGCACGTTCGTGATCACCGAACGGTGCGTAAGAATCACGCCTGCCGGGGTGCGGGTCGAACCCGAGGTGTATTGCAGCAGGGCCGGGGTATCCACCGGATCGGTATTTGTGGCCGGCTGAGGCTGTTGCCACTGTGCCGCCAGGCTATCCGGCAGGGCATCCACTGAGAGGATCCTCGGGCGCTCGCTGCCCGGTGTGGAGGCAAAGAAGCGGCGGGTTGCCGAAGCAGAGGTGGAGTTGGTGAGCACGATCTCGGGGCGTGCATCGCCGATGACGGCCTCCAGGTGGTGGGCGTGGCCTGGCTCGGTGGGATCATAGAGCGGCACGGGAGTCATGCCCGCATAGAGGATGCCGAGGAACGAGAAGATGTACTCGGGGCTGTTATTAGCCAGGATGGCTACGCGGGCGCCTGGTTGTGCGGTTTGCTGAAGGCGGGCTGCAATGACCTTGACGCGAGTGTTGATTTGGGTGCGGTTATAGTCTTTGGCCTCGCCTTCACGGGACTGGGAGTAATCCCAAAAACGCATGCAGTGGCGCTCGCCTTGGCCAGCGGCGAGGTCCATTTGGTAGACGATTTCGCTCAAGGCCGCGAGCGTGAGCTCAGGGGTGAGCGCAATGTTGCCTTGTTCGTCAAAGAAACGACCCATTGCCGCTTGGATGTCCATAACTCTCCTTCAGGATTATATTTTGGTAGCGAAACCTTAACAATGTTACGCAAGTTACGCAAGTTATTGCTGGATAAGGTCTCGCGCCCAATCAATCACCCACTGCACCGCAGTGGTACCAGGAATCACATTCGGGTTGGTGGCATACATTCCGTGCACACCATTGGACTCAATTAATTGTCGAGCCCGCGCCACACCATTGACCACATTGCGAGGAGCATCGCACACCGTATCGTCGGGAGCGCAAATCTCCATCACTCGATCATTGAGCACCCCGAATCCCCCATCGCGTGGCCCACGCATCGTGGCACCGGGAACAATCGGCTGCACCAAAAGATTCACCGGCTCAAGGGCAACCTCCGCCCCCACACCAGCGACAGGATTGCCAACGAACTGGCCGGCTTCTGGCACACGGCGGCCGTCGGCAAGCAAGGCAACGCCACGGATCCTGTCTGCAGGGATCACCTCACCGTGCACGCCGATCTTATTGGCTACATCTCCAAGCAGCACTGCGCCCTGAGAAAAACCAGCCAAGATGAAATCGGTTTGGGGGCATTCTGCGTGCACATCACGCAATTCCTGCTCCACCCTGGCAATGCCTTCTTCACGAGAATCGTCGTAGCTCATCTCGTCTTGAGCGTTGATATTGCGGAACTGCGCAGTATAAGGAAGCGTCCAGATCTTCACCTTCTGGCCCTGGAACTGCTCAGTCAGGGGGTTGGTGATCTGCAACATCAAGGAATTCGGATTTGCCTGAGGGGCAAAAGGATCATCCACCGCATTCGACTCCCACGTACCGGGAGCAGAAATAAACTCCACATCAGCGCAGTGTTCTGGCTGCGCCAAAGGCGGCTGTTGGGCACCCGTCTGCTCATTCGGACGTTGCTCTAACCAGCGGGCAACACCCAACACAATCACGATCACAATGATGATCGCGGCTGCCGCCATCAGGAGTTTTTTCATGCGCAATATGCCTTCTTTGCGCTGGCCTCAAGTGCCTGCGCAGTCTGCTCGAAATCCTTATCCGTCTTGCCCTGTTCCACCAACTGTCCGGCAACGGCCTGCACAGTAGCCGAATTCATCGGGCTGCCATTCTCAGAACACACCAAGGAGGCGACAGTGAGCAGTTCTCGCTCCACGCCCTTGGTATCAACGCCATCTTTAGCAAGCTGATCCAAATACGCGGAGTCCTGCTTGCTCAACACCAGCTTCTCTTCCGGCACCTGGTCGATCTCCTGGGCCGGGCGGTCTTGATTTTGCTCAGTTTGCTCCTGGGTCGCCTTCGACTTCTTCGACTGCGAGGGCGTCGAGCTTGCCGTTTTGCTCAAGGGAGCCACCGAGGTGGACTCATCTTCCACCGTGGCACTGCCACAAGCAGCCAAGGTAGCCGAAGCCAACACCGCAGCCACTACAGAGCCCGCGAGGCGCTTCATCTACTTCTCCTCCTTGATTTGGCCATTGATCTGGCTGATCTTGCCGTGCTCAAAGGTGATTTCCTGGCCACCTGCGGGGATCTCGCTTTGATCGCTGGTGGGGTAACCATACTCGCCTTGCTCATAGCCCTTCTTACCCCAGGCATCGAAGATGTCACCGTAGTAGATGGCATGAGCGTTGGTGGGCAGCGACCAGTACAGGTTGCCGCGCTCGAAGCGCTGGAAGGCGCCACCTGGAATGGAAATCTCATTGGACTTCGGAGCCCCGAGCGGGGATTCAACGGTGCCCATCTCAAGGTACTTCTTGGCAATCACGCCCTTGAGCCAATGCCCGGGCTCGCCATCCTTATTCACCACAATGCCGTCTTGGAACTGCTGAATGCGGTAGCCATTCTTTTCTTCCATGGGCTTAATGGGCAGGCCGAGGTCGCCGTTTTCAAAGCCCTGCGTGCCCCAGGTCTCGATGATGTCATTGGGCACTGCCACCGGACCGGTTTCCACCGACCAGTAGATATTGCCGTGCTCGAAGGTGACCATACGGCCCTTCTTCAGCTCGATCTCGGAAGAGGTGGGATAGCCCAACCAGGACTCCGGGCCGCCCATTTCTGCATAGCGGGATCCAATGCGGCCCCACAGCGGATGAGCGCCAGTCTTTGGCGACCAATAGGCGCGACCGGAAACGAAGTCTTCTGCCTTACCACCGGGGACGTCGTATTCGTTATTGACGCAATCGCCAATCACGCCGTTCTTCGTGGCCTCGGCAATGGCTCCCACGGGCATGCAGGAGCTACCGCGGTCTTCATCGCCGAGCTTGAGCGCATCAGCCATATATGGCCAAGCCTGCACCATCTCGAACTGCCAATACGGCCAGTCATGCACACCGGAAGGACGGAACGACACCACGGGCTCAATGCCGGCGCGCTTTGCCCTGTCGACGAAGGTCTGTGAGGTCATTCGGGAAATCACCTCAAGGCCAACGCCGGCGGGTTGCGCAGGAGCCTTGGCCACAGATTCTGGCTTGCCATAGTCATCATTGCCGGAGCCGGCAGAAACATAGACCGTCTTGCCCTGAAGGTTTTCTACACCCAGCTTGGGGTCGTGGTCGATCCAGTCTTGGGAGCCGTATGGACCCCACATGGCGGTGGCATCGTAGCCACCCGCTTCAGACAACGCGGCCTGAATCGCGGGAGGCATGCCCACGCTGGTGGTATCGAGGTAGCCGGAGAAAGAACCAGCGAAGTTGAACAGGTCGGGGCGACGCTCAGCCAAGTTGATGGCGGCGGTACCGCCCATAGACAAACCAGTAATGGCGCGATCACCATTCGTGCGGTAGCCCTCGCGCAGCACCGGGATCAGCTCCTGGGTAAGGAAAGTCTCCCACATGTAGTGCTTGCCGTTATCGGGACGCTGCCAATCGGAGTAGAAGGAAGATTCACCGCCGACAGGAAGCACCACATTGACGTTCTTATCGGAGAAGAACTGCTCAATGTTGGTGTACATGGTCCAGCCATTTTCGGTATCCACTGCGCGCATACCGTCCAATGCCCACACCGAGGGGAAGGAGCGGGAGGGGTCCTTATACCAGTCGCGGGCCAAGAGCACCTGCACCTGGATGGGAGCTTCGGGCATGGCCTTGGAGTTGATAAACAGGGCGATGCGACGAGCGCTCAACCACTCCACGCGATCCACGGACACGCCTTCCGGCAAGCCTTCAATCTTGGGGTAGTCGGTGCGGATTGGGGTGCGAGGCTGTGCGTCGCCGCGCAGGTAGTCGGAAACGCCTGGGATTTCAACGCTTTGAGCGTGCACCTGGGGTGCGAGGGTAACGCTCAGGGCGGCGGACAGGGCCACTGCGGCGACCTTGGTTGCGTGCTTCACGTGTGTCTTCCTTCCATTAGTCAAGTCCCAAGCTTAAAGTTGAACTTCAACTTTCACATTAGACACACCGAACAAAAGAAAAAACTCCCCGCAGGGAGTTTTCTTTTTGGCTACATGCCCAATGGGCACAAGCGCGAAGGCTTACCAAGCATTCATCACATCGAGGATGCGGCCGCGAGTCTTTGCAAGCTGCAGATCCCACTGCTGCCAGTTGTGAATGCCCAGCAGCGGATAGTCAGAGGTGACGTTCAGACCAATGGCACGAGCCTTGGGCTCCCAGTAGCGGGTAGAGGCATTGGCGCTAGCTTCAAGCGCGGAGCCAACCAGCAGGCCATTGATTGGCTGACCAATTTCGCCCGGACCCCACACACCGGAGGCGGCGGAGACATAGATGTCCTTACCGCGCAGGCCTTCCATGTTGGTATAAGGATCAAGCTCGGCACGACGCGGGCTCATGATGGAGCCGTACATGTTGTTCACATTCATCTGCGCGGTGTCCCACACAACCAGACCCATCAGGGCAAAGGCACCGGGCAAGGTGGTGGTGAGATAACCGGAGTAGCTCAGTGCCTGACGGAACTGCTGCGGGTGATTTGCCGCAAGGTTCATTGCGGCGGTAGCACCCATGGAAAGACCGGCGATGGAGTTATTGGTGGGGCTTACGCCAAAGTGCTGCTGCAGGTAGGCGGGCAGCTCCTGGGTAAGGAAGGTTTCCCACTTCGGGGTTGGGCCACCGAAGAAGCCCTGAGGGCCAGCCCAGTCGGTGTAGAAGGTACCAGCACCGCCCACTGGCATGACCAGGGTGATGTTGTTATCTACGAACTTCTCCATGGCGCGGGCGTCGACGGCCCAAGCGTTATAGGCCTCCGGGGCACGGGCACCATCGAGCATGTAGAGGCCAGCATTGCCAGCACGCTGAGCGGGCTGGATCTGCACGGTGATGTTGCGACCATTCGAGGGCGACCAAACATCACAACGCTGCACCCAAAAGGCCACACCATCCCAATCGCAGTGACCGGTAGCATCAGGGCGCAGCCAATCGCGGTGGCCTTGAGCACTAGCGGTGCCTGCACCGACGGTAGCGAGTGTGGCTGCAGTAGCCAGCGCTGCGAGCGTTGCGGTTGCCTTACGGGCAACCGACTTCAAGCGAGACGCGAACGACATAGTTCTCCTTCACTGTATTAACGGAAGACCTATCGTGGCCCCGAACTGAAGCGTTACAATTTCGTGATCTTAATGTCGAACACCTTAGAGCATCACGCGACAAAACTACAATGCCGGGACGACGTAGACGGCGATGGTGATGCAGGCAATCCACATCAAGGCCAGCACCTGCAATGGGCGATCTTTGAGCGCAATCTCATCGGGCGCACCGCCCTCACCTCGGTCAACATCGGCCGCGTAGCGCAAAATCGCCACCGTCACCGGCACCATCGAAACCTGGTACCACACCTTCGCAGCACCATCGACGGCCGATGCCATCTGGAAGCCCCACAGCGCATAGGAGATCACCACCGCAGTAGCTGAAAGCGTCCAGACGAAGCGCAAGTAGGTAGGGGTATAACCTTCGAGCGCTTTGCGGATCTTGGCGCCGCTTTTCTCCGCCAGCAAAATCTCGGCATAGCGCTTACCAGAAGCCATGAACAGCGAACCGAAGGCGGCTACAAGCAGGAACCACTGGGAAAGGTTGATGCCGGCAGCCACACCGCCTGCCATGGCGCGCAGCATGAAGCCGGACGATACGAGGGCGATGTCAATCACGGGCATGTGCTTCCACCCGAAGCAGTAGCCAAGCTGCAGCACAATATAGACAGCGACCACGATGGCGAGCCCCTTGCCGGAGGTGGCCAGGAAGCTCAACACCACAGCCCCGATAATCAGAGCCACGGCCATGCCATAGGCAAGGCCTACTGGCAGCTTGCCGGAGGCAATGGGGCGATAGCGCTTGGTGGGGTGTTCCCTATCGGCTTCTACATCTCGGGCATCATTGACCAGATAGATCGAGGATGCGGCCATGCAGAACACTAAGAAGGCTAAGGCGACGTCGCCAAGCGTGCTGCTGTGAAAGAGCGTATCCGCACCGGCAGCCATGGGTGCTGCAAGCACGAGGACATTTTTTACCCACTGCTTGGGGCGCAGCCCTTTGATGATCGCCTCGCCTAGGTTCTTCGGAGGCTTTGGTGCCTGACCTTTGGGGTTTCGCGATAGCCCGGAGGTATGCGGCTCTGACTCCAATAGCGCGTCGTCGCTCACTTGCTTCCCTTCATAATCACTGCGGTGGCAGCACCAATGCCGGCACCGGCTGCTACATCACTGGGGTAATGAACGCCGAGAACCATACGCGAGAACATCATCACCGGCACACCGGCCAAAGGCCAGGGCTTGCCGCAAATGTACGCCAGGCTCAGCAGCGCCGCCGTCGTGGAAGTGGCGTGGGAACTTGGAAAACTCAACTTCGAAGGCGTAGCCACACCAATCTCAATGCGAGGATCATGGGGCCGTTTCCTGCGAACAATTCGCTTGATCACCACGCTCGCGGCGTGGCTACAAAAGGAGGCACCTGCCAATCGGATCCACTGTTGGCGCTTGGATGGCTGCACGAGGGCGCCGAGCGCCCCAAGACCCATCCATCCGAGTGCATGTTCTCCAAAATGGCTCATGGCCCGAGCAGCCGGCAGGACTCCGGGACGATCGGCGAAGGTGCGCTGGATGCAAACCAGCACATCAGCCTCACGCATCGAACACCTCACTCCATGCCTCGCGGCTGGTCAGGTGCTCGTGCGCTGCACGATATTCACCGCGCAGGCGATCAAATTCTTCCGCCACCTGCTTTTGCAGCTTCAGCGATTCCTGCAGCAACTCCTTGGCCAGCTTGCGGTCGCGCTTACGGAAGACCACGCCCGATCCATCGGCAGTGGTCACGGTGGCGGAATCCAGTTGGCCTAGCGAGAACCAACGAGCGTTAATTGGAGCCAGGTTGGCCTGCGGCACCTCGTGGTGATCGCGGTTTTCCTTGCTCAGGGTGTGCTTGAGGCTCTTAGCCAACCACACAGCCTTCTTTGCACCAGCCAATGGGCCATTGATGGTCCAGGTGGTTGGTACGCCGGGAGCACCGGAAGGTCGAGGCAGCTCGCTGGCGGAGGAAATCACCTGCGCATCGCTAAATTCCTTGCGCATGGCGTTGATGCGTGGCAAGGAGGTTTCGAGGATATCGAAGAGGTGATCTGGGCCTGCCAAGAAATCCTTCATGGCCTCGTTTTGGATAGCCACAGTGGAGTACTCCATGCACACCAGGTGCTTTGCGGTGGCCTTTTGCATGGAGCGGATCAGCCCCTTGGTATCGCCATCATGCTGCAGTGCCGCCACAATCAAGCGGTTACGAAGGTGGAAGTAGGCCTGCCAGTCGATCGCATCGTCTTTATCACTCCAGGCCATGTGCCAAATGGCGATGCCAGGCCACGATGCGGTGGGGAAACCTGCCTTGCCTGCGCGCAGGCCGTACTCGCCGTCATCCCACTTAATAAAGAGTGGCAGCGGTTGGCCGATGGTTTCTGCAACCACACGCGGGATGGTGCACATCCACCAGCCGTTGTAATCGACGTCGATGCGGCGGTGCATATCGCGCACATCGAAGTCCGGGTTCTGCGGCCAGCGGTTCTTCAGCGGATTCGTCGCGAAGTCGTGGTCATAGTGGGTGTGCGGTGCAGCAGTCCACATGAAGCTGTGGCGGTCAATGACCTCACCCATGGTGTGAAGGTGGCTGCGCTCTTGAAGGTTCAGCATCTGGCCGCCAATCAGCATGGGGTGCTTGGCGTAGCGGGCGGCTTGGAGGGCGCGCAGGATGGAGTCGGGCTCGATCTGGATATCGTCATCCATGTAGAGGATGTAGGGCGAATCCGGGGTGTTATCACCCAAGGCCTCGTACATGATGCGCGAGTAACCACCGGAGCCACCCAGATTGCCCTGGCGGAATTCGAAGAAACGGTCCTTGAAGTGCTCGGTAACTTCCTTGTAGCCGGGTTCATCGGCGGGGTGCTTATTGCCCTGGTCGGGCATGATGATCGCGTCGATCACCGCGTCGACCTCGGGGTCACTTGCCAAGGCCTCAAGAGCCGCCACGGCGTCGGCTGGGCGGTTGAAGGTGGGGATGCCGATGGTGGCGCGGGCCTCGAATGGGCCAACCTCGGTGCCATCGGGCATGGTTTGAGCCTTGGGCGCATGTGGCGCGTACCAGCCAGCGGTGATGGTGGCATCGGTATCGGCGGTTACTTCAAACCAGAGCCAGCCGCCATCTTCAAATTGTTTGAGCGAGAGCTCGAATTCTAAGGTTCCATCGCTCACCACGTCGCCGGCGACTGAAAGCCGGGAGGCGTCGATCTTTGAGCGGAAGACATCCACGCGGGCGGTGCCTTGTACCTCGACGCGAAGGATAACGGAGGAAAGCTGGGACCAGCGGCGCCAGTAGCTGGCCGGGAAGGCGTTGAAGTAGGTCTGGAAGCTCACCTCGTTGCCGGCCGGAATGCAAATGCTATTGCGGTCCGACCAGCGAGAGCGGGTTTGGTTGTGCTCGGATTCAATGAGGTAGAGCATGCGAACGTCATAAGGCTCGCCAGCCTTTGGCAGCAGGAAACGCTGCAGTTTCGCGTCCATAAAATGACCTTCCCTTTTGGCATAAACTTTCCCAATTAGGCTACTCGCTTTCGCTAGCCCGCTGGGAGTGACGCTTCGGGGAAGGTCTGGAAAGATGATTAGTGGGCGTCCAGCCAGGCAATGGCTCGATCAATTACCTGGTCACGAGCCGGTTCATTCATCGTCTCGTGCATCATGTCTTTCCACAGAATCATCTGCTTATCGGTGCTGCCCACCGCGTTGTACCAGTTGATATCCAGCGGATATGGCACCAATCCATCGGTGTCGCCGTGCATGATCAAGGTCGGGCCTTGGTAGTTCTTGGCGTGCTGACCGGTATAGAGCAGTGCTTCGATGATCTGCAGGCCGGTGGACATGTTCACCACCTTGGAGTTCAGCGGATCATTGGCCAATTGATCACGCACATCGGGATCGCTGACCACGCCGATCTTGAAGGCGTTGGGAATCTCCATCTGCTGCAGTGCAGCGGGCGACTCGTGCGGAGCCACGCCGGGCAGTTGGCTCACATCCATGCCAACGCTATTGAGTGCGCCGTTGAGATTGACCCCAAATAGCGCGTCGAAAGGCGCCAAGGGGCGTTCATCTTTTCGGGTAAAGGGATCCAGCATGCTCAACGCGGACTGGCCATCGGCGTGAATGTACTCGGGCTGAAGATCATTGGAACCATAGAGGTTGGCCGGAATGCCGCCGCCATTGGTCACCAGGCCGTCAATATCGCCGGGGTGGTTCACCGCGTAGTACTGCGCGGCCATGGCACCCATGGAGTGGCCCATCATGTACAGCTTGCCGGGCTGCTCGGCGCGAGCCATATCTACGAGCTGCTTCATGTCGGAATCGACCAGCTCGAAGTTATTGATCAAGTTCTTGCGCACATTGTTATAGGGCTCTGCGGAGCGACCATGGCCACGGTGGTCGAGGCGGTAGACGTTGTAGCCGGCCATATTCAGCCGGTAGGTGATGTAGTCGTAGCGCTCTTGATTTTCTGCCAGACCGTGGATCAGGGCAACGGTGGCTTTTGCACCGGGCACAAGATTCTTTTTGAAGTAGATCTGGGTGCCATCAACTGAGGTGAAGTGGCCATCGCTGACTTGTGCATTGGGGGCCACCATGCCGGAGACTTGGCCGGGGTAGGTGTTGTATTCGCGAACATAGCCCGCGGGGTTCGGCTCGGCATATGCCGGGGCAAGGGTGCCGCCAAAGGCGATGCCTGCGGCCAGGAGGATTCCAAGGGATTTGCGTGTCCCTTTGTGCTGCTTCATGGATGAACCTGCCTTTCTTGATCTGATTAACAACAATAGGCTTGCTGTTAAAGCAACAAAGAAAGACGATCCTTAGATACCCTCTTGTGGGGGTATCTAAGGAAATGAATGTAACACGGCGGAAATTTAGGATTTTTGTTCTGTGAACTGCGATAAGTCTAGAAGCGGCGCCGAAAATATCGCATCCTGGGCAAGAGTATTGTTTTCTAGAACTAACGCCTTTCCATCAAGCGTAAAAGTGGCTGCCTCTCCGTCCCGATAGCGAATCACTACCGTGTTTGGATCGATCCGCTCCACGGCATCCATGCTCCCGAGCAGCAGCGGTGCCGGCTCAACCACGACCGATCCGTGCTCGAAAAACACCACCGCTTTTCTAAAGTCCGGCCCAGCCATACCCGAAAGCACCGCCCAACTCAGCGGCTCGCAGGCATCAAAATGATCCTCACTAATGGTGAAGTCGAAGGTGATCGAGGGATTGCTCGCCAGCGGCAAAGGACGCACGCCCCAAAAGGGATTACGCTCGCCGGCACAGGCCGGCGGCTGCTCACTCGAAGCGGCCACCACCGAGGAACTCGGCTGCTCAGATCCCTGATTGGCGCAGGCGCCGAGCAACATCGCACAGAGCAACATCACACAGGGCAGCATCACATAAGACACCACCGCGCTGGGCAGCATCACGGGGCGAAGCAGCGCAGCACTGCGCGGCTGCGCAGCGCCGAACGGCCTGAGGCAGTTGTTCATTGCACTCCCGAACGACGACGCAGGGCAAACACCCAGGCACGCACCGCAGGCGCGCTCAGGGCAAGCACCACCAATACTGAAAGACCTACGCTGAGGTAGGCGAAAATGCTGGGATGATCCGCCATGGTGAGCCGCCACATCTCCCCCAACGCCCCGACGGAGGCGATGATCAGGAAAACCAGGCGCGCCCAGCGCTTGCGGCGCACAGTGAGCACATAGAGCCCACCTTGGATCAAGGTCGCGATAATAGCGCCGAGCGCCCCAGATAGCGCGGCTCCCACCTCCGGGTCATCGTGCACAAAGCCCAGGAGCGCGACGGCGATGAGCAGCACCACCAGTTTGCTGGCTACGGCCAGGCCAACGAATCCGAGCTGCAGCGGCGGGATTTCCTTATCCAGTTTCTCATCGAGCTTCTGGTTTTCCAGGTGCACAAGATTGCTGCTTTGGCCGGTATCCACTCCGGCCTCCTCCGCGCGCTGTGCTGCGCCGTGCACGTCGAGGATGGGCAGGTTGCCGTCGGTGTGCACGGCATCGCCGCCGCCATTTTTATCGTGGTAGGCGGTAGAGAAATTTTCGATCACTTCCACGCTTGTGTCGGGATCTTCAAAGCGCACAGAGTCGATCACATAGTCGCGTTCGGCGTCGGTGTTGGCATCAATTTTGTGCGTGATTTGCCAGGTGAGGGTGGATAGACCCACTGCCCTATCGTATGTACCTGCCGCCAGCCACTGCACCTTCTTTTCGCCGGGCAGCTCCCAGCCTTCTGGTACTCGCCAAAAACGAATGTGGTGGCGCTGCGAGGCATTGCCATCGACTTCCTGTTGGTATGCAAAGTCGTGTTTGCGCCCAAAAAGGTAGAGGTTCGATACCGGCGCAGCGGGATATGAGGTGCGCTTGAGCGAGCTCATGATGATGCCCAGCGATGAGCGGAGGGTGATCGGATCGGCCTTGACCCAATTGGCTCGGTGCATCGCAGCGTGGATATCAGCCTCTTCACCGCGAAGGGCCAAATTCACCGGATCGCCGAGCACACCATCACCGGTTTTGGTGCGCGCCATAAAGTAGTCGGGAATGTACACCGTGGTAAAAAGCTGGTGCATTCGCGGTAGCGCCAGGTAGGTCAGGGTAAACCAAAACCCGAGCAGCATGATGATGCTGCGCCAGGAAAACTCCAGCCCCGAGAGCAGCAGCACCACCACATACCAAAACACCAGCAGCAGCCCTAAGGCCACAAATGTGCTATCAATCAGGGCATACATCCTGCCTACGCTGGGCTTTTGAGGCGGCTGCAGGTGGTATGTGGGGTAACTCTTTGGTACGGGGTAGGGAGTTTGCTTCACCCACTTAGTTAATCACGACTTTTAGCTTTTCGACGCATGCACGCGTTGCATTAAAGCGCGTTCTTGCCTACCCACGAGCGCGAAGAGCACCACGGTGAGCACGGCGAATGCGATAAACACCATGAAGGTGACGTTCCAGCCGAAGTGCTGCACCAAGATGCCCACACCGGTAGAAGCAAGCGTTGCACCAAGCAGGTAGCCAAAAAGGCCGGTGAAGCCGGCAGCGGTGCCTGCAACATTGTGGGGAGAAAGGTCGATGGCCTGCAGGCCAATGAGCATCACGGGGCCGTAGATGGTGCCGCCGATGAGTGCGACAAAGAAGATCAGCAACCACATGGGCGTGCCCACCGGCAGCAGCCAGTAGACGCCGATGCTGAGGCCGGCGGCGAGCATAAAGAGCATGCCCGCGCCGGAGCGATAGCCCTTGAATACTTTGTCGGAAAGCACACCACAGGCGATGGTGCCCACGATGCCGGCGAGCTCGAAGGCCGCGAAGCCCACCAGGCCCTTGGAAATTTCTGCGCCGTGTTTCTCGGCCAAGAAGACGGTGACCCAGTTGAGCACGCCGTAGCGAAGCGCGTAGACAAAGACGTTCGCAATGGCCAGCATGACGATGGTCTTATTGGTCAGGACGTGGCGGAAGACGCGCTGGGAGGTGCTCAGGCCATCGTCGGCGGCCTCAACTTTGGCCGGGTCTTGGCGGTATTCCTCGATTGGAGGCAGGCCTTGAGATTCTGGGGTATCGCGCACCAGAAGGAAACCGATCAAGGCCACTAAGAGTGCCACGATGGCGGGAAGCCAGAAGGCCACCTGCCATTGATTGGGAAATTGCGCTAGGCCCACACCAACCAAGGCCGGCAGTGCTGCGCCACCGACGTTGTGGGCGGTGTTCCACAGCGAGGTGATCGAGCCGCGCTCATTGGTGGAATACCAGTGCACCAGCACGCGGCCGCAGGGCGGCCAGCCCATGCCCTGGAACCAGCCGTTGATAAACATGGCGGTAGCGAAGATCCCTACCGAGGCAGAAAGGTAGGAGACGTTGGCGATCAGCAGATTCATTACTGCAGAAAGCGCCAGACCCAGCGGCATGAAGTAGCGCGCATTGGCCTGGTCGGAGATCATGGCCGAGAAGAATTTTGATAGGCCATAGGCAAAAAGGACGGCGTTGGCGATGATGCCAACGCCTACTTTGTCGATGCCGGTGTCGTCGAGAAGCAGGGGTGCAATCAGCGAGACATTGTTGCGGATGAGGTAGAACCCCGCGTAGCCGATGAAGATGCCAAAGAATACTTGAACTCGAAGGCGTGGGTAGCTCGCCCTGATGGCTTCTTCACTTTTGCGCGGGGCGGCGGGAGGGGCCGCCAGCCAACCTAGCTTCATGGTGTTCCTTTCAAAAGGAGAAGATTGAACACCTCCGAAACTACTAGCGCAACCGTTTGCCACCTAGTGGCTTTTGCCACCTCACCAGCATCTGTGCTGCTCAAAAAACGGCACTGTGAAGAAGTTCTCAGTGCCGTTGCAACGCTGATGCTTAGCGCAGTTCTTCTGCGAGCTTGTTATCGAACATGCTCAGCGCCGAAGCAATGGCCATGTGCATATCCAGGTATTGGTAGGTACCCAAGCGTCCACCGAAGTACACGCGCTGCTCGGCTGTTTCTTTCTCAGCCAGCTCGCGATACTTCAACAGCATCTCGCGGTCATCAGGGGTGTTAATTGGGTAGTAGGGCTCGTCGCCTTCTTCAGCAAAGCGAGAGTATTCCTTCATAATGACCGTCTTGTCTTTGGGGTGACGATCTTCTCGCTCGGGGTGGAAGTGACGGAACTCGTGGATGCGCGTATAGGGGAATTCGGCATCGTTGTAGTTCATCACCGGGGTGCCCTGGAAGTCGCCGGTGGGCAGCACCTCGGTTTCAAAGTCGAGGGTGCGCCAGCCCAGCTTGCCTTCCGAATAATCAAAGTAGCGATCCAGCGGGCCGGTGTAGACCACGGGCGCTTCGGGGTTTTGGGCACGAAGTTCTTCGCGCACCTCGAACCAGTCGGTGTCGAGGCGAACTTCGATGTTTTCGTGCTCTGCCATGCGCTCAAGCCAGGCTGCGTAGCCGTCGACAGGCAAGCCCTCATAGGTGTCGTTGAAGTAGCGATTATCAAAGTTGTAGCGCACCGGCAGACGGGTGATATTGCCGGCGGGCAGTTCTTTGGGGTCGGTCTGCCACTGCTTGGCGGTGTAATCGCGAATGAAGGCCTCGTAGAGGGGGCGGCCAATCAAGGAGATGGCTTTTTCCTCAAGATTGGTGGCGTCTTGGGCGTCGATTTCGCTGGCCTGCTCGGCGATCAGCGCACGCGCCTCATCTGGGGAGTAGTAGCGGCCGAAGAATTGGTTAATCAGGCCAAGCCCCATGGGGAATTGATAAGCGGTGCCATTGTGCATGGCAAAGACTCGGTGCTGATAGCCGGTGAAGTCGGTGAATTGGCGAACATAGTCCCACACCCGCTTATTGGAGGTGTGGAATAGGTGCGCGCCGTATTTATGGATCTCGATGCCGGTTTCCGGCTCTGCCTCAGAGTAGGCGTTACCACCTAGGTGGCTGCGGCGCTCCACAATGAGCACCTTCTTGCCCAGTTGGCTTGCTGCGCGTTCAGCGACGGTCAGGCCGAAAAGGCCAGAACCTACGACAATCAGATCATAAGAACTCATGTGGCTGAGCCTAGCAATCTTCGGGGCGATTGAGGCTTCAACACTTAAGGGGTGCAGGGGTGAGCTGCAAGCCCAAATCACACTATTCACACGCGACACACCCGTCGCTATTGTTTCTTCTTTCACTTAAATGATCTAGGCTATACACCAGTTACGTGACAATTCCCCCACAAGGAGAACTTCGTGCAGCAGCGACGCCGCCTTATCCCCGCCAAACAGCGCCCAGTAATAGCGCTCGTATCTGCGCTGGCTGTGGCCGCCTCCGGCGTAGTCGGCCTCCAGGCCACCAATGTGATCAACACCGACGGTGAAGGCATCGCGCCGGTCACCGCAGCCGTTGATACAGAAAGCCTCGCAGAGGGCCTCAACGTGGTCATCGACGATGCCGCCATCGCCGCCCAAGGCGGCGAAGGTCCGCGCACCGTCAAGGAATTCCACCGCGACCAAACCTTCTCCCAGTTCGCAGTGACCTGGGAAGGCGAAAAGGACATCGCCGCCTTCGTGCGCGCCAAGCGCCCGGACGGCTCATGGTCTGAGTGGTACGACACCGAGCCAATGAACTTTGGCGATGGCAATTCCTCCAAGCGAGGCACCGACCTGATCTACATCGAGCCCACCAACACCGTGCAGGTGGCCATGAGTGGTGTGGAGCTCATCGCAGAAACCGCCAAGACCGAGGTAAATAAAGCCTCCAAGGCCGCAGCAAAGGCCCAGAAGGAACTGCAAACCAACTACGGCGCCATCCAGCCGGTAGCAGAAGTTACCCCTGCCGATGCCGTGGACGTGGTCTTTGTGGACGGTGGCAGCTCTACCCTGCCCGAAAACGGCATCAACCTCACCGCAGATACCGATGGCATGCCCAAGGTGATTTCGCGCAAGGGCTGGGGTGCCGATGAATCCCTGCGTTGCCAGACTCCCGAGTACTTCGACGGGGTTTCCGGGCTCGTGGTGCACCACACCGCTGGTTCCAATAACTATTCCGAAGCTCAGGCACCCGGCATCGTTCGTGGCATTTATCAGTACCACGCACAAACCCTTGGATGGTGCGATATCGGATACCAGTCCTTGGCCGATAAGTACGGCAACCTCTACGAGGGTCGTTATGGCGGACTGAATAAGGACGTGTGGGGCGCGCACGCAGGTGGCTTCAATGAGAACACCTGGGCCGTGTCCATGATGGGCAACTACGAGGCAGTGGCTCCTTCTGCCCCGATGCTTAAGGCCGTGGGCGATATCCTCGGCTGGCGCGCAGCCGTGGCTCACCTGAACCCCACCGGCTCTGGTGTGCACACCTCTGAGGGCACCACCTACTCCAAGTACCCCTATGGCCAGCAGGTAACCCTGCCAAATATCTTCGCTCACCGCGACGTTGGCACCACCACCTGCCCCGGTGCCGCGGGATATGCGTCCATGGGCACCATTCGCTCCATCGCGAAGAAGAAGTACGAGGAGATCAACTCCGGTAAGAGCCGCACCGACCTTGCTTCCGAAGCAACCAAGATTGCCGAGGCCGTAGCCCCCGACACTAAGGATGCCAAGGACACCAAGGACGCTAAGGACACCAAGGACAAGGAGAAGAAGACTCAAAGCCCCAAGGCCGAGAGCACTCCCACCACCACCCCTAAGGCAGCAGCGAAGACCAGCGATAACGCACCGGCTCCGAAGCCCGCTGCAGAGCGCACTGCATCGCTGAACTCCACCGCAAGCGCCGAGGATTACCTGCGTTCCCTTTCCGCCATGAGCCCGGAGCAGGCCCTGAATTCCCTGCTTGGTCTGGCACTGGATCTCAAGGAAGGCAAGCAGCCGAAGAACTTCGACCTCGCCACCCTCGGCAACGTCAAGGTCGCTGATGGCCTCAAGCTTTCCGACGTCCCCGCGATCGTCGAAAAGCTAGTAAAGGCCTCCGATAATGACGAGATTGCCAAGGCCTGGAAGAACATCCAAGCCCAGGTAGGCCCCGTGCTTGGCAACCCCCGTTCGGGCACGACTAAGTACACCGCGAAAACCGGTGAGGACGTCACCTACGCACTCTTTGATAAGGGCATCATCGTTTCCTCCCCCGAGACCGGCGCACAGGCGCTATGGGGCATGATTGGCGATGCATGGGCAGCTCAGGGCTTCGATGCAGGCCCGCTGGGATTGCCGGTGAACATGGAACACCGCGTTGACGGTGGCCTGATCCGCGTTGATTTCCAACACGGCTACATCACCTTCGACCCAGCAACGGGTGCAGTGGATATTCAGACTAACTAAAGATCCGCTCGATCACCCGAGCTACACCAAAATCATCATTGGCGGCCGTAACCTCATCGGCCGCCTTTTTCACGTCTGGGTGCGCATTGCCCATGGCCACACCATGGCCGGCCCAGCGCAGCATCTCAATATCATTAGGCATATCGCCAAACGCCAAGACCTGCTCGCGGCCAACACCAAGATTGGCCGCTAACACCTGCAAAGCGCGAGCCTTGACCACCCCGGGGGCAGAAACCTCAAGCAAACCGCCATCATAGGAAAAGGTGATGTGCGCGAGATCCTGCGGAATATGCGGGGCCAGCAGCTCATGCATCTTCGCAGCAGAGAGGTGCTCGGAACGAAGGAGCAGCTTCATGGCGGGCTTGGACAACAACTCCGCTTCTTCTACACAGCCATGCTCGGAACTATCCCAGGCGTGAATGTACTCAGGGGTGACCACAAAAAGCTCATCAGGCTGCTCAAATGCCGATGCACCTACGCGTTCCACCGCGGTGCTACAACCACCGGGCAGCACGTCCCGAGCCGTGCGAACTACGCTGCGCATCGCCTCGCAACTGAGGTTTTTGGCCTCAATCACTTCATCTTTGGCGGAATCATAGAGCACTGCCCCATTGGCGCATACGCACACCGGGCGAAGGGGTAACTGCTCCAGCACCGGAAAAATCCACCGCGGCGGCCTGCCGGTGGCAAGGGCGAAATGCGCACGCCCGTCAAGCAAGGCGATGGCGTCACGCAAGCGCGAGGTCACCCGCTCCTGGGAATTTAAAAGCGTGCCATCAATATCGCTTACGACTAAAGCGGGAATCATTGTTCCGTCTTCGTTCGTTCCGTCTTCGCTGGTTCCATCTTCGCTCGTTCCATCTTCACCGCGCCGTAGGTTTGCTCGTAGTCATGCTGCACCTCTGCGAGCAGCTCGGCCATCGCCGAGTGCAGACGCTGGGTTGCTGCTTCTACATCCCCGGAGGCATCGATGGGCTGGCCCACCTTCATCCAGATGGGGAAATGATGCCGACCCATCTTCTTTTTGTGGCCTTTGGTCCACAATTGCTGCGCGCCCCACATGGCCATGGGAATCAAGGGCGCATCCGCTGCCTGAGCAATACGCACCGCACCGGATTTCAATTGGCCAAGTTCGAAGTCCCGAGAGATCGTGCCTTCGGGGAAAATTCCCACTAATTGGCCGGCCTTGAGCCTGCGCACCGCCTCATCCAGGGATGCGGCTCCGGCTGCGCGATCCACGCGGATATGCTTCATGGCGCGCATAAGCGTGCCAACGCCTTTGACGTCGAAGATCTCGCGCTTCGTCATAAAACGCACCAGGCGTTTGCCGCGCAGGCGAGCCGGAATACCAGCAAAAATAAAGTCCATATAGCTGGTGTGGTTGCAGGCAATCAGCCCCGCACCATCGGCTGGAATATGTTCGGCGCCTTGAATGGTGATCTGAAGCCCCTGGGCCTTCATCACCCCTTTAATCGCGGGAATGATGAGTCTGGAATAGACCAGCTCTTTTGCCTCCGCATGCTTCGGGGCGGGCTCAAGGCCTGCTTCGACTCGAAAACCGTCTTTGCTGGTCCATTCCATGTGCTTTTACTTCCCCTTCGGTTCCAACACATCCTTGCCAACGAAGGGGCGCAGTGCCTCGGGCACAAGCACGCTTCCATCGGCCTGCTGGTTATTTTCCAAAATAGCCACAAGCCAACGGGTCGTGGCCAAGGTGCCGTTCAAGGTGGCACAGGTTTGGGCTTTGCCCTGCTCATCACGGTAGCGGGTGTGCAGACGGCGCGCCTGGAACGTGGTGCAGTTCGACGTGGAGGTGAGCTCACGGTAGGTCTGCTGCGTTGGCACCCAGGCCTCGGTGTCGAATTTGCGGGCGGCGGAGGAACCGAGATCGCCACCGGCTACGTCAATAACGCGATAGGGAACCTCGACGGCAGCCAGCATCTCTCGTTCCATATCGAGCAAGGCTTGGTGCTGCTGGGCGGCTTCTTCCGGCTTGCAGTAAACAAACATTTCAAGCTTGTCAAACTGATGCACGCGCAAAATACCGCGGGTGTCCTTGCCATAAGAACCAGCCTCGCGGCGGAAGCAGCTCGACCAACCGGCGTAGCGCACAGGGCCATCGCTGAGGTCGATGATCTCGTCTTGGTGATACCCCGCCAGCGCCACCTCAGAAGTACCCACCAGGTAGAGCTCGTCGCGCTCAAGGTAGTAGATCTCTTCCGCGTGGGCACCTAAGAAACCAGTTCCCTGCATCACCTCGGGGCGAACCAGCACCGGAGGGATCATGAGCTGGAAACCATGAGCCCTGGCCTTCTGGGCAGCAAGAGTAAGCATGCCCAACTGCAGCATGGCGCCATCGCCGGTCAGGTAATAAAAACGTGCGCCGGAGACTTTGGTGCCGCGCTTCATATCGATCAAGCCAAGCGATTCGCCCAGCTCCAGGTGATCTTTGGGCTCGAAGTCGAATTCCGGCGGGGTGCCCACATGCTCAAGCACCTCGAAATCCTCTTCGCCACCTGCCGGAGCGCCTTCAACGACGTTGCTCAGGCGCATCTGCACCTCGAATACTTCAGCCTCGGCGCGCTTTTGTTCCTCTTCAGCCTGCTTCACCTTGGCTTTGAGCTCATTGGAGCCTTCCAGCAGCTTGGGGCGATCCTCCGGGGAGGCCTGGCCGATCTTTTTGCCAAACGCCTTTTGCTCAGCACGCAGCGCGTCGGCTTCTTGAATAGCGCTACGGCGGGCATCGTCGGCTTGCAGCAGTGCATCTACTAAAGCCGGATCCTCCCCGCGGTTTCGCTGAGATTCTCGGACAACGTCAGGGTGTTCGCGCAGGAATTTCAGATCAATCACGCCTTTAACCCTACCGCGTGGCATGATGGAAGCCACTATGAAGCAATCGTGGCGATCCGCATCAGCAGCACGCGCGTTCCTCGTGGGCGCTTTGATCGCAGCCGCCGGTATCGGCGCCTACGAAGCCAGTGTCGAAACCCCACCGCAGCGCAGCGACGACAGTACTCAGGTGGCCTCCTTCAGCACCGCCGATATGGGCTCCTGCTTGACCTGGACAGATAAAGACGGCACGATCTCCGATTTCGAGCAAACAGATTGCGCCGGCCCGCACCGCTTTGAGGTATCCAGCAGGGAAAACCTCGCCAGCTACCCCTCGGCGGAATTCGGTGCCGATGCCCCCATGCCGGATCTTGCCCGGCAGGCTCAATTGCGCGAGGAACTTTGCTTCAACCCCACCGTTGCCTACCTCGGAGGCACCTTCGACCTCAATGGCAAGTACTCCATCGCCCCGATCTTGCCGCCCCAAGAAGCCTGGGAGCGAGGAGATCGCACCCTCTTGTGCGGCCTTCAAAGCACCGATGCTGAAGGCAATGTGATTACCACCAGTGGCAAGGCCGCTGAGCAGGATCAATCCAATGTCTTTGCCGTGGGCGATTGCGTTGCCACTGATGCCGCAGGCGGCGCGCATACCGTTGAGTGTTCGGCACCGCACCAGCTTGAGATCACCTCGGTGGTGGATTTGCAGCCGGTGTTCCCCGATCGTGTGCCCAGCCAGGAAGACCAGGATAAGCACTTGCGCACGGTGTGTACCCAAGCGGCTCGGGATTATTTAGGCGGCGATGATCGCCTCTATGAATCCACCTTGCAGCCCTTCTGGACCACGGTGCCTTCGAGTTCCTGGCTCGCGGGCTCGCATAGCGCCAATTGCGCGCTGGTGTTTGGTGATCAAGGCAAGTTCGCCGCCCTTGAGGGCACGGCCAAGGAGCAGTTCACTATCAATGGCCAAAAGCCTGCCCCGCGCCCGAAGCGCTCGCCGATTGTGAATCCCGATGAGCTGCAGAAGGTGGAGCAATAAGGTGGTCACGGACGAGGAGTTCGAAGAGCTTGTCGACGAAGCCTTAGCCCAAATCCCCACCCACATCACCGACCGGGTGCGCAATTTGGCTGTGCTCATCGAAGATGCCCACCCCGACTCCCCCGGCATTTTGGGGCTCTACCAGGGAGTACCCCTGACCGAGCGCACCTTCGATCACGCCGGCTTCTTGCCCGATACCATCACCATTTATCGGACTTCGCTCAAAAACTACTGTTCAACACCGGAAGAACTTGTAGAACAGATTCGGATTACGGTGTTGCACGAAATTGGCCACTACTTCGGCATGGACCACGAGCAGATGCACCGCCTCGGCATTGCCTAAATGCCCTAGAGCCAGCGATCAACCCACCAGCGGCAACGCCACTGCTGATCGAAGATAATCGCGGTTGAATTCAGTACCGGGACATCGCGGATGAGTTCCGTTGGAACACCGCCAAGGTGCGCACCAAGAATCCTCATCACCCCGCTGTGGCACACCACAACAGTGTCGCGATCTTCTTCGGCCAACGTCTCCAGCACCGGAACTGCACGGTCGAGCACATCCTGCGCCGACTCCCCGCCGGGGATACGAGCCCGCACATCACCTGTGACCCATGCCTGCACCACGCTGGCTAGTGCCTGGTGCGCTTGGCTTGAATTGTCATCTTCAAAATCGCCGGCATCTACCTCATGCAAACCGCTCAGTACGGAAAGTTCCATGTTCCGCCCCGTTGCCTCGGCAAAGCCCTCGGCTCCGGCCACCAGGCTTTGTTGGGCGCGAATGGCGATCGAACTGACCCCAAGGCTGAGGTCCGGGCACAGATTTGCAAGCTCCACGCCCGCCGCACGGGCACCGGCACGCCCTCGTGGTGTGAGTTCTGCCCCAGGTGGTCGAGTATCCAGGCGCCCGGCGACATTCCCGTAGGTTTCGCCGTGGCGCAGCAACACAATATTGCCCACTTACTTACCCTCCTTCATCGCATCCAACCAATCGCGGGAAGCCTGCAACGCAGAAGGGCTATAAAGCTGTGGGATCGCCTCGATGCTTGCTGCAGGCCAAGAGCCTAGGAATGTCAGCGTCTCACTGGCTAAATACAATGCCCTCAATGCCTCCGAAACTGGCTGGTCATTGATATGCCCCAGGATATCCACATGGAAGCGATACGTGCCCAGGCCGCGTCTGGTGGGGCGCGATTCGATGCGGGTTAAATCCACGCCCCTCATGGCAAATTCCCCCAGCGCAGACACTAACGCACCTGGCTTATTATGCAGGGTAAACATCACGCTTGATCGATCGCTGCCGGTGGCTGCTGCTGGTTTGCCTCGGCGGCCTACCAGCACGAAGCGGGTGCGGGCATCGGGCACATCGGCCACCTGATCGGCCACCACCGATAGCCCATACACCTGTGCTGCGTGTGCCGGTGCGGCTGCCAGATCCACCTCCCCTTCTGCTACTGCGCGGGCTGCTGCGGCATTGGAGCTTGCTGCTACAAATTCAATGCCCGGCGCGTGGGCGTCGAGGTACTGCCTGATTTGCTGATACGCCACCGGGTGGGTGCTGATCTTTTTTGCCTGCTCAAGCCCGATACCTTTGCTCATCAGCGCAAATTCAATGGCGAGGTCTACTTCGGCATAGATCTGCACCCCATCGGCCTCAGCCAGGGCATCAAAGGTGGGTGTGACTGGGCCGTCCACTGAATTTTCAATGGCGACGCAGGCCAGATCCACCTGTTGCTCGCGTACCCAGTGCACTGCTTCGCGGGGGTTGGCTGCGGCCACTGCTTCTGCATTGGCGTCAATGACGCCGCGGCGTTGAAACTCGTGCAGTGCAGCCTCGGTGAAGGTTCCCCTTGGGCCTAAAAACGCGATCCTCATAGAGCTAACTAGTACCATGATCGCATGCATCAAGACGTGGAAACGCTCGCCCAGGCCGTGGCCACCATGGACCCGAGCGAACACGGTTTTGCCTATTTCGATTCTGAGGCCGCGCACCGCCAGGTGGGCGCGCTTGGAGATCTCAGCGGCTGGATCATCCCCGCCAAGGACCTTTCAGACGTCAAGGGAATGCCCACCACCTTCGGCAATATTTCCCGCACCCGCATGCCTACGGAAACTGATCCCTTCCTTGCTGCGCTTCAAGCCCGCGGCGCGATCATCCCCGGCAAGACGCTGACCTGCGAGATGGGGTTGAGTGCCTACACAGAGCCGGTGGGCCAGCCCGCACCGGTTGCCCCCAGTGGCCTGACCCCCGGCGGCTCTTCTGGTGGCGCGGCGGTGGCGGTGGCCAGGGGTTTGGTGCGCGTGGCTCATGGCTCCGATGGTGGCGGTTCCATCCGTATTCCCGCGGCGTGTTGCAATATCGTCGGCTTTAAACCACCCCACAACACCCGGCGCGCCAACCCTGTTGCTCAGGGGTTTTTAAGCTCCACGCTTGCCGACGTCCACCGTCTGTATCGCATCCCGCCCCAATCGGCACAACGTCAGCGCATTGGCGTGCTGCTAGAACCCGTGCACGCCGAGGTGGAAGTTGCAGAGCACATGTTGCGTGCCGTCGATCATGCTGCTTCTTTACTCGCGGCTGCCGGACATGAGGTTCGGATGGTGCAGCGCCCCTATGGCGATGCTCCCTTCCAGGCCTTTGCCGATATTTTGGCCTTGCGTTCGAGCAATATCCCTGGCGAGGCTTCTCCTTTGGTGGAGTGGTTGCGTGAGCGTGGCACCCACATCAGCCGGCAGCGCGCGAAGGTCGCCACGGAGGAGTTCCTGAGCGTTCATCAGCAACTGCTCGCCGCCTGGGATATTGATATTCTGCTCAGCCCAACGCTTGCATTTGACCCGCCGCCGATTGGCTATTTTTCCTCCATGGCCCCCGAGGAGGATTTCCATGCTCAAACGCAGTGGACCCCTTGGGCCACCATGTGCAATATGGCGGGTATCGGCGCTATTTCTTTGCCGGCCCAGGGGGCATCGATTCACCTTGCGGCGATTCGTTCGAGCATTCCGCAGTTGCTGGCTGTTGCCGCTCAAGCTGCCCAGAACTCAGTGCACAGCTAAGTCGCTACTACGCTAGAGCTATGGATTATGTCTACGACGCCGACGGCAAGCCGATTCGCGACCGCTATGGTCGCCCGGTTCGCCGGCGCCAAGAGGGCTTCCGCATTGATCCGGATCGTTTAGAAAAAGCACGTCGCGCCAGGCAGCAGGCAGGTGGCGACGCGGCTTCCAAGCAACCGCCTCAGCGGCGTCCGCGCAGAAGCCAGCCGGAACAAGCTCCACGGCAGCAGTTTCCACGGCAACAGGTGCCACCGCGGCAGGTGCCACCACAACAGGTTCCGCCACAGCAGCCTGCCGGCCGCGAGGTTCCTCGGCAGCAATACGTGGCTCCTAGCCAATTCCAGCCGCGCCAGGAATATCGTCGCCCGGAGCCTGTGCAGGTATCCCCCTCGATTGCCCAACCGGCTCCGAAGCGCGCCCGTCAGCCACGGCGTCGTCCTCGTCTTGGATGCCTGGGCACCCTGCGCTGGGTGGTTGCCGCTGTTGTAGTGCTGGTGTTAGTTGGCGGGTTGTGGGTCGATGCGAAGCTCAACCGCATTGATGCCCAGCCGCCTCAGCACATTGCTAATACCGCTGGCACGAACTGGCTTTTGGTGGGTTCCGACTCTCGCACGGATCTTTCAGAAGAAGATGTGCAGCGTCTTGGCACCGGCGGCGATATTGGCTCGATGCGCACCGACACGATCATGCTGCTGCACCTGCCCACCTTTGGCAAAGCCACATTGCTGTCGATTCCTCGCGACTCTTATGTGAATATCCCCGGCTATGGCATGGACAAGATCAATGCTGCCTTCTCCTTGGGTGGCGCGCCGCTATTAGAGCAGACCGTGGAGGAAGCCACCGGTTTGCGCATCGATCACTATGCCGAAATTGGCATGGGTGGTTTGGCCAATGTTGTCGATGCCGCAGGTGGTATCGAGGTGTGCCCGCCGGAGCCTATCGACGACCCACTGGCCAACCTCAATATCCAGGCTGGGTGCCAGCGCGTCGATGGCCCCACTGCGTTGGGCTATGTGCGTACCCGTGCCACGTCGATGGGCGATTTAGACAGGGTGCAGCGCCAGCGGGAATTCTTTAGCGCGCTGGTAAATAAGCTCACCTCCCCTGGCACCTTCTTAAACCCCTTCCGCGTGCTGCCCACGATCTCTACTGTGGCGGGCGCTTTTACGGTGGATAAGAAGGATCATGTGTGGCATCTGGCCAGGGTGGCGCTTGCAATGCACTCCGGAATTGAAACAACCACGGTGCCCGTCGGTGGCTTTGCCGATACCGATGTGGGCAACGTGGTGTTGTGGGATGAGCCTGCAGCGCAGGAGCTTTTTAATTCTCTTCGTTAACGGTGCTGACCACGGCACCGTTGGGGAGGTTGCGCTCGCGCATGATGCGCTTGCGTTCCACCCAGAAGTCGGCGTTGCGGATACCCAGCGCCTCAGGATCAAAGTCGGGTTCGAGCCCGGCTTTCTTCTGTTTGCGGTAATCCCAGAGGCATTTTTGTGCAGGTACCTGGATGATCAGAATTGCGATCACGTTCAGCCAGGCGGTAGCACCTGCGCCGATATCACCCAGTGCCCAGGCTGCGCCAGGGGTGGTGGTGGCGCCTACGATCACCGAGATGATCACCAGGATGCGCATGGTAAAGATGATCGCCTTGCGAGCCTTGTGGTTTTTCACCCAACGGTTGAGGTAGGCGGCGTTGGTTTCTGCCAGGTAGTAGTAGGCAAGCACCGTCGTAAAGGCGAAGAAGAGGATCGCCAGCGCCACGAAGCTCGGTCCAATGCCTGCGGCAAAGGTATCCAGGCCGGACTGCACAAAGCCTGGGCCTACCGGCACACCTTCCGGCAGTGCGCCTTGGTAGCGCACGGCACCGTCTTCGGCGCCACCTTCAAATACTCGGTACATGTCGGTGGAGATGATGATGAAGGCGGTAGCCGAGCACACGAAGAGCGTGTCTACGTACACGGCGAAAGACTGCACAAAACCTTGCTTCGCGGGGTGAGAAACCTCGGCTGCCGCGGCAGGTTGAGGGCCGAAGCCCTGACCGGCCTCGTTGGAGTACAGGCCACGCTTCACGCCCCACAGAATGGCCATGCCCAGGAATCCGGAGAAGGCGGCTTCCTTGTCGAATGCGGAGTTGAAGATCAGCCCGAACACGTGCGGGATTTGGTCATAGTTCTTAAACAGGATGACCAAGGAGGCGACGATGTACACGGCCGCCATGAAAGGCACCACCATCGAGGCGAAGGTAGCGATGCGCTTTACGCCACCGAAGATGATCACGGCCAAGCCAATAGCCAGGATGGCGGCGGTGATTTTCGGATCGATATTCCAGGCGTTTTCTACGGCAGCAGACACGCCATTGGCCTGCACGCCAGGCATGAAGTAGCTGGTAGAGACGATGATCACGATGGCCAGGATCAGGGCGTAGACCAGCATGAAAGGCGCGGCCTTGGTGTGCTTATAGGCCTTTTCCACGTAGTAGGCAGGGCCACCACGGTATTCGCCGGTGTCTCGGTCTTGTTCCTTGAAGATCTGGCCCAAGGTGCACTCGATATAGGAGGTGGCAGAACCGAGCAATGCCACTGCCCACATCCAGAACACCGCGCCTGGGCCGCCGAAGGCGATGGCGGTGGCCACGCCGGCGATATTGCCCACGCCCACGCGCCCCGCCAGGGACATCATGAGGGATTGGAACGACGAGACGCCATTTTCAGACTTCTCGCCGTGTCGGATTTGCCGCATCATGTCTGGGATGCAGCGGATCTGCATAAAGCCGGTGCTGATGGTGAAGTACGCACCAGCGCCAAGCAAAAGGAAGATGAGTCCTTTGGACCACACAAGCCCGTTGAGGGCATCAATGAAATCCGCCATGCGCCGATCCTATCTACTAGTCGAATTGCAGATGACTATAGCCCGATAGGTTTTGTGGCGCACATCTCGCGGGGGTGGTGGCTTAGCGGATTGTCACTTGTCGGGAGTTGATGGTTTCTACTCGACGACGTTCCTCTGCATTCAAAGGCTCATCATTTTCCAGCTCTTGGCAAAGCTTGGCATCAAGTGCCTTGAGGTCTTCGGCATAGCTTTCGGGGGCACGCTCGGGATCGAGATCCCACACCGGCACCAACACACCATGGGTGCGGAACACGCCGGCAAATTTCGAACCCTCGCCAAGGTGCAGCTCATCGCGTGCGGCAACGCGCGCCAGCGCCTTCATCAACGCATCTTCGGGCTCCGGGCGCACCCAACGAATATGCGCCTTCTCGCCTGGATTAATCCACCATGCCGTCGCCGGTGCCTTCACGCGCTGGGAGGGCAGTACGGATTCATTGGCCATCTGCAGCCCCTGCGCGTACTCGGGGGTAATCATGCTGGGATCCGGCACCCACCAGTTGAAGTCGTGGAACTCTTCGATCTCCAACGCTTGGTCTTTATCCAGCAGCTCTTCAAGCTTCGGCTGGGAGCCATCGGCCACGCCCACCTCAAGCACGCTGCCGGGCTTCGCGTCCAGAGCCCACGACAGTGCGAACGCTAAATCGCGGTGTGGGTTTTGGGAACGCTGCTGGGTTTGCAGCGCAACGAAGATGCTGCCATCTTCGCGCACCAATGCCGCGCCGCCGCCGGGCAGCACGGTGCAAAGGTGTACTTCTTTGCCCTTTGCCTGTGCCTTCGCAATTGCCGAAGGCACAAATTCCTGCAGGGCCACCAGATCCGTCTCGAAGGAGAAGCCCTCATAGGGGCGCGGATCCTTTTCAAACTTGGCACGTTCTGCAGCGCGGGCGGCAAGTTTAGCCTGCCTGCGGCTCATGCCTTCAGGCAGTTGCTCTTTTTGCTTCTTCTTTTTAGCCATGCTTTCTAAACTTACCGCCTGAGCGCGGCAGGTCTAGTGCCAGGCACCCTCAATACGCTCGACGTGATCGCGCACCCGCTCACCCTCGGCGTACAAAGGCATATCCTTCTTCGCCTGGTAGAAGGGCGCATCGATCGGATCGAGGGGCTTGCGGCCGCGGATGAGGTCAGCGGCCTTTTCCGCCATCATGATCACCGGGGCGTAGATATTGCCATTGGTGATGATCGGCATGACAGAGGCGTCGCAGACGTAGAGGCCATCGACGCCGTGCACCTGCATCGTCTCCGGATCCACCACTGCCATTTCATCCTCGGCGCTACCCATCTTGGCCGTGCAGGAGGGGTGCAATGCGGTTTCGGCATCATTGCGTACCCATTCGAGGATTTCCTCGTCGCTTTGCACATCCATACCCGGTGAGATTTCCCCATCGGTGTATTCCTTCATGGCCTTGGTGTCGAGCAGGCGACGCGATACGCGCACGGCTTCGACCCATTCGCGGCGATCCTGGTCGGTGGCCAGGTAGTTAAAGATGATCTCTGGCTTTTCCTTAGGGTCAGCGGACTTGATGTGCACGTGCCCAAGGGTGTCGGAGTACATCGGGCCTACGTGGAATTGGAAGCCGTGCGGGCTATCAATCACGGTGCCGTCGTAACGCACTGCCATGGGCAGGAAGTGGAACATGAGGTTCGGGTAGGCCTCGTCGTCATTGGAACGAGCAAAGCCGCCGGCCTCGAAGTGGGAGGAGGCCACGGGGCCCTTCTTGCTCAACAGCCACTGCAAACCGATGAAGGGGCGACGCCACATCTTCAAGTAGGGCTGCGAGGACACCGGCTGGGTGACGTTGTACTGCACGTACACCTCAAGGTGATCCTGGAGGTTTTCGCCTACACCCGGCAGGTGCTTTTTCACCTCAACGCCGGCCTTTTCCAGCACGTCCTTATCGCCAATGCCGGAAAGTTGGAGCAGTTGCGGGGTGTTGAAGGCGCCACCGCACAAAATGACCTTATCGGCGTAGACGCGGCGCTTCTTGCCCTTCCACTCATACTCCACACCGACGGCCTTATCGCCCTCGAAGAGCACGCGGGTAGTAAAGGCGCGGGTGCGCACGTCCAGGTTCTTGCGATCCATCACTGGGTGCAGATAGGCGCGCGCAGCAGAGAGGCGCTTGCCGCCGAGGATGTTGCGGTCGAAAGGCGCGAAGCCTTCTTGGCGGTAGCCATTGACGTCATTGGTCAGGTTATAGCCCGCCTCTTGCACGGAGCGGAAGAAGGCCTGGAATAGTGGGCTGGTTGCCGGGCCACGGGTGAGCTTGAGTGGACCGTTGTGGCCGCGACGGGGATCTTCCGGATCGGCGCCGAGGGCGGTTTCCATCTTGTTGAAGTACGGCAGCACGTGCTTGTAGTCCCAGTGCTCCATACCCGGCAGCGCGCCCCACTTTTCATAGTCCATGGGGTTGCCGCGCTGGAAGATCATGCCATTGACGGAAGAGGAGCCACCGAGCACCTTGCCGCGGGCGTGATAGATGCGGCGACCGTTCATCTCCGGCTCGGGCTCGGATTCATAGCCCCAGTCGTAGTGCTTGTTGCCGATGGGGAAGGAAAAGGCCGCTGGCATGTGGATGAAGAGATCCCACAGCGAATCCATACGTCCGGCTTCAAGCACTAACACATCGGTGTTGCTGTCTTCGCTCAAGCGATTGGCCAGCACCGAACCGGCGGAGCCGCCACCAACAATCACGACATCGCGACGGCGATCTTCTACTACTTCGCCTTCGGTGTCATGTTTTCCACCGAAGCGTTGTTGCAATGCCCGGAATTGATCTTGCATAGACACGCAGGTTGCCTCCCTTGTTCCGACTTATTCCTTTTTATACCCAAAACGATGCCCGATTCCGGGGCGGTTTCTACCCCCGCCACCCCTGAATGAACAGGCACTTTGGGCTAACCTTTTCCATTCTGCCAAAAAGCAGGAACAAAGGCTAACGCCGGAGGATTACCCCTGCTTGTGTATCCTGAGGCAGGTTAAGGCTAGTAAACACAAGGCGGAAGGTGATGCGAGTGGAAGATCAACGGCCCAGCAACACAGAACCGGAAACGAAAGTCATCGTTGGCTCTTATCGAGCCGGCACCCCTCAAGAAGCTAAAGAAGGGGCAGCACAAACCAATTGGCGAGTCTTTATCGCCTCTGCAGCAGGCATCCTTGCTGTGACACTTTGGGCATTCTTCGGCGGCGAAAGTGCCGAGGCTGCTCTTGGCAGCGTCACCGGGTGGATCGCCACCAACCTCGGCTGGTTTTATATCCTCACCGGCACCGTGGTGATCATCTTCGTGCTGGCTGTGGCATTTGCCAAGACCGGCACGATTAGGCTCGGCCCGGATCACTCCCGCCCCCAATTCCGACTCTTTTCCTGGGCCGCCATGCTCTTTGCCGCAGGCATCGGCGTGGACCTGATGTTCTTCGCAGTGGCAGAACCAGTCACGCAATATTACGCACCACCGGTAGGAGCAGGCGAAACCCGCGAGGCCGCCCGCCAAGCGGTGGTGTGGGCGCTGTTCCACTATGGCTTCACCGGTTGGGCCATGTACGCGCTGATGGGCATGGCCTTTGGCTACTACGCCTACAGGCTGAATATGCCGCTTGCGATCCGTTCGGCGCTGTATCCAATCTTTGGCAAGCGCGCCAAAGGCGCTATTGGTGATGCCGTGGACGTGGCAGCCATGCTCGGTACCGTGTTCGGCGTTGCCGCCTCGCTCGGCATTGGCGTGGTGCAACTGAACTACGGACTGAAGGTGATGTTCGATATCCCCGAAGGCCAAGCCGCGCAGATTGCGCTGGTGGTGCTTTCGGTTGGCGTTGCCACCATCTCCGCCGTCTCGGGTGTGGATAGGGGCATCAAGATGCTCAGTGAGATCAATGTGGGTCTGGCGCTGGTGCTGATGGCCTACATCGTGATCGCCGGAAAGACGGCCTTCCTCATGGACGGGCTCGTGATGAATATCGGCGAGTACGTCTCCTCACTTCCCGGCATGACCATGGATACCTTCGCATTCTCCGAGGATCCCGAATACACCAAGCAGTGGATGGGCGCATGGACGCTCTTCTTCTGGGCCTGGTGGGTTGCTTGGGCACCCTTCGTCGGCCTGTTCCTGGCACGCATTTCTCGCGGCCGCACCCTGCGTCAATTCATCTTCGGCACCCTGAGCATCCCCTTTGTGTTCATCCTGCTGTGGATGAGCTTCTTCGGTAACTCCGCGCTGGATCTGGTGCGCAGCGGCGACGATGCCTTTGGCGATGCGGCGATGGCCGAGCCACAGCGTGGCTTCTACGATCTTCTGGCCACCTACCCAGGTTCGTTCTTCTTGATCGGTTTGGCCACCTTGATCGGCTTGCTGCTCTACATCACCTCCGCCGACTCCGGTGCGTTGGTGATGAGTAACTTCACCTCAAAGACTGACCACAGCGCTCAGGATGGCCCAGTGTGGTCGCGCATTTTCTGGGCAGTGCTCGTTGGCCTGCTCACCGTGGTGTTGTTGCAGATCGATGGCGTGACCACGGTGCAGTCGGCCACGGTGGTGATGGGGCTTCCATTTTCCATCGTGATGTACATGATCATGATTGGCTTGATCCGCTCCTTCCGCATGGAAGGCACACAATCGGCAGCCCGTGGTATCGCATTGCATGCAGCAATGTCGGGCCGCAGCGATTCCGGTTCTCACGCCACCACGTGGCGCAGGCGCCTCAGCAGGGCCAATACCTGGCCAAGTGCACAGCGTTGCCAGAACTACATCGATCAGACGGTTCAGCCTGCACTCGAACAGGTCGCTGCGGAGTTAAGCGATCGCGGGCTCAACACCCACTTGGTGTCTTCTGCGGTCACTGATATTCCGGTTCGCTCCTTGGATCTCACCGTTGATCTGGGCGAGGAACAAAACTTCCGCTACCAGCTCTTCCCGGTGGAAAACCCCGTGCCCTCCTTTACGCGCAATACTGTCGGCGGGGAGCTGTACTACCGCCTCGAGGTGTATGACCACACCGGTTCTTTGGGCTACGACGTCTTTGGCTATACCCAAGAGCAGTTGATTGATAACGTGCTGGACTTGTATGAACGCCACCTGGAATTCCTGCATATGCAAAGGGACATCCCGGGTCGCTCTGATATGTCTGGTGGAGCCAGCCCTGTGATGGACTGGGGTAAGGACTAGCCTCGTTTTTGCAATCAAGAATCCAACCGAGGAGAACATAAATTGAGCACAACTTTTTTTGATCCGACGAAGTGCGCATTGCTAGAAGGCGTATATCAAGGCGAAGGCCCCGCCTCGCTCTATATCGACGGCCAGTGGCAAGCAGCCGCTGATGGCGCCACCCGCACCATCACCTGCCCCGCCAATGGCGAAAAGGTCGGTGTGGTTTCAGAGGCCAGCGAGGCCGATACTGAGCGCGCCATCGAGGTAGCTCGCCGCACCTTTGACGAGGGCTCCTGGGCCGAGACTCCGGCGGTGGAGCGCGGCAAGATTTTGCTTCGCACTGCTGCGCTGATCCGCGAGCACAAGGATGCCTTCGCCGCTGCGGAATCTGCAGATACCGGCAAGCGACTGCCGGAATCCGAGGCAGATATGGACGATATTGCCAATGCCTTTGATTACTTTGGCACCCTCGCGCAGCACGGTGCAGGCCGCGTGGTGGATCCCGGCGATCCTTCGGTTCGCTCACGCATCGATGCAGAGCCGGTGGGCGTGTGCGGTTTGATTACCCCCTGGAATTATCCGCTGCTGCAGGTGTCTTGGAAGGTAGCTCCTGCGATTGCTGCGGGCAATACTTTTGTGCTCAAGCAAGCTGAGCTGACCCCGCATACTGCGATGATGTTGATGACTGTGCTTGAGCAGGCCGGCCTGCCCAAAGGTGTGGGCAATTTGATTACCGGCGCCGGCGCTCGTTGCGGCAATCCGCTTTCTACCAGCCCCCTGGTGGATATGGTGTCCTTCACCGGCGGTTTGGCCACCGGCAAACTCATTGCGCGCAATGCAGCGGAGACGATTAAGCGCACCGCCTTGGAATTGGGTGGCAAGAACCCCAATGTGATTTTTGCCGATGCTGATTTCGATGCAGCCGTCGATAATGCACTCAATGGTGCCTTCGTGCACTCCGGCCAGGTGTGCTCTGCTGGTTCGCGCATCATTGTAGAAGCATCGATCCACGATGAATTTGTGGCAGCGCTGGTGGAGCGGACCAAGAAGATCAAGCTTGGCGGTCCCGCCGATGCGGATGCAGAAACCGGCGCATTGATCTCTGATGAGCACCGCCAGAAGGTTGCCGACTATGTGGATCACGCACGCGAGCAGGGCGCGAAGGTGCTCTGCGGTGGTCGCGTGGCTGAGGCTGAGGATAATCAGGGCAGCCACGGCACCGGCAACACCGATTTGAGCAAGGGTTGGTTCTACCTGCCCACGGTGATTGATCAGTGCGATCGCAGCATGGATTGCGTGCACGATGAGGCCTTTGGTCCCACGGTGACCATTGAAACCTTCAGCACCGAGGAAGAAGCCATCGAGCTGGCCAATGACACTGAATATGGCCTGGCTGGTGCCGTGTGGACGCAGGATGCCGGCAAGGCTGAGCGCGTGGCTCGTGGACTGCGCCACGGCACCATCTGGATCAATGATTTCCACCCCTACCTGCCGCAGGCCGAGTGGGGTGGCATGAAGCAATCCGGCAATGGCCGCGAGCTTGGCCCAACTGGTCTAGCCGAATACCAGGAACACAAGCACGTGTATCAGAACATCGCCCCGGCGGTTACTGGTTGGTTTGCAGGCTAAGCGCTAGATCCGGGACGTCAGTAGCAAGCATGCCCACGCCTTGCTGCTGAGCCCACCGGATATCTTCGGGCTCATTCACGGTGAACATGTACGTGTTCGCCGTGATTTTTTCTGGGTGCGCACGCCCATGTGCCAAAGAAAGCCCCTGGGCTTTGGTGCACCACTCCCAATCGCGCAGCAGCCGCACGGTGTGCATTTTCGGTGCGAGCTTGGCCATGCGCCTGGTTCCCGCGGTGGAAAAAGAGATGTAGTGCATGCGTGGGTCGTCGACAAGCTTGCGATAGCAAAGCCGCAGCACAATCTGTTCTTCGAGCATTCTGCCAAAACGCGTGGGGTGCTTGGCCTCGATATAGAGGTGACGATTGGGATAGGCCAGGACCATATCGAGCAGGTCATCCAGGCGAAGCACGCCGAGATCCATGAGTTCTTTGGAGCTTGTCGACGCCACCCTGCGCGGATCATCAAACATGCGCAACAAGGTGGGATCGTGGAAGCACATCAACTGCCCGTCTTTACTCAGGCGCACATCACACTCAACGCCGTGGATGGGCAATTCCAAGGCCTTCTCATAAGCCTCGGCGCTCATTTCTGTATAGCGGGAACTAAAACCACGATGGGCGATAATGTGCATGCCTTAACGCTATCCCTTAGTAATTTACTCAGCAATTTCAGCTAGGTTTCAGCCTCCTGCCAGCTAGCAACGCAATGATCGTGCATTATGCATTCACAATTGCGCGGCATCCTCCTGATCCTGAGCGCCATCATGCTCGGGGCGCTCAGCGCAAGCACTGTGATCAAAGGCGTAGACATCAAGCTGCTCACCTGGGTAGCCGAACACCGCTTCGAGCACATGATCGCAGCGACCTTGGCGCTAAGCAACGTCTTCACGCCACTGAGCATCCTCGGCTTCGCCATCCTCGCCGGCGCCCTGGCCTGGTGGGTGACCTCGTCCCGGCGCGCCTTTAGCTATATCGTCTTCGTCGTCGGGGCAGCCACACTGCTTTCCCAAGGCATGAAGTTCATCTTCCAACGCCCCAGGCCAGACGCCGCCTTCCAAGTCATCCCAGCACTCAACTACGCCTTCCCCTCTGGTCACGTCACCGGCGTGGTGGCACTGAGCAGCGCCATCGTCCTACTGGTGCTGTATGTGGCAGGCAAACAAGTCGCGCTGGCCGCAGGCTTTTTCGCCGCCCTGCTCATCGGCGCCACCGCCTGGTCGCGGGTGTACCTGGGCGTGCAGTGGCCAAGCGATATCATCGCCGCCGCCCTCATCGGCTTCGGCGTGGCACTGGCGGCCAGCCCCATACTCAAAGCCGTCGAGCCGGAGCAAAGCGACGTGGAAGGCTCACGCGAATACCGGGCTGCCCTGCGCTAATAAAAATCCCACCCTTCGGCTTTGGCCGTGGTGGGATTCGGTGTTGTTACTGCCCTATTGAGCGGGGAAGAATTCCTCTTGCACCTGGCGCAGCACCTTGGCGGAGTGGCGGAAGCGTTCGAGTTCGTGATCGGTCAATTCCAGTTCCACAACGCGGTTGATGCCGCCGCGATTAATCACAGCAGGGGTGCCGATGTAGATGTTTTCTTCACCATATTGGCCTTCAAGCAGCGCGGAGCAAGGCAAGGCCACTTCCTGGTTGTGGATCACGGCGCGGGTGATACGAGCCAAGCCCATGCCGATGCCATAGGAGGTAGAGCCCTTGGCGTCGATGATCTTGTAGGCGGCGTCGCGGGTTTCTTCGAAGATCTTTTCCAGTTCCTCTTCTAGGCCCGGGTTCTTTTCCAATTGCTTGCGCATGGATACGCCGGCCACGGTGGCGGAGCTGAGCACTGGCAGCTCGGTATCGCCGTGCTCGCCGATGATGTAGGCGTGGATGGAGGAAGGTGCTACGTCGTAACGCTCGCCGAGCATGTAGCGGAAGCGGGCGGAATCAAGCACGGTGCCGGAGCCAATCACGCGGTGCCAATCCAGGCCGGAGTACTGCCACACGGCGTAGGTAAGGATGTCCACTGGGTTGGAGGCAACCAGGAAGATGCCATCGAAGTTATTGGCCATCACTTCGTCCACGATGGACTTCATGATCTTCATGTTCTTGCCCACGAGCTGCAGGCGGGTTTCACCCGGCTTCTGAGCAGCACCGGCGCAAATGACCACCATGGCGGCGTCTTCGCAGTCCGCGTAGGTGCCCTTGGTGACCTTGGTGCGCGACTGCGCCCACACCACACCGTGGTTGAGGTCTTGGACGTTGCCTTCAAGCTTCTTTTCATCGATATCGATGATGGCCAGGTGATCGACGGTGCCTTGGTTGACCAGCGCATAGGCGTAGGCCACTCCCACATCGCCAGCGCCAATGAGGACGACTTTATTACCAACGATCTTGTTCATGCTCTCTCCCGTGAGACGTGTCGCATTGTGGCGGATGTTTTGGTTTCACCCACATTATGCCCGTTTGGTGTTGCTTTATGCCCGGTTTGAGGTGATTTTCACACTTGCCGCTACACTTTTCCCACAATGAAGACACAGAACCCACACGCTACGCATGCCCCATCCGCCCGAAGCTACAGCGCGCGACGCACGGTCACCCACATCCTGCTCGCCGCGGTACTCGTAGCAATAAGCGCCCTGGTGTACCGCAACACCACCGCCGGCGGCTGGCTCGCAGAACTCGACCACCAACTTCTCGAGCACTCCTACAACGACCGCAGCAACACCCTTGCCAAGTGGGTGACCTGGTACACCAATATCGGCACCACCGCCTTTACCGCCCCCATCGCCACGGCGTTGGTGGTGTGGCTGGCCTGGGCCAAGCGAAGCTGGTGGCCCATCGTCATCACCGCACTGTCTGCAACGTGCTCGGTGCTTACCACCACCTTGGTCAAAGAATGGCTAGGACGCCCGCGCCCCGAACACACCTTCGCGGTCGCCCCCTTCGAATACGCACCAAGTTTCCCCTCTGGCCACACACTGAATGCCGTGGTGGTATTCGGCATCATCGCCATCTTGTACGCCAGCACCCTCGGCTACATCCTGGCAGGCATCTACATCCTGCTCATGGGCGCATCCCGAATCTGGCTTGGCCACCACTGGTTCACCGACGTGCTCGCCGGATGGCTCATCGGCGCCGCGTGGCTGTTAGTGATCAGCGCTATCTTCTGGCCCATCCTGCGCAATATCAGGGCCACACGCCACACCCGTTGAGTGATGCGGGCAGTACCCGTATGGGTTCTTGTGCAGGTACTGCTGATGCTCGTCCTCTGCAAGGAAGTACCTGCCCGCCGGAGTATCGGCTAGGGGTTTGACCTCGGTGGTGATCATCGAACAACCGAGGGCACATTCGCCCTAGTCCTTAACGATGTGACAAACCGCAATGTAGGGCTGCAGCCGAAGCTGCAGCGATGTCGGGGTTGACCTCGCCGTCGTAGCGGTATTCCACGACGCCTCAATGTAGGACTGCAGCCGAAACTGCAGCGATAGGCTTTCGCCCGCTCGTAGATACGCCTTGTGTCTGGCCTCAATGTAGGACTGCAGCCGAAGCTGCAGCGATGCGCGCCCCAGGCTTAGGGGGTCGCCATGACCCCGCGCCTCAATGTAGGACTGCAGCCGAAGCTGCAGCGATCCGGTGCGCTTCTTCTGCCCCGCTATCAGGTGCCACGAGGCCTCAATGTAGGACTGCAGCCGAAGCTGCAGCGATCCGCGCAATGGGATTACGTGTGGTGATGCTGGCACACCGCCTCAATGTAGGACTGCAGCCCAAGCTGCAGCGATCGGCGGTGTGGAATCGTTCACCGAGCTAGGACCCGTGCCTCAATGTAGGACTGCAGCCGAAGCTGCAGCGATTGCGCGCCTCGATCGGGGAGCCGTACCGGTCAGCGATGCCTCAATGTAGGACTGCAGCCGAAGCTGCAGCGATCCACATGCCTACGCATTGGTCGCGTTCTTCTTGGGTCGCCTCAATGTAGGACTGCAGCCGAAGCTGCAGCGATGCGGCACCCAATTACCAATGCCCAACGTCTCAACCAAGCCTCAATGTAGGACTGCAGCCGAAGCTGCAGCGATCGCTGGGTGAGTTCATCATGACGGCTGATCGCGCCGCGCCTCAATGTAGGACTGCAGCCGAAGCTGCAGCGATAGCCACCATCATAACAGCAGGTTGAAAGCACAATTTCGGAGCAGTTGCGAGCAGGAGCTTTGAGAAGGCTCATAGCCCAGGAATGACCCCCGCCTGACGTGCAAGGTACATTATTCAACCAGCAATGATTCTACCGCGAGCGACTCCCACAGATTTCGGTCAGCAGAGTCACTCGCACGCATGCTTTTAGAAGACGAATGCCTCCCCGGGTGTAATTTCACGAGATTGGCCAAGGAAGCTGAAGCGAGCTTCACTCAATTCGGTAAGCCGCCCCAAATCGCAAAGGAGTACTGAGTCTTTCTGGAGGTCGAGAACTTCTTCGATTTCCGACTTCATTCGGATCAACTTAGCTGGCGAAGCATCGACAACGAAGACCGAGTACTGCAAGCGATCACCGTATTTTTCCAACTTCGAAGCGAGCCGAGTGCGCCGACGATCATTTGAAATGTCATACGCCACGAGTGTCCTCCGAGCATCATCACGGCTCATCGCGTTCTGACCGCTCGATACTTTGGCTGAGTTCCGTCGATGCAACCCAATATCAAGCGCGCTTGGATCTCCAGTACTCGCCTCCAAGTCGCCGCATAGCCAAACGTAGGGTGTGTAATTTGCGTGCTCATTCGCCGTTCAAACGCAGCAACTAGTACTTTCCGACCTTCGGGAGTCAATCGTGGTGTGCCGCTCACTGTTGAGAAGTGCTTTTTGGTGAGCATGCGCCGATTAATGCACGAGACAACGACAGAGTCACCGATCGAGGCACGAAATTCTTCCATCAGATCAAGCGCCAGGGCTGGTTTATTTCGGCCACTACTATGGAGGAAACCCGCATGCGGATCCAGGCCGCAACTCACCACCGCTTTGATAGCCTCTGCGGTGAGGAGCGCGTACACGAAGTTAAGTGCGGAGTTTAGGGGATCTAGAGCCCCACGCCCCTGTCTTCCCTGCCATTGTTCCAGGAAGTACTCGAATCCATCACCCCGAAGCATGAGCGGGAATCCCTGAAAGTAGAGTGCTGCAGCTTCTCCTTCTACTCCGAGGAGAGATCCCACCGAGGTGCAACCTTCAGCTTCTCTCTGCAACGAACGAAGATGGCCACTCAAGTTTGCCACAGCTTCACCGCCATTGCGTCGAAGAAAAGTTGCCTGTCCTGCGATTTTTCCTGCGATGAACTCGCGTGCGATATCCAATCGACCATTGAAGGAAGCTAGGTGTTGCTGCACACGCGCTACCCCATTTGGCCCATCGTCCGGACGCGACCAGCCATAAACCCTCCCCGCGCCGGAACATCACACGACGGTAATATCGCGCCAGAAAAACTCGCGCAACAGTGCACTCGAAATATCCACGTTTCCATGAACTGTCACGCCTTGCACCCGTTCGATCGGAGCACTGCCAAGTTCTTCGTCGGCAGACTTCACCACAACTCGACCTCGGTGGATACTTGCACGTGATCCGGGAGTAGTCAGATGAAGGACCTGCCCATCTGGATTGGCTACCAGGATACGGCGGTGGACCGCCGACAAGCTTCGCTCGTCCGGGAGGCAAATCCCTACATGGGAGCAATGGCGACACCGCGGATCGTCTTCCAGCGGTGGAGGAGCCTGAACCTCCGAGCAAATCTTGCGTGTTCGTTCCAAGAACTCAAGTGCCCGTGATTGTTCTTCTTCTCCCACCTCGACATCGATGCGGCGATGTCGATCAGTGAAGTACACACTGTATCCGACAACTTCTTTACCCGCTTCTTCAAGGCAGATGCCCTGCAGTGCCAGCTGCACGATGGTCGCCTCAGAAACCTCAGCGCGGTTGCGAATCGGTGTGGCCTTGTACTCAACCACGCGTGTGCCATCACCGTCACCCTCAACCAGATCTGCACGCCCTACAATGCCGTAGCACACGGAAGAAAGTGCCATCGAGCGGTGCACCTCTGGGCGCGAGGCTTTGGGGTCATCCACCCTACGATGGGCGCGAGAACCTGCTTGCATTTGAGCACTGTGACTGCGCTCGCCTACTGCCTCCAACCAAGTCCGGCGCTCACAAAACACCGTATGCGAAACCAGGCTGATGGGGATCGCATCTCGAAGTCCGCCTCTTTACCGAACATTGAGATGCACTTCGCCTTCGAGGACCTGGCGCTCCGGAGCCGAATCACTTCCGGCCTTCAAGATGGGGAAACGGACCACCGCACGACACATTCGAGCAGCAAGCCAGGCTCGAGCCGCGTCCGCTTCGAGAGCTAATGACTTTCTATTCTCCTGGTCAGAATCGATTGTCATCATCGCCGTGTGTAGATCTGCAAGCTGCGAAGAAACGAGCACGCTGCGCAGGCGCGCAGGCGTAACTGGTGCCGTAGGCACGGGGAGTAACATGCTCTTCGGATGCAGTACCGTCGCTGGCCAGGCTCCTGGGGTCGCATTAATTTCTTCGACTCGGTGCGCAAGCGGAAATGCCGCAATGCCACGGAGAGCACAGAATACCAAGGCGTTGTCGGCTGGACCTGGCGGGGTCAGCCCCGTGGAGGAACGTGAAGCGGTCTTCTGCTTACCAATCACGTCTCGCACCTGCACTCCAGTTACACCGTCGATCACCTGCTTTTTTGGCCACCGTGCAACTTCCTTGCATATAAGGCTGTAGCGGTTGCTAACGAATTCCCGGCCGTGCTGGCGGGAAACCATTTCCCACCGGGAAGCTCCTCGGTCGGGTTGGCGTACATTGTTCGCAACGTGCCAATACGAAGCCTCACCGAGCGCATCAAGCCATCGGAGTTCGGTCCAGTCTCCTGCTTCAAGCAGCGCATCAAACACGATATGCCGTTCGGCCTGGTGCTTTTCCCAGTCATTAGGATGCTTGTCCGTGTCGATTGCCTTGATACGCGGCGAGAATGGTGAGACAGTCGCCCCACTGGCATATGTCAGCCGCACTGACGGCCAATCTCGCGGTGACTCAGTCCTTGCAGCATCCAACACTGCCTGAGCAACCTCATCTTCAGAGGCTCCGGGCACCTCAACCCAAGCGCGCGGTACGGCTGCGTCAGACCAGCCGAGCGTCACACCAGCACCAAAGGTGCTCTCAGCGATTTCGGCAAGACCGAGAAGTGCGAAGTGTGTCAGAGCGGAGTGAATTGACCCTCCCAACGTGACGGTGGTCATCAGTGTCCTTCTTTCGAAACTTGATTGTCAGCAGCCCGCACGAGTGCTTCCAGGAATGCCACCGCGTAGTGGCCGTACTCGATCTCGGTGCGTTCGACCAACTCATCCCAGGCGCCGACAGTGAAGAAATCTTCCGCGAGGCGAGCTTCAGTTTCAGCAGCACCGGGAGGTAAAAGTTCTGCACCAACATGGGGGAATCCTCGTCGGCCGTGTCCATGGCTCGTGCCGATGAGACGGAGCACTAACTTGTCTCCGATCTGTTGGGCCGCGCGGATCACTGAATATTGCTCATGCCTCCACCCCACAGGAAGACCAGCTCGTGCCGAGGTGCTGGCGGCAATCTTTAGACGCATTCCCGCGCTCTTTGCCAGCGGTTCCTCCAGCGCCTCTCCATCAGTGAGCATGCGCTGGAAGCGTAAATCGGCTTTGCCATCATCATGGTGGAAGGCAGCACTGACCACAGCGACCTCGAATTCTGCGCCCAGTCCCACCGCTGTGGAGAGTCGCCGCGCACGTTCAGCAACATCATGGCTATGGTCTGTCAGCGTTACCGGTTTGACTGAGGGAGTCCATTGCTGGCGGACGGGCGCGTCGTCCGGAAGGTGATCTTCGTGCAGTACGAGAAACCACGGTACTGCCTGTAAATCGTCCGAAGTGGCTACCGGCAGCACTACTGTGTCGGCCGCACGATCTGGCGCGCCAGCGCGCCACAACACCGTCGCAGCTTCGGCGTCAAGCCCAAGGAAGTCTCGGCGTGAGCGCGGGGCATCCTGCAGGCTTGAACGACTAGCTACGTTATGCCGGTGATCAGCGTTGGCGTACAGGACCGGCATGCCTTCAGTGACGGCACGAGGTGCCGAGTCGGCATCCGCGGGATCGACGGCCACCTGAGCCTTGGTGAATTTCGCTCCGTAGTCCACGATGAGTACGTCGCCCGGGCGGATTCGGGGAGCGACACCGCCTGGCCGAACCAGCGCGTAGGTGCCGTCGCGGAAGATGAAGGCTCGTGCAACAGCGTTGTCGCCAGCTTTTCCTTCCACTAGAGCCTCAAGTAGCAAACGGACTGTTTGTACCTTTGCGGGAAATTCCTCCATGGCTCGTGGCGGGACTGCCTGCAACACTGCCTGTGCTTCAAGATCGTCAACGGGTAGCCCCTCGCGCACAACGATGCCTGCATGAGCCTGCTCTGGTGCGAGGTCATCGCGAAGCCATAGGGAAAGGTCATCATCCGCAAAGAGCGCATCGCCAGTGCGCGACCACTGGTGGACGTTGGCCCACTCGGGTCGTTGATAGAGCGCCCTGCGCCGGGATGCTATCGGGGCCGGATGAGCCATCAGTGCGGACGGACTCAGCGCCCCTCCGGCAGCTTCGAGCGACTCAAGCCAGCCCAATCCGTTGACAACGTCGGTCAGAGTGTACGGCAATGCATCCTTGCTCGGATTTTCTTCGGGTACCATCACGGTGATTGGAGCCGAAGTGCGCTGACCGAGGCGGTTGACCCTGCCAAAGCGCTGAGCCAGTGCACTAGCAGAGGCAAGTTCCGTGACCATCGCGGCAAAGTCGACATCTATTCCGACTTCCAGCGCCTGAGTGGCAATCAGCAGATCGATGCGCTCATCGCCCTCAACCGTGAATAGCGCTGGGTACTCCCTACGCAACTGAACAAGATCTGCTGGACGCATTCGCCCCACCAGCACTTTGATGCTGAGTTCCGCGTTGGCTTTTTGGAGCATAGATGCAAGATCCACCGCTGTATTGACTCGGTTCACGATACAGCCGACCGTCCGAGGTTTAACTGATTCGAGCGTATTCGTCTCCTCCAGCAGACCCAACACTGTGTCGCAGAGTTCCCCAATGTACTGCTTCTTTGATCGCTTTCCTGTTGCCTGTGCCTGCCAATGGGCTGAGGGCTTGAGTGTCAAGGGCTTGGAAGCATTGAGTCGGGCTGCCAGAACTTGGTCATCTGCAACGTCCTCTTCTTCGATCGACACCTGGTACTCACTGGTGGTGCTCGGTGTTGCTGTGGTTTCAACAACCTGAAGCTTGGGCACCCCGAGATCGGCTTCGCGCTTTGCAAGCTCAGCGATTCGGCGAGCGGTGACGAGCAATTGAGAGTTGAGATGCGATTCATCAAGAACCATGACCGAGTCATAGGCGGCCATCGCCGCCTCGCGGGGGCGAGCACGCCAGGAAGCGCCGTAGCCACGGAACAGTAGGCGCGAGCCCCACATGTCCGGCGTGGCACTCACCACCGCACATGCAGCGGGATCCAGCAGCGTGGGGTTATCCCGGAGCGCACCACCGCGAAGCAGCCCGACATCAATCGGTACCGGCGCTTCGTCGTTCGCTTGTGCCGTACGAAATGAAGCCAGCGCACCGGCTACTTTTACGAGAATGTCTGGGCCTTGTCCGCTAACGGCCGCTCGGAGCAGCTCGGCGATCTTGAGCGCACGGTCATGTTGGTTGTCTACGAGCGCTCGGCGGTTAACCACCGTGAACAGACGACGTGGCACGCGGGGCGCAGCTCCGATTGCCGCCAGCGCGTTGACGAAAACGTGGACATCGACCACTGCAGACTTGCCGGTGCCGGTAGGTGCGATGACCTGTTCGGGCCAGTGCCCGTGGGCAACGATAAAGTCGACGAGTCTCTGCTGCCAAGCAAAAGGCACATATCCTGGGTTTACCGCCTCAAAAAACTTGTGGAAGTCATCTGGTGAAAGTACCGGTGCAGAAACGCTAGTCATTAGTTGTCTCCCATCAGCGTTGTCACAAGGGCTTCCGGGACGTCTACAGGCACCAGCAGGCCCCCGCCGAGGTGTCGGCTCTGTCCGATGGCGGCCATGACAGTCGTCGGTGCCAGTTCGCCCAAATCGATAAGGCCTGTCCACATCTGGGGCACACTGCCTTTACGGGTCTTGTAAATGAAATGCTGTGTATTCGCTGCGCGAAGCGTAGTTCGAGCCACGCGCACCCCATTGTTACGAGCTTTCTCGTGGCGGGCGATATGCCGTTCATCCGAGTTGCCCTTCACCTTCGGCAGAAATGCGCTCCACACCAATGCGATCGAGACCAAGCCCGCATCCGCCAAACCCCACGGCCGCCCACCAGTCCTTGATCGCTTGGGACTTCGGACTTCGGTCACTGCAAGCGGGGTTGGCAACCATAGCCGGTATGATCCAGGCTTCGGCGCTTCCCAAAACTCTTCTGCCCTGACCGCGACGCCGTTGAATTCGAGACGCCGCCTGCCGTATTTGCACCGAAGGGTTCGAATACTTTTAAGGCCTTGAGCGAGCCGTATCAAATCCTCTGCTGTGGCGTCATTTGGAAGCAGCAAAGCAATGGCATGATTCTGTAGCCCATGACGTTCCACCTGTTCCTTGGTTAAATACTGAATGCTGAGGTGATTCGAGGGACGATCAGGCATGCTCTTCGGATATTGCCCCGTCACCATCGGCGGTACATCGGATTGGATGGCAGCAATGATGGCTCGGTGCATCGCAACACACCACGCCTGACGATGCTGTTCGGGGATTACATCACCATCGAGCTCGAGCAGGAGCACTTGATCCCACGGGGTACTAGACGCTGGCGCATCCGGTCGGCGATATCGCAGATCACGCAGACCAGTGGTTGTCGCCTCGGCTGTACGTGAATCTTCTTTTTTCGCTGTCTTTTGCGCCTTCCCCTTCCCCGGGTTTGCTGCTTCGAAAGCCTGGATGAGCGCGTCGGTACGTCCAGGTGCCACACCGCGAATATGCTCGCCCCCTGGGGTAAACATGGAGGCCTCAGTATCTAGTACCAACGTTGGTGGTAACGAGCGGTGCTCGAGCTTGACTAGGCTGCCACCTTCACCAAGCACCGCAACGTCACTACACAACTCAAACACGGTTTCAACGACCGCCTCGGGCACATCATCCCAGCTGTAAGCTATCGGACCATTGAAGGTTGTTCCTTCGGACATCCTGCGGGCGGACACTTTGAACTTAGATTTCTCAAACCAACCTTCATTGCGATAGGTAATTCGGTTTTCATCATTTGATTGTCTCCGGTGCGTTGGAACATGCAGCCTGCTGGGAGGATGTTCCTCCAGCCAACGCAACGCAGCCAGGCTGTCTTCGCTCGGCTGCACTCGTCCGTCTTGTTCCTTTGCTGTGGTTCCCGTGGCCGCAGCATGCAGCAACGCCGAGTGCAGTCGTGCAATATCAGGGAAAGGATCGGGTGAACCATCGGCCCGATGCCCCAAGTACACCCCCAACGGGAAGGTCGCGGAGATATCGAGCGTCGGCATCCTATGACTCCGCTTCCTCTGCATCGACGGCACCGTGGATGATGGCGGGATTGCCCACAAAACGGAGCTCCTGGCCATTCCATTCCACTCCCGCCTTTTCGCGCGCGTTCAGAATCGCTTGTTCCAACAATTCATCTGCGGCTTCGACGCTGAACGGATCCAGAGTGCGTTCCTTGCCGAATCGTTCATCCAGGGTAACCACCGGTTCGCCCGATTCTCGAAGATCACAATTGGCGCGGAGGTTGAGTTCCTCTTCCGAACGGGCAATTGCCGCTATCGCGAGCGCGGCAAGCAAGGCGCGGCAGGCAGCATCACCTTCGGTACCGGCACCAAATCGGATCTGGCGCAGTGCAGCGAAGCTCAGGACCCAGGATCGAAGAATCCTGGAGCAAGACACCCCACCGAGTGCATCCAACTGTGGCGGAATGGCACCGAGGCCTAGGTTAGAAGCTGAAGCCCTTTCCCCCTTCTTAAGCTTCTTGATCTTCTTTTCAACCGTTTCAATGCTTCCAGGGCTGAGCTCGTCGCGTTGCGCATCGAGGATTCCCTGCAACTCGGGGCCCGTCAGCTGCACACTGAGCGCCACCGGATCAACTCGGGCACCTCCGCGCCGCGAAGCGCGATCACTGGCCGGAGTTTCCTGGTTGCCGAGTACACCAATGATCTCACCGACCATCACGCTGCGGAAACGAACCTGATCCTCTCTGCGGGTGGAGTCCCACACACCGCCGACGAGACTGAAGGGCGAAGCCTCCAGAAGTGGCCGCGCATTGCCGGGAGTGGAATTGCGCAACGCTTGGAATTCCTCAGTCTGTGTGACCGGCGTGCCATCGAGGTTGGCAGCCCGGATATGGCCATCGAATGCACGGTGTGGCAGTTCAAGATCCATCAGCTCTTTCTTCGCCTCGTAGCTAACAACCAATCGTGGCACACGACTCACTACCGCTTCACCATCCCTGATCGACTGGGCGAGGGCGGACTCCGCGCGGTTGATCTGGCTTTGTTTGCTGTCAATGACAACTACCCCGGCAGCTTTGCCATCAACGAAGCGTTCTTCGAAAGCAAAGGTGGAAGTGTTGCCGGCTACAAACTTGGCTGGCGCCACCGAAGCGTGGGGTCCAGCCGCAGGCTGGAGCTCGGTGACCGAGGTGAGGGTGCTTGCACCGCCGCGCCGACAGGCTTTCAACAAATCGTCGTAGGAGATCATGGCGATCCTTTCTAAAGGAGTAATGCGAACAAACGTTCAGCAACAAAACGGGGGTGATCTGCCCCCTGATGCTGAAATGAAGGGCGATAACGGGCGATAGACCGAACAGGAAGGCTGTTAACACTGACCCTACATATATCCGGCAACATTTACTACCTCTCTCAAACTCACACTTCTACTCAGTAGACGTGTGTATGCCAACGTTGCTCCTCGCATCCTATTCGGAAAGGGCGTAGCCCTCCGCTACGCTGGTGCAACAGTGCAGCGCGGACCTTCATTCAGGCTGAGTCGCAGTGTGAGTAACAACTCCACCATCACCATCTCCGCGCTGCACCCTCTTTATACTTCCCCGTTTTCCATCCCCAGAGTTGCCAGTTACTCCACGCCACACGCCACACCCGTTGAGTGATGCGGGCAGTACCCGTATGGGTTCTTGTGTAGGTACTGCTGATGCTCGTCCTCTGCAAGGAAGTACCTGCCCGCCGGAGTATCCGCTAGGGGTTTGACCTCGGTGGTGATGCGCGGATAGCCCTCCTGCTCTAGGCGCTTGCCATAGGCCTCAACCATCGCAGCCGCCCGCTCAGCCTCCTGCGCATCCTGGGTATAAATGGCCGAACGATACTGCGTACCCACATCGTTGCCCTGGCGATACCCCTGCGTGGGATCGTGCGCTTCTAGCGCGGCGGCCACGAGCTGCTCAAAACGCACCTGCTTTGGGTCATACACAATGTGCACAATTTCCGTGTGGTTCGTGCGCCCCGAACAGACCTCCCTATAGGTGGGATTTTCGGTGATGCCTCCGGCATAGCCAACCGACGTCACGTGCACCCCATCCATTTGCCAAAACAGCTTCTCAGCGCCCCAAAAACACCCCAGGCCCACATAGAGTTCGCGCAGTCCCTCCTCCCAAGGCCCGACAAGCGAGGTGCCCAGTACCGCGTGCGGGCGCGGATGCTCCAACACGGGGTGGCGCCCACCTTTGAGTGCTCGATCGGCGTCGACTAATTCGGGTTCTCGTGCAAATAGCCATCCCATGAAAAGCAGCCTCCTAGAATTTGCGAGTCGATAACGATAACGGATTATCCCCTTGAATATTCCCAGGAATCTCCTATGATGGGGGACACGTCGCCAATTTACGTGGCGCACATTAGTAAATACGAAAGGAAACTGAAACCACCATGGCTAAGTACGAACTTCCAGAACTTGATTACGCTTACGACGCTCTCGAGCCCCACATCTCCGCAGAGATCATGGAGCTTCACCACTCCAAGCACCACCAGAATTACGTCAACGGTGCCAACAAGGCTCTTGAGCGCCTGGCCGAGGCCCGCGAAAACGGCACCATCGGCGACGCCGTGACCGCCCTGTCCAAGGATCTCGCCTTCAACCTCGGCGGCCACACCAACCACTCCATCTTCTGGAAGAACCTCTCCCCCAACGGTGGCGGCGAGCCCACCGGCGCACTGGCAGAGGCCATCAAGGAAGAGTTCGGCTCCTTCGAAGCCTTTAAGAAGCACTTCTCCGCAGCAGCCCTCGGCCTCCAGGGCTCCGGCTGGGCAATCCTCGGTTACGACCACATCGGCGGCCGCCTCGTTGTCGAGCAGCTCACCGACCAGCAGGGCAACATCTCTGCAAACCTCACCCCGCTGCTCATGCTCGACATGTGGGAGCACGCCTTCTACCTGCAGTACAAGAACGTGAAGGCCGATTACGTTGAGGCCGTTTGGAACGTCTTCAACTGGGACGACGTGCAGGCTCGCTACGAGGCTGCCGCAAAGTAGGCCCACTTTCCCCCTTCTAGATATATATCTAGAAGGGGGTTTTGCTATGTCCGATACTTCAGGCCTCCGCAGAGGCACCGCCGACTACCGCCGCGCCGTCATCGCCCTCCTCGCGGCGGGTTTGGCCACGTTCAATGCGCTGTATTGCACGCAGGCGATGTTGCCGACCTTGACCCATGCCTTGGACGTGAGCCCGACGACGGCGGCTTTGACCATTTCGGCACCGACGGGCGCTTTGGCGTTGTGCATTGTGCCGGCATCGATTCTTTCTGAGCGTTTTGGCCGCGGAAAGGTGCTGATTATTTCTGCGCTGTTGGCCACGTTGGTGGGCTTGGCGCTGCCTTTGGCGCAAAACGCACCTACTTTGGTGGCCTTGCGCGGGCTGCAGGGGGTGTTCATTGCTGGTGTGCCTGCGGTGGCGATGACGTGGTTGAGCGAGGAGATCGCCGGGGTGGATCAGCCGCGGGCGATGGGCATTTATATTTCTGGCAATGCCTTGGGTGGGCTTTTGGGCCGCATGATTCCCGCCTTGTTGCTTGAGGTCACCTCGTGGCGCTGGGCTTTGTTTGCTGCGACGGTATTGGCCTTTGTGATGGCCGTGTTAATGGCGTGGCTATTGCCCTATCAGCGTCGTTTTCATCCTCGGGCTTTGCACCTTCGCGAGGAGATCGCTGCGATGGTCGGCCATTGGCGTCGCCCGGAGTTGGCGCTGTTGTTCTTCTTCGGTTTCGCGGGCCTGGGCGTGTTCGTGTCGCTGTATAACTACGTCGGTTTCCGCATGATTCACACCTTCGGGCTTTCCGAGGCCTTGGTTGGTCTGGTGTTTTTGCTCTATTTGGCTGGGTCTTGGAGTTCGGCTCGTGCGGGTGCGTGGATGCAGCGCGTCGGCCGTGGCCCGGCGCTCACCTATGGCGCGGTGGCGATGGTGTTGGGTCTTCTGCTTTCGATGCCGGCGCATTTGTGGCTCACGTTGTTCGGGATGCTTGTTTTCACGGCGGCGTTTTTCTTCGTGCATTCCACGGCATCGAGTTGGGTGGGGCGCATTGCTACGCATCACCGCGCTGAGGGGGCGAGCATGTATTTGCTGAGTTATTACGTTGGCTCCTCGGTGTTGGGTTGGTTATCGGGTTATCTTTTTGCCTCGTTGTCGTGGGTGGGTTTCATCGCCGCGATCATGGTGTGGCCTGCATTACTGGTGGCTGCTTCGCTGCTCTTGCGTCACAAAGCTAGTTGATCCGGAAAAACCCGGGGTTTAATCTTTAAGGTTATGAGCGATCAAACTTCCGGACGTTTCTCCCGGGCTGCGTGGCACCGCAAAGCCTCCAAACCCGTAACGATATGGTTGATCGCACTCGTGCTGATAAGCCTGGTGCATTGGGCTATCCCGAACTATCGCTGGCTTCTGATCCACATGTTCACGCTCGGCGCGCTGAGCAATTCCATCATGTTGTGGTCGCAGCACTTCACCGAAAAGTTTTTGCACCAGCAGCTTGACGACGCCACCCGTCCGCTTCAAATCCTGCGCTTCAGGGTGCTCAACGCCGGCATCGTCATTACCCTCATCGGCCAGGTATTCACGGCAATACCGGGGCACTGGATTCTCACCTGCATTGGTGCCACCGTCATTGGGCTTTCCTTGGCGTATCACGCCTGGTTCCTAGGGCAGCAATATCTGCGCGCCGATCGCACGCAACGCTTTGCCCCTTGTGTGCTTGCCTATATCGGCTCGGCATCATTCCTGCCGTTTGGCGCCCTGTTTGGCGCGTTGATGGCAGCGGATGTGGGCTGGAAAGAGGAGCTGAAATTCGCCCACCTCACGGTGAATCTTTTGGGCTTTACCGGCTTTGCCGCCATCGGCACGCTCATGTTGTTATTCCCCACCATCTGGCGCACCCAATCTGGTGGGGAGCGCCCCAAGCTGGTGCTCACCTTGATGACCATCGGCGTGGTGGACACCGTCATTGGTGGGCTCCTGGGCGCAGGCCCTTTCGCCGCCATCGGCTTAATGACGTACCTGTGCGGCGTGCTCATCGCCGCCTGGGATTGGTTCGGCATGGTGCGCAAGGTGCTGGCCGATCCTCGCGATCGCGTCACCTTCTCCAGCATCTCGGTGGCCATGGCGCCACTGTGGCTGATCGGTTCCCTCCTGGTGCTATCGGTGCGCTGCCTTAGGGCTCCAAGCTTCTCGGAGCTTAATTTGCCCACGATGGCCCTGGTGATCGGCTTTGCCGCACAGTTGCTCATCGGCGTGATGAGCTACCTCTTGCCCTCCAATATTGGTGGCGGGCCTGCAGCCACGCGCACAGGTTTGGCCGTCTATGACCGCGCCGGTATCTTCCGCTCCACCTTGCTCAACGTAGGCCTTGGCATCTGGTTGATCACCGATCACTCCTGGTTGCGAGTCACCACCTCCATCTTGGCCCTAGGCTCCTTGGCCGTGTTTGCGGTGCTGACTCCCCTGGCGGTGAAGGCGCAGCTTGGTGTGATTCGCAAGAAGCGCGAACCCATCGAGGCAAAGCAACGCCCCGCTTGGGGCCAGGCCACAGCCGCCTTGGCGGTGCTCGCCCTGGCAGTGGCCAGTTTTGGTGGCCTTGGCGCCGGTGGGCAAAACAGTACCGTGGCGGCTCCCCAGGCTGTCGACGCCACCGGCGAAGTCACCGAAATCAATGTAGAAGTATCGGGCATGCACTTTGTGCCCGATGTGCTCGAAGTGCCCAAGGGCAATAGCTTGAGGGTCAATTTCACCAATACTGGCGATCAAGCACATGATCTGAAATTTGCCAATGGCGTGGAATCCGGGCGACTCCAACCGGGCGAGTCCGCCACCTTGGAGGTCGGCACCATTAGTGAGGCCATGCAGGGCTGGTGCACGGTGGCAGGCCATAGGCAAATGGGCATGGAATTAAGCGTGGTTCCTAGCGGTGACGCTGTTGCCGCCCCGAAGGCTGGCGGTGGGCAGCAGGAGGCGTCGACAAGCTCCCTGGTGAACCCAGATGATCTCAACTCTGAGCTGATCATCGATCCCGTCCTGCGTCCGGCGAAGGATCAGAAGGTGCATAGGGTCACCCTTGATGTTTCGGAAATTGCCATGCCCATTAGTGAGCAACAAAGCCGCGGGCGTTGGACCTTTAATGGCAAGCTCATGGGGCCGGTGCTGCGCGGCAAGGTCGGCGATCGCTTCGAAGTCACACTGGTAAACAATGGCACCATGAGTCACTCAGTAGATTTTCATGCTGGCATGGTCTCACCAGATCCCGTGATGCGCTCCATCGAACCGGGCGAATCACTGCAATATAATTTCACCGCCGAGCACGCCGGCGCCTGGCTCTACCACTGCGGCACAGCGCCGATGAGCCTGCACCTCGCAGCCGGCATGTACGGGGCCTTGATCGTTGATCCCCCAGATCTCGACCCCGTAGACCACGAATACTTCCTGGTGCAATCAGAGGTCTATGGCCTTGAAAGCACTCCGGAAAACCCCGTCGATACCGCATTGCTTGCAGCCAATACTCCAAGCGCGGTGGTATTTAATGGCCTCGAAAACCAGTACCTGGCCAAGCCCATCAAGATCAAGCGCGGCGAAAGGGCACGCTTCTGGCTGATCAACGCAGGCCCCAATAAGGCCTTGAGCTTCCATATTGTGGGCACCCAATTCGATACCTCCTACAAAGAAGGCGCCTACCTGCTGCGCAATGCAGAAGGAGGCGGCGCATCGCAGGCGCTGGACCTGCTGGCGGCACAGGGCGGTTTTGTAGAAGCGGAATTTACAGAACCCGGCACCTACACCATGGTCAATCACCAGTTCATCGACGCAGAACGCGGCGCCAAAGGCCAGATCATCGTCGAATAGCGCCTAGGCCCGGGGAGCACCCGGCGCGCCCGCATCAAGCCACCGTCGCACCGCGGCGGTGGCTTTGCAATCATCGGCGTTATAGCGCAGCAGCGTCTCCTGAGCGCCTTGACGATACAGATCCACACTCGCCTCGCCATCAATATCGTCTTTCCAGTGATAGCCTGCCACCGGCGCCACCACCTTCAAACCCAAACCAAAAGGCCCCGCCAACTGGGATCTCACCTGAGCAAACACATCGATCCACTCATCGGAGGCAATAAACGCCCGCACCTCCTGCTCACTCGGCACACCCGGATACTTGCCGTGGAAACGCCGAGCCGAAAACTTCAACCAGTGATTCTCGCCGTGCGCCGAATAGCAGTACACCCCAAACGAGCCCTTCGCTGCTGCTTTACGACGCATGAGCCAATCCCAAAAACGCGCAAAATTCTCGGCCTCCTCACGGCCACCCAACTCGCCCCACGTGGCAAAAGGACGGTACTCGTGCCCATCAAAAGTGCCCCATAAATACGCCCCCTGATCGAGGTAGGCCTCCACATCAATATCAATTTCCACGTCCCGGCGCGGGTGCTGGGGCTTCTCGGTAGTCACGAGCACTGGCTCATGGTTGCGCCATGCCTGTGCCAGGCGGCTGGGGAGGCCAAGGTTGGCGTCGATAAGCTCTTGGACGCTTTCAATCCCCTCTTCTAGATATATGCTCGAGCGGCCGCCCGGAAGGACGAGGGAGATATGGTCGCGGGCTTGAAGCTCCGCTTTGCACTTTGGCCAAAAACGGCAGCTTGCGCACTCTTTCACGCGATGGGCGTGGGTGGGAGTTGGGCCTTGGAGCGTGGTGTCGAGGCCCTGCTGCAGATTCTTCGTGGCGATGATGTAGGCCACGGCACGGTTTTGCCCGATAAGGCCACCTTCGGGGCAGGCAATGCCCATGCGCTCCAAGGCGCGCGCAGCCATGGCCACCGCATAGGAATCCACCGCGTGATGGCGAATCTTCGCATGCACACTACGGGGCTGGCCAAGCCCAAGGCGCGCGGTGGGGATGGTGAGCACTTCTTTTTTGGGATCAGGGCGGGCGATGCGGTGATTGCTAATTATCACCGGCATATAGTGCTGCTCTGCCCTTCGCACGAGCACATCCACGTGCACCTGCCAGGATTTGTCATGATCTTCGCCTTCGAGCACGGCGTTGGTCACCATCGTCGCACCGGCCGCCAGCGCCTCGAGGGTGGCAAAAAAATCCCCCTGGGCGTCGATGCGAAGAAAGCGCTTGGGATCGCCCTTGGCAGGCGCGGTGGGCAGTAGCGCCATCACCGCCTCCCGAGCCTCTTGGACGCGCTCCTGGCGAGCCAGGGAGGACTCAGTTGGGGGCAGATCAGGAAAACGCTCCTGCTGCACACGGCGATAGCGACACCCCACCAGGTCATGGGGTGCCCACGGCTTCTCCAGATCATTCACAATGAATCCAGACTATTGCACGAAAACGAGTAGTGTTGAATTGATTCGACGGAAAGGTTTGTGAGAGCACACATGGGACTTTTGAAGAAAATCCGTAAAGCACGCCGAGCAGCCAAGGTAGAGGCCAAAGCCGCCAAGGCTCGCGCTAAGCAAGAAGTAAAAGAGGCGTCCAAGCTCAAGCAGCGCCAGCACAAGCTGCTAGCCAAGCAAGAAAAGGCTTTGGTGAAAGCCGAGCAAAAAGGCCTAAAGGCCAAGAGGAAGCACGAGCGCAAGCTAGCCGAAACCAAGCTCGAGCAAATGAAGGCCGGGCGTTTTAATAAGGACAACGTCAAGCGCTACGCCGGTGCTACCCGCGCGATTGCCCCCTTTGCACTGCCCCTGCTCTACCGCGGTGCAATGTGGCTGCGCCAGCAATTAGATAAGCAACGCGCCGAACAGCTTGGTGTGAAGGTGGAACACCTCGATCACTACACCGGCCACGGCGCTCCGCTGCGCGCCCGCATCGAAGGTATGCGCGATAGCCTCAAGCAGGGTGAATTGCCCAAGGGCTTCGTCACCGATGCCGAGGATCGCCTTGATGATCTCGAAGCGGCAGTCAATAACGCTGAGAACATGACCACCGAGATGCGTACCCGTAGCCACCGCAGCATCGCTAAGGACCTCGACGAGCTCGCTCGCCACATCCAACAAAAGCTGCGCGGCTAAGAAACACCCGCACGCACAATGGGCTCCCGTAGGAGCCCATTTTTTGTTGCCAACGCCCGGATCGGCGCGGCCTCTAAGCTATGGCGCGCTAGAGCACGCCCTGTTCGCGGGCCATCGCTACCGCCGAGGTACGAGAGCGCACACCAAGCTTGTCGTAGATATGCACCAGGTGGCTTTTCACGGTTGCCTCTGAAAGCAGCAGGGTGCGACCAATTTCGCGGTTGGAAGAACCGGCAGCCACAAGCTTTAATACCTCGAGCTCGCGGGGAGTCAGCGAGGTGCGTGGGGTGCGCACGCGAGTCATGAGTCGATTGGCCACGGTAGGAGAAAGGGTGGAGTCGCCCTCTGCCGCGGATCGCACGGCAGCAATGAGCTCCTCGGGTGGGGCATCTTTGAGCAGATATCCCAAGGCGCCGGCTTCGATGGCGCCCAAAATATCAGCATCGGTGTCGTAGTTGGTTACCACCAGCACATGCGGTGGCTTTTCCATCGTGCGCTTGATCTCGGCAGTGGCATCGGCACCATTGCTCATGCGAGTGCCAGCCATGCCCGGACCAAAGCGAAGATCCATCAAGATCACGTCGATACCACCGGCTTGCGCTGCCGCCACCGCGGCATCGGCAGTGGCTACCTCACCAATGACCTCGATATCACTTTCGCTTTCCAGCACGGCCCGAAGCCCGAGCCGCACAATCTCGTGATCATCGGCAAGCAACACACGAATCATCTGTTATCCCTTCCATACGACAACTCCTGGCAAGTTTACCCCTCACCCGGGTCATCCGAAGGGATGGGTAGCACCACCGATATGGCGCAACCTTGCCCGGGTGCCGACTCCACCACCAATTCGCCCTGCTGCTCCGCCGCACGTGAGCGCATGGCATCAATACCGATATGGCCCAACCCCGCCGGCCTGGAACGTAAGGCCCCCGGATCAAAACCAATGCCGTTATCAACCACGTCGAGGCGAACGAGGGTGGGTTCGTAGCTTAGGGTCACCCGGCAGCGGGTGGCCTGTGAATGCTTCTGAACGTTACCCACTGCTCCTTGATATATACGTAGAAGAGAGGCTTCGGTGCTCATGGGTAATTGGCGCTCATCGCCTTCAATATCAATCTCCATCTCAATGCCCTCCACCTGCGCCGCCACGCGATGCAGTGCCCCGTCGAGTGAGGTTTTGGATAGGGCGGCTGGTTGGAGGGCGGCGATGATGGCGCGTGCTTCGCTGAGGTTATCGGCTGCGGTGTGGCGGGCGAGTTCGATGCGTTGGAGGGGGCGTGTTTTGGCGCTGTTGTCGATGTCGAGGTTGTTGATGTCTTGTTCGGCGACTCGCAGCAGCATTTGGATGCTGGAAAGTCCTTGGGCGAGGGTGTCGTGAATTTCGTGTGCGATGCGTTGGCGTTCGGCGGCGATGCCTGCGGCGCGTTCGCTATCGGCGAGTTGGTGGCGTGTTTCGAGGAGTTCTTCGATGAGTGCTTCGCGTTCTTTGGCGCCTCGCCAGATGGCTTGGAGCGCCATGTTGATGCCGATGACGACGGCTGCCGAGACGGTTGGCCCCATCACCGCGCCGATGGTGAGGTTGGGCCATTGGCTGACGATGGCCACCACGGTCACGCCGAAGACGGCGAATACGCCTCGAATATCCGGAAGGGCTCTGAGGTAAAGGAAAAACAGGGGGAAGACCATGTACACGGCGACGGGCAGTACGGCGAGCATGGCGGCCCAGACGATAGTCATCGTGGCGAGCCAGGCGAGTTCGAGCCAGCCGCCGCGGATGGATTTATAGGTGCCGTAGGCGTAGACGAGGGCGAAGATGGAGGCCAGCACCACGGCGAGGATGGCGTCGCGGCGGTGGAGATCGATCACTCCGATGAGTGCGACGAATAGCAGCACGGAGGTAAGCACGTTGACGGCGCGCAATAATCGGCGATCAGTCTCTAGGCTGGGATACATGAAACGTACTCTAATCGCTTGTGCCTTGGTGCTGAGCGCTTGCTCGACCGCGCCGGAAGCACCCAAGCAGGAGGCTTCGCAGCCAAGTCCTGCCGCTATTGCCCCTGAGACCATGCCGGAGCTTGTCGACGCCCCCTGCCCTTATCTCGATGCGCAGTGGTTGGCAGAAACGAATGGCCAGAAGGTGACGCGCACTGGTGTAGATGAGCGTTTTGATCCCCCGGCCTGTGGCTTTTGGGGTTATGGCGAGTTGCCTCAGGCCACGGTGTTAGTCCGTCATATGCCCGATGAGCAGCAGGCCCGTGCGGTGGTGGATTGGGCTGCGCCCATTGATAGCACTGAACCGGCAACCCTGCCGGGCGGTTGGGATGGTGGCCGTGCAGGTGGCCCCGATGGGGCGGTCTTCGCCGTGCAACGCGGCCCTGTGGCCGTGGTGGCTTGGAGTGATCAGGCGCAGTCGCTCAAAGCCCAGCTCATTGCTGAGCAGGTGATTGGCAACCTCGGGCTTTAGACTGCCACGTCGTTATAGGGCATCAGGGAAGATACCCAGGGAAAGACCACTTCCATGAGCAGGAAGAACACGGCGATGGCGATGATGAGGGCCAGCAGCGCTTTCACAGGCTTTGGGCCGGGCAAAAGCTGCCAGAGTTTGGCGTACATGGTTTAGGCCTCCATCACTGCGGGGCGTGGCCCGTCTTTGGGTAGCGATTCGGTGAGCATGCCGTGGATGATCATGCGCTCGGCATTGGAAAATTGCGGGTGGCAGGTGGTCAGCGTGATGATGGGTTCGAGCTCATCAATATTGGCATCGACGACATTGGGCAACGGGTCGATCACGCCCACATCACCCGGGGTGGTGATGATGCGGCCCTGTACCCCGGCATAATCGCCTTCAGCCACGCGCCCAAGCTGCTCTTGGTGCAGGCAGGCCGCGGCCTCCTGGTTTCGGGTGGCGGGGTCGGTGCCCATGGGCAGCACCCGATACACATCCCAGCTATCGCGCGTCTCGATGACGATGGCATCGCAGCTATTGAGGTTGCCGAGGTCATTAAAGGGCGCGCCCTTGCCCACGCGGTGGCCGGCGATGGCGAAGTTGCCGCGCTCGCCGGGCATTTGGGTTTCTGGGTAGTGGCCAGGGCCTGCAAGCAGGGCCTCGTCATTGGCTCCTTCTACCACTGCAAAGGCAAAGTCTGAGCCGAAGGCCGGGATATACATATTGGCAAAGGCATCGCCAAGCTCGAGGTTCTTGTGGCTTCTCGGGTTCTGCCAGCGCTGCTGCATCTCTGCGCTGACTTCGTCCTGAGCGCGGCCTGCGGCGATATTGGTCCAATAGGCTTCGTAGAAGGCGAAGAGCAATAGCAGCACGCCCACCGTGGCGAGGATCTCCCCGCAAACTTGAGAAAACTTATTCATTAGATCGAGTAATCCGCTGGAGGCGCCGAGAGCAGTTGCTGGGCGAGTTCGCGCGCGGTGCGCAAACTATCGGTGGATTGGCTCAGCCTGGACCCGGCAAGACCACCATCGAGGAAGATCATCAGTTGCTGGGCCTGCACATCGCCGGGGTAACCGTTTTTCTCGGTGAGCAGCTCGGTAAGCGTGTCTTGGCACCAGCGCCGGTGCTGTTGGACAGCCTCGACGATTCCGCGCTCAGAGTCGCTTTCTGGGCGCGGGTACTCATTGGCTGCGTTTTGGAAGTGGGAGCCGCGGAAATCGCTCTCGGGGGCTTCTTCGATGCACTGGTCGAAGAAGGCGAGGATCTTATCTTCCGGGGCGCTCATATCAGCGGTGCGTTCGGCGTAGCGGGTGCGCCATTGTTCGTCGAGGGACTCGAGGTAGGCGATAACGAGTGCGTCTTTGGATCCGAAAAGGCTATAGAGGCTGGCTTTGGCCACATCGGCTTCTCGAAGGATGCGGTCGATACCGATGACGCGGATGCCTTCGGTGCTAAACAGGCTCGTTGCGCTAGCGAGTAGGCGCTGCCGTGGGCTGGGCCTATTCTTCCTCGACCGTCCCGTGCGTTTTTCGCCTGCCACTGCCAGAACCCTTTCCGTTGTTTTGTCCCTACACACTATAACTGAACAGATTGGTCTAGTCCACGGTCTAGGCACGCAAAAGAGGCGGTGGGAATCAATTCTCCACCGCCCCTTTTGGGCTTAACTATTGGTGCACGTTACTTCTTGGTCACCAACTGAACGATGCTGAGCGCGATAACAGCACCAAGCAAGCAGGTAAGGAAGCTGAAGATCAGGCCGCCGTTTTCAACGTCTACGCCGAAGATGTTGAGCAGGAAGCCACCGAGCAGACCGCCAACAACACCAACAACGATGTTCAGGCCAATGCCCTGCTGAGCGTCGGTGCCCTTAATCTTCGAAGCGATCCAGCCAGCGAGGCCACCGATGATGATCCAGCCAAAGAAACCGAGTCCGAGCATGAGTATCTCCTTTTGTTGTTTTAAAAACGCCAAACGCCGAGCGATTAGCTGACGTTTATCTGTCAGGAGGTACTTTAATGGCTTTTTGCCAAAAAGCAACGCCATTTCCGGGCAGAACGGGTTGTGATCCGTTTTGTTATCTTTTGATTTCGCCCGGATAAGGGAAAACGCGCCGAATATAACAATTTCAGCAATTGTTGAACACGGCGCGTTTTTTGCTTAATTAGGAGTCTTCGCGGGGGCGCACAACCACCATCGGGCAGGGAGCCGATTGCAGCAACGCACGGGAAGTAGAGCCCAGCAGCATGCCACGGAAGCCGCCGCGACCGTGGGAGCCAACGACGAGCAACTGTGCGTCACGGCCGTGCTCTACGAGGGCGCGAACGGGACGATCGCGGGTAATCACCATGTCCACGGCCACATCTGGGTACTTGTCCAGCATGGGGGCGAGGCGCTCTTCTAGAAGATGCTGTTGCTCATCTTCGATGGTGTCCCACTCCTGCTGTGCTGCAGCAAGACCAGCCAGCGATGCCTGCACCTGCATGTCCATCCAGGTGTGGATGGCAACGAGCTTGGCGCCACGTGCCTGCGCCTCTTCGAAGGCGAACTCGGTAGCACGCTGGGATACCTCGGAGCCGTCGACGCCGACCACCACGGGGCCGTACTTATTGGAGGGGGTGACGTCATTATCTTCACGCACCACGACCACCGGGCAGCTTGCGTGGCTGACCACGGCGGCAGACACCGAACCCATGACCATGCCAGACAGCCCGCCGAGGCCGCGAGAACCCATGACGATCATGGTGACGTCCTTGGAGATTTCCAGGAGCATATCGATCGGTGAGCCCTCGGCAATGACGTAGCCGATCTTCAAATCAGGGGCGACTTCCAAGGCCACCTTTTGGGCTTCTTCGATATGTGCCATGGTTTCGGACTGGAGCTCGTCGAAAAGCTCCTGTGGAGGCACCATGCCCTCGGCATACAGGAATTGCGGCATGGTGTAGCTCGCGGCGAGTTTGAGGGGAACACCACGCTTCGCCGCGGTATTTGCGGCCCAACGGATTGCATTGGTTGAGGCTTCAGAGCCATCGACAGCGACAACGACCATGTTTTCCATGATGGAACCCTTTCTACGCCACGGAACCTCCGGGGCTCACTTCCATGGTAGCTATTACTAGGATCGGTATCCATGCATGAACGCCGAATTTCCGTACAACGGGGGAACCCACCCCTGGGTGTGCGCGATGGACTCACCGCCAGCCGAGTCCGAGTACCGGAAAACCACGCTGGTATCAGCGCATTCGACTTTGTATGGCATTTGGTTCGCACCCAACGCCACCGCCATCCAGAAGACAATGAGGCGGCCGTGGCACAACGCTTTGCCGACGGCCTGGTGGTGATCGGCCCGAAATATCGCTATGCGCGCCCAGAAGAAGCCCTGCAGGCCGGCGAAGACGTGTGGTTCTACCGCACGCCAGCACCCGAACAAAAGGCCCCTTTTGCTTGCAAGATCATCCACGAGGACGAAGATATTGTGGTGGTGGATAAACCACCGTTTATGGCCACCATGCCGCGCGGGATGCACATTACAGAAACGGTGACGGTGCAGATGCGCAGAGCCCTCAACAACGGCGAGCTCACGCCGGCTCATCGCCTGGATCGCAATACCGCTGGCGTGTTGCTGATGACCAAGCGCAAAGAACTGCGTGGACGCTATCAAGATCTCTTTGCCAAACGCGGGGTGGAAAAGACCTATGAGGCTCTAGCGCCTATCGGTGATACAAAGCCCGGTACGTGGTGGGAAAACCGCATAGAAAAAGTGGCAGGTGAAGTCCAAGGCCATATCGTTGCTGGCAGCGTGAATGCTAGGACCTTCGTACAGGCAGTAGAGCCACTCGATACCGAGCAGCAGGCCATTGCCGAGGCCATGCACGGAAAACTACCAGCGCTTGCGCGATACGTACTGCAGCCCTACACAGGCAAGACGCACCAATTGCGTTTGCACATGTGGCACGCAGGCCATGCCATTGTGGGCGATCCTGCGTATCCGAAGGTGATTCCTCACGGCAGTGAATCCTTTGACCAGCCGATGCACCTATTAGCGAGTATTTTGCGCTTTGAAGATCCGATCAGTGGCGCCGAGCGCGTTTTTCATTCCAGCCGGAACATTTTGAGGCTGACATAGCAAAAACGCACCCTGGTGGGGGTGCGTTTTTGGTGTTGTGAAGTTGTTGGTCGGCGGTGTCTTACTCTCCCACACCCTCCCGGGTGCAGTACCATCAGCGCTATCGGGCTTAGCTTCCGGGTTCGGAATGGGTCCGGGCGTGACCCCGATGCTATAACCACCGACACGATTTATTTGTTGTTGTTGTGTTGGTTTGCCTGTTGTTGGGGGTGTTGTGTCAGGACTGCATAGTGGACGCGAAAACTTGTGATACCCATTGGTGTGTTGTGTGGGTGTGTTTTGGTGTGTTGTTCGGTGGATTAGTACCAGTC
>NZ_BMCX01000003.1 GCF_014635485.1 Corynebacterium pelargi | reverse complement strand
GAGGGTGTGGGAGAGTAAGACACCGCCGACCAACAACTTCACAACACCAAAAACGCACCCACACCAGGGTGCGTTTTTGCTATATCTAGGTAGTTTTTATTGCAGCCAATCGCGTCGCTGCCTCTTCAATCACCGCATCCTTCTTGCAAAACGCAAAGCGGATCTTATGCTCCCAGTCCTCAGGATGATCGCAGAACACTTCGATCGGAATTGCTGCCACGCCATGTTCTTTGACCAAGAACTCACAAAACTCGCGACCACCCATATCACTCAAGGCTGAAAAATCAGCCACTAAGTAATAGGTACCGGGGCAGGTATGCACTTCGAATCCAGCAGCCTCCAAAGCATCAGCCAATAAGGTGCGCTTGCGCTCTAAGCCATCAGCCAGGGCTTCAACCCAAGGCATTTCCTCTTCTAAGGCATAGGCAACGGCTGGTTGAAAACAGCTTGCTCCCACATAGGTGAGGTATTGCTTCGCCTGGCGGATCCGGCTCAGCAGTGCAGGAGGGGCAATAGCCCAACCCGTTTTCCAACCAGTAGCGTTAAAGGTCTTCGCAGCAGAGGAGACAGTAATCGTGCGCTCAGCCATGCCTGGATAGGTACAGGTGGGGCGGTGACGTTGATCGTCGAAAAGCAAATGCTCATACACTTCATCCGAGAGCACCACAATGTCAGTGCCCTCTAATACCTGGGCCAGGCGCAGCATGGAAGCCTCGCTTATCACTGAGCCCGTGGGATTGTGTGGGTTGTTGATGATGATCATCGCCGTATCTGGCCCGATGGCCTGCTCGATGGCATCAACGTCTACATCCCAAGATCTGCCCGATGCGCGAAGCGGCACAGCCACCCGTTTCGCTCCGGCCAAGGCAATGGCCGCGGCGTAGGCATCGTAGAAGGGCTCGATCACAATGACTTCTTTGCCAGGTTCAACAAGGCCCAACACACTGGCGCTAATCGCCTCAGTAGCACCGACGGTGACCAAAACCTGATCCGGGGACACCGTGATGCCATAGCGGCGCTGATGAGCAGCGATCGCCTCGCGCAACTCCACCATCCCCGGCCCTGGAGCGTATTGATTATTGCCACCGGCGATCTCCTCCTGGGCCTTGGCTAACATCGCCTCAGGGCCGTCCTCATCGGGAAAGCCCTGCCCAAGATTCACAGCACCATGTTCCTGCGCCAGAGCGCTCATGGTGGCGAAGATGGTCTCCTGGAATTCTTCAAGGCGTGCAACCATTAGCGCAACTCCATCAGGTCGTACTTGGTTGCTCGCACGGCCTCTAAATCGCCGCTGTGGCGCTGCAGCAAGTCCCAATCACGCTGAGGGATTGCCTGCTTGGCCCGCTTAATCACATCGAGATCAGGGGTGCCCCAAGCAATGGGCATCGGGGTGATCTCGTCCCAGGTGGTGGTATTGCGCGAGGAACGTCGACCGTTGACCGCCACCGCAGGAACCTTTTCACCGACTGCGCGTGCATGACCATCGAGATTGCTCACGGTGCGGGCAGCAAGGCCCCAACGCGGCGGAAGGCTTGCATCCTGGTTGATATTTACCAGAGCCAACAAGACCACATCGCGGGGATTGACCTTCGCGATCACGGCAGGGCAGAGGGGGTAGGCATCGTAGAGTTCATTCGCCTTGCCCACCTGCTTGGGAATCACAGCGATCATGCCAAAGCTAATCAAAGCCATCACGCCAAAAACGACCAAGATGATGGTGCCCATGCCAGCACCGAGCCAGGCAAAGAATGCCGCACCAATGCCAAGCTGGATCAAGCCGAACAAGGCGGCTGAAATTTGCAGCCTTTTGGTATCTTTTAGCAGCTCATTGTGCTTCTTGGCGTATTCGGTATCGACATCAAAGTGAAAGTTAGCCATAGCCTCTAAGCCTAGCGTCCTTTGCACTCGTGCGAACTTTAAAGGGCTATTGAGCCGCCAAGAATATCCGGGTGCTGCAGGGCTTGAGTGGCCAAGCGCCTAGGACACCACAGCGCCATAGCGCCTAGAACACCACAGCGCCATAGCGCCTAGAAAGGCTTTCGGAGATCATCGGCGTCCATAATCCGGTAGGCATAGCCTTGCTCGGCCAAGAAGCGCTGCCGGTGAGCTGCGTATTCCGCATCGAGGCTATCGCGGCTGACGATGGTGTAGAAGTGGGCCTCGTTGCCCGAAGTTTTCGGACGAAGCAGACGCCCCAGCCGCTGGGCTTCTTCTTGGCGCGAACCAAAGGTGCCAGATACTTGAATCGCCACGGCCGCCTCTGGCAGATCAATGGAGAAGTTCGCCACCTTGCTTACTACCAAGGTGCGAAGCTCACCATCGCGGAAGCGTTGGAAGAGCTCCTCGCGCTTCTTATTGCTGGTCTTGCCTTCGATCACCGGCACCTGCAGGTGTTGAGCGATCTCTTCTAATTGCTCAATAAAGGCGCCAATGATGAGCGTGGGTTCACCCTCGTGGCGTTGCAGTAGCGCCTCGATGGCTCGCATCTTTGAGGCTGCGCACGCGGCGATGCGGTAGCGATCTTTTGGTTCTGCGGTGGCATAGAGCATGCGCTCCGATTCGCTCATAGAGGTACGCACCTCGACGCACTCCGCGGTGGCGATATAGCCCTGCATTTCGAGTTCTTTCCAAGGCGCGTCGTAGCGCTTTGGGCCGATGAGTGAAAAGACGTCGCCTTCTCTGCCATCTTCGCGCACCAGGGTTGCCGTGAGCCCGAGGCGTCGGCGCGATTGCAGATCGGAGGTCATGCGAAAGACTGGTGCAGGCAAAAGGTGCACCTCGTCGTAGATGATGAGCCCCCAATCGCGGGAATCGAATAGCTCCAATGCGCGGTATTCGCCCCGGGTTTTGCGCGTTACTACCTGATAGGTGGCGATGGTGATGGGGCGAATCTCTTTCTTTTCGCCGGAGTATTCACCAATTTCTTCTTCGCTTAGGGAGGTGCGCCGCAAAAGCTCATCGCGCCATTGGCGCCCGGCCACGGTATTGGTCACCAGAATCAATGTGGTGGCTTGGGCCTTGGCCATCGCTGCCGCGCCCACCATCGTTTTGCCCGCACCGCATGGCAGCACCACCACGCCTGAGCCGCCCTCCCAGAAGGATTCTGCTGCCATTTGCTGATAATCACGCAATTCCCACCGCTCCTCGGCTGTGGAAAGTGCGATGGGGTGTGCCTCGCCATCGACATAGCCTGCGAGGTCCTCGGCAGGCCAGTGAACCTTTAATAGCGCCTGCTTGAGCCTGCCTCGTTCTGAGGGGAACACCGCGATGGTTTGTTCATCGATTTGTGCCCCAAGCATCTCTTTGACCTGCTTATGCCTGCGCAGCTCGGCCAAAATGGCAGGCTCTTCGCTTTCAAGCACTAGCCCATGAGCAGGATGCTGGATCAAACGCACCCGCCCATAGCGCGCCATGGTTTCGGCAACATCGATGAGCAGCGCCTGTGGAACTGGGAATCGGGAGTAGCGTTCGAGAACGTCGACAAGCTGCTCTGCATCATGGCCTGCTGCCCGGGCATTCCACAAGGCCAACGGGGTGATCCGGTAGGTATGAACATGTTCTGGTGCGCGTTCAAGCTCGGCAAAAGGCGCGAGGGCTGCTCGGGCAGCTCCTGCTTGCTCGTGATCGATTTCGAGCAGCACCGTTTTATCCGATTGCACGATTAAAGGACCAGAACCAAAGGCCACGTTCCTTGCTCCTTAGAAAGCCGGGAAAAGAATCAGACGTTCCAGTCTAGCCCTCAAGTTGTCCAACTTCTGTAATCCGATGCAGGGGATAGTGCTGGACTTCATCAGTGGCAGCTTCCACGGCGCTTAACTTGCCTGCCGATACATCCACCGGAGTCACCAGCGTTCTTTGCACCCTGCCGGTGTTATCTACGAATCCCAACATCACCTGCTGGTTGGCGCGTACCGCAGCTCGAAGCAACCCGAGGGTTTCCTTAGCGCTCGACGGGGTGGTGGTAGCGGCCTGCTCTGCTGCCAGATTGGCTGCATCACCTGCTTGGATGGCCTTGAGGGCCGCCTCGATGCTGGGTTGTGTCTTGCTTGTTTGCGGTGCAGGCCCTATGGCGATTCGGCTCGGCGCTGGCCGAAGGTCTAAGGCCACCCCTTGCTCGTCTTCGGCCACCGGCATCAAACCTGCCTGGCGCAATTGTTCAATGACTTGGAACAGCGGAACCTGAGCAATGGCAACGGTAGGAGCTATTCGACGCAAGCCAAGGCGGTGGGTGCTATCTGCCCGAATCGCCTCTTGCAGTAAGGCTTCGTCTTCGCTTCGGATATAACTTAAGGCCGCTCCGCCGCGGATACTGCCGTGCTTTCTTGAGGCGTCGTCGACAAGGAAGCCCACGGCTTGGGGCAATTCCCCCAGGGTGTGCTGGTGGAAGAAGTCTTTGATCTCTGCTGCGGTGCGCCCAGCGTCGAGTGCGCGACGAATGCTGGCATCGCTGAGGCGATAGACGCTTGCCAAACCCGAAGATTCGACGTCGGCAAGCAACTTCAATTCCGACTCGATCTTTGGTGTTAAAGGCCCAGGCACCAGGATCGTCATATCGCCTTGGGGGATGAAGTATTCCACCGGGTCTGGGGTGGCCGCGCTACAAACCGGCAGCACAGGTTCCTGCTGGATCAAGGCCACCAATTGGGCGGTGGGTTCAAGGTTGGGGCCCAGTGCGCCAATCCACATGGCATTGCGAAGCTGCGCGTCGATTTCCTCGGTGCTGATATTCAGCGCCAGGATGGGGTGGGCAAACGCGAGCGCACGTTCAATCTGTGCCTTGGTGCCACCATTGGCTGTGGCACTTTCTAGCAAGGCTTGTCGACGTTGCGGTACATCCCGTTGGATGGTTTCGGCACTGAAGATTTTTCGTGCCTGCCCTTTCGCATCCGGGGTGCCGATGAGCCAAAAAGCCCAGTTGGCGTGCATCCACCAAGCCGTTAAAAGATGCGCCCACTGCTTGGCCATGGGATCGAGCATCCAGGCGTCTGCATCCGTTGAAGGGGCGAGATAATCCCCGCCGGTATCGCTTGCCGGTAGCGGGTTGGGTTCACCGCGAGCAATTAAGCGGGCGGCCACCCCGACGCTGAGCAATTGCGCCAATACCTCCGGCTCGATGTCGAGGGCGGCGCAGAGTTGTTGGGTAGTTCTTTGGGCAAGCGCACCGCTTTTCACCAGCACGCCGGGGTGATCTCCGAGGTGCTCAATGAGCGCACGCATCAGCCGTACCACTTCAAGGCCGGCCCCGGTGGCTGCGTCATCGGGTTGGAGCCCTTCGGGATACCGTGGCGGCCAGTTCTTCGGTGGCAGCAGGGTAGGAGGTGCCGGAACCAGTCCGCGAAGTGCAGCGCGAACCATGGCTGGCAGGCGCACGGTGTGCTCATTGATGCGCAAGAGCAATCCTTGGGCAATGAGCTTCGGAATGGGCCGTTGGGGATCAGCATCGATGGCTGCATCCCTCGTGGTTCCCGTGCCCCCACCGTGGTTGAGCGTATCGATGATCGCACGCTGTTTTTGATCGAGGTTTTCTAATTGCTCTTGTAGCTCTAAGGGCTCAAAGGCAATGGCAGGTTCCAGGCCTGGCGGAAGTGCGCTCATCACGCCGCGGGGAATCATCATCCCTTCATCAACATTCATGCACAAACCGAGCTCGGCCAGATGTGCCTGCGACTGCTCGACCAGGGCTTCGGTGGTGTTCTTGCTGATCGAGGGGTCTTCTCGCTGCAGGATTGGCAGCAGACTTTGCACCAAATCGGGGGCAACAATTGGGCTGAATTCTGCGCCTTGTGATGCAGCAACGTGTAGGAGTGCAATGTCGAAGGCGTGGGTGCGCAACACTGCTCGACGCAGCGAAGCGGGCAATAAGAGGCGCTCTGCAAGCGACGTAATCCCCGGTGGGGGCGGGGCGAGGGCATCGGGGCGTGCGCTGAGCAATGCACTAAGAGCCGAGGAATCTAAAGAACGAAGCCACTGAACAAAGCTTCGGGTGTGAGAGTGCGCCATGATGTAGACAAGTTTAACGCCCAAGGAGGTGACTTTTTCTCCTGCGATTTGGAAGAATAGGGCACATGGCAAACATGGAGAAAAAGGGATACGTTGATCCGGGCTGGCCTAAGCACGTCCCCGGTGATGGACATGCAGTAACCGAAATGGTGGCAAAGGTCGCCGGGGCGGAAACGCCGTTTGGTGATATTGAGCTTCCAGTACCGCCGGAGAAGGTCGGCTACGTTCACCCCTATACGCGTATTAACCGCTAAGGTCTCAACTCACCTTGAGTAGGGCCTGCAAGGCCCGGTTGATCAGCAAGGAAAGGGAGCCACCGAAATCGGTGGCTCCCTTTCTTTAAGAGTGCTGTTATTTAGATCTTGAAGGACAGCACGGAGTCGATCAACGCGGCGTTAGCGTTGTAGAAAGCCTCAACGTTGCCACGAAGTGCGTGGTAGGAAGCATCGAGTGCTGCAGGAACCGGCAGGCCGAGGGCCTGGAGCTGGCTCTTCACCTGGTTGTAGAGGGCGTCTGCAGGAGCGAAGATGGAAGCCTCAGCGGATGCTGCTGCTGCGGGAGCCGGGGCTGCAGCGGCGGTGCGCGGGGTAGGTGCGGAGTTCAGGCCGAGCGAAGCGGAGCATGCAGGCCATGCGCCCCAACCCTGGTTTGCCAAAACGCGTTCTGCAACAACGATCTGCTGTTCGCGAGTAGCCAGGTCTGCGCGAGGAGCGAACTCCTGGCCGCCGTGGCCAACCCAGGTGCCGTGGGAGAACTGCAGGCCACCGTAGTAGCCATTGCCGGTGTTGATGTTCCAGTTGCCACCGGACTCGCACTGTGCCAAACGGTCCCAGTCGGAATCGGGAGCGGCCGAAGCGGTGGGGGCGAGCATGGTAGCTGCTGCGCTGAAGGCTACGGTCGAGGTAGCGATCTTGGCAAAGGTGCGGTTGTTCTTACGGGCGTGGCGTGCCATGTGGGGAAGTTTCCTCTCGTCGTTATAACCCTCAAGGGGCTACGTATTGTAGGCGAGCACGATCTCGTTGCACTGTGGTAGCGCCTATGGTGTTCGAACTCTTCTTTTCTGCAAGTGCCTCATCATGCCAAGGGCGTATCCGAGGTGCAAACCGCCATGGGAAGCGATATTGCTGCAGGCTTGAGAACACACTAGCGCTTTATAACGAAAGTGTCACGTTTCGGCTTCGATAATGTTGCGAATGTGGACAATGTGAACAAAGAAGGCAGATGAGGTGGTTCAAAAGGGATGGAGAGCCTCATAGCCGCCAGGGCGGTTGGAAGGAAGCGGCGCCCAAAAGTGTTATATATGTACGACTACAATCCAAAGCCATTCGAGGGTGCTACGCCCGAAGCCCAGCGGCCCATACGCCTGCCGGCAATATTCATGGCACGGAACTGAACACGATTATTTAAGAAGCGAAGAAACGATATAAGGAGGACTCCCAATGCCTATTGGAACTGTCCGATGGTACGACCCGGAGCGCGGCTTTGGATTTGTGAGCAACCCAGGCGAAGAAGACGTCTTTGTGAGCCAAAGCGTGCTGCCTCAGGGGGTAGAAAACCTGCATAAAGGCCAGCGCGTGGAATTTGACTTTGCCGCTGGCCGACGCGGCCCGCAGGCCCTGCGCATCAAAGTGCTTGAGCAACCCAAACGCGACACCCGCACGCGCCCGAAGCGCAAGCCCGAGGATCTCAACAGCCTCGTGGCTGATTTGGTCACCACCCTTGAGCAGCGCGTGATGCCCCCACTGGCTGCCGGGCGTTACCCCGAGCGTGCAGAAGGCCGGCAGATTGCCAAGATCCTTCGCGCACTCGCGAAAGATCTCGATGCTTAATCGTTGACCTTTGCACGCACCGACCAGGTGACGCGGTAGGGCGTCTCATTGCCCTCATCATCGTGGCCGATCATCACCGAGGTCACCTCGCATACGACGAGCTTGCTTTCATATTCCTCCACCACAGCCGGAGCCGATGCTTCGGTGGCTTCATGAGGACCGAAGGCTTGCTCGTCGTTTGCCTTTGGATCATCATAAATTTTCAGCAAGGTCCAATCGTGATCGGCAATATCCTCAGGCACCGTCACCTTCAGGCTTTGGTCCTTGTTCAGGCTGATCTCCGGTACCTCTGCTTCTTCGCAGGGCACACCGGGTTCGCAGATACTAAAGGGGAATACCTCAAGGTTTTCGCCGCCAGTGCTCACGGTGATGCTGACTTCTTCAGGTTCTCGCTGCTTCCTATCTGCCCACCACTGCTGGAAGAGCAGGGTTGCCACCAAGACGATGATGACGGCAACGGCAAGGAAAGCGATCTGCTTTGCATTCTTACGGCGTGTGCGAGAACTGACCATAAGCCTGCATCTTATCTGCCCTTAGTGAAATCTCACGCGATAGATATCCGGCCAGCGTTTCCCCGTAATCCAAAACTCATCACTGCCGGGAATGTTCGCAATCCCGTTGAGCACATGATCAGGGTTAGAAACGGCACGATTTGGGACCGTGGAGGCGTCGATAAGCCCAACAAGATCGGCACGATCCTCATCCAGGCTGATCTTGAGAATGTTGGTGCTTAAAAAGACGTTGGCAAAGACCTCTCGGCCGTGCTCGCCTTGAACGCAGGCAAGCTCGTTAATCTTCGCATCGGCATCGCTAAGGCCATGCACCTCAACGCGCGCACGCTCCTGAAAGGAAGCGGGATCGAGAAGGCGCAAGAATTTGGTGCCATCGGACATCACCAAGACATCGTCGAATGAGCACAAACCCCACCCCTCGCCTTCATAAGACACACGACGGCGCTGCTCTAGAGTCTGGGCGTCACGCTCGATAGCTTGGCCTGCGCGCCACGTTAATTGCCAGACCGTATCACCATGCACCGTGCTGCCCTCGCCAAAAAGCTCAGGCTCCAAGCGTTGTTCGTGGAGGCGATTTCCCGCCTGGTCGCGATAAAAAATACTGCTTTGGCCATACATGCCACTTGAAACCAGCAAGCCTTGATCGCTGTGCTCAATGCCTTGGGTAAACACGGTTGGATCAAAGGGGCGCGTTTCTAGGATCTCAACCTCCATTGCCTTTGGTTCTGCCTGCTCAGCACTGGTGCAGCCTGCAAGTACAAAGCCGAGGCAGGTGCTGAGGGCAAGGGCCGAGGAGAGCAAGGAGCGAGGGTTGCTGGGCATGGCAACGATCATAGAGCCTATGCGGCATGGATAATGGCACTGTGGCTAGCAGACGTAACAAGCAAAGAAGGTCCTCCGGGCCGCTGCTCGACGCCAAGGCCGTAGCTGCCGCGCGTGAAGCACTCGAAGCGCTCGAAGAAGGCGAAGTAGGCGAGCACATCGGAGTCAAAGGCGTAAGCAAGTATGCAGCCACCCACCGCTTCCGAGCCGAAGTAGAAGGCTATAGCGGATGGGAATGGAATGCCGTGGTGGCCTGGGCGCCGGGCAACACCGGGGTGACCATCAACGAAGTGGCACTCGTCCAAGGCGGCGATGCTCTTAAAGCCCCAGCGTGGGTGCCCTACCACGAGCGCGTGCGCCCAGGCGATCTTGGGCCTAAAGACGTCTTGCCGCCACGGGCGGATGATCCCCGCCTTGAAGGTGAAAGCCCACGCCGATTAAGCGCCCATGGCCTCAAGCAGGCGCAACAAAGGCTCGAATCCGGCGAATTTGGCCCCACCTCACCGTTTGCCCGCCACGCCCAATTCCATTGCAATACCTGCGCATTTTTCCTGCCGGTAGAAAACAAAGCCTTCGCCGGCGGGGTATGCGTGAATGAATACTCAGCCGATGGGCATGTGGTGGCAGAAGAATTTGGCTGCGGTGCGCATTCCGATACGCCACCAGCACAGCCACTGAATACCAACGAGCACCAAGCCTTCGACGATGAACGCCCCGAGCGTTTCCAGGTGCGCTAGCGCCTTATAACTCCAGCCTGGGCCGCAGGGCTTCGCTTCAAGGCTTTCGGCTGCTGTTGCAGATATCCACCCCGCCTTGTGTGTGCGGTGTGTTTGAAGCTGCCGATGGGGCAGTGCACCTGCCCCCGGCATCAAGGGCAAGTTTGGAACTGCAGGGAAGAAAGTGGGAATATCGTTCCGGCAGGTGCGCTGTCAATCCCCTCATCAATCTCGGAGAACAGCATGGAAGCTTCAGGCTCTTCTACAACGCAGCAGTCTGCGTTGGATCGATATTTCAAAATCTCTGAACGCGGCTCCACCATTGGCACTGAAATTCGTGCAGGCGTTGTCACGTTCTTCGCCATGGCGTACATCATTATCCTCAACCCCTTGATCTTGGGTACTGGTGCAGACGTCAATGGAAAAGTCCTCGGTATCCCCCAAGTGGCTGCCGCCACGGCTTTGGCCGCTGGTGTTATGACCATCGCTTTTGGTCTGATTGCCCGATACCCATTCGGTATTGCTGCAGGCCTGGGCATCAACACCCTGGTCGCCGTCACCATGGTCTCTTCTGAAGGCTTGACCTGGGAAGAAGCCATGGGCTTGGTGGTGCTCGACGGTGTGGTCATCGTCATCCTTGCGGTGTCCGGTTTCCGTACTGCCGTGTTCGCCGCCATCCCACCGTCGATGATCGCCGCGATGAGCGTGGGCATTGGTATGTTCATCGCCCTTATCGGCTTAGTCGATGCAGGCTTTGTGCGCCGCATTCCCGATGCAGCCCACACCACGGTCCCGGTCAGCCTTGGCACCGGCGGCTCCATTGCATCCTGGCCCACCTTCGTGTTTGTTCTGGGCTTGATCATCTGCGGATTCATGGTGATTCGCAATGTTCGAGGTGGCCTCTTTATTGGCATCGTGCTCACCACCGTGATCGCTATGGTGGTTGAAGCAATCACCGGTGCCGGCTCCTCTGCCGATGATCCCGTCGGTGGCTGGAACCTCGCCGTGCCCACCTTGCCCGATGGCTTCGGTGGCATCCCGGACCTTTCCATCGTGGGTGATGTTTCGATCTTCGGTGCCTTTAGCCACGTTGGTGCACTAGCTGCCACCTTGCTGCTGTTCACCTTGGTCTTGGCCAACTTCTTCGACGCCATGGGCACGATGACGGCACTGGGTAAGCAGGCTGAGCTTGTCGACGACCAAGGCGTCCTGCCGGATATGAAAAAGGCCCTGATCGTAGAGGGTACCGGCGCCATCATCGGCGGCGGTGCCTCGGCTTCTTCCAATACCGTCTATGTGGATTCCGCAGCCGGTATTGCCGATGGTGCACGCACCGGTTTAGCCAATGTGGTCACCGGCTTGCTCTTCTTGCTGGCAATGTTCCTCACCCCGCTCTACGAGGTTGTTCCCATCGAGGCTGCCGCACCGGTGCTGGTGATCGTTGGTGCGTTGATGATCGGCCAGGTTCGAGACATCGACTTCAACCAGTTCCACATCGCCCTGCCGGCATTCCTCACCATCGTGGTGATGCCCTTTACCTACTCCATTGCCAACGGCATCGGTGTTGGCTTTATCGCCTTTACCTTGATGGCGCTGTTTGCCGGAAAGGTCAAAGAAATTCACTGGATCATGTGGCTGATTTCGGCACTCTTCGTGGTGTACTTCGCCATGGATCCCATCCTTGCTGCAGTGGGCTAACCCTCAGGCAGTAGCATGAAGCTCATGCCAGAGCACATTAGCGACCCCCTTGACCCCCGCCTCGATGATTTTCGCGATCTCAACCATTCAGATCAGCGTCCCGATCTTCCAGGGGGCAAGGGGTTAGTTATTGCCGAAGGCCCGTTGGTGGTAGGCCGATTGCTCGCATCGCGTTTCCCGGTGCGCAAGCTCATCGGTTTTCCCTCGAAGCTTGAGTCCTTCCTGGCCCAACCGGGCATTCCCGAGCTGGTGAAAGACATTGAGATTTACAGCCTCGATCGGCCCACGCTGGCTGAAGTCGCAGGCTTTGATATGCACCGCGGCCTGTTAGCCGCGGCAGACCGTGTGGAAGACATGAGCATCGAGGCTGCCATCGAAGGCGCCTCAACGATCGTCGTGCTCGAAGGGGTGGGCGATCATGAAAATATCGGCTCGATGTTTCGCAATGCCGCCGGCATGGGCGTCGATGCGGTGCTGTTTGGCAATGGCTGCGCCGATCCGCTGTACCGCAGGGTCGTGCGCGTTTCCATGGGGCATGTGCTGCGCACTCCCTTTGCAAGCTTCGGTGGCAAAAGGGCGACCTGGCACCGGGAGTTAGATCAGTTACGCGAGGCAGGCTACAGGCTTGTTTCTTTAACCCCGGATGCTCAGGCCGAGCACCTGGCAGATGCCCTGGTGGACGCATCGGGCAAACCCTTTGAAAAAGTGGCCCTGCTGGTTGGGGCAGAAGGCCCAGGTTTAAGTGAGAAGACGATGCGCGCCACGGATATCCGTGCTCGGATCCCCATGGCCGAAGGCACTGATTCACTCAACCTCGCCACCGCGGCAGCCATTGCCTTCTATGAACGAGATCGCAGCCTTAAGAGCGATCAACGTGGCGCAAGCGCTCTTTAATATTCTGCAGCGCCTTTAACACGGTGCTGCCGATGGTGTGCAGCCACCCGCGCGCCTTTGAGGTGCCCTGAGCGAGATATTCATCGAGTTCTCGCTCGGGGCTTTCGTGTTCTTCATAATCGTCGTAATCGCGGCGCTGCTCTCCCAAACCAAGCTTGGCTGAAGCTGCTTGTGCCACCTGTCCGATGGTGGCTTGAGGCTTGGCCACTTTGGGTTCGGGGCGCCCATCGATGGCATAGGCCACCACGTTGATGTCATTGGCGTCGGCAGGATCAAAGCAAAGCCATGCGCGCTGTGCTTCTTGGACAAGTTCGAGGGGCACGAAGGGCAATGCAATACCGCCGACCGGCTCCGCTGTCTCTCCTGCCCAATATGGTTGCTCAAAAGGTTCCGGGAGTCCGATATCTTCAAAGACCCGCTCACGCATCGCTGCGAAAGAACGCTTCAGCGTCCCGCCTTTCCAATGCGCAAAGCCGCCCAGGCCCGTGTGCTGCTCGCTTAAAAATGCATACACCTCAGCCGCCGGAATCGCCTGGCGCAGGTAATCCGGAATCGCCGAAGGCTGGGTGGTGTCCAAACACGTTTGGATGATGCTCAAGCCCGGGAAACCGGCGATATAAAACTCGTCTTTTGAGGCTTGAGCCGAACGGTTGAGTGCGAATTGCCCGATGGGCGTAATGGGCCACAGGGGGTTGAGTTGCGCGAGCAATTTCCGCCCGAATCCGCGGTCTGCTTTGGGCTGCGATTGGATCACAGCGGCTGGATCGGCGGTGGTCAGATACCACAGCGTGACTACCGTTTGGTGCTGCGAAGTCTCGGTCATGGTTGCCTAGGACCTCGGGCGTTTGGTGTTGGTGCGCACCCCAAGCAGCACGTCTTCCCAGCTTGGAGTCACAGCTTTTCGACGCTTGCGCGGCTGAGGTTCAGGGTGTTGGAGGAGTTCGCCTTCGACGGTGGTTTCTTCCGCCTCATCTTCTTCAACCGGGGTCTGTTCCTGGACCGCGCTTAAGTTCCGCACCGGCTGAGCAAAATTGGGGTCAATCAAATCGGCCGCCACGGCATTGCGCGCCACGGTGGTTTTTGCACCCGCGCCGTGGAGCACGAAATTCCACTCGGCACTTTGCTCACTCAAGCCTGATTGCCATGTCACTTTGATAACCCACTGGTTAGCGCTATCCCGGTAGGCATCCCAGGTGGCATCTTGGAGCTCCATGCCTCGTGCGGCGAAGGCGGTAGCCAGGATTTCCCACAACGTCAGTTGCGCCGGTCCATCATCGCGCACCGGATTGGATTGCTTGGCCATATTCGCGATGCGGGATCGCTCCAGCAGCACGGGGTGAGCAAAAGGCTCGATGCGCGACTCTGTCACTCCGTTTTCTTCTGCCAACTCAGCGATGGTGCCGCCACGGCGAAGACGCTCTTGAATCTCCCGTGGACGCATCTTCAGCGGGTTGGTTAAACGCGGATCAACCTCTTTTTGGTTGCGCGCAGGCTTCGGTGCTTCTTGCACCTCGGGCTCTTTGGGCTGCTCTTCTTCGCTTGCGTCTTGCTCAGTGGCTGCAGGTTCAGAAACTTGAAGTGCTTCGCGCAGTGAATCATCGACAGCCAAGAAGAACTGTTCTTGATTGTCGCTTGCTTCAAAAACCAACGAAGAATGTGTCGACTCTTCAGGGATCAGGCGAAGTTCGCGCATATTCGCACTCCGTTTCTTCCATTGCATCAACGCCGCGCGCAATTGATGTCTTCCACCATAACGCATGCAACCCGCGCGAAAGGAGAATAAAACTCCTCAATCGCGCGGGTGCAGAGCTAGCAGGCTTAGGCCATGTGCTCGATGGTGTAATCGATGGCCTTGGTCAGGGTGACAATGTCCTCAGTCTCAATCGCCGGGAACATGCCAATACGAAGCTGGTTGCGGCCAAGCTTGCGATAAGGCTCAACATCCAAGATGCCATTGGAGCGCAGTGCCTTGGCAAGGGCTGCAGCATCGATGGACTCATCAAAGTCGATGGTGCCCACCACGAGCGAACGCTTGGCGGGATCGCTAACAAAGCAAGATGCGTGCTCGTGAGCCTCAGCCCAGTCGTACAGGGCCTTGGCGTTAGCGGACGTGCGAGCGACCATCGCATCGAGGCCACCGGCCTCATTCATCCACTGCACCTGATTATCCAGCATGAGCAGGGTGCCTACGGCAGGAGTGTTGTAGGTCTGGTTCTTCCGGGAATTCTCCACTGCAGTTTGCAGGTTTAAGAAGGCCGGGATGAAGCGATCCGAGGCATTGATCTTGGCAATGCGCTCAATGGCTGCAGGGCTCATGGCAGCCAACCACAGGCCACCATCGGAGGCGAAGCACTTCTGGGGAGAGAAGTAGTAGACATCGGCCTGCGCCATATCTACAGGCAAGCCGCCGGCACCGGAGGTGGCGTCGATGGCGATCAGTGAGCCCTCGCTGCCTTCGGGGCGCACAACATCCACCATCGCGCCGGTGGAGGTTTCATTATGAGCCCAAGCCAATACGTCGCAGCCTTCCATGGCCTGCGGTGCAGGAGCATCGCCGGGTTCCGCGTTGATCACGGTTGGCTCATTGAGCCAGGGAGCCTTCTTGGAGGCTTGGGCAAACTTCGAGGAGAACTCGCCAAATGCCAGGTGGCCGGACTGCTGCTCGATCAAACCAAAGGTTGCGGCATCCCAGAAGGCGGTAGCGCCACCGAGGGAGAGCACAATTTCATAGCCCTCGGGTAGGGAGAACAAAGAGGCCAAGCCTTCGCGAACCGAACCAACGACGTCCTTGACGGCAGGTTGGCGGTGTGAGGTGCCAATGATGTCGATGCCATGATCGACAACGGCCTGGAGCTGCTCCGGGCGAACCTTGGAGGGGCCGCAGCCGAAACGTGCATCGGAAGGGATGAGATCTTTGGGCAACGATGGAAATTCGCTCATGTTCTTTCCTGGTTAGCAAGCAGTGGGCGGTGTCGGTGATTGCTCAAGCAATCCAGACCTGCTGATCGTACCGCGCACTACCTCAAACAGGGGTGGAAATGGAGGAGGGGGAGTGGTGATGCGTGCGTGAGCTGAAGCACCACAGGGGGCGTCGACAAGCGAAAGGAGGCGGCAAAAAAGTTTGCATAGCCCCCGGCTGAGCCTGGCGTGGCGGGCAGGTAGGGGGTGAAACACTGCGAGTTCATTCCGAATTTTCTTGCAATGTAGGGTGTATCACAAACTTTGCTAGACTAGGCTGTGATCCATGGCAGTACGAGCTGCCCATTGGAAGAAAAACAACATGAACACCATCGTTCGAAAGTGCGATCTTGAGCAACCCCAAGATTGCGCGCGGACCCGAAGAAACGTTGGCCCAGGCGCAAATGCGATGCACACTTGATCGCCGGGGGCCACAAGGAAAGGGAAGTTGTGGCTACTGACAACAACAAGGCCGTTCTCCACTACCCCGGCGGCGAATATGAGATGAACCTCATCGAAGCTTCCGAGGGTAATAACGGCATTGTCCTCGACAAGCTTTTGAGCGAAACTGGCCTGGTCACCTTCGACCCCGGTTATGTCTCCACCGGCTCCTGCGAGTCCAAGATCACCTACATCGATGGCGATGCGGGCATCCTGCGCCACCGCGGATACGACATTGCCGACCTGGCTGAAAACGCCACCTTCAACGAGGTGTCCTACCTCCTGATCAAGGGCCACCTGCCCACCGTTGAAGAGCTGCGTAACTTCAACGACGAGATCCGCCACCACACCCTGCTGGATGAGGACTTCAAGGCGCAGTTCAACATCTTCCCGCGCAACTCCCACCCGATGGCAGTGCTGGCCTCCTCGCTGAACATTCTGTCCACCTACTACCAGGATCAGCTCAACCCCCTCGACGAGGAGCAGTTGGACAAGGCCACCGTTCGCCTGCTGGCTAAGGTGCCGATGCTGGCGGCCTATGCATACCGCGCATCCAAGGGTCAGCCCTACATGTACCCGGACAACTCGCTGAACGCTCGCGAGAACTTCCTGCGCATGATGTTCGGCTACCCGACCGAGCCTTATGAGGTTGATCCGGTCGTGGCCAAGGCCCTGGACAAGCTGCTCATCCTGCACGCAGACCACGAGCAGAACTGCTCCACCTCCACCGTGCGCATGATCGGCTCTGCACAGGCCAACATGTTCGTGGCTATCGCTGGTGGCATCAACGCCCTGTCCGGCCCGCTGCACGGTGGCGCTAACCAGGCTGTGCTGGAGATGCTTGAAGAGATCAAGCAAAACGGCGGCGACGCTACCGACTTCATGAACCGCGTGAAGAACAAGGAAAAGGGCGTACGCCTGATGGGCTTCGGCCACCGCGTGTACAAGAACTACGACCCGCGCGCGGCCATCGTGAAGGAAACCGCCCACGAGATTCTTGAGCACCTCGGCGGCGATGACCTGCTGGATCTGGCCATGAAGCTCGAAGAGATTGCACTGAACGACGACTACTTCGTCTCCCGCAAGCTCTACCCGAACGTCGACTTCTACACCGGCCTGATCTACCGCGCCATGGGCTTCCCCACGGACTTCTTCACCGTGCTCTTTGCCATTGGTCGTCTGCCCGGCTGGATCGCTCAGTACCGCGAGCAGCTTTCCACCACCACCAAGATCAACCGCCCGCGCCAGGTGTACACCGGCGAGGCACTGCGCAAGGTCACCCCGCGCGAAGAGCGCTAAGAAACACTAGCGTGTAGCAAAAGACCTCAATCATGCCCACGAGCCCTTTCGGCCGTGGGCATTTTTGCTTCGAAAGAAGCGTCAAGTGTCAGACGTTCAAGCGCGGTGGGATTGCAGAATTTTGATAAGAACCTGTGCATAGTCTGCCCGCTCTGACCTGCACATTGCAGCGAAGTGCCAGGTGGCTGGGTAAGATAGTGCCAAATGTCTGACTGAAGCCTCATAAAAGCCTCAATCAGACGAACGACAGACCCCTACCTAGGAGACTGAAAAATGTCCATGGAAAAGCCCCAGATCGAGGTACCTGAAGGTCCTGCACCTGAAGACATCGTGATCGTCGACCTCGTGGAAGGCGATGGCGCCGAGGCCCAAGCCGGCGGTTTCGTCGAGGTGCACTATGTTGGTGTGGACTTCGAAACTGGCCAAGAGTTTGACTCTTCCTGGGATCGCGGTCAAAGCATCGAATTCCCACTGTCCGGCCTCATCGCTGGTTGGCAAGAGGGCATCCCCGGCATGAAAGTTGGCGGCCGCCGTCAGCTCACCATCCCGCCGGAGGCAGCCTACGGCCCCGAAGGCGGCGGACACCCGCTGTCCGGTCGCACCTTGGTCTTTGTAATCGACTTGCTCGACACCAAGTAATTCGTACCAAGTAATTCGCACCGAGTATTTCGACCGCCTCGTCAAAGGCGATCAATACCCGCAACGCCGACGCACATTGCGTCGGCGTTCGCTATTTCTGCACCAAACATTGCTGGAGCGGGCTGGAGCAGGCTTCAGCAGGCCAAGCTGCGTTATGTGCCCGCCTACTGAAGCTTGCTAACTCAGCCGATCTGCGAGCTGTTCATAGTGGCGCATGCGCTGTTCGCGACCCACGCGCTGCGGAGCGGTACGCAAATCCCACAAAGCGCGTTGGATATGCACCAGTGTGGCGTCGATAAGCCCACCGTCTTCGGGCACGATGCGGTCGATCACGCCGGCTGCGAGCAATTGGGCAGCTTGCACGCCTTGCTCTTCCATCATCTGGGGTGCGTGCTCGGTATCGCGGTAGATAATGGCGCTGGCACCTTCTGGGGGCAGGGGGCTGAGCCAACCATTTTCTGCCGCAAGCACGATATCTGCTGGCAACATGGCCAAGGCGCCACCGCCGCAACCCTGGCCTAGAATCACCGACACCGTCGGCACATCCACGGACACCAATTCGCTCAATGTGCGCGCAATGGATCCTGCCATTCCACCTGTTTCTGCCTCGGCGCTTAATTCCGCACCGGGAGTATCCACCACGGAGATCAGTGGAATTTGTAGTTCATGGGCCAGTTGAATACCCCTGCGCGCAACACGCAACGCGGCATTGCCCATTTCTTCTTCGGCGATTGGCGGCTGCTGATGGCGATCTTGGCCAACAATGACAACCGGCTGATCAAACATGCGGGCTAAGACGATGCGGATGGCATGCGAGGTTCTTCCATCTCCGGAGCCAGACAATTCGATGACGTTATCTTCACCGAGGGCGCTGAGCAGATCATTGAGCCCTGGGCGATCAGTTTGCCTGGTCGCGGTGATGGCTTCCCACGCGCTCGGTGCTTGGGCTTTCGGTGCTGGGGCAAGGGGAGGGGTCTCGGCGCTTGGGCTTGCTGTTTGGAGCACTCGCATGAGTTTGGATACCGACGCCGCCAATTGCTCGGGTGGGATCACACCATCGATCACGCCGTGGGCTGCCAGATGCTCGCCGGATTGGATGTGGCTTTCGATCTTCCTGCCGGTGGTCAGTTCGACTACTCGCGGGCCTAAGAAGCCGAGCAATGCGTCAGGCTCGGCGTAGGTGATATGCCCCGCAGAACCCCAAGAAGCCATCACTCCACCAGTGGTGGGATTGCGCAGATACACCATGAAGGGCAGGTGCGCATCCTTGTGGCGATATACCGCGGTGGTAATCGAGACCATCAGAGCAAAAGCGGGCGTGCCCTCTTGCATGCGAGTGCCACCTGAAGAAGGCGAGATTAAAAGAGGTAGGCGCTGATCGGTGGCTTTGTGGATGGCGTCGATGATCCTTCGGGCTGTCGCCGCACCAATGGAGCCGCCAAGGAATCCAAACTCGCTTAACACCACCGCCACTGCCTGGCCATTGATGGTGCCTTCGCCGGTAATGACCGATTCATCCACCCCCGTTTTTTCCCGTGCTCGCGCGAGGCTGGCGCGATAATCTTCGGAGATATCGTGGTACTCGGGAGGGGTATCCCAGGACTGGTAGGAGCCTGGGTCGAGGACATCATTGATGAGTTCTTGAGCTGAGGTGCGGGTCATATGCTCATGCTATCCAGGGGATAGGGCAGTTGGAGCCCCTTTGGTGGTATCCGCTCGGCCAACTACCCCCGGGCGTGTTTGACCACCTTCTTTTCTCCTTATGGCCTGGGTGTGGCAGGTGCCCCCGAATCGGGCGTGTGCTGAAAATCGGCCAATCCCTAGCGGGGGTGGGGTCAAAGGTGTTCAATGAAAGCATGAGTCAAGCAGAAGTGAATATTCCAACCGTGAGCCTCAATGACGGTTCCGAGATGCCGGTGCTTGGATTCGGCACTTGGAATCTAGAAGGCGCTGAGTGCATTCGCGCTGTGCGCGAAGCCATCGAGGTGGGCTACCGTCACATCGATACTGCGGCGATTTATAAGAATGAAGAAGCCGTAGGCCAGGCGGTGCGCGAGGCCATCGCTGCAGGCGATGTCACCCGAGAAGAGCTGTTTATTACCTCGAAGGTGTGGAATAACCAGCAGGGCGATCAGGAAGTGCAGCAGGCATTCCAGGCTTCGCTTCAGCGCTTGGATATGGAGTTCATCGACTGCATGATGGTGCACTGGCCGTGGCCTCAGCGTGGATTGTATGTGGAATCCTATGAGGCGCTGGCAAAGATCCAAGGCCTCGGCCAGGTTCGTTCCATCGCGGTGGCCAATTTTTACCCGGAGGTGCTCAAGGAGATTATCCAGGCCACCGGTATTGCCCCGGTGCTAAATCAGGTGGAGCTGCACCCCGGCTTTTCTCAGGCGGAATTGCGTGCTGTGCATAAAGAGCTTGGCATTGTCACGGAGGCGTGGTCGCCGCTTGGCCGTGGCGATCTCCTGAAGGATCCAACCATTGTGGGTATCGCTGAGGAGCTCGAAAAGACCCCCGCCCAGGTGGTATTGCGCTGGATTGTTCAGCTTGGTTGCTCGGCAGTGCCTAAGTCTGCTCAGAAGCAACGACAATATGAAAACGCCGATATTTTCACCTTTGAGCTTTCCGACGCCCACATGCAGGCCATCACCAGCATGGATGATAGCGGTGGCAGGCTCTTTCAAAGCCCCTTCGAATTCCCAGGTGAGGTGGATGCATGAGCGATCAACTGAAACAACACAATGCAGGGACGCTGCTTGAAATTCAGCTTCACCGCCCTGAAAAGCGCAATGCGCTCAATGCTCAGCTTTGCCAAGAGATCACCGCTGCATTGCACACGGCAGCCGAAGCCTATGAGCAGGATCGAAGTGTGCGAGCAGTGCTGATCAGTGGAGATGAGCGCGCATTTTGTGCCGGTGCTGATCTTGGTGGCCAAGGTGAGGGCGTCTACGGCGATGGCTTTTTAACGCACCTACACACCATGTTGCAGACCATTGTGAATCTGCCCATGCCGGTGATTGCCAATGTGCAAGGCCCAGCCGTTGGTGCGGGCACGCAATTGGCGTTGGCCTGCGATCTGCGTGTGGTGGGGGATCGCGGGTGGTTTAGTGTCCCGGCGGCAGCGCTTGGTTTCGCCCTTGATGCCTGGACGATCCACCGTGCTCAAGACCTCCTCGGGGGTTCGGTGGCACGCCAGATGTTGCTCGGGGCAGCGCGTATTGAAGCTGCGCGGGCAGACGCACTTGGTTTCGCCCATCGCGGTGATGACGAGGCCGCGCGCAGCTACGCCCAGGAGATGACGACACGAGCGCCCTTGGCGGTAGAACAGCTCAAGGTGGTGCTCAACGCCGATGATGCGAGCTATGGATTAAGCCCTCGCGCCCAGGACCTTTTCCAGCAATGTTGGAGCAGTGAGGACGCCCAAGAGGCTCGCCGCGCGCGAGCCGAAAAGCGCCCGCCGGAGTTCCGGGGGAGGTAGACGCCGCCTTTTTGAGGTGCATCACACAGACCCCACCTTGTTAATTGTTGCTTTGCAAAGTTAGCAAAGGTGGGGTTTTGCTCTGTGCAGGGGTGGAAATGAATTGTTAAGCGTGCAGGTCAGCGCCTTGCGGGGGTGATGTGAAGCTTGCAAACCACCATTTGCCAAAGATTTACTTTCGATCTAAACGTGAGCCATGTAACTTTCAACAGGAACGTATGCTGTGATGCTCTCCACACAGTGATGTGGCGTGCGCCAAGCTGCGAAGCAAGCAGATCCGAACAGAAAGCGAGCTCCTTCCTCATGAGTGCAGCACCCCAGCGCCAGCGGCGGCAGCCAAGCGCGCAAGAGTTTCGCGAAATGCAGGCCAGCCCGCAATTTGCTGACCTGAAAAAGACCTACCGGTCTTTCACCTTCCCCATGTCCATTGCCTTTTTCATCTGGTACTTGGTCTACGTCCTCGCGGCCACGTACGCCCCAGGCTTTATGGGACACGAGGTATTTGGTCAGGTGAACGTAGGCGTGGTCTTTGGCCTCCTGCAATTCCTCACCACCTTCATCATCACCTGGGTGTATGTGAAGTACGCGAATAAGAACATCGAGCCCAAAGCGGCCGCCATCCGCGAGCAGATGGAAGGCTAGGAAAGCCCAATGAATACTGCATATCTAGCGGCCGACGCGCCGCAAACCGGCAACCCACTTCTGAACATTGCCGTCTTCGTCGCCTTCATCGTCGTCACCATGGCCGTGGTGCTGCGTGCAGGTAAGTCCACCAAGGAAGCCTCCGACTTCTACACCGGTGGCGGTAGCTTCTCCGGTCGTCAAAATGGCCTGGCTATCGCAGGTGACTACCTCTCCGCCGCATCCTTCCTGGGTATCGTCGGTGCGATCGCCCTGAACGGCTATGACGGATTCCTTTACTCCATCGGCTTCTTCGTCGCCTGGCTCGTCGCCTTGCTGCTTGTGGCCGAGCCACTGCGTAACGTCGGCCGCTTCACCATGGCCGACGTGCTCTCCTTCCGCCTGAAGCAAAAGCCCGTCCGTGTGGCAGCAGCCTTCGGCACGCTGTTCGTGTCGCTGTTCTACCTCATTGCCCAGATGGCCGGCGCCGGCTCGCTCGTCTCCGTGCTGCTCGACCTGCACGACAAGACCGCACAATCCATCGTGGTTGCCGTCGTGGGCGTCATCATGATCATCTACGTCCTCGTCGGTGGCATGAAGGGCACCACGTACGTGCAGATGATCAAGGCCGTGCTGCTGATCCTGTGCGTTGGCATCATGACGGTGCTGGTATTCGTCAGCATCAAGGGCGGCATGTCTGCACTCTTCGATAGCGCTGTGGAAACGCACGCATCCTCTGAATACATTGCCCAAAAGGGTTATGAGGCTCAGGCACTGCTCGAGCCCGGCCTGAAGTACGGCAAGAGCGCGACCACCAAGCTCGACTTCATCTCCTTGGCGCTCTCGCTGGTGCTGGGTACCGCAGGTCTGCCACACGTGCTGATGCGCTTCTACACCGTGCCCACCGCAACCGAGGCTCGTCGCTCCGTTACCTGGGCCATCGTGCTCATCGGTGCCTTCTACCTGATGACCTTGGCTCTCGGCTTCGGTGCCGCCGCACTGGTTGGCCCCGACACCATCCTCGCAGCCCCTGGTGGCGCGAACGCCGCAGCACCGCTGCTCGCCCTCGAACTTTGGGGCCCGCTGTTTATGGCCGCGATCTCCGCAGTGGCATTCGCTACCGTGCTGGCTGTGGTGGCAGGCCTGGCCATTACCGCCTCCGCCTCCGTGGCACACGATATCTACGATGCCGTGCTCCGCGATGGTCAGTCCTCTGAAGAGGAGCAGGTGCGCGTCTCCCGCATCACGGTGGTCGTCATCGGTGTCGCCTCCATCATCCTGGGTATCCTGGCAATGTCGCAGAACGTGGCCTTCCTGGTGTCGCTGGCCTTCGCTATCGCAGCCTCGGCCAACCTGCCCACCATCTTGTACTCGCTGTACTGGAAGCGCTTCAACACCACCGGTGCCGTGGCCTCGATGTACACCGGCCTGATCGCCGCGCTCGTGCTGATCGTCTTCTCCCCGGCAGTCTCCGGAACCGAGACTTCGATGTTCACCAACGTCGACTTCCACTGGTTCCCGCTGAGCAGCCCCGGCATCGTCTCCATCCCGCTGGCCTTCATCGCCGGTGTGGTCGGTACCTATGTGGGCAAGCCTGATAACTTCGATGACCTTCAGGCTGAGATGGAAGTTCGTTCACTCACCGGCGTGGGTGTCGAAGCAGCCGTCGATCACTAAACACCACCTGTTCCCCCAGGCGGGGAGCGCAACCCCGGTCGCAGAATTTCCAATCTGGGACCGGGGTTTTAGTATGTCTGCTATGTCAAAATTCGAGGGTCTTCGTTGGTGGCAGGCCGCGCCACTGCTCGTTGCTGGTGCTGCCGTGGTTGCCATGCCCTTTGCTGCCATGCGCACGGGAGAGGCTCCGGAATCACACAGCGGCGAGTTCCACCCCATCATGGCCAACAAAGCCCCCGCTTTTGATGATGCTCCCACCATCACCCAGCGCTATGACCCTCAGACAAGCCAACTGACGTACCTGAATCTGCGCAGTGGCGAGCACAAAGGCACAGCTAATGAGCGTTTCTCGCGCCCGAGTTTGAGCCTGAGCAAGCTGTATATCGCTCAATACGTCTTCGAGCACGGCGATGATGAGCAGCAGGAGTTAGCCAAGCAGATGGTAGAAACCTCCGATGATGCCATCGCCGATGAGCTTTTCGACGCCTTCCCCGACTCCATCGACGCCATCGCAGAGCAATATGACTTGGAATCTACCGCTCAAAATGGGCAACGCTGGGGCTATTCGGTGACTTCTACCTATGACGTGGTGTATTTCCTCTTACAACTGCTGCGTGAGGATCCAGAATCGCCGGTGATCCAGGCGATGGCGGAGTACGCTCCAAAGGCAGCCGATGGCACCGAACAGAACTTTGGCACTGCCACCTTGCCGGGGGCTACGGCCAATAAATTTGGTTGGGCCAGCGATGGTAGCTTGCACTCTTCTGTCTCAATCGGCAAAGACTATATTGTTGCCGCTGCGGTCTTTGGCAGCGAAGAAGACCTCAGTGAATTTGTGCAACGCCACCTCGATCAAAACGCGCCGAGTACAAGCGCCCGACCTACGAATTAGGCCTGTTCTTTTTCCAGCGCCTCTTGGCGTTCCTTGGGGTCTTCCTCGTCATAATCTTCTGCTGGCTTTACCAGGCTGCCGATCAAGGGGAAGAGCAGCACGGTGACCGAGCCGGCGGCTACCAAGATGGAGGCGTTTTCTGCGGTCAGCAACTTGGAGGTAACTGCCACATCGGTCACGGCCACGATAATGGGCAGCGCGGTTGCTGCATAGAAGCTCAATTGGAAGGATTCGCGCCAACCACGAATTTGCGAGCCGGTATTGGCAAAGCGTTCGCGCAAGAGAATAGGCACGCCTCGGGTGATATAGATCAGCGGGATCAGCAGCACCAAGAACCAGGGGTTATTCTTCACAGCCTCCGGATCAATGGCCATGCCGGAGCACACAAAGAACACGGGGATAAGCAGCCCATAGCCCACAACGTCGAGGCGTTGCTCTAGCGGCGTGCGGAATTTCTCCGGAACCATCTGACGCAGAATCACACCGGCGGCGAATGCGCCGAGCACCACGTCGAGTTCAAAGACTGCCGCGACGGCCATCAAAACACCAAGCAGCAACATGACCATGCGCACGATGGTTTGATTAGTCGAGCCTGCGCCGTGGATCATGGCCCTTCGCATCCAAGGGGCGAAAAAGTGCACCGTTTTTGGCACCGCTGCCACCAGGAACGCCACGGCAAAGAAGGCGAGGAGCACTGCTGCCGTGAGCCAGGTGGCTCGGGTAGAAAGCAGGGTGGCCATCGCGATAATCGGCGCGATTTCTCCGATAGCTCCGTGCACCATGAGCGAATTGCCCACGGGCTTATCCAGCATGCGCTGTTCTTTCATAATCGGCAGCAGGGTGCCAACGGCGGTAGAGGTAAAAGCGATGGCAAGCACTACCGCGGTGGTGGGGCGAGTAAAACCAAGCACTGCGTAGGCGCCGATAAAACTCGACACCATGCAGATCAGCCACGTAACCAGGCCTTGTTTTCCCTCGCGCCCTCGCAGAATATTGGGGTTGATTTCAAAGCCTGCGAGCAAAAACAGCAGACCAAGACCCATCTCCTTGACCAGGTGCACGCCGCCTGCTTCTGAGGCAAGTTCAAGGCCATGAGGGCCGATGAGCACGCCGAAGGCAATCAGTACCACCACCGCTGGAATGCGTTTGCCTGTGGCATAGGAAAGAATTGGCCCCAGCAACGCCACCGCCATGATCCAGGCAAATGACACCAGCGGTTCGGATTCTGGCCCCGCCTCGGCAAGCAGGGTGACTGATAGGTCTTGCGTCATGCGGTTAGCGTACCGTGGCAGCTCCTAGCTTTTCGACGCCAACCGGGCAACACCGCCAGGTGTGCTCAAGGCGATGTCTGCGATGGGGGAGTTGATCACTTCCATCTGCGATGGCACCACTTTGAGATAGACCTGGTGGAACTGCTCGCCACCGAGGTATTCGCTGAGGAAGGCGCGAAGTTCTGGGTCGTGTTGGGCAGCCGCTTCGGTGGCCGAGGGGACTTCAAAGGCCGCGGCGTAATTGCGTGGTACTGCCTCCACTAAGCCTGCCGGCCTTGCACCAAATTCTCCTTCACCGGGTAGCATCCTCATGCTCAAGGCCGTGCCGAGGCGACCATCTACGGTGTGCAAGATCAGCGGGTATTCGCGCTGGCCAATGCGAAGCTTCACCTCGCGCTTGGGCGAAGCATAGGAGAAGGCATCAATATCGAGCTCGACTCCCGAGGTGAGCTCTCCTGAGTAGGAATACGGGCTTGGCGGCGCCAAGGTGTCTGAGGAACGGTCGCTGGGGGAGTTTTCTAACAACGCTCCTGCAAGGGGCTCATCGGTGGGGGTGAAAGACCATTGGGCGTCGAAAAGCTGCTTGTGCCAATAGCCACTTCGGCCCTGATCCCTGCCCTCGACCCTCAGTTCTCGCTGATCAGAGCCTTCTCCGGTGGAGTGAATGGAGATGCGCTGAGTGATTTCTCCAGGGATTTTCGGCTGTGGGTGCCAGTCATCGCCAGGCAGGCCAATGGGAGCTGTTCTTGGATCCAAACGGTGGGTGAGCGCATCGGAAGCTGCAGGGCGTGGATCTTCACCCCAGGTGTAGCGGAATTGAGCTGGGTCGGCGCCTTTGACGTCGAAATCATCGAGGCGGGTAAACATATCGCCATAGCGGTTGATCACGAAGATCTGGGAGCCAGAAGCCGAGATGGATTCGGGGATAAAGCGACCATTGATGGGGCTGCCAACCTCATAGGAATAATCGCGCGCGAGCCAAGGATCGAGGCTATAGATGCGCGAACCATCCACGGCGAGCACCTGGGTGACCTTGGCAAGCGAAATTGGCTGCTGCTTGCCATCTGGGGTGTCATAGACGCGGTCGGTGCGATTGCCAATGATGCTCAGCGACCACTGATACGGCGTGGTGCTTGGCGACTGTAAACCAGGCCCAAACCAAAATGGGCCACCCCAGGCGCGGATCCAACCCCAACGATTGGGGCTTGAAAGTAAATTGGAGGCCGTATAAATCCAGCCCGCCTGGTCCAGGGCAACGAGGGCGTCCTCGTTGATGGAGATGCCGATGATCTGGCCATCAATGCACTCTGGTGTGGGCATTACTCGCCACGTGGCATCGCCGATATTGCGAACGTAGATATGCCCATCGCGCAAGACCGCTTCAATTTTGCGATTAAACCCCTGGGCGTTATCGCGGAAATCAATGCGCTGGGGCAGATCTTGGCGCTCGGCTACCTTGAGAGCCTCATAGCCCTCGTTGCCGAAATCCGGCGCTTGAAGCCCAAGTGGGAACTGCCCATTGCCCTTTGTTATATCCCCGGAGTAGGGAACGCAGGCGGCAGGTCCTGGAGAATCAGCAATCACCGGCTGCGCGGAATCAGGTGCTGCCAGGGCAACTGGGCTGATCATTGCAGTGCTCAATAGCGCTGCAATCGGCAAGGCAAGATAGCGGTAGCGGGACAAAAGCGCACTCCTTTTCGGACACATCGAGGGGTTGTCACAAAGTCTAAGCCCCCAGGTGGCTACCTGGGGGCTGAAAAGAGGGGGTGTAAAGCAAGGGATATGCGCTTAAGCGCTGCCCACGGCAACCCACGTATTTGGATCAAAGAGGCGCTTGAAAAAGTCCTGGATGCCAAAACCGATCTTGCGAAGCACCTGCAAGAAGCTTTCCAAAGCGTGGGGGTTGCCCTCTGCAACGTCGCCAACGAGCGTGGCTACCTCACCTTGGACGCCATCGATCTTCTCGGTGACCGCAACGCCGCGTTCTTTACCTGCGGGAAGGTAGCCGAGGTTGCAGCTAAAGTTGCCGTCTTCATCCGCGGTGGCAACACAGCGATTACCACCGGGAGCCAAGGCCTCAACCACCGCGCCGGGGGTTGCCTTCCCACTGACGATGGTGTGCACCTGATCGTTCAATTTCTCCTCGGTGAAGGTGAGATCTTGAGGCTGCTTCGGCACTGCACTTAAGACCTTGACCTTATAGGTCTCAGACTCCGAGGCAGCAATAGCGTCGGTGCCGCCAAAGCGTGCCTTCACGCTCTTGTCGCCCAGGCTTGCAGGCTTCCATTTGCAGGTGGCGAAGCCTTCGGCATTGATCTTGGCGCTACACAGCGTCTCGGAACCGTCTTGGAAGGTAATGCTCTGCCCGGCAACTGCGGCACCATCTGCTGCTTGCACCGTGGCAATCAGTGGGGTTTCCACACCAACGGCAACGTACTCAGGCAGGGGGCTCAGGGTCGTGGTGCTGGCAGTTTTAATCTTGGCAACCACCTGGGCTGCGGGGCCGCCGTTGAATTTGCTAGCTCGGTAGTCTTTGCTGGTCTTGCTACCCCAAAAACCGTCGTACTCATAGCTAAAACCAGATTCCAAGGTCTGCTCGTTGGCGCAGTCTTGGGTAACTCGGTAGCTCAACTGGAATGTATGAGGCTGATCAGTAGAGTAGGTCCACTTGCCCTCGGGGGCACTGATGGTGGTACTACCCTTGGTGGCCTTCACCTGTGCGGCTTCGATGTTTTGTGCTTGATCTGCAATGTTCAGCTTGGCACTACCGGGGACGTACTCAAGGCAGGAGTTCACCTTATTGGTCCAGGAGTAAATCGCATCGGTGCGAGCCTTGCGCTCAAAGCTTTGGGTGTAGGTGAGGGTTTGACCGACCACGACCTCGTTGGAGCTCACGCTGCGGTTGAAGATGGAGTCGCCATCCCTATGGCTTGCCTCAACGCCAGCGGCGTGGGCTACGGGGGTGATCAAGGCGCTCGCGGCGATGCTCATTGCCGCGGCAGTTGCGAAGAAAGCACGTTTTGACATTAGGCTTCATCCTCTCCGTTGGTGCTTGCTGCAGCAGGTGGCTCGTTTTCAGGCTTGGCAGGCAGCTTGGGAAGCGAAGATGATCCCAGGAACTTCGCGGGGCTGCCTTCTTCATAGCCGGTGAAGACGTGCGGCTGCTTGCTCTCGCTTGGGGTGCACATCAAAAAGGCAGCGGCCTGGAAATCGGTGCGAGCACCTTTGGCGGGAGCGGGCAACGCCGCCTCGAATTCCACGGTTTCACCAGCAGGAATAGTGAACTTCTTGATCAGCCCCACATGTCCGGCCATGCGCGCTGCTGAATATTCTTTGGCGATGGTGTTGCGGATGCCATTGGCTTGGCCAAGCAGCGGACCAGAGCCTTGGAGCGCGCCCTGAGAGGAGCCAAGGTCAAGGGTGCCCAGGTTGAGCTGGCCGAAGATGGGAAGCTTCGGGCTTTTCACCGGCAGCTCAGGAGCAACGCGGTAGAGGTGTGCTTGGTAGTAGGCAGCGGATTTCGCCACAAGCTCAGCCGGGGCAACATCGCCTGCGGTGCCGTCGTTGCCCTTCGGGCCGGCGCATACGAAGGTTTGCTCGGAGGTGTTTCGCACTTCCCCGCGAATGGCGGTGGCCGCTGCATCGGCGGGGTGAACTTTCACCTCAAGCGCAGTGCTATCGGTGACGACCACGTCTGCGGTGGTCTCTGCGCCTGGCACTACATTAGCTGCGTGGGCAGGAAGTGCAAGAGCTCCAAAGCTCAAGGCGACGGCAATGGCGGTGCATCGGGTAATACGTTTCATCTTTGCTGTCCTACTTTCGCTTTGATGAGCTGTTGCCAGGGAAGGTGTCTGCTGGGCTCAGGCCTGACCACATGGGGTTCACGCCTGGCTCAAAGCCTGCAAATACATAGGCCTGCTGATCTTCCACATCGGTGCAGTACAGCAAGGCGCCTGCATCAAAGTCCGTGCGAGGGCCATGGCCTGGGGTATTGAGCTTGACGGTGATTTCTTTGGTGCTGCTTGGGTCCAAGGTAAAAGGAGCGATCTCACCGGTGTGTCCGGCGATGCGCGCGCGATCCCATTGGCGGGAAAGTTCTGCACGCGCCGCAGTTTCGGCACCGAAGATTCGACCGGAGCTGCCCTCTGGTACGTATTGCAGGAAGATATCGGTGGGGATCACGCCGACGACTGGAACGTTCTTGCCGTCCTTGGGCAGGAAAGGCTGAGCCCGGTAGTAGTTCAGAGAATCGTTGATGATGCGGGCTTCACTCAGCACATTCGGCAGCTTCTCCGGTGCTGCTGGGTCAGTGGACACGCCCGGTGCAAAACACTCAAAGGCGTGATCGTAGTTGTTTTTCACCGTGACTTTTGCTGAGTCTTCGGTACCGAATTCTTCTACTTCGACGCGCACATGCGGGCTATCGCTGATGACCACGGTGCCTTCGGTGGAGGCGCCGGGGAGTTGGGAGACGAGGTTTTCTTCTGCCTGGGCTGGATTATGGATCATGGTGGCCGCAAGGCCGAGGGTGCTCAATGCGATGATTGCGCGCTTGAAGCTCATCTTTTACCTCTCAAGTCACAGGAGTTCACTTCTGTCACAGTATTTCATGTTGGAAAAGGAAAGGGCAATTGGAAAGATGCTTGATCAACAAACCGGGTGTAACCCTTGCGGTGGTGCAAATGCGCAGCGCATGCGCGGTGCGAGCGGGGAAGCGCATACGCGCTGAGCGCCAAGGCCCACAACCTAGACCCCGGCGAGTATCCACGGCGCGCAGATGCCCTGGATAAGAAATCCGAAAAAGGCAATAGGCAAGGGCACACCTGAAGCCGGGCCAGGGCTATATATATGGTGCGATGTGCTCGGCTACGCACGGTGCCGCAAGCAAGGCGAACAGTGCCACGAGCAAGGTGGAAAATAAAAAAGCGCCCCAGGTAGGAATCGAACCTACGACACCGGCTTTAGGAGAGCCGTGCTCTATCCACTGAGCTACTGGGGCAGTACCAATGCGAAGAATTTGAGAATCTCATCGGCGGAGAACATGCTACCGCAATATAGGGGCATCGCTGTAATTCGCTGCATGGGAAGTTAGTGAAATTTAACCATCCTGCTTACAAACTGCTTTTGAGGGAATAAGCTAGAGCTACTACCTACCACCCGTGATACGAGGAGTGTTTTGCAATGAGCAACGTTCACCCAATTTTCCACGATGTCCAGCGTCGCCCTGTGGTGGCCAACGTCAAGATGGAAGGCGATAGCCTGATCCTTGCCCTCGATGAGCTTGGAGAAGACGGCAGCCTCACCCGTCTGCTCACCCTGAATAAGTTTGACGCCAAGCAGCTTTCGGCAGTGTGTGACCGTTACCTCCACCAGCAGAACTCCCTGTCTTACGCCAACGTCAACACCTTGCTCACCGAGGTAGACCGCGCAGAACTCTACGGTGATGACGACGACGAATAAGCCGATGCGCACCATCTACGTCATTGGTATTGGCGCTGGGGATCCGGAGCTTTTAACACTGAAGGCTATCCGCGCTCTTCAGCGCGTCGATGTCGTAGTGGCACTGGATAAAGGTGACGCCAAAAACGATTTGCTCGCACTGCGCGAGCAAATCGTTCGTGCTCACGCACCCAACTTGCCAATTGTCACGGTGGACGATCCACCGAGGGATCGCAATCCTGAAAACTATGGCGCAGAGGTGCGTCGCTGGCACGCTGAGCGTGCGCGCCTTCTTGCAGAGGCGATCAGGAAGCACAGCACCGATAGTGTGGCATTCCTTGTGTGGGGTGACCCTTCGCTCTACGACTCCACGTTGAGGATCATTGAGCGGATGCAGCGCCACGAGGGACTCGAATCCACGGTGGAGGTGATTCCCGGTGTGACGGCAATTCAGTTGCTTACCGCAGAACACAAAATGCTGCTCAATCGCATCGGGGAAGACATTCACATCACCACGGCGCGCAACCTTGCCAAGGCCTCGCCGAAGGATCGCCGCAATTGCGTGGTGATGCTCGACGGCGGCGCCGGCTGGCTGGATGGGCCAACCCACAACACCTACATGTGGTGGGGTGCATACCTTGGTACAGAACACCAGGTGTTGCGCGAAGGCTATATCAACGACATTGGCGAGCAAGTAGCAGAACTCAAACAGCAATTACGCGCCGAGCACGGTTGGATTATGGATATCTATCTGCTTCGAGAACTTGAAGAAGACACCCCATAAGCCCAGGAGCTAAAAAGAAAAGCGCCCATCGGGGCGCTTTTTTGCTTTGTTGTTAGCCTTGGAGCTCTTCGAGCTTGCGGCGAACCTCAGAAGCAGCAGGGTTGGTGGCAGTGGTGCCATCGGAGTACTTCACGGTGGGGACGATGCGATCACCGTTATTGACCGACTTCACCCATTCCGAGGCCTGCTCATCGGCTTCTACGTCTACCAATGCATAAGGAGTTTCGGTGCGATCGAGTGCCTTGCGCAGGCGCTGGCAAAATGGGCACCAATCGGCGGCGTAAATCGTGACATGTTGTTCATTGCTCATGCCTTACCATCGTGGTGATTTATTGCTTGCGGCGCAAGTGCTTGATGCGAAAGCGCACCGGAAGCTGCTGGTCGCCTTCCCCAAGCACCCAACCGCGGGAGTGCTGCCACTGCCCACAAGAAACGAGCTCGAAGTCTTCTACCTTCGGGGCAAAGACGGCCCGATCACCCAAAACGGGGCCAAGCTGTGCGTCCACCTCGGTAATCACGACCTCGGAGCACAAGGGCAGTGTTTGGGTGTAAACGCTGCCACCGCCGATCACCCAGGCGTCGAAAAGCTTGGGAATCTGCGCAACTACCTCGGCGCCCTTGGACCATTCGCCGGGTTGGCGGGAAGATACCACGAGGTTTTCCCGGCCGGGGAGGGGGCGAAAACGCGGGGGAATCGACTCCCACGTGCTGCGCCCCATCAACACCGCTTCGCCGTTGGTGGTGCGCTTGAAGTGGGCGAGGTCTTCAGGAATATGCCAGGGCATATCCTTGCCATCGCCGATCACACCATCGATGGATTGCGCCCAAATCGCTTTCATCGTCACCGTCTTTTACACAGCCACCTGGCCGCGAATCACGGGGTGCGGATCGTAGCCGATGATTTCTACATCCTCGAAGGTGTAGTCGTTGATGCTTGCAGCCTTGTGCAACTTCAGTTGCGGATAGGGACGCGGCTCGCGCGAGAGCTGGAGTTGCACCTGCTCGCGGTGGTTATCGTAGATGTGGCAATCGCCACCAGTCCAGATGAATTCACCCACCTCAAGGCCGGTTTGCTGGGCCAGCATGTGGGTGAGCAGCGAATAGCTGGCGATATTAAAAGGCACGCCAAGGAACATATCGGCGCTGCGCTGATAAAGCTGCACCGAGAGCTTGCCATCGGCAACATACATTTGGAACATCATGTGGCACGGCGGCAAGGCCATATTGTGCAGCTCCGAGACGTTCCAGGCGCTGACGATATTGCGGCGGGAATCGGGGTCGTTCTTCAGCATCTCAATCGAGTTGAGAATTTGATCGATGTGCTGGCCATCGGGGGTGGGCCAAGAGCGCCACTGCACTCCGTAGATCGGGCCAAGATCGCCTTCCTCATCGGCCCATTCGTCCCAGATGCTCACGCCGTGTTCGTGGAGGAACTCCACATTGGAATCTCCGCGCAAAAACCACAGCAGCTCGCCGATCACCGATTTCATGTGCACCTTTTTGGTGGTGATCAGCGGAAAGTGCTCCTGGAGATCAAAGCGCATCTGGGCACCGAACAAACTTTGAGTTCCGGTGCCAGTGCGATCGTCTTTGTGGGTACCTTCGGCAAGAATTTTGCGCAGCAAGTCCTCATAGGGCGTGGGGATGACGGTCATGCCTCCTAGCCTAACCGAGGCACCCCAAGCTCTAATAAGAGCCGTGCTCTTCGCGGAATTCAGCCAACATCCGCAAAATGTCCTCGGCGAGTTCCTTGCGGCAGATCAGCACGTCGGGAAGGTAGGTGTCTTTGTTGTTATAGGTCAGCGGGCTGCCATCTAAGCGCGAGCAGTGTAGTCCCGCGGCAAGGCTCACACCCACAGGTGCTGCCGAGTCCCACTCGTATTGGCCACCTGCGTGGATATAGGCGTCATAATCGCCCAAGAGCACGTGCATCGCCTTCGCGCCCGCAGATCCCATCGGTTCAGTTTCAAAACCGAGCTGCTCAGCAATGTATTCGGCAACCGCCGGAGGACGGTTGTGCGAAACCGCAATGCGCTTGGCATAAGGGCCACTCACGGCGCGGGAATCAGCGGTGGTAAACACCACGCCAAGGTCAGGCAAGCCCACAGCGGCATGGGTGGGGTGTCCATTTTCTACCAGCGCGATATGCACCGCCCAGTCTTGCCTACCGGTAGCAAATTCCTTGGTGCCATCGAGCGGGTCGACGATCCACACGCGCTCTTTGCCAAGGCGCTCGGGGTTATCGGCGGCCTCCTCGGAAAGGAACCCATCGTCGGGGCGGTGTTGCTCCAACACTCGTGCAATCCAGTTTTGGGCGAGATCATCACCGGCATCGCCCAGGCTGCGACCCCGCAGCACGCCGACATTGCGCACGCCTTTAAGCACCTCGCCGGTGCCTTGGGCGAGACGTCGGGTCAAGGTCTCATCATCAAAGTGAGCAGTCATGTATGCCAGTGTAGATCTTTGGTTGAATAGGCACATGTCCAACCTTCCCTCCGAGAGCATTCTCACGCGCTTTCGGCCTCAGGTAGCCACGTGGTTTCAAGAGGTCTTCGCAGCGCCTACGGCTGTGCAAGAGCAAGCCTGGCGCCACATCTCTGCTGGTGAGCATGCCCTCGTGGTGGCACCTACCGGCTCGGGTAAAACGCTGGCGGCGTTTTTATGGGCACTCAACGGCTTAGTGGAGGCCCCTGGCCAAATGGCGCTGCCCACCGGCGCTGCACAGCCAAAGACTGCCAAGCAGGGCGACGGGGTAAAAGTGCTGTATATCTCGCCGCTCAAAGCACTGGGTGTGGACGTAGAAAATAACCTGCGCGCTCCCTTATACGGCATTAACCAAGTTGCTGCGCGCCTCGGGCTTGATCCGGCCGAGATTTCTGTGGGGGTGCGAAGCGGTGATACGCCTCAAGCTGAGCGCTCCCGCCAAGTGCGCAGGCCTCCGGATATTTTGATCACCACGCCCGAATCCGCCTACCTGATGCTCACCTCGAAGGCCGGTGGGATTTTATCCGGCGTGGAGACGGTGATTATTGATGAAATCCACGCCCTTGCTGGCACCAAACGTGGTGTGCACCTTGCCCTTACCCTGGAGCGCCTTGAACGCCTGGCCCAGCACCCCATCCAGCGCATTGGTCTATCTGCCACGGTGCGGCCCTTAGATACGGTGGCGAAATTTCTTGGCGGCGATAGGCCGGTGCAGATTGTCGATCCGCCCTTAGAAAAGCGCTGGCAGCTCGATGTGCATGTGCCGGTTGAGGATATGTCGGATCTTCCCACCCCAGAGCCCGGTTCCACCATCGGTGAGGCCACCATCGATGATCCATTGGGGCTGATGACTCCACTGGAAGATGCGCCCGAAGATGCACTGGAAGGTGCGCCCGAAGAAGCAGGCGTGGTGCCACAAAGCCAAGAATCTGCGCTGCCGCAACAGGGATCGATTTGGCCTTTTATTGAGCAAGAGCTCTTTGATGAGGTCATGGCGCACCGCTCTACCTTGGTGTTTGTTAATTCCAGGCGTACTGCGGAGCGTTTAACCAGTCGCTTAAATGAGTTGCACGCCATGCAACACGCGCCGGAGACCCTATCGCCAGAACTACGGCGCACCCCGGCGCAGCTTATGAAGGCCAGCGATGTTGCCGGCAAGGCGCCTGCGGTGATCGCGCGTGCGCACCACGGCTCGGTGTCGAAGGATGAGCGCGCACTGACAGAAACGATGCTCAAAGAAGGTGCGCTCAAAGCAGTGGTGGCCACCAGTTCGCTGGAGTTGGGCATCGATATGGGCGCGGTTGAGCTGGTGATTCAGGTGGAGTCGCCACCTTCGGTGGCCAGTGGTTTGCAGCGAGTTGGCCGTGCCGGGCACGTGGTGGGTGCGGTGTCGAAGGGCTCGTTTTATCCCAAGCATCGCTCGGATTTGGTGCAGTCGGCGGTGACGGTGCAGCGGATGCGCCAGGGTTTGATTGAAGAGCTCAGCGTGCCTATGAATCCCCTGGATGTGCTGGTGCAGCAAACCATCGCCGCGGTGTCCATGGAGGATCTGGATGTAGAAGAGTGGTACGCAACTGTATTGCGTTCATATCCATACCGAAACCTTGCGCGCGATGTGTTTAATGCCGTGATTGACCTGGCAAGCGGGGTGTATCCCTCCACCGATTTTGCCGAGCTGCGCCCGCGGATCACCTTCGACCGCATCAACGGCATCATGTCTGCTCGCCCAGGTGCCCAGCGTGTGGCCGTCACCTCCGGCGGCACCATTCCGGATCGCGGCATGTTCGGGGTCTTTCTTGTAGGCGGCGAGGGCGTGCCGCGTCGCGTGGGCGAGTTGGACGAGGAGATGGTCTATGAGTCCCGCGTGGGCGATATCTTCACCCTCGGTGCCTCAAGCTGGCGCATCGAAGAAATCACCCGCGACCAGGTGCTTGTTACTCCGGCCCCAGGGCATACGGGGCGTTTGCCGTTTTGGTCGGGCGATCAGGCAGGCCGCCCGGCAGAACTTGGTGCCGCACTTGGAGCTTTTCGACGCCACGTGCTCGCCAACGAAGGCGAACTCGACGGCATTGGCTTAGATGAGCGCGCCCGCAGAAACCTCATTGCGTTTCTCCAAGAGCAGCGCGAAGCCACCGGCATCGTGCCCGATGAGCAAACCCTGGTGTTGGAGCGTTTCCGCGATGAATTAGGCGATTGGCGCGTGGTGCTGCACACCCCCTATGGCCGTGGCGTGAATGCCGCCTGGGCGCTTGCGGTGGGTGCTCGCATCGCCCAAGAAACTGGCATGGATGCACAGGCCGTGAGCTCAGATGATGGCATCGTGCTGCGTTTACCGGAGGCGGAAGAAGAACCCTCGGCGGCACTCTTTGTGGTGGACCCGGACGAGATTGAACAGATTGTGGCTGAACAGGTGGGTAATTCAGCACTGTTTGCCTCCCGTTTTCGTGAGTGCGCCGCCCGCGCCCTGCTGTTGCCGCGCAAGCATCCCGGAAAACGCGCGCCCTTGTGGCAGCAGCGCCAACGCGCCGCACAGTTATTGGACGTTGCGCGCAAATACCCAAGCTTTCCCATCATCTTGGAAACGGTGCGCGAATGCCTCAAGGATGTTTACGACCTTCCGGCTTTGCAGTCGCTGTTGCGGGCTATTGCCTTGCGCAAAGTGCGCATCGCGGAGGTCACCACGCAGCAACCAAGCCCCTTTGCCTCCTCGATCCTGTTCAATTACACCGGCGCATTCATGTACGAGGGCGATTCGCCCCTGGCGGAAAAACGCGCCGCGGCATTAGCACTTGATCCGGCCCTGCTGGCCAAGCTTTTGGGCACCGTTGAGCTGCGCAATCTGCTGGATCCAGAGATCATCACCGAGATTGATCAGCGCCTGCGCCGCGTGGCAGAAGATCGCCAAGCCCGAAGCCCCGAGGAGCTTGCCGACGCCCTGCGCGTGCTTGGCCCAGTACCCCTTGAGGCACTGCCCGAGATTGCCAATTTCGCAGCATCCGCCGAGGAGCTGCATGCCCAATCCATTGCTGCACTCTCCGGTCGTGTGATGACGGTGCGCATCGCGGGTGTGCCGCACCTGGCTCAAGTGCTCGATGCGCCGTTGTTGCGTGATGGTTTAGGCATTCCCGTTCCACCTGGGGTGGCAGCGCAGGTAGAAACCATTCCCGATGCCTTAGAGCAATTGGTGGCCAGGTGGTCGCGCACCCGCGGGCCATTTGTATTGGGCGATCTGCAGCGCGCTTTTGGTTTGGCAGCGGGTGTGGCTCATACCGTCTTGAGTGCGTTTGAGGCAGATGGGCGCCTGCTCAGCGGGCATTTCCGCCAGGGCGTTGATGAGTCCGAATACGTTGCCCCTGAGGTGCTCAAGACCATCCGCTCGCGTTCCTTGGCGGCAGCGCGTGCAGAAACCCAGCCGGTAAGCCCCAGCGCCTATGGGCGCTTCCTGCCTGCCTGGCAGCAGGTGGCGGCGGTGGGCGAGCGCCCCGAGGCCATGGGTGCCGATGGTGTGTTTGCCGTGGTCGAACAACTCGCCGGCGTGCGCCTTCCGGCTTCTGCTTGGGAAACGCTGGTGTTACCGCAGCGTGTGCGGAACTACTCGCCACTGGATTTAGATGAGCTCACCGCATCCGGTGAGGTACTCGTGGTAGGCGCAGGCAGTGCCGGAGCAGCGGATCCTTGGGTGATGTTGCTGCCGAGTGACTATGCAGCAGAGCTCATGCCTGAGCCTGCTGAGGTGGAACTAAGCCACTTACAAACCCAGTTGCTTGAGGTCATGCGCCACGGCGGCAGCTTCTTATTTGCTGCATTGCGTGAGGAAGTCAGTGGCGAAGACCTCGGTTTGATTCACGGCACGGCCACGGACTTAGAAATCCGCGAGGCCCTCTGGGGTTTGTTCGAGGCAGGCTTAGTCTCTCCCGATAGCTTCACCCCGATCCGCGCGCGCCTTGCTGCAGCAGGAGGTGGCGGCAAGGCATCGCACCGCGCACGGCGTACACCGAATCGCTCCCGGCTGCGCATGGGCCGCACCAGCTTTGCCCAGGCACAAAGGGCTGGCCAACCGGAGGATATGAAAGGCCGTTGGGCTATGGCACCGCTGGCCAATTCCGATGCCACCGCCCGTTCGGTAGCCCACGGCGAGGCCTGGTTGGATCGCTATGGTGTAGTCACCCGTGGCAGCGTGGTGGCAGAAGATGTATTGGGTGGCTTTGCGCTGGCCTACCGCGTGCTCACGCGCTTTGAAGAGTCCGGTAAAGCCATGCGCGGCTACATCATTGAAGGTCTCGGTGGCGCACAGTTTTCTACCCCTGCGGTGATCGACTGGTTGCGTGGCCTGAGCGATACTCCAGATGTTGAAGGCTGGCCCAGTGGCACCAAGGAACCAACCGTGGTGGTTCTTGCTGCCTGCGATCCCGCCAACCCCTATGGCGCGGCCTTGGCGTGGCCAGAGGTGCAAGGAACACTCAGCAGGTCCGCCGGTGCGGTTGTGGTGCTTATCGACGGCCTCCTTGCAGCCCACCTCACCCGTGGCGGAAAAACGCTCACGCTCTTAGATCCTCCGCCCGGTATTAGTCAAGAAACACTCGCACAATTGGTGGTGCAAGCATTAAGCCAGGCGGTAGGCCAGAACATGCTCAGCCGCTTGGTCATTGAGAAGGTCAATGGCGAAGCAGCACTGACAGGCGGGTACGTGGAGCTTATGCGCGGTGCCGGGGCATCCATTACTCCACGCGGTATCCGCATTGCCGGCCAACCCGTGGATACGGGCTCGGGTGCACGACGCGGCCGTGATTTAAGCAGCGCGCTTGAAGATGTGCCCTTTAACGGCCAGACCGGTGTGAACCCCGATGGCAGCGTGGGGGAGAAGGGCTTAAATCCCTTCCGCGACCGCGGGCCGAAGCGCGGAGGGTATGGCTCTGGGGGTTGGCGGCGCTAGTCGTGCATCACTGCCTGCCACTTGGCGGCCAGGGTGTCGATATTTTCGTGCGCGTTCAGCCCACTTGGCTGAGGCACGACCCACAGCGGCACGTGGGCAGGCCAGCCGGGAATCAGCGAGGTATCTTGCTTGCCCAGCTTTGTCTTGCGCAGCCCAAAGGCCGTGCGAAACGCGGTGATGCCGGCGACGGCCACGCGCTTGGGTTCAAGCTCGCACACTAAATCAACCACGCGGCGGGCACCGCGGATAAGCTCCTGCTTTTCTAGTTCGTCGGCGCGAGCCGTGGCGCGGGCAACCAGGTTCGTAATGCCGATGCGAAGCTCGCGCAGGCGTTGCTCGTCGCTATCGCTCATGCCGGCTGAGCATTCCACCACGGGGCTGATAATGCCCGCGCGATCAAGCGAGGGCCAAAAGCGGTTACCGGGGTGAGCGAAGGGGGCGTTGACGGCGGCCGTCCACAAACCGGGGTTCACACCGACGATCAGTAGCTCTAGTTGCGGCGCGCCGGGTTCCGGCAGGCGGTCGCTGACAGGATGGCCATAGAATCCGGGAAGCTCATCGCGGGTAGGGCGCCTGCCGCCGAGCGGGGATGGGTGCGTGGTGCTCATGCCAACAAGTCATACACTGTTGTGCATGCCAGAGGGTGATTCCGTCTATCAACTATCCAGGCGCATGCAGTTCATGCAAGGCCGCGAGGTGCTTGGCACCAGCATCCGCGTGCCCAATTTTGCCCTGGCCAATTTTGATGGGCGCATCGTCGATCGCGTGTGGCCTTATGGCAAACACCTCTTTATGCAGTTCGGGCCGGAGATCTTGCACACGCACCTGAAAATGGAGGGCACCTGGGCGGTGCACCTCAAGGGTGATAAGTGGCGCAAGCCAGGCTTTAGTGCGCGCGTGGTACTAGAGCTCGAAGGCGCCCCGCAGCCGCGCCCCATCGAGGTGGTAGGCCACGACTTAGGCATGGTGCGGGTGTATCCCACCAGCGAATACCACAACCAGATCGGCCACCTAGGTCCTGATGTGTTGGGCGATGCTTGGTTGGAAGGCGGCGAAGAAGAAGCGCGCCGGCGGATGCTCGCGCAGCCTGATCGAGCCATCGGGTTGGCCTTGTTGGATCAGAAAATTCTCGCCGGTGTGGGCAATGAGTACCGCGCGGAGATCTGTTTTATTTGCGGGGTGCATCCCGCCGAGCGAGTGCGATACGTGGACGTGGATCGGATCCTTCAGGTTACGCGCAATCTGATGTGGGACAACCGACTTTCGCCCATTCGCGTATCCACCGGGGTGCGGCGTGCGGGCGAAACCTCCTATGTGTTTGGGCGCAATCACAAACCCTGCAGGCGTTGCGGCAACCTGATTGAAAAATCTTCGCTTGTCGACGATCCACGTGCCGAACTTGAGCGCATCATCTGGTGGTGCCCGCACTGCCAGCCCCTGCGTGGGAACTAGGCCGTGCTAGTGAAGCCACTAGCGCGGCAGCCCCTTGATCGCATCAAAGGCGGTCAGTGCCCGGGCGCGCGATTCGCGTAGATCCACCACAGGGGTATGAGCCATCCAGTCGGGTGCCCAGCGGTTGACGTACTTGCCGTTGGCGTCGAACTTCTTTTGCTGCGTTTCCGGGTTAAAGATGCGGAAATAGGGAGAGGCGTCCGCGCCACAGCCGGCCACCCATTGCCAGTTGAAGGGGTTGCTGGCCTCGTCAGCATCCAGCAGGGTATCCCAGAACCATTGCTCGCCAAGGCGCCAGTCGATCATCATGTTCTTCACCAGCAGGGAAGCTGCGGCCATGCGCACGCGATTGTGCATGGTGCCGGTGCGCCAAAGTTCGCGCAGGCCTGCGTCGACAAGCCCAAAGCCTGTCTTGCCCTGTTGCCACAGTGTCAAGCCCTCCGGGTCGTGTTCCCACACCATCGCGTCGAAGCGACGATCAAGGCCGCGGGTAGCAAGGTCTGGGTGGCGATAGAGCGTGTGCCAGGCGAATTCGCGCCAGCCCAGCTCGGAGAGGAATACCCGTGCGCCCTCAGAATCGTGCGCGGGGTGCTCGGCCACGGCATGCCAGACTTCGCGGGGGCTGATCTCACCAAAACGCAGGTGCGGGGAAAGCTTTGAGGTGTGCCCCAGCGCAGGAACGTCACGGCCATCGGCATAATCATCGATGGTGTGGTCTAAGAAATCCTCCAAGGCCTCGTAGGCCCCAGCCGCGCCGGGTTGCCAGTGCTGGGCAAATTCATGCGGCCAGGTTGGCAGCGGCAGGATCTGATCCAATGAGGCCGTGGTGAAGTCGCTCGGGGTGCCACCAAGGGGATCGGGGGCATCCTTGGGGTAGGCGGGGGCAGGTTGTTCGCGGCAAGCCCGCCAGAAGGGGGTAAAGACCTTATAGGGATCGCCCTGCTTATTGGCGATGTTCCAGGGCTCAAAAAGCAGGTGGCCCGGAAAAGAACTCGCTTCGATGCCTTCGTGGTGGAGGTGCTGTTTGATATCGGCGTCGATGGCTCGCGAAGCGCCATAGCGACGATTCCAGAACACCGCCGAGGCCTGGATTTCTTTCGCAAGCGCGGGGATCGCCTCGCGTGCGGCACCTGTGCGGAAGATGAGTTGAATGCCGAGTGCTTTCAGCTCTGCGTGCAAGGCGTTGAGGCTGTGGTGGAGCCACCACTTGGACGCTCCACCGAGGGGGCGCACCTCAGGGGAGTGCTCATCGAGCAGATAGACGGCTACTACTTCCTCGGCAGATTCGGTGGCAGCGAGCAGCGCCAGATTGTCTTGGACTCGAAGATCATCTCTGAACCACAGCAATGCGCGCATGGCAGAAAGTGTAGGGCAGGTGCCCATCACACTTCGAGCCGCACCTGGGATGCTGCTGGGCTATTGGCAAAAAACGAGCTACTGAGGCTCGGGGCTTACGGCGAGGGGGATGGCGCTGAGGCAGGCAATAATTGAACCGCCAGCAACAGCTAGGAAACCGAAGATGTTGATGGTGGTGGGGGCATTGAACACGTAGAAGGAAGCAACACCAAGGATCACTGACAGCATCGAGATGGTGTGGATGATCGCCACAGGGCGGCTGCGCTGGCGGTGTCTACGCATTGCAGCGATGCTCAGAACGGCAATGAGCAGCACCGCGACATAAAAGATGGCAGGAAACCACTGCGAGGCTATAGAAGTAGATGGCTTGGAAATAAGCGCATATAAAAACGTACCGAGCAGCAGGGCAAGCAGCGCGATGGATGCGATCAGGGGAGTGAATTTGGAGTTCATGGCATGCACCTTCTTCGCTTGCGGTTGCTCTCACGTTATCGCTGGCTTCAACGCCACAGCAATGCCTAGACCCTGAAGTAGGGGTAGTAAACCTGCAGTAGCTTCTGCGATGCTGCAAAACATCCGGATGTGGGCGGTGGCCTGTATCGAGCAAAAAAGAAACGCCGCCGAGGCGTCTTGTAACCTCGGTGGCGCGATGAGTGCAGCGTGGCACCCGCATCAGGGGCAGGCGGTGAGTATTCGCCTTAGCCCCAAAGCCCAAGCGCCTTGCCGATGAAGTAGATGGCCACACCAGATCCCACCAGGATGAGGACGAGCAAGAGCACGAAGACGAGGATCGCGCCGATGATGTAGGCCTTGGCTTCCTTGCGCTTTGCCTCTGGGCTGGCGATGGCCTCTTCCAGCAGGCGCAGGTTGCGCTTATTGGCCTTAAAACCGAAGTCGAAGGCTTGGCCGATGAACGGGATTGCGCCGATGATCATATCCACCATGATCATTAACCCCATGCGCAGCAGCACGATGATTGGCACGCGATAGCGGATCGCGTCGGCCACAATGCCCATCGCCACCAACGCACCGGCGACCGCGCCGACACCTGGCACCAGACCCATTACCGGATCGAGTCCGAAGCGCCGTTGCGTGCCGGGCACCTTAATGGAATCGTCCATCACATGGGCGATCTTGCTGCTAATGGTGTTTGGCTTTTGAGCTGGCTGGGTCACGGATCGACGCCTTTCACGGGGTGAGAAAATTTTTACTCAGGGGAGGATACCCCACGGCCTGGGATTATGAAGATTTCAACAGCAGGCTTTTCGACGCACCACCGCCTACAACTGCCCTGCACAGCACAGAAAATGCGCCGTTAATCTCCGGGTGGGTGCTGCCTTGGATTGTTGTTTCATATCGCTCATGTCTCACTGCTGAGGAATACTTCAAGTCATGCAGAAATGGATCCCCGCAGCGCTGCTGATGCTGCTAGCGCAATTGATCGCGGTGTACTCGCTTGATGGCCGCGCTTCCTACACCATCAGCGTGGGTGCAGCACTGGTTCTCACAGCATTGACTTTTGCGTGGGCACCTCAGCAGACTCGCCGCGCGCTGCTGATCGGCACCATCTTCTTCGCCGCTTTTGTAGGCGCGCGTTTGGACGCCACTCCCGCCAAAATATTCATCACGCTCGTGCTATGTACTTCCACTGCTTGGTCTCTGTATCGCGGTCTGCCCAGTGGGTGGCGTTTGAGGTCGGTAGCAGGGGCGTCGAAAAGCTAAGAGCGCACCATGTGCAAGATGGGGTAGGGCAGGCCGGCCTCGTCGGTTTCGCTGCGTGATGTGGTGGTGAAGCCGTGGTGTTGGTAGAAGGCGATGGCCTGCGGGTTTTCTTCGTTAACGTCCAGGCGGGTGATGCCGCGTTCGAGGGCGTGGTGGAGCAGGCGGGTGCCGATGCCGTGGCGCATCCAATCGGGGTGGATAAACAACATCTCTAAGCTATCGCCGTGGGTGCCGCTAAAGCCCACGGGTTTCCCGGCGATGGTGGCGACGTGGAGTTCGACTTGGGGGAAGTAGCCCTCTGCGAGGTTGCCGCGGATTTCTTCGAAGTGCTGCTCGCTCAAAAATGTGTGGGTGGCGCGGACACTGGCTTCCCAAATGTGCACGAGCTGCTGGTATTCGTGCGGGCCTTCGCTTGGCCGGATCTGTACTACGTGGTGATGGTTGGCTTCAGGCATTGCCCTATTGTATTGCCTCCGATAGTATGTGAGCTAAGCTACAAACTTAAGCGACCAGCCGGCGAAGAGGCTTTGAAGCTCAACAAAGAAAGCCGGAGAGGAAGCATCATGGATAACGCCCAACTGTGGCAACGAATAGATCACCCGAGGCCTTCTACACGCAGCGTGAAGTGGCTCTACCTGCTGTGTGCACTCATCATCGGTGGGGCAATGGCGTATGTGGGGATGCGATGGGAAGACATTCCCTCGCCGGTGCCCACCCACTGGGGCGCAGACGGGCCGGATGATTTTGCGCCGAAATCGATCAGCGCTGTTTTTATGGGCAGTTTTATCTTCATCGGCACCATTGTGCTGATGGTGGTCGTGACCGGGATTGCCACCTACGCGATGAAGCAAAATGAATCCGAAGATCACCCCATTGACCGGCGCCTGCAAAGTGAACTCAACCGGGTGCTGACAGCCAAAATGATTGCCTACATCAGTCTGGCACTGGCACTCGTAATCGCGGTGGTCCAAGTGTGCTCGGTGCTGCCCCAGTACCAGCACGTGATGGATGGGATGGGACTGTTCATTGGCATCATGATTCTCGTGCTGGTGGTGCTGGTGCTGTTGATTTGGTGGGCCAGTGCGCAAACGCGAGGTTTGCAACGAGCAATCGAGAAGGCCCAGCAATCCGGGAGGATGCCAGAGGGGGCCGAGGTGGAAGGCGTGAATCACCACTACAAGTTCGGGCTTTTCTACTACAACCCCGAGGATCAGCGCGTAATAGTTGAGCGTCGCTATGGCATCGGCATCGACTTCAACTATGCCCGCTGGCAGGGCAAGCTATTTGCCGCCATCATCTTTGGCACCGTGGTGGCGTGCGTTGCGTTGCCGTTCTTGCTGAGTTAGCAAACGTGCTGGCGTGCTGAGTTGGCAAACGTGCTGGCGCGCTGAGTGAGCAAACGTGCCGGCTTGCTGTGCTATCGCCAGGTAGAAGACACCAGCCCCTTGCTGCGAGATGTGCAGCAAGGGGCTGGTTTTCCTTTTGCCACCCCCAAAAACGCCAACACCCCTCCCACACCTGGCATGTGAGGCGGGAAGGGGGGGGGGCTTGAAAAACTAAGAGGCCTTAGCGCTTGGAGCGGTACCAGCGGATCAGCTCGTCGGTGGAGGAATCGCCGGAATCGACGTCCTGTTCGCCACTGACGGCCGGGGCAAGGTCATTGGCCTGCTGCTTGCCCAGCTCAACGCCCCATTGATCGAAGGAGTTGATGTCCCAGATCATGCCCTGGGTAAACACGATGTGCTCATACAGGGCGATCAAGGAACCAAGCACAAAGGGGGTGAGTTCCTCGGCAAGGATGGTGGTGGTGGGGCGGTTGCCCGGCATCACCTTGTGGGGCACAACCTCGGCGGCAACGCCCTCGGCCTCAATCTCCTCGGCAGTCTTGCCAAAGGCCAGCACCTTGGTTTGGGCAAAGAAGTTGCTCATCAAAAGATCATGCATGGAGCCCTCGCCACTAGCGGTGGGCAGATCCTGCTTGGGGCGGGCAAAACCAATGAAGTCTGCGGGGATCAGCTTGGTGCCCTGGTGCATGAGCTGGAAAAAGGCGTGCTGGCCATTGGTGCCGGGCTCGCCCCAGAAAATCTCGCCGGTACCGGCGGTCACCGGGGTGCCGTCGCGGCGCACAGACTTGCCGTTGGACTCCATAGTGAGCTGCTGTAAGTAGGCGGGGAAACGGCCAAGATCCTCGGAGTAAGGCAGCACGGCGTGGGTTTCTGCACCAAAGAAGTCGTTGTAGAACACGCCCAACAAGCCCATGAGCACGGGGATGTTCTCGCGGAAATCGGCGGTGCGGAAGTGCTCATCCATGGCGTGGAAGCCTTCGAGGAAGCGCATGAAGTCCATGGGTCCAATCACCGTCATCAGCGACAAACCGATGGCGGAATCCACGGAGTAGCGCCCGCCAACCCAGTTCCAGAAGCCGAACATGTTCTTCGTATCAATACCGAATTCGGCCACCTTCTCGGCGTTGGTGGAAACGGCCACGAAGTGCTTTGCTACCGCGGCTTCATCGCCGAACTTCTCCAGTACCCAGCGCTTAGCGGCATGGGCATTGGCCAGGGTTTCTTGGGTGGTGAAGGTCTTAGAGGCCACCACAAACAAGGTAGACTCGGGGTCGCACTCATCCAGTACTGCCACCATGTCGGCGGGATCAACGTTGGAGACGAACTTGGCGTGAATACCGGCGGTGGCATAAGCGCGCAGTGCCTTCACTGCCATGGCGGGGCCTAAGTCGGAGCCGCCGATGCCGATATTGACCACAGTTTTAATGGTGTGGCCGGTATAGCCCAACCAAGCGCCAGAGCGCAGTGCCGTGGCAAAGTCACGCATGCGGGCGAGCACCTCGTGCACATCGGCGGCGACGTCTTGGCCATCGACTTCCAGCTCATCTTCTACAGGCATGCGCAACGCGGTGTGCAGTACTGCGCGATCCTCGGTGTTGTTGATGTGCTCGCCTTGGTACATGGCCTCGATCTTGTTCTTTAGATCAGCGGCGTTGGCCAGATCCACCAGCGCATTGAGGGTATCGGCATCGATGAAGTTCTTCGACAAATCGACGTGCAATCCAGCGGCATCGAAGCTGAAGCGCTCGGCGCGATTGACGTCTGCACCAAATAGGGTGCGCAGATCAGTGGCCTGGAGCGCCTCGTGGCGCTTGCCCAGCGCCTCCCATTCCGGTGTGGCAGTGACGTCGAATGACATAGTCGAGCTCCGTTTCTGTAGACGATCTTGGCAGGAACCAAACCCCGCAAAAGGCGACGCCTTCTCACTAAGCCTGGCAATTCCAAGTTTTGCTTTATACCGACTTTATTTCCGATCGGTCATGAGTTCACCTCTAACGCTAGTCCAGTTTTGCCCGAATCGCTCTGATCGCGTGCTGCGAATTGATCACAGTTCCTGTGACCTCCCAAAGCTTGAAAATAACTTGTACCGCTGATCACACACAGCCTGCATATCGCGGTTACAGTAGTGGCATGACTGCTCAAAAGTTCCCCACTGAATTGCCTCAGGATGTCCCCACTGGTTTGTTCATCGGCGGAGAATTCCGCGATGGATCAGATGGCGGCACCCTCGAGGTATATAACCCTTCCGATGGCACCGTGTTGGCTACCGTGGCCTCTGCTAGCAAAGACGACGCGCGCGAAGCGCTCGATAAGGCCGTAGAAGTCCAAGAGCAATGGGCTGCAACCTCGACCCGTGAACGCTCTGAGATCCTGCGCAAGGCCTTCGAGCTCATCCACGAACACGGCGAAGAACTCGCCCTCATCCAATCCCTTGAACTTGGTCGCGCACTGAAGGATTCCCAAGGCGAAGTGGCCTATGCTGCGGAATTCTTCCGCTGGTTTGCAGAAGAGGCCGTGCGCGTGCGCGGTGACTACCGCGAAAGCCCAGCAGGTAACGCCCGCATTGTGGTGCGCCACGTCCCGGTAGGCCCCTGCCTTGCGGTTACCCCGTGGAACTTCCCCCTGGCAATGGGTGCGCGCAAATTGGCTCCAGCCCTGGCTGCCGGCTGCACCATGGTGGTCAAGCCTGCTTCTAAGACCCCGCTGACCATGCTCTATCTGGCAAAGCTGCTGCAAGAGGCAGGCGTGCCCGATGGTGTGGTTGCCGTCTTGCCGTCGAATAAGGCATCGAACGTGTCCTCGCTGCTTGAAGATGAACGCCTGCGCAAATTCACCTTCACCGGCTCCACCGAAATTGGTCAGATGCTGGCACAAAAAGCAGCAGAGAAGTCCATTCGTGTTTCCCTCGAACTTGGTGGCAATGCGCCCTACGTGGTGCTTGATGATGCCGACATGGACACCGCTGTAGAGGCCGTAGCAACTGCGAAGATGCGTGGTGCAGGCCAGGTGTGCATCGCAGCCAACCGCTTCTTGGTGCAAGAAAGCATCGCCGAGGAATTCACCGAGCGCGTGGTTGAGCGCATGAAGCAGCTCCGCCAAGGGCCTGCCACCTTGGAAGATGTGGACTATGCAGCGCTTTCGGGAACCGATCAGGTAGAGACGGTATCCAAGCTTGTCGACGACGCCCTAGAGCGCGGTGCCACCCGTTTCCTTGGCGATGCACTGCCCGAGGGCTTGCCAGAAGATGGTTATTACTACCCGCTGACGGTGCTTGGCAATATCCCCGAAGGTTCCGAGATCCTGGACAATGAGATCTTCGGCCCAGTGATTGCCGTGACTACCTTCACCAGCGATGAAGAGGCCGTGCGAAAGGCCAATGACACGCAATTTGGTCTTGCTGCCTACGTCTTCTCCTCCGGTTTGGAGCGAGCACTGAATGTGGCAGAAAAGATCGAAGCCGGCATGGTGGCAGTGAACAAGGGTGCACTCTCCGATCCGGCAGCACCCTTCGGTGGCGTCAAGCAATCCGGTATTGGCCGCGAAGGCGGCTTCGAGGGCATCCACGAGTTCCTCGACACCCAATTCATCTCTTTGCCGAAATAACCTCGGCTACGTGCGCTCCCGCCGCTGCAACGTGGTGGCGGGTAGGCTCTAAAACGCCTCAAGGCCTCGACACACAGCAATGTGGATCGAGGCCTTCGCTCATTTATGCATGGCGCTGCTGCGAGCTACTGCTCGGCGTAGTTGCGAGCTACTGCTGAGAGGCGTTGCCGAGCTTGCCGCGGCCCATCCTTAAGAGCAAACCTGCAAGCACTGGGCCTTCCTCGCCAATTTCTTTTCTGAACTGATTGATAATGGCTACTTCACGGGTGTGCACCAAACGGGTGCCGCCTGAGCCCATGCGGGTTTGGCCGATCGCCTTAGAAATAAGGGCGCGGCGCTTGACAGCATCGAGGATTTCTCGGTCAAGCCGGTCGATTTCTTTGCGATAGCGCTGGATCTCGGCATCAGACAAAGGGTCATCGGTGCCACTTGGCATACGGATTTCAAACAGCTGCTCCTCGCTCATGAGCAACTATTGTGCCACGATTGGCACAAAAAGCGCGCAGGGGCAGGCTTAGCTACAGGTGTTCGAATGCTGATCGGGGGTTGGGTTGTAGGTTGGTAGGCGATGAATAGCACGCAGCAATCCCCATTCCAGCCACACGAGCCCAATCCTTTCCAAGCTCGTACCCCGCAGCAGCAAACCTTCCACGGTGCTCCTGTGCAATCGCGCAACCCCAGTGCCGAGGAACTCACCCAGGGCTTAAATCCGCAGCAGCGTCAGGCCGTTGAGCACACCGGCTCACCGCTGCTGATCGTGGCGGGTGCTGGTTCGGGTAAAACGGCGGTGCTCACGCGAAGGATCGCGTATCTGATGGCAGCCAGGGGAGTGCATCCTGGGCAGATCTTGGCCATCACCTTTACCAACAAAGCCGCAGCGGAGATGCGCGAGCGCGTCACAGAGCTCGTCGGCCCTGTGGCCTCAAGGATGTGGGTTGCTACCTTCCACTCCACCTGCGTGCGTATTTTGCGTGAACAAGCGCAATTGGTTCGAGGGCTCAATAGCAATTTCACTATCTATGATGCTGATGATTCCAAGCGCCTGCTGCAGATGATTGCTAAGGATCAGGGCCTGGACATTAAAAAGTTCACTCCCCGGGTGCTCGCCACTGCTATTTCGAATCTGAAAAACGAATTGCGGGATCCCAAGACAGCGCTGGAAGAGGCGATGAATACCCGCAACCCCTTTGAAAAGACGGTTGCTGAAGTATTCGTGGAGTATCAGGCACGTCTGCGTGAATCCAATGCGGTGGATTTTGATGATCTGATTGGCGAGGTCGTCCGCATCTTCCGTGAGCACCCACAGGTCACGGAATACTACCGCCGCCGCTTCCGCCATGTGCTCATCGACGAGTACCAGGACACCAACCATGCGCAGTACGTGCTGGTACGTGAGCTGGTAGGCACTGGGCCAGATGCCAGTGAGCTTTGTGTTGTGGGCGATTCGGATCAGTCCATTTATGCCTTCCGTGGCGCCACCATCAGAAACATTGAAGAATTCGAGCAGGACTACCCGCAGGCCACCACGATTTTGCTGGAGCAGAACTATCGCTCCACCCAAACCATTTTGAGTGCCGCGAATGCGGTGATCTCCCAAAATGAACACCGTCGCGATAAAAAGCTATGGACCGCGCTTGGGCAGGGAGAGCAGATCGCCGCCTATGTTGCCGATAATGAGCACGACGAGGCGCGTTTTATTGCCAATGAGATTGATGCGCTTGAAGCCCGCGGCGTGGCCTATGAAGATATCGCGGTGATGTATCGCACCAATAACTCCTCGCGTGCGATTGAAGATGTATTCATGCGCACCGGCATTCCGTACAAGGTTGTGGGCGGCACGCGATTTTATGAGCGCAAAGAAATCCGCGACGTGATCGCGTATCTGAGGCTGCTTGATAATCCGGAAGACACTGTCTCTTTAAGGCGCATCATCAACACCCCTCGTCGTGCGATCGGCGAGAAAGCCATTGCCACCCTCGCGCTTCATGCCCAGCACCATCAGGTGAGCTTGCACCAGGCGCTTATCGACGCCCGCGCTGGCCACGTCAGCGCCTTGAATCCACGCAGCGCCAAGGCCGTATCGCAATTCGTCGACATGATGGATAGCCTGCGCTCAGAGGCAGACCAACTCATCAGTGAGCTCAGCGGGCTGCCGGATATCGGAGAGATCATCGCCCGCATCCTCGATGTCACCGGCTACAAGGCGCAACTGGAACAAAGCAATGATCCTCAAGATGGCGCAAGGCTGGATAACCTCCAGGAATTGGTCTCCGTGGCTCGTGAATTTTCCTCAGAAGCCGCCAATCAGCTCGCCTATGAGCAAATGGACGGCAGCGAAATAAGCACAGAAGAAGGCGAAGCTGCACCCGGAAGCATTCAGGCCTTTCTTGAGCGTGTGTCGTTGGTAGCCGATGCCGACCAAATTCCAGAACACGAACAAGGCGTGGTCACCTTGATGACGCTGCACACCGCCAAGGGCCTGGAATTTCCCGTGGTGTTCCTTATCGGCTGGGAAGATGGACAATTTCCCCACATGCGTGCGCTTGGAGATCCCAAAGAACTCGCCGAAGAACGACGCCTGGCCTATGTCGGTATTACCCGCGCGCGCAAGCATCTCTACCTCTCGCGCGCCATGCTGCGTTCGAGCTGGGGCAATGCAGTAACCAATCCGCCATCACGATTCTTCTCAGAGATCCCAGAAGAGCTTATGGATTGGCGCCGGGAAGAACCCACGGCTCAAGACCCCTGGGGTGGCTATGGTGCCAAACGCTTCAACGGTGGGGGATGGGGCTCAGGTGGGCACCCCCAAGCCGGTCGAGCACGCAAGGTTGCACCAAAAATGCCCACGCGTTCGAGCACACCTGCACTCAAACTGGTGGTTGGTGACCGCGTGAACCACGATAAGTACGGGCTCGGAACTGTCACCGAGGTGACAGCAGTGGGGGGAACATCCACGGCAACGATCGATTTTGGTTCATCAGGAACGGTGCGCTTGATGCTCCTGCCGGGGCTTCCGATGGAAAAGCTCTAAACAAACACGACACCCCAGGCAAGAAGTTGCCTGGGGTGTGTGGAACTAGTCCATGCGATAGCGCACTGTTTGCTGGCGCCAGCTCATGGCCGCCCCGATGCATAAGGCCACAAGCGGGAACACCACGCCCAAACTCAGCACAAGAATTGGATCAAAATGCACCCAATCGCGCTGACCAAAGCGAAGCAGTGTTCCATCTTCGCCATATGTTGGACCCTCTGAGCTAATCCAAATGCTCATCATGGCGATCAGCATCGGCACCACCGTGCCCAAGGCGGCGAGAAGGCATGTGGAGGTAGCACCTAGAGCGCGAAGCTGCGCGGGTGTTGCGCCAACATCGGCAAGTTGTCGCTGCATTCTGCGTAAGTCTCCAAGCCCGAGCACCGCGCTAATAGCTACCACCAGAACCAAAGGCACAAGCAAGAGCCCGCTTAACATCAGCCGATCCTGCACGGATTTTGGTGCTGGGTAGGTGTAGAGGAACACATCGGGTGCTGATTCGCGCAGTGTTGTGTCAAGTGTCTGTACGGTGCGCCCATCGAGGGGGTGCTCAAGCAATAACATCGAGGCCCAAAAGCTTGGGGTGTATCCCAACTCTTCTGCCACCTGGGGCGTCATCACCATCTCTGTGGTGTTTTCGGGCAAAAGCGAGGCCATCTCGACCTTTTGAAGCTTTGGGTGGGCGTCATTGAAGGAGGTTTCGACCTCCTGGACACCATCGAGCTGAGCGTCTTTTGATACCAGCACCTTGCCCTGTTCGAGTGCTCGTTTAGCCTGAGCCAAATCATTACCTTTGAGGTTGAAAAACTCCAGAATCTCAGGTTTAGCTACTAATGGCTCGGCGTAGGTGCCTAGGAGGAATGTTGCCGGATTATCGCTTTCTGGGACGTCACACGCCGAGCTAGCTACCTCGATGCCTTGGTTATTAGGGCAGTGCTGCGTGTACCACTGCGTTGATAACCCAGGCAGCATCACGGCACCTCCGGTGTGGTACACATCTACTTTCTTTTTCACCGGAACTTCGGCCTCTACCGTACTGGCTGCAGCAGTAAGCGACTGAGGGGAATGCGTCGAGGATTCAGGATCCTGCTCGATCGCGGCGATACCAATAGCGGCGGTGTTATAGCTTCGAGCAGTGAGATCAACCATGCGCTGGGTGCGCATATCTTCGGTGCTCACCATGGAAAAGGCGATGAGGGTGATGCCAGCCAGGGCTGCAAGCGCAGAGCCAGACCGTAGCATTTGGCGCCGCATGAGTGTTGCAGCAAGCCTCAGCATCAGTGGTTTGCGCAGTACCCCGCAGCCCAGGATGACGGCAGGTACGCATAAAACGGTGGCGATCAGTACATAGAGCAGGGTTAATGCGGAATCAAACCACAGTGCGTAAAGCGGCAGCGTTCCGAATGCTGAGGCCTGTGACAGCCCCGCGAAGATGAAAAACACCAGCAGCATCACGGGTCCGATTGCCATCCAATTGCGCCAACGGCGCACCCGGTCGATTCTGCCGCCTTCAGCGCTTTGGCTGATGTTGCTGCGTGCGGCAAGCCACGCGGGGAGATAGGAGGCGATGAGTGCTCCGATAATGGCAAAGATCATGCCAATGGGCAGCAACTCGAGGTGTGTTGCAAATTGCACGCTCGGGGCTTTGATGCGCCAGAACACAAAGCACGCGATAAGGCCCAAAGCGGTGCCGAGCAGCGCGCCTACAACACCTGCGACCAGGCCGTAACCGAGCACAGCAATCCGGATATCGCGGCGGGTGGCACCTTGGCTTCGCATCAACGCGAAGGTTTCGCCGCGCTTGGAGGCGCTGATGGCAAACACAGGTGCCACCACGAGCAAGATGAGGATCGCGATGATGGCATAGGCTGCGATGCTCACGATGAGGAAAGCAGTGTCATTGAAGTAAAAGTCCCGCACAACCGAGGAATCTTCAAAGCCAGGGTAGAGCTCCTCGGCTGGGGGTGGATTATCCATGACGTCTTGGGAACGCACCACGAAGCCTTTGGCGTTCAAGGCTTTCACATCGTCCCAGGAAAGGGGGCGTGGGCCACTGAGCACCCAGGAGGATTCCACTGAATTGCTCAACTGCTCGGGCTCAAACAGTGTGCCGGGGATGATCACTGCGTTAGCGCTGCCAATGAGCTGGTTTACCGTGAGTTCTTTTGTAGCCTTAAGCTGCTGATCCTTCGGGGTCTGCGTGCTTACTTCCACCTTCACCTTGTCGCCAGGGTGGACTCCGATGCGTTGGGCGGTATCCACGGGTAGCGCAATGTCTCCTATACCTGGGGTGGCAGCACCCATGCGCAGGTTTTCTGGTGCGCGGATAGCAAGGCCGGTTTGGTGCGAGATCTTCTTGCCTGAGACGGCTTGAATCTTGGCGGTGGTATCGGCATTGATCGTAGCCTCGAAGCCGCTGGGTAGGGCTTGGTTGAGGGCATCGGAAGGGCCGGCCCCCTTGGCGGAGTTGCCCTCGCAATCGGAACCCCATCCTTCGACATTTTGCTTGCAGCTTCCGCCAAAGAAGGTGGCGACGTTACGCTGTTCTACTGCTTGGGAGGCCTTGGTGTAAATTGCACTTGAGCTGGTGCTAAAGGCGAATACCCCAACGGGTAGTGCCACAAGGAGCACGGCGAGCAGTGAGCGCCACCAATGCTTGCGGGCATCGCGCAGTGTGGGCCGAAGGGAAGCTTTGACGGTGTGGAGCGTAGACATCACACACCCCTATCCTCACTGAGGCGGCCATCGCGCATGTACACCACTCGGTCAGCCCACCCGGCAAAGCGGGCCTCGTGGGTGACAAGCAGGCCGGCTGCTCCGTGATCTACTCGCTCTCGCAGCACTTTCATTACGGCGTCGCTGGTGGCGGTATCGAGTGCGCCGGTTGGTTCGTCTGCCAGCAACACATCGCGTGAACCGATGAGGGCGCGAGCGATGGCAACGCGCTGTTGTTGTCCACCGGAGATCTCGTCGGGGAAGCGATCTTCGAGCCCTTCAAGCCCAACTGAGTCAAGAGCCTCGCTAATAGCCTCTTGCAGTTTGGAGGGAGTTTGCCCATCGAGCTCGAGGGGTAGTGAGATATTTTCAGCCACGGTGAGCTCAGGAACGAGATTAAAGCGTTGGAAGACGACCCCGATCTTGGTTCGTCGAAAAGCTGCAAGCTTGGCATCGCTCAAGCCGGCGGTGTCTTCGCCGTGTACCAGCACTGCGCCGGAATTGGGGCGTTGTAGCAGGCCAGCGACATTTAGCAGGGTGGATTTGCCTGAGCCTGAAGGTCCCATCACCGCGATGAGCTCGCCGGGGTGAAGCTTCAGGCTGGCGTCGCACAGAGCTTGCACGGGGTAGGCCTTCGAGCCAAACACCATGTTTACGTTGCGTAGTTCGATTGGAAGATTCATGATGCGGCTCCTTTGGTTTTAGGGGCGAGTGCCTCTACTCGATCAAGCCAACGAGCTTCGGCTTCAAGGTCGAAGATTCTGCGCTCGTAGAGCAGTTTCTCGGCGCTTCGGTCTTCGGGGAGATCTTGGTTCTGCTTGTGAAGTGCCCGCAGTTTTTGCAGCACCCCTGCGCGTTGTCGATCAAGTAGTGCTAATAGATCCACTCCGTTGTTTGCGGCAAGCACGATTTTGGTCACGAGTTCATCGCGATCGTCTTCGGTGCGAAGTGCTGGTGTGCGCCACCAGAGTTGGAGTGCTTCTTTTCCGGCATCGCTTAGGCGATAGACCTGGACTGTTCTTCCGTTGCTGCTTGGTGCCGTACCGGCTTCTGCTACAAGACCATCGCGAACTAGTCGATCCAGCGTCTGGGTGACTTGGCCAATATTCAAAGGCCACATCTCGTCGGTTTCTTCCTGATAACTGTGACGAAGCTGGTTTGCGGATAGTTCTTGAGAATGCAGCAAAGCCATGAGCGCGTATTTGATTGCCATGGGCAAGCCTCTCATCGAATAGGTTACTGGGTAACCTGAAACTTACCCAGTAACTTTCGGGGCTGCAATAGTTTTAGGGGCAATAGATAAAAGAAAACCCCCGAGAAGGGGGTAGAAATGCTAGGAGATGACGATCCCGAGGTTTGCAAGCCAGGGAATCGGATCTACCGGGCCGCCGCCATTGGGGTGCACTTCGAAGTGGAGGTGGGTGCCGGTGGAGAAACCGCGATTGCCCATGCCGGCAATCTGTTCACCGGCGGCTACCTTCTGGCCCACGGTCACGTTAATAGTTTCTACGTGTCCATACACGGTGATCGTGCCATCTTCGTGCTGGACGCGAACCCACTGGCCAAAGCCGGAAGCTGCACCAGCGTCGATAACTACACCGTCGAGCACCGAGTAAATGGGGGTATTGGTGGCGTTGGCAATGTCGATACCGGCGTGCAGCACTCCCCAGCGCATACCAAAACCGGAGGTGAAAGCGCCCTCGGCCGGGGTGTGAACCTTTGGCTTGGGGGTGCGAGCGGCTACATCGGCAGCGGCGAGCACATTCGAGTACTCCACTGCCTTGTTGAGCTGATCGCCCAGGTTGGGCATCGGCTTGAACTCCGGAATGGCCAGAATCTGCGGTGCATTGCCATTGCCTGGCTGTGCCGCATCGGCGGTGAGTTCAATAGCGGGATTGGCATTGTTGGCCAGTGCAACACCGGTCGCACCAGCGGTGGACACGGTGCCGGTTGCTAAAGCTACAAAGGCAATACGGCTGCGTGCTGGGGTAGGTTGCTTGCGATGCTTGCCACCTGCCACGCGCTGAGTCTGCTCCATGAGCCTTCTTCCGTATCTTCTGCATGAAGCCCCTGGGTGCGGGGGCTTCTTCCTTCTTCCTTGCGCCAACCATGGTTACGGTTCGCGCAAGGAATGTAACCAAGTTGTTATCTAACTCGCTGTAACGATAGTGAAGCCTCGGCAATCAGGCAACTTGTTTTGGCAGGTTTTGGCAAATTTTTTAGGCTGTTATGTCACCTATTTAGGCCTGGAGTTACGAATGTGTCATTTAGCAATTGCTGTGGTTGCAGTGGTGGACACGTCTAATAGTCTCCAATAGTCTCCAATAGCTCCCGGTGGCCCCCGGCGGACTCCTCGCCGAATACACACTGCCGTAAGGGAAGGGGGCATAGCCGGTGTAGAAGAAGGTGCCCCGGCAGAGTTCGGCGGAAGCGAAGGCAGTATCCCGCAGATCGTCCTTCGCCCACCGGGGCCTCATGCCGCCAAACGCTTCGAGCCCGCAACGCCTGACTTGCATTAACAGCCTTGCGGTGCGGAACGGATCAACAGCGCAGCGTCAGCGCATCAACCCAGCGCCGTGTCGAGTTGAAGCAGTGGGCAGTTCTATATATGATGCCCCAAGTCCGATACCTCCCGGCCGGAAATATCCGTTTGGGGGAGGTCCCTCGCATCACGCCCCAGTTACGCCGGCGCGCGATCCGAGCCTTGAGGGTTTTCGGTGAGGACACACCCGATACACACCCTTGACGTGAGGATCTTTCATGCCTAATTCACCTAAGCAAGCCCTGCTTTTTACCCTGCTCATGTGCCCGATCATGGTGGCCGGAATGAGCCTCTACAACATGATCGCCATCCACGGCTTCACCTGGGAAGCACTGCGCATGGCCATCTATGGCTTCCCTCTAGCGTTGCTCGTGGCCTTTGCTTTGGACTTCTTCGTGGTAGCTCAGCCGGCGAAGGCGCTGGCTGCAAAAATCATTCGCCCATCGTGGCCTAATTGGGCCAAAATCGTCACCGTATCTACCACCATGATTGTGTTCATGGTCGTGCTCATGAGCGGTTTTGGCGCGGTCATGGCCGTTGGCTACACCCGTGAGGTGTGGGCGCAGTGGGCGGCTAATATTCCCTTCAATTTCATTGCAGCTCTACCGTTGCAGCTCATCATCGCAGGCCCTATCGTTCGCTTCGTTTTCGGACGAGTCCTCACCTGGCGCCGCACCCGTGTGGTGCACCTGAATCAGTAGCCCGACTGCCGCCGCGCAGGCCTCCGTGCATACCTCCGCTCAGACCGCCGCGTAGGTGGCCGCGTAGCTGACTGTGTTGCGTATTTTTCAGAGTGGCTTACAACCATTGATCGCAATCCGTGGCACAGTAACCAGTGATGAGAAAGAAGACGAGCCCCAGCAACGGTCCAACACGCCGCCCCCGCTCGCGTCCTGCGGGCGCTGGAACAAAGCCGTCTTCTACAAGTTCAAGGCCAAGCAGCACTACCCGTAAAGCGGATCGCGCCGGCAAAGTGGTGCCGAATAGCGGCGAGAAAACGTTCAAGCAACGCTTCCGCAACTACCTCACCGTGGCTATCGTGCCCAATGGCATTGCCGTGGCCATTGCCATCATGCTGGCACTGCTCATCCTCGTGCTCAGCTCCACCACACTTGCAGCCCTACCTGCCACCATCGCTGAAATTTGGTTGGTGGCCAACATGGTGCCAGCACATGCAGACGGCATCACCATCGGCGTCTTGCCAATGTTGCCCGCAATCTTATTGGGTGCCGGAGTATCGCTGAAGATTCGAAAGGCCGTAGGCAGGCATATCACCCTGCGCGATCTCGGTGGAGTGATCCTCAGTTGCCTCGGCGTGCCGGTGCTTTTAAGTATCACGGCATGGGCGATGCTCCTCGATGCCTCCCAAGTCTTTGACCTCAGCGCCCCCAATGTCTTCTTAGCCATCCTCAACACCCTCCTGGTGCACGCCAGTGCGATTGCCATCGGCATGGGGCAAAAGCTTTGGCGTTCGCTGGCGAAACACTGGGGTATTAGCGCTGACTTCGTCCTCATCGTCCGCGCCACATGGACACTCTTCCTGCAGCTTTTGGCATTAGGCGCCGTACTGGCCTGCGTCTCGCTGCTGTGGCACCACCAAGCGCTATTGCAGTCTTTGCAGCCCTATAACAGTCAGGGCATTGTCGCTTTGGTCGGTGTATGCCTGCTCTACGTGCCCAATGTCGCCATCGCTGCAACCAGCATGTTGTTCGGCGCGGACATCCAGATCCAGGGTCTTTCCATTTCGCTTTTCGACGCCCAACCGCCCGTCCTGCCGCCGGTTCCATGGTTTGCGGCGCTCCCAGTTGAACACCACGCGTGGGCACCGTTGCTCATGCTGCTTCCTGCTGCCTTGATGCTGCGCTTTGCTATCAACCACCTGGCAAGTTGGAAACATCTGGCTGCCTCCGTGGCGGCCCTGGGGCTGATGACCTTGCTTGCCACCCAATTTGCCGGTGGCGTGTTGGGCTATTTCGATACCGTTGGCCCGACGATCTGGCTGAGCACGCTGCTTGCCATGGTGTGGTTCTTTGCCATTGGTGCTGGAGTCCTTGGCGTTGCCGCCCTGCTTGCACGCAAAGCAGTGGTGGAACCAGAAGTGGTAGAAGGCAAGGACGAAATCGGCCAAGAAGAAGAGTCGGAGCAAACAGAAGCCTCTGAGGAGATCCTCGAAGGCGAAGTGATTGAAGAGCCCGAGCACGAAGAAGCCGGGCATCAAGACGTAGACGGCGAGGCTGTGGTCGAGGAGCCAGCAGATCCTGAGGTGGAAGCACCCGAAGCCGAGGATGACGTGGCCGAAGATCCTGTAACGCAGGAAGATGTTGAAGAAGATGTCGTGGCCGAAAAGGATCAGCCAGACTTCGGTGCCGAAGCAGAAGAAGCACTTGAGCGCGAGGCTGAACATGAAACGGGTGAGGGCGAAAGTAACACGCCCGATCAACCTGAGCATCGTGACTCTTAGTTACGATGACCTTTGTGCATACTCCAATCGACATTGTGGTGTTGGCCTCTGGTTCAGGCACCTTATTGCAAGCGATCATTGATGCCCAGGGCAGCTACCGGGTAAAAGCAGTCGTGGCAGATGTGCCATGCCAAGCCCTTGAACGGGCAGAAGCAGCGGATATCGCCACCCACCTCGTAGCGCTGCAACCCGGCAGTGACAGGGCGGCGTGGAATGAGGAACTGGCCAAAACGGTGGGGCAGTACCAGCCGCAGCTCGTTGTTTCTGCAGGGTTTATGAAGATCCTCGGCGCAGCCTTCTTAGCTCAATTTGGGGGCAAGATCATCAATACGCACCCGGCGTTACTGCCCGCCTTCCCCGGTGCTCACGCCGTGCGCGATGCCTTGGCCTATGGAGTGAAAATAACCGGCACCACCGTGCACTTTGTCGATGCTGGTGTAGACACCGGCCCGATTATCGCCCAGGAGGCGGTGCGGGTAGTCCCGGGGGCAACCGAGGCTGAAGTTCATGAGGTGATCAAGCAGGCAGAGCGTACACTCATTGTGTCCGTGCTTAACGCCTGTCGGGTGGATCAAGAAACGAAAGAGGTTAGCTTCGACCTATGAGCGAAGACCGCAAAGCCATCAAACGCGCACTGATCAGCGTCTACGACAAAACCGGGTTGGAGCACCTCGCTCGCGCCCTCAACGACGCCGGTGTGGAGATCGTCTCCACCGGCTCCACCGCCGCCAAGATTGCCGACCTCGGCATCGCGGTAACCCCAGTTGAAGAACTCACCGGCTTTCCCGAGTGCCTCGAAGGACGTGTGAAAACACTCCACCCCAAGGTCCATGCCGGCATTTTGGCCGATACCCGCAAGGAAGATCACTTAAGCCAGCTTGAAGAGCTCGGCGTTGATGCCTTCCAGCTTGTGGTGGTCAACCTGTACCCCTTCACCCAAACCGTGGCTTCCGGTGCAGATTTCGATGCCTGCGTCGAGCAGATCGACATCGGCGGACCTTCCATGGTGCGCGCAGCAGCCAAGAATCACCCCTCGGTTGCCGTGGTGGTAAACCCCGACCACTACCAGGAAGTCGTTGAGGCCATCGGACGCGGCGGTTTCACCCGCGCAGAGCGCACCGAATTGGCTTGTGAAGCCTTCCGCCACACCGCAAGCTACGACGTAGCAGTAGCAAGTTGGATGGGCGAGCAGCTTTCCGACGAAACCTTCCCCGCATGGCAAGGCCAGACCTATGAGCGAGCCAATGTGCTTCGCTACGGCGAAAACCCCCACCAAAGCGCAGCACTGTACATTGATGCCGCTGAACACGGTGGCTTAGCTCAAGCCGAGCAACTGCACGGCAAGGAAATGAGCTTTAACAACTACACCGATGCCGACGCCGCTTGGCGTGCTGCATGGGATCACGAGCAACCCTGCGTGGCCATCATTAAGCATGCAAACCCCTGCGGTATTGCAGTATCGGAATCCTCCATCGCAACCGCACACCGCAACGCTCACGCATGCGACCCCGTGTCTGCCTTCGGCGGTGTGATTGCCTGCAACCGCGAAGTCAGCGTGGAGATGGCCAAGCAGGTAGCCGAAATCTTCACCGAAGTCATCATCGCCCCCGGCTATGAAGACGGCGCGGTAGAGGTACTTTCGCAGAAGAAGAACATCCGCATCCTGGTGGCGCCGAAGCCCGAGCGCGATGTGCTTGAGCAGCGTCAAATCTCCGGCGGTTTGCTCGTGCAACAGCGTGACCTGGTAAACGCAGAAGGCGATGACCCAGCCAACTGGACCCTCGCCGCTGGTGAAGCAGCCGACGATGCGTTGTTGGCAGAACTCGTCTTTGCTTGGCGCAGTGTGCGCGCAGTGAAGTCCAACGCCATCTTGCTCACCAAAGACGGCGCCACCGTCGGCGTGGGCATGGGGCAGGTCAATCGCGTCGATGCTGCCAAGTTGGCCGTGGAACGCGCCAATACCTTAGGCCAAGGCGCTCAGCGTGCCGAAGGGGCAGTGGCCGCATCCGATGCCTTCTTCCCCTTTGCCGATGGCTTTGAAGTGCTGGCCAATGCTGGTGTGCGTGCAGTGGTGCAGCCAGGTGGCTCCATCCGCGACGCTGAAGTCATTGAGGCCGCAAACAAGGCCGGCGTGACCATGTACCTCACCGGTGCGCGTCACTTCGCTCACTAAGAGCCTTTAACACTTGTGCCTAGTGCCCCAGGATTCCTCCTGGGGCACTAGGCTTATGCGCATGAGCTTTGCCATTCCAGGACCTGCCCTTCTTTTTGCCCCCGCTAATCGCGCGGAGGTGATCCCCAAAGCTGCCGCCAAAGCAGACATGGTGATCCTGGATCTAGAAGATGGCGCAGGCACGCTTGAACGCGAGCAGGCCTACCGCAATATCCGTGAGGCGGGACTCGACCCCGCCACCACCATCGTGCGCACCGTGGGGCCAAGCGACGAACACTTCGAAGAAGATATTGCGTTTGTTCGCAGCACCGAATATCGCACGGTGATGCTGCCGAAGGTCTATGCGCAGATTCCCGATGGTCTTGAGGGTCTCGACATTATCGCGATGATCGAAACGCCGCTGGCCGTGGTGAATCTTCAACGCATTGCCGAGCATCCCCACGTCGTGGGCCTTTTCTGGGGTGCCGAAGACCTCACCACCATGCTCGGAGGCACACACTCTCGATACCTCGATGATGAACCTCACCGCCTTGCCTACAGAGACACCATGCGCACCACCCGTGCGCTGATGCATATCCATGCTGCAGCAGCCGGCAAGATCAGCATTGACGCGGTGCACGCCGACTTTGAAGATGAAGCCGGCCAATTTGAAGAAGCCGTCGACGCAGCCCGAAGTGGTTTCGCCGCCACCGCATGCATCCACCCGAAGCAGGTAGCCACCGTGCGACGTGCCTATGCTCCCGAACCGCAGCAGGTTGCTTGGGCACAGAGGGTGGTGGAAACGGCCGCGCAGTACCCCGGTGCGTTCAAGCTCGATGGTGAGATGGTGGATGCACCGCTGATTGCCCAAGCCAAGCGGGTGCTTGAGCGGGCAAACCTCAACGGCTAAGCATGAGGTTGCTGAGCAACCTCGGCGAGCAGGGCCAAGGTGCGTTGCTCGCGCTGTTCTGGCAGGGCAGCGCCAAGGACGGCGAGCGCGGCGTCGGCAAGCATGATGGCAAGGGCCGGAAGGTGGTCCTGGCTTAACTCCTCGGGGATCACGCCATCATTTGGGCGCATTTCAATGACGCTCAATGCGATGTGGAAGGGAAGATCCACCCGAGGATCATCTTCGCCAACAATCGCTGCCGCCAAGTCACGGAAGACCCGCGCCAAGGCCGCGCGCTGCTCGTGGTAGGCGGCGAATTCTTCCGAGGCCGCGACGGGCAACTGATACAACCTGCCAATGTTCCACCTGGTAGAAAGCAAAAGGCGGCATTCCGCGGCCGTCAGCGCCCAGAGGCGCAACGTGGGTTCGGCATCAACATCGTGCAGGCTTGCCGCTAAGCGGGTGGAAGGCTCCACCGTGGAATTGAGCAGGGTGAGGAAGATCTCCGTCTTCGACGGGAAGTGATAGTACAAGGATGCCTGGCGGATGCCCACGGAATCGGCGATCTGGTGGGTGGAGGTGGTGGCAAAGCCGCGGGTAGTGAACAGTTCTGCGGAGGCGTCTAAGATCTCCTCGCGAGCAGTATTACCGCGTCGTCGCGGACTATGCTTGCGCGGGCGTCCAACGGCTCCTGCCATGGTGTCACCACTTTCGTAAAAAACTACCAAGCTGGAACAAGCCAGCATATGAAACCTACAACAGATACCTCAGCGTGAAGCAGCTTGTGGGCGCTCACCACTTTGGCTTAGAAAATATCAGCCTATTCTACGCTAGCGCCTGATCCGGATACATCATTGATCCTGTGGCGCGCCTGCACCGCTCGCATGACGTCGGCAACCAACCGTGCGCTTGCACCAAAGACACTGCGTTGAATGGCCGTCAAGCTCGTGGGGGTGGTGTGAGCTGCCTGGACTCGCTGGCGCCAACGCTGGAGCTCAAGGTCTTGGGCTGCGTCGAAAGCCTGCAATAGGGAGGTCACTTCAGTTTCGCTGAGCAGATGGGCATGTTGGGCATAGCGCAAACGATCAGGCGTGGCGGCACTGGGGCATTCGGCGGCCACACCCGCCCAGCGTGCAAGCCCAACAATGGGTGCCAGCAGTTGATCACGAACAGAGACCACGGAAGCGGTGCTCGGCATGCCCTGCTGGCTATGCACCAAAGGCGGCTGCAAGGCTAAAGCCTGTCGCAATAACTCATCGGTGGGGGAGAGCTCATTGACGCGACGAAGCGACCACGTACCGGCGTCGGCATAAAAGGCCAAGGTTTGGCCCGTGGCGGCCTCAATGCGTTGAAGCCACTGCTGCCTGCTTGCGGGAGCTGAACGAAGCGAGGCCTGGGCAACCGTTAAGCCGAGATCGCGCAACATGCCAGCTACAACATCGGTGGCATCGGCGACGTCTTCTTCAGCCTGGGCAGGAGACAGGGCAAGCCAGGTAATCGTCGAAGATGGCAGGGCATCGCCGCGCCCCACGGCTCCCGAGAGCACCAGCCGTACCCCTCCGGTGGCATCGAGCACGCCTTCGCTATGGAGTGCATCGCTGAGCAGGCGTGAGTACCAAGCCACAAGTTCCTGGGGCTTGGCTGCATGGTCTACGGCATTGCGCATGAGATCTTGGCTTTCGGCGATGACGCCGCGGACGGTAGCCAAATGATCGCAATGTTGGGCAACCTCCGAGAGGTCTTCGAGCGACTCATGCAACACGGTGAGACTCCTTTTGTGCACGGTTGGGGTCTAGGTGAAATGCCCTGGGTTGGCATTCACCGCGCCCCTAAAATGTAGCAGTTCGCCTTTGTGGCCATGCTGTAGATACGACAACGCGCCCGCCAGAGTCGAAACTCTGGGGGCGCTTAGTGCTGTCGTTGCCCGCTATCAGCGGGCGTAAATTGCCCTAGCCGGATTTAGCGGCTGGTGAACGGCAGGAGAGCCATTTCGCGGGCGTTCTTCACGGCGGTGGCAACCTGACGCTGCTGCTGAGGGGTCAGGCCGGTCACGCGACGGGAACGGATCTTGTGGCGATCGGAGATGAACAGACGCAAGGTTTCGATGTCCTTGTAGTCCACCTTCTCAACGCCTTTAGCCTTGAGCGGATTCTTCTTGGGGCGGCGGGACTGCTCCATCCGCGCCTTCTTCATGTTATTGCGCTTCATTTGAAAACTCCCTGATTACCAGCTGGACTTACGAACACCAGGCAGCTCACCGCGGTGAGCCATCTCGCGCATACGGACACGGGAAACACCGAACTTGCGCAGGTAGCCACGGGGGCGACCATCGCGGGAGTCGCGGTTGCGTACGCGTACCGGAGAGGCGTCGCGGGGCTGACGGTTCAGCTCGAACTGTGCGTCCAGGCGCTCTTCGTCGGTGGAATTCGGGTTCTTGATGATTGCCTTGAGCTCGTTACGGCGCTCCGCGTAGCGGGCGACGATTTCCTTGCGCTGCTCGTTCTTGGCGATCTTGGACTTCTTAGCCATAGATTATCGCTCCTCGCGGAATTCGACGTGCTTGCGGGCTACCGGATCGTACTTCTTCAGCGTGATGCGGTCGGGGTTATTGCGCTTGTTCTTACGGGTGACGTAGGTGTAACCGGTGCCAGCCGTAGACTTCAGCTTGATGATCGGACGAATGTCATTACGTGCCATCTTTTAGATCTTCTCCCCACGTGCTCGAAGCTTTGCCACAACGGACTCGATGCCGTCGCGGTCGATAATCTTCAGACCCTTGGTGGAAACATTCAGGGTGATGGTACGGCCCTCGGAGGGCAGGTAGAACTTACGACGCTGCACGTTGGGGTTCCAACGGCGAGACGTGCGTCGGTGCGAGTGCGAGACGGACTTGCCGAACGACGGCTTGCGTCCCGTGACCTGGCAAATAGCCGACATGGGTTTCTTTCTCCTAGCCGCCCACGCTCAATACCTGCAAAATTCCGCAACAGTTCACTGCATTAACGCAGGTAGATGATGCGGAGAGGAAGTTGACGAGGGCGATATACGAACAATTTCGACAACAGCAAGAGACAACCATACTCTAAAGGCGTGCTAAGACCTAATCGCCTGCCAAAATGTTGCGAATGTGACCCATGGTGGTTTCTGAGCCTCGATGAGGTGAAAGCTCACGGGGCTTGAACGGCTCTTGCTGGAGTAGCTGACGGAAGGCTTGAGTACTGGGGCTGTATATATAGAGGTATCCAACCTTGACGCTTAAGTTGGCGGGCGTGGGGCGTCGATTAGCTAGAAGTGGCGTCAAGGTGTAAGATACGCAAAGTTGCCTCCGTGCTGATCGCGGAGCTTCAAGTAAGCGAACCCAACTCAGGCACGATCTACGCGGATGGCGTAGAAGCGACCTGAAGTATCAATCCTGAGGGAATCGACATATGAAGAAAGACATCCACCCGGACTACCACCCGGTAGTCTTCCAGGATGCGGGTACCGGAACGAAGTTCCTCACCCGCTCCACCGCAACCAGCCAGCGCACCGTTGAATGGGAAGACGGCAATGAGTACCCGCTGATCGTCGTTGACGTGACCAGCGAGTCTCACCCCTTCTGGACCGGTGCACAGCGTGTTATGGACACCGCTGGCCGTGTTGAGAAGTTCCAGCGTCGTTTCGGTGGCATGGCCCGCCGCAAGAAGAAGGCTTAAGAGGAGGGAAATACCATGGCAGTACCGAAGCGTCGCATGTCGCGTGCTAACACGCGCTCCCGTCGTTCCCAGTGGAAGGCCGACAACGTCGCCCTCCAGGAAGTCAAGATTGACGGCCAGACCGTGCGCATTCCGCGCCGTTTGGTCAAGGCCGCTCAGCTTGGTCTTGTAGAGGTTGAGCAGTTCTAAGCTCCCTCACGCAATCACCGCCACCTACCTTTGAGGTGGCGGTTTTTGTCATATCTGCCCAGGCATGATCCAGTGCAGAGCTCCAAGTCTTGCCGGCTGATGGTTCTAAGCAAGCTCACAGGATCTGGCAATGAATTGCTAAGTCTGGTTCCAGTAGTGAGGCAGTCTGTGGTTGCATAGTATCCACCATGACTGATCCCAATGAGCCCACCAACGATCCGATGAACGCCTCTACGGGCGATTCTTTTCGGCAGCGCCCCACTGAGGAAACTTCCAAATTAGAGCGCGTGCAAAGCCCTTATGGCCAGCACACTCAGACCCCGCAGCACCAGCAGGATCGCGGCTGGCAGCCAGAGCAGACTGCACAGCCGAACAACACGGCGCAGCCCAACAGCACTGCGCAGCAGAATAATGCAGCCCAGCAGGCGCCCGTTGGTGCCGAGCACGGGCAGCAAAGGGCAACCGCCACATCAGAGGAGCCTGGCGGCCCTTATGATGCGCAGCAGTGGGCTGCTCAGCCGGTGGCAGTTCAACCAAGGCAACGTCGGCGCGTCTCGCTTGGTACGGCGATCGCGATGACGCTGGTGGGTGCGATTGCCGCTGGTTCGGTCACTGGCGTCTATGCCTATCGTTCTCAGCAGCCAGAGACTGCGTCCTCGGCCATTGAGTCCTTTAATCAGCCGGTGAAAGACACCACCGCTAATCCTCCGGCAGCGGGTTCGGTGGAGGCTGTTGCTGCGAAGGTTTTGCCTTCTGTGGTGTCCATTCAGGTGGTTGGGCGCAGTGGTGGCGATGAGGGCTCGGGCTCAATTATTTCCTCTGATGGCTATATCTTGACCAATAACCACGTGGTCGCTGCCGCTGCGGATGGCTCAGCTCGTATGGCGGTGGTGTTAAATGATGGCCGTCAATTTGAGGCAGATTTTGTAGCAGGTGATCCCAATACGGACGTGGCTGTGATTAAGTTGCGCGGTGCCGAGGGCCTGCCCACCATCAACTTTGGTGATTCTTCCAATTTGACGGTGGGGCAGGAGGTTGTGGCTGTTGGTTCGCCGCTGGGCTTGTCTGCCACGGTGACTACCGGCATTATCTCTGCAGTCAATCGTCCGGTGCGTGCTTCGGGCGCGGCCACGGGTCAGTCTTCGCTTATCGATGCGATCCAGACCGATGCCGCCATTAACCCTGGTAACTCCGGTGGCCCTTTGGTGGATATGCAGGGCAATTTAATCGGTATGAACTCCATGATTGCCTCCTTGAGTAATACTCAAGAAAACCTCGCTGGTTCGATCGGTTTGGGTTTTGCCATCCCATCCAACTTTGCCCGCCGTGTGGCGCAGCAGCTCATTGATAATGGCGAAGCCTCCCAGCCCATGATTGGTGTGGAGGTAGCTGCCAATGCGAATCTGCGTGGCGCCTTAGTTGCCCAGGTGCAGCCGGGTGGTCCTGGTGATCGCGCAGGTATTAAGCGTGGAGACGTCATCATTCGCGTTGGTGATCGCACGATTGATAGTGCCGATGCCTTGGTTGCCGCGGTGCGTTCCAGTGGTTTTGGCGAGACGGTCAAGGTGCAGATTGTGGATGAAAATGGCGCTAATCCCCGGGAGGTAGAGGTCACGCTCACGAACGAGTAGGTTTAAGTGCAACGATCTACTTCATCCTCCTATGCCAGGGTGTTCGCGCCTCAGCCGCACACCCCTAGGCTCAACGCGGAAGGGCCTCATCCACGTGAATGCATCTGAGATCTTCTCCAATAACCAGCGTGATGTTGATTCGCGCTTCGATATCGAAGAGCCCTCTGAGGAATTCTTCAAAGCCCAGGAGCAGGAGCTTTTCGACGCCCCACGCTGCGCATTGATCGTGCTCGTCACCGATCACACCATGCGCTCAGGCGTTGATACTGATCGTTTGACTGCGGAGCTTTTAAGCGAAGCTGACTTCAAAGTCGATGGGGTAGTAGAGGTAACGAAGCGCCGTTCGGAAATCCGCAAAGCCATTGAAACCGGTGTTGCAGGCGGTGTGGATTTGGTACTCACCGTGGGCGGTACTGGCGTTGGCCCTCGCGATCACACACCGGAAGTTACGCGCGACTTACTGGATAAGAACGTCCCCGGCATCGCCCAGGCCCTGCGCGCTTCGGGTCTTGCCTGTGGTGCCGTTGATGCCTGCACCTCCAGGGGCATCGCCGGGGTGTCGGGATCGACGGTGATTGTTAATCTTGCTGCCTCGCGTGCAGCGATTCGCGATGGCATGGCAACTCTGCCGCCCTTGGTGCATCACCTGATCGACCAACTGCGACGCGCCTCTATGGATATCTAGTGCCCGCAAGAAAACAACGCAGAAGAATCACCCGCACCTGCCCTGAGGCATATGACCGCAACGCCGATGAGGTGCAATCAAACCACAGCGCTGATGCTCAAAGGGTGGTCGAACTTGATGCGGAATCCCCGGAGCTTAGCGAGTCGCAATTCTGGAAGGAACAGCGACCCCCGCACTATGGCGGCGAAAGCTAAAAACACCCCCGTTCACAAACATGATGTGAGCGGGGGTGTGGGCTTAGCTAGCACCTAGTTCGTCTCGGGGGCGTCGCTGTGGCGCGGTTCCAGACCTTCTTGTTTACGCAGCAGATCGCGGATTTCGGTGAGCAACTCCGCCTCGATGGACACAGGGGCTTCATCTTCGCTTTGCTCATCTACGCCTCGGCGCAGAAGCTGCAATTGGCTGAGCTTGTTCATCGGCACAATAAGTACGAAGTACACCACGGCTGCGACGATGAGGAAGTTAATAAAGGCAGTGATCACGGCGCCGAAGTCCATGAAGGTGGCTTCATTGCCTTGGCGGATATAAAACCCGAGGCCAGTCACGTCCGCGCCGCCGAGCGAGGCGATCATTGGATTAATCAAATGATCCGAAAAAGACGTAACGATTGCGGTGAAAGCAGAACCAATCACCACGGCAACCGACAACTCAACAACGTTGCCACGCAAAATAAAGTCTCTAAAGCCCTTGAGCACGGGTGTTCTCCATTCCTTTTGAGGTCTCAGTGATATAAGGCAGGCTCACATCTGGGAAAATGAGCGCAATCCTGACAAGGGTAGGGGCTTTGGCAAGAACTGTGCGAATCCTCGTGCAACCTTGTGGGCCAAGAATCTCGGCTTATTGGGCTCTCGCGCCGGTAATCACCACCGCCAAAGGTTGGGCCAGCGAGGCGGCAGCCACAGCCTGCGCTGCCTGTGCATCGAGGCGCAACAGCACTCCTTGGAGCTCACGTTGGGTGCCAGTATTGCCCGCTTTTGCCTGGTGGCCTGCGAAAATGACCTGCGCTCCTTCGGCAATGATCCGCGCCGGTGCGTGCTCATCGCCGGCACTGAGCACAGTGACGGTATCGCCTGGCACGAGCATGGTGGCCACGGTGGCGTCGACAAGCGTTAAAGGCACAATGTGAGCCGACTGCCCCGGTGCCGTCGAGGAGATTTCGCCCACAGCGGCGCTCGTGAGTTCTGGATCGAGCACATCACCCACGGCTGCGAGGCTTCCGTTTTTGCGATCCAGCAGCGTAATCCTGCCAAGCAGATCATCTTTGCGAAGCTCTTGGGCCAATGCTTCCGGCACATCGACGCGCTCAATATCGCCTTCTTGCAGCACCTCGCCGGCGTGGAGATCACGGGTATAGCGGAAGGCCGAAGCCTGGTCAGACGATCGGGAACTCACGGTGATCAGCACCGCGGCAAGTAGTAGGGATACTGCCAAGATTCGGCGAAGCAAAAGGGTACGGGCAAAACCTGGGTGCCGGAGGCGTTGAAAAATGCTCACACCATACTTAGACGAAAAACTCGGCCCGAGGTTCCATAGGGATGCTAAAAATTCAGCACTCGTTTGGCCAAAGTTTATCTGGGGTGATGGTCCAATCGCAGCCAGCATCATGGGCTTCAGTGGCAATGTCGACTGGATACTCATGACCAAACAGCAGCAAGGCCGATGCAGTGGTGATTCCTGTAAGAGCGCGGTCATAAAAACTGGCTCCCTTGCCCAAGCGAATCCCCTGTGCAGAAGCGGCCAAGGCCGGGACGATGATCAAGTCCAAATCTTCCAGGATGGCACTTGAGTGATGAGGCTGAGGTGGCTCGGGGATGTTGTAGCGCCCCGGAAGCAGGGTCGAATCGCCCTGGTATTGCCCCCACTGGAGCACGCCCTTGGGTAAACAGCAAGGCAGCCAAAGCTGCTGGCAACGAGAAGCAAGAAACGGCACAAGATCCTTGCCACCCGGCTCCACGGCATCTGGCACATAGGCGGCTACCCGCTGGGCTTGGGTGGAGCGCAACAGGTGATCCAAATGTGCCAGGATTGCCGCATTGGCGCTTTCGCGCTGCTGTTCAGTCATGGCTTGGCGCGCCGAGGAAAAATGCCTGCGCTGTTCAGATTTCTGAGTTGCTACGTTCGCACTTTCGGGCTGCATGAGCTTTATGCTAACGCCGCTGAGAGCTCAGGCGGTAGCGATGGCGTGGGTAAAAAGGGGTGAAGAAGCTACCGCAAAAGTGCTGAAAATTATGCGCACTAGCCACAGTGGCGAAGTCCGGAATCACCCCCACCGCGTTGTACACTTCCCCCTATGAACACTCCCAGCGAACACGATAAGTGCGCGGTGAAAACCGTCGTGGTGCCCGCAGCAGGTATGGGAACCCGATTCCTGCCGGCCACGAAAACCGTGCCAAAAGAGTTGCTCCCGGTAGTTGATACTCCGGGCATCGAGCTGATCGCTGAAGAGGCTGCGCAATTAGGGGCTACCCGCCTGGCAGTGATTACTGCACCGAATAAACAAGAGGTTCTCGAACACTTCAAGCGCTTCCCACACCTGGAAAAGACCCTGGAATCCCGCGGCAAAGACGAACAGCTTGCCAAGGTGCGAAGGGCCGCAGAATTGATCGAGGCCGTTGCCGTGGAGCAACCAGAACCCTTGGGTCTTGGGCATGCCGTAGGCCTTGCAGAATCCGTGCTCGATGACGAAGAAGACGTAGTAGCAGTCATGCTACCCGACGACCTAGTCTTGCCTACCGGCGCGGTGGAAAAGATGCTTGAGGTGCGACAGGAACTCGGCGGCAGCGTGCTGTGCGCCTTCGATGTAGATGAAGACGAAGTAGTAAAGTACGGCGTTTTCGAAATCGAAGAAGTGGACTATCAAGGCCCGCACACCGTCAAACGTGTTCGCGGCATGGTGGAAAAGCCAAGCAAAGAAGCGGCGCCATCGACGTTTGTGGCCACCGGCCGTTACCTGCTCGACCGCGCCATCTTCGATGCGCTCAAGCGCATTACCCCAGGTGCCGGCGGTGAACTGCAATTAACCGACGCCATCGATCTACTCATCCAAGAAGGCCACCCCGTGCATATTCTGGTGCATGAAGGAAAACGCCACGATCTTGGCAACCCCGGCGGCTATATCCCGGCAGTGGTGGACTTTGGGCTCGCGCACCCGGTGTACGGCCCGAGTTTGCGCCAGGCGCTGCGAGACATCCTCGAAGAGCACGGCGTCTAAACTGCAGCACAATCTGTGGTGACTTCAGCCTCTGGCACCAGCGGCTGCATTACAGTAAAAAGGGCAGTTAATAAAGGGGTAGTTGCAGGCCACTTTGGGGCACCGGCATCCGGTGCTGATGGATTGGTGCTTGCACAAACCCCCGGAAGGAGTACTCAGTGCGCTCAGTTGAGCAGCAACTCGCCATCGTTGAACAAGCAGCGGTGGTTCCTGAGCCTGTCCGCATCGCCATTGCGGAATCACTCGGGCTGATGTGCGCCGAGGAAGTACAGGCCACGCGCCCTTTGCCGGGCTTTGATCAGGCAGTGATCGACGGGTACGCAATCCGCGCCGTTGATATCGGTGGCGAGCGCGGCCTTGCCCGCGGATCAGGCCCCGTTGCGGTGGAAACCTCCTTGCCGGTGGTTGGCGAAGTAGCGGCAGGTTCTCAAAAGCCACTCCGCCTCCAGCCCAAACAGGCAGTTCGGGTGCATACCGGTGCCCCCATTCCAGCCCTGGCAGATGCCGTATTGCCGTTGGAGTGGTCCGACCGTGGCAAAAAACGCGTGACTGCCACCCGCCCGGTGCGTTCGGGGGAATTCGTGCGCAAAGCCGGCGACGATATCACCCCTGGTGACGTAGCCATTAGCAGCGGTGCCATCATTGGTCCTGCGCATATTGGCTTGCTGGCAGCCGTTGGTCGCTCGAAGGTATTGGTGTACCCGCGCCCGCGTCTTTCCATCATCTCTATCGGCCACGAGCTGGTCGATATTGATCGCGACCCAGGCCTTGGCCAAGTCTTTGATGTGAATTCCTATGCTCTTGCTGCCGCTGGGCGCGATGCGGGAGCCGATGTGCACCGCGTTGGCATTGCAGCCGGCGAGCCCCGAAGAATTCGCGACATTATTGAGGCCCAGGCCGTCCGAAGCGAAATCATCGTGATCTCCGGTGCCGTGGGAGGTTCCGGTTCTGAGCATGTGCGCGAGGTGCTGCAGCAGATTGGCGAAGTGGATACCACCCGCGTGGCGATGCACCCGGGTTCGGTGCAGGGCTTTGGCATGATCGCCGATGACACCCCAGTGTTCCTCTTGCCGAGCAACCCGGTGAGCTCCCTGGTGATCTTTGAAACCTTCGTGCGCCCCATGATTCGACTCTGTTTGGGTAAGCGAAACCCCAAACGCCGCACGGTCAGGGCGAGGGCGTTGAATCATGTTGGCTCCAAGGCAGGCCGCAGAGGCTTCGTGCGAGCCCGACTCATGCGCGATGCGGAAACTCAGGATTACCTGGTAGAAGGCCTCGGTGCCGCCAATGGTGCTCCTGCGCATTTGCTCGCCGGTATGTCTGAGGCCAATGCCATGATCCAGATCCCAGAGGAAGTAACCGAGATCCGCCCCGGCGATATTGTAGAAGTGATCTTCTTATCCCAGGGACGCTAAACCATGCAGCGCCTTTTTAACTGGCTTGAGCCCTCGGCACAAGCCCCAACGGGCCCGCGGCATCCACGGCATCCCGGTTGGAAGGAATACACCCCAACCCTTCGTGTGGGAAGCCCAGCGCAATTTCACCGAGTGACCTTGCGGCCCTTGGAATTTAGCGATGCTCAACCGTGGAGTGAGCAAAGAAAACGCAACCAGGCAGTACTAGAAGCAGTAGAACCAACCATCCAAGGCTCCTGGGAGCAGGCTCATTCCATGCAAGGGTGGAAACAGTATTTCTACCCGCTCAACCAGGCGGCGTACCAGGGCCGTGCTGTGCCTTTTGCCATTGTGGTGGACGGCCATTTTGCAGGTCAGATCACCTTGGATGAGCTTCGCGGCATGCCGTGGCAAGACTGTGTGGTGGGCTATTGGGTGGACGCTCTTTTGTGGGGCAGAGGTATTGCCACCGCTGCGTGTGCCTTAGCGGTCGATCATGCTTTTCGACGTGTCGGCGTCCACCGGGTCCAAGCGACCTACCTGCCCGATAACCCCGCATCGGGAGCAGTGCTGCAATCCGTTGGCTTTGAACAAGAAGGACTGCTGCGCGGCAATATGCATATCAATGGGCGCTGGCAAGATCACTTCTGTGTCGGCCTCAACCGCGACCGATACACCTCCACGGCCGTCGAACGCCTAAAGCGCGCTGGCCGGGTCTTTTAGCATTCTTTTTACGGCGTGCCTCCAGGAGCGCGGTGGTGAAGCGGGCTACATTGGAATTTCGATAAAACTCGCCCGCAGTCTGTGGGTCGTGGATTGAGAAAGGCAAGTGGCTCGTGTCTGGAACCATCGCAATCATCCTCATCGCCTCGGTGTGGCTTTTCGTGCTCGCCCCGTGGCTGCTGCGTGGCCATCGACCCATTTCTAAAGCTGGCGGCGCCTTCGAAGAAACCCGAGTGGTGTACCAGGGTGGGGAAGAAGAGCTGCCTCAGCAGCGTCGACCCCGCGTGCGCAAAGAGGATATTCACGTCCACGATGAACACGAAGACTACGAGGTAGTCCTTGCCGAGGACACCGAAGATGTGCTCGAGGATGCCCCAGGGGCAACGCTTGGCGATTTGCTGCGCGATGCCAAGGATAAGTTCAAAAAGAAGCGCGGTGCAGACGAAGCGGCAGAGCCAATCCCGGCCGTGGTCGATGGCGAAGTTGTTCACGAGCTACCAGCAGCCGAAACTACCGAAGACGTTGAGCAAGAGCCTGAAGCTCAGCCAGTGGTAGACGACTACGACTATGAAGACGAAGCCAGCGAATACACCTATGGCGATGCCTACGAAGGCCCCGCTGATTGGATGCACCCTGAAGCAGAGGATGCAGAGCCCGTTGCCGCAGATGACTACAGCGAAGATCCAGTAGACGAGGTTGAAGAACTCGACCAGACCGATCTTGAATTCGCGGCCCGTCGCGTCGGCCGCGGCGGTTGGGACCCAGAGGCTGCTCGAGCCTATCGCCAACAGCGCCTGCGCCGCCGCCAACAATGCGTGGCAGGCTTTAGCGCAGCAGCAGTGATCACCTTGGTTGCCGCTATCTTTGCCGGCGGTTGGGTGTGGGCACTGTTTGCCTTGGCAGCGGCGTTGCTCGCGGCCTATTTGGTGGCGTTGCGCCGCCAGGTGCTTGCAGAAGAAGCACTGCGCCGTCGCAGGATCCGCCAGCTACGACGCGCACGCATGGGTGTGAGGAATGCAGACGATGGAGCGCTCGGCGTTCCGGATCGCCTGCGCCACCCAGGTGCAGTGGTCTTAGAAATTGACGATGACAGCCCAGACTTCGGCCACCTTGACACTGTGCAAGTTGAAACGGTCGAGGTTGATGATCTGCACGCCCGCCGGGCTGGCTAAGGACTGCCCATGGATCGTCCGGCGATACGCGACGCGGCGCTATTGATCCTTCGCCTGGTATTGGGCGTGGTCTTTGTCGCCCACGGCTATCAAAAATTCTTCCTTCAAGGAATCACCGAAGTCACCGGCCAATTCAGCGCCCTTGGCATACCGCAACCAAAACTCAGTGCCGTGTTAGCAGCAAGCAGTGAACTCATCGGTGGTTCCCTTTTGATCGTCGGCCTGCTCACCACCTTCGTGGCCGGCGCCCTTGCCTTGCTGATGATGGCTGCGATGTACTTTGTGCACATGGGATCGGGATTTTTCCTTGAAGATGGCGGCATCGAATACCCGCTCGTCTTAATCGCCGCCTTATTCATCGTGGTGATTTTCGGCAGCGGACGCGCCAGCGTTGATGGGGTACTCAGCCGTGCTGAATTGTGAGCAAGTCAAGGCCGCACTTTCTGCACGCCTTGACGGGGAAGACCCCGGCATTAGCGAAGACGTCCTCGACGCCCACGTTCATGCCTGCGAGCAATGCCAGGCTTTCTATGAACAAGCCGCGATGCTCAACCGGCAGCTCACCTTCAACCAGGAACAACCCCAAGCCCCCGATCTTTCAGCGGCCATCTTGGATGGCGTGGAATCCACCTTCCAACAAGAAGCGGCTCGTCGAGCCGCAGGAGCCGCACTCGCGCGCGTGGCAATGGTGATTGTTGCTTGCGCGTGGATCATTTGGGCAGTGGTGGTGCTCTTACGTCCTACCTCCAACATTGTCGATGCCGACCCCTATGAGTCACAGCTTGTGATCGAGGCCGTCTCCTTGCGCTGCGCCTTAGCCTTCGGGCTGATGTTTAGCGCCTGGCAACCCCGCTTTATCCCAGGGCTGCTTCCCGTGGTTGGGGGATTGTGGATGTTTACCTTCGGTATGTCGATGCGCGACCTGATCACCGGCAATATTGGCGGCAGTATGGTGATGCAATTACTCCTGCTTTTCGCCACCTTGCTGAGCATGCTGTTGGCGTGGTTAAGCGAAAAAGGTTGGGTGCTGATCAAAGAGACGCTGGCATCGCTGAGCGCGACGCCACGTTCACAGCGCTAGCACCAACTATTACCAACTAGTACCAGCTCGGCAACCAGATCAATTGATCGAACCAACTGCTCGGAATTAAAAATCCGTACAAGATGGGCAAGAAGTAGAAGAACATCGCGAGCACCAAAGCCAGGTAGCACACCACGATGCGCCTGCCATTGCTCAGTCGATTCCACCAGGCAGGTGCAAAGCGCACACGCTTGGCTCGCCCAAGCCATCCTTGGTGAGGTTGCGCCAATTCATCGCAGCATATCGCCAGCATGCAGATGCTAAACGGCACCAGGGCGGTGGCGTAAAAGAAGTACATCTGGCGGTCGTAATTGATTAGCCAAGGCAAAAAGCCCGCGAGGAAGGCAACGAGCGGGATGCCATAGCTATAGTGCTTGCGAATGATCACCGAATACGCTGCCCACACCACGATCGGGATCGTCATCCACCAGATCGCCGGGGTGCCGAATAAGAAGAGCATCTGCTGGCAAGTAGTACCGGCGCAACGCTGATCGGTGGAGGAAAAGTACAGCAAGGGGCGTGCTGCAACCAGCCAATCGAAAGGCTTGGACTCCCAAGGGTGGTGGTGGCCTTCAGAATTGGTCAGCGTGGAGTGAAATTCCAAGACCGAGACGTGGTAGTGCACAAAGCCCGCGATGGATTCGGGGAGCCACTGCAAGGCGCTATCCGCGGCGATGGTGCCATCGCGAAGGGCGTGGCGATACACCGCGGTTTCGCTGCTAAACCAAGCACGCCAGCTAGCCAAGTACACGCCCACCGGCACAATCACCAGCGAGGCAAAAGCCGGAAAGGCATCGAGACCTAAAGCCCCAAGGATAGGACGTTTGGCACCTAGGCGGTGGCGTCGAAAAGCATCGAGGCCTACAGCTAAGAGCCCGAAAAAGGCCATGTAATACAGCCCCGACCATTTCACGCTCAGTGCAAGGCCAAGGCTGATGCCGCAGGCAAAACGCCACCAGCGAAAACCAATGCGATACCCATAACGCGACATCGGCACCTGCTTGGCCCAGGCTGCGGCCACGGCTCGGTTTTGCTGCTGATGGTCTAAGACCAGGAAGTAGGCGGCGGCAACAATGCAGGCCACCTGCACAATATCCAACATGCCAAAACGAGACGTGACTAATAAGACGCCATCGAATACGGCCAAAAGGCCCGCCACGGTTGCGGCGAAAGGCGAGCGGGTGAGCCTGCGGCACAGCGCCATAATCAGCAACACCACCGCCACGCCGATGAGGGCGTTCATTACTCGCCAACCAAGCGGGGTGTAGCCGAAGATGGCCTCGCCAATGGCCGTGACCTGCTTCGCTAGTGGGGGATGGACCACCAAGCCAAAACCCGGGTTGAGTTCGCTGCCGCCAATGAGCAGGTTGTCTGTGGACTCATAAATGTCGTAGGCCTGGGGCACATAGTGCTTTTCATCAAAAATCGGTGTCCCGTGATCGGTGATGGCACCGAGTTTGATAAACCGCGTGATCAGCGCCAGTACGGCAATGATGGCGGTGCTCACCGTATCGCCGCGAGTCCAGCGATATTGAGAAGAAGCAAGCAAGGCAGCATCGCTGGCAAAGGCACCGCGAGGGGTTCGTGCGAAAGGCCTACGGGCGAGGCTGCGTTGCTTCAATGCCATGGGTAGCAGTGTACGACACGACCCCCGAGCGCCTACCCATCCTCTTTTTGTCGCCTTCGTGCCCTAGGAAAAGGCGGCTTCAAGGCCGGGCGGGCAGCTCAATTTTGGCGCCCTGCCTCCAGCCCGGAGAGGAGAAAAATGCACCGTATTCTGCAATTGTTATAGTTTTGTTACGTTCATGCGGTGCTTTTATGGATCGTACTGCGCTTATACATCGCCAGAAAATGTGCATTTGTATGAAAGATACTGGCAATTTTAGGCAGAACCTTGGAGTTCAATTTGAATTAGCACGGTATATACGGATCATTGAAACCATGAACGAATCTGCCGAAAATAACCCTGCGCAGGGTGAAATGAAAGAATCCGGAGGCGGCGTCCCTCGCGCTGAGTCTTCGGGCTCTGGTGCAGCTTCATCCACTCCTAATGAGCAGCTTGAGCAGCAGCGCGAAGGCTCATCTGCCACCGCACAATTGGCTGCGTTGCTCAGCGAGGCGGATGAAGTCGACCAGAGTGTGAGCACCTACAAGGAAGAAGACCGCTCCTATAAGGGCGAGGGCGTTGCCAAAGTAAACTGGCACGTCACCGCACCAGCAGTGATCGTCTCGCTCATCGTGGTGATCTGGGGCATTTTCGGCCGTGAGAGCTTCTCTAGCTTCTCCTCTACAGCCTTGGCCTTCGTGGTGGACAACTTCGGTTGGGCATTCGTGCTGTTTAGCACCGTGTTCCTCGTCTTCGGCTTCGGTGTGGCGCTGAGTAAATTCGGCCGCATCAAACTTGGCCGCAATGACGAAGCCCCGGAGTTCTCCACCGTTTCGTGGATCGCCATGATGTTCGCTGCCGGTATGGGCATCGGCCTGATGTTCTACGGTGTGGCCGAACCGCTGACCGACTACCTCAACGGTGTCCCAGGCCATGAGCCCCGCAACGTCTCCCAGGCAATGTCGACGACCTTGCTGCACTGGACCTTGCACCCCTGGGCCATTTACGGCATCTTCGGTCTGGCTATCGCCTACTCGACCTTCCGCTTGGGCCGTCGCCAGCTTCTGAGCTCGGCGTTTATCCCGCTCATCGGTGAGCGCCGCGCTAAAGGCGCACTGGGTAACTTCATCGACTTCGTTGCCATTGTGGCCACGATCTTCGGTACCGCCTGCTCCTTAGGCATTGGCGCAACGCAGATCTCCGCTGGCCTGGATGCCTCCGGTCTGATCGACAACCCGGGCACCAAGACCATCATCCTGATCGTCTCCGTGCTCACCCTGGCATACCTGATCTCTGCAATGTCAGGCGTTGGCAAGGGCATTCAGTACGTATCCAACATGAACATGGTGCTGGCAGCGCTGATCGCCATCTTCGTGTTCGTCGTTGGCCCGACCGTGACCATCCTGAACTTCATCCCGGGTTCTATCGGCGCGTACCTGTCCAACTTCTTTGAGATGATTGGCCGCACCGCGGAGTCCTCCGACGGCACCGCTGGTGAGTGGCTGAGTAGCTGGACCATCTTCTACTGGGCATGGTGGATCTCCTGGAGCCCCTTCGTGGGCATGTTCCTGGCCCGCATCTCCCGCGGCCGTACCATCCGTGAGTTCCTCTTTGGCGTTATGCTCGTGCCCTCGGGTGTATCGGTGGTGTGGTTCGCCATCTTCGGTGGCACCGCCATCCACCTCGAGCAGATTGGCGAGTCGATCTTCGGAGACGGCAACGCTGAATACCAGCTCTTTGATCTGCTGCAGCACTTCCCGGGCGGCCACGTGATCGCCATGATCGCCGTGGTATTGCTGGCCACCTTCTTCATCACCTCGGCGGACTCCGCCTCCACGGTGATGGGTTCAATGAGCCAGTCCGGCCAGGTTGATGCAAACCGTTACGTCTCCGCCATCTGGGGTCTGATGGTTGGCCTGATCGGTATGACCATGTTGCTTACCGGCGGCAGCGACGTGCTGAGCAACCTGCAAAACCTCACCATTATCGCGGCGAGCCCCTTCCTCGTGGTGATCATCGCCTTGATGTTCGCCATCCTGAAGGATCTGCGAAATGACGAGATCTACCTGGATTATCGTGAGCAGCAGCGCTTCGCAGCCCGCCTGGCACGCGAGCGTCGCATCCACGTTGATCGTGAAAAGCGTGCCCAGGCACGCCAGCGCCGAAGCGGCATGCGTGAGATGCGCAAAGCCGCCCAGGCTGAGCGCAAGGCTCATAAGAAGTAGCATTAGCTTTTAAGTCTTCCTTCCACGACCCGGACATCGACACACGCTGTGATGGATCGGGTCGCGGTTGTGAGCACGATATTCACCTGAGTTTTTCCTAAGCGCGCTGCGTCGGCAACGCAGCGATCATGCAAGGCTCCACTGATAGCAGCGCGCTGACATTATTGAACTTTCATTGATTTCCCAGCTTCGCTGGCATCCCGACGGCGTACCACCCTTGCTGCTCGGGAAACCTTCACCTTGAGAAAGGATGAGCTAACCCATGCTCAAAAGAACGCTAAGCACCGCGATGGCTTTCGTCGGCATCGTGATTGGTGCTGGTTTCGCTACCGGCCAGGAGGTGTTGCAGTACTTCGTCTCACACGGCTCGATGGGCATCTGGGGCGCACTTGTCTCCGGACTCGTCATGGTGGCTGCCGGCACCGCTGCGTTGCAGCTCGGCAGCTACTTCCTGGCCAATGATCACTCGGTGGTGCTGCGCCGCATCGCCCACCCGATCGTTGCCCGCATCCTCGACGTCGGCGTGCTCATCACCTTGTTCTGTACCGGCTTCGTTATGTTCGCTGGTGCAGGCTCCAACATGGAGCAGCAATTCGGTTGGCCAATCTGGGCCGGCTCCTTCATGATGCTCGTGCTGGTGCTGCTGGCCGGTCTGCTCAACGTAGACAAGGTCACCAACGTGATCGGTTCGATCACCCCGCTGATCATCATCTTCGTGGCAGTGGCCGTGGTTTACGCGATTATCAACAGCAACGGTGACGCAGAAGTACTCAACGCGGCATCGAGCGAAATTAACTCCGCCACCCCCAACTGGCTGGTTTCTGCGCTGAACTACGTTGGTCTTGCCCTGATGATGGGCTGCTCTATGTCCATCATCATCGGTGGCAATAACTTCAACCCCCGCGCTGCTGGTCTTGGCGGCATGCTCGGCGGCCTGATCTACGGCATCATGATGATCATCTCCACCTGGGGTCTGTACTCCGTGGTGGATAGCGTGGGCCAAGACGATGTGCCCATGCTCACCATCGTGAACATGATTAACCCAACCTTGGGTCTGATCATGTCCATCGTGATCATCGGCATGATCTTCAACACCGCGATCTCGATGTTCTACGCCTTTGGTAAGCGCGCCACCTCAAGCCGCACCAAGCTGTTCTATCCAGTATTTGCTGCAAGCTGCGTGGTGGGCTGGGGCTGCTCCTTCCTCGGCTTCAGGACCCTCGTCGGCCTGGTCTACCCAATCCTTGGCTACATGGGCATCTTCCTGGCTGCCGTGGTGGGTATTGCCTGGATGCGCAGCCTGGCAAAGATCCGTGAAGAGCGTAATCGCCGCGAAAAGATCCACGAGTTGGTGCGCCGCAAGCTGGATCCGAACATGCGCTTTAGCTCCAAGCAGGCTCGACAATTGGAGCGCTACACCGAAGAGTCGGTGCTAGAAACCGAGCAGATTGCAGAGTCGGTGCGCGAGGAAGTCAAGCACGACATTGCCTCCGACCACGACCAAGAAACTGCAGAAGAGGCTGTGCCTGATGAGGGCAAGCTGAAGCTGCCGGATCACGCAGGTCACCACCACCTGGGTGAAGAAGCAGAACAAAAGAAGGACAAGGAGCAAGACTCCTAACCAGAGCCTTCTTCTACCAGCAGGGCATCGCTTCATGGCGGTGTCCTGCTGGTTTTTTATATCCCAAGGCGCAAAAACGAGCCGGCGCAGCATGCCCTTGCTGCTGGCTGGCTTTTGGCTGTGCCACACTAAAAGCTATGCATAGTGAAGCTCAACTGCCCAAAGGCGTGGTGCTAGCAGCAACTCCGCTTGGCAACCCCCAAGACGCAAGCGAACGCCTCCGCTTCGCTCTCGAACACGCGCCGGTGATTGCCTCGGAAGACACCCGCCGCACCAGAGCTTTGGCACAGGCCCTCGGCGTGGAGATCCGCGGCAAGGTGATTAGCAATTTTGATCACAACGAGGCCGAGCGCGTCCAGCAGCTACTCCAGGCCGCCAGGACGCAGACGGTGTTGGTGGTCACCGATGCTGGAATGCCTATCGTGTCCGACCCCGGCCTGCCTCTGGTGGCCGCAGCCCATGATGCTGGCATCCCGGTGTCCTGCATCCCCGGCCCTTCTGCGGTAACGACAGCGCTTGCGCTTTCAGGCTTGGGCGTTGGCAAATTCATCTTCGATGGTTTTGCTCCCAGGAAACAAGGCCAGCGTCGTTCCTGGTTGGAGTCTTTGCAGCATGAGACTCGCGCGGTGTGCTTTTTCGAATCTCCTCACCGACTTGCAGAAACACTGCGAACCGCAACAGAGGTGTTGGGCGCGCAGCGTCGAGCAGCGGTGGCGCGCGAGCTGACCAAAACCTATGAGGAGGTGCGCAGGGGCACGCTTGAGGAGCTCGCCCACTGGGCCGAATCCGGGGTTCGCGGTGAAATCACCGTGGTGATTGAAGGTTCGAGCCACACCCAGGGTGATCCGGAGCAGTTGGTTGAGCAAGTAGCTCGCCTGGTGGAGGCGGGGATGCGCCTCAAAGCCGCCGCAGCCGAGGTGGCCACGGTGCATAAGGTGAGCAAGAAGCAGCTTTACGACGCCTACCTTGCGCATCAGCAACGCCAATAATTGCCAACCCCCGAATCGCATTCGGGGTGCACAGTAAATTAAGCTCAGAACTTATGAATTCTCCTGTGCTCGTCGCTGTTGCATGGCCTTATGCCAATGGACCTCGCCACATCGGACACGTGGCCGGCTTTGGTGTTCCCTCCGACGTCTTTGCTCGCTTCCAGCGAATGCGTGGGGCAGATGTGCTGATGATCTCCGGTACCGATGAGCACGGCACCCCCTTGCTGGTGCAGGCAGATAAAGAAGGCGTGACCGTCCGAGAGCTCGCCGATCGCTACAACCGCCAGATCGTCGAGGATTTGGCTGGGTTGGGCTTAAGCTACGACCTCTTTACCCGCACCACCACCCGCAACCACTATGCGGTGGTGCAAGAGCTCTTCCGCGGTCTGTATGACAACGGCTACATGCTCAAAGAAACCACCCAAGGTGCGATCTCGCCTTCGACCGGCCGCACGTTGCCGGACCGCTATATCGAGGGCACCTGCCCGATCTGTGGTGCCGATGGCGCCCGCGGTGATCAATGCGATACCTGCGGCAACCAGCTCGACCCGGCAGACCTGATTGATCCGGTTTCTAAAATCAACGGGGAGACCCCGGAATTTGTAGAAACAGAGCACTTCCTGCTCGATCTGCCCTCGCTGGCAGAGGCCCTTGGCGCATGGCTGCGCGGGCGTGAGCAGTGGCGTCCGAATGTACTGAAGTTCTCCTTGAACCTCTTAGATGATCTGCGCCCACGCGCCATGACCCGCGATATCGACTGGGGTGTGCCCATCCCGATCGAAGGGTGGCAAGACAATAACGCCAAGAAGCTCTACGTCTGGTTTGACGCAGTCGTTGGCTACTTGTCCGCCTCCATTGAGTGGGCGCATCGCGAAGGCCGCCCCGATGCATGGCGCGAATGGTGGACCAACCCTGAGGCAGTGAGCTACTACTTCATGGGTAAAGACAACATCACCTTCCACTCCCAAATCTGGCCGGCTGAGTTGCTCGGCTACCAGGGCAAGGGGGCGCGTGGCGGCAATGAACACGAGCTTGGCGCACTGCAGCTTCCCACCGAGGTCGTATCTTCCGAGTACCTCACCATGAGTGGTTCGAAGTTCTCCTCTTCCAAGGGCGTGGTGATCTACGTTAAGGACTTCCTCAAAGAGTTCGGCCCAGATCCTCTGCGCTATTTCATTGCCGTGGCAGGTCCGGAAAACACGGATACTGATTTCACCTGGGATGAGTTTGTCCGCAGGAATAACAATGAGCTTGCCAATGGCTGGGGCAACTTGGTCAACCGCACCGTCAGCATGGCCTTTAAAAACTTCGGCGAAGTACCCGAGCCCGGCCCATTGGAGGCAGAAGACCAGGCCCTGCTCGATTTGGCTTCCCAGGCCTTCGAGGTGGTGGGCGATGCGTTGTCGAAGAACCGCTTTAAAGCCGGCATTACCCACGCCATGCATGTGGTGGGTGAAACCAATGCGTATATCGCAGCTCAGGAGCCCTGGAAGCTGGCGAAGGATCCCGAGCAGCGCCAGCGTCTAGCCACCGTGCTGTGGACGGCTTTGCAGGCAGTAAGCGATTGCAACACGCTGCTGACCCCGTATCTGCCGCATACCGCTCAGCGTGTGCATGAGGCACTTGGCCGCGAGGGTGTGTGGTCCGGTATGCCGGAAATCCAAGAAGTTGCCGATGACATGGACGTGCAACCTGTTGGCGCCGGCCTGCCTGAGGCTGGGGCTCACTATCCGATCATCACCGGTGACTACGAAGCCGCGCAGGCGCGTTGGCAGCGCATTGAGGTGCAGGCTGGCACCGCGCTGCAGAAGCCGAAGCCGCTGATTGCCAAGCTTGATCCCGAGCTGGCAGAAACCGGCCCCGAGTGGGCTCCGGTGGTGAAGTAGCGCGATGGGCAAGAAGAAGCCACGTCCAACGCCGGTGCCTGCTGATCATCCAGGCGGCATGGTCGATGCGCACACGCACTTAACGAGTGCGCGCGATAACGTCGAAAAGCTGCTTGAGCGTGCCCAAAAAGCCGGCGTTGAGCGCATGTGCACCGTGGGTGATGGGGTAGAAGAAGCTGCCCAGGCGCTTGCGATTGCCCAAGCGCAACCCAATGTGGTGGCTGCCTGCGCGGTGCATCCCACCAAGGCGCATCAGCTTGATCAGCAGGCACGGGCACGCCTTGAGGCGATGGCAGCCGACCCGGCGTGTGTGGCTATTGGTGAAACAGGCCTTGATACCTACTGGATTCACCACGACCCCGACAACACCGCGGATCTGGCTACCCAACAAGCGGCGCTGGAGTGGCATATTGATCTTGCTATCAAGCACAACAAGGCGTTGATGATTCACAACCGTGAGGCAGATCAGCCCTTGATGGACCTGCTGGCTGCGGCACCAAAGCCTCCGCATACGATCCTGCACTGCTTTTCATCCCCGCTTGAGGTGGCAGAAGAAGCCCTCGGGCGAGGATATGTGCTGAGTTTTGCAGGCAATGCCACGTTTAAGCGCAATGAAATGTTGCGCGAAGCAGCCAGGATTGCGCCGATTGAGCAGATTCTGGTGGAGACAGACGCTCCTTATATGACGCCCGAGCCTTTTCGCGGATCGCCCAATGAGCCTTCCCTGATTGGGCATACCTATTTGGCGCTTGCCCAGGTGCGCGGCGAAGACCCGGCTGAGTTCGCAGCGGCCGTGGCACACAACTTTGATCGGGTGTACGGCCTGGAGGCTTAAGGCTTTTGCCCTTATACGGTTGGGACGTATGAGGGCGAAGCTTTCCGATGGTGTTGTTGTGACTCGTGTGGTTCTACCTGCGAGAATGTTTCCTACCGAAACTCCTGTGAATTTCGCGTAGATGGTTGGCATCGGCGCTTCGTTACCGTATTGTTACTTGCGTTCTCAACTCCTACACCCGGCGGGAAGCTAAGAATCTTGGGTATCAACCAGAAATCACGTTTGAACAACAACACTCGATCCATGCCACTGCGCCTTGCTACAGGCGGTGTGGTTGCATCGCTGGCAGTTGGCGGTGTGGCCATCGCGCAGCAGAAGAAGGACGTTGTTGTTGATCTCAACGGCGAGCAGCTCAACATGGTCACCTTGCGTGGCGATGTCGAAGGTGTGCTCAACCAAGCCAAGGTGGAACTGGGCGATCAAGACCTCGTAGCCCCCGGGCTGGATCAGCCAATCAGCGACGGCGACGTGGTCAAGGTTCGCACCATGAAGCAGGTTGCCGTCGTTGTCGATGGCAAGGAACGCTCCATTAACACCACCGCGGCCACGGTGGGCGAGATGCTTGAGCAGATGGGCACCGTGGGTGCGCCGCTGGATGCCCTTGAGGTATCCGAAGCAAAAGACGCCAAGCTTGCTAGCGAAGGCGAAAAAGTCGATGTTGTGACCCCTAAGCTGGTCAAGCTCAACGATGGCGCAAAGACCACCTATGTGCGCATCGCTGCAGCCACCGTCGGTGATGTGCTCTCCCAGCGCGGCATCAAGCTGGGCAAGAACGATCGCCTTTCTCCCTCTAAAGACACCAAGGTCACTGAAGACACCGAGATCACCATCGATCGCGTAGATATTCAGCGCCAGACCGTCGAGGAAGCCTTCAACGTGCAACCCAAGATCGTTGAAGATCCAGAAAGCTTTGAAGGCGAAGAGCGCGAGTTGGAACCTGCCGTGCCGGGTAAGCGCAAAGTGACCTACAAGGTGGTGCGTGTAAACGGCAAGGAGCAGGAAAAGACCGCAGAAAAGCAAGAGGAACTCCTTCCAGCACGCCCAGCCACCATCGCCCGAGGCACGAAGCAGAAGGCTTCGGCACCGGCAGTGGCCAATGGTGGCGTGTGGGATCAGATTGCCCAATGTGAGTCCGGCGGCAACTGGGCCATCGATACCGGCAATGGCTACTCCGGCGGCCTGCAATTTGCCGATTCCACCTGGGCAGCACACGGCGGAACCGCCTATGCGCCACGCGCATCGCAGGCTACTCGCGAACAGCAAATCGCGGTGGCAGAGCGCGTTCAAGCCTCCCAGGGCTGGGGCGCATGGCCGGCGTGTACCTCTCAGCTTGGAATTCGCTAACGCTTTCAAGGGATAGGCCGGAAGGCAGCATTTCTTGCACTGCTCATCCGGCGGTAGATTTGATCTTCATGGATCCCTCCCACGCGCATCTTCTAGGCCCTGCCGATATTCGTGAGTTGGCGGCACGCATCGACGTCACGCCAACCAAGAAACTCGGCCAGAACTTCGTGCACGACCCAAATACCGTGCGCATGATTCTTGCCGCCGCAGATCTGCGCCCAGACGATCACGTGGTGGAGGTAGGTCCGGGGCTCGGCTCGCTGACCCTCGGCCTGCTCGAAACAGTCGAGCGTGTCACTGCAGTAGAGATCGACCCTCGCTTAGCCGAATTGCTGCCTACCACGGTGGCCACCCGCGCGCCGGGGCTGGAACACCGGCTGGCATTGATCCACAGCGACGCGCTTAAGATCCGCGCCGAAGATATCCAAACCCCCACAGCGCTGGTGGCGAATTTGCCCTATAACGTCTCGGTGCCCGTGCTGCTTCACCTCTTGGAGCTTTTCCCCAGCATCCGCAGGGTGTTGGTGATGGTGCAATCGGAGGTCGCTGATCGCCTCGCGGCCAAACCAGGCAGCAAAATCTACGGGGTGCCCAGCGTGAAGGCGGGCTTTTATGGCGAGGTTCGCCGCGCAGGATCGATTGGCAAAAACGTTTTTTGGCCTGCGCCGAAAATCGAATCCGGGTTGGTGCGCATCGACTGCTTTGCAAGCCCCGATCAGCCCTGGCCGCGCGATGCCGAGTTAAGGAAGCAACTCTTCCCATTGATCGACGCCGCTTTCGCCCAAAGAAGAAAAACCCTTCGCTCCGCGCTCAAGGGGCATTTCGGTTCCGCCGCCGCGGCAGAAGCAGCACTGCTTCGAGCAGGGATCGAACCCTCTGCTCGTGGCGAAACACTGTCTACCGCCGACTATGTTCGGCTTGCCCAGGAGGTAGCTGGTGAGCAATAGCATTCGCGCTCGTGCACACGCCAAAATCAATCTCCACCTCGGGGTTGGACACCTGCGTGAGGACGGCTACCACGATCTTGTCAGCGTGTTCCAATCCCTATCGCTTTCAAGCATCGTAGAAATCACCCCGGCGAGCTCACCTGGAACATCCCTGGTAGCAGCGCTTCAAGCAGATGCACCGGGAGTCCCCGAAGATGAATCGAATCTGGCATGGAAGGCCGCCGAGGCACTAGCGCGACGTTCTGGTGAAACGCTCCCGCGCATCAATATCGCACTGCACAAAGGCATTCCCGTGGCAGGAGGCATGGCCGGAGGTTCCGCCGATGCGGCTGCCACCCTCAAGGCCTTAAACGCCACATTGCAGCGGCCTTTAAGCCAAGAAGTATTGCTTGAGATTGCAGCAGAACTCGGTTCCGATGTGCCCTTTACCCTCCTAGGAGAAACCCGGGTGGGCACCGGCAGGGGAGAAGCCTTGACCCCCTTGCTCTCACGGGGTGAATACCACTGGGCTTTGGCCTTTGCTAAGCAGGGGCTTTCCACACCTGAGGTGTTTGCCAAACTCGACTCCATGCAGCGCGAAGCGCACCTGAGCTATGAGGCAGTAGCCCAGGCCTTGCTGCAGGCCGATGCGCACGCTCTTGCTGATGCGCTGCACAATGATCTGCAAGCCGCCGCATTGTCGTTGCGTCCCGAGCTGCGCAAGGTAATTGCCATGGGCGAGCGCGCCGGCGCGCTGCGTGGCATTGTTTCTGGTTCTGGGCCTACCTGCGCATTCCTGTGCGCCGATGCTGCCGTGGCCGAAGAAGTTGCCGCCGAGCTGGGCGTGTATTATCGCACCGCTACCGCCACAGGCCCCGCACCCGGGGCAACCGTTCTTGAAGGATCTACATGGTCAATCTGATCAACTTAGAAAACGTCTCCAAGTCTTTCGGGCTGAAAACGCTCCTAGATCAGGTAAGCCTCGGCGTGCAATCGGGCGACCGCATCGGTGTGGTTGGTCTTAATGGTGGTGGTAAAACCACCCTGCTAGAAGTACTCGCCGGCATTGAACCCCCAGATAGCGGCAGGGTGAGCCACAATTCCTCATTGCGCATGGCGGTGGTGACCCAACGCGCCGAGCTCGACCCGGAAAGCACCGTGGGTGACGTGGTTCTTGCACCCCTTGGCCTTGCCACCTATGAGTGGGCCTCCAATGCCAAAGTGCGAGAGGTGCTCAGCGGTATCGGTGTTGATGCTTTAGGGCTTGATGCCAAAGTTGGTGCCCTATCCGGCGGTGAGCGCCGAAGGGTAAATCTCGCAGCAGCCCTCGTGCAGGAACTCGACCTGGTGATCCTCGACGAGCCCACCAACCATCTCGATGTAGAAGGCGTGGAATGGCTTGCCAAGCATCTGCTCCAGCGCAATATCGCCGTGGTGGTGGTCACCCACGATCGCTGGTTCCTCGATACCGTGGCAACGCTGACCTGGGAAGTCCACGATGGTGCCGTTGATATTTATGAAGGCGGTTATAACGACTGGACCTTTGCCCGTGCAGAGCGCGCACGCCAAGCAGATGCAGCGGAGCAGCGCCGCCAAAACCTCGCCAGAAAAGAACTTGCCTGGTTGCGTCGTGGCGCACCCGCGCGTACCTCAAAGCCGCGCTACCGCATCGAAGCCGCCGAGGCCTTGATCAAAGATGTACCGGCCCCGCGCAATAGCGTGGAACTCATGGCCTTTGCCAAACAGCGCCAAGGCAAAGTGGTGGTGGAACTCGAAGACGCCACCATCACCACCCCAGACGGCAGGGTGCTGGTAGAGGATTTGACCTGGCGGCTTGCCCCGGGCGAAAGAATTGGCCTGGTGGGCGTGAATGGTTCAGGCAAAACCACACTCCTGCGCGCGCTTGCCGGTGCACACCCACTTGCCGCGGGCAAAAGGATCGAAGGTAAAACGGTGCGCCTCGGTTGGTTGCGCCAGGAACTCGATGATCTCGACCCGAACCAGCGCCTGCTCGATGCCGTAGAAGACGTGGCACGCTATGTGCAGCTTGGCAAGAAAGAACTCAGCGCCAGCCAATTAGCTGAAAGGCTCGGGTTCTCCGCAAAACGCCAGCGCACCCCGGTAGGGGATCTCTCTGGCGGTGAGCGTCGCCGCCTGCAATTAACTCGGGTGCTGATGAGCGAGCCCAACCTTTTGCTTCTCGACGAACCAACCAACGACCTCGATATTGACACCCTTCAAGAATTAGAGTCGTTGCTTGATTCCTGGGCGGGCACCTTGGTGGTGATCTCTCACGATCGCTACTTAATCGAGCGCATCGCGGATTCCACCTGGGCGCTGTTCGGTGATGGGAAACTCAGCAACCTTCCAGGCGGCATTGACTCCTACCTGGAACGTCGAAAAGCTCTTGCCCAAACGCCGGCGAAGCCAAGCTCCGAGCCTGCAACAAGCGAGCCTGAAAGCACTGCACCTGCGTTATCCAATAAGCAGTACCGAGAACTCAACAAACAACTCAGCGCCGCAATGCGAAAAGTGGAGCGTTTAGAAGAGGAAATCAACGCCATCGACGCGAAGATGGCAGCACTGGCCCAAGACGTGGAGGCACTCGATACCGCTCAACTAGCGGCGCTGGCCGAAGAAAAAGAAGCCCTCGAAGCCGAACGGGAAGAACACACGATGATCTGGCTGGAGGCAGCAGAAGCACTGGAGCAGGCGTGAGTCACTCCACCACGCCCACCTCGAAGGCCAAGCAGGCGCAAAAAACAGGCCGAAACGCTGCGCAAAGAGCCAGCAACCGGGCACAAATATTCTGGGATCGCCTCCACCCAGATAGCGTGGGGCTGCTCATCGGCACGGCCTTTTTCGCCCTTGCACTCACCCCCTCACTTTTGCCGCGCGATGCGCTCTACCAGGGTGTGGTGTGCGGGCTATGCGCTGCAACCGGGTATTTCATTGGAGTATTCGCCCGCTGGAATTGGAATGCTTGGGTCCAAGAGTTCCTCCTGCCGGTGTGGAAGAAGCGCCGGGTACATCTCAGCACCACCTGGAAGCGACGCATCGAAGGCGCGCTGCTATTTGCCGCCCTGGCGTGGCTTGCCGGCATGGTGCTGTTTTCGGTGCGGTGGCAACGCCAAGTAGCCCAGTACACCGATGCCCGCGAGCTTTCTACCAGTGAATACTTCCTGGTGTTTCCCATCGGCATTGGTCTTTGGCTACTGCTGGTACTTCTTGGCCGCAGTATCAATATCGCCACCGACTTCCTCATCGAACATGGCCCAAAGCGCCTCGATGTGGGGGTGCGCACGGTCAGCGCCTGGATCGGGGTTGGCATTATCGGGTTGGTGATTGCCAACCAGGTGGTGCCAGGAACCATCGTGGGCATGGGCGAAGCGATTTTTGCGCCACGAAATCAGCAGATCCGCGAAGACCTCCAACAGCCCAGCAATCCCGAGCGATCGGGAAGCCCGGATTCCATCAATGACTGGGAAGGGCTCGGCGCTTTTGGCACGCGCTTTGTTGGCCTGGGCCTGGATAAGGATGAACTTTCGGCACTGACCGGCCGCGAGGCCAAGGAACCGATCCGCGTGTACTCAGGATTGGCGCATGGCCACGATGATCGCGAGCGCGCCCAAAGGGTTGTAGCAGAGCTGCAAAGAACCCACGCGGAGGAAAGAAAAGTGGTGATGGTCGCCACCACCACGGGCACCGGCTGGGTCAATCCCACCGCCGCTCAAGCACTGGAATTGCTTTACGACGGAGACACCGCCATCGCCGCCGCACAGTACTCATACCTGCCCTCTGGCGTGCAATTTATTGCCAATACCGACGTGGTACGAGAAGCAGGACAAACACTGATCTCGGCGGTACAAGAGTGGTGGAATAACCTGGATCCGGCAACGCGGCCGAAGCTGCTCATCTATGGCGAATCCTTGGGCGTGGTGGCAGGCGAAGGCGCCTTTTCCGGCTTGCATGGCCTTGCCCAAGCCGCCGATGGTGTGCTGTGGGTAGGCCCGCCGCATTCCAGTACTCTCTGGCGCGATTTTGTTACCCGCCGCGATCCGGGAACCTACGAGGCTGATCCCGAATACGCCGCCGGGTTGGTGGTGCGTTTTGCTGGCACCAGGCAAGAAGTCCAAGAAAATCTCGGACCGCAGCCGATGTGGCGATCCACCCGCGTGCTGTATTTCCAGCACGCCACCGACCCGGTGGTGTGGTGGTCGCCATCGACGCTGCTCAAAGAACCGGATTGGCTCAAAGAACCAGCACAATTCGACAGAAGCCCAGCCATGCGCTGGTATCCCTTCATCACCTTCTTCCAACTCAGCCTTGATCTTCCCGTTGCCGCCAATGTGCCCAATGGGCACGGACATAACTACGGCACCGGCGTCATGGACGGGCTCGCTGCCATTTCCAATGAGGATCGATTTAGCACAAGCTTTGTGGAGCAACAGCGCCCGCTGCTTGAACAAGCCATGCAAGGCCAAGGCCCGGAAAAAGAAATCGGCGTAGATAACAGCGAGCAATTCAATAGCTCGCGTTAAATACGAATGTCATTTCCGGGGGAACTTTCTTTTACACCTCTACGACTAATCTTTCCGAACGCGTTCTTCATCCTCATCCCCTCTCGGCATGAGCTACCAAAGCTGTGCCAGCATCAGCACTGAACCTGAATGCTGAGCATTGTCGCTGCGTAGCCCATGCCGAGCCGAATTTGTTGGAGAACTTCTCACTATGACTCTCTCGCTCAAACACGAGCCGCGTGAGCAGCGAAAATCCCCCGCCTTAAGGCCCATCGTGGTCCGGATGCACACCGTTGCCGGCATCCTCATCGCACCATTGATTGTTGTAGCTGCACTCAGCGGCCTGTTCTATGCCCTTTGCCCAACGCTGGAGCAGTGGGTGTATCACGATGAGATCACCACTACCGTCCCAGCAGATGCCCAAGCGCTCGATGTTCAGCAACAAGTCCAGGCAGCAAAAGCGGTAGCAGGAGACAGAACCCTCGCCGGGGTGCAGCTTTATGATGACCCCGAGAAGAACACCCGCGTACTTTTTGCAGATCCCAAGCTCGGCGAGGGAGTGTTCCACGCCGTCTTTGTGGATCCCTATAACGCAGAGATCAAAGGCCAATTAGAGCAATACGGCAAGTCCTCAGCACTGCCGCTTACCCGGTGGGCATCCTATGGGCATAAGAACCTCTGGCTTGGCACCCCAGGGCGCATCTACTCGGAGCTGGCAGCAAGCTGGCTAGGATTTTTCGCCATCAGCGGCGTAGTGCTGTGGTGGCAGCTCCAGGGCAAAGACACGTCCAAGTTCAAAGCTATGCTCAGGTGGTCTCAAGCTAAAGGATCGGGAAGAAGGTTGCAGTACCTCCGCCAGCATGGGGTGGTGGGAACTGTGCTCGCGGCAGGGTTGATCTTCTTATGCGTTACTGGCCTGACCTGGTCCTTGGTGGCCGGTGACAATATTGCCAAGCTCCGCAAAGAACTGGGGTGGACCTCTCCAAGCACCCAGGCCTCCGTGTCGAAGACCATCACCATCGACGATCCCATTGCCGATATTGATGCAGTTGCTGCCACAACGCGCCAGGAGCTCAGGCTTCCGGTTCGCCTGATGCTGCCCGAAACACCCGAGCAGGGTTGGGTTGCCACTGAATTGCGCCAGCCCTATCGCATGGCCACCGATGCCGTGGCCATCGATAGCCAAGGTGATGTGATTTCCTTCAATCACTTTGATTCCTGGCCGCTGGCGGCCAAGGCAACGGTGTGGTTGATCCAATTGCACATGGGCACGCTGTTTGGTCTGCCGAATCAGTTGGCACTTGTCGCGTTGGCCTTAGGCATCACCTTCCTAGTGATCCGGGGCTATCAGATTTGGTATCGCCGAGGCTTTGGCAACGCCCCGAGGGTGCGTTCGCTTCGTCCGCTCGCCACAAAGAAAGGTGCGCTGCTGCTTGCTGCTTTGGCCGCATATAGCGTGATCGCGCCGCTGTTTGGCCTTTCCATTCTTGTGCTTTTTGCCCTTGACTGGGGGCTATCGAAGATGCGAGGGGCTATAACTTTTAAAGAGGAAAACTAAGAATCTGGGTATTCTCGGTGGTGTCAGCTCGCGCTTCGAGTTCGTCCTCGGGGCGAGAGGAAATTCGGGAGTAGAAAAGAGCACTCGAAATGGCCGGAGTATTCAAAAAGACAGCCGGGACAGTTGCCGGAGCATTCGGGGCTATTGCCGCCTGGGACCTAAGCCAGCGTAAGCACGCTATCAAGCGAAATTTCCCCGTCATTGGGCATGCCCGATATCTGCTGGAGTCGATTCGCCCAGAAATCCAGCAGTACTTCGTGGAGTCGAATACCGATGGCCGCCCATTCGATCGCGTCACCCGCTCGATGATTTATGAGCGCGCCAAGGGTATTCACTCCGTGACGGCCTTTGGTACAGAACTCGATATCCAGGCGATTGGCTACGATCACCTCCTGCACACCGTGTCACCGGTGCCGGTGATGGAACAAGCCCCAAGCATTCGTATTGGTGGCCCTGACTGCACCCAGCCCTTCGATACCTCACTGCTGAATATCTCCTCGATGAGCTTCGGTGCTCTTTCTTCGCGAGCCGTACTGGCCATGAATAAAGGCGCCGCAAAGGGCGGCTTTATCCAAGAAACAGGCGAAGGCGGGCTGAGCAAATACCACCTCGAATATGGCGCCCCGCTGATTTGGGAGCTGGGCTCTGGCTTTTTTGGAGCCCGCACCAAAGATGGTCGCTTCGACCCGGAGCAGTTCAAAGAAAAAGCCGCTAATGAAAACGTCAAGGGCATCTTGATCAAGCTTTCTCAGGGCGCAAAGCCTGGCATGGGTGGCCAATTGCCCGGCGAGAAGGTCACCGAAGAAATCGCAGAGGCCCGCGGCGTTGAGCCTGGAAAGTCGGTCATCTCCCCGGCGGCGAACCCGGAATTTTCTACCCCTCGCGAGCTCATGGAGTTTATTGCCAAGGTGCGAAAGCTCGCCGGTGGCAAGCCAGTGGGCTTCAAACTCTGCGTGGGTTCGCGCGTGGAGTTTTTGGCCATGTGCAAGGCGATGCTCGAAACGGGGATCACCCCAGACTTCATTCACGTCGATGGATCAGAAGGCGGCACGGGTGCCGCGCCGGGGGAGTATGCAGATCACATGGGCACACCCCTTTCCGAAGGCTTAATCGTGGTGCAAAACGCCCTGGTTGGTTGCGGTTTGCGCGATAAGATCGCCATTGGTGCGGCCGGAAAGGTCGCCGCCGGCAACGACATTATTAAGCGGCTCGCACTCGGCGCGGATTATTGCAATGCTGCTCGCCCCATGATGATGGCCGTGGGCTGTATCCAGGCGCAGAAATGCCAGACCAATCGTTGTCCCACCGGTGTTGCTACCCAAAATAAGTGGCTCGCCCACGGCATCGACATCGACGATAAAGGCGAGCGCGTATATCGCTACCAAAAGGCCACGGTGGAATCAGCCATGCACCTTTTAGCCAGCATGGGCTTGGATGATTTCGATGCGCTTGGACCGCGCCACGTTGTTCGCCGCGTGGATGAGTACCACTTGGTGACCTACGCCGATATTGCCGAATGGCTTGAGCCTTGTGCCCTCCTCGAGGGCACGGCTTCGGAATCGTGGGCTAAGGATTTCGAAACCGCCAATGCTGATCGCTTCCAAGAACCGGCAGCAGCGCATATCCGTTCGGGAGCATCGCGCAAAGCCGCGAAGGAATTTAGTGCTCAGGTGCGGGAGAGCCAGAATCAGCACGACCGTGACTAAGTAGTAGCCGCGCGCATACGGCAAAGGACAGCACCATCAGCAGCGCGACGATCTGGTAGATAGTGGCCACTTGCTCACTAATGCCGGCGTGCCACACAAAAGCGCTCACGGCGGCGCCAGGTTGCTGCATCAGGCCTGCCGAACCCAGCGCAAGCAGCGCAAGGCTCAGCCACTGCTGGCCGAGTGCTCCAATGGCCTCGCAACGAGCCAGCACCAAGCGACGTTCGCTGCGAGGAATGCTGAGGTCTTGTTCCAGTGCCTGCAGTGCGCGCAAACGCAAGAGCTGCGCGCCAAAGGAACTGAGTAATACTCCAGGCAGCATCCACCACCCAGGCATCGCCACTGCCAGGATGAGGAACCCGATGGTGCCTATCACCACGCGGCGGCGAGTACTTCCGGTGTGGGCAAATCGTGGCGCGAGCACCAGGCCGCCCACATAGCAGGTGATTACGGCAAGGAGCAGCCCGGCATTATTCATGGCAATGCAGGCCAGTGTCGGAAAAAACCAGGCGAAGTTGCGAATACCTGCAGCCACGATGGATTCGCGCAATGCCAACGGCATGCTTTTTGTTTTGAGCTTTCTTTCAAAAGCGATGAGCACCAGCAAGGCTAAGAATGAGCCGATCAGCACCCACACCATCGTTGTTTGGCGGCTCAGGCGCACCCCTAAGGCAAATAGCACCATGGCGATGGTGCTCAGTGCGTATAAGGGGCTGGCATCTCGGTGCTGCCAATCGATGCCAGGTTTGAGCTCGATGCGCGCCACAGCCAATAGCGCGCAGGCTAGCACCGCAGCAAGCACACCCCACGCAATGGCTGGGTGGGTGGCCCGGAGCAATAAGAGCAGCACTGCCAATGCAAGCAGGATGAGGTGATGCCACTGCTGCTGTTGCGGGGCAGCATCATCGGCGATGGTGGCCAGCAAGGGATGGATGAGTCCCATGGAGGCACCGATGATGATGGCGCAGATATCCCAACTCAGCCCGCCATGAGGTTCAGCGATGCTGGCAATCAGCATCCCGAGCACTCCCACCACGCCGATACTTAAAGCGATCCGGGCACCGGCGATGGGGTTGTGGATAAGCTGAAAAGCCCGTTGGGCAAAAGGCGCTGCATAGGCGGCGGTGCCAAAGAGCACCAAGGGAAGCAGATAGTGCACGCTTCCGGGATGAGCGAAGGCGTAGGCGGCGAAGATAAGCCCCGGCAAGATAAAAGCGCCATTGCCAAGCGCGCGGGCAATCAGCATCGCTAGCTGGGGGCGCACAGGTGCAGCTTCGGTGCTCATACTCTGGCATTATTCCAGGATCTGCGGTGTTCTTTGCGTTCATTGTGGGCAAGTCGCGCACTTCTGATCTAGCATGGCGGGCATGATTTTGATCAACGCCCGCCATACCGTCAAACCCGAGTACGTCGATAGCTTTATGGAGAAGGTGGCTGAGTTCACCGAAGCCACCCGCGCAGAAGAGGGCAACCTCTTTTTTGTCTGGCACCAATCAGTGGAGCAGCCGAATGTGTTCATGCTCGTCGAGGCGTTCAAGGACGACGCCGCTGAGGCCCATGTGAATTCGGACCACTTTAAGAAGATGCAAGAAGAGATGCCCCAGTATCTCGTAGAGACCCCCGATGTGATTAACACCTTGATCGAGGGCAAGACCGAGTGGGACAAGCTTAATGAGTTTGCCGTGAAGTAGCTTCAACGCCTAACAGCAGGCCCTCGCCCCCGCATTGGGGTGAGGGCCTGCTGTTGCTCTGCATTCTTTTTATTGCATAAGTGATGCCCACGATGCAGAGCTGTGGTGCGCGGTAGATTGGAAACATGGCAAAAAAGGATTCCAAGAAGTCGAATAATGCGACGGAAGATCAGCACGTCAAACCCAAAAAGCTGAATAAAAAGGCCTATGAGAAAGAGCTCAAGCGCCTCCAGGCAGAACTGGTTGATATGCAGCAGTGGGTGGTGGAAACTGGCGCTCGCGTGGTGATCATTATGGAAGGCCGTGATGCCGCAGGTAAGGGATCTGCCATCAAGCGCATCACGCAGTACCTCAACCCTCGTACCTGCCGCATTGAAGCCTTGCCTGCGCCGAACTCCCGCGAACAAGGCCAGTGGTATTTCCAGCGCTATGTGGAAAAGCTTCCGACCGCCGGCGAGATCGTGATCTTCGACCGCTCCTGGTACAACCGTGCCGGTGTGGAGCGCGTGATGGGCTTTTGTACCTCGAAGGAATACCGTCGCTTCCTGCACCAGGCGCCCATTTTTGAGCGTCTCCTGGTAGAAGACGGCATCATGCTGCGCAAGTACTGGTTCTCTGTGTCGGATGAGGAGCAGATTGCCCGCTTTGAGTCGCGCAGGAATGATCCGCTGCGTCGCTGGAAGCTCTCGCCGATGGATCTGCAGTCGATTACTCGCTGGGAAGACTACTCGCGAGCAAAAGACGAGATGTTCGTGCACACCGATATTCCCACCGCGCCCTGGTACACCGTGGAAAGTGAAGATAAGAAGCGTTCGAGGATCAACGTGATTTCTCACCTGCTTTCCACCATTCCCTATGAGAAGATCGACCGTCCTCTTCCGGAAATTCCTGAGCGCCCAGAGGGCAATAACTATGAGCGCCCACCGCGCGAGGATTTCCGTTATGTTCCCGATGTGGCGGCGAAGCTCGAACGCGAAGATTAATCGTGATCTGCTGCACAGATCGGCGTGGTGTGCAACACTATTGCTATGAACGAATCACTGGTTTTAAGCAATATCACTCATGGCACCGGCCATATTGAGCTCAACCGCCCGAAGGCGCTGAATTCGCTGAACCAAGCGATGGTAGACATCGTGAGTCAAGAACTTCAGCAGTGGGAGCACGATGATTCGGTGCAGCAGGTACTGATCACCTCCACTTCAGAAAAAGGCTTCTGTGCTGGAGGTGATGTTCGCGCCATCCATGATCTGGATGCCCAAGGCGAGCATGAACAAGGCGACGAGTACTTCGCACATGAGTACCGGATGAATAATCATCTTGCCTCGTATCCCAAACCCATCATCTCGCTTATTGATGGCGTGTGCATGGGCGGCGGCATCGGTATCAGTGCCCACGGCTCCCACCGCATCGTCAGCGAGCGTGCCTTTGCCTCCATGCCGGAAATGCTTATCGGGTTTGTGCCAGACGTCGGCAGCACCAAGATGCTCAGCGACATGGTTGGCCAAAAAGGCTACGCATCCTCTGCGCTTGCCAAATTCCTGTGCATTAGCGCCTGGAGGATGAGCCCCGCCGATATGCTCTGGGCCGGTTTTGCCACCCACTTTGTGCCTTCGGAACACTTTGAGGCTTTCACCCAGCAGCTCATCGCCGAAGGTATTGACGCAGCCCTCGAGCGCTATGCGGGAGTTCCGGATCAGGAATCCGAGCTTGCCCGCTACGAAGACTCCATCCAAGCGGTATTTGATCAGCCGCATTGGAGCGAGATCGAAGCCGCACTGCAGCAGCACGATGATGAAGCATTCGTGCAGATGGTGCACAAGCACCTCCAGGGCACCTGTCCCACATCGGTTGTGGCGGCCGTGGAGCTGATCCATGCATCGGCACAAGCAAAGGACATCCGCCAGGCCCTGGATTATGAGCTGATTATGGGCAATGCTCTACGCCGAACCCCGAATTTCCAGGAGGGGGTTCGCGCGGTGCTCATTGATAAGACCAAAGACGCCCACTTTGAGCCTCAAAGCTATGAGCAGGTCGACGCCGCAGCTTATCGGTCGCTGTTAAGCTCTTAGCTTTTCGACGACCCCACGAAGCACCTCCACAACGCCCTCATCGGCGTTGCTGGGGGCGAGGGCATCGGCAATCTCTTTGATGTGAGGGTGCGCATTCTCCATGGCATAAGCCTTGCCTGCGCTTTGCAACAATTCGGTGTCGTTGAGGTAATCACCAAAGGCGATGGTGTCTTCCATTGGCACCCCAAGCGCTTGAGCTAAAGCCTCAAGCGCCTTTCCTTTATTGGCCGCAGGATCCATGATGTCGACCCAGTGGGCACCGGAAACGACAACATTGAGCCCAGGTGCGGCGGCTCGCAGCTTCGGCGCTGCGATGCTTTCAGCATCCGCGAAGCTATAAATCGCCAGCTTGACTACCTGATCATCGACATAGGCGTGGAGATCATCAACGATCTCCATTCGGGCGTAATAGGGCTGGCACTGCGCCAAGAAAGGCTCATCGCGCCGGGTTACAAAAGCACCATCGGCACGGCAGAGCACTAAGCCCCAGTCGATTTGATCTGCTTGCGACTCCATCGCCTCGATCACCGCGTGGGCTTGGGAGGCCTCGATGGTGCACAGTGAGACGATCTCGCCTTCGTGATACACCACGGTGCCGTTTTCTGCGATCACGCTCATGGGAAAACCGGCCGGTTCGAACTGCTCAAGCAGGGTATAAAGCTGCCTGCCGCTTGCTGGTGCAAAGACCGCGCCGAGGGAGTGCAGTTGCTTGAGCACGGGCCAAAAACGCTCAGGAATTTGGCGCTGTTGGTTCAGGAGCGTGCCGTCCATGTCGCTGGCGATCACCAAAGAAGTCATAGAACCAGCTTGAACCATGGCCTAGCCCAGGGGCAAACCTTCGCCTAGGCGCCCATCTTGAAAGCGTCGTGCACTGCGACGATGCGATCACCTTCAAAAGAAATCAGCACCCGGCCATCCGCGCACTCCAACTCGGCGGTGTGCTGATCGGTGGCAAGCAGGCGCGCACCGCGCTTGGAGGCATAAAACTCCAAGGCACGCCTGGCGTTTAAAGCTTCAGGGATCGGTGTTTGCAAGGTGGCCAAGGCCGCCGCCTTGCTTAAAGGAGGCAGTGGCGAGGAAGGGTGATGGAAGTACAGCAGCCCCATGGTCTCGGCATCAAGTTGGCAAAATGCGTGCGTCCAGCTTGAAAGCACCGGTTTGGCGGCATTTTCCAAATAGAGCCCCTCGGCTTGATCCACGTCCCAGCTCGGCTTGAGGAGCGATGATATGTGCTGGTCAATGGCGAATTGCTGGAGCGCTTTAGCGGGTGCTTGATCAAAACAGAAGCGGAATGTCCCACCGCGGATCGTGGCGATGAGCATGGCCTTGCCATAGGGGGTCTCCCCACGGGCCTGGGAGTACTCCACGATGGGAGGAAGCCCTTGGCCTTCGTAAAACAATTGATGCTCGGTGGAGTAATAAAAGGCGTCGGCGAGGACGTCGACAAGCTGCATGCTGGAGGCAATCTGGCCCGTGCCAAGGTCTACCTGCACCCGCTGCTGATCATCTTCCACAACGATGGCCTCACCGCGTTGCTCAAAGCCCAGGGAATGCTCGGCGGCAAAGGCCATCAGCGCTCGGGGAAGGTCTTGGGTGTGTTCAACTGCCCCTAAGCCGACCGTGAGAGCTGTGTCCAAAGGCAGTGAGGGCAGTGCATCACTGATCACGATGAGGTCAAAGGAACCATCGGCTAAGGGCACGAAGTAGCTTGGCCCATTGCCATTGAGGGTGCGCGCTGCACTGACCAGCGCATCGCTGCCTTCTTGGATGCCGCGAAGCTCAGGAATATCGAAGGCATATTCCTGCAACCACTCCCACTGCGTGCCGTGAACGCGGGCTGCGGTAACGCCAAACAGGACTGTCTGCGTTGCCTCCGAGCGAAACTTCACCTGGTAGCCACCGGGCACCGGGTTGAAGCTGATATCGAGTAAGGGATCGCAGGCCTGCGCTAGGGCATAGCTGCTTGCCGCCTGGGCGATTGATCCATCAACCAAGATCTGTTCAAGCGAGGTAGGTGCAGGCAGTTCCATCTCAGGCTCCTTCTTCTTCCACACGCGAGGCAACACCACGGCCCCGATGCACACGAGTTCCAGCGTAGTCTTAGCAAAGTTGCTGGCATATCGACTATTGTTTCGACGGTGCCATACACCCTTGCCCATCCCATTGCAGTCGCGGCATTCAAGCGACCGTGCTTGCAGCAGTCCAAGCTGCGACTTATCACCTCGGCGATGGTCATCGGTGCGCTCGTGCCAGACGCGGTGATGTTTATTAACCCCTTCTACCGCATGCCCTGGACATATACAGACGCCCACAGCTTTTTCGGGGTGTGGCTGTTCAATCTGCCGCTAGGCATGGCGTTGTGGATGAGCTGGGTGTTCGTGCTGGCTCCCGCCTATCGCTACTGCGCGCCGCGTAGCCTGGCGCTACGTTTGCCCGATCCGCAGCCTATCGATGTATCCCGCATGGCCTGGGCCATTCCTTCGATCATTCTTGGTATCTGCACGCACCTGTTGTGGGATTCCTTCACGCACGCAGGCTATCCACTGACCAGCCCCGGCGGGCCACTGGATCACACCATTGGCAAGCTTTCACTCTTTCGTCTGCTCCAGCACGGTTCTTCTGTTCTGGGGCTTATCGGGGTGCTGTTTTGGATTTATCTTTCGCTGCGCACCCCGAAACGCACCCGCGCCGAATATCACTTCCTGCGGTGGCCCTGGCTGCTGCCCATGATCAGTGGTGTGCTCGCGCCGGTGTATTTGATCATGCAGCAAAATCTTGCACACCCGAAAGTGTTGAAACTCGCCTTGCTCAATATCGTCACTGGCTCGGTCAGTGGTGTGTTGATGTGCGCTTTCTTCTGTGCCCTTGTTGTGCTTGCCATCAAAGGGGCTCGCCGGGTACTGCGTCGCTGATAGGGTTGTATGCAGTGCCGAAGCAATCGGGAATGTCGGTGAAAATCCGACAGCGGACCCCGCCACTGTAACTACGAAGAACACACCGCTTCTGAGTCACTGCCCCTCGATAGCAGCATTGCTGGGGTGGGAAGGCTGAGAACATGAGCTTTGAAGGTGCGTAGAAGCCAGGAGACCGGCTGAGGTGCTAGTAACTTTTATTCGTTCGCACCTGCGGGGATTCGGGTGCACAAGCAAAAGGAAGCGAAACGCTCTATGCATATCGCAGAAGGCTTTTTGCCTGTGAGCCACTGTGTGGCCTGGGGTGCGGCCTCGGCACCCTTTGTGCTCTATGGCGCTAAGGCAGTCAAAACTCAACTCAAAGAACAACCAGGTACCGGCATGCTGCTCGGTGCTGCCGGCGCATTCACCTTCGTGCTCAGCGCACTGAAGATGCCCTCCTTTACCGGTTCTTCTTCTCACCCCACCGGCACCGGCCTAGGTGCGGTGCTCTTCAAACCCCCGGTGATGGCCCTGTTAGGTTCCATCGTCTTGCTCTTCCAAGCCCTCCTGCTCGCCCACGGCGGTATCACCACACTGGGTGCCAATATCTTCTCCATGGCCATCGTCGGACCGTGGATCGGCTACGGCGCCTGGAAACTCTGCCGCGGCTGGGGAGTCTCGGCAGAAGTCGGTGTCTTTTTCGCAGCACTATTTGCTGATCTTTCCACCTACGTCGTCACCGCCACGCAGCTTGCCGCAGCTCACCACGACGCAGGGTTCTTCAACGCCTGGATCACCTTCTTGAGCCTTTATGCACCAACGCAGCTTCCCATCGCTGCCGCAGAAGCGATTGTCACGGTGTTGATCTTCCGCGCCTTGGCCACTATCGCCCGCAGCGACATGCTGCGCTTGGGCGTGATCGATGCTGAGAAGTCCGAAGCCAAAGGTGCAACGCCGCAGGAGGTGGCATAAATGAAAAAGATTCCAACCTGGGCCTTGCTGATTCTGGCCTTCATGCTCGTTTCTGCCCCCATGCTGATTAATAACGGCGCTGACGTGGAAGAACCCTTCGCAGGTACCGACGCCACCGCCGAGACCTTGGTAGAAGAAACCAACCCCGGTTATGAAGCCTGGTTCAACCCGCTGGTAGGGGAGTTGCCAGGCGAAGTGGAATCCGGTCTGTTTGCCTTCCAGGCAGCGATGGGCGCCGGCCTTCTCGGCTATGTCTTTGGTGCCTACCGCGAGCGCAGTCGTCGTGAAGCAAAGCTACGCCACCCAGGTAATAGCAACTCGAGCCAAAGCACCTAAGTGAATCCGCTTGAACGCGCCGCCGCTTCAAGCCCCTGGGCCACGCGCCATGTAGGCGAAAAGGCGGCGCTTTTGCTCGGACTGGTCATCGTCTGCGTGATCGTTCGCCCCGGGTGGGTGTCGCTGTTGATCGCCGGCACCTTGCTCTGGGTGATCTGGGCAGCGAAGGTGCCGCTCAAGATCCTCGCCGGCCTCATGGCCGCACCCTTGGTGTTCATCTTCGTCAGCGTCATTCCCATGATCGTGGCGATCTCACCCCACGGCCTGGTGTGGGTGCCAAACGGTCCGCACACCGCGGGCATGCTCATTATTCGCTCAACCTTGGCAACCTGCGCCACCATCGTATTTTCGCTCACCACACCAATGCCGGAGATTTTCCAATGGCTGCGCCAAATCAAGGTGCCTGCCTATTTGGTGCACGTGATTGCCCTGACCTACACCATGACGGCCACGCTGCTCATGACGGCGAAAACGATGTGGGACGCCCAGGCCATGCGGCTTGGCCACAGCAATAGGTCCCGCTGGATGCGATCCCTCGGCAGCCAGGCGGCGAGCCTTTTTGTGCACGCCTTCGAACGCGGCAGGCGCCTAGAAGCAGGCCTTGAGCTGCGCGCCGACCCGAGCGCAATGAATGTCTTGGTGGAAACACGAACCCTAAATCGAGCGTTTTTGGCCCTGAGCCTTCTTTGGCTTGTGGTGCTGCTAAGCCTCGGATTGATTGGAGCACGATGAACCCAATGCTGAGTGCAGAATCGGTGTCTTTTCACCGTGATCAACGCCAGATCCTCCAAGACGTCAGCCTCGATATCCGCCCAGGGGAACGGGTTGGTTTGCTTGGTGCCAATGGCGTGGGCAAATCGACGCTCATGCGCATCCTTGCCGGTGCGTGGCAGCCAAGTTCCGGCAGGGTGCTTGTCGACGCCTCCGAGGTGACCTACAACCGCAAAGGAAGGGATCGGGTCCGTAGCCGGGTACAAATGGTGCTCCAAGAACCCGATGACCAGATCTTTGCCACCTCTGTTGCTGCTGACGTCTCCTATGGGCCGATCAACCTGGGGCTATCGGAAGCCGTGGTGCGTGAGCGCGTCGACGAAGCCCTCGATGCCACTGGTATTAGCCACTTGCGTGAGCATGTTCCACACCAGCTTTCCTTCGGCCAGCGCAAACGCGTGGCGCTCGCCGGCGCCTTGGCGATGCACCCTGGGGTATTGCTGCTGGATGAGCCCACAGCCGGGCTGGATCCACGGGGAACTCGGCAACTATTAGACGTGTTGGAAAAGAAATCCGAAGCAGGAACAGCGCTGCTATTTTCTACTCACGACGTCAACGTTGCCGCCTTATTGGCTCACCGGCTGATTGTGCTGATCCAGGGCAAGGCCTATCACGGTGATATCAGCATGCTCAAAGACGAAGCATTCGTAGAAGCCGCCGGTTTGGAATTGCCGTGGGCGCCGATCATCAGCGATGTATTACACCGAGACATCACAATGCCCCGGGATCTGCTTGCCTAGCAGGCCCCGGGGCAGCGCTTGAGCGTTTTAGAGCTCAGAAGAAGGAATGCGTGCAGGCAGCACGGTGGGGCGAGCGCCTGCTACTTCTTCGACGATGCGGATGACCTGGTTTGAATAGCCGAACTCATTGTCGTACCAGACATAGAGCACCAAGTGCTTGCCATCGGCAATGGTGGCCAAACCATCGACGATGCCGGCGTGGGTGGTGCCAATGAAATCTGAAGACACCACCTCGGGGGAGTGGATGTAGGTGATCTGCTGACGCAGATCCGAGTGCAGTGCCACACGATCCATGAGGGCATTGACCTCGTCGCGAGTCACTTCCTGATTCAGGCTGAGGTTGAGCACCGCCATCGAGACATCCGGGGTGGGCACGCGGATGGCGTTGCCGGTGAGCTTGCCGTGAAGCTCCGGGAGCGCCTTGGACACGGCCTTGGCGGCACCAGTTTCGGTGAGCACCATATTCAAACCAGCAGCGCGGCCGCGGCGCTCGCCCTTGTGGAAGTTATCAATGAGGTTCTGGTCATTGGTAAAGGAGTGCACCGTTTCCACGTGGCCATGCTCGATGCCGTAGTGATCATTGATCACCTTCAAGGTGGGGGTGATGCCATTGGTGGTACACGATGCCGCGGTGATGATCTGATCTTCATCGGTGATATCGCCGTGGTTGATGCCGTAGACGATATTCTTCAAATCACCCTTGCCGGGTGCGGTGAGCACCACGCGCTTCACACCCTTGGACTTCAGGTGTTGGGAAAGCCCCTCGCGATCGCGCCAACGGCCGGTGTTATCCACCACCACGGCGTCGTTGATGCCATAGGCGGTGTAATCCACGGTGGCGGGATCATTGGAGTAAATCACCTGGATCTTGGTGCCATTGGCCCAGATCACGTCGTTTTCTTCATCGACGGTGATGGTGCCATTAAAGGCGCCGTGCACCGAGTCGCGGCGCAGCAGCGAGGCGCGCTTCACCAGATCCTTGTCACCATTCTTGCGCACCACCACCGCGCGCAAACGCACGCCACCATAGGCAGCCTCGCGCTGGATCAGGATGCGAGCCAGCAGGCGGCCGATGCGACCGAAGCCGTAGAGCACCACATCAGTCGATTCCATTTGCTGCTCGGTGCCGATAACTTCCTTGAGCTCCTCTTTGAGGAATTCGAGCAAGTCGCCACCGCGCTCACGGTGGGCAACAGTCAAACGGCCGAGATCGATGGAGGCTGTGCCCAAATCCAGGGTGCTTAATGCCTCGAGTACCGGGAGGGTGTCTGCAGGGGAGAGTTCCTCTTCGGTTGCAAGGCGGGAATAGCGATGCGCCTTGATTACATCGATGTCGGTGACGTCGATAAGCAAGCGGCCGAATACCGAAACCACCACATTGTTATTGCGGTGGAGTTGGTGAATGAGTGGAAGCATGCGGCCTGCGGATTCGATCTTGTCGTTCCAGTCCTGTGCCATGTGTGAAGCGCCTGTCCTTTACAGCGATCTATGTCGTGCGGGAGGGGTAGCCCGCTGATACCCCCATCTATCGTAGTTCGCTTGGAAAGCGTGGGGGCGAGTTTCAAGATTTGGGGGCAAGCGGAGATACCCCCAAGGGTAGTGCCAAGGCCAGCAGGTAGTCTGTCTCTATTACTCACCCGGTCGAAAGTGAAGGTACGCCTGCATGTTTCAAGCAGTCAGCTACGCATTGCTCGACTCGATTAACGTGCTGCTCATTGGCGTGATCGTGGCCATCGGCGTCGTGCTTCCACCCGGTGGGAAATACCGTCGCATCATCGCACTGCTCGTCGGCGGTGATTGGTTGGGCGTCTTCTTAAGCTCCGTGCCGGTGCTGCTGCTTTTCGATTCCATTGGCGAACCAATCAGGCACGCGATTGAATCCCCGTGGTTCGGGGTGGTGCTGATCCTGGTAGGTGCGCTAAGCGCCGTGCTCACCTGGCGCGGAGGTGGCGACTCTAGCCAAATCGTGGCCAAGGTGATGCGCTGGTTGCGAGAACCAAGCGCGAACACGCTGCTCACAGGCATGGTGCTCGGAGCAGTGCAATCACTGACCTCAGTGCCCTTTTATATCGGCCTCGGCTTTTTGAGCGTGGGTGGCTTTTCGGTAGCCATCCGATATACCGCCCTGGTGCTCTATGCCTCCCTAGCGCTGAGCCTTCCGTTCTTAGCCGCGATTGCCGTGGGCATGGTACGCAGGCGCCCCCGCAGCCTGGCCGGAAGAGGCTTTGCCTGGGCGCGCGAACATAGCCAACAAATGTCTGCCGGCGCCGGCTACTTCGTTGCGGTGGTCTTAATCCTGATCGGTCTAGGCCACCTCTAAAGGCCAGCGCCTAAGCGTTATGGCTGCTTAGCGCAGAGCGCGCAGACGGGGTTTCCTGGGAATCCTGCTGGCGTTGAACCTTGAGCCAGGTAACGAATCCCCAGAGCACGAAGGCCCCGTAGAACACGTACAGCGCTGCCGAGGGGTAATAACCGGCGCTGAGCAATAAGGGCACGCCCACGATATCGACGGCGATCCAAATAAGCCAGAACTCCGTCCAGCCCTTGGCCATGCCGAAGGTGGCAAGCATGGAACCGACAAAAATCCACGCATCTGCCCACGGCCCCCAGGATCCCAGTGCCTGGAAGATAGCAGCAAAGACCACCGTGGCAATGATCGCGAACACCGCCATGCCAAGGCGCTGCCGCTTGCTGGCCCAGTGGGGTTGGACCGCTGCGGGCTCACTGACGATGGAGCGGGAAGGATCAACGTCTTGGCATTCGCGCAGGCCGCGACGTTTGGCGGCAGACCACTGCCACCAGCCATAGAGGCTGACGCAAAGGAACATCACCTGCCGGCCGGCCTGGCCATACAGATCGAGGTTTTGAGGGGTATTGAACACCCCGCCAAGAAAAACAGTAAAGAGCAAAAGGTTGCCGATGATTCCCACAGGCCAAGCCCACACCACTCGCTTCATGCCTCCATAGGCGCTGGCGAGGCCAAAGAGGTTGCCGATGATCTCGCGCCACAAAATAGGCACGCCGCCGATGAGCAGTGTGGCTTCAAGGAGGGAATTCAAAACGCCCATTTAGTCGGCCACCAAGGGGTAGAGCTCGAAGGAGGGATGTTCTTTTTCAATGAACTGCAGGCGCCACTTATCGCTAAACAGCGCGATGAGCTCGCCATCGGTTCGGGTAAAGATTTCTACCCCGCGCTGCTTTGCAAGCTCAGGGGCTGTGGCCGCGGTGGTGCGTCGGGCAACGGAATAGGGAATAGGATCCGCCGAGGTTTCCACGTTGTATTCGTTTTCCATGCGGGCCTGCATCACCTCGAACTGCATGGGGCCTACAGCCGCCATCACCGGTGCTGCATCGCCGCGGGCATCGTTGCGCAAAATCTGCACCACGCCCTCGCTGGCAAGCTGATCCAAGGCCTTACGGAACTGCTTGTACTTGCCCAGGCTCTTGGCCCGCAGGGTGCGGAAGTGCTCGGGTGCGAATTGCGGCATCGGCGGGAATTGCACCTTGCGGCCAGCATAAATCGTGTCACCCGGTGCAAGGGAGCCGGCGTTGACCAAACCGACAATATCGCCGGGGAAGGCCGTTTCTACCGTCGAGCGAGTGCGGCCAAACACCGTGAGGGCGTATTTGGTGGAAAAGCTGCGATTGGATTGCGCGTGGGTGACTTGCATGCCGCGATCGAATTCACCTGATACAACGCGCATAAAGGCCAGGGAATCACGGTGGTTTTTATCCATGCCGGCCTGCACCTTAAACACCACACCGGAGAAAGGATCGGTGACATCACGTTCGGCATCCATGGCCGAGGTGGCTTCTTCCACGGCGCGCGGATCAGAGGCACGCCCTGCAGGGGCCGGGGCCAATTGGCACAGCGTGTCCAAGATCTGGTGCACACCGAAGTTCAACATTGCCGATGCAAAGATCAGCGGTGAGGTCACGCACTGCAAGAACAACTCCTGGTCATGCACTGCGCCATCGGCGACAAGGAGCTCGGCTTCCTCGGCCGCGGCCTCCCAGGCTTCGCCTTCCTTTTCGGCAGCGGCTTCTGGGTCGAAGTGCTCCTCGGGTGCGATGGTGGAGCCACCTGCGGTGCGCAGGAAGTGGATATATTCTTCGACTTCGCCATCGACGTCGAGGCGGGCCAGACCGCGGAAATCTCCCGCCTCGCCAACCGGCCAGTACAAGGGGGTGGGTTGCAGCCCAATTTCGTCCACGATTTCGTCGACAAGCTCTAAGGGGGTGCGACCTGGGCGGTCCCACTTATTTACCACGGTGATAATGGGCAAACCGCGGGCCTTGCACACCTTAAAGAGCTTCAGGGTTTGAGGTTCGAGGCCCTTAGCTGCGTCGATCAGCATCACGGCGGCATCCACGGCGGTGAGCACGCGGTAGGTGTCTTCGGAGAAATCCGCGTGACCAGGGGTATCAACGAGGTTAATCATGTAGGGCTCGCCCTCATGGCCCTCGGGGGCATACTCGAATTGCAATGCCGAGGATGCAATGGAGATACCGCGGTCTTTTTCCATCTCCATCCAGTCGGAGACAGTTGCCTTGCGCCCAGCTTTGCCGTGCACCGCGCCGGCCTCGGAAATGACGTGGGCATGCAGCGCGAGTGCCTCGGTGAGCGTGGACTTACCAGCGTCCGGGTGTGCGATCACGGCGAAGGTACGGCGCCTGGATGCTTCCTGGGCGGTAGTGGCAGAAGAACTCATAGCTTACAACGATACTGCCAGTGTCCAATTGGGCTTTAAGCAGGCCACTCAGTCCCAAGCAGCGTGGAACAAATATCGAAGTGCGCCGCGGCATTCTTCTTCCGCGCGAAGGGATGCACCTTGCCCTTTTTGCGCCGAGAGTTGTAGTACTGGCCGGATTCCCAGGTGATTCCCGGAGTGCCGTCGATGAAGTAGGCCAAATTGCTTCCGCCATCAGCAGCGCTAATGCCGACCGCTTTGACCAAGGGGGATTTATAAAATTTCTGCATCCAAGAATCGGCATCGCGTGCAAAGCTCGTGGCCACCACACCAGGGTGGAAACTGCAGGCCGAGATCCGCGGGTGATAACGGCGATGCAATTCCTGGGTGAACAACACATTGGCCAATTTGGCGTTGCCATAGGCGCGGTGCTGATCAAAGCGCTTCAGGCCTTGAATATCCTCCAAAGAAGGACGGGCATAGAGGTTGGCCATGCTTGCCGTTGCCACCACGCGCGCCCGGCGCTGCATGAGCGTGTCAAGCAATTCGTGAACCAGCAGCATCGGCCCTAAGTGATTGACCTGGAAGCTCAGCTCATAGCCGTCATCGGTAATTTTGGGCCCATCAAATAGACCACCGGCGTTATTGGCTAGCACATCAATGGGCTCATCGCGCAGTGCTTTGGCAAGCTCGCGAACTTGGTCGAGCTGGGAGAAGTCAGCCACGAGTGCTCGCGCACCCAGCTCATCGGCCAAGGCCTTGGTTTTAGCCTCGTTCCTGCCAACAAGGATGAGGTTGTCTTCGCTTTTTTGCTGAAGCAAGCGCGCGGCCTCGCGGCCAATGCCAGAGCTTGCCCCGGTAATCACAATGGTGCGCATGGTGTTTATTTCCCGTGGAATTCTTGTTGTGCCTGAGCCACGCCACTGCCGATAACGGCACGAGTGGCCTGGGCTGCACGCTCAACGCTTGTTTGGGTGGTGGCGTCCGAGGGCAGTGCGTCCAGCACATAGTCGGAAACGGTGGTGCCTTCTTCCGGGCGTCCAATACCGATGCGGATCCGCAGGTAATCGCGGGTGCCTAAGTGCTGAGAGATGGACAATAGGCCCTTGTGGCCGTTTTCATTGCCGCCCTGCTTGATGCGAACGGTGCCGCGGGGCAAGTCGAGCTCATCATGCAGTGCGATGACGTTTTCCAACGGCACGTGTAGGTGCTGGACCAGTGGGCTGACGGCTTCGCCGGAGACATTCATATAGGTGGTGGAGCGAACCAGCGCCACTTGTTTGCCGGCGATATCGACAATGGCGAATTCCGCTGGTGCACCACCGGGGTAGGGGCGCAGTTGTTCGCCATCGAGAAGCTGCTCTAAGGCCAAGGCGCCAATATTATGGCGCGTATTTGCATATTTAGCGCCGGGGTTTCCGAGTCCAACGACTAAGTAATCGGCCTCCAGCCGTGCTGTTTTGTCCTGGGAAGCACCGAAAAGTTCACGAATCTTAGAGAAAATGCCCATGAGATGTATCCTAGCGAGCTTTTTATGAATTAGGGCATGCTAAGTTGGAGCACGTGGGGAAAAAGAAGAACGTCTACAAGAGCCTCTATGGCAAAAAGCACAAGCCGAAGTACAAAGGCGCCAAGGCGCTCAAGCCTGACAAGCTGGACAAGGTTCGTCGCGCTTTAGAAGAAGGCCGCCCTAAGTCGAAGTGCTGTAAATCTAAACCGCGCTGCACCCGCTGCCCGGTTGTGCTGCATCGTCTGAGAAAAGCCGATGCCATTTCGCTTGACGACGCAGCGCTCGCCGCCGCCGTGCTTGAGGCCCGCTGGCGCAAGTAGCTGCGCAAAGAGCTAAGGGTGCAGTAGTGCTTCGGCCGCATCGGCAGCGTCGGCAAGCACAATCGGCACACTTGCTTGTTCTGCCTTGCTAAACGGCTTCAATACAAAACTCGCCACGTCCATCCGACCAGGTGGGCGGCCAATGCCGATGCCTACCTTGTGGTACTCCTTGGTGCCGAGCTGCTGCGAAATTGAACGCAGGCCCTTATGCCCGTGATCCCCACCGCCGCTGCGCGCACGGACATCACCGAAGTCGAGCTCAAGATCATCAAAGAGCACGATAAGCTGCGCCGGGGAGAGCTTATAAAACTGCATCAGCGTTTTCAGCGGCTGGCCAGATAGATTCATCATGCTGCGCGGGCGCGCAAGCAACACCGGGTTATTGGCAATACGCCCCTGGGCGATGGCGCAATTGCTGCGCTTGTGGTTGCTCCAGCCCATGCCATAACGCTCGGCGAGCTCCTTAAGCGCAGCGGCGCCGATATTGTGGCGAGTTCCTTCATATTTCGGGCCTGGATTTCCAAGGCCGACAATCACGTGCATGGCAATATCCTATCCAGGCGTATCAAAAGCAAAACGCCCCGACCACAACTTGCGGTGGGGCGGGGCGATGAGCTTGAAAGAAGCTATTAGTCAGCGTCTTCCTCGGTAGCCTCAACATCGGAAGCGTCGGTCTCGTCGATTTCCTCGGCGGCCTGCTCCTCGGCGTCCTCAGGCTCCTCGGCAACCTCTTCGTGGCCCACGGAACCGATCACGGTCTCGGGGTCGGCGATCAAGGTGGTGTTGGCAGGCATCTGCAGGTCGGAAGCCAGGATCTTGGTGTCGATCTCTGCACCCTCCACGGAGTGAACGATCTCTTCGGGGATGGAGAGCACGTCAGCTTCAACGAGCACAACGTCAGCATCCTGAACGAGCTGTGCGCCCTGAGCAACTTCGCCCTCGAGAACCACAGGAACCTCAACCTCAACCTTTTCGCCGCGCTTAATGGCGAGCAGGTCAACGTGGTCGGCATCCAGGGAGATCACGTTCTGATCAACGTGCTTGACCATGGCCAGGTGGGGCTCGCCTTCGAGGTCGAGCTCGAATACGGCGTTGGTGCCGTTGTTACGGATCAGGGCGTGCAGTTCGAGGATGTCCACGGCGAAGTGGATCGGATCCTCCAAAGCGCCACCGTAGATGACGCCGGGAACGAAGCCTGCACGACGCAGGCGACGAGCTGCGCCCTTGCCAAATTCATCGCGCTGTTTTGCAGAAACGGTGGGGTAACCAGCCATTATTGTCTCTCCTAGAAAATTCTTGGTATTTGCTCTCGGCCGAGACGAAAAACGCCTGCGGCCAACTCTCGTCGAGTCACCGCAGGCAAAAAGTATTAAGCCAGCACCTTAGTGCGATGCATCGCGTCGATAACGGCCAGCATGATGCCAGCCCTCGCCGAGACCTGGATCAGAGTAGCACATCAATATCAGGATGCTCCAAGTCGATCATGGCCAAGCGTTCAACATCAATCAATAACGACCTGCCGTCGATATTGAGCACCATGTGCGAGGCGGTGATCTCTACCGCATCAATGCGTTGAGGATCGTAGTCTTGGCGCAGGGTGCACAGCCGCTGAAAGCGTCGAACGTACTGCTCAAAGCGTGCAGCGCGCTCATAATCGAAGGCGTTCACGCTATCGGGGCTGCGATAGGAGTTCTCATCGCCGCCTTTGGTGCGCATCATTTCTTGGCCGGCGTGGATAAAGACAATGCCTTTGGCAAAAAACTGCAGGGTGGTTGCCAACATGCAGCGCCTGGCCAGTGATGCTTCCCGATCCGCGGGATCCACACCCGGCACGGTGGCATCGAACTTGTCAAACATCGTGGCGTTATCGTGCGCCTCGTTATAAATCACCGATTGTTGCAAGCCACGGCCGGATAATTCTTGGAAAAGCTGGCGCATCAACGGCTCGCTTCGCGCCCCAGACAGCACCCCGGAGGAATGGGCGTGCAGTGCCGAGCCTTTGATGGCATCGCGGAAGCGATCATTGAAGTGGAAGATCCGCGGCATGAGGTGGCTATTGCGCTGGTTGGCGCCAAGCACCCCTGTGGGGTGATGCCCCATCTCCCAGCCTTCGCCAAGAACAAGGATGCTCGGATCGATGCGATCAAGAGCTTCGCGCACCGCATTCATTGTGTCCACATCGTGAATGCCCATGAGGTCGAAGCGGAAACCATCGATGCCATATTCTTCGGCCCAATACATCACCGAGTCCACGATCAGCTTGCGCATCATGGGTTGTTCCGAGGCCGTTTCATTGCCAACCCCTGTGCCGTTGAGCAAATGACCATCGCGATAGCGGAAGTAATAGCCAGGGGCGGTGTGATGCAGGCTCGATTCATCCACCTTGTACACGTGGTTGTACACCACATCCATAATCACCCGCAGCCCAGCATCGTGGAGCGCACGAATCATGGTCTTTAACTCATCGATCCTGCTGGTGGGATCAAAAGGATCGGTGGCATAGGAGCCCTCAGGCACGTTGTACTGCACTGGGTCGTATCCCCAGTTGTACTGGGCATTCCAGCCGAGATCGCCTCGTTCGTCGACGGAACCGAAGTCGTAGATGGGCAACAACTGCACATGTGTGATGCCCAAAGAGCGCAGATAATCAAGGCCGGTGATCTGCCCGGAGGAAGTCCGGGTGCCGGATTCACACAATCCTAAGAATTTGCCCTTGTGCGCGATGCCGTTATCGGCACCGATGGTGAGGTCGCGGATATGTGCCTCATAGATCACCGGGTTGCCCTCAAAGGCCGGCATCCTCGGCACAGGAGCGTTGCGGTGTACGACCGAGGCTTCGGCATTGACCAATGAGGCCGTGGCATAGGGATCGATGCTGGGTTGATCGTCGATACGCCAAAGGTAGACGGCGTGTTCGAGCTCGCCTTCGAGCGTGAGCTCAAAGCAACCGGCGTATTCGGAGGCCACGGCAGGGTAGCGGCCAGGCGATAGGGAATCGGCGCTGATGAGCTCGAGGTGCACCGAGTGTGCCTGCGGGGCGAACACGCGGAAGGTGGTGGAGCCTTGGTTCAAGATGGCGCCGAGGTGGAAACCGTACAGACCAGGCCAAGAAGGTTGAGAAGGCAACGGGGTTCCTTGGAAGGGGTGTGAAAACGTGCAGATAAGGCACATCCCGGGGCGCGTGTTCAAAGCGCTCCGGGATGCGTAGAAAAAGGGAGTGAGGTTAGGCAGAACCCTCAAAGAGGGTGGTCACCGAACCGTTTTCGAAGATCTCGTGGATCGTCTTAGCCAGCAGCGGAGCAATGGACAGCACCGTGAGGTTTTCCCAGCCCTCGGTGTTTTGGGGCAGGGTGTCGGTGGTGATGACTTCCTTGGCGCCGCACTGCGAGAGACGCTCACGGGCGGGGTCGGAGAACACACCGTGGGTGCAGGCAATAATCACATCTTCTGCACCGGCATCACGCAGCACGCCGACGGCGCCGGCAATGGTGCCGCCGGTGTCGATCATGTCGTCGAGCAGCACGGCGGTCTTGCCTGCTACATCGCCAACCACTCGGTTGGCTACAACCTCGTTGGCGGTATCTACGCTGCGGGTCTTGTGCACGAAGGCCATCGGTGCATCGCCGAGGGTGTTGGCCCACTTCTCGGCCACCTTCACACGACCAGCATCGGGGGAGACGACCACGATATTGTCCAGCGAGTAGTTGGACTGGATGTAGTCGGTCAGGATGGGCATGGCGTGCATGTGGTCCACGGGGCCGTCGAAAAAGCCCTGGATCTGGTCGGTGTGCAGGTCCACGCTCACGATGCGGTCTGCGCCGGCGGTGCGCAGAAGATCTGCCACCAGGCGAGCGGAAATCGGCTCGCGACCGCGGTGCTTCTTATCCTGACGAGCATAAGGATAGAAGGGCAAAATGGCGGTGATGCGCTTGGCGGATCCACGCTTGAGGGCATCGATCATGATGAGCTGTTCCATCAGCCACTTGTTCAGCGGCTGGCGGTGCGATTGCAATACGAATGCATCGCAGCCACGGACCGATTCTTCGAAGCGGACGAAGATTTCGCCGTTGGCAAAGTCCCGGGCGGTGGTGGGGGTAATTTCCGTGCCCAGTTCCTTGGCCACTGCCTCGGCGAGCTCGGGGTGAGCCCTACCGGAGAACAGCATCATGTTCTTCTCGTTGGTGGACGCGTTCTGGCATGTCATGGGGTTTTAACCTTCCTTGGTGTGGTGGCCAGATGCCTGCTGTGCTGCCTCGGCGGCTTCAGCAGCCTTGGTGCCGGGGCGCTTGCGTGCGACCCAACCTTCGATATTGCGCTGCTTGCCTCCAGAGACAACGAGCGCTCCTGGGGGAACGTCTTCTTTGATCACTGTACCTGCTCCCGAATAGGCGCCATCGCCTACGTTCACCGGTGCGATGAACATGGTGTCAGAGCCGGTGCGTACATGGGAGCCGATGGTGGTGTGGTGCTTATTCACGCCGTCGTAATTGACGAAGACACTCGAGGCGCCAATATTGGATTCCTCGCCCACGGTGGCATCGCCGATATACGTCAAGTGCGGGACCTTCGATCCGCGCCCGATCACGGCATTCTTGGCCTCGACAAAGCCGCCGAGTTTGCCTTCCTCGCCGAGCTTGGTGCCTGGGCGCAAATAGCTAAAGGGGCCGACTTGGGCGTGCTTGCCGATCTCCGAATCCAACCCATGCGTGCGAATCACCGAGGCACCCTCGGCTACCTGCACGTTGTCCAAGGTGGTATCGGGGCCGATCACGGCATCATCGCCAATGCTGGTGCGGCCAAGCAATTGGGTGCCGGGGTAGATGGTTACGTCTTGGCCGATGGTGACCTCAACATCGATCCAGGTGCTGTTCGGGTCGATCACCGTGGCACCTGCGCGCATGGCGGCTTCAACGGTGCGGCGATTGAGCTCAAAGCCTGCGGCAGCAAGCTGGACGCGATCATTCACGCCTGCGAGTTCGCCCGCATCTTCTGCCTGGTAGGCGCGCACGTGGTGGCCCTGTTCGCGGGCGATGCCCAGCACGTCGGTGAGGTAGAGCTCGCCTTGGGCGTTATCGGCGCGCAGTTCTTGGAGCGCGCTGCGCAGAATCTGGGCATCGAAAGCAAAGACGCCGGAGTTTACCTCGTGAATTTGCAGCGTGGCCTCGTCGCCGTCTTTTTGCTCAACGATGGCCGTTACTGCGCCATCATCCGAACGGACAATGCGGCCATAGCCGGTGGGGTCGTCTAAGTCCATCGTGAGCACTGTCACGGCGGTCGGCGCGGCGTTGTGCGCGGCGGCCAGGCGCGTGAGCGTTTCAGAACGCAGCAGTGGCACATCGGCGTTTGTTACCACCACGGTGCCTTCGAAGCCTTCGAGTGCAGCCATGGCGCATTGCACGGCGTGACCTGTGCCGTTTTGTTCTTCCTGCACCACCGTCTCGATGGTGGTTTGGGGTGCGGTGCTCGCAAGTTCTTCTGCCACGGCCACAACCGCAGGCTCAACTTGTTCGCGGCGGTGCCCAATCACGGTGACGATGCGCTCGGGCTGCATGCCAGCGGCGGCATATAAGCAGTGCGCCAACATGGAGCGCCCGCCGATGCGGTGCAGCGTCTTTTGAGTTTTGGACTTCATGCGGGTGCCGGCGCCAGCGGCAAGCACCACCACAGCCAAGGGTGAAGTGTGTTCAGTCACGGGTGTTGGAATGTTCCTTGCGTTTGGGGGTATTCGCTTTCACGAGCTTACTTGTTTGCTGCTCGCTCGTTTGCAGCTACGTCTGAGAATAAATGACTGCGCGCCATTCCCTCACCCTGCATTGGGGGAGCGCGGGCTGTCACCTTGGGCTTTTAGGCCTGGCGTCAAGGCTTTTCAGCCAAGCAGGCTGCTTCGTTTCGTGGCCTGGCTGATCAAGCCGTGGCGTGGCTTGGAGGCTAACGCTGCTGCCACCTCGCATGGTTGAATGAATAAAAACACCTACCTTCGAATGATTTGTTTGGAATAAAGATGGCTATTCGGGCAAGTAGACGACAATTCCTCGGTGCGACCTCGGTGGGAGCATTGGCGGTGCTGGCCGCATGTGCTGGGCAAGACCAAGACCAAAGCCAGCGTCAATCGGCGCCGCAGATTGAGCCCGATGCCCGCCGTAGCCTGCCTATTCCTCCTTTAGCCACCTTTGATACAGAAGGCGAGCGCCTGACAACGCTGTTGGTAGCCCAAACGGGAACCTCGGAAATCTTGCCAGGAGTATTCACACCCACCTGGGGTTTTAATGGCGCGCATCTCGGGCCGACCATCAAGATGAGCCGCGGCGACAAGGTGGATTTGAAGGTGCGCAGCGATCTTTCTGAACGCACTTCGGTGCACTGGCATGGCGCGCTTGTGCCGGCCAAGGCCGATGGTGGGCCGCATTCGCCCATCGATCCGGGGCAGGAGTGGACGGCCAGTTTTGAGGTGGATCAGCCTGCCGCCACCATCTGGTATCACCCGCACCCTCATGGCAAAACGGGCGTCCAGGCGTATCGCGGCTTGGCCGGCATGATGATCATCGACGATGAACACAGCAATAGCCTTGGGCTTCCAAATGAATACGGTGTTGATGACATTCCCGTCGTGTTGATGGACGCCAATATCAACGACGATGGCAGCCTGGATGAGACGGAAGATCCTGATGTGGGACTCCTGGGCAATATCGTCCACGTCAATGGCATCGCCGACCCGGTATTCGAGGCCTCGACTCAGCGCCTGCGCCTTCGTATCCTCGATGGATCCACGATGAGGTTTCACCGCCTGGCCTTTGAAGATGGCAGGCGTTTCCAGCACATCGCCACCGATACCGGGCTTTTCGACGCACCCCGTGAGGTTGATTCCATCATGCTCGGACCGGGAGAACGCGCAGAAATCGTGGTGGAGCTGAACAAGGGCGAAGAGGTCATGCTGCGTTCGGTGGGCTTCAAAGATAACTTAGGGGTGCCCAAGGATGAGTTCGCACCTGATTTCGGGTTAGAGGATTCCCACGATCTGTTATTGCTGCGCGCTGCTGACAAGCTCAAAGGATCGTCGAAAGTAGCGTCGAGTTTTGTTGCCCGCCCGGCGCCCAATAGCGATGGGCTCATTGAGCGCCACTTCGAGCTCAATGGCTTTGAGATCAATGGTCAAAGCATGGACATGGACCGTGTGGATTTAGTGATCGCCCATGATCAGCCGGAAATTTGGCATGTGAGCAATGGCAATAATGACTGGATCCATAACTTCCACATCCACAACAGTGCATTCAAGGTGATCGATGTGGATGGCACCGATGCTGAATTCGATACCGAGGGGTGGAAGGATACGGTGACCTTGCCGCCGAAGGCCAAGGTGAAATTGCTGGTGGAGTTCGGTGACTACAGCGATAACCACTACCCGTACATGTATCACTGCCACATGCTGTATCACGAGGATCAGGGGTTGATGGGTCAGTTTATGAAGATCCGACCAGGGCAGAAGGCGGAATTGGATACTGCCTATACAAAAGAAAAAGCGGCCGGCTCCACTGAGCACGACCACTAGAAGCTTCCCTGCCAGGACTCGAACCTAGAATGACGGTACCAAAAACCGTAGTGTTGCCAATTACACCACAGGGAAACGTCGAAAAGCTTGCGCTTGCGACGGGACATAAGCATACAACAATCATCAATGCTTATGAAACACCCAGGACACGATACGCTTAGAGGCCATGAGTAAGCAGCGAATGTCGGGTCGCGAACGCAGGGAACAGCTCATCAGCATCGGGCGTGGTTTATTCGCCGAGCGTGGATTTGAGGGAGCCAGCGTAGAAGAAGTCGCTGCGCGCGCCGGGGTTTCCAAACCTGTGGTGTATCAACATTTCGGCGGCAAAGAAGGCCTGTATGCCGTGGTGGTGGATCGCGAGATGCAGTATCTCGAAGGGGTTATCACCGAATCCTTGGCCCAGGGGCGCTCCAGAGCACGCATCGAACAGGCCGTGCTGGCGCTTCTAAGCTATGTGGAAAACGACACCGATGGCTTCCAAATCCTCGTGCGAGACATGGTGCCGGCCGAAGGCGAATCGCGCCCGCGCAGCTACTCCACCTTGCTCAACGATGCCGTCAACCAAGTCTCGTATATCCTGGCCAAAGCCTTCGAACGCTCTGGACTCGACCCCGCCAATGCCGTGCTTTACGGCCAAGCGCTCGTGGGAATGGTGTCGATGACAGCCCAGTGGTGGCTCGATGCGCAGGAATACTCCAAAGAACAGGTTGCAGCCCATATTGTGAACCTCTGCTGGAATGGCCTGGCGGGGATGGAAGCAAACCCGCAGCTTGGGGTACATGGCCAAGGCCAAACGCCGAGCACGCTGGGCCAGGCACATACTGCAGATCAGGCCAACGCAGCCGACCCTGCAAGCAGCGAGGCAGAAGCTAGTACCCTAAAGCAGTCCACCTAACAGCGCGCCGTTGCAGGCGCCCCATCAGCACCCTTGATGCAGCGTCCTTGAAGTGAGGAGATCCCCCGTGGCTCAGCAGCCAGCCATGCTTGCAGGCCTACTCAAAGTAGCCGCCACCGACCCGAAACTAAAAGGCATGCTTGCCCATGTAGGCGAGCCCACGTTGCACATCACCGCCTTAGAGCAGGTTCGCCCCTGGGCGGTCGCAGCGCTTGCTCACCGCGCCCCGGTGCTGGTGGTCACGCCCACTGGCCGCGACGCAGAAGACCTCACCGCCGAGCTCAAAGCCATGCTCGGAGATCGCGTGGCCTGGTTTCCTGCCTGGGAAACACTGCCGCATGAGCGCCTGAGCCCCGCAGCGGATGTCATCGGCCAAAGAGCCAAAGTATTAGCCCACCTGGACACGCTGCAGGTAGTCGTGACCGCAGCGCGCGGTTTTTGCCAGCCGCTGTTGGCCGAAAACCCCGGGCGCAGCCCGCTGGTGATTCAGGCAGAGCAAGAATACGACTTCGACGCCCTGCGCCATGAGTTGGTACACCGTGCCTATAGCCATGTAGACCTCGTGGCGAAGCGCGGAGAATTTGCCACCCGCGGTGGCATCTTGGATATTTTCCCCACCACCGCTGAGCAGCCGGTACGCATCGAATTCTGGGGCGATGAGGTAAGCGAGATCCGCGAATTCTCCGTGGCAGACCAGCGCGCATTCCAGGGCATGACCCTGGATTCGGTTGAGATCTTCCCGGCACGAGAATTGCTCATTAGCCAAGACATTGCCAAGCGTGCCGAGGCCTTAGCCCTAGAGCACCAGGGCAACCCCACCTTGCAGGAATTACTGAGCACCATCGCCGAAGGCCAACCCGCTGCGGGCATGGAGGCATTGATTCCAGCGCTGGTAGATACGCCGATGTTGAGCCTGCCGGAGCTGATGCCGGAACAAACCCATGTGGTGGTGATGGATCCAGAGCGCATCCGTCGGCGCATCGAAGACCTCAAGGCCACCGACGCGGAATTCCTCGCCGCCGGTTGGGAGGCCGCCGCCATGGGTGCAGATGGGCCAGTGGCTGCCCAGGGCCTGGACTTGGAGGCAAGCTCCTATCGCAGCTATGAAGCACTCGAAGTAGCAGCCCGCAACGCCGCTTTGCCGTGGTGGACGTTTGCCCCACCCGGGATGTTCGGTGCCGATGAGCAAGCAACCCTGCCGCTGGAATTTGAGCCCGGTCCAACCCCACGCGGTGATCTGGGCAAGATCGAGGAGATGATGTCCTTACTGCTTGCTCATACCCAAGCAGGTGGGCGCGCTGCCTTTATCGCCCCGGCGCAAGGCGCAATCAAGCGTATGCAGCAGCGTTTTGCAGAGCAGGGCATTCCAGCCAAAGTAGCCACCCCTGGTTGGGAGCCCTCGGTAGGAGAAGTCACGCTCTATCAGGCGTTAAGCCATGCCGGATTGATCTTCCCCAAGGTACGAAAGAAGGCAGGATCCGAGGCGCTGCCACTGGTGGTGATCACTGAAACCGACCTGACGGGTAATCGCGTCGGTGATATTGCTGGCGCAAAACGCAGGCCTGCCAAACGCCGTAATCGCGTGGATCCTTTGGCACTGAAGGCCGGCGACTACGTGGTGCATGAAACCCATGGCATTGGGCGCTTTGTCACCATGACTGAGCGCACCATTAGCACCGGCGATGAAACCAGCCGCCGCGAATACATCGTGCTGGAGTATGCGCCCTCCAAGCGTGGCCAACCGGCTGATCAGCTCTTTGTGCCCATGGATGCCCTGGACATGCTGAGCAAGTATGTCGGTGGCGAAAAGCCCACCCTATCCAAGATGGGTGGCTCCGATTGGAAGAACACCAAGAAGAAGGCACGCGCGGCTGTGCGCGAAATTGCCGGGGAATTGGTGGAACTCTATGCCAAGCGTCAGGCTGCTCCCGGGCATGCCTTTGCCCCCGATAGCCCCTGGCAGCGGGAATTGGAAGATAACTTCCCCTTCGTAGAAACCGAAGATCAGATGCTGGCGATCGATGCGGTGAAAGAGGATATGGAGAAATCCTCGCCAATGGATCGCGTGGTTGTTGGTGACGTTGGCTACGGCAAAACCGAGGTGGCTGTGCGCGCGGCTTTCAAGGCCGTACAAGACGGCAAACAGGTTGCGGTGTTGGTGCCAACCACCTTGCTTGCGCAGCAACACTTGAGCACCTTTGAAGAACGCATGGCTGGGTTCCCGGTGACCATTCGTGGGTTGAGCCGTTTTTCCTCCCAAGCTGATGCAAAAGCGACGATCAAGGGCTTAAGCGATGGCACCATCGACATCGTGATCGGCACGCACCGCCTCCTGCAAACCGGTGTGCAGTGGAAAAACCTCGGGCTGGTCATCGTCGATGAGGAGCAGCGCTTTGGTGTGGAGCACAAGGAACACATCAAGGCCTTGCGCAGCCACGTCGATGTGCTCACCATGTCGGCCACCCCGATTCCGCGCACGCTGGAAATGTCGATGGCAGGGATCCGCGAAATGTCGACGATCCTCACCCCGCCGCAGGATCGCCACCCCATCTTGACCTATGTGGGCACCTATGAAGAAAAGCAGGTGGCGGCAGCTATTCGACGTGAACTGCTCCGCGACGGCCAGGTGTTTTTCGTTCACAACAAGGTGGCCTCCATTGAAAAGAAGGCCCGGGAACTGCGCGATCTCGTACCAGAAGCGCGCATCGTGGTAGCCCACGGCCAAATGGGTGAGGAGCAACTCGAACAAACGGTGCAAGGTTTCTGGAACCGTGAATACGACGTGCTGGTGTGCACCACCATTGTCGAAACGGGTCTGGACATCGCCAACGCCAACACCCTGATCGTGGAAAACGCCCACCACATGGGTCTTTCGCAGCTCCACCAATTGCGTGGTCGTGTGGGTCGTTCGCGCGAACGCGGCTATGCCTACTTCCTGTACCCCAAAGGCCAGACGCTCAGCGAAACTTCCTATGACCGTCTGGCTACCATCGCCCAGAACAATGACTTAGGCGCCGGTATGGCTGTAGCCATGAAAGACCTGGAGATGCGCGGCGCCGGCAATGTCTTAGGTGCCGAGCAATCCGGCCACATCGCCGGAGTGGGCTTTGACTTATACGTGCGCTTGGTGGGCGAAGCCGTCGAGGCATTCCGCGCCATGGCCGACGGCAAGGTGGTAGACGCCAGCGAGCAGGGGCCGAAAGAAATCCGCATCGACCTGCCTGTCGATGCGCACATTCCTGAGGACTATATCGCCGCGGAGCGCCTGCGCCTTGAGGTGTATAGAAAGCTCGCCGCAGCGGCCAATACCGCAGATATCCAGGCCGTGATTGAGGAGATGGAAGATCGCTACGGCCAGGTACCCGAGCCGGTGTCGCGACTTTTGGCCGTGGCTCGTTTGCGCCTGCTGGCCCGCAGCGCTGGCATCAGCGATATTGGCATCCAGGGCACCCGGATCAAGGTCCACCCGGTTGAGCTGAAAGATTCTCAGCAGGTCAGGCTCAAGCGTTTGGTGCCTTCGGCTACCTATCGCGCAGCAGCGAAGGCCATCCAGCTCAGCATGCCCAAAGAGGGGCCAAATATCAGCGATAAGCAGCTTCGCGACGTAGCCCTGTTGCAGTGGGTCGCCGATTTCCTCTCCGCGATGTTCGAAGTCGATCGGATCAGCGTGAGCGGCGCAGCCATCGAGCCCTCGCTCGTGGTGGCTGGAACGCCCGCTGCCAGCGTCCCTGCCGCGCCGAGGCGCAGGAGGGTAGTCAGCAGCGATGACTTCGACGAGGAGGAGCGTCGAGAAGCGAGAAGGAAGAAATTCCGCTTGCGCTAGGCCGTTTGCTCGAACAGCGTGCGCCCCCACCAGTCGTTCTCATCGCGAAGCCCCGGGGGCAGCGCAAAGATCGAGGAGGATTCATAGCGCACGTACTCGTTGAGCTTGTCCTTCTTGGCCAGCTTCGACTGGATAGGAATAAAGGTCTTCTCAGGCGAGGCCACGATGGCAATGAAAAACAAGCCCGCATCCAAGTGGCCAAAACCATCGGAGCCATCGGTGAAGTTATAGGCACGCCGAAGCATATGGTGGCCGGAGTTTTCCACCGGCGAAGCCAGGCGGGAATGCGCATCCAGTGGCACAACGGGATTGCCCTGCTCATCGCTGGCATCCAGCGGCAAGGCATCGAATTCATCTTCTGCCCCCAAGGGCGCACCCGTGCGCTTTTCGCGCCCGAAGGTGGCCTCCTGTTCGCGCAAGACCTGGCGATCCCAGTTCTCAATGAGCATACGAATGCGACGAGCAATCAAATAAGTGCCACCATCGAACCAGCTATTGCTGTCATTGACCCAGATGTATTGATCCAACACATCTTCATCCTCGGCCTTGACGTTATTGGTGCCGTCTTTAAAGCCGAAGAGATTACGCGGGGTCTGCTGGCCTTTGGTGGTTGCCGAGGCGTGGCCGAAACCGAGCTGCGACCAGCGCACCTCCACCACACCAGTGCCAACGCGGGCGAGGTTGCGCACCGCATGCACCGCAACCTGCGGATCATCGGCGCATGCTTGGATACAAAGATCGCCGCGGGAGATCTCACTTCGCGTCATATCGCCGGCGAAGTGGGGCAGATCTTTGAGTTCTTTTGGTTTAGCAGAGGCCAAACCGAAGCGTTTATCAAAAAGCGAGGGGCCAAACCCAACGGTGATGGTGAGGTTGGAGGCGGGAAGATCATAGGCTTCGCCGGAATCTCCAGGCACGGAGGCCTGTCCTACTTCTTCCATCGCGCCGGGTTCTGCCAGTTCCCCCTTGCTCATACGCCTGGCCATTTCGGTCCAGGTTTTGAGTAAGTCGGCGAGGTCTTCGCGGCTATCACTGATCACGTCGAAGGCCGCAAAATGCAGTCTGTCTTGCTGTTTGGTGGTGATGCCAGCCTGGTGGGCACCATGGAAATCCACCACGTGATCTTTGGATTTCTTCTCTTCGGTGCTGCACGCGCTCGTGCCAATGGCGGCTGCGCCTGCAACGGCTCCCGCGAGTGCTGAAGCCCCGGTGATAAAACCTCGCCGACTTACTCGCTGGCTCACTTCTCCACGGCCTCCTGTGCTTGAGCAACCTTGGCGGTCAAGGCGTCAAGGGCGCTGGAGAGTTCTTTACGCTTTGCATCGTCGACCTTGTCGTAGCTGACAAAGCCGTCGCCTTCGCGGAGCTGACCAAGCAGGCTTTGCACCTTGCCAAATTCGGCCTGGATCTCACCGATGAGCTCAGGCTTGGTTTCGGAGATGATCGGGGAAAGCGAATCGATGGCTGCCTTGGAGCCTTCGACGTTGGCCTGGAAATCGTAGAGGTCGGTGTGGGAGAAGACGTTTTCTTCACCGGTGATCTTGGAGGTGGAGACTTCGTCGAGAAGCTCCTGTGCACCGGCGGCGATGTCTTCAGCGCTCAAGGAGTAATCCTTGGAATCGACCTTCTGGGCGAGTTCCTCGATGTCCTTGGCGAGCTGCTGAGCATCCTTCTTGGTGCTGTCGGTGATCTCGTTGTTCTCCCAGAGATCCTTTTCGATCTTGTGGAAGCCGCTCCAGGAATCGCCATCTTCAAGGTCTGCCTCGCGCAGGTCGATGCGGGCGTCGAGGTCACCGAAGGATTCAGCAACCGGCTCGATGCGCTCATAGGGCTCACGGGCGACGGGGTAGAGGCGCTTAGCTTCATCAACATTGCCGGCCTCGACAGCGGCGATGAATTCCTCGCCAACACCTTGGAGGCTGGCAACTTGGCCACGAACGTACTCGGTGTACTTATTCACGGCTGCTTTATGGGCTTCGGAATCTTCATCGGCTTTGTCTGTGTCCGTGTCCGTGTCTTTGTCCGAAGTATCGTTCTGAGCCTCGGAAGACTGAACGGCGGTATCAGAAGACGATGCCTTGGTGGTGTCGGCTTCCTCGCCATTGCCGGAGCAAGCTGCCAGGGTTGCAGTAAGTGCGAGAGCAGCGACGCTGAGTGCTGGGCGGGATAGACGCATGAGGTTCCTCCTTGAGGGGAGCGACTTGAGGTAGCTAGATACAAGGGGCGAGTAGCTAAGGCTCTACTAACCCTTAATGCTTAGCTTAGGTTTGCCTATAAGCATTTGGCGAATAGGGGGTAGGTGCGTTTGCCCACAGGCTCTATCATGGAACCCATGACCGTTTTGCTCCTAGACGCCCGATGGCCAACGCTGATTCCTTTTCAATTTGTGCCCAAGCTCAAAGGCCAGGTCGTCTACACCGATGAGGTGCCAGTGACCGTGCGTTGGGATTTCGGCGATTGTGTCGCCCCTGGAGAAGACACGCTCCTTGTGAGCACCGATGAGCATGCAGAGGCCGTGCAAGACGCACGCGCGCGTGGCGAGGAAATCCTCGAAGTGCCCAGCCGTCATGAGGCGATGGGGCAAGCTATTCGCACCATGGAACGCGCCTTGCATCTAGGGGAGTGGGAGCAACTGCAAACCCACGCCACGCTCGTGTCGTATCTCGAAGAAGAAACCGCCGAGTTAAAAGAAGTTATTGAACAAGGCGGCAGCGATGAGCAGCTTTGCAATGAGCTTGCCGACGTCCTCCTGCAGGTTCTCTTCCACGCCGAGATCGCCGATCGACGTGGTGCATTTGACCTCAACGACGTCGCCGCCGCCTTTGTGGCAAAGCTGCAAAAGCGCGCACCCTACCTTTTCGACGGCACCACCGAAGTAGTCAGTGCTGATGAGCAGGTTCGTCTCTGGGAGGAAGGCAAACTGCGGTAGGATAGCTCGCCATGGCGAAATCAGCGCGAGGAGCAGCAGGGTGTGCAGTAGTAGTACTGCTTGCGATTGTGATGGTCATTGCGCTGGTGGGCTGGGCGCTCACGGTGATCGACGATTCGAATTCCTTGCGCCAATGGCACAAAGTGCCAGAAGACGTTCCCCCTGCCGATGCTGCCGCTGTGCCCGAGATCGACGTGAACACTCCAGGGCGCACCAGCGATAAGTTGCAGTTTTGGGCGGAACCGCTGGCAGAAACAACGGGCATTCCAGCAGCCGCGCTGCGCGCCTATGGCAACGCAGAATTAATTGCCAGGCAGTCCTATCCAGAGTGCCACCTCAACTGGGGCACCCTCGCCGGCATCGGCTTCGTAGAAACCCGACACGGCAGCTACTCAGGACAGCTTTTTGGTAGCCGAAGCATCGACGATCAAGGCTATGTGCTGCCACCGATCGTTGGTGTTCCCCTCGATGGATCGCCCGGATTCGCGCGAGTAGAAGATACTGACGGCGGCAAACTAGACGGCGATAATGAATTCGACCGCGCTGTAGGCCCCATGCAGTTCATTCCCGAATCCTGGAGCGTGTACGGACGCGACGCCAATGGCGATGGGGTAGCAGACCCCAACCAGATCGACGATGCCGCCGCTTCTGCTGCGAATCTTTTATGCACCAAGGGTGGGGACCTGGACACGCCTCAAGGGTGGGCCGCTGCAATCCGTGCCTATAACCAATCAGAGGAATACCTCCGCAATGTCCGCAACGCCGCGGCTTCCTATGCTTTGGAGCAACGGGCCTAAGCCTGAACAGAAGTCGGGCTGCGGGTCCTGGGAAGATAGCCTCAGTGGCCGGTGGTTTTTTCCGGATGTGTCCGAATTCTCCGGATTCTTCGCGTAAGTGTGTAAAAACTCACGAAAATCGGGCGGTATAGCTTCCGAATTGTTGGCATAATTGGCTAGGAACACGGAATTCGGGCAAGAGGATTGTTTGAAACCACATTCTTGCTTCGGAACGTAGTGAGAGACTTCGAGCTACTTCACCGGGGCATGAAGCCCGAAGCCCGCGTAAACTGAGCTCTAGAGCGCGTCCTGATTTTTTTAGGGCGGGCGAATCTAGAATCCACAACGGCTATAGGAGACCAACAGTGGCTGACATTATGCACGTATTTGCACGCGAGATTCTCGACTCCCGTGGCAACCCCACCGTAGAAGCAGAAGTATTCCTTGACGACGGCGCCCACGGCGTTGCCGGCGTTCCCTCCGGTGCATCCACCGGTGTGCACGAGGCTCACGAGCTGCGCGATGGTGGCGATCGCTACCTGGGCAAGGGTGTGCTGAAGGCAGTGGAGAACGTTAACGAGGAAATCGCTGACGCTATCGCAGGTGCCGAGGCTGATGATCAGCGCCTGATCGACCTGGCCATGATCGAGCTCGACGGCACCGAGAACAAGTCTCGCCTGGGTGCAAACGCCATTTTGGGTGTGTCCATGGCTGTGGCCAAGGCCGCCGCTGAGTCCGCTGGCCTGCCCCTGTACCGCTACATCGGTGGCCCCAACGCTCACCTGCTGCCCGTTCCCATGATGAACATCGTCAACGGTGGCGCTCACGCAGACTCCGGCGTTGACGTCCAGGAGTTCATGATCGCTCCCATCGGTGCTGAAAGCTTCGCCGACGCCCTGCGCATGGGTGCCGAGGTCTACCACGCACTGAAGTCTGTGATTAAGGCCAAGGGCCTTTCCACCGGTCTTGGCGATGAGGGTGGCTTCGCTCCCTCCGTGGACTCCACCAAGGCTGCCCTCGACCTGATTGTCGAGGCAATCGAGAAGGCCGGATTCAAGCCGGGCGAGGATATCGCTTTGGCACTCGACGTTGCATCCTCTGAGTTCTTCAAGGACGGCAAGTACCACTTCGAAGGTGGCGAGCACACCGCCGAAGAAATGTCCAAGGTCTACGAGCAGCTTATCGACGAATACCCCATCGTCTCCATCGAGGATCCGCTGCAGGAAGACGACTGGGAGGGCTACACCGCCTTGACCGCCGCTATCGGCGACAAGGTGCAGCTCGTTGGCGACGACTTCTTCGTCACCAACCCCGCCCGTCTGCAAGAAGGCATCGACAAGAAGGCCGCTAACGCACTGCTGGTGAAGGTAAACCAGATCGGTACCCTCACCGAGACCTTCGATGCCGTTGATCTTGCTCACCGCAACGGCTACCGCACCATGATGTCTCACCGCTCCGGCGAGACCGAAGACACCACCATTGCAGACCTCGCTGTCGCATTGGGCTGCGGTCAGATCAAGACCGGTGCTCCCGCACGTTCCGAGCGTGTGGCTAAGTACAACCAGCTCCTGCGCATCGAGCAAGAGCTCGGCGATGCAGCAGTCTACGCAGGCCGCTCCGCCTTCCCCCGCTTCAAGGCCTAAGCATGAGCTAGCCTAAGAGGCTCAACACTTCAGGGGCGTCACCGGCGATGGTGACGCCCCTTTTGTTATTGCTGAGGCTAGAATGAAGATCCTTATGAAGATCAAGAGCAAACGCGCGGTGCCGGTGGCCAACCGCAGTGAGCCGGAAAAGCGCCGCCTTCGGCTGCAAGCACCTTTTTCTCTCAGTGGTCTTCGCGCATTGGTACTGCTAGGCGTGCTGGTGTTTGTCTCTTTTATGATCTACACCCCGTTGAATACCTATCTGCAGCAAAAAGCTGAGATGAAGCGGGTCGAGGCTTCCATTGCCTCCAAAGAGCAGGAAAAACAGCGGCTCATCGAGGAAATCGACCGCTACCAAGACGAGGCCTATGTTCGCGAGCAAGCCAAATTGCGCCTTGGCCTTGTAGAGCAAGGAGAAACGGCCTTCCGCCTTGTGGATCCTGCCTTGGAAGACACAAATAGCAGCAGTGCGGAGGACGATGCCTCGCTGGATCGCGAGAAGCCTTGGTACAAGGTGCTGTGGAAAGCACTGGCTACCCCACCGGTAGAAGATGCGCCCGAAGAAGACCCCGAGATGCATCTGCCCATTGCTCCGGCTCCCGAAGAGGCAACGCCCTAGGCGCTCACCCTCAGGCTGGCGATCAGCGCGGTGTATTCGTGAAAGACGCACCGCGCGTGTGAGAATGTTCGACATGAGTGTTTCCGCTACTGATCTTCAAGCAGTTGAACAGCAACTAGGTCGCACCCCGCGTGGGGTGCTCGAAATTGCCTATCGATGCCCCGACGGGGCACCCGGAGTAGTGAAAACTGCGCCTCGCCTCGAAGATGGCACCCCATTTCCCACGCTTTTCTACCTCACCGATCCGAGGCTGACTGCCGAGGCATCGCGGCTTGAGGTAGCGCAGGTAATGAAGTGGATGACCAAGCGCCTTGAACAAGATGAAGCATTGGCCGAAGACTATCGCCAGGCGCATGAGGCATATTTGGCTGAGCGCAATGCCATTGAAGATCTCGGCACCGATTTCAGTGGCGGCGGCATGCCTGAACGTGTGAAATGCTTGCACGTGCTGATGGCCTATGCGCTAGCGAAAGGCCCAGAGCATGTGCGTTTGGGTACCGAAGCCGTCGCAATGGCAGCAGAGCATGCCGATCTTCGAGGCACTGCTATTGCTCAAGACTGGCCAAGCTGTGCAGACCTTGGCATCGATCTTGAAGAATTTGATTTCAGCCACGCAGAAGCACCAAAGGCTTAAAACACATTAAAGGAGTATATGGATGACGCGCGTCGCAGCCATTGATTGCGGAACCAACTCAATTCGCTTGCTGGTTTCGGAACTTCGCGAAGGCTCTATTGCAGACGTCACCCGCGAGATGAAGGTAGTGCGCCTTGGAGAAGGCGTCGATGCCACCGGTGCTTTCGCCCCCGAGGCCCTAGAGCGAGTCCAAGTAGCACTCGAGCAATATGTCGAGACGATGGAAGATCTCGGCGTGACCACCGTGCGCATGGTGGCGACCTCTGCAAGCAGGGATGTAAGCAACCGAGATGAGTTCTTCCGCATGACTGGATCGCTGCTGGGCAGGATCCGTCCCGGCTACCGTGCCGAAGTGATCAGCGGCGAGGAAGAAGCGGCGCTGTCTTTCCGCGGAGCGGTGGCAGATCTCGACCCTCAAGACGGCCCATTTTGTGTGATGGATCTCGGTGGCGGCTCCACGGAATTTGTGGTTGGTGATGCCGATGGCAGCATCTTTGGCTCTCATTCAACACGCATGGGCTGTGTTCGCCTGAGCGAACGCATTATGCGCAGCGATCCGCCAACGGCCACCGAGGTGGAAATTGCCGAGGATTATGTGGCGGAGCGGATCAAAGAGGTAGAAACGATCGTGCCTATTACCCAAGCGCAGACCTTTGTCGGTTGCGCCGGCACGTTTACCACCTTGGCTGCTTTGGCCTTAGGGCTTGAGTCTTATGACCCTAAAGCAATTCATAACGCGGTGCTGCGCACCGAGTCCTTGCACACGATTACTCGCCAATTGATTGCCGAAAGTGCCGCTGAACGCTTGCTGCACCCGGTGATGCACCCTGGGCGAGCAGACGTGATTGCCGGTGGTTCGGTGGTGGTGGAAGGCATCATCGAGATGATTCATCGCAATACTTCGGCCAATACCATCGTGATTTCCGAAAAAGACATCCTCGACGGCATTGTGGCTCAATTGTTTGAGCAACGCTCGAAAGCCTAGCTTTCCTGGTGTTTCGAAGAAGCGCCCCTTCGTGGGTTAGACTATTCAACGCGCTGAAATAGCGCTTGCCCCCATAGCCCAATTGGCAGAGGCAGTCGACTTAAAATCGATCAAGTGTGGGTTCGAGTCCCACTGGGGGCACCGTTTATACCGCGGTGCAGGGGTAGCGCCGTGATGGATTCTTATCCAAATCTTCAGGTTGCTAACAGCTTTTAGAAAGTCCCTGGTCAGTTTGTCCCTTTAGATTCGAGTCTAAGAAACAACAACTCGATCAAAGGATTTTTTCGATGAGCGCTACTGCTGTCTATCACCTTCTACCGGCGGATCCTTATAAGGCCGGAGCTTGGACTTATCTTCCGGAACGCCGTCATCTTCACCAGCCAACCACTGCCTTTAACTCCACGGAGCCGAAGCGTGCGCCGGAGTCTGTGGCTCCCCGCCACCGCTAGAGCCGCGGTGGGTGCATCTTTTTCAACCCCCTTCCTGTGCTTATCTTCACTCCTTCACCGGCTTAGGGTATCCTTGCCTTTGTAATATTTGTGGAAAGGTCAAGGACATGCTGAACGTGCCAATGCACCCCAGTACTACAACGCAACTGCTGTGGTGCGTCGAAGGAAGTGCAACACTAATCACCCATGATCGCCTCGTGCCCTTGAGCGCCGGCGATCTGCTCATCGCCCCACAGGGCAGCTACGTGCAAGGAACAGCCACCGTACTGCCCATGGCATGCCCTATCGACGCCGCGCAGCCGCGTCGTCTGCGCCTCGGTGTGCAGTGGAATTCCTTTATGGTCTACGAGTTTTCGCGCCAGCGGATCGGCGGTAGGGGATTAAGCCCCGAGCTTTCCAACCTGGTGCGCGCTACCACCTATCAACCGGTGATGCCGACCTCCACCGAGGCACGCACGGTAGCGCGCCAACTCCGCCGCCACCCGGCATCTCAAAAGTCGTTGCTGCGCTTTGCAGAACAAGTCGGAGTGAGCTCGCGTACCTTGCAGCGCCAGTTCCTTAAAGAAACCGGCTTAATCTTTAGCGAATGGCGAGCCGCCCAACGCGTGCACGCCGCCATCGCACTCCTTGAACAGCGACTGCCCGTAGCGCAGGTATCGAAGCGCGTTGGGTTCCAAGCAGCCTCCTCGCTCAACCGCGCGTTCCAGCGTCACACCGGCTTTACTCCCGCAGCCTTCGCCGTCCATGCAGGTGTGGGCAAAAAGCAGGCGCCGGCGCCATCGGTGCCCCAGTCCACCATGTTTGCCCGTGCCCGTACCGACGTCGTGATGTGGATCTACGCAGGCACCGCCACGGTGACCACTCCTGGTTATTGCCGTTTCGTTGCTCAGGGCGACACCGTCACCATCCCCGCTGGTACCGACACCCGTTTGGATGTGGCCGCAGGCTCGGTGGCACTGGCATTGTCCCTGGAGCAAGCAGAAGGACCAATCACGCTTGAGCAGATCGCTCGCAACGCCTGGGAAGCACCCATGGAGGCGCTGAGCGAAGCTGAGCTTGCGGCTGCGCGCCAAAGCCTGCAGCCCCAGCTTGGCTAAGGCAAAAAGAAAAGTGGCGAGTTCGGGAACTCCATGCAATGCTTGTGCGTTGTTAGGAATGTACGTTAATGACAAATCTTGAGGCACGTCCTTAAAGAAAGGAATTGTTCTTTCCATGCGCAGTAGCAACCCCGTGTTGACCTCGCTCACGAACTCGCAGCGCGGCCAGCAGGCCGCCTATGCGCCAGGCATGCAGCAAAACCCCTACCAGGGTTTCCAAGAGTCTCAGGTAGCAGACCGCCCCATGACCGTCGATGATGTGGTGACCAAAACCGCCATCACCCTCGGCGTGATCGTGGTTGGCGCCTTGATTAACTTCGGCTTGCTGCTCACCAGCCCCGGCCTGGCATACATCCTCACCTTTGTGGGTATGTTCGGCGGTTTGATCACGGTGTTCGTGTCAAGCTTTGGCAAGAAATTCGGTTCCAAGACTGTCACCCTTGTCTACGCCGCATTTGAGGGCCTGTTTGTTGGTGGCATCTCCGGTCTGTTCGCTGGCGTCACCGTTGGTGGCTCCAATGCCGCAGTGATGATCGGCCAGGCGGTGCTCGGTACCGTGGGCGTATTCGCCGGCATGCTGTGGGTCTACAAGACCGGCGCCGTGAAGGTCACCCCGAAGTTCCAGCGCGTACTCACCGGCGCCATCGTCGGCGTCCTGGTGCTCTCCCTGGGCAGCCTGCTGCTGGGTCTGTTCACCGGCACCAACCCGCTGTACAACGGCGGCCCCATCGCCATCGTGTTCTCCCTGGTCTGCATCGGCCTTGCTGCGCTGAGCTTCCTCAGCGACTTCGACTTGGCTGATCGCCTGATCCGCGAGGGTGCTCCTTCCAACTACGCCTGGGGCGTAGCACTTGGCCTGGCAGTGACCCTGGTGTGGCTGTACACCGAGATTCTTCGTCTGCTGAGCTACTTCAACCGCAGCTAGCAAATAAGCAGCACAAATACTGAACGCCACCTCAACTCTTTGAGGTGGCGTTTATGTGTATCTAATAGGTTGTGGCGCTACTAAAGACGATGCCTTCAGGGGTTTCCACCGGATCGCTAAGCACCACGGTCACTTTCCAACGCTGCGGCTTCTTGCACGGCGCGCCCCCACAATCATTGGAAACGTAGGTGCCGGCACCTGTGGCTTGCTCGCCACTCCAGGTCTTCCACTTCACCTTTTCTACGTAGGTAGCTTCGTGGATGCAGTCCAGCATCACCGTCGATGGCTTCAGCTTTGGATCTTCAATGCAGTTTTTCCAACCAGGCAGCGCCTTCGCCGGATACGGAGCGCTCGTGGAACGCTTCGTGCTTGAGCGCGTAGTCGATGCTGCTGTTCTACGGCTTGTTTTTGATGTAGAAGAAGCGGCCGAAGCGGTGCTTGTGCGAGCCTTGCTGGATGCTGGCGCGCTCGATTTTGCTGCGCTGGATCGTTGCGTACTGGAGCTTTTGGGGCTTGAGGCAGCCGAAGAGGATAGCGCAGTCGTGTCAGAGGCCTGAGTGCTTGGCGTAGCGGTATCGCCTGAGGCGGCGCAGGCGCTTAGGGTACAACCCAGCGCAAAGGCCGCTCCCATCGCGGAAGCGGCCTGCAGAAACGTCGAACTCATGAGGTCACGATCAATACAGCGGAATTAGGCCTTGCGGGGAGTTGCAGCCTTGGTGGAGTCATAGGGTGCGGCAGATTCCACGGTGACCTTGATGGTGCGACCATTCGGTGCGGTGTACTCGCGAGTCTCGCCTTCCTTCGCGCCGATGATGGCAGCGCCCAAGGGGGACTGCTCAGAGTAGGTTTCCAGGTCCTTGTTGTCGCTCGCAGCAGCGCGGGTACCGATGAGGAAGGTTTCTTTATCGGAGGGATCTTCGTTGTAGTAGACGTGCACAACGGAACCGACATACGCGACGCCATCGACAATGCCGGCGCGCTCGGTGGTGGAGTTGGCAAGGATCTCCGAGATTTGCTTGATGCGGGCTTCTTCCTGATCCTGCATCTCGCGGGCGGCGTCGTAGCCGGCGTTTTCTTTCAGGTCGCCTTCTTCGCGGCGCTCGTTAATTTCGGCGGCCACCACGGGGCGGTGCGCGATCAGGGCGTTGAGCTCTTCTTCGAGCTTGGCCTTGGTTTCGGGAGTGATGTACTGCTTCTGGTTCTCAGCCACGGTGACTTCCTAAATAATGGTTCGTTGGTGGTATTCGACGGTGCGCACGCCAGCGCTGCAATGGCGAAGCCCCGTCGTAGCGGGGCTTGTTGGCGTAATTACTGCAAGATACTAGCACCTTGGCTAGCGTGCAGGGGAATCTGGTGCGCTCAGATAGAAGGGGAGTTCAGTGGCACAACCATAGACATCGGCGGATGCACCGGGGCCACTGGTAGTAATGATCGTCTCGTATCGAGCGGTACGGTTGCCACCTGCGGGGATCACCACTTCACGGCGTCCAACCTCGGCCATGTCGTAATTTAAGGCTTTGACAATGCAATACGAGTCGGTGGAGGTGTCGTCGCGGGTGACATCGAAGCTGAGCTTGAATTGATCATCGCTCAGTTGCGTGACTTCGGCGGTCTTGCCGGTGATGGTGATGGCTTGTTGCTGTTTGACTAATCTGAAAGCGGCGATTGCCACGGCAAAGACCATCACCAGAATCAGAATGGCAAGCAGCTTGCCGCTCAGCGTGGATTGCTGGCTTGAATTAGCGCCGGCAGCATAGCGTTTGCGAGCCATAAGATAGTGCACTCCTTGCAACTTTTGCTTGAGTCAATTCGACCATGGGACTAGACCATAATAGCCAACCGTACTCACGCTAGGATGGTTGCACACTGATTAGCAACAGCCCGTAGCCACTAAGCCTTAAAAAGGTGAGGAGACTTACCCGATGAAACCACTTCGTTTGCTGGCGATCCATGCACATCCAGATGATGAATCCAGCAAAGGTGCCGCCACGATGGCAAAGTACGCCGCCATGGGCCACGAGGTGATGGTACTTACCTGTACCGGTGGTGAACGTGGCGATATTCTCAACCCCGCCATGAATAAGCCCGGGGTTGCAGAAAACATGAGCGCTATTCGACGCGAAGAAATGGCCGAGGCGATCAAAGCTATTGGCGCTTCGCATGCTTGGTTGGGGTATGTCGATTCGGGATTGCCCGAAGGGGATCCGCCGCCACCGCTTCCGGAAGGCAGCTTTGCCTTGGCCGACACTGATGAGGTTGTGGCGAAGGTCGTGGCGGTGATCCGTCAGTTCCGCCCCCATGTGATCATCACCTATGACGAAAATGGCGGCTACCCTCACCCTGATCACCTCAAGGTGCATGAGGTGTCGATGCTGGCTTGGCAGCGAGCAGGGCTTGGTGAATATCGCCCAGAGCTCGGGCAGCCCTGGGAGCCACTCAAGCTCTATTACACCCACGGCTTTATCCGCCAGCGCATGGAGATGTTCCACAATCTGCTCATTGAGCAGGGCAAGCCAAGCCCCTATAGCGATATTTTGGAACGCTGGAAAGCCAATAAGGCCGATGTGATGGCCAGGGTGACCACGCAGGTCTACTGCGCTGAATTCTTCGAGCAGCGCGACGATGCCCTGCGCGCCCACGCCACCCAAATCGATCCTGCTGGCACCTTCTTTGCCACCCCAGTAGAAGTGCAACAGCGCCTGTGGCCAACAGAGGAATTCGAATTGGCCGCTACCCGGGTCAGCACCTCGATCCCGGAGGACGATCTTTTTGCTGGTATTGATGAGCAAGGCTAAATACCTGCACTGATAACCTCACAGCCAGCACGAACCTGGAAGTAGGCGGTGGGGTACTAGAATAAGCGTGACGATCAACAAGCATTATCCAAGGAGCTTAGAAAAGGCATGACCACTGATCTTTTGATTTTGGCGCAGCAAGGCCCTGGACCTGCTGGATCTGAGTTTGGCAAAGCATCCCCGGTGGGATGGTTGGTGCTCGTAGCGCTTTTAGTGCTGGTGCTCTACCTCGGATATGCCTTCCATCGTCGCTATTCCCGCATGAATCGTCGTCGCATCTTCGCTGAAGCCCACGGCCTCGATGTCTTTGATGAGCAGGCCGTTGACAAGGCGATGGAAGAGGCGGGGGTGCTCGATCGCCGGAAGAAGCACTGGCTGTGATGCAACCACTCGAATTGGCTGCCAAGGCACAGCAGCGGGCACGAAGGCTTGCTGATGCAGTGCTGTATCCGGTGTATGAACGCCGCTTGCGTCGAGAAATCGCTGGGGTAGCCCAACCCAAGCACGTCGCGGTGATGTGCGACGGGAATCGTCGCTGGGCTCGTGAGGCAGGCTTTGCCGACATTAGCCATGGGCACCGTGTGGGTGCTCGTAAAATCGGTGAGCTCGTGCGTTGGTGCCAAACCACCGATGTGGAATTGGTGACGGTCTACCTGCTTTCCACCGAAAATCTCGGTCGGCGCAGCGATGAGCTTGAACTGCTGTTCAACATCATTGGTGATGTCGTCGATGAGCTGGCAGACGAAGCTACCAACTGTCGCGTGCGCCTGGTGGGTCACCTGGATCTCCTGCCGGAGCGTGTAGCGCAGCGTCTGCGCAGCGCAGAAGAATTAACCGCCGAGCACACCGGCGTGGCAGTCAATGTGGCTGTGGGCTATGGAGGGCGTCAGGAGATTGTCGACGCCGTGCGTGAACTCATCACCAACGCCGCTCGCTCGGGAGTCCCTGCCGAAAAGATTGCTGAGGCAGTCAGCGTGGACTCGATTTCCAAACACCTCTACACCTCAGGTCAACCGGACCCCGACCTGGTGATCCGCACCTCAGGTGAGCAGCGACTCTCGGGGTTCTTGCTCTGGCAAGCGGCGTACTCGGAAATCTGGTTTACCGATACCTATTGGCCGGCATTTCGTCGACTCGACTTCCTTCGAGCCTTGCGTGAGTATTCCAAGCGCAGCCGGCGCTTTGGCAAGTAATCATGCATATTCGCTATTCCTCCACCTATGGCTCCACCAAGGCCTATGCCCAAGAGCTCGCAGCGCGTCTTGGCGCCGATGCCCTCGACACCACCCACCCCATCCCAGCCGACGGGCCAGTGATCGTGCTCGGCCCAGTGCACGGCCCGAAGATGCCGGCGCTGCAATATGTTGATCGCCACCAACTGCAGCACAGGAAATTGGCGGTGGTGGCAGTGGGGATGACCGATCCTGTGATCGCCGCCGAGAAGGATCAGATGCGCCATCATCTGCCGGAGCATGTGGCTCGTTTCTATGTGCCAGGGCGGCTGTTTTACTCAGAACTGAGCCACAAGCACCTAAACATTATGCGCTCAGTGGTCGCGTTGCTGAAGGCCAAACCGTTGAAAAGTGCTGCGGAAAAAGCGCTGATCGCCGGGTTTGGCAAAGATATCGACCACACCGATCTTGCTGCCTTAGACCCGATTGTGCGCTGGGCTGAGCAGACCTAGAGCTTGCGCATTCTAATGCGCTGAATTGCGTGATCTGAGCCTTTAGAAAGCACCAGCGATGCACGGACTCGGGTGGGTTGGATATTTTCTACCAAGTTGGGCAGGTTGATCGTCTGCCAGATGCGTCGAGCCTCTGCTTCAGCGGTGGCATCGTCAAAATCGGCATAGTGCGAAAAGTGTGCGCCAGGCTCGCGAAAGGCTGAGCCTCTCAACGTTAAGAAGCGCTCGATATACCAGCGCTCGATGTCCTCGGTGTGGGCGTCGACGTAGATGGAGAAATCAAAAAGGTCGCTCACGGTAAGCGTTGGGCCTGTTTGGAGCACGTTGAGGCCTTCGACGATCAAAATATCGGGACGATCCACATTGACAAATTCCCCGGGCACAATGTCGTAGGCGGTGTGGGAATACACAGGTGCCGTCACGTTCGGCTTGCCGGATTTCACATCGGTGACAAAACGCAGCAGCGCTCTTCTGTCATAGCTTTCCGGGTAGCCTTTGCGGTTCAACCGGCCCTTAGCGCGCAGTTGTGCAGTGGGGTACAAAAACCCATCGGTGGTCACAAGATCGACACGCGGGTGTGTTTCCCAACGTTGGAGGAGCACCTGCAAGAGGCGGGCGGTGGTGGACTTGCCCACGGCCACAGAACCGGCGATGCCGATGACGAAGGGGACGTGGGGTGCCGGTGCGCCAACGAAGGTTTCCACAGAACGGTTGAGGGACTGGCGGGCGTCGACAAGCAAATGGATCAGACGGCTTAAAGGCAGATAGACCTCGGTGACTTCCTCGAGGTCGACGTTTTCGCCGATACCACGAAGTTCCACCACTTCTTCCTCAGTGAGCACCTGGGGCATGGATTTACGCAACGCTCGCCAGGAGCTGCGGTCGAAATCCAAGTAGGGGCTTGCGTCTTTGAGGCGGGCCATAGCTCCATTGTGCCCCGCGGCTACCCCTGCTTCCGAATCGCCAGGAACCATAAAGGGGCAATGGACGGGGGAGTGTGGCCTCACCTGTGCGTTAAACTGACCTGGACGTGCTTGGGTGTGCGTCCGGAGAATAACCCCCACTACGAAAGGTGATGTGGCCTAGCCATGGCACAAGACATCCACAATATGGCGCTCAGTGAGCTTGATCCAGAGGTGGCAAAGGCCATCCACGACGAGCTCGGGCGCCAACGCGGCACCTTGGAAATGATCGCCTCGGAAAACTTCGTGCCGCGCGCGGTGCTCCAGGCCCAAGGATCGGTGTTTACCAACAAGTACGCCGAAGGCTACCCAGGGCGCCGCTACTACGGTGGCTGCGAATACGCAGACGTTGTAGAAGATCTGGCTCGCAACCGCGCCAAGGAACTGTTCGGCGCTGAATTTGCCAATGTGCAACCCCACGCCGGTGCCCAGGCCAATGCCGCAGTGCTCATGGCGCTCGCGCAGCCAGGTGAGAAGATCATGGGTCTGTCCCTGGCTCACGGTGGCCACCTCACCCACGGCATGCACCTGAACTTCTCCGGCAAGCTCTACGAGGTAGCAGCCTATGAGGTAGACCCTGAGACTTTCCGAGTGGACATGGACAAGGTGCGCGAACAAGCCCTGCGCGAAAAGCCCCAGGTGCTCATCGCCGGCTGGTCTGCATATCCTCGCCAGCAGGACTTCGCCGCATTCCGCAGCATCGCCGACGAAGTTGGCGCAAAGCTGTGGGTAGATATGGCCCACTTTGCAGGTTTGGTGGCAGCCGGCCTGCACCCCTCGCCGGTGCCACACGCCGATGTCGTGTCCACCACCGTGCACAAGACCTTGGGTGGTCCTCGTTCGGGCATGATCTTGGCCAAGCAGGACTACGCCAAAAAGCTCAACTCCGCAGTCTTCCCCGGCCAGCAGGGCGGCCCGCTGATGCACGCCGTGGCCGCAAAGGCCGTGGCCATGAAGGTTGCTGCCAGCGAAGAGTTCAAGGAGCGCCAGGAGCGCACCCTTGAGGGTGCTCGCATTATTGCAGAACGCCTCACGGCCCAGGACTGCAAGGACGCTGGCGTAGATGTGCTCACCGGCGGCACCGATGTGCACCTGGTCTTGGTTGATCTGCGCAATTCCCAGATGAATGGCCAAGAAGCAGAGGATTTGCTGCACGAGGTGGGTATCACCGTCAACCGCAACGCGGTGCCTTTCGATCCCCGTCCGCCAATGGTGACCTCCGGTTTGCGCATCGGCACTCCGGCGCTTGCCACCCGCGGTTTCGATGCCGCCGCATTTGAAGAGGTCGCAGAGATTCTCGCAGAAGCCCTCAAACAGGGTAAGGCTGCCGATGTTGCTGCGCTGCGCCAGCGTGTAGAAGCGCTTGCTCAGCAGTATCCGCTGTATGAAGATCTCGAGCAGTGGGGTTTGCTCTAAGTACCTCCTTGCTCTAGCGCGCACTTAAAAACGCCCCGGAACCTGTGCATCGTGCACGTTCCGGGGCGTTGCGCTGTTGGGTCAAACCCGAAGGCTTGGGAGGGAGGCCTAGTGCCTAGCCTTCAAAGCGGTGGCGTCCCGCAGTGGAACTAGTGGAGGCCTGCTCCTCTGGCTGTTCCACCTGGGGATCCTGGCTTTCTTCGGCTCCCTGGTGGGCATCGCCTTCGGCTTCCTGCTGGGCCTTACGGTCTGCCTCCATGGTGCGGGTGGTTTCGCGCAGCTTCTCGTTTTTAATGGCGGATACCAGCACCAGTGCGGTGATCACCAGCGGCATCAAGATGATGAACACCGGCATGAGCGCGTCGTGGTAGGAGTAAATGAATGCCTCGTGTACTGCACCGGGGAGTTGCTGGACGCTTTCGGGAGTCACGCTATTGGCATCCAAGCCTTGCTGGGACATGGCCTGGGCTTGTTCCGGGGGCAGTTGGGCGACGGCGCCGGGTAGGCGTTCTTCTAGCAGCGGCTTGAGGTTGCCAACGAAGATGCCGCCAACGAGTGCCGAACCGATGGAGGAGCCAATCTGACGGAAGAAGTTATTCACTGCCGTAGCTGAACCAACGACCTCCATTGGCAGAGTATTTTGCACCACCAGCACGAGCACCTGCATGCTCAGGCCAAGGCCGGTGCCGACGGTAAAGAGGCAGGCGCCGATGTACCACAGCGAAGATTCGACCTTAATGGCGTGGAACATGAACAGTGAGATGAACACGATGACCATGCCGATGATGGGGAAGTGGCGGTAGGTGCCGGTTTTGGTGATGCGGATACCTGACCAGATGGAAAAGCCCATCATGCCCACCATCATGGGGATCATCATGTACCCGGCTTCGGTGGCGGAAATGCCAGCGACCATCTGCAGGTAGGTGGGAAGGTAGGCCAGGATGCCGAACATGGTGATGCCAAGAACCAGGCCTGCTGCCGTGGTGACTGCGAAGTTGCGGTTGGCAAAGAAGTCCAGCGGAATCAGGGGGTTCTTTGCGCGCTTTTCGACGATCACCAATGCGATTGCGCTGACGATGCTCGTGACGATCAAGCCGATGATCAATGGATCAGACCACTCATAGGTGGAGCCGCCCCAGGTGGTGAACAGGATCAAGGAGACGGTGGCAGTGATCATCAAGACGGTGCCGAGATAATCCCACTGCAGTGGCTTCTTCTCGCCCTTAGGAATTTGCAGGCGCCAGAGTGCAATGAGGATGGCAATAACGCCCAGCGGCAGGTTCATCCAAAACGCCCAGCGCCAGCCGATACCCTCGGTAAACCATCCACCGAGCAGCGGGCCGAGCACGGCAGACAAACCGAAGATGCCGCCCATGACGCCCATGAAGCGACCACGTTCGCGGGCGGGGACTACATCGGCGATGATGGCCTGGGAGAGGATCATCAATCCGCCGGCGCCCACGCCTTGTACGGCGCGACCAGCGATCAGCAGGGTCATGGTGTGGGCGAAGCCGCCGATGATCGAGCCTAAGAGGAAGATGCTCAATGCGCCGATAAACAGTGGCTTGCGGCCAACGATATCGCCGAGCTTGCCGTAGATGGGCAGCATGATGGTCTCACCGACCATGTAGGCCGTAATCACCCACATCATGTGGTCGACGCCGCCAAGTTCACCAACGATGGTGGGGAGCGCTGTGGAGAAGATCATTTGGTCCAGGCTGGCCAGCAGCATGGAAACCATCAGTGCGGATAAGACCCACCAGGCGCGTTTTCGTTGCTCGGGGGTCATGGAGGATTCGCGCTTTTGGGGCTTTTCCTTCGTTGTCGTGATGCTCATGGTGTGAGGTCCTTTGGTGCGTGCTTTTGGCGGATTAAAAAATTAATGAGTTTCTAGGGTGAAGGTCGCAGAAGATCGATGGTGGCCTGGAGCATGGTGGCACTCGTGGCGCGCAGGTGCGCGGGGGTGAGATTGCCGGTGTGCGTGCCGGAGTGCATTGCAGACATCACGGTGGAAAACACCACGCCGGTCAGGGCGTATGCCTCGTCTTCTACCGATTCATTGGTTTTGCGGGCCTGAGGGTAACGCTCGTAGTAGCGAATAATGGCGGCACTGATGGCTTCGCGGGCATCGTGAAAGCGAGAAATTTGATGGCGGATAAATGCCGGTTCTTCCTCGCAGATGGCCTTTCTTCTCGCTTCTGTTTCGGCGCTAAACAGCTCGTCGCGATTGGGATCCAGGATTAAAGAAACGAGCAGGCTTAAGGTTGCTGCGGGCAAGTTGGGGTGTTCTTGCTCGCAGAACTGCTCTACTTCTTCCTCGCTGAGCTCGCGGTGCCCGCTTCCAAGCACTGCTTCTTCTTTGGAGTTGAAGTAATTAAAAAATGTTCGGCGTGAAATGCCAACTGGTTTGCAAATATCGTCCACGGTCACATCCTGGAAGCCGCGTTCCAACACCAGGGCTGTGGCGGCATCCTCGATCGCTCGGTGGGTGCGGATACGTTTGGCTTCACGGTGTGAAGGTGCAGGATCCGTGCACGCAGTTGTGGCGTTCTTGTGGATTTCTGTGGACATATCTGTGATTCTATGCCCGAAATTGCACTCGGTGCAAAGTTGCACGGTGTGAATTTCGATTCCCCAGCCAGAAAGCTGTGACATGTGGCACCGTTGCGCCCTCGGCAACACTAGGGTTAGAGTTGCCATTAAGGAAACACTGTTGTCATAAGGCGATGCAGGATCCGCCAATGAGTCAGTGGAGGCGTCCCGATCATCGCGAAAGCGCAGACCCTGAGGAGCGTGAAAAGGTATGAGTGATTACAGCTTCGCCCGAAACCTCGAACAACGCCAGCGCAGGCGCGATGGCGCAAACACCAGAAGCTGGGTCACCATCGGGCTGCTGGCCACGGTGGTATTTCTCATGGCGGTACGTTCCTGGCCTCTATGGTCGCAATTTCTCGTCCTCGCCCTCGGACTGCTTGTGGCCTTTTTCGATTACCGCTCAAGCGGCGTGCGAACAGCAACGCGACAGCCAACCGAAGTTTCCCACATACCCATGTCGGCTCGAGCCATCGCCGCCATGGTGGCGTGGATGGTGTTGACCAGCGTGATGTTCAACTTCTTGGGCGACCCTCTTGCTCTTCAGCACTTCCTTATCCAACTGGTGGTGGCTTTAGTATTCGGTGTATTAAGCGCCGTAGTATTCCGATTTATCTATCGAGAACGAACAGCAGCAATGCGAAAGTAAGCAGCACACGTGCCACAGCTTGATCCACTGATCCACCCGCTTCAACGCCTAGCCATCTGTGCCACGCTCTACGGAGCAGCGGCTGTAGAAGGCCACAACGAGATGCGCTTTTCCAAGCTTGCCCAGGCCACCGAGCTTTCGCCCAGCGCCTTATCCAAACACCTTCGCGCTTTAGAGCAGGCAGGATACCTCAGCAAATTCCGAGAGATCGGCTCCACCCGAGGCGAGGATGTGCTCTGGATTCAGCTCACCGATGCCGGATCTTCTGCCTATCGCGACCACATGGATGCCCTGCGCAGCCTAGAACAAGCACAACACCCGCACAGCAACTCTGTGCGGGTGCAAAAAGAACAAGACTAAGTCTTATTTGTTTTCTCCGGATTGTTCTTCACGCTGCTCGGCCAAGGCGGTGCGCGCCTTCCGTAGCCACTCGGGTTGATTTTCTAGCAATGCTTTAATCTCCGCGGTGGTGAGCGGCTTATCCATATCATTGCGCTTTAAAGCAGCGATGGTGATGCCCAATTTCTGCGCCACAACCGGGCGGGGGTGCGGGCCATTGCGGCGAAGCTCCTGCAACCACTCTGGGGGAGTGTGCTGCAGCTCGTTAAACTCATCGTGGGTAAGCGCAGAGTTCTGGAATTCTTCGGGCGCCGCAGGCAAATAGATGCCGAGCTTTTTCGCGGCGGTTTGGGGCTTCATCGCCTTGCCGGACGGAGTACGCGCAGATGCTTCATTCACGTCATCAACGCTAGCATTAGTTCATGCTTCGACTGAGCTTCGTTACTGGCACTGAACCCGATAAGTGGTTCCAAAGATTCAATGAGCGCACCTTCCATGGTGGGGTGCAGCCTTTTGGTAGCGACGATCCCGTCCACGACCTCTTCAGTGGCGATGCCGATCTGAGCTTGGTTCGTTTGCCCGATCCTCGCGTTGAGCAATCACAAGAAGATCTCCACATCGTGCGCCTCTATGAAGAGGCACGCGGCGTTGCGCTGCCGGTAGATCACACCATGACCTTGCTCGACACCCTCGGGCCAGATGAACTTGAAGATGAAAAGGTCATGGCCACCTACCAGGGGCCAAGCGCGATCCAAGAGATTCGCGAAGGGCTGCAAGTGGTGGCGGCCAACGTCGGCATTGTGTTCGCACCCCGGCCATTACTGAAGGTGCTGTGCGGGAAAAAGGTCGAGCACCGCGGCTATAGCGGCCAGGCACATCCAGATACGAGCATCGCGCTGGTTTGGTACAAGGAGCGCGACGGCGAAGATATTCAAGATTTTGTGGGTATTGCCAAGGGGCGTCGAGCGAACTCCTCGCGGCAGCTTAAAACCAAAAAGTCGGCCAAGTCGAAGGCTGAGCCGAAGCGTGAGGTGACGAAAAAAGCCAAGGTTGGGAGGCGTCCGCTCAGAAAGAAGCAACGAAGGCGGGGGACAAAACGATAGGCCAATTGGAGTGTTTTTTCGAAAAACTCCAAGGTCACGATTGAATTACAATTCACATGCTTTTTGGCTTATGGCTTGATTCAGTGCAGTGCCTTAGCCCAATATCGTATGTGGTAATCAAATAACCCCTGAAAGGATGCCTGAACTTATGAAGATGAAGCGCACTCTCGCTATCGCCACCACCGTTGCTCTCGGCTTCGGTGCCGTTGCCTGCTCCGACGCTGAAGAGGCTGCCAAGGACGCCGGCGCTGCTGTGTCTGAGGCTGCTACCGACGCAACCGACAAGGTTTCTGAGGTCGCTACCGACGCTACCGACAAGGCTTCCGATGTTGCATCCGACGCCACCGACAAGGCTTCCGATGTTGCATCCGACGCCAAGGACGCTGTTGAGGGCGACAAGGAGCTCGTAGACGTAGACACCGCTGCCGGCGAAGCTGTGCAGGTGCCCTCCGGCCTGAAGGACGCCATCGAGGACAACAAGGACTCCATGGGTGAGCTCCAGAGCGTAAGCGAAGGCCCTGACCACACCTACCTCGCAACCCTCGAAGAGGGCAACATGCTGGTATGGGACGGCGAGAAGGCTGTTCCGGTAGTGGGCAAGATCGGTGAGACCTGGCTGAACGACGGTGGCCTTGAGTCTCAGGTTGGCGCTCCGGTTTCCGCTGAGGAGTCCACCGACAAGGGTTGGACCCAGGAGTTCAAGAACGGCACCATCAACTGGACCGCTGACGACGCTGGCGTTTTCAGCCCTGAGATCGTCACCAAGTAATTCGATTCGGCGGAGTTTGCAAACATCGCCTGGGTGATAAAGAATCAACCCCATGCCAGAAAAGGACTTCGTCATTCGTCCGCTGCGCCGGGCCGACTTTGGCCAGGTGCAGCAAATTTATTTGCTCGGGCTGGAAACCGGAAATGCCTCGTACGAAGTAGAGGCACCGAGCTGGGAGCGCTTTTCTAAAGCGAAAATCCCTGAATCACTCTATGTGGCTGTCGAAGCAGACAACGACGAAAAGGTGATTGGGTGGGTGGCCGCAGCTCCCATCTCCACCCGCAGTGTGTTCCACGGAGTGGTGGAAGATTCCATCTATATCCATCCAGATGCCCGCGGTCGTGGTGTTGCCGGGGCATTGGTGGATCAATTGATCGAAGTGTGTATTGCTTTGAACAAATGGGCCATCCACTCGTGGATCTTCCCGGAAAATGTTGGTTCCGCGAAGCTGCATGAATCCCGAGGTTTTGAAAAGGTCGGCACCCTACGCCACCTTGCCAAGATGACCTATGGAGAATTCAAAGGCCAGTGGCGCGACACCGATATCTGGGAAAAGCTTCTGCCCAAGCCCGAGATCGACGATGAAACAGCAGCCGCGCTGGACAAAGACTAGCGCCAAATAACCAACACCTCGCAGCCCGCTTTGCTAAGCGGGCTGCTTTCTTATGTCTGGGTTATTTCAAAGGTCCAGATTGCTTCTTTGCGGATGAGCTTCGCCCCGAGGGCTTGGGCCACCGCGATTGAGGCCGCGTTGTCGTGCATCGCGCTGATTTCGATGCTGTGGGCACCATGCTGAAGTGCATAATCTGCCACCTCGCGGGCGGCTGCGCGCATCAGGCCTTTGCCGCGTGCCCAAGGTGCGAGGTTATAGCCCATGGAGTAATGCCCAGGTGCTTCTTGGCGCAGCTCAACATTGCCGCAGTAGCGCCCTTGACTCATGATTGCCCAACGCAGGGCGGGAGTGCGGAGGAACTCCCGGGCCATCTCGAAGGTGTAGTCGTGGGCAATGGTGGTAAATCTCTGGGTTTGAGGGTCGAGGCAACTGCGAAACAGGTCCTCGGTGATTTGTTCAATATTCGGGTGCTCGGCCATTGCTTCCCATGGCATAAGCGTTGCTTGGGGGATCTGCAAAGCGGTGATGTGCATAGGAAATCAGCTCCAATGAAAGAATCCCCCGCACTTTGAAAGCGCGGGGGAAAGGGGCGGAAAATACCGCCGCCTTCAAGCCTGATGGTGGTGCAGGCTGAGTGCGAATTACTTATCGCGGTCGGTATTTGCCATGGCAAGAACGTCGAGGCGCTTATCCAGTTCTTCCTCGGTGAGCTTCTCGCCATCAACAAAGCCCATATCGATCACGGTTTGACGGATGGTCTTGCCTTCCTTCAGCGCGGTCTTGGCAACCTTGGCTGCGTTCTCGTAGCCGATGGCGGAGTTCAGCGGGGTCACGATCGAAGGCGAAGACTCGGCGAGGGTCTTCATGCGCTCCTCGTTGGGCTCGATGCCGTCGACAAGGCGCTCTGCAAACACGCGTGCGGTGTTGGCCAGGAGTCGGGAGGACTCAAGGACGTTGCGGGCCATCATCGGGATGAAGACGTTGAGCTCGAAAGCACCCTGAGAGCCACCGAAGACGACGGCAGCGTCGTTGCCGATCACCTGAGCTGCAACCTGGGTTGCAGTTTCGCAGAGCACCGGGTTGACCTTGCCGGGCATGATGGAGGAGCCGGGCTGCAGGTCGGGCAGGTGGATTTCTGCAAGACCGGTCAGCGGGCCGGAGCCCATCCAGCGAATGTCGTTGGCGATCTTGTTCAGCGACACGGCAATGGTGCGCATTGCGCCGGAGAATTCCACGAGGCCATCGCGGTTAGCCTGAGCCTCGAAGTGGTTTTCGCACTCGCGCAGCTCCTCAACGCCGGTGAGTTCCTTGAGCTCAGCGGTGACCTTCTCGCCGAAGTCGGCGGGGGTGTTCAAGCCGGTGCCAACAGCGGTACCGCCGATGGGCAGTTCGCCGAGGCGAGGCAGGGTGGCCTCCACGCGCTCGATGCCAGCCTCAATCTGGCGGGCATAACCGGAGAACTCCTGGCCGAGGGTTACCGGAACTGCATCCATGAGGTGGGTGCGGCCGGACTTCACGACCTTCTCCCACTCCTTTGCCTTCTTGGCAAGGGACTCGTGCAGCACCTTCAGGCCAGGGATCAGATCCTTGACTGCGGCCTCGGTAGCTGCCACGTGGGTGGCGGTGGGGAAGGTGTCATTGGAGGACTGGCCCATATTGACGTGGTCATTGGGGTGAACCTCCACACCGTTTTGGGCTGCGATGGACGCAATCACCTCGTTGGTGTTCATGTTGGAGGAAGTACCAGAGCCGGTCTGGAAGACGTCAATGGGGAACTGATCGTCGTGCTTGCCCTCGGCGATTTCCTTCGCCGCTGCGATGATGGCGTCGGCTTGTTCTGCCTGGAGAAGCCCGCGATCCTTATTCACCTGCGCGCAGGCAGCCTTGAGCAGACCCATGGCGCGAATTTGCGCGGATTCCAGGCCACGGCCGGAGATGGGGAAGTTTTCCACGGCACGCTGGGTTTGTGCGCGCCACAAAGCGTCCACCGGAACCTTTACTTCGCCCATGGTGTCGTGTTCGATGCGGTATTGCTGCTCAGCCATAAAAGATGTCACCTTTGCGGGTTGTTGATCAATAGTCATGCGTGGTGCCTCCACGGCCAAAAGCCGCGTGCGTGGCACCGCTATGTTCCAGTATGCCCAAAACAGGGCGTAGTGTGCTGGCGATCAAGCAAGATCCCATAATGTGAAATAGGACATAGCTGATCGCCAGGTGCGCTTCGCCTTTACGCAGAGCACAATTCGTGCGGATGTGCGTCTGCCCAAAGGCGTGCTGGGGGTGGTTAGTCGTCCTTGCGCGAGTAATCCACCACGGAGTATTCCTGCAGCTTGGGCAGCAGGTGGGTGGACTCAATAAAGCGCACGGTGCCGGACTTCGAGCGCATCACCAGCGAGCGGGTGGTCGCACCATTTGCGCGATAAGAAACACCGCGCAGCATATCGCCGTTAGTCACACCGGTGGCCACGAAGAAGCAGTTGTCGCTGGAGACCAGATCGTGGGTTCCAAGCACGCGTCCAAGCTCGTGGCCGGCGTTGCGTGCCTTGGCAGCTTCCTCATCGCTGGTGGGGTGGAGCATGCCCTGGATCTCACCATTCATGCACTTCATGGCGCAAGCGGCGATGATGCCTTCGGGGGTGCCGCCGATGCCCATCATCATGTCCACGGAGTTCGAGTCCTGTGCTGCCGCCACGGCACCGGCAACGTCGCCATCGCGAATCAGGCGAACCTTGGCGCCTGCCTGGCGGATCTCTTTAATCAGATCATCGTGGCGGGGACGGTCCAGCACCACCACGGTGGTGTCGCCAACGGGAATGCCCTTTGCCTTAGCCACTGCCTTGATGTTGTGCTCAACAGGCGCCTCGATATCGATCTTGCCTGCGGCTTCTGGGCCTACGGCGATCTTTTTCATGTAGAACACCGCCGAGGGGTCATACATCGAGCCGCGCTCTGCGGCAGCAAGCACGGAAATGGCGTTGGGGCGGCCCTCGGCCATCAAGGTGGTGCCATCGACCGGATCCACGGCGATATCAACCTCGGCGCCCTGGCCGGTACCGACGTGTTCACCGTTGAAGAGCATGGGGGCTTCGTCTTTTTCGCCCTCACCGATGACGACCACGCCGTTCATTTCCACGGAGTTAATGAGCTTGCGCATGGCATCAACTGCGGCACCGTCGCCCTCATTTTTCATACCGCGGCCAACCCATCGACCGGACGCCAACGCGGCTGCCTCGGTGACGCGGACGAGCTCCAAAGCTAGGTTACGGTCTGGGATTTCCGGGTGGAGATTCATGAAAACGCTGCCTCCTCGACATGCGGTGCACAATCGGCGTGTAGTTACCCCCTACATTGTTCCACCTTCGGGTGCCCCCGTGGGCGAAGTTTCCACCCATTCGGGGGTTGAAACCAAAACTTGAACCCAAAAGCTTTTCGACGCCCAGCGAACCCACCAGCGGCTGTGCTCTTTTGGGGCGGGCGTGGAATACTTTGGGGCGTGGCTGAAGAGAAACCGAAGTTGTATCAAGGCGGACGCGACATGTTCCTGTCCCTGGGCGCCATCATCATCGTGATGGTGCTCTCGGTGGGTTTTACCGGCATGTGCAGCTTTAATAAGGACACCGCAGAAAACGGCCCGGTGCGCGAGGTAGACCCCGATACCTTCATCGAAATTGAATCCGGCGCCATGAATTTCCCCTTGCATATGCCCGATATGCCTGAAGACTGGGTGCCGAACTCTGCAAGAAGAACCTCAATTGCAGGCGAACCTGCACCAGCGATCGGTTGGGTTGTGCGCAAGGATGCGTATGTGCAGCTCGTGCAAACCGGGGTAGAAGCACAAGAAGCTGTTAAAGGTTTTGATGAGCACCCTCGTGAAGAAGAGGGCAGCCGCAAGGTAGGCGATATCACCGTGACCACCTATGGCTCTGATGAACGCGATGTTCGCCCAGTGATGGTGGCCGATCTTGGCAGCAGCCGCTTGCTCGTCAGCGGTGCGGCATCACAAGAAGACTTCGATGCCGTGATCAAAGCCACCGCCGAAGCACCGGTGGTTGGGAAGAACTAGTCCTCTTCTGGCGCTCGAGCTGCTTGCTCGAGCGCTTTTTCTACGCGCTGGGCGGCACCAGCAAGGTGCTCTTCACAGCGACGCGCAAGCGCCTCGCCGCGTTCCCAGTACTTCAAGGATTCATCAAGACCCATCGAGCCCTGTTCCAGGATCTGCACGACCTCTTGGAGCTCATTGCGGGCTTGTTCATAGGACAATCCCTCTACGGGATCAAAAGCGTTTTCGCCGGAACCGCGGCCGATGACATCGTCACTCATAAAGTCTTCTTTCCTTATTTCCTGTTCGCCTAGGAGCTTAATTGGCGGGTGCCTGCTGCATGGCGGCAGCAACAATCGAACCATCTGCAACGCGAATGCGTAATTGGCTGCCAGGCGGGGACATGGCGTAGCTGCTGACTACTTCAGGTTCCGAACCATCGCGGGGTACCACCTGCACGATGGCATAGCCACGTTGCAGCGTTGCAGCCGGGCCAAGGACTTGGAGCTGAGCGCGTAGCGCGCCTGTGAGCTGCTGCTCATGGCTGAGCAGATAGCGCACCTCCCTGCGCATCGCACCGACTGCCTGAGAAACCTCTTGGCGGTGGTGATCGATTGTGCGCATGGGTTGAGCCAGCACCGGGCGGCTGCGTAGCGCCTCAATAGTGCGCTGCTCGCGCTGCACCCAACCGCGTAAGGCTGCCGCAGCCCGGGCACGTAAATCCGATACCAAGACCCGCTCGGCTACCACATCAGGCACCACCCGTTTTGCCGCATCGGTGGGGGTGGCTGCACGAAGATCGGCCACATCATCCAAGATGGGGCGATCGCGATCGTGGCCAATGGCGGATACCACCGGGGTCTGGGCATCGGCAACGGCGCGAACCAAAGCCTCATCAGAAAACGGCAGGAGCGTCTCCATCGCACCACCTCCGCGGGCAATGATGATCACATCAACGCTGGGGTCTGCATCGAGATCTTGGAGCGCGGAGATGATGGCCGGCACGGCACCGGCACCCTGGACTAAGGTGTTGCGCACGCTAAAGCGAACCTCGGGCCAACGCTCCTTGGCTATGGAAAGCACATCTCGCTCACCATCGGAGCCACGGGAGGTAATCAGGCCGATATTTCGCGGCAAGAAGGGCAAGGGACGCTTGCGTGCGACGTCGAAAAGCCCCTGGCTACGAAGATTGGCACGAAGCTGCTCAATCTGCGCCAAAAGCTCACCAATACCCACCGGCTGGATCTTGCTTACCCAGAGCTGAAAATCGCCGTTTTTGGCATAAAAGGATGGTTTGGCCCAGACGCGCACCCGATCGCCATCTTGAGGAAGCGCCGGCAATTGCTGCAGAAGTTGGGGGCGGAAGGTGATGCGCACGGAATCCTCGCGGGAGGGATCGCGAAGCGTGGCATAGGCAAACGCCCAATTCGGTGAGGACTTAAGCTGCAGTAACTGCCCCTCAACCCAGATGGTGCCAAGCTTTTCAATCCAGCCTTTGACCGCCTGGTTGAGCTGATGCACCGACATCATCTTTGCTTCAGTTTCTGCCACCGTGGATCCTTTCTCGCGGAAGCCAGCTTAGAACACATATGCTGTACACCATGACCTCACCCGAGACGAATGAACACAAGCGAGTCCTTGTCGCAGCACCCCGCGGCTACTGCGCCGGAGTAGATCGAGCCGTAGAAACGGTAGAACGCGCCTTAGAGAAGTACGGCTCGCCAGTGTATGTGCGCAAAGAAATCGTGCACAACCGCTACGTGGTGGACACCCTTGCCGAACGCGGCGCCATCTTCGTAGACGAAACGAATGAGGTTCCTGAAGGCTCCCACCTGGTGTTTTCCGCACACGGTGTGAGCCCCGCAGTCCACGAATCGGCCGCAAAGCTAGACCTTAAAACCCTCGACGCCACCTGCCCGCTGGTGACCAAGGTGCACAACGAAGTCAAGCGCTTCGCCCGCGATGGTTTCCACATTTTGCTCGTCGGCCACGAAGGCCACGAGGAAGTAGAGGGCACCGCCGGCGAGGCCCCAGACGTCACCCACTTGGTCGATGGGGTAGAAGGCGTTGCAGCGCTTCCGGAGTGGCTCCAAGAAGAAAAGCTCGTGTGGCTTTCTCAAACCACCCTTTCTGTCGACGAGACGATGGAGATTGTGAAGAAGCTGCACGAGCGCTTCGCCCACCTCCAAGATCCACCCAGCGATGACATTTGCTACGCCACCCAAAACCGTCAGGTGGCCGTCAAAGCCATTGCTGCTGAGTCCGACTTGGTGATCGTGGTTGGATCCCAGAACTCTTCAAACTCCAAGCGTTTGGTGGAAGTAGCGCTTCAAGCTGGTGCCCGAGCCTCCTACCTTGTCGACTACGCCTCGCAGATCGAAGAGTCCTGGTTAGAAGGCGTGAACACCGTGGGCGTTACCTCCGGTGCCTCGGTGCCAGAGATTCTCGTGCGCGACGTGCTGGAGTGGCTCGCCGCCCGCGGCTTTGAAAACCCCAAGGAAGTCACCACCGCGGCAGAAAAGATCACCTTCGCTTTGCCCAGGGATCTTCGCGCACCGCGCACCAATAAGGCCTAATTGCTTGCTGGCGTAGGCCGAAAAACACTCAACCGCCAAGGCGCTTCGGCGCCAAGGCGGTTTTTTCGTTGCGGCAAGGCTCCAATTCCCAAGAACCAATGCCCAATGCTTAGAACGAGGCAGCCAGGGAGAAAAGCGAGGACTTGAACAGGAGATGCGTTTTAGCGCTCGTCCTCATAGCCGCGCGGGCGTGGCCGTGGCTGGCGTGGCATCTGAGGGCGGGCGTCCTGGCCGCGTTGATAGGGGCGTTGCTCGCGACGTTGCTCAGGCCGGGGGCGCCTCGGTGGCTGCTGTTCTACACGCTGGCCTTGGTTGCGGCGCGGGTACACAGGGGGCTCATAGTCGCGCTGCCGACGCGGTGCCGGACGCTCCATGCGCTGCTCTGGACGTACCCGATCTTCGGGGCGCACACGATCGGCAGGACGGCGCTCCCCGCGGCGATACTCCTGGGCAAAGCGATCCTGGCGGCGTTGCTCGTTCCAGCGCGGATCCTGGCGCGGATCCTGTCGGGGATCGGGGCGTTGATCTCTGCGTTGCGCAGGCCGCTGGGCAGGGCGCTGCTGATAGCGGCGATCCCGCGGCTGCTCGCGATTGGCATCCGGGCGAATGTGCTCCCCACGGCTGGTGCGAGCAAAACGATCTTCAAAGCGTTCTTGGTGGCGCAGCTCCGGATTCGGGCGCTGGGAGTAATCACGAGAAGCCCGTTCGCGACGGTTGCTCGGCTCGAAGGGCGCACGCCGCGGGCCGTGTTCGACTTCGTGCTGGAAGCGTTCGCCACGCGGCTCGCGAAGCACGCGAGGATCTTCTTCTGGGCGAATCCGCATCGATCCGGGATCCGGGTAGCCCGCGCGCGGAGGTTGAGGCCTACGCACTTGTTCGCGCGGCTGTTTGGCCTGCACACCTTGGCGTGGTGCGCCGGGGTGCTCTGGCTGCTGGGCATCCTGTGGACGCACCCGACGCTTCTGCATGAGTTCTTCCACAGTGACCTGCGAGGCTTTGCTCTGGCTGCGTGCACGGCTGGCGGCGCGGCGGTTTCGCTGATCGGCCTCGCGTTCGCGTTTGCGCTGCTCGCTGAGCTGCTTGCCCGCCTTCTTGTCTTCAGCATCGCCGAGCACTTTGATGCGCACGACCGCGATGATGCCGGCCGCCAAGGTGACGAAAAACAGCAGCGGGAAGTACTGGGCCAGCGGGTAGACGGCCGTGATGATCTGCGTTTTGCTCACTGGTGCGCCATCGGCTGCGCTGCCGCGAACAATAAACCAAGCGCTTGCCACCAACGAGATGGCGAACAAAATGGGGATGCTCGCGACGAAGATGAATAGGCCGCGGCGTTCACAGACGGTGGCGCCGATGAGGCTTGCCAGGATGAATGCGAGGAAAAATGGCCAGCCGAGGCCGCCGAGCCAGATGCAGATGAGTGCACCGGTGAGCAGAGCGGCACACAGAATCGACACCGCGGTCAGCAGTGGCAGGCTCCATGAGGGCTGCTTTTGCTTTCCCGGTCGATTGTGGCGGATCTCTGGCATTTGCGGCACGGGCAGTTATGTTACCTAGTGATAGGGGTAAAACCTAAGAGCCTTGCTTGCCCGTGTCGCCGCTATTTGCGGAGTTGGCGCCGGAATTTTGTTTGCTAAAGACCTGCTCGAACAGTGCCTTGGGGCCGCCTTGACGCTTCTTGGCTTCCTCCTGCTTTTCAGCTTTTCGACGTTCACCGTCGCGCTCACTATCGCGCGCACCCTTGGATCCGTCGTCGGTGGCGAAGGTGATGTCATTGATGGTGGCTTCGCCTGAGCGCAATGCGATCATGTCTTGGAGGTAGCGCAGCACCACGGCGATGGTGGCCGCGAAGGGCACTGCCAAGAAGGCGCCGATGATGCCGAAGAGGCCACCGCCGACGGTCACCGAGATCAACACGATCACGGGGTGGAGGTTCATGGCCTTGGATTGCAGCAGCGGGGAGAGCACATTGCCTTCCAATTGCTGCACGGCCAGCACGATGAGCAAGGTGATGATGGCCTTGTTCAGCCCCAGCGTCACCAGAGCCACGAGCACGGCGATAAAACCTGAGACGAAGGCACCCACGATGGGGACGAAGCCACCAATGAAGGTCAGCACCGCCAAGGCCAAGGCCATGGGAACACCTAAGATGAACAGGCCGCCGCCGATGAAGACTGCGTCGATAAGCGAAACTAAAGCCTGAGCGCGGATGAAGCCGCCGAGGGTATTCCAGGCGCGGGTGAGCAATTCGGTGAGGTGCCAGCCGGCGCGGCGACCGGTGACCGAACGCAGCCATGGCAGGAAGCGGTCGCCGTCTTTGAGGAAGAAGAAGGTCAGCACAAAGACGATGGCCAAGGTGGCCAGCACGGAGGTGGCCATGCTGATGCCGGAGAAGACTTCGCTGGCAATCGCACCGCTTTGCTCCTGGAACCATTCGGCAACGCGGTTGATCTGATTGCTCAGCTCATCCGGGTCGAGGTTAAACGGCGGGCCTTGGAGCCAGAGCTGAACCTGCTGGATGCCCTCGAAGGCCTGGAAGTACAGGGTTTGGGATTGATTGGCAATATTGGGTGCCATAAGCCAAATCAGGGCACCGAACATGCCAAAGCTGGTCAGCAACGAGATGGCGGCAGCCAGTGCTGCGGGAATGCCCTTGCTGCGAAGCCAATACGTTGGCGGCCACAGCACGGTGCAGACAATGATGGCCAGGATGATCGGCAGCACCCCACCCCAGAGGGGCTTCATCACATGCCAGCCGGCATAGAAGGTCACTGCAATAACGAGGATGCGAATGCACCACAGGGCGACAACGCGAACGCCATCGCCGATGACCTCGGAGCGATCCACGCTCGGGGCCTGTTCTAACTCCTGCAGCGTGGGCTGTTCGGTGGAGTTTTCGGTATTGCCAGAATTGTTTTGCACGAATACATCCTGCACTAGTTGCGCCTAATGTGCACCTTTGACACTTCATGCACGCCAGGGGCATGAAAAACCCACCGCGGCTAGCGAGTGCAACTGCGGTGGGTTGGGTGCTTATTTAATCTTCTTGGCGGATTTCTTGAGCGATGAGCACCTCATCGGTAGCGAACTCGTGCTCGCCGAGAATGCCTGAGGATTCATCGGGGTGTCGGTTCAAGGTGAGCAGGGATACGGCGAGGCCGCCCCAGATCACCACCATGAACAGCACCATCATGATGATTGCTGCAGAGGACATGCTTAGCGCTCCTTTCTGCTGTATTGCTCGATGGCGAATCCAGCAACACGACGCCTGGAGGGATCGTATTGCGAGGGTCGCTCCGGGGTGAGGGCGTGGTCGGGGTCCACGCCGAAGTCGGAACCGGGAGGGCCATCGACCGGGAGGTGCTCAGGCCAGCTCACCAGGCTCATAATCAGGGAGAACAGGACGATCACGGCGATGGTGCCCCAACCGAACCATCCCACCTGGGCTGGCGCGTAACCGCCGTAGGGCTCGTCGAAAAGCTTGAGCAATTCCTGGAAGAGCGTGAAACCAAGCACCAGCGAGGTGATGTTTACAACGCAGATGCGCCACCACACGCCCACATGGAAGGAAGAGACCATGTTCAGGTGGAGGGAGAATTCGTCGATACGGCGCAGCACCCAGTCCAAGACCACGATGGCGACCAATGCGATGAATACGATGCCGACGTTGTTGGTGAACTTATCCACGATGTCCAGGTGCATGAGGCCGGAGGTGGTGGAGAAGGTCAGCAGCGAGATGGCTGCCATGATCACGCCCATGCCGATGGCGGTGTTCTTACGCGGCAGGTTCAGCTTGTCTTTAACGGCGGAGACCACGACCTCGAATAGCGAGAACAAGGAGGTGAAACCGGCGATGGTCAGGGAGCCGAAGAAGAGCACGCCAAAGATTGCTCCCATGGGCATCTGGTTGATGATCGCGGGGAAGGCCACGAAGGCAAGGCCGATGCCGGAGGTAGCTACCTCATCTACACCCACGCCCTGTTGGGTGGCCATGAAGCCAAGGGCCGCGAACACGCCGATGCCTGCGAGCACCTCGAAGGAGGAGTTAGCAAAGGCGGTGACCAAGCCGGTGCCGGAAAGGTTGGTGCGCGGCTTGAGGTAGGAGGCGTAGGTGAGCATGATGCCGAAGCACACCGAGAGCGAGAAGAAGATCTGCCCATACGCCGAGATCCACACCGTTGGGTTCTTCAGTGCCTCCCAGTTGGGGGTGAAGAAGGCATCCAGGCCTGCGGCTGCACCTTCAAGGAACACTGAGCGGATTACCACGATGAGGAAGAGCACAGTCAGCAGTGGCATGAAGAGCTTGGATACTCGGCCGATGCCGGCATCAACGCCCATGGCCAGCACGATCACTGCGGCAATCCAGACGATGGCCAGGGTAAGGGAGATCGCGGGGACGAAGTCGAAGGAGAAGTTGGCGCTGTTATCTGCCTTTAAGAAGCTTTCTCCGAAGTAGGTCGCTGGATCATCGCCCCAGGCCAGGTTGAAGGACTTGACGGTATAAAGCGCAGCCCAGGCAATGATGGCTGCGTAGTAGACGGTGATGAAAAAGCTCACGCCTACCTGGAACCAGCCCACGGGTTCTGCCCAGCGCTTGATGCGGCGGTACACCAGGGGTGCGGAGCCGCGGTAGCGGTGGCCTAGTGCGTAGTCTAAAAACAGCAGGGGGATACCTGCGGTAAGAAGCGCAATCAGGTAGGGGATCAGGAACGCGCCGCCGCCGTTGTCGTAGGCGACGTAGGGGAAACGCCAAATGTTGCCCAGGCCGACGGCGGAGCCGATGGCGGCCAGGATGAACACCCAGCGGGATGAAAATGTTTCACGCTGCTGGTTTTGAGACATGGATGCTACCTTTCGCAACAAAGGTGAGGGAGAGGCCGTGTTCCAAGCTGCGTTGGCCTTGAGGGGTGGTGGGCCTTGAGCTTGTGCCACAAACAGCAGTGTGATGACCGCTTAATGGTATGGAGTGTATCACTATGTGAGATTATGAGGAAAACGCTTTGGCTGCTTTGCAGCAGGTTGCGCTGTGATGGCCAAAGCAAGGGCTGATAGGATACCCAAACGTGAGTCTTACACTTGGAATCGTCGGCCTGCCCAACGTGGGCAAATCCACCCTCTTTAATGCACTGACCCGCAACGATGTGCTCGCGGCAAACTACCCCTTTGCCACCATCGAGCCCAATGTGGGCCTGGTTGAGCTTCCCGATGCGCGCCTTAATCGCCTCGCCGAAATCTTCGGCTCCGAGCGCATCCTGCCTGCCACCGTGTCCTTCGTGGACATCGCCGGCATTGTCAAGGGCGCATCCGAGGGCGAAGGCATGGGCAATGCCTTCCTTGCCAATATTCGTGAGGCCGACGCCATCTGCCAGGTGGTGCGCGCCTTTGCCGACGACAACGTGATCCACGTCGATGGCCAAGTAGATCCCCGCTCCGATATCTCCGTGATCAACACCGAGCTGATCCTGGCTGATCTACAAACTGTGGAAAAGGCCCTGCCGCGCCTGGAAAAGGACGCGCGTAAGAATAAAGACCTCGCCGCCACCGTGGAAGAGGTCAAGAAGGCCCAGGCCGTGCTTGAAGACGATCGCACCTTGTTCTCTGCCGCCAAAGCCGGCGAGATCGACCTTGCGCTGCTGCGTGAGCTGCACCTGATGACGGCCAAGCCCTTCCTTTATGTATTCAACTCCGATGAAGAAGTGCTTAGCGACGACGCACGTAAGCAAGAACTTCGCGAGCTTGTAGCACCGGCCGATTGCGTGTTCTTGGACGCCAAGACTGAAACTGAGCTGCTCGAGCTTGATGAAGACGAAAAGATGGAGCTGCTCGAAAGCGTCGGCCAAGACGAGCCCGGCCTGCACTCTTTGGCCAAGGCCGGCTTTGCCACGCTCGGCCTGCAGACCTACCTCACCGCAGGGCCGAAGGAATCCCGCGCCTGGACCATTCACAAGGGCGATACCGCACCGAAGGCCGCCGGCGTGATCCACACCGATTTTGAGAAGGGCTTTATTAAAGCCGAGGTCGTGTCCTTCGAGGACTTGGATGCCGCCGGTTCCATGGCCGAAGCAAAGGCCAAGGGCAAGGTCCGCCAAGAAGGTAAGGACTATGTCATGGCCGATGGTGACGTGGTGGAGTTTAGGTTTAACGTCTAATCACTCGTTGCTTTCACGCTGCAGCCCGCTTCCTAGTGCAGGAGGCGGGCTTTGGCATTGCAAAGAGTCGGCTTGTGGCTGAGATTGATGTTCTTCAAGGTCACGACAAGCAGATAGCGGAAAGTGATAGCACGTTGGCTACTTTCTTTTATGTCGGTACGCTCGGGGCTCCGCGGGCGTCGAAAAGCTCGATGCCCTTCGATTAGGAGAAAGAATGTCTGACTTAAACAACAAAACTATTGCCGTCATCGCCACCGATGGATTTGAAGATTCTGAGCTTACTTCGCCGCTGGAGGCTGTAAAGGAAGCCGGCGCGACCGTGAAGGTCGTAACGCCTAACGCGGAGGCAATTGAGGGTAAGAATGGCACCAAGGTGGATGCTGATCTCAGCACCGCCGAGGCTGCTACCCAGGAATTCGACGGCATTATCCTGCCCGGTGGCACCGGTAACTCGGATCATATCCGCATGGATGAGCACGCCGTGGCGCTGGTAAAGCAGCACGTTGAGGCGGGCAAGCCGCTCGGCGCCATCTGCCACGCAGCGTGGATTCTTACTGATGCCGATGTGCTCAAGGGCCGCACCCTTACTTCTTACCCCTCCCTGCAAACCGACCTGCGCAATGCAGGCGCTACCTGGGTTGATGAGGAAGTAGTAGAAGATCGCGGTCTGGTCAGCTCTCGCACCCCAGACGATCTGCCTGCCTTCAACGCGAAGCTGGTGGAGATCTTCGCTTAAAGCCTTAGCGCTTGGCTTTAACTTAAAAATTCCATCCAGGAATCCCACTCACGCTTGGTCTGCTCTACACCGCAGTTCCAAGCGTGTTCTAATTTCTCCCGGTTGCGCTCGGTGTTTTCGATGCTCAAATGCTCGGGATAAAACACCATCGCCTGGCCTTGCGCTTCGAGCTGATCAATCTTTTTGGCCTCTGCGTTATAGCGCGCAGGCCGCTTAATCATCGCCTCTGCCACCACGGGGCGTTTGCGGAGCAGCTTGCGCACCACGGCTGGTTTTGAAAGCTCGGGGCGGATATAGCCACGCGGTTTAGAGCGCAGCACTAAAAACTTTTCAAAGCCTGCATCCATGGCTGCCTGAATAAGCAGCCCGCCGGATTCGCCCAGGGCGCCATCGACATACTCCACGCCGTCGATCTCGGGTACGGGCATCAGCCCCGGCAGGGTAGAAGAGGCTCGGGCTTTACGCATGAGGTCATAAAGATCTGCAAAATCCTCGCGACCCCAATAGACGTTTTCGCCGGTATCGGCCCGGGTGGCAGCAATGCACATGGGTGTTGGATCTTGGCAGAAAGTCTCCCAATCAAAGGGGATATCGCCACCTGGTGCGCCGGCAGTTTCGTAGATGTATTCGACGTTGAAGTAGCCCTTGCCACGCAACATCGACTTCACCCCGCCTGATTTTGGATCACTTGCAAGCTCAACAAAAGATAGCCGCGAGCGTTGCCGGTCGTGGGATAAGAAGTTCACGGTGTGGCTTGCCCCGGCGCTCACGCCTCCGACCCATCCGAAGTGAATGTCGTGGGCTAGGAGCTGATCGATGCAGCCTGCGGTATAGGCATTGCGCATTCCGCCACCCTCGATAACTAGCGCGACGTCATTGGCGTGCATGGCTTCTTTCACTTCCTTGTTGTAGATCATCACCTCACACTCGCCCGGCGGGGCTAAGAGTTGATGCAAACTTTTCGTTTTCTGCAGAAGTGTAAATGATAGCGCATGCTATCACTCAGAAGCGGATTGCAAAGAGGGTGTCATGCTTGCACATAGGGTGACCCAGGGTGGAGGGGATCTTCGCACTGGGCGTGTATCCCCTCAACTCCGATGAAATAGAGTTGCTAGTGGCGCTTGAAGGGCAGGAGATGCATGATGCCAAGCACGATAAAGCCCACCACAAGTCCAACGACCAGCGAGCACAGCGTTTCAACGCTCCACACCACGAAGCCGCCTAGGTGTTCAACGCCTTCTTCCAGGTGATGCACGAGCTCATAGGGTGTATGCCAGCCGAGTGTGTCGCTACCGCTGAGCAGAATGTGGCCGCCGACCCACAGCATGGCAAACATGCCGATGATGGAAATGGTGTTGAGGATCTTGGGCATTGCTTTGACTAGTACGCTGCCAAAGCGCTTGGCGGCATCGCTTTCCTTTTGCTGGAAGCGCAGGCCAATATCGTCGATCTTTACCAACAGGCCCACGGCTCCGTACACCAGCGCGGTAATGGCGATGGCGACGGTGACGAGCACGCCAAGTTCCATCCAGAAGCTTTGATCGGCAACCTCGTTTAAAGAGATCACCATGATCTCGGCGGAAAGAATCAGATCCGTCATGATCGCGCCGCGCACCAAAGTGTCTTCATCTTTTGCAGCACTTTCTTCTTCTTTTTCGTGCTGCGCTCCGCTGAACATCTCAAAGACCTTCTCGGCCCCCTCGAAGCAGAGGTAGGTGCCGCCGATCATCAATAGCGGCGTTAAGGCCCAAGGGGCTAGGGCATTGAGCGCCAAAATGATCGGCAGGATAATAATGAGCTTGTTAAAGAGTGATCCCTTGGTGATGCGCCAAATGATCGGCAGCTCGCGGGCCGGAGAAACGCCTTCGACAAAGCGTGGTGTCACGGCAGCATCGTCGACCACAACGCCTGCGGCTTTCGCGGAAGTTTTGGCTGCTGCGGCGGCTACGTCATCGACATTTGATGCGGCTGTCCTGGCAATCAGGGCTACGTCATCGAGCAGAGCTGCAAGGCCACCGGCCATAACGATCAATCCTTAATGAAAATGTATTTCTGGTAGGTTCTTCGGTATCGAGTCGTGACATCGAAGGTTGATAGAAAGGTTACTTCACTCTTGCCTGATGCAGTGTTTCAAGCATTTGCGCTGACCCTCTTTGCTGGTCTTTCCACCGGCCTGGGCGCAGCAATTGCGGTGACGAGAAAAAAGCCCACAGAAAATTATCTAGCCATCACCCTCGGCTTTTCCGCCGGCGTGATGCTCTATGTCTCCTTTATCGAAATCCTGCCCGAGGGATTTGAAAAGCTTCAGGAAGCAATGGGCCAACGCCCAGGTGCCTGGGCAGCGGTAGGCGCCTTCTTCGGCGGCATTTTGCTTATCGGCATCATCGACCGGCTGGTTCCCGAGCCCGTCAACCCCCACGAGCCGGGCAATCTGGAATCCAAACGCCGCAGCAAAATGATGCAAATGGGTGTGCTCACAGCCCTGGCTATTGCCATCCACAACTTCCCTGAAGGCTTTGCCACCTTCCTTGCCGGTTTAGAAGACCTCCAAGTCGCCCTTCCCGTAGCCGTAGCCATTGCCATCCACAACATTCCAGAGGGCATTGCTGTGGCGGTGCCCATCCGCGAAGCAACCGGATCAAAAGCCAAGGGCTTTTGGCTTGGTCTTGCCTCCGGATTAGCAGAACCACTCGGGGCAGTGGTGGGCTACCTCCTGCTGTTGCCACTGATCGGCCCTGCCACCCTCGGCGTGGCATTTGCAGCCATCGCCGGCATCATGGTGTTCATTTCCCTCGACGAGCTGCTGCCCACCGCCGTATCCACCGGCAAACACCACGCCGCCATCTACGGGCTCATCCTCGGTATGGGCGTCATGGCAATCAGCCTCCTGCTCTTTATTTAAAAGCCGCGGAGCTTACAAGCTGCAGCCTCCCCGCCAGGGTTGTCCGCCACGATCACCACTGCCGTGCCAGCAAGCCTTTCGCGCCGCCAAGCGGCCCACACCAAGCGGCCGGACTGACATAAGGCAAGCCTTAGACTCGAGGAATCGACACTGCGTGGTGATGCTGTAGTATCTCGGGCTGAACACCAACAACAACACACGGGAGCCCGGCGCCTGCTTGTGCCTAGCGCAGCAACTGCCCAGCACAGCAACTACCTAGCGCAGCAACGGCCTGGCTGAGATCCACCGCAGTAAGCATGCAAGCTTTGGCGCGGTGCGAACCGTCCAACCTGATCCGGATAATGCCGGCGGAGGAAGAAACATATGGCACAACAAGGAAAAAACTGGCGCGTCATCGACATCGTGACTGCGAGCGTGCTTGGTATTGCTACCGGTTTGATCTTCTGGGTATGGAATGGCATCGGCTACGCCTGGTACGCAGCGGCGAATGCACTCACCCCAGGCTTCGGTGGTATTGCCGCCGGTATTTGGCTGCTCGGCGGTGTGCTCGGCGGGTTGATTATCCGCAAACCCTTCGCAGCAATCTATGTTGAGCTGCTCGCCGCCGTGGTTTCGGCGGTGTTGGGTAATCAGTGGGGCATTGAAACGGTCTACTCGGGCCTTGCTCAAGGCCTCGGCGCAGAGCTGATTTTCTTCTTCTTTGCCTATAAGCGCTTCGGCCTGCCGGTTGCTGCCCTTGCCGGCGTCGGTGCCGGTATTGGCGCTTTCGTCTTGGAGTTCTTCCTTTCGGCGAACTACGCCAAATCTGTGCTGTTTAACGTCAGCTACCTGATCAGCCTTTCTATCTCCGGTGCCATCCTGGCTGGTGTAGTGGGCTACTACCTGGTCAAGGCGCTGGCAGCTACTGGTGTGCTTGATCGCTTCGGCGCCGGGCGTGAAGCCAGGAAGCTGGTATAGCAAGAGCGAGCATGATGCAGCTCACCAGGGCTGAAGGGTGCGTCAATTCGATCGTCATCACTGCAGCAAATAATGGTGCGCGTTGCGTCATGGCCAAACTGCTCGCAGCCCCCACTAATGCCAAGGTAAGCGGATCGGCGCCGCAGAGTGTGCCGATCACGCCACCGGCGGTGCCACCGACAGCAAGTGATGGGGTAAGCACACCACCGGCAGCGCCAGCGCGCAGGCACAACCACGTCAAGAGCAGCTTTGCTAGCACCAAGGTTGCCCCGTGTTGCCATTGCAAGGGAGAGTGAAAGGTGAAATCCAGCAGCAATTGCCCATTGCCTGGAACCTCCGGCAGCGCCTGCGCGATCAACAACACCGCAGCAATGGCAAGGGGGACGCTTAGCATGAGCCACCTGCCACGTATGCGGCGGCGCACCTGCCGGATAGCTCCCTGGCGAAACAGCCAACCCAAGCCCACACCCACGGCAATGACGGGGGCGAAAAGGAGCACGGTGAGTTGATCAAGGCCTGGATCGGGAATGGAATAAAACGCGCCACCACCCAGCAGCGGCCACGCCGTGAGCGTGGCGATGGCGCAACAACTCAAGGCAAACACGCCCAAACGAATACTGCGGCGGATGGGCAACACTTCCAAGGTGTACAACACCCCAGCCAGAGGAATGTTATAGACCGCCGCCAAGCCGGCGCCGGCAGCGGCAGCCGCCAAGGTTTCACGCTGTTGGGCAGGCATCCACAGTTTGCGGGCAACCAATGCAGCTACCTGTCGGGGTGCTTGCTCACGGCCCAAAGATGCACCCGCGCCCACGGCGATGGTTTGCGCCAGGGCGTCGACAAGCTGCGAAGCACTGGAATCTTTGCGGCGACGCACCTGCCACCACATCACACCTGCGGCAAGGCCAAGCGCCAGGCTCAACCACAGGCTCAAGTGGGCTTCCACCAGGTGAATACCCCACGACATCGCTGCACCGATCAAGCCTGCGCATACTCCCGCGAGTATTACGCTCAGCGCAATCCTCAGGCGATCTTTCATAACGATCAGCATGGCACATCCCTTAAGGTTGAAAGGAATAACGCAACCTCATGAGCCCCCACATCTCCCTGCGGGACTACTCCTACCGCCACGCCAGCAGGCGGCGTTTTGCCTTAGAACACATCTCTTTCGACATTGAAGCCGGAGAAAAAGTCCTCCTGCTTGGCGCCTCCGGTTCCGGCAAATCCACGCTGCTGCATTCCATTGCCGGCCTGCTTGGAGAAGACGAGGGCGAACACAGCGGGCAGATCAATGTTCAAGGTATTTGCGGGATGGTGCTGCAAGACCCAGACGCGCAGGTCATTTCTCAGCGAGTAGGCGATGATGTGGCCTTCGGCTGCGAAAACCTGAGAATTCCGCGCGAGGAAATTTGGCGCCGTGTGCCTCAAGCGCTGGAGCAAGTAGGCCTAGACCTTGCCCTTGATCATCCAACGCATGCCCTCTCCGGTGGACAAAAACAACGTCTTGCCCTTGCAGGTGTGCTGGCCATGGGCGCCGATATCGTGCTGTTAGATGAGCCCACGGCGAACCTCGACCCCCAGGGCGTACAAGAGGTCGTGGCGGCGGCAAGCCGGCTTGACACCACGCTGATCGTGGTGGAACACCGCGTTGCAACCTGGATTGAGCACGTTGATCGCATCATCGTCATCGGCCAAACAGGGGTGCTTGCCGACGGCACGCCTGAGGCTGTGCTGGAACAAGAAGGCGCCCGCCTTGCCGCCGAGGGCGTGTGGGTGCCCGGCGTGGAACCAGATCTGCCTGCTGCGAAGCCCGAGTGCGCCGGCAACGCGCCTGCACTTGAAGGCATTGACTTACGCTACGGCTGGGACCATGCCCTTGGGCAGCAGTCGTTGATTCAACTACCGCAGGGCTGTTCCACGGTGATCACCGGGGCCAATGGCACAGGGAAAACCACACTCATGCTCACATTGGCGGGTTTGCTTGATCCCCACGGCGGGCAAGTGCGTGCCTCGAAGGAGCTTTTTGGCACGTCCACGCTCGACCCAAGGAAATGGAAATCCCAAGCCTTAGCGCAGCGCATCGGGTACGTATTCCAGGATCCCGAGCATCAGTTTGTGGCCAAGACGGTGCGCGAAGAAATGCTGGTGGGCTTACGTGCCAGGGGAGAGCTCAGCGCTGCAGATCAGCGCCGCGCCGACGAGGTACTCGAAACCTTAGGCCTTGATGCTTTAGCCGAGGCCAATCCCTTTACGCTTTCAGGCGGGCAAAAACGCAGGCTTTCGGTGGCCACGGTGCTGATTCATTCACCCAAGATCATGCTGTTGGATGAGCCAACCTTTGGCCAGGATCGCAAGACCTTCCTTGCGTTGGTGGAACTGCTAGCCCAGCAGCGTGACCAGGGTTTAAGCGTGTGCTCAATTACCCACGACGCGCTATACCGTCGTGCCCTCGGTGATCAGGAGATCCAGCTATGACGCAACAAACACCTGATTCCAACTCGCAAAACAACAACGGTGCGAACAACCAAGGCCGCAAAGTTGCTCCCAACGCCCTGGTGCGCGTTGCCTTTAACCCTGTAGCTCGCATTTTAGGTTTGATGTTGCTCGCTACTCCGCTGTTGGTCAGCGTCGATGTGGTGTCTTCGGCGGTGGCTGTGTGCGGCACGGTGGTGCTGTCCTTGCTCATTGGCCCAGGGCTGATGCGCATGCTCAAACGCAGCCTTCCACTGCTGATTGCAGCACCTTTGGCTGGCACGTCCATGCTGCTCTACGGCGCACCGGAAGGCAAAGAGTACTTCTCCTTCGGCTTTGCCCACATCACCGACAACTCCATCTCCTTGGCCTTGGCGGTCATGGTGCGCGTGTTTGCCCTCGGGCTTCCCGCAATTGTGCTGCTGAGCAACATCAACGCCACCGAACTAGGCGATGGCCTGGCGCAAATCTTGAAATTGCCTGAGCGCTTTGTCATTGGCGCGGTGGCTGCCGGGCGTATGTTGGGCTTGGCGCGTCGCGATTGGGCGTCGATGCGTAGGGCACGCCGAGCCAGAGGCCTTGGCGAGGAAAACGTGCTGCGCAAGGCATTTTCCATGACCTTTGGCCTTTTGGTGCTCACCTTGCGTCGCGGCGCCAAGCTTTCTACCGCGATGGAAGCGCGAGGCTTTGCCGCCTACCCCAATCGCACCTGGGCCAGGCCCTCCCGCCTGCACCTTCCCGATTACTTGCTGATGGCCGTCTGCCTTGGCCTGTCCAGCGCATCGTTGGCTATCGCGGCATGGTCGGGCTATCTGAGGCTATTTGGCGCATGATTGTGCTTATCGACGGCCCCTCTGGCGCCGGGAAAACGACCTTCGCCAAAAAGCTGGCCGGGCTGCTTAATTGGCCGTTGGTGAGCATGGATGATCTCTACCCAGGCTGGCATGGGTTGGCTGCTGGCAGTGCCATTGCAGCGAAACAGGTGATTGGCCAAGGAGGGTATTTCCCTTGGGACTGGCACAACAACGTCCATGGCCAGTGGCGCAGTGTACAAGGCGAGCACTTGATTATCGAGGGCGTAGGGGCATTGACGCCCGCAACGCTTGCTGCCGCGCGAAGTGAAGGTGATGTGCTTAGCATCGTCTTTGATGGCCCTGAGCAGTGGCGCAAGGCCAGGGCATTGGCGCGTGATCCCGAATATGAACCCTTCTGGCAGCGTTGGGCACAACAGGAACAATTTCACTTTTCTGTCATGCCTACCCCCGATGTGTATTGGTGGATGGGCACTCCCGTTACCGCAAGCGTTTGAATTTTTTTGTCCCGAATCTTCCTCCTACCCCCGCGCCTGCTGCTAGAGTGAACCGCATAGTCCAGGCTTTGCTGCAGCTTCTGTAGTACAGCAACCGTTGGAATACGCACAGGGAGAAGCTGATGCATCTGAAAAAGACCGTAGCGATTGCTACCTCAGCCACCGTTGTCTTAGGCCTGGCGGCCTGCTCCTCGGACGGAGCCTCTGAAGGCGCAAACTACGTCACCGCGAATGGTTCTGAGCCTCAGAATTCTTTGATCCCGGCCGACACGAACGAAACCGGCGGCGGCAGGATCGTCGAACTGCTGTATTCCGGTCTGGTGCACTACGACAGTGACGGCAAGCCCCACAATGACCAAGCCGAATCCATTGATTTGGAAGGCGAGAAGACCTACAAGATCAAGCTCAAAGAGGGTCTTGAGTTCTCCGACGGCAGCCCCGTGACCGCCCAGGATTACGTTGATACCTGGAACGCCGCCGTGGCAAACAGCATGATGAATGCGTTCTTCTTCGAGCCGATTAAGGGCTACAGCGAAGGAGTCAAGGAACTTGAGGGCCTGAAGGTTGTGGACGACCGCACCTTCACCGTGGAACTTGAGCAACCTGAGTCGGATTTCCCCACTCGCCTCGGCTACACGGCCTTCTTTGTGATGCCTTCGAAGCAGCTCGAAGATCTTGATAGCGCCGGCGAAAACCCGGTTGGTTCCGGCCCCTACGTACTCAAGGAATGGAACCACCAGGAATCTGCAACGCTGGTGCCCAACGAGAAATACAGTGGTGAAAACGCCGCAAAGAACGACGGCCTGAAGTTCGTCTTCTACAGCTCTCAGGACGCCGCCTACGCCGACCTGCTGGCCGGCAACCTCGATGTGCTGGATGCCGTTCCGGACTCCGCATTCTCCACCTTCGAAGATGAGCTGGGCGATCGCGCAGTCAACCAGCCTGCCGCTGTGTTCCAGTCCATCACCATCCCCGAGAAGCTCGAGCACTTCAGCGGTGAAGAAGGCAAGCTGCGTAGGCAGGCCATCTCGCACGCAATTGATCGTGAAGAGGTAACCAAGACCATCTTCGAGGGCACTCGTACCCCTGCCAAGGACTTCACCTCCCCGGTGATCGACGGCTACAAGGACGATCTGGAAAACTCCGATGTGCTGAAGTTCGATCCGGACAAGGCCAAGGAGCTGTGGAAGAAGGCTGATTCCATCTCCAAGTTCACCGGCGAATTCACCATCGCCTACAACTCCGATGGTGGCCACCAGGCTTGGGCAGATGCCGTGAGCAACCAGATCCGCAACAACCTCGGCATCGAGGCATCGGGTAACCCCTACCCGGACTTCAAGTCCCTGCGTGACGACGTGAAGAAGCGCACCATCAAGGGTGCCTTCCGCTCCGGTTGGCAGGCCGACTACCCAGCAATTGGTAACTTCCTCGTTCCTCTCTACGTCACCAACGCTTCCTCCAACGATGGCGACTACTCCAACCCTGAGTTCGACTCCAAGGTGAAGCAGGCTGCGAACAAGAAGGATGTTGAAGAAGGCATCAAGGAATACCAGTCGGCAGAAGAGATCCTCTTCCGCGACCTCCCGGCCATTCCGCTGTGGTACTCCAACGTCACCGGCGGTTCCTCCGACAAGGTCAGCAATGTGACCTTTAGCTGGAACTCCCTGCCTGAGTACGCCGCGATCGAAAAGAAGTAATTCTTTGCCCTAGGCCTCGCGGCCCACGGTTTTCGCCCCGGTCGCCACTTCCGGCGACCGGGGCTTCGCATTTGCTTTAAAAATTTACACTTCCAAGCATTTCCCACCCGAACATTCTTCAAAGGAACACCACCATGTTGCGCTACGTTGGGCGCCGAATCTTACAGATGATCCCTGTATTTTTTGGTGCCACCCTGCTGCTGTACGCCATGGTCTTTCTCATGCCCGGCGACCCGATCGAAGCCCTCGGTGGCGATCGAGGCCTATCAGAGGCAGCCCGAGCGAGACTGACGGCAGAATACAACCTGGACAAACCATTCATCGTCCAATACCTGCTGTATATCAAGGGCATCTTCACCCTCGACTTCGGCACCACCTTCTCAGGCCGGCCCGTGAGCGAAGTGATGGCCAATGCCTACCCCGTGACCATCAAATTAGCCGTGATGGCGCTGATTTTTGAGATGATCCTGGGCGTGGCCTTCGGCGTATTCGCCGGTATGCGTCGCGGTGGCTTCTTCGACTCCACCGTGCTGGTGCTCTCCCTCCTCGTGATCGCCGTACCTTCCTTCGTGATCGGTTTCGTGCTCCAATTCTTCGTGGGCGTGAAATGGGGCATCCTGCCTGTGACCGTCGGCGCGAATGATTCCTTCAAATCGCTGCTCATGCCAGCGGTAGTGCTCGGTGCACTGTCGTGTGCCTACGTCATTCGACTCACACGCCAATCGGTATCCGATAATCTGCGCGCCGACTATGTGCGCACCGCCCGCGCCAAGGGCTTAAGCGGGGGAGAAGTCACCCGCCGACACGTGCTGCGTAACTCCCTGATCCCGGTGGTGACCTTCCTTGGCACCGACCTTGGTGCGCTTATGGGTGGCGCGATCGTGACCGAAGGTATCTTCGGCATCAACGGTGTCGGTGGCACCATCTATCAGGCGATTCTCAAGGGTGAACCCACCACCGTGGTGTCGTTTACCACCGTGTTGGTCATCGTCTACATCGTGGCCAACCTGATCGTCGACCTCCTCTACGCCCTGCTCGACCCAAGGATTCGCTATGCCTAACTCATCCAAGAACACGCAGGATAACCGGGCTACCTACCAGCCACTGCCCGGTCAAGAGCGCTTCGTGGCAGAAGTCGATGAGACGGGCCTCGGTGCAGTCGACGCCGTTCGCGATGATTCGGCCCCAACCTCAGTCTGGGGAGAGGCATGGAAATATCTTCGCAAGCGCCCCATGTTTTGGGTTTCGGCTCTGCTCATTACTGCAGCGCTCCTGCTTGCTGCCGTACCCCAACTATTTACCTCCACCGACCCGACCTTCTGCGAGCTTTCCAAGTCTTTGAACGAGCCCACTGCCGGACACCCCTTCGGCTTTGATCGCCAGGGCTGCGATATTTATGCCCGCATGATTTACGGCGCGAGGGCGTCGGTAAGCGTAGGCGTGCTCACCACACTGCTCGTGGTGATCATCGGCACCACGATTGGTGCACTTGCCGGCTACTTCGGCGGCATCCTCGACTCGGTTCTCTCGCGTATCACCGACATCTTCTTCGCCGTCCCCCTGGTGCTCGCCGCCATCGTGGTGATGCAGGTATTTAAGGAATATCGCACCATTTTGACGGTGGTGGTGGTCTTGGCAATTTTCGGTTGGACCTCCATCGCCCGCATTACCCGCGGTACCGTCATGGCCACCAAGAACGAAGAATTCGTCACCGCAGCCAAGGCGGTTGGGGCAAGCAAGTGGTACATCCTGGGCAAGCACATTTTGCCCAATGCCGCAGCCCCCATCATCGTCTACGCAACCGTGGCGCTGGGCACTTTCATCGTGGCCGAAGCAACCCTGTCCTTCCTGGGCATCGGCCTGCCGCCCACCATCGTTTCCTGGGGTGGCGACATTGCTAAGGCACAGGCCTCCTTGCGTACCCAACCGATGGTGCTGTTCTATCCGGCCATGGCCCTCGGTGCGACCGTGTTGAGCTTTATCATGATGGGTGACGTTGTGCGCGACGCCCTTGATCCGAAGGCGAGGAAGCGTTAAATGAATACGCAGCAACCTACTCCACTACTTGAGCTCGAAGATCTCCACATCGCCTTCGAGTCCTCCACCGGCACCGTCGAGGCGGTACGTGGTGCGAATCTGAAGATTTACCCTGGTCAATCCGTGGCGATTGTGGGTGAATCTGGTTCCGGTAAATCCACCACCGCCATGGCGATCATTGGTCTGCTGCCTGGAACCGGCAAAGTGACCAAGGGGCGGATCACCTTTGAGGGCAAGGACATCACCGGGCTCAACGATAAGGAGATGCAGGAATATCGCGGGTCCATGATTGGCCTTGTGCCTCAAGACCCAATGAGCAACCTCAACCCGGTGTGGAGAATCGGCACTCAAATCAAAGAGGCGCTGAAGGCAAATAACGTAGTCAAAGCCTCCGAAATGGATGCTGCGGTAACGCAATTGCTTGAAGAGGCCGGGCTTCCCGACGCAGAACGTCGCGCAAAGCAGTATCCGCACGAATTCTCCGGCGGTATGCGCCAGCGCGCCTTGATCGGTATGGGCCTTGCCGCTCGGCCGCGTTTGCTCATTGCTGATGAACCCACCTCGGCCCTCGATGTGACGGTGCAGAAGCGGATCCTGGATCACCTCGGCACCTTAACCAAAGACCTCGGCACAGCAGTGCTCTTTATTACCCACGACCTCGGTCTTGCCGCAGAGCGCGCCGAACATCTCGTGGTGATGCACCGCGGCCGCATCGTGGAATCTGGGCCTTCGCTTGAGATCCTGCGCGATCCCCAGCACCCCTACACCCAACGCCTGGTCAGTGCCGCCCCCTCGCTTGCTTCTTCACGCATCCAATCGGCCAAGGCCGCAGGTGTGCAAGCAGAAGAAGTGCTGGTGGCTGAGCACGACGTCGAAGCAGAAGACGTGATCAAAGTTGAGAACCTGACCAAGGTATTCGATGTGCGAGGCGCCCGAGGTGCTAAGAAGCAACTGCGTGCCGTCGATGACGTGACCTTCGGGCTGCGCGAAGGCACCACGCTGGCAATCGTGGGTGAATCCGGTTCGGGTAAATCGACCGTTGCCAATATGATCCTGAAACTGCTGGAGCCAACCAGCGGTCGGGTGCTGTATAAGGGCAAGGACATTACCAAGCTCAGCAGCAAAGAAACCTTTGATATGCGCCGCAAGCTGCAGGTGGTCTTCCAAAACCCCTATGGCTCTTTGGATCCGATGTATTCGATTTATCGCTGCATCGAAGAGCCATTGGTGGTGCACAAGGTGGGTAATCGCAAAGAGCGCGAGCAGCGCGTAGCCGAGCTGCTGGATATGGTGGCGATGCCTCGTTCTGCCATGCGCAGGTATCCCAACGAACTTTCTGGTGGCCAGCGCCAGCGCATCGCGGTGGCTAGAGCCCTGGCACTGAACCCGGAAGTGGTGGTGCTCGACGAGGCAGTATCGGCACTCGATGTGTTGGTGCAGCACCAGATCCTGCAGTTGCTCACGGAGCTACAAGAAGAACTCCACTTGAGCTATCTGTTTATCACCCACGACCTGGCCGTGGTGCGTCAAACCGCAGACGAGGTCGTGGTGATGGAGCAGGGTCGTTTGGTAGAACGCGGCACCACCGATCAGATCTTTGCTGATCCACAGCAGGAATACACCAGGGATCTGATCAACTCCGTGCCAGGCCTGGGGCTGCTCTAAACCAAGAGCGGAAAAACCAAGAGCGAAAACTCGCTTGGGTATTAGCACGAATACAAGGGGCGCAACAGCATGTTGCGCCCCTTGTATGTCTGGCCACCTGAGCTTTTCTTAAGGATATTCAAGCTGCGTTGCGCAGCCCTTGGGAAGATTCGGCGTCGATCCGAAGAACCAGGTTCTTTAGGAACCAGCAGGCATCAGATCGACGTGCTCTGCCCAGTCCAGGCTTATGCCCATGGAGGCCAGCCAGGCCATGGGATCATCGCTGTGGCGAGTAATGCCTTCTACGGCTGCAAGCGTGGCGTCGATGGCCCGCTCAGCTTCTTCGGCGGTGATGAGGCCTTCGCTGGTGGCGGCGGCCAATTCATCGATGTCCATCACCTTGACCGGCTCGCCGCAGACGCTCACAAGATCCACATAAAGATCGCGGGTGTGCCAGACGCCTTCCGATTTAGAAATATCGGCGATATCGAAGTAGAAGTCCATGCGCGCGTCCACGCCATCGCGGAAGTGGAAGATATTTGCGCGCAAACCCAGGTCTGGCAGAAGCCAGGATTCTAGGTAGCCGAAGCGTGGGTGATCTGCACCTCTAGCCATGTAGAGCCCAAACTCGGTTTCCTTGAAGGTATCAACCTGACGCAAAAAACCTTTGGGATCGGTGTTTAAAGACGCAGTCGTATCGAAGGACTCGCTTTTTACCGGGTGCAGATCCACCATTTACATCACCACAAACGCTGCCGTGGTGGGGAAGTAGTTGCAAGGGCCGTCTTGGGTGCCCACGGTGCCTTCAAGCAAGGCAACCACGCGGCCGCGTCCCGTTTCGGCTTTGCCGGAAACAGTCGAAGGGCCTTGGGGGTTAATGCCGTGATCTCCAAGCTTGGTGGTGCCACCTTGGAGGGTGTCGATATTAAACCAGTGCACGTTCATGTTCTGCTCGCCTGCCAGCGGGCGGGTGCCCAAGGCAGTGAACACGAAGGTGGCCTCGCCTACGCCCGGCTTGGGGGCGGGGATGGGTGCAGGACCTGCCACGGCGATGGCGGTTCCGGTGGAGTCGAACTTGCCGTCGATGCATTTACCGGCAACGACGGGCCAGAAAAACTGGGTAAATACCGGTGCGTTATCGGGCAGGAGGGTGTTCGACTTGCTGGGGCCTTCATAGAAGCGGATGGCAGCAAGGAGCTGTTCGCGCTGTTGCTCGGGGAGCTTTTGGGCGAAGTCTTTTGCTGCGTTGAGCACTTCTTGGTTAGGCCGACCCAGATGATCGAGTGGAAGGCCGAGATCTTCAACAGGGAACAAGGGGGCAGCTTGAACGGCCGGAGTTGAGCCGAAGCACAGGCCCAAGGCCATAGCGGCGGCAGCAATCGCCTTTCGGGAAAGAAGGGTCACGGCGTGCCTTTCCTAGAAGTCAGGGTGTGAGTATTGACAGGAGATTTTGAGAATTTTCTCGGCGTGTCTCCAACTCATTAGTCACACAAGCGTACTCAAGTAACAATAGCCCCGTGTTTGCGCATGTCAAGACGGGGAGGGCTGCTATCTTCGCTGTTCGCGCGAAAAACGCCACTACCAGGAAAATCACAGCTTTGTTATCAATTCGTTACTTTTTGAGCAGCTTAGCAGCGAAAGAATTACGATGCCAAGCACCATGAGGCGCTGCAGATACTTTTTGGTAGAAAAGCGCAATCGGTCAATGCTGGAGGCTTGTTCCTGGAGGAATGTGGCCTTGTAAAACTGCGCCACCCAATGTCACGCCGCGCGACCAGCAGCATCACCGCCCTGGGAGAAGCGAGCCTTTAGGGCTAAGAAAAAGTGCGAAAAGGTGCACTTGTACCCACGGTGCAGTACTGTTGAAACGCTGTACACCTGCGCCCACGATCCATCGGGTGCAGCAGCTATACCCCAGGAGATCTCCTTTGACCCGTCCAGAATTCCGCAATGTTGCCATCGTCGCACACGTTGACCACGGCAAAACCACGCTTGTCGACGCAATGCTGCGTCAATCAGGGGCGTTTGACGCCCACGCAGAAGTCGTTGATCGTGTGATGGACTCCGGAGATCTGGAAAAAGAAAAGGGCATCACCATCCTGGCCAAGAACACGGCTATTCGACGCCAGGGCGCAGGCAAAGACGGCAACGACCTTGTGATCAACGTGATCGACACCCCCGGCCACGCCGATTTCGGTGGCGAGGTTGAACGCGCTTTGTCCATGGTTGATGGCGTGGTGCTGTTGATCGACGCATCCGAAGGTCCGCTGCCGCAGACCCGCTTCGTGCTTGGTAAGGCTCTCGCCGCGAAGATGCCGGTGATCATCTTGGTAAACAAGACCGACCGCCCGGACGCTCGTATCGACGAGGTGGTAGAAGAAGCCCACGATCTGCTGCTGGAACTGGCAAGCGCCATTGACGATCCAGAAGCTGCTGCAGCCGCTGAGAACCTGCTCGATCTGCCGGTGCTTTATGCCTCCGGCCGTGAGGGCAAGGCCTCGACCGAAAACCCCGGCAATGGCAATGTGCCCGAGGCTGAAGATCTCCAGGCGCTGTTCGACGTGATCTACGAGGTCATGCCCGAGCCCACCGCCGATATCGATGGACCCCTGCAGGCGCACGTTACCAACTTGGACTCCTCTTCCTTCCTGGGTCGTATTGGTCTGATTCGCGTGCACTCCGGCAGTGTGAAGAAAGGCCAGCAGGTTGCCTGGATTCACTATGACGAAGAAGGCAACCAGCACACCAAGACCGCCAAGATCGCAGAGCTGCTGCGCACCGTCGGCGTGACCCGCGTGCCTGCGGATGAGGTAGTTGCCGGTGATATTGCCGCTATTTCGGGCATCGACAATGTGATGATTGGCGATACCCTCGCAGATCCCGAGCACCCGAACCCACTGCCACGCATCACCGTCGACGAGCCTGCTATTTCGATGACCATCGGCGTGAACACCTCGCCGCTGGCTGGCCGTGGTGGCGGCGATAAGCTCACCGCCCGCATGGTGAAGGCCCGTCTGGACCAAGAGCTCATCGGTAACGTCTCGCTGCGCGTGCTGCCGACGGAGCGCCCCGACGCCTGGGAAGTACAAGGCCGCGGCGAGATGGCCCTGTCGGTGCTGGTGGAGACGATGCGTCGAGAAGGCTTCGAGCTCACCGTGGGTAAACCACAGGTGGTGACCCAAGAAATCGACGGCAAGCTCTACGAGCCTTATGAGCACATGGTGATCGACGTGCCCAGCGAGTACCAGGGTGCAGTAACCCAGTTGATGGCTTCTCGTAAGGGCCAGATGGTGGCGATGGACAATATTTCCGATGACTGGGTTCGCATGGAATTCAAGGTTCCTGCCCGCGGCCTCATCGGCTTCCGCACCACCTTCATGACTGAGACTCGCGGTACCGGTATTGCCAACCACTACTCCGAAGGCCTCGAGCCTTGGGCCGGCGAGATCAAGGATCGCGCCACGGGCTCTTTGGTGGCCGACCGTTCCGGTCAGATCACCGCCTATGCACTCATGCAGCTTGCAGACCGCGGCTCCTTCTTTGTGGAGCCAGGCACCGAAGCCTATGAGGGCATGGTCGTGGGTGCGAATAATCGCGATGAGGATATGGACATCAACATCACTCGCGAAAAGAAGCTCACCAACATGCGCTCTGCTACCGCAGATGCCACCGTCACCCTGGCAAAGGCACGTTCACTCTCGCTGGATGAGGCCATGGAGTTCTGTGGTCAAGACGAGTGCGTGGAAGTAACCCCAGAGACGCTTCGCGTGCGCAAGGTCATCCTGAACGCCACCGAGCGTGCTCGCGCTCGTTCCCGCGAGAAGGCGCGCAATAAGTAAGCCGCGCAATGAGTAGGGGCGTTGGTGCTGCTCAGAGCCCAAGGGTTTTGAGCTGCAACCTGCGCTAAAATCTACATTCATGTTAATCAAGCACCGCACCAGCATCATCGCTCTGGCAGCGGTGCTTGCTGCATGTTCGGCCAATCCCGGCCCTGCTCCTGTAGAACAGGCAAAGCCAAGCAAAGCGGTGGCAACCACCAAGACCGAAACTCCCGATGAGCCGCCGCGGCTGAGTGTGGGCATCGACCCCATCTACGCTGGTTTGAACCCGCATCTTTTGGCAGATGATTCGGAGTTCGTTCGAACCCTCGCCCAGCTCGTGCTGCCAAGCACCTTCGTGGACGGGCAGATGAACAAAGACCTCTTGGAATCTGCCAAGCCGGTCACCCCGGCTGATGATGTGGCGCTTACTATTCGCTACGACATTGACCCCGAAGCGCAGTGGTCTGATGGCACGCCGATTACCGTCTCCGACTTTGAATACCTGCGCAATGGCATTGCCAATACCCCCGGCACCCTCGATGCGGTGCGCTATCGAGCCATTAGCGATATTCGATCTGCCAACGGCGGCCGCACGGTGTTTGTGGATTTCTCCCAGCCCATTGCCAATTGGCAAACGATGTTCCTTGCGCTGCTTCCAAGCCATGTGCTGAAGGATGAAGCAGGCTTTGACAAGGCATTAAGAGAAGACATCCCTGCCTCCGGCTGGCGTTTTTCTCTCCATAGCGTGGATCGCAGCCGCGGTGTGATCACCTTGCATCGCAATGATCGCTTCTGGGGAGCAAAGCCGGCGCAGGTTGAAACCCTGCAGTTTGTCGAGGTCCGTTCGCTGCCTCAAGCAGCAGAAATGCTGCGATCTGGACAATTGAGCTTTGTGGATATGACGCCCACGGAAGTGGCTTCCGAGACCTTGGAGCTCATCCCCGAAACGCAGGTGCGTACCACGGTGTTGGATCGCCGTTTGCAGGTCACAGCCACCACCAAGCTCGATACTGCGCAGCGCGCGAGCTTGGCTTCCATGATCGACCCCGCGACCTTAGCTCGCTTGGCCACAGGCCGAAGTGCCGCACTCGAAGTAGAACAAGCACTTGAGCCCAAGGAGCCGCAGCCTGAAGCATTGCAAGCCTTGGGTAGGCCTTTGGTGATTGGGGTTGATCCTTCAGATCCAACTGCGCTGGCTGCCACCAGGGCGCTTGTCGACGTCCTACGCAACGCAGATATTCCGGCCAACATCGAAACCTCTGATGCCACCGATCTCTTTGAAAATGCCCTGCCCAACGGCGAGTTGGATGCTTTGATCACTTGGACGCCCGCTAAGAATCGCGACCAGTATCACTGCGACGGTGAAGTGGTTGCGGCGAATCTTTCCACCATGTGCGTCCCAGAGGTGGAGGCGATGATTGAGCGGATGATTCAGGGCAACGCCACGGCCGAGGAGCTTGCTGCTGCGGTAGCTGAGCTTGAGGCCACCCAGCACCTGAATACGGTCATCGTTCGAGATGTGCGCCTGCAGGCTTTGGGCAGGGGTATTGTTGGGCCGAATCCATCCCTGGAACGCTGGCCAGCGGGGCTCACTTCTCTTGCCGAATGGACCATAAACAAAGGACAATGATGCGCGACCTATTAGGAAAAACCGTGGTGGCGGTGCATGCCCACCCCGATGATGAATCCATTTGGACTGGTGGCCTGCTAGCCCAACTCGCTGCCCGCGGTGCGGAAGTCACCGTGGTGACCTGCACCCTGGGTGAAGAAGGCGAGGTCATCGGCGAGCCCCTGCAAGGCCTGGTGGCAGATGCCGCAGACCAGCTCGGCGGATTTCGAATCGGGGAGTGGCGCGCTGCACTGGAGGCCTTAGGGGTGCAAGGGGAATTCCTCGGCGGTGCCGGCACCTGGCGTGATTCCGGCATGATCGGCGCACCTTCGAATGAACACGAGCGTGCATTCATTTCCTCCGGCCCTGCATCGGTGGACGCCCTCGTCGAGGTCTTTCGCCGTTTGCAGCCCGATCTCGTCATCACCTACGGCCCTGATGGAGGCTACGGGCACCCCGATCACGTGCGCGCCCACCACATCACCCACGAGGCTGCCAAAGAGGTGCCGGTGCCACGCATCCTGTGGGCGGTTACCTCCCGGACGATGCTCAATCGCGGTTTAGCGGCGATCACCCAGATTCCCCATGGCTGGCGCGAAGCCTTACCGGGAGAGCTCGCCTGCGTAAACGACGTGGATATCACCGTCACCCTTGATCCGCGCAGTTGGACAGCCAAGCTCAACGGCATGAAGGCCCACGCAACCCAGTTGTGGATCGCCGATGGCACAATTTCTGCCACCAACCCCCACGCGGCAATCGCCCAAGTAGACGATCCAGACTTGGTGCCCGCAGTGTTCGCGCTTTCCAATCTGATTGCCCAGCCTCTGCTGCGTGAGGAGCACTATCGCCTCGGTGGCGGAAGCAATACCGATCCGCTGGAGTCGAATGACCCAATGGAAGGACTCTAAGTGGCAGCCCAAAACCACGCGAGGCAACACGCCAAGGAGCAGCAAGTGACAGACCCTCGCGATGATCGCACCGCCTATGTGCATCAAGGCTTTAGCAAAGGGGAGGCCGCTTTCGGTCTTTTTTGGCTTTCGCTTGGCGCGCTGATCTCCGTTTTTTTAGAGGTGATCTACCTAGGCACCTGGATCGGTGGTGTGCCGGTGCCGTACACCGTGGTGATTGCTTTGCTATTTAACCTGGTCTTAAGCAAAACTGCGCTGCTGTGGGCGCCGGCATCCCCGCTGAAGTTCTTGCCACTTGGTGTGTGGATTTTGGGGTTCTTCCTCTTTGTATTTGCCACCGCCGGTGCGGGCGATACGGTATTAGTTCCCGGAATCCGCTCAATTTTATTACTTCTTGCTGGCATAGCCGGAGGCGTGTGGCCTATGCTGCGTGCGAAGTGACATAATAAGGCAGATTAAGCCAACTGTTTGGAATTTGGAGATTGTACTTTCAATGACGTACACAATCGCACAACCTTGCGTTGATGTCATGGATCGCTCTTGCGTAGAAGAGTGCCCCGTCGATTGCATCTATGAGGGCAAGCGCTCCCTCTACATTCACCCCGATGAGTGCGTCGACTGCGGTGCTTGCGAGCCCGCTTGCCCCGTCGAGGCCATCTTCTACGAAGACGATGTTCCCGATGAGTGGATCGACTACAACGACGCCAACGCCGCTTTCTTTGATGATCTCGGCTCACCCGGTGGCGCCGCCAAGCTGGGGCCTCAAGACTTCGACGCCCCGATGATTGCGGAACTGCCACCCCAGGCCTAGTTCTCATTTTCTTCTGCTGCAAAGGAGCCACCCGTGCGCACACCGTCGTCTTCGACGCTGCCTGATTTCCCCTGGAACTCTCTAGAACCAGCGAAGGCCCAGGCCTCCCAACACCCAGAGGGGTTAATCAACCTTTCTGTGGGTTCGCCTGTCGACGACGTAGCGCCCGGCATCCAACTCGCCCTTGCGGAAGCAGGCGCAGCCGGTGGCTACCCACAAACCATCGGTACGCCAGCACTGCGCCAAGCCATCGTCGATTCCTTGGCGCGCCGCTACGGCATCAGCCCCGCCCCGGCGGTGCTTCCCGTGGTTGGCACCAAAGAAGCCATTGCGCTGCTGCCCTCCCTTCTTGGGGTTCGCGGCACCGTGATCATCCCAGAGGTTGCCTATCCCACCTACGAGGTAGCAGCGCTGCTCGCCGGCGCCACCCCGCTGCGAGCCAGCACCCCGCCAGCGGAAGCAGAAGACGTCGACCTAATCTTTATCAACTCGCCATCGAACCCCACCGGGGCAGTGGCAAGCCACGAGCAATTGCGTGACTGGGTGGAATATGCCCGCAAGCACAATGCGATCTTGGCTTCCGATGAGTGCTACCTGGGCTTGAGTTGGGAAGGCCAGGCAGCCTCGATTCTGGATCCAGAGGTCAGCGACGGCGATTACAGCAACCTTCTGGCCATCCACTCCCTTTCCAAGACCTCCAACTTGGCCTCCTATCGCTCCGGCTTCTTCGCCGGCGATGCTGAGCTGATTGCAGAGCTTACCGAGGTACGTAAGCACGCCGGGTTGATGATGCCAGGACCAATCCAGGCAGCCACCGTGGCAGCGCTCGAAGATGATGACCAAGAACAGGCCCAAAAGCTGCGCTATGCCAATCGACGCGCGGTGTTAATGCGCGCTTTGGTGGATGCAGGATTCCGCATCGAGCACTCAGAGGCGGGTCTGTATTTGTGGATCACCCGCGATGAAGATTGCTGGGACACAGTGCAGTGGTTTGCAAAGCGCGGCATCCTCGTGGCTCCCGGTGCTTTCTATGGTCCTGCCGGTGAGCGCTTCGTGCGCGTGGCCTTAACTGCAAGCTTGGAGCAGTGCGAACAAGTAGCGCAGCGGCTGAGCTAGACCTTGCTTAACCTCACGGCTACTTGAGCGTAAGATAGCCCGGGTTAGTTAGTGCAATCAATATTCAGTGAGGGAGAAGGCGTGGCCAAATCGTCCACATTCGCCACCACGATTGTTCAATTCTTAAGATTTGGCGTCGTTGGTGGTTCCGGCGTGCTGGTGAACATGGCCGTTGTGGTGGTGATGAACAAGCTGATGCTGTGGTCAGCCGATATCACCCCTGCCGATCCCTTTTATAACCTCTTCGGCACTGCCTTCCACATTCGTTGGTATCACGTCTTCCAAACAGTGGCCTTCCTGGTAGCCAATACCTGGAACTACCAGCTCAACCGCATGTGGACCTTTAAAACCACCGTGAGCCCGAAGTGGTGGAAGGGCTTTTTTGCCTTCCTCACCACCGGCTTATTGGCCTTTGGCGTAAGCCTGATCATTGCCACGCTGCTGATGAACCCAGAATCACCCATCGCCTTGCCAGACGATGTTTTTGATAACTCCACCGGCTTCCGCACGAAGGTCTACTGGGCCAATATCATCTCGGTGCTTGCAGCGATGCCGATTAACTTCCTGATCAACCGCCTCTGGGCGTTTCGTCCCACCCGCATCGTGGTGGAACAACCCCCGGTGCAACACCGCTAAAGACTCCAAAAAAGACCTGCCCTCCGCAATAGGGCAGGTCTTTGAGTTTTTGTGAGCCGGCTTAGTTCTTGTGCAGTTCGGAGTTGAGCTCTACTGCCTGCGACTTCCACGGCACAGCCTCGATAGCGCCGTTGATGGAGTTACGGCGATACAAGATGTTATTGGCACCGGAAAGCTCAGCAGCCTTGATTGCCTGGCCTTCTTCTAACCCGAGGGCCTCAGACACCGCGCCGCGGGTCACCACCCTAGAACCGGCGGTGACGTACAGGCCAGCTTCGATCACGCAGTCGTCGCCAAGCGGGATACCGCAACCGGCGTTGGCGCCGAGCAGGCAGCGCTCGCCAATCGAGATCACGTGCTTGCCGCCACCAGACAGGGTGCCCATGATGGAGGCGCCGCCACCGATATCGGAGCCATCGCCTACCACCACGCCAGCAGAGATGCGGCCTTCAACCATGGAGCTACCCAGGGTGCCGGCGTTGAAGTTGACAAAGCCCTCGTGCATCACGGTGGTGCCCTCTGCGAGGTGGGCGCCAAGGCGAACACGGTCGGCATCGCCAATGCGCACACCAGAGGGGATGACGTAGTCGATCATGCGGGGGAACTTGTCCATGCAGAAGACCGTCACGGGGCCGCGGCGCTGCAGGCGGGCGCGGGTGACTTCGAAGTGCTTCGGGGAACAGGGGCCGAAGTTGGTCCACACCACGTTATTGAGCAGGCCGAAAATGCCGTCGAGGTTGAGCCCGTGGGGCTTGACTAGACGGTGGGAAAGCAGGTGCAGGCGAAGGTATGCCTCGTAGGTATCTTCGGGTGCCTGATCCAAATCGGCGATGGTGGTGCGGATGACCTTGCGCTCAACTTTGCGGTCGCCGTCGACCACGGCCAGGGCGCGGAAATCGTCTGGCACATCCTTGCCCTCCAGGAATTCCGTGCCAGAGGTTTCGGCACCGCCGAGCTCCGGGTAGGGGAACCAGGCGTCGAGAACGTCGCCATCGTTGGTAATTGTTGCTAAACCAATTGCGTGTGCAGAAGTCATGGTGTTGAAGTGTACCTTCCGGTTATTTCTTTGCACCCTTGACTGCAAAAGACAGCGCAATCAAGCCGCCGAAGATCACTACCACGGAGGTGACTTGGCCACGGGAGCTTTCGTCGAAAAGCATCATGATGATCAGCCCTGCGATCGCTGCAAGGGTAAGCCAGGTCAGCCAGGGGTAGCCCCACATACGAACCTTGGTCAGCTCGCCGGCCTTCTTCATGATCGGGTGCAGCTTGAGATACGACAGGGCGATCATCACCCAGATCACCAGCAGGCAGCCGCCCACGGCGTTGAGCAGGAAGGACAACAGTCCCGGAGGGTTCCAGTACTGCAAACCAACGGAGAGGAAGGCGAAGAACATCGACAGCAGCACGGAGGAAATCGGCACGCCTTGCTTGTTGGTAGCGGCGAACACTCGTGGGGCGTCACCGCGTTCTGCCAGCGAGTGCACCAAACGAGAGGTGGCGTAGATCTGAGCGTTAAAGGCAGAAAGCAGTGCCAGCACGATCACGGCCTCCATGAAGCCCACCACGCCAGGAAGATCAGCCATGGCCAGAATGCGGGTGAAAGGAGATTCCGCAGCCGAGTCGGCACCGCCGAGCTGGTCATAGGGCATGAGGAAGGTGATAACGAGCACCGAACCGAGGTAGAACAGCGAGATACGCCAGATCACCGAACGCACTGCCACACCAATAGCGGTCTTAGGATCCTTGGATTCAGCAGCGGCGATGGTCACGATCTCGATGCCACCGAAGGCGAAGGCCACGGCCAGAAGGCCGGCAGCAACACCGGAAACGCCATTGGGCATGAAGCCGTGATCGAGGAAGTTCTCGGTGCCAATAAAGTCGTGGCCGGGCAGCACACCGAAGATCAACAGTGCGCCGACGATGAGGAAGAAGATGATCACGGCGACTTTGATAAAGGCGAACCAGAACTCAAACTCGCCAAAGCCTCGCACATTGGCCAGATTGACCACCGCGAAAAATGCCACGCAGATTAGAGCCGGGATCCAAGGGGAGATGCCAAACCAGGAGGACATGATCGCGGCGGCACCGGTCATTTCTGCGCCCATCACCATGGTGAGCATGAACCAGTACAGCCAGCCGAGGGAGAATCCGGCCCAGTGGCCGAAGGCTTGTTCGCCGTAGATGGAAAAGGAACCGGAGGCCGGGCGTGCTGAGGCCATCTCGCCAAGCATCTGCATGACAAAGACGACGATTGCGCCGGCGATGATATATGCAATGAGCACCGCGGGGCCGGCAGCAGCGATGCCGACGCCGGTGCCAAGGAACAGGCCCGCGCCAATTGCGGAGCCAAGGCCCATCATGGTCAGGTGGCGGGTTTTCAGGCCCGCACCGAGGGCGGTGTCTTGTGTTGTTTGGGACATAGCAAAAACAATATGATATTTCCCTCACACATGGAATTTCATGCAATACAGGAGGGTACGAATACCCAACGGTTGCCCCCGAATGTGGCAGGCCAGCTTTGCCCCTAGGCGGGATCGGGTTGCTGCTGAATCACCACGGGTTCGACCCTGTCGGCCACGTGGGTGATGTGCACACCGGAGATGCCGGCCAAGGTGGCGGCGCGCACCAGTGCATCGTCTTCAACGCGGTGAACCATGGTGGAAGGTTCGAGGATGAGATTAGTACCGATGGTGACGTCATCGCCGAGGTCAATGCCTACAATTGCCGAACCCAAACCGATGCTGCAGCGCTTGCCAATGCGCACCGCATTGCTTGCTTTATCAGAGACGATTGAGGCCGAGATACCGAGATCGAAACCTTCATCTAACACCGCACCGGGGTAGAGGTGCCCCTCGATCCTGCCCGCGCCTAAAGTGCCGGCGTTATAGGCCACATAGCCTTCGCGGAGCACCTCAGTTCCCGGTGCAAGATATGCACCGAGGCGAACGCGCTCGGCCTCGGTGATTTGGATATCGGAGGGAACCACATAATCCACCATGCGGGGCAGCTTGTCGATGCCGTAGACGTGGATGAGGCCTCGAGAACGCAAGGCAACGCGGACTTCTTCAAAATTCTGGGCCAAACACGGGCCTTTATTCGTCCACACCACATTCGCTAGCAGCTCCAGCGCACCTTCGAGATTGATCTCGTGCGGTTTGACCATGCGATGCGAAAGCAAGTGCAGTCGAAGGTAGACATCGTGGGCGTCGATAGGCGGCTGGTCGAGATCTTCAATAGTGGTGCGAACAGCAACCTGCTCCACCATGCGGTCTTCATCGATGCGAACCAGGTTCAGCATCTTGCGGGGTAGATCTTGAGCCCCAAGGCGGATCGTGCCGGTGGGGAGATCAAAGTGGTGGGAAAGCAATGGCGAGGGGTACCAGGTGTCGAGCACCGTCCCATCCATTGCAATGTTGGCGATACCTACGGCCTGCGCGCCAAAAGTTGTCATAATGCTTCCCATTGTAACGCCCAGGTCATCAGTAGCTGGCACCAGCGCCCTGCGAGTATCACTGGCTCGGGTGCACCCAAAAAAGAGCACAATTCGCAGGAGGTGCCGAGCAGGAGTTTGGGCATGGGGCTTGGCTTCTGGTTGGCTTCTGGCTTGGCTTTGGGGGCGTGCTTCAGGCTCGTGCTTGGGAAGTTACACAGCACAGGCTGCTATCGCACCGATGAGCCACTTGGGCTATACAGTGAAAGCATGCTCCAACTTGACGCTGACCCAATTGCTTTGACCTCCGCACTCGTCGATATTCCTAGCCCCTCGCATGAAGAAGGCCCAATCGCTGATGCCATCGAGCAAGCCCTGCGCGCCATTGACAATGTGAAGGTGCAAAGAATGAACCACACGCTGGTGGCCACCACCGATCGTGGTTTGGGATCTCGCATTATCCTCGCCGGACATATTGATACTGTGCCGCTAGCCGATAATGTTCCAGGCCATATCCAAGATGGCGTGCTGCATGGCTGCGGCAGCGTCGACATGAAGTCGGGCATGGCCTGCTACCTGCATGCATTTGCCACCCTGGCCAATCACCCAGATTTGCGCCACGACCTCACCTTGGTGTGCTACGAAGCTGAAGAAGTTGCCGCCACCTTCAATGGTTTGGCCCACCTTCAAGAAAGCCACCCCGAATTGCTCCAAGGTGATCTGGCCCTATTGGGTGAACCATCGGGAGCGATGATCGAGGCGGGATGCCAAGGCTCTATTCGCCTCAAAGTGATCGCTGAAGGAACGCGCGCACATGCAGCACGCTCCTGGCTCGGCGATAACGCCATGCATAAGCTCGCCCCCGTCATTAGCCGCATCGCCGCCTATGAGGCGCGTGAGGTGGAAGTGGATGGTTGCATGTATCACGAGGGCTTAAACATCGTGCACTGCGAATCCGGCGTGGCCACCAACACCGTTCCCGACGAGGCCTGGATGTACGTGAATTTCCGCTTTGCACCTGATCGCGACGTGGATGATGCAATGGAGCACATGCTCGCCGTCCTCGATTTGCCCGAGGGCGTGCACTATGAAGTCTCCGATGCAGTACCAGGTGCACGACCGGGGCTTGATCAACCGGCGGCGGCAGATCTACTCAAGGCAACCGGCGGCCAATTCCGCGCCAAATACGGTTGGACCGACGTGTCTCGCTTTGCAGCCCTGGGAGTGCCCGCTGTGAACTTCGGGCCAGGGGATCCCTCCTATGCGCACAAAAAAGACGAGCAGTGCCCGGTGGAGATGATTAGCGAAGTATCGGAGCAACTTCTGCAGTACCTCACCGGCGCTGCCTAAGGCTTGCGCACAGGCTCACTGGCGCTCAGGCCCACTGGCGCTCAGGCTCGCGCTGAGCAAAGCAAGACTGAGCCAACCAGGTGCTGGGCTAAGGCCAACCAGGCGCCGGGTTAAGGGCTAACCAGGCAAGCGGTTCGCCAGTCCTAGCCAGATGCTTAGCCAGCAGGACGTTCACGCTGCCAGTACACTCCCGGGTGGTATGGCCTTCGGGATCACGTTGGTACACAACCGGCGGTGACGGCGTGCTGGCTTCGTGCCAACACGAAGCCAGCATCAAGCGGCAAAGCCTCGGGCTGCGCTGAGTTCGATCCCGGGAGCCTCACCCCGACCGCTCACTCCGAACCCTCACCCCGGAGCTTGATCCCGAGGCCTCGCCGGATCTCGCGAGCACCTCAAGGCCCGCTGGATGCTCGCGGCCGAGGGCTTGATACTAAAAACTCAACACTTAAAAAACTAAAAACCACAACACCGATTGGATGTCGAAGAACATGAATAACAATGACGCTCGCCGCACCCTTCTAGGCCCGATGCTGGTTCGCGATAAGCAGGCAGCGAAAGGCGAAGGCACCTATGATCAGCGCCTCCTGGAACTCGGTGCAGACCACGACTGGCTGCATGCCGATCCTTGGCGCGTGTTGCGTATCCAAAGCGAATTCGTAGCCGGGTTCGACGCTCTTGCCGAGCTCCCGCCGGCTGTCACTGTCTTTGGTTCTGCTCGCACCAAACCCGAAGAGCCCTACTACGCCCTGGGCGAGCAGCTCGGCGCCGCCATTAGCCAGGCGGGCTACGCGGTGATCACTGGTGGCGGGCCTGGCTTGATGGAGGCCACCAATAAAGGCGCTCTGGAAGCTGGCGGGCGTTCGATTGGTTTAGGTATCGAGTTGCCCCATGAGCAAGGCATCAATGATTACGTGGATATGGGCTTGAACTTCCGTTACTTCTTCGCCCGTAAAACCATGTTCTTGAAGTACTCCCAGGCTTTTGTGTGCTTGCCTGGCGGGCTCGGCACACTCGATGAGCTTTTCGAGGTGCTCTGCATGGTCCAAACCGGCAAGGTGACCAACTATCCCATCGTGTTGCTGGGCACGAGCTTCTGGGCTCCGATGGTGCAGTGGCTCAAGCAGACCTTGGTGGCAGAAGGCATGATTAGCGAAGGCGACATGGACTTGTTCCTGGTCACCGATTCGATTGAGGATGCGGTGGCGCATATCCAACGAGTACACCAGCAAATGCCACTGTTTGGCTCAGATTCTTAACAAAGGCCGTGAGGGCATCACAGGTGCAGAGTTTTTATAGCGACCAGTCCGGTCTGGCCACCGTGATGGCCATCATCAACCGCACTCCAGACTCTTTTTATGATCAAGGCGCTACCGCGCAGTTCGAGGCAGCGCTCAAGCGCGCAGCGGATGTGATTGAGCAAGGGGCAGGCATCGTTGATATTGGTGGCGTCAAGGCAGGCCCTGGCCAGTATGTGGGCGTGGAAGAAGAAATTGAGCGTGTGGTGCCCTTAATCCAGGCAGTCCACGAACGTTTTCCGCAAGTGCATATCTCGGTGGATACCTGGCGTGCACAAGTTGCTGCCGATGCCATTGCCGCCGGCGCGGATCTGGTCAATGACACCTGGGCAGGCCACGACCCGGAGTTAGTGGAGGTAGCAGGCCATTTCCGGGTGGGGTATGTGTGCTCGCATACCGGCGGTGTGCAGCCAAGAACGAGGCCGTATCGGGTGCATTTCGATGACGTCGTTGCCGATGTGATCGAAGAAACCACGGCCTTGGCTAAGAAAGCGGTGGCCTGCGGTGTGCCGGAGGAGAAGATTCTGATTGACCCCACCCATGACTTTGGCAAAAACACCTTCCACGGCCTTGAGCTTTTGCGCAGGATAGACGAGGTGGTTGCTACCGGGCTGCCGGTGCTCATGGCCTTGTCTAATAAGGATTTCGTGGGAGAAACCCTTGATCGCGCGGTGGGGGATCGAGTGGCGGGAACCCTTGCTTGCACCAGTTTTGCAGCCGCCAGGGGAGTCGCTGCGTTTCGTGCCCATGAGGTTGCAGAAACGCTCGATACCATCCGGATGACGGCTGCGATTCAAGGCCACATGGCTGCGTTGGCCACGACCAGGGGGTTGGCATGATTTCAGTGGTGATTCCGGCGCTGAATGAACAAGACACCGTTGCCGACGTGGTGGCCTTAGCGCTTCGCTCATCCGCAGAAGAAGTCATTGTGATTGATGCCGATTCCACGGATGCCACTGCGCAGCGGGCCTCGCAGGCCGGTGCCCGTGTGGTGAATTGGCGTGATGCTCACCCCTTGCCACCGAAGAAGGGCAAGGGCGAATCCTTGTGGCGTGGTGTGCAGGTTGCCCGCGGTGATGTGGTGGTGTTTTTAGATGCCGATCTTTCGCAGGTGCACCCCGAGATCGTCGAGATTTTGACGCAACCTTTTGCCGATCCGAAGGTCCAGTTGGTCAAGGCGAATTATTCCAGGCCGATGGCTGATGGCTCGGAAGGCGGCAGGGTCACGGCCTTGCTTGCGCGCCCGTTGCTCAAACTGTGCGTTCCTGAATTAGCCCATGTGCGCCAACCGCTTGGGGGCGAGTACGCCATCCGCAGAGAAACTGCCCTCAGGCTTGCGTTTATCAGCGATTATGGCGTTGAGGTTGGTTTGCTTATCGACGTCGCCCGCGCCTTTGGCCCCGAGGCGATCGCGGAGGTAGAAGCTGGGGTTCGTACCCACCGCAACCGCAGTGTGAAAGAGTTAGAGCACACCGCCGAGCAGGTAGCTGCCACCATCTTGGGCCGTGTTGGTTACCCTGGCATAGCCTTGGAGCAGCGCGAGCCCGTCGAAGGTGAGGCGCCGGATCAAAGCACAGATTTTCGCCCCGATGCCGCGGGGTTTGGCAAGGATAAAGGAGCAGCATGTTCGCAGTAGTGCCGTGGATTATTGGGGCAGTGGCGTTGGTGCTCGCGGGCATGCTGCTTGGGCGGGTGATCTTCTCTTTTTCCCAAGCCAAGCCGGATCCAGGACCAAGTGATGCAGCTCAGCAGCGTAATGCCTTGCTTGTAGCGCAGGGTGATTTTGAGCAGATTCGTTTTACTCAGGTCGGTCGCGGTTATGATCCAGCCCAGGTGGATGTGGTGTTGGAGCAATTGATTGGCATGCTCCGGGAACAAGACCGCGGTGCGGGCGCTAAACTAGATGGAGCTGCACGATCGCATGACGTGATCGTCGAATCCCCTTCGAGTGAGAAAGAACGGTGAACCACCTATGGCAGCGATGAAACCTCGTACCGGCAATGGTCCGATGGAAGCGGTTATCGAAAGCCGCAAGATTGTGATGCGTATCCCCACCGATGGCGGTGGACGCCTCGTGATTGAGTTGAACAAAGAAGAAGCCGCCGAGCTGGGCTCTTTGCTTACTGAGGTTGCTCAGGCATAGCGCCTTTTTCACTATTTAGCTATCCAAGGAGAGTGTGTGCTTTCGCACGTTATTGACGTCCTCGCCGACCCCATCGATGGTTCTGCTTTAGAGCTTGTCGACGAAGGATCGAGGGTGGTTTCAGCATCTGGCCATAGTTACGATGTAGCCCGCCAGGGTTATGTCACCCTCGCCGGCGGCGCCGGGCTTCGCTATTCCGGCGATAGCACCGAGATGATCAAGGCTCGTGAAACCTTCCTTTCAAATGGGCACTTTGCCCCCTTTGTCGAGTCTGTCACCCAGGCCGTGCAGGAAGTCATCGACGATGCCGAGGTGCCTGAAGAGGTAGATCCCGCGATCTGTGAGGTCGGTGCTGGTACCGGCTACTACCTCTCGCATATTTTGGATTCCATTCACGGTGCCCGCGGCGTAGGCCTCGACGTATCCGTTCCGGCCGCCAAGCTGTTGGCAAAGTGCCACTCCCGTGTTGGTGCCGTGGTGGCTGATGCGTGGAATCGTCTGCCGCTGGCCGATTCCTCCCTGGATGCCATCGCCGTGGTGTTTGCCCCGCGCAACGCCGCTGAGTTTGCGCGTGTGCTCAAGCCCAGGGGCGAGGTGGTCGTGCTGACCGCCGATGCCGGCCACCTGGCTGAGTTGCGTGAGCCTTTGGGCATTATCGACGTCGAGCGTGGCAAGGTCGATCGCATGATCCAGCAGGCCTCGGGCCACCTGGAACCGGTAGGCCCTTCGCAGCCGGTGGAATTCACCATGAAGCTCAACCAGGAGTCCATTGCCACCCAGATTGGTATGAGCCCCTCTGCGCGGCATATCCACCCCGATGTGTTGGCAGAAAGGATCGCTGATCTGCCCACCACCATGGACGTGAGTGCAAAAGCGATGGTGACTCGCCTTCGCAAGATCGCCTAAACAAGCAAAAAGCGGCGCCGCAATGGCGCCGCTTTTTTTATGCGAACTTTGGCCTGAGCTCGTGGGTGCGCTGCACTTCGGCGCGTTCGGTGCTGTGCACCCTAAATTGGCTGCAGACCCCTTCAAAGAAGACCCGCGATGCCATGGCTACCTGGCCGCCATCGGCAAAGACTTCCACGGTAGGGCCATCAACGACGATGGTGATGGCGTCGGTGTCGTCTTCGTGAAGTTCCGCTTCGGCCACAGCATCACCCTGATGCACCTTATTCATGGAGCGATCCAGTGTGAGTCGTTCGCCTCGGTGGGTGATGACGGCTGCGACATCGCCTTGAGAATCGACGAGCTCTACGGACACGGATTCGCCCTGGGGCACATCGAGCACGGCTGTCCACAGCGCTGCTCGATCGCTTAATTCCACGGCCTCCCATAGCCCTGCCGGCGGAGTTTGGTAGAGGCGACGATGTTGCAGCGTTGCTGCTCGTGGCAGGGCAAGGCAATTCGCCCAGCCCTCCTCGCTAAAGGTGCGGTGCTGTTTGGGGGTATCGTTGCGGCCCCTGCCATTCATAAATCCAAACAGCGTGGTGGAGTTATAGCGCTCACCCATGCGCTCTCCAACTGCCGAAGGCACCGAGGTGATCCGCGGGCGGGTGAAGTCGTGGCCAAAATCGATCCGCTGGAACGGGCTAAATGCCTGGAACGTGGTGTGCTCTAGCTTGCCTACAAGGTAACCAGAGATATCGATGCCCTGGCGTTCGATGGTGAGGATGAGGACGTCGTAAAGCTGCCCATCTACTTGGTCTTTGAGGCGGATTAAGCGAGGGGCGACCAATCGCTCACCTTCTAAGCCGGTATCGCCTTCGAGCGATAGCGGGCCGCGCACCTTCCAGTCCACACCGTCTTGAGAATCCAACAACACCAGTTGGGGTTCGTCCATGCTGCCGGAGACGGCAAGCATGAGCCAGCCGGATTGCTCTTCGCCTTCTAAAAATGCCGCCCGCACGCTGGGGGAGCGGAAGTTATAAAACCCATCGCGGTCATCTAAGACCACCCCACGGTGGCGCACGTTTTGATCCAGCGACGAGCCTTCATCGCTGACAAACTCAGTGCTTGCTGCAAGATCATCGATGCTAGCCAGGTGTACCTCGTCGCCGTCGGGGCTGACCGAGGTGTAATACAGCAGCGTCTCATCGCCTGTCTGCACCACAGAACCTGCGCGCACCTTAATCTCTTCGCCTTCGGGTGCTAGCACATCATCGCAGATCTCCCAGTTCAGCGGGGAGCCCTCTGCAATTTGGTGGGACCACCGGGCACCGGCGTCAGCGGTGGGTCTGAACTGGGCAAAGATATGCCAGTGGGTGCCGTCGAAAAGCGCTCCGGCAGGAGCATCAAGAATGCCGATTTCTGGGGTGACGTGTAGTTCGGGACGATGAGCCATGGTTTGTAGCCTCTTTTAAGATTTCACTTCGGTGTCGTGGATTTGCTGGTCGAGGTCTTCGGGCGCCAAGCTGGCCTCGGAAAACTCCTGAGTCAGGGGCAAACGCAGTTCTAGGTCGGTGCCGGGGCAAACCTCAATGGTGCCCTCGGCAAGGGTGAAGTCGAGTACATGCCCGCCTTTGCTGCGCGCATCATCAACAAAGTGAACATGGCAGCCAGGCACACCAATGCCTTTTTCGTACACCGGGGTGCGGAAACCGCCGATGATGCCGTGGACATCGTGGAACTGAAGCTCTTTATCGTCCATCGTGGCCTCGGTCATCGGGCGATATGGGCGCTGTTGCTTACTCACGGTGCGCACCTTCACCTCTTGGAAGTGGCCGGTAATACGCACCGCGTACATGAAGTTCTCGCTGGGTAGATGCGAGGTGATGAACTCACTTAATTCGCTGCGCTGCAGATTGCGGGGTGCTTCGAGTTTGAGGCGAGGCACAAAGTTGGTGGCAATGGCAAAGGGGCTGAGTTGATCGAGTGTGGCGACTTGCGCGGAGCCATCACCGCGAAGTTGGTAGCACACCCCATCAATGATCATCATTTCGCCATCGAGGGCATTGAAGGTGCCAATGCCAAAATTGCCGTGGCCTAAAAGCTCGCCGATGCTGAGCTCGCCGTCGTAGATGCCGTCGAGTAGGGCGGTCATCAATGAACTCTGAAAAATCGTGTGGCGCGAAATCCTGAGCGGATGGTTGTCACTCATGCCGCCCGAGGATAGTCGCGCCAAAGAAATCTTGCAGTCAGACTGCAGCCGGCTTACTACATCACCGACTTATATACCTCGATGGTCTGCTCAGCGATATTCGCCCACGAGAAGGTATCAACGGCGCGCTCGCGACCGGCAACGCCAAAGGCCTCAGCACGCTTACGATCAGCCACCATGGCGTTGACGGCCTCGGCCAAGTCGTGCTCAAAAGCAGCAGCGTCATCGGCGTCATAGTGGACCAAGGTGCCGGTCTGGCCGTCGGCAACCACCTCAGGGATACCGCCCACATCAGAGGCCACCACGGCGGTAGCGCAGGCCATTGCCTCAAGATTGACAATGCCCAGTGGCTCATAAATCGAGGGGCAGACAAAGGCATCGGAGGCTGTGAGGATTTCTTGAATCTTTTCCTTCGGCAGCATCTCTTGGACCCACACGATGCCATCGCGTTCGGCCTGCAGTTGGTGCACGAGCTCAGTGGTGCGCTTGGCAATCTCCGGGGTATCGGGAGCACCGGCACACAGCACAAGCTGCACGCCAGGATCGAAGTGGCGTGCGGCCTTAACCAGGTGCTCAACACCCTTTTGGCGGGTGATGCGGCCAACAAAGCTCACAATCGGCTGGTCTTGGCGCACACCCAGCTCACGCAGGACGGAATCCTCGGCATCATCGAAGGTGGGGCGCGGTTGCCACAGCTTGGTGTCGATGCCGTTGAGCACGACCTTCACGCGGTCTTCTTCAATGCGCGGGTAGGCCTTGAGAATCGCCTCTTTCATCTTCGCAGACACAGCGATCACGGCATCGGCATACTCCATGGTGTTCTTCTCGGACCAAGAAGAGATGTCGTAGCCACCACCAAGCTGCTCGCGCTTCCAGGGGCGATCCGGTTCCAGGGAGTGGGCAGTAGCCACATGCGGGATGCCGCGCAGCAAACCACCAACGTGACCACCAAGGCCTGCGTACCAAGTGTGGGAGTGAGCCACCTCGGCATCGCCTAAGCCTTCTGCCATCCTCAGGCCGGTGGAGAGGGTTTTGATTGCCGGATTGGCATCTTTGAGTGCTTCATCGACGCCGTAGACGTACACGTCTTGTTCATCGCGAGGGCCGCCCATGCAGTGCACGTCGACGTGGGCGAGCTTGCGCATGTAGCGGGTGAGCTCGGTGACGTGAACACCGGCTCCGCCATAGATCTCCGGGGGATATTCCTTGGTGAGCATTGCAACCTTCATAGTTAGCAAGCCTAAACGGGTTATGCCGATCGTGGGGCGTCCTATCTATGGTTTAAGTCGCAATTTATCGTTTCTTGAGCAGGAATTACTTTTAACGCCTAAATTGGGGAACGTGAAGAGCCAACCAAACGTCCTAGCAATCGTGCTTGCCGGTGGCGAAGGCAAGCGCCTGTTCCCCCTGACCGAAGACCGCGCGAAGCCCGCCGTGCCTTTTGGCGGCGTGTATCGCCTCATTGATTTCGTGCTGTCGAATATGGTGAATGCCGGTTATATGAAGATCTGCGTGCTGACGCAATACAAGTCGCACTCACTGGATCGCCATATCTCTCAATCCTGGCAGTTCACCGGCCCTACCAGCCAGTACATTGCCTCCGTGCCCGCCCAGCAGCGTCTGGGTAAGCGTTGGTACCAAGGTTCTGCAGATGCAATTTTGCAGTCGCTGAACCTGATCTATGACGAAAAGCCCGACTACGTCATCGTCTTCGGCGCCGATCACGTCTACCGCATGGATCCCTCGCAGATGGTGGAAGACCACATTGCATCGGGCAAGTCCGTGACTGTTGCCGGCATCCGCGTGCCGCGCTCTGAAGCATCGGCCTTTGGTTGCATCCAGGCCAATGATGACAACAACATCACCGAGTTCTTGGAAAAGCCCTCGGATCCCCCCGGTACACCCGATGACCCAGAGATGACCTATGCCTCGATGGGTAACTACGTTTTCAGCACCGATGCGTTGATCAAGGCGCTCAAGGAAGATGAATCCAACCCGGATTCCACCCACGATATGGGCGGCGACATCATCCCGTATTTCGTTGAAAAGGGTGAAGCCAACGTCTACGACTTCAACAAGAACGTGGTGCCGGGTTCCACCGAACGCGATCGTGCCTACTGGCGCGACGTGGGTACCATCGACGCCTTCTATGAGGCGCACATGGACCTCATCTCCGTGCACCCCATCTTCAACCTCTACAACCGCAAGTGGCCGATCCGTTCCACCGACACCGATGAGTTGCCGCCGGCAAAGTTCATCCAAGGTGGCATCGCCCAAAGCTCCATGGTGGGCCAGGGTTCGATCATCTCTGCTGCCACCGTGCGCAACTCCGTGCTCTCTACGGACGTGGTGGTAGAAGAAGGCGCCACCGTGGAAGGCTCCGTGCTCATGCCCGGTGTGCGCATTGGCAAGGGCGCGGTGGTCCGCCACGCCATCTTGGATAAGAACGTGGTGATCTCCGATGGCACGCTCATTGGTGTTGAGCCCGAGCGCGACGCCCAGCGCTTTGCAGTAAGCCCCGGCGGCGTTGTGGTGGTGGGCAAGAACCAAGTAGTCGAGCACCAATAACCTAGCGCCTCGATACACCTCAAAGGCTCCAGCGGGAAACCGCTGGAGCCTTGAAGTTTTCCTAGCTTAAGACTTGTGGCACTTGGTGATCATGGTCAGGCCCGCACCCAGGGGCAGACGGGCAACCACGACGCCTTCGAGAGCCAAAATGTGCTCATCGGCTTCGCGGGCTGCGAGTGTGTCTCGGTCGATCCGGCTTGAGTCGCTAATGGTGCCGTCGAGGAGGGCGTCGGCAAGCAAGAGCACGCCACCTTCGCTCAACAGGGGCAGTGCTGCATCCACTAAGGCGCTGAGGTCGATGGGGGAGACTTCGGCATAGATGACTTGGTAGCTGTTTTTGGCGAGCCTGCCCAGTACTTCCAGCGGGCGCGAAGGCAAGAAGCGAACGCGCTGGCCGGGGTAGCCTGCGCTGCGGAAGATGGCCTTGGCGCGTTGCTGGTGCTCTGGTTCCGGGTCGATGCAGGTAAGCACCGACTTATCGCTAGCGCCGGCGAGCATATACAACCCGGCAACATCAGCAGCCGGGGTAATGGCAACTAACCCCTGGGCTGCGGTGGTGGCAGCAAGGGTTTGAAGGAGCTGGCCTGTCATCGCGTCGGGGGTATTAAGCCCTACTTCTTTGGCCTCGGCGATGGCTTGATCCAGCGCCTCCGAGCTTGGGTTTGTCGATTCGATGTACTCGCGGAGCATGGCATTCACAGTTGCGAATTCTAGGTGCTTATCGCGTTGTTGTGGGGTAGACCTGCTGGGTAGCAGGCCGGTTCGGCACCAAAGTGATTATTGGGAAAATTGTGACACTATTTTGGCCTGTGCCATGCCGTGCTGAGTGGCGCAGAGGCCGTCCAAGCGCTTGATCGGTGGCAGTTTTAGGGGCAAAATATAACGCTTGTACAACGATTGTGAGATTCACAGGGAAAATGCAGTTTCTTGGTTGGTTTTCTCTAAACAACTCCGGCACAATCTTGCACATGCGAGCAACCCGAAACGACTCGGCCGCCATCATTGAATCCTGGGATGCTGAACACACTGAAGCAGAAACGCTCAGTGGAACAGCAGCCTTCGATGCTGGTGAAGGCGCCATGCCAACCTGGGCAGAGCTAGTAGCAGAGCACGCCGATAGCGTCTATCGCCTCGCCTTCCGCCTTTCGGGTAATCAACAAGACGCAGAAGATCTCACCCAAGAGACATTCATGCGAGTATTTCGCTCGCTCAAGAACTATCAGCCAGGCACCTTCGAAGGCTGGTTACACCGAATCACCACCAACCTGTTTTTGGATATGGTTCGCCACCGCGCCCGCATCCGCATGGAAGCTCTCCCGGAAGACTACGAGCGCGTCCCCGGCACGGAGATGACCCCGGAGCAAGCCTTTAGCGTGGCCAACCTCGACCCGGTGCTCCAGCAGGCACTCGACGAGCTCGGCCCCGACTTCCGCGTGGCTGTCGTGCTGTGTGATGTGGTCGGTTTGAGCTACGAAGAAATCGCCGCCACCCTCGGGGTGAAAATGGGCACGGTGCGTTCACGCATTCACCGCGGCCGAAGCCAACTGCGTGCCTCCCTTGAGCGCGCGGCTGAAGAAAACGAAGAAGCCCAACTGCTCATCCCCGCAAGCTAAACCCGATAGTTTAGTACTTCTAGCAGGGGCATTGCCCAGAAGATCAGGCGCAAGTGCTGGTGGATGACTTCGCCACGGCAGCTTCGCTGCATCATCGCTACGATGGGTGCCACACGGTGCATCGCGTTGCACACCGCTTTGAACCTAAGTGGTCCCTGAGATGAAAGGCAAAGGAGGAATATCTCGTGGCATTTTTGGAGCACACTCCGAATAAGCGGCAGTTTTCCTCCACCGATCATCCAAGCCCCGAGGCCGTGGCGGCGTTTGTGGATGAAGAACTCAGCTCCGTGGCCAAGCATCGGGTACATGTGCACCTGGTGCACTGCCAGGATTGCCGCGCGGAAGTCGAGCGCCAAAGGCTTGCCTCGCAGCGTTTAAGAAGCTGCAAACAAGACGATGTTCAGGCTCCGGCTCGTCTGCTTGATCGCTTGCAGTCCATTGCTACAAGCTGCCCAGAAGGCCCCGGTGCCGAAGAGTTGATCCAAGAGCGCATTTCTTTGCGCGCCAGGTTTGAGCACGCAAGTAAGAAACTCAAGCATTTGCGCCAAGAGCACCGCGGGCAATAATTTGCGGCAAGCCTTGGCGTACCCCAGGGCAGCGGAACGCGTGATGGGGAAGTACAGTAGTTGCTGTGTTTTCCAACATTGGTTGGGGAGAGATTCTCTTTCTCCTGGTACTCGGACTCATCATCGTCGGCCCAGAGCGTCTGCCTGGGCTGATTGAGGACGTCAAAGCGGCAATTTACGCTGCGCGCAAGGCCATCAACAACGCAAAAGCCGAGCTTAACGGCGAATTTGGCCAAGAATTCCAGGAACTGCAAAAGCCTATTGGGCAAATCACCAGACTTCGCAGCATGGGCCCCAAAGGCGCTATTGCCAAGGTGCTTTTCGACGAAGACGAGTCCTTCATGGATAGCTTCGATCCAAAAAAGATCATGTCGGAACCCACGGTTGGGCAGGCCTATCGCCAGCAACAGGGAAATAACCAGGCAACACAGGGGCAGCCTGCACCAGCACCGCAACAGCAACAGCAGAGCCAGCCACAAGAACAATCGCCCCAGCCACCGGTACAAAAACCGACGTTTAGCTGGGACGATATTACCTAAACGCTGCCGCGTTGATTATTTGCGGTTCACGCCTAGGTTGAGGGACTTACCCGCCAGGGAATCTTTACGAACCTGCAAAGCATCGGCGATGGCCTGGATTGCTTGAGCGGTGGGGCTCTCGGGCTGCGAGAGCACGATTGGGGTGCCGGCATCGCCGCCTTCGCGCAATTGAGGATCCAGCGGCACGCTGCCCAAAAGCGGCACCTCAGTGCCGGTGAGGCGCTGGAGGCGCTCACTGAGCATCTGGCCGCCACCGGAGCCAAAGACTTCCATGAGCGAGCCATCAGGCATGACCATGGCCGCCATATTCTCAATCACACCAGCGACCTTTTGCTGGGTTTGCATGCTGATCGATCCCGCACGCTCTGCCACCTCTGCGGCAGCCGATTGCGGGGTGGTGACCACCAGAAGCTCAGCATTGGGCACCAGTTGTGCTACCGAAATGGCAATGTCGCCGGTGCCGGGTGGCAGATCGAGCAGTAAGATATCGAGCTCGCCCCAGAACACATCGCCAAGGAATTGCTGGATCGCGCGGTGCAGCATCGGGCCGCGCCACACAACAGGCGCGTTGCCTTCTACAAAGTGCGCAATAGAGATCAGCTTTACCCCATGAGCCTGCGGCGGCATGATCATATCGTCCACGGCGTGGGGGCGATCCTCAGATCCGAGCATGCCCGGGACCGAGTGACCATAAATATCGGCGTCTAACACGCCCACGGAAAGTCCCTTGGCAGCAAGGGCGGCAGCGAGATTGACCGTCATGGAGGACTTGCCCACGCCACCTTTGCCCGATGCCACGGCAAATACGCGGGTGGTGGAATCGGGTTGTGCGAAGGGAATCACGGGCTCATCCACGCCGCCGCGGAGCTGCTGGCGCAACTGCTTGCGCTGCTCATCGCTCATCACATCGGTGCTGACCTCCACAGAGCCCACGCCTTCAACGGCTGCGATGGCCTCGCGGGAGTCATTGACCAGCGTGGACTTCATCGGGCAGCCGGCGATGGTCAGGTAAATCACCGCGTGCACGCTATCGCCGTCAATGTCGATGGACTTGACCATCCCAAGCTCGGTCAGTGGTTTGCCGATCTCGGGATCTTCAACGGTTGCTAGTGCTGCGCGGATGTCAGCTTCGCTTAAAGAGGTACTCATCAGTGTTCTTCTCTAATTAGTGATCGTGTTTGTGCTCTTCGGCCAAATCGCCCTGGATGGGGTCGGAGAGATCTTCGTGGCCAGTGTCGTTCAAAGCGTGCATCAAGGCAATGCGAGCAGCGGCTTCGTCGTCAAGCTTGGCCTCAAGGCGCTCAAGCATGTTTTGCACATCTTCTAACTCATGGCGCAGGTAATCGCGGGTGACCAGCTCGCCGATAGCCAGACGCAAACCGGCAAGCTCACGGGTGGTGAATTCCGTATCCGCCTTCGTTTCGAAGGCACGCCGGCGATCCTCATTCAGCGAGATGCGGTCGCGGTCTTCTTGGCGGTTCTGCGCCAACAAAATCAGCGGAGCGGCATAGGCGGCCTGTGTAGAAAACGCCAGGTTCAGCAAGATAAAGGGGTAGGGATCCCACTGGAAGGCGAACACGCCCATGTTCAAAATGATCCACAGCACCACAAAGACCGTCTGCCACATCAGGTAGGAGCCGGTGCCGAAAAAGCGCGCGACTTTTTCTGCATAGGCGCCCACGGCATCGTCGTCGATCTTAAAAGGATTCCGACGTTGCTTGACGTAGGGAGTATCCAGGTCGGAGCGGTTGTACTCTGCCATGGCTTAGGCCTCCTTCATTGCGGTCGTTGCCTCTGGCCTGATGCCACCATCGCGCCAGTTTTCCGGCAGGAGGTGGTCGATCAAGTCATCCACCGCCACGGCGCCAAGGAGGTGATCGTCTTCATCAATCACCGGGCCGCACACCAGGTTATAGGTGGCGAAATAACGCGCAGCAGTTTCCTGGGAGTCGTTGGCATACAGCGGTGGCAAGTCCGGATCGAGAATGCCAGAAATCAACTCACTCGGCGGCTCGCGCAAAAGCTTTTGCAGGTGCACGCAGCCAAGATACTTACCCGTCGGGGTCGCTGTGGGCGGGCGAACCACAAACACCATGCTGGCAAGCGAGCTGGGTAGATCGGGGTTCCGGGCATGCGCCAAGGCCTCTGCCACCGTGGTCTGCGGCGGAAGAATCAACGGCTCGGGCGTCATCAGCGCACCCACGGTATCGGGGCTAAAGCTCATCAAGCGACGCACCGGGGCGGATTCTTCGGGATCCATCAATTCCAGCAGCACATCGGCTTTATCATCGGGCAATTCGCCCAGCAGGTCGGCTGCGTCATCCGGGTCCATCTCTTCGAGCACGTCGGCTGCGCGCTCAATATCCAGGGTCTCAAGCAACTCTGCCTGGCGCTCCTCGGAGAGCTCCTGGAGGACGTCGGCAAGCAATTCATCGTCCAGCTCGCCTGCGACCTGGAGGCGTTGGCGCTCGGGGAGTTGGTAAAGGGTGCTTGCCACGTCGGCTGGGCGCATCTCTTTAAAGTCCGAGATCATCTCAGCATTGGCGTACTCGGCTTCGGTTCCGGCCGGGGCAATGCCGTGCACATAATTCCAGGGGATGGTGTGCAGCTCGGGGCGGCGGCCGAATTTCGGGCGACTGGTAATACCGGCTACCCTGGCAATGACCCAATCGCGGGAGCGGGTGCGTTCCAGTTCAACGTCTGCAACCTCGACCGCCTTGCCGTGAAGTTGATCTAGGTCTGGGTCATCAACGTGGACGCGCGAACCAATAATGTCGGAGAGCACCGACATTTCGCCGGTGCGTGCTTTAAAGGCGCGAAGCGACACCGACCCCGATACCAGGGTGATTTCTTGGGGTTCAATGGCAGCGATGCGAAGCATGGGCAAAAAGATGCGACGCTTGTTCACCATCTCTACTACCAGCCCCATCACCCGGGACATCTGGCCTATCGGGCGAACATTGACAATGACGTCACGCACCCTGCCAATCACGTCGGTGTCTGGGCCACGGACCACCATGCCGGCCAGGCGCCCGGCGTACACACGCGTCACTTCACTCATGAAAACACAGTCTACGTGCTTTAGTTGGCCATGCCGAAGTAAGCCTCTACCAGCGATTGTTTCAGGCTCAAGCCGCCAAGAATCCCAAGAAACCCCAAGCATCGGGCACAACGCGTCACGCGTGCACCGCAGCCCGCAACACCTCACCTGGAGCCCGCGCATCAGGGCAGGGCATCAGGAGCACGCGGGCTGAAAAGAGATGAGAAGAGGAACAACGGCAGGGCCTGCGACGTTGGAAAAGTGTAGATACTTCAAGAAGAAAGCAATAAAGGACGTTTCTCACCATGACTCTGCCGCAACAACAGCGAGGCTTCCAGCGTGACCCCCAGCGCCCCGAGGGCTGGCCAGTAGGCTCATTTGACACCTACGCCCAGGCCCAAGAGGCAGTAGATATGCTTTCTGATCGCAACTTCGCTGTAGAAGAACTCACCATCGTCGGTGTAGACCTCATGCAGGTAGAAAAGGTGATTGGCAAGCTGAGCTGGGGAAGGGTGCTCTTAAGCGGTGCAGCCTCCGGCGCCTGGCTTGGCCTGTTTTTCGGTTTATTGCTCGGATTGATGAGCACCGATTGGCTTTCTGCCATTGGCACGGGCATTTTCATGGGCGTGATCTTCGGCCTCGTGCTCACCGCCGTGCCCTATGCCGCAAGCCGCGGTAAGCGCGACTTTGCCAGCTCCACCCAGATCGTCGCCGGCCGCTATGACGTGTTGTGCAGCCCCGGCAAAGCGCATGAGGCACGCGATCAGATTGCAGCATTCCTGAGCCAAGGTGGCAGCAAGCACCAAGGTTCTGCCGCCAAGCACCGCCACGGCACTACCGAGCAGCACTAAAGGCAGCCCAAGCACCCTGAAGGTGTGGCTGCGGCTTGCAGCTACACTAAAACAGCGCATAGTCACATATCTCAAGGGAGGCGCTGTTGCTGAAGGTGCACCTGAATGCTCGAACACTGGGCGGTTGTAGTGCAGCCGTGCTGCTGTGTGGCCCCCTGGTGGTGGCGTGTAGTTCCCAGGAGCCGAACCCGGTGGTGCCGGATGCTGCCACCAGGCAGATTCGCGTTGGCATTGATCACACCAACCCCACCCAGGCGATGCTGGCCGAGCTCTATGCCCAGGCGCTCAACCGTAAAGGGCGTGCCACTGAGTTGGTGGCGCTGGATCAGGCAGCCGAGGGAAGTGTGGCAGAGCCTTGGGATCTTGTCTCCCAATCTCGCCTGGATCTCGTGGCTGCGTGCACCGGTTCGGTGCTGTTTGCCCAGGATGAGCCGCTGGCGAAGGAACTTGCCGATGATCTAGCGGCAGCCAAGCAAAAGGATTTTTCTCCCTCTGTGCAGCAGGATTGGCGCGATACCACCTACGAAGCGATGGTGGGTACGCTCGCTGGCGATGTGGATGCAGCCGACCCTTCGCGCGCGAATGCTTGCGCGGCGGAGAAATCTTTGGATCTGCCAAAAAGCATTGTGCCGATTTACCGTGCCGATGTAATTAGCAGGCAACAGCGTGTGGGGTTGAATTGGGTGTCAGGAGCGCTTGACGACGCCACCCTTGCCTCATTGGTTGCTCAGGCGAAACAGCGCGAACGCGGTGATGTTGCCGCTGAGTTCCTTGATGATGTGGGGTTGCACTGAGTTATTGGGGCCGAAAAAAGGCGGCGGGCTTTTGCCCGCCGCCTTTTTGTGTTGCTAGCGCTTAGTCTGCAAAGGCTTCGTCGAGAAGCTGTTGCTGCTCAAGCTGGTGCACCTTGGACAAACCGGTGGCTGTGGATGCCTGTGCGCGACGCGAGATGCGCTTCATCGGCAGCATATCCGGGATGAGGTTAGGCAGGTGCTCGTTCAGGAACGGCCAAGGACCTTGGTTGGCTGGCTCGTCCTGGCAGAAGCGGATCTCTTCGGCATTCGGGTAGGAATCGAAGGCATCCTTGAGGCGGTTGAAGGGGATCGGGTGCAGCATTTCGATGCGCACGATCGCAACATCGTCACGCTTATCCTTCTGGGCGCGCTTTGCCAGCTCGTAGTAGAGCTTGCCGGAGACCAGCATGATCTTCTTCACCTTGTCTACATCGCCGACGACGTTGCCATCGCGGTCGACGAAGCGAGGATCGTTGATCACCGACTGGAACTTTTTGACCTTGGTGAAGTCCTCCACCGAGGAGGTGGCGGCCTTCATGCGCAGCATCGACTTCGGGGTGAATACCACCAAGGGGCGCTTGAGGTTGCCAAGCGCATGGCGACGCAGCAGGTGGAAGTAGTTCGCCGGGGTGGTCGGCTGAGCCACGGTCATGGTGCCTTCGGCGCAAAGCTGCAGGTAACGCTCGATGCGTGCCGAGGAGTGGTCGGGGCCTTGGCCCTCGTAGCCGTGCGGCAGCAGCAAGATCACCGAGGAGGTCTGACCCCACTTGGCTTCACCGGAGGAGACATACTCATCGATGATGGTCTGTGCACCATTGGCGAAGTCACCGAACTGTGCCTCCCAAGCAACGACGGCATCCGGGTTACCGACGGAGTAGCCGTATTCGAAGCCCATGCCTGCGTACTCGGTCAGTGCGGAGTTGTACACCAGGAACTTGCCATCGCCCTTGGACTGGGCAAGCTCATTGAGGCCATTGAATTCCGCGCCGGTTTGGGGATCGTACACCACGGCGTGGCGCTGGGTGAAGGTACCGCGACGGGAATCCTCACCAGCCAGGCGCACGAGGCGACCGGAGTTTGCCAGGGAGGAGAAGGCAATCAATTCGCCCCAACCCCAGTCGATGCCGCCTTCCTTGACAGCTTCGAGGCGCTTCTTGGCCACCGGTGCCACGCGTGGGTGGAAGTTGAAGTCCTCGGGTGCTGAGGAGTAGGCCTGACCAATCTCCACCAGCTCTTCGCGGGTGATGTTGGTTTCCAGACCATGCGGCAGCTCCTGAGAAGCGGTGATGCCTTCTTGGGTTTCGAAGCTCTTCTTCTCGGCTTCCTTGACCTCGTTGAACACCGACTCCATCTGATCGTGGAAGTCCTGTGCAACGCGCTCAGCATCTTCCTTGCTCAGCTCGCCACGACCAAGCAGGTCGTCGTTGTACTGCTCACGCACGGTCTTGCGGCCGTCGATCTGCTCGTACATCAAAGGCTGGGTCATGGAAGGATCGTCGGCCTCGTTGTGGCCACGACGACGGTAGGAGATCAGGTCGATGAAGACGTCCTTGCCAAAGCGGCGACGGTACTCGGTAGCCAGGCGGCCAACCCACACCACAGCCTCAGGATCATCACCATTGACGTGGAAGACGGGGCAACCGAAGGTCTTGGCAAAGTCGGTGGCGTAGTGGCTCGAACGACCGGAATCAGGGGTGGTGGTAAAGCCAATCTGGTTGTTCACCACGATGTGCACGGTGCCACCAACGGTGTAGCCGCGAAGCTGCGCCAAGTTGATGGTTTCCGGCACGATGCCCAGGCCTGCGAAGGCGGCGTCGCCGTGCAGCAACAGCGGCATGACGGTGAAGCCATTGTCGCCCTTGTCCAAGATGTCTTGCTTGGCGCGAGCGATACCTTCCATGACCGGGTTCACGGCCTCAAGGTGCGAGGGGTTCGCGGTGAGCGACACCTTGATCTCGCCATCGCCGAACATCTGCAGGTGGGTGCCTTCTGCACCAAGGTGGTACTTCACGTCACCGGAGCCACCGGCAGCCTTGGCCTCAATGTGGCCCTCGAACTCGGTGAAGATGGTAGCCAGCGGCTTGCCCACGATGTTGAACAGCACGTTCAGGCGACCACGGTGGGGCATACCGATGACGACTTCGTCGAGGCCTTGGCCTGCGGCGGTGTCGATGGCGGAGTCCATCAGCGGGATCAGCGATTCAGCACCCTCGAGCGAGAAGCGCTTTTGACCCACGTACTTGGTTTGCAGGAAGTTCTCGAAGGCCTCGGCGGCGTTGAGCTGCTGCAGAATGTACTTCTGCTCTGCCTGGGTGGGCTTGGGCATACCGGCCTCAAGGCGATCCTGCAGCCAGGTGCGCTCGTCGCGGTCGAGAATATGCATGTACTCGGAGCCGACCTTGAGCGTGTAGGCGGCGCGCAGACGCGAGAGCACCTCGCGCAGCGTCATGGTTTCCTTGCCACCGAAACCACCGACGTTGAAGGTGCGGTCGAGGTCCCAGAGGGTCAGGCCGTGGGCGCCAATTTCAAGGTCGCCGTGGTCCGGTACCGGCATGCCGGGCTGCTGCCACTTCAGCGGGTTGGTATCGGCAATGAGGTGACCACGCGAGCGGTATGCCTCGATGAGCTGCATCACGCGGGTGTTCTTATCAATGCCGGTGTTGGGAAGATCCTGAGCCCAACGCATCGGGGAGTAGGGGATCTCCAGCGATTCGAAGATCTCATCCCAGAATGCATCGTCGATAAAGAGCTGGCTCATGGTGCGCAGGAACTCACCCGACTCAGCACCCTGGATGATGCGGTGATCATAGGTGGAGGTGATGGTAACGAGCTTGCCCACGCCAAGCTGTGCCAGGCGGTCGGTAGAAGCACCAGCAAACTCTGCCGGGTAATCCATGGAGCCAACACCGATGATGGCGCCTTGGCCCTTGGTCAGGCGAGGCACGGAGTGGCGGGTACCAATGCCACCGGGGTTGGTAAGCGAAATGGTCACGCCGGAAAAGTCATCCATGGTGAGCTTGCCCTTGCGCGAGCGAGCCACGATGTCTTCGTACTTCTCTACGAATTCGCTAAAGGAAAGCGTCTCGCACTGCTTAATGGCAGCCACCACGAGGGCGCGGGAGCCATCTTTTTGCACCAGGTCGATAGCAAGACCCAGGTTGATGTGCTCAGGGTTGTTCACGGTGGGCTTGTTGTTTTCCACCGAGTAGTTGGCATTCATCACCGGGTGGGCCATCACGGCCTTGACCATGGCGTAGCCAATGATGTGGGTGAACGATACCTTGCCACCATGGGTGCGCTGCAGGTGCTCGTTGATGATGGCGCGGTTTTCAAACATCAACTTCACCGGCATATCGCGCACGGAGGTCGCGGTTGGAATCTCCAGCGACTCATCCATGTTCTTTGCGATTGCCTTAAACACACCCTTTAAGGCGGTGGAACCTGCCTCGGGGAGTTCGCCTGCGCGATCAAGCGGAGATGCCTTGCGTTTTGCTGCCTTCTCGGAGGAGCGACGCTCTTCTTCTTTGGCTGCGCGGGTATTGAGATCCGCGTTTTGGGCTACTTCTTCCAGCTTCTTCGGCTGGGTGAGGTTGGCCTTTTCTTCGCTTGCCTTCGGGGCGTTGGCATTGGCCATGGTCGTGGCCTGAGAGGTTGCGGACTTCGGTGCACCTTGAGTCTCAAAAAGCTTGCGCCACTCCGCGTCGACGGAATTGGGGTCTTTTTGGAACTGCTGGTACATCTCATCTACCAGCCACTGGTTTTGGCCGAACGTACTAGCGCTGCTCACGGCAGATGCTCGCCTCATTTCTTTGTGAGTTTTCTAACGTCTAATCACACTGTAATAGCACTTTGCTTACTACAGGCTAGCGGTTTTTTGTGTTGAGGTCAGAAACTTGCCCAACAAGTTGTTTTCCAGGGGTTTGAGGGGTTGTGCGCTGTGGCTATGCGCGCTCATTTTGAGCACGCTGATCACCCCACATGCCCGCATAGATACCCCCGAAAGATAGGAGCTGCTCATGTGTGCCGTCTTCTACGATGCGGCCATGATCCATCACGATGATGCGGTCTGCGCGTTCAGCAGTAGCCAAGCGGTGGGCGACAATCACTGAGGTTCGCTGCTGAGTAAGCCGCTGCGAAGCCGACAAAATGGTGGCCTCACTGGCCGGATCCAAGGTAGCGGTGGCTTCATCCAGCAGCAGCATATGAGGCGCACACATCTCTGCACGGGCAAGGGCAATCAGTTGGCGTTGGCCAGAAGAAAGGCCGCGGCCACGTTCACCCACCCTGGCCTCAAAGCCACCTGGAATCGCGGCTATGGCATTGAGCGCGCCGACTCTGCGTGCAGCATCGGTGATGGCTTCGCGGCTTGCTCCTGGCATGCCATAAGCGATGTTGTCTCCCACGGTGGTGGCAAACAGGTGCGCTTCTTGGGGCACAAAGCCAATGCCTTGGCGCCAGGGTCGAAGTTGGAATTCGCGGATATCCGTCTCACCAGCGCGCACCGCACCGGCGGTGGGGTCGTAGAAGCGCTCGATCAGCTTCACCAGGGTCGATTTGCCCGCACCGGTAGGTCCTACCACCGCAACGGTGCTACCGGCGTTGATGTGCAAGTCGAGATCCTTACTTACCGTCGGGCCTTGATCGCTGTAGGCAAAATCGACGTGATCTAAGTGGATATCGCGCTGGTGTGCGCCCACCGGGTCTGTGGTGCCCCGATCTGCCACCTTCACCTTGGTGGCAAGCAGCGCGGAGATGCGGCGGAAACCGACTTGGGCTTGCTGGTAGGCATCGAAGACCTGGGAGAGGTGCTGGATGGGTTGGTAGAGACGGTCGAGGTAGAGCAAGAACGCAACCAACACGCCGGCAGGTAAGTTGCCGGAGGCGACCATGCCGGCGCCAACAAAGAGCACGCCTGCTTGGGCGATTTCGCTTAACGCATTGATGCCAGGGAAGTACAAGGCCACGGCCATTTGTGTGCGGATCCTTGTGCGCCGGTAGGCATCTGCCTGGGTGGCAAAGCGATCGAGGGTATCGGCTTCGATCCTGTGAAGCTGAGCGGTGCGAAGCCCCGCCATGGATTCTTGGAACAAGGCATTGACTTGGCTGATTTCCTCGCGTGCGCGGGTATAGAGCCTGGAAGAAATCCTGCGGAAGATCACCGTGGCGATCACGATGATGGGCACACCAAGCAGCGCGATCAGCGCCAGGGTGGGGCTGGTGATGCCAAGGAGCACCAAGATGCCGACGATGGTGCTCAGCGCCACCACTGAGGCTGCAAGACCCGTTTGTAAGAAGGTATTGAGCGCCTCGATGTCGGTGGTCATGCGCGTCATGATCGTGCCCGACATGGTGGTTTCAAAGTAGTTCATGGAAAGACGCTGCAGATGAGCATAGGAACGCACGCGCAGCTCATAGAGCAAGCGTTCACCGGTGCGCGCTGTGAGCACGGTGGTAGCAATGTCGGCGATCCAGGCAATGAGTACGACCACCAAGCCGATCACGGTGATCTTCCACAGCACCCCGGCGTCTTGATGGTTCACGCCACGGTCGATGGCAGCGCGCACCAGGGTGGGGATGGCAAGGCCTGCTGCAACACCTACGACATAAAGGCCAATCACGAACAACACCAACCAGCGCACGGAAGCAAAGAGCTGATGCGCGCTCATCTTTGGCAGCGGCTCGCGCAAGTGCGGTCCGGCATTCGGTGGGGTTTCTGTTGCTGCAGGCAGCGCATCGACGCGGGCGAGCAGCGCCGGTGTTGCTGGCATGGATGCCGCAGCGCCACCTCCGCCGCCACGACCGCCCCTACCGCCGGCCGCGGGATTGGCGCCGGCTTGCTGGGAGGCTGCGCGCGTGGTGGCCCGAGAAATACTCAAGCGGGCATCTTGGTGCTGAACTTTTGGCCACAACTGTGACGTTGGGGGTTCTTCGCCATCGTCGAAGGGCAGGGGATTGGATTCATCCACCGGGGCTTGGCAGGCCACATCCATCAGGTGTGCAAAACGCGCATTGCGCCGCATATCGGCCTCGTTGCCGGTGGCGATGACGCGGCCTTCGTCGACAAGCGAAACTTCATCGGCGAGCGCGAGGGTGGAGTGACGGTGCGCCACGGCGATGACGGTGACATCTTCCAGGGCTTCTTGGAGGCCGCGGAAAATTGCGCGCTCGGTGCTCGCGTCGATGGCTGAGGTGGCGTCGTCAAGCAGCAGAATTTTCGGCTCTTCGAGCAGTGCGCGGGCAATGGCGATGCGTTGGCGCTGCCCGCCGGATAAGGTGAGGCCGCGTTCGCCAATGACCTGGTCAAAACCATCGGGTAGATCCAGGATGAAGTCTTCTGCCTGAGCAAGACGTGCTGCGCGACGAAGCTGCTGCTCGCTGACCTGCTTGCCCATGGTGATGTTGTGGCGAACCGAGGCGGAGTAGAGGAATGGTTCGTCAAAGACGCAGGTGATCACCTTGCGAATGTCCTGGCGGCGACAATCGCGCATATCCACCTCGCTGTCACCGCGAAGCGTGATGCGCCCGGCATCTGGGGCATAAAAGGCGCTGAGCAACTGCATTGCCATGGACTTTCCCGAACCGGCAGGGCCTACCAGCACCTGGGTGCTACCGGGTGCCACATCCAAAGAAAAGCCCTGAAGGATCTGCTGGGAGCCTAAAGAAAACTCCACATTGTCCATGCTGATACCAAGCGGGCCTTCGGGCACTGCTTGCGCAGGGCTGGGATCTGGGTTGGCGGGGCGCAATTCAAGAATGTCGAAGACGCGATCCAAAGAACTCAAACCCAATTGGATCTGCACCATCATGCCCGCCAGCATGGACACCACGGCTGTCAGGGAGGTGAGGTAGGCGGAAAACGCCAGGAAAATACCGATGGTGATGGTGCCTTGCATGGCAAGCCAACCGCCCACACCAATGCCGATGACCAAGGCCACGGTGGGAAGCTGCTGGACCAAGGGCTTAAAGCGAGCCGTGAGCCTTGCTGCTCGAATTTGTTCGCTATAGACGCGGGTGCTGAGCTTTTCTAGCTTGGCTACTTCGCGCTCTTCCTGGGCGAAGGCCTTGACTACGCGGATACCGCTGACGGTTTCTTCGATGTGGGTGGCAAGGTTGGCTACCTGTTGTTGGGCAGACCAGGTGGCAGCAAACAGCGTTTTGCGGGAGCGAAGCGAAAGCCAGATCAGCAAGGGGATGATCGGAACGGCGATCAAGAGCAGCAGCGGGGAGATCCAAGCGATGATGCCTAAGGTAATCAGCACTTTGAGCATGTGGCCTGCCACCAAGGGCAGCATGGCCACCATGGCCTGGACGAGGTTGAGATCAGAAATAGAGCGCGACACCACCTGGCCGGTGCGCAATTCGTCTTGGCGTGGGCCGTCAAGCCGCTGAAGGGTGTCGAGGATATCAACGCGAAGCTGGTGCTGGAAGGTATTCGACATCACCCCGGCAATGAAGCGGCGGCTGAATTGGAAGAGGTAACGCCCGAGGGCAACGGCAACTAGCAGCCAGACCACCGTGTGGACTTCCGCGTCGATGGCGCCGGTGGCGGCATCCACGGCGGAACCGGTGATCAGCGGGATGCTCACATCGAAGGCCGTGACCAAGAAGGTTGCGGCGATGGCGATCGCCAGTGTGGTTGGTTGTTGCCTGAGCTTGTGCCACAGCATGCGTGCACGTTGTGTACCGCTGCGTGAGCGGCGATCATGCGGGCTGCCGTGGGGTTTGCCCTGTGGCCTTTGTGGCGGCTTGGCCGTGGTGTGTGGCTGTGTGTTCACGGTTCTCCCAACGCCGTGTGTGCTGTGGCTTCAGGCCTCGAATGCTTGAAGACGCTATATGTTCGAGGCTAGTGCTTGAGCCGAGATTCTCTAAAGATACGCCGTATAAGCAGCAAAAGCCCCGCATGTTCCAGTACTGCCTTGGAAGCAATGCGGGGTGCAAATAGTCCGAGCCCTAGCCCTAGAGCCCTAGCCCTAGAGCCCTTGCCCTAGCCCTGGTGGGGTTTAAACGCAGCATGAACGCCGGGCGATACCAGGACAGCGATGCTCAGACGCCGGCACTGGGGTACCGACACTGAGTCACCAACACTAGGGCGCTGACACTACGACACTCGGACTAGGAATCTTGCTCAGTCTCGGATTCGTTGCTGCTGATGGTTGCCTTGGGCTCTTCGATGGAACCTTCGGCAGGTGCTGGGGTATCGAATTGCTCAGGGGCAGGGCCTAGCGCCTGCTGAGTGTTTTCAATGACGCGCTTGGCAATCTTGCGGTTTGCCACAGTACCGATGACCACACCGATACCCAGCGGCATGATCTTGCCCATCCAGGAGTACTTCAGGCGCTTGGTAACTTGCTTGAGTGCCAGCTTGGTCATGCGGTTATTGACCTTGGTGACGTTGCGGGCAGACATACGAGAAAGGGCAGCAACGGAGCTGGTGGCGCCGATGGAAGCGTCGACAAGCGCGGAGCCTTCGGAACCCAAAATGGCGATGAGGATCAACGACTTCCTGCGCTCGGGATCGCGCACATCGCCGCCACGCAGGTAGCCGGAGGCCATGGTGTAGAAGGCGGCCGCATCCAAGAAGGCCAGGGATTCCGCGGCAATGGCGGCTGCACCGGTGAAGAAGCCAACACCGGGTACGGCAGCGGCACCACCTGCGCCGGCACCAGTGCCGGTGACGAGCATCTTGAAGTGCTTGTCCATCTTCTGCTGGATCTGCTCAGGCGTGGCGTCTTGGTTCTTCGAACGCAGCCACTCCACATAATTGACGATGGCAGAAGACTGCATCTTGGCAGCGCGATCGAGGGTGCGCAGCAAGGCCTTGCCGGTAGCGCCGGAGTTCTCGGCCAGGGTGTCCAGATCGGCGTTATCGAGATCAGCGTCGGCCGTGTTGTCTTTCTTACTAAACAAGAAGCGGTCGCCTACTTTAGAGGCGGCTTTTTTAAAAATGCCCATGGGTTTTCCTTTATCTCTTTAACTGTTCGTTGTAGCTTTCAGTGCGCAGTGTGTGGATACCAGTGGCAATTGGTCGGCGTTGCCGTCTTTGGATGTTCAAGCTGAGCAACGGGGATATTGCGGGCGGTATCACAGGGCGCTTCGCACGAGATATAAATGTATATTAATTAGTCCGTTGCTGAGCAACCCAAAAGTGCTTTGGGCGGAAACTGTAGTCAAACTGTTATCAGTGGCCTGAGCTTTGATGCCCAGGCCGACTGGCTCGACGCACCCCCGCATCGCTACATCGCGAGCCACAATGCAGCGCCACACCGCCCCTGTCACCCCAAGCGTTCACCCCACAGACTGCACGCGCGGACTGCACGCGCCATTCCTTCCGCGCCGTTACTGCCCCGCTTTTCCTGCCCCGCCTCTATTGCTGCGCGTAGGCCTCAGCCTGATCCACCGCCTCCGCAGAAGGCTCCACCCCGGTGTAGAGCTTGAATTGCTCCGCTGCCTGCAAGGCCACGACTTCTCCGCCGTGGATGATTGCCTTGCCGGCTCGTTCGGCGGCACGGATCAGTGGTGTGTGAACAGGGTAGGCCACCACATCGAAGATGACGCTCGCGCGTTCTACGGCTTCATCGCTAAAGGCTTGAACGTTCTCATGCTCGCCGTGCATGCCAAGGGGCGTGACGTTTACCAGAAGCTGTGCATCTTCTGGCACCTCAAGGCTGTGCTCCCAGCCGTATCGTTGCGCAAGGGCTTGGCCGGTTTCTTCATTGCGGGCAACCACAACACCGCGCATCCCGTGATCGGCAAGCGCTGCAACCACCGCGTTGGCCATGCCGCCGGAGCCTCGAACAGCCACGCGAAGCCCAGGATCAACGTCATGGGAACGCAGCAATGAGGCAACGGCAATGTAGTCGGTGTTATAGCCACTTAAGAGGCCATCATCATTGACGATGGTATTGACTGCGTTAATCCTTTCCGCAGATGGATCGAGTGCGTCAATCAACGGGATCACGTCTTGTTTATATGGCATCGACACGGCAGCCCCGCGAATATCGAGGCCTCGAACACCGGCGATAGCGGCGGTGATATCCACGGGCGCTACGGCTTTATACAGGTAGTTGAGCTGGTAGTGATCAAAAAGCCAATTATGAAAGCGCACGCCGTGGTTTGAGGGGCGCGCGGCAAGCGAGATGCACAGGACTGTTTCACGGTCGACGATGTTCACCATGTGCCCTACTGTAGAACACATGGGTGCGTCGACAAGCAATGAAGCACACCCCGACCTCGTTGTCTCTACGACCTCGGGGCTTGTAGGGGGTATTCGGCTTGCCGACGAAACATCTGGGGTCACAGTACAAACGTGGCGGGGCATTCCTTATGGGGGAGATACCGGCGGCAGCAGACGTTTTCGCGCACCACACCCCGTAGTGCCCTGGGACGGTGTGCGCGATTGCAGCGAATACGGGCCGGTGGCGGCACAGCCTTCACTCGGACCAAGCGATAAGGTCCGCGGCAGCGAAGACTGCCTGCACCTCGACGTTGTGCGCCCCGATACCGACACCACCTTGCCGGTAGTGGTTTACTTCCACGGCGGCTCTTTTATTTTCGGATCCTCCCACGAACAAATCCTGCGCGGCCATGCCTTAGCAGAGGCCATGGACGTGGTGTATGTATCCATTAATTTCCGCCTCGGCGTGCTGGGCTATCTGGATATGCGCTCCCTTGGCCAGGATTGTGAGGCCAACCCGGCGGTGCTGGATCAGCTCTTGGCGCTGAAATGGGTGCAACGCAATATCGCAGCCTTCGGCGGAGATCCCGACAACGTCACCATCATGGGAGAATCCGCCGGCGGTGCCGCAGTGCTTACCTTGATGTGCGTGCCCGCAGCCGCCGGGCTTTTTGCCAAAGCCATTGCCCAATCACCACCGCTTGCAGCCATTCACTCCTCGGTGCAGGCACAGTTTTGGGCCTCTGAATTACAACGAAGGCTCGGGTTGGAAGATGCCGGGCTCGATCAACTCAGACAGGTGGACGCAGCCGACTTGGTGCGCGCCGGGCAAAAGATGCTGTGGCGCACCGGCGAGCTGATCCAGATGAATACCTGCTTTGGCCCGACCGTAGATCAGCGGGTAATATTCGAACACCCCCTGGAGGTATTTGCCCAAGGCTTGCAGCACAAGTTGCCCCTGTTAATCGGCACCAATGGGGATGAGACTTCCTTTACTAAGGCCTTCTATTTACGCTCTGCTGCCCGCACCAGAGCAGCCAGGCGCATGTTGGAGTCCTTCGATCCAGCCGGCACCGACCTTGTGCTGCATATGTATCAAAACGCCCAACGCCGCAGCGACTTTGCCGATCTATTATCCGACGCCATCTTCTGGGCTCCGGCAGTCCATGCCGCAGGAGCGCACGCGCAGGCAGCAAATACGTGGATGTATCGCTTTGATTTCACCCCACCGACCATGCGCTGGCTAGGGCTTGGTGCCTGGCACTCCATGGAATTAACGCCGCTGTTTGGAGACCTCAAAGCAGCCAAGACTTCCAAGCTGCACATTGGTGGGCGTGCCGATTTAGAGCTGTTAAGCCAGAGCATGCAGCGGCTATGGTCACGCTTTATCCACTATGGCAACCCGGGACGTGAGTGGCCGCGCTACCGCAGCCCAGATGATCTGCACCCTGGGCGAGCCACGTTGATTTTCGACCGCGAACTCCACGTCAGCTATGACCCTCGGGCGGCGTTTCGCCGGGTGTGGGAACGCTACGACATGACGCAGTGGGGCATCGGTAGACCTGAGATTATGCAAGCCCTCGGCCTTGAGCCCGTGGAACCACTTGAGCCACTCGCCATTAGTGCTACGTCCCAGGCCCTTGCTTCGACGGCAGACGGCACGCAGCAGGACCAAAGCTCCCATGACAAGGCTTCGCCGGAAGATTCCGCGCAGGCACCAAAACTCCAGGCCAGATCTTTTGCCAGCCGACAGCGCCTAGCCAAGGTGCGGCACAGCCAGGCAACAAAGCCGCACGGCGAAGCACCAAGCAACCACAGCGAGGTGCCCAACAGCCACAGTGAGGTGCCGAACAGCCACAGCGAGGTGCCCGGCCCGCAAGACGGGCTTGAAGCCGAGGCTGAGGCGAACATAGCGGAGTTGAGAAAAGCCGAGGCAGCGGCAAAGAAGGCGGAGCGCAAAGCGGCAAAAGCTGAGCGTAAAGCTGCGAAAGCTGAACGCAAGGCCGAAAAGGCAAAACGTAAAGCTAAAAAGGCCCAGCGCGAAGCGCAGAAACAAAAGCGCAAGGTGCTTGCGCACCATGGAAGTGCGATACCTTTGAGGGTGAAAGCACAGCCTCAGGTGCTGCCGGCGAAGAAGAAGCATCGCAAGAAGAAAGACCGAAAGCAATGAGTACCTCTACTGTTAGTGATGAGCGCCTTGAGCGAGCCATTGGTCGGCTGCTTGCACAGCATGAACGCTTCAGCCCGAGTATCAATCCGGATGCGAGCGATCCCGCCGGCGTCGTGGCTATTGATAGCGCGCAGCTAGGGGAGAAGACCTGCGTTGATGCAGCGATCGCCCAGTGCCGAGCCATCTTTAGCTTGGAGAAGCCAAAGCACACTGCCCAGCTTTGGCTTTATACATTGCTTGGAGATCTCGCAGCCCCTTCGGTGCATTTGATGGTGGAAGAAGACGTGGTGCCGGACTTGGATCTTCGCAGCGGGGAGTTGTTTCGCAGAGACGGCGATTTCTGGTTCGGTTACCGCCCTACCCGCCAGGCCAGCAGTGTGGAAGCCTCGGCTAAAGGCCTTGGTCTTAGCCTTGCAGGATTGGTGGCTGCACTATGTTCGCAACTAGATCTTCGGCCTGCGCCGTTATGGTCTGTCATTGCAGATGGGTTGATTCAACCGGCGATTGGCGCTGGCAATCAGGCGTTTGAAACTGCCCGTGCCTTCGAGGTGGCCCAGCAGTTGCGCGAAGGATTATTGCAGGGAGCCAATGAGGGTGCTGTTGCATTGAGCGAGCTTGAAGCTGAATCTGCAGCGGGCAATGGCGACGGTGATGCTGCACGCCAGCAAGTGACCCTGCCGCCGCTTCGCGTGGATGCTGTAGAAGACGGCCAACTTATCCAAACGGCAGTGCCTGAGTTGCTTGCTTCCGGTGAGGAGCCGGAGTATTTGCTTGCCCACCGCAGTTCTTGTTGCATGATTTATCATTCGCCGAATGCTGGGGTGTGTACTTCCTGCCCGCATCAAGACCGCGAACAGCGCATCGCGGGGCAGTTGGCGGCGCTACAACCCTGGTAGTGCCCGCTGCTCATGGCGGCTTGATTGTTCTAAAGCATTCCGCTGAGCAAAAGGCTAGGCTTAGGCCAAGGTGATGGTTTCAATAGGTAAACCAGGCCTTTGGTCTAACTTCTTCGTGGAAGGGCAAAACATGAGTTTCTTTGAAGACATCGCTGCTGCGCTGGATGCGGAGGGGATTGAGTCCCGCGTAAACGACGAGGTGATGTTTGTACCTATTACCTCTGATGTGGAAATTCAGTTTGTAGAGATCGACCCGATCATGCCCGCGGCCAATGTCTATATTGCTGCATCGACTGGCCCGGAAGAAGATGTGGATTTTGAGGCCGCGTTGGTCTCGGTGGTCTTTTCTTTGGAAGACGCTGTGCGCACGGTGGCTGAGCACGTCGCCACCGATCAAGTGGTGACGATTCTTCGCGATTTGCTGGAATCTACCGATGAGCGCATCGCTGATCTGACCTTCCTGCAGGATCCGATGGATCCGAGTGTGGTGATCGCTGAGGTGGCGGATAACTCCCAGTTGATCGTGGAAGTTAGCGTTGAAGATGCCGAGGCGGTAGCGCACGTCAGTTTTGTTACTTTGGGCGCGGAGTTCGAAGAGATGGTTGGCGAGGCGGTGGATAACCTGTGGGATCTGGAAGATCCTGAAGATATCACCGACGAGGAGCGCGAACGCATCTTCTACGAGGCCGCCGCAGAAATCGGCGCCATGACGGAGGAAGTGCTCGAGCTTGGTAGCTTTAGCGATCCCGATCGACTCTTTGATGTGCTCTCTTTGGCCGCGGATCATGCCGAGGATTGGGAGTCGCAGCTTATACCGCTTGATGATCTCGATGATGAGCCCGAGGTCTATGACATCTTTGGCGAAGATGATGAAGATTTCGAGGACGATCTCGAAGACGAAGACGACCTCGAAGAAGAGTCTTAACAACCCCGCCACGCGACAACCCCTTCACACGCAGTGTGTGCGCCCCCGCGCTTTTGGTCTTAAGCCCAAAGGCGATGGGGGCTTTTTAGGTGGTGTTATGCCGCTTGGGCAAAAGCGGCAAACAGCGAGGCAGGGGAGTGCAGGGCTTGGCCTTGGGCATCGGTGATCCACAAAAATGTGGGGGTGTATTCATCGCTGAGTGCGTGGACGCAGCCTGCGTTGGCTTCGCCGACGATTCCGCGCACCCATGCCTCGGCTAGAACAGGAGATACTTCCTGGCCTTGGCGGCAAGAAAACCTTAAGGCCAGTACATAGGCCGGTCGGCGATGTTCGCCGTAGCCTCGCACTCTGGCTTGAACATTTGGGCCAACTCTTCTTCGGGTTATGGCAACGCGAAGTCCGTGGGCAGACGTTGGTGGATCAAGGGCGATAATCGGTGGCCGCCAAGAGGCCTGGGGGCGCGCTAAAGATCTTGGGTGGCGGATAATGCTTCGGATCTTGGCCAGCGTATCGGTGTGTTGCTGTTCAATCACCGCGCATGCGGTGGCGATGTCGGTGGTGAAGGTACTGCTGTGGTGTTGATTGTTCATGCTGTGCATGGTGGTGAATATAGCCAGCACCCTCCGATTCGCCGGGCTATACATAGAACACATGTTCTATTCTGTGCTGTAGGGTTGGGCACCTGCAGAGCTTCAGTTCTTAGTATGGGTATCCTGAGTCGAGTGATACGCCAAGCCAATACTCCGCGCACCAAAATCCCCCACGAAATCTGGATTCTGGTGATGGCCGCCTTTATCATCGCCATCGGCTTCGGCATTATCGCCCCAATCATCCCGCAATTCGCTGCGAGCTTCGGTGTTGGCATGGCGCTCGCCGGCGCGGTGGTATCGGTATTCGCCGCCACTCGCCTCATCTTTGCCCCAGTGTCGGGTTCGCTTGTCGACGCCATCGGCTCGCGCAAGGTCTACCTCACAGGGTTATTTACCGTCGCCATCGCCACTGGCTTTGTTGCCGTAGCGCAAGCCTATTGGCAGATCATCGTCCTAAGAGCCATCGCAGGTTTCGGCTCCACCATGTTCACGGTGTCTGCCATGGGGTTGATTATTAAACTCTCGCCACCTGAAATCCGTGGGCGAGCATCCTCGGCCTATGCATCGGGCTTCCTCTTCGGCAATATCCTCGGCCCGGTCATCGGCGGTGCCCTCGCCTCGCTCGGCATGCGCATCCCCTTCATCATTTATGCCGTGACCGTGATCCTGGCGGCCTGCGTGGTGTGGTGGCGCATGCCCTCGAATATCGGGGCAGTACCAAAAGGCGAGAAGAAACTGCCCACCATGCGCTTTGCGCAGGCCTTCGCAGATTCTGCTTATCGCGGCACCTTAATCAGCGGCTTTGCCAATGGCTGGTCGAATTTCGGCGCCCGCATCGCCGTTGTGCCGCTGTTTTGTGCCGCCACCTTTAGCAATGGCGCTGCCATCGCAGGTTTCGCGCTCACCGCTTTTGCTGCGGGCAACGCCTTCGCCCTGCAGTTTTCCGGGAAACTTGCCGACTCGATTGGCAGGAAGCCGGTGCTCATGGCCGGGCTTGCCATCAATGGTGCCTTCACCGCCGCTTTGGGCTTTAGCGGTGAAGTATGGGTGCTGTTGCTGCTTTCAGCGCTCACCGGCGCGGGCGCAGGCTTTTTGAACCCAGCCCAGCAGGCCGTCTTGGCCGATGTGGTGGGCAATGACAAGTCCGGCGGCAAGGTGCTGGCGAATTTCCAGATGTCTCAAGACTTCGGCTCGATTCTCTCGCCCATTGCCGTGGGCTTGACCGCTCAACACTTCGGTTTCCCCGCGGCCTTCATCCTGTGCGGCGTGATCACAGCAATCGCCCTGGTGTACTGGATCTTCGCAAGAGAAACGCTGGAAAGCTAGGGGCGTCCTGGCTGACTATGCATCAATCATCTCTCCGTTGGCTGTGAAGTAACGGAACATTTCATCGCTTAAGGGAACTTCAAGCGATAGATCGATTTGCACAATATCGACTCCACCTTGGCCGGAGGCTTGTTTTTCCTGTCGGGCGGATTGAGTAAACACGTCTCCTAGGTAATAAAACTCTTCCTTATCGTCCTTACTTCTTTGGGCAAAAAGGAGAAGCCGATAATCTCCGGACAGGATCCTTTTCACCTCCGGTGTAGAGATGCGGCGTCTAGACCTGGTGTACCACTTGAGTAAGTCATGAGATAAGAATTCATCCCCATAGGACGTTTCTTCGCTGAATCGATGGTCTTTGCGGTAGGTGACAAAGATCGGAATCGTCATGGTTTCCTGGTCCGCGGCATACCCAAAGAACGTCTCACTTTTGTCTTTTGAGTAGTTCAGCAGACGAGCGATTTCTCTGCGAGAATAGCGCTCTTCGTAGATCAATGTATCGGCGTTGTTGAAGGATTGCTCGGAGATGAGTAATCCCGTTTCGACGATATCTCTGATGTCTTGTGCGAAGGTCTCGTCTTCCATGCAGGTGATGAATAAGTCGTTGAGACGAAGCATGTCCCTGTCGCGTTGGACGGGTGGAGTATCGCCAAAAATCGGCTTTGCGTAGAAACTAAAGTCCAGAACCCTGTAGGTGCTTTCGAGAAGTTGAGGATTTTGGGAGAGAGATTTTCTCGCTAGCAGAGTCTCAAATTCGACGGAACTGAGCTCACCGTGATCGAGCAAGCCTTGCATCAATAGCAACTCGTGTGGGCGCTTGCCCGGAAGTAATTCCTTGGAAAAGAAATACAGGAAGTTAGCCTGAGCCTCATTCGGTGGGGTGGGGCGAAGCCCAATTTTGTACAAAACGTCCCAGTAATTCTTGAGGCTGCCGGTTGTGTTTGCGAGCGTGACGGGATCGATGCTGTCTCTCAACGCAAAATCGATGAGTTTTGGCACGCGATTGAGCCGATCTTGCATCGCGAGGATTTCCTTCTTTACCTCTTTTAAATGATGCAGCGGGGCACTGTCGATTGACTTCAGAATTCTTTCTTCAGCAATCTGATCGAAATTGATGCTGGAAAGTCCGGCGATGGAATTATCGCCCTTGGTCGCAACCACACCTCGTTTTATGCGTCCAGTTTTTCGGCCTTGCTCTCCCATTAACGCCAGTGGGATGAGGTAGTTGTTTTTGTAATTGCCAATGAAGTCGATGACTCGAAGGTGGTCTTTGTTTTTAGCTTTCCTTAGACCACGCCCGAGTTGTTGGATGAAAATAATGGCCGACTGAGTAGGCCGAAGCATCACGATCTGATTGACCGCGGGAATGTCGACACCTTCGTTGAAGATATCGACTGTCAAGATGTAATCGAGTTCCCCATCTTCGAGTCGTTGAACGGTGCGGTTGCGGTGTTCAATTGAATCGTCGCCGCTGAGCGTTGCAGTGCGAAGTTTTCGCCCATTCAGTTCTGAACCGTTGAGGATTTCCGAAAGTTTGGCTGCTTCTTCTTTTCTACTGCAAAACATCAGACCGCATACGCCGTCGGCGTGTCCGTAGGTCCTTAGCATTTGGAGCACATATTTGACGCGTTCTTCAGCCACGAGACGTGATAGATCGGTGTGTTCGTCGACGGAGTCTGTACCGGAAAAGCTGTAGTCGGTTACGCCGTAGTAGTGGAACGGCACGAGCATTCGAGCTTCCAGGGCCTTTGTCAGACGAATCTCGTAGGCAACGTTGTAATCGAATAACTCGAACACATTGAAGCCGTCGGTACGTTCAGGGGTTGCCGTGAGGCCAAGTAAAAATTTTGGTTGAAGTGTTTCGATGAGCTTGACGTAACTCTTTGCTCCTGAACGGTGCACTTCGTCGACGATGACGTAATCGAACGCCTCAGGATCAATAGATTCGAGCACCCCGGCACTATTCAGCGACTGGACTGAGGCGAACACATAACGGCGATCAAGTTCTTTGTACTTGCCCACAAACAGCCCGAGTTCGTTGTCTTTGCAGCCCAAGACCCGCTGAAATTCAGATTGTGCCTTTTCCAAAATCTGCTGGCGGTGAGCGATAAAGAGCATACGTTTCGGCTTGGCCGCGCGAACGGCCAACGCGGCCAAGATCGTCTTACCTGTACCGGTAGCCGAGATAACTAGAGCGCGGCGGTTGCCGGCTGCCCGGATCTTTTCAATATTGTCGAGTGCCTCGCTTTGCATCGGGTTTGGCAGAATGCGTCCACGGGGTGGCAAGGGGTCGCGGGTCGGATCCGGGAATTTTGGAGGTTGCCGTTCAGCTTCGTATTGGCGGATCCATTCCTCGCTCAGCGGAATGCACTTTTCTACTTGATGCTTTAAAAGGCGCTGCAACTGCAGCGCGATATCACCATCGGGCAGCGCGGAAAATTTCAGATTCCACTCACGGTTTTGAAGCAGTGCCTTATCCGTGAGGTTGGAGCTTCCGACGATAGCGGTGACCCCGTCCGCTTTTTCAAAAACGTACCCCTTCGCGTGGAATCCGGCGTCTAAATCGTCATGAATATAGACGTCGACGTTTTTAAGTAAACGCAGCTCGCGGAAGGTTACTGGGTCGTTAAAGTCCAAGTACCTGGAAGTGATGATCGTGCCTCGGCCTTGGAAGTTCAGCAGCGCAGTCTTCAGCAGGGCTAGCGCCGAAGATGTAATAAACGCGACCGAGAACGTGAAGCTCTTGCAATGCAGAAGCTCCTGCCTGATCGCTGCAGCCATGGTGTTGTCCTGCTCGTTGGCGATCAGCCTCGGGTGGTAGATCTGCTCGCTTGGATGAGTGTGGTTTAAGAAACCGAACGTGAGATCATCTTCAAGTGTTGTGGAAAGCGGAAACAAGGCGCTAGCCCTTCGAGGTCAGTCGCTGCTTGATCAGATTGACTGCCGGGATATCCGCTGGCGCCCAGGGGAGCAGTTCGAGTTCGTCCGGCCTAAGCCATCGCACCTCTTTGTGCTCAGTGAGCACGGGTTCCTCACCGTGCAAGGTGCAAAAATACGTCGAGAGCACAACAATGCCAAAATCGTATTCATGTTCAGTTGTGGTGAGATGTTCACCAACTTCGGCTTCAACTTTGAGCTCTTCGCGCAGTTCTCGCGCTAAAGCCTCCTCGGGGGTTTCGCCAGCCTCGATTTTCCCACCAGGAAATTCCCAATATCCGTCAAGAGCTTTTCCGCCACCGCGTTGAGCAGCCATAACGCGGTTATCTTGCAGGAATACGGCGCCGGTAACTTGAATCCGTTTTTTCAACTTGATCAGCTTTCGTTGTGATAATTACCAAGCTCGCAGCTTGATAGGTAGGAAGTAATCTAGAGCATAGTTGGTCTCGAATGAGATAGACCTTGCACCCTCTGTAGCGGTCCCGCTACCATGGGTGGTGTTGAGGTTGTCCGACGTCTGAGGGCTGGCCTAAAAGGAAGGTCACAGCCTTCTCTCCGCCGAACTGCCGCTAGAACCAGCGATTGAAAGGTTAGGCGATGGGGAAGTGTGAACCACATGTCGTGCACCTGAAGTGCGGCGATATGGCAGCAGAAATCAACACCTTAGGGGCAGGGCTGAAGTCTCTGACCTATAACGGTGACCCTCTGGTTGAAACCTACACATCTCCAAACGAGCCTCCCCTTGCCGCGGGTTTGTGGCTTGCACCTTGGCCAAACCGTACAGAAGACGGCACATTTGAATTCGAAGGCCAAGAGCACCAGCTCGACATCACAGAACCAGAGCGCAATAACGCCATTCACGGCTTCGTGCATAAGCAAGTGTGGGACGTAGTCCAACACTACGAAAACGTTGCGTCGCTGAGTTGCGAGATCGCACCGACCCAGGGTTGGCCGTGGCCCATCACCTTGAGCGTGAACTATCAGCTCAGCCCCTTCGAACTCACCGCCACGGTGATTGCCCAAACTGAAGCCCCCGAAGCCCCCTTCGCTCTTGGCTGGCATACCTACCTCAGCGCCAAAGGTGCCGAAACGGATCGATCTACCTTGAGGGTGAACGTCGAAAAGCAATTGCCATTGGATGCCAATCGCAACCTGCCATGTGGCGACCTTCAAGAGTCTGACTTAGCCAAGAAGCTTCGCCAGGGCACGAGCCTTCAAGGCGTAGTCATGGATGATTGCTTCCGCGTTGATCGTGGCTTGGTAGCCGAGCTCACCTCCGATGATGGAGGAGTGCGCATGGTCTGTGAAGACGCATTTCATTGGGCCCAGATTTTCACTCCAGACGAATCCTTCGGTGTGACGTACCCAGGGCGGGGTAGGGCAGTGGCTGTTGAACCTATGACCGCACCGCCAAATGCACTGAAAAGCGCAACGGATCTGGCCACGCTCAAACACCCGGGCCTGTTCTGCAGCACAGTGAAACTGCAGGTAATGCATCAACGGCTGAACTAGCTTGCGTAGGAAATACGCACAACTGAATATCCCCCTCATTAACAGTTGAAAGTAAAGGTGACCAGGTATGGATACCGCACTGCGGCTCGACGCCAGTTGGGTCGACTATCTATTGGTCGCGTTGTACTTCGTGTTTGTGCTCGGCATTGGCTGGGCCGCGAAGGCACGTGTCTCTTCCTCTATCGACTTCTTCCTCTCCGGCCGCGGCCTTCCCGCGTGGGTGACGGGCTTGGCGTTTATCTCCGCCAACCTGGGCGCGGTGGAGATCATCGGCATGTCCGCCAATGGTGTGCAATATGGCTTCCAAACCATGCACTACTTCTGGATTGGTGCCGTGCCGGCCATGGTGTTCTTGGGCATTGTGATGATGCCCTTCTACTACGGCTCCAAAGTTCGTTCGGTGCCGGAATTCATGCTGCGACGCTTCGGTCCGGGCGCACACTTGGTCAATGCCATCTCCTTTGCCCTAGCCCAGTTGCTCATCGCAGGTGTGAACCTCTTCCTGCTGGCTAAGATCGTCAACGCACTCTTGGGCTGGCCGCTGTGGGTCACCTTGATCGTGGCCGCTGTGATCGTGCTGTCCTACATCACCTTGGGTGGCCTTTCGGCTGCAATTTACAACGAGGTGCTGCAGTTCTTTGTCATCATCGCAGCCCTGCTGCCGCTGACCCTGATCGGCTTGAACCGTGTTGGTGGTTGGTCTGGACTCAAAGAACAAGTAGCCGATTCCTCCCACTTCCACACCTGGCCCGGCATGCAGATCTCCGGATTTGATTCCCCGGTGCTCTCCATCATCGGCATTACCTTCGGCCTTGGCTTCGTGCTCTCCTTCGGTTACTGGACCACCAACTTCGTTGAGGTGCAGCGCGCCATGGCCTCCGAGTCGCTGTCTGCGGCTCGCAAGACCCCGATCATCGGTGCCTTCCCCAAGATGTTCATCCCCTTCTTGGTGGTGCTACCCGGCATGATCGCCTCCGTGCTCGTGGCTGAACTGATCGGCCCGAACCCCGAGGCCGCCCCCAACGACGCAGTGCTGCTGCTCATGCGTGACCTGCTGCCGAATGGTCTGCTTGGCGTGGCTATCGCTGGTCTGCTGGCCTCCTTCATGGCCGGTATGGCTGCTAACATCTCCGCCTTTAACACGGTGATGAGCTACGACATCTGGCAAACCTATGTGGTCAAGGATCGCGAAGACGATTACTACCTCAAGTTCGGCCGCCTGGCCACCGTCTGCGCCACCGTGATCGCCGTGTTCACCGCGCTGTTGGCCAAGAACTTCGGCAACGTGATGGACTACCTGCAAACACTCTTCGGCTTCTTCAACGCCCCGCTGTTTGCCACCTTCATTCTGGGTATGTTCTGGAAGCGCATGACACCTACCGCAGGTTGGGTCGGCCTCGTCTCCGGTACCCTCGCCGCCATCGGTTTCTGGGTGCTCTCACTTGGCGAAAACCCCGTGGTCAACCTTCCTGGTCAAGGTACTGCCTTCGTGGCGGCCTCGATCGCTTTCGCTACCGACATCATCATCTCCATCGTGGTATCCATGGCAACGAAGCCAAAGCCCGATAGTGAGCTCGTCGGCTTTGTCCGTTCGGTTACTCCCAAGGAATCGCTTGTCGACGCAAACGAAGCCGCCCTTCCTTGGTACCGCCGTACCGTCCCCCTTGGCGTGCTGTGCATGGTGCTCGTCATCGCTTTGAACGTCATCTTCGCCTAAAAGGAGCGTAATCATGGCAAACAACAAAAAGCATGCTGCGGGTGCCTTCGATATCCGCAACTTCATTGGACTGCTCATCGGGATCTACGGCATCGTCCTCGTGATCTGCAGCTTTGTGCTCGACCCCGGCACGAATCCCGACACCGGAGCGCTGAAAAATAGCGCCGATAACCTCTACGCTGGCGTCGCCATGCTGCTCGTTGGCGCAGCGTTCATGCTGTGGGCAAAGATGAAGCCCATCGTGGTGGATGAATCCAAGATCGACGAGAGCGCACTTCCCGGAGGCCAGTAATGCATCAGGTCGCGATTACCAAAGCCAAGCTTGCCGACGGCCGCGAGATTATCTACTTCGACGATCGCGAACACAGCGACCGTGTGCTGGAGGATACCCGCGACCTGCCACACGCCAATACTTCCTCGGAGATTCGCCGTGATCCTTTGACCGGGGCGTGGGTTGCCTACGCCTCACACAGGATGAACCGCACCTTCATGCCACCGGCAAATGAGAACCCCCTGGCGCCAACCAAGCCGGGGGAGCTGCCCACGGAGATTCCATCGCCTTCTTATGACGTAGTGGTATTTGAAAACCGCTTCCCGTCATTTACTCAGCACATGGATACCAGCAACTGGGAACACTTTGTTGATGGCGATGAGCTTTTCCCCAAAGAACCAGCGCTAGCGCGCTGCGAGGTGGTGTGCTTTACCGAGGATGTTCAACAATCCTTCAAAGACCTCAGCGTGGAGCGAATCCGCACCGTGATCGAGGCCTGGGCACACCGAACCGCCGAACTGTCCAAGATTCCTGGCGTGCAGCAGGTGTTCCCCTTTGAAAACCGCGGTGAGGAAATCGGCGTTACCCTGCAGCATCCTCATGGGCAGATCTACTCCTACCCATTTTTAAGCCCACGGTTGCAACAGGTAGTCGAGCAGGCCAAACACCATGCCCTCAACCGCGGCGATAACCTCTTCGACGCGATTGTCCAAGCCGAAAAGGCAGCCGGCACCCGCGTGATTGAGGAAGGCGAACACTTCCTTACCTTCGTTCCCGCCGCCGCGAAGTGGCCGGTAGAAGTCATGGTGATGCCTAAACGCCACGTGGCTGATTTCAGCGAGCTTGAGGCAGAAGAACGCGAAGAGCTCGCCGGACTGCTCAAGCGGCTCTACACCGTCTTTGACCAGTTCTTTGAAGGCGTAGACAAAACCCCCTATATCGCCGGATGGACCCAGGCTCCCGTGGATCCCGAGCTTCGCACCTATGGACGCCTGCACCTGCAGATGTTCTCTCTCATGCGCAGCCCGAACCGCATGAAGTTCCTGGCCGGTTCGGAATCATCCCAGGGGGTATGGATCAATGACACCACCCCAGAAACCATTGCCAAGAAATTCAAGGAGGTTTGGTGATCATGGCACGTTGGATGAGCGCTCGTGACGACGCCGAGCTCGCGCAGGCTGCCAGCAGGCTGTTTCAGGCTCACTTCTCCCAAGAACCAGAAGGGGTGTGGGCAGCACCGGGGCGTGTCAACGTGATCGGCGATCACGTTGATTACGCAGGAGGCATCTCCATCCCCTTCGCGCTGCAAGCCAATACCGCCATCGCGATTCGACGTTCCGGCCAACCCACCTACCGCGTAGTCTCACTGGCCCCTGGCCAAAGTGAAGCCGCCAAAGTTGAAATCCCCATCAACGAGGTAGGCCCCGGCAACCCAGATAACTGGGCAGGCTACGTCGTTGGCGCCATTTGGGCAGCCATCGAGGCAGGAGTGATTCCCTGCGCCGAGGGCTTGGATATGGCCATCGTTTCTGATGTGCCGGTGGGCTCTGGGCTATCCAGCTCAGCGGCCCTGGAATGCTCTGCAGCCCTAGGTGCGCTCGAATTGGCCACCGGCCGCAGCGCCACGCAACCCGAACGCACCGCGCTCGTGGATGCCTGCATCCGCGCCGAAAACGAAGTGGTCGGTGCTTCTACCGGCGGCTTGGATCAGCGTGCCTCGCTGTTCGGCCAAGAAGGAAAAGCACTGGTGATTGACTTCCAAGAAGGCGAAACCACCCTTGTGCCTTTCGATCTCTCCGGCCATGGCCTGGTGCTGCTGATCGCCGATACCAACGCCCCACACGCGCTCAACGACGGCCAATACGCCTCTAGGCGCGGCGTGATCGACGATGTTACCGCTGCCATGGGTGCGAACACCCTGCGTGAGGTGGACAATGCCGTGGTCCGTGCCGCGGCGTGGGCCGAGGAAGAAGGCCGCGATGCCGAGGTGACCTGCAAGCGCGTCAAGCACGTTGTAGAGGAAACCGATCGCACCGCTGAGGCCGCCAAAGCCCTAGAGGCAGATGATCTCACCCGCTTTGCACAGCTCATGCGCGATTCCCACGAATCACTGCGGGATCAATACGAAGTCGTCACCCCCGAATTGGAATCCGTATTCCAAGCAGTGGGGCAACGCGGCTCGCGCATGACCGGCGGTGGCTTCGGTGGCAGTGTGATCACCCTTGTGGCCGAAGACGAGGTGCCGGCAGTAGCTGAACGCATTGTCCAGGCCGCCTTAGACAAGGACTTCCCGGAACCCACCTTCATGGTGGCTACGCCTGGAAACGGTGCGCGCCGCATCGCTTAAAATGCCGGGATCTCCAGCAGCGCCACAGTGGCCAGCAAGCACGGTTGCCACTGCGGCGCTGTTTTGGCGCTGAAGCCTGTTTGCTATGGCCTTCGTCTCATACTTGGGGCTCAGAGGGTTGTGTCTCCTTTTCGGCAATCCTGCGAACAATAGCGTAGCGTTGATGAGCAATGAGCATTACCGATAACGCCACCGGCGGCGAGAACGTGCCGGAAGAGAATTTTGTGTCGGAATCTCAGGATCAATCGCAAGGAAACGCCATCCAAGATGTTGATGGCGACAAGGGCGCGAATACTTCTGAGAACAACGACTCCGCTGCAGCGGACAATGAGAAAGCCGCTGAAGCGGAACGTGAGCAAGAGGGTAAAAAAGAAGCCGGGTTTGAAAACCTGGGCTTGCCAAAGGCCGTATTAAAGGCCGTGCAAAAGGTTGGCTTTGAGGTTCCCTCAGCCATCCAGGCGCAGACCATCCCGTTGCTGATGGAAGGCAACGACGTCATGGGTCTGGCCCAAACGGGTACAGGTAAAACTGCCGCATTTGCCTTGCCAATTCTTTCGCGTATCGACGCAAAGAAGCGCCACCCACAGGCACTGGTGCTGGCACCAACCCGCGAATTGGCACTCCAAGTGGCCGATTCATTCCAAAGCTTTGCCGATCACCTGGGCGATATCCACGTCCTGCCCATCTACGGTGGCCAGGCCTACGGCATTCAGCTTTCTGGTCTTCGCCGCGGCGCGCAGATCATCGTGGGTACTCCCGGTCGTGTGATCGACCACCTGGAAAAGGGCTCACTGGATATCTCCGAGCTGAAGTACCTCGTCTTGGATGAGGCAGACGAGATGCTCAACATGGGCTTCCAAGAAGACGTGGAGCGCATCCTCGCCGATACTCCAGAAGAAAAGCAGGTGGCCCTGTTTTCTGCCACCATGCCCAACGGTATTCGCCGTTTGAGCAAGCAGTACATGAACGACCCGCGTGAAATTCAGGTCAAGAGCGAGACTCGCACCAACACCAACATCACGCAGCGCTACCTTTCTGTGGCGCACCGCAACAAACTCGATGCTTTGACCCGCATCCTCGAAGTGACCGAGTTTGAAGCCATGATCATGTTCGTGCGCACCAAGCACGAGACTGAAGAGCTCGCAGAAAAGCTCCGTGCCCGCGGATTCTCCGCTGCCGCCATCAATGGCGATATTGCACAGGCGCAGCGTGAGCGCACCGTGGACCAGCTCAAAGACGGCCGCCTCGACATCCTCGTGGCCACCGACGTTGCTGCTCGTGGTTTGGACGTTGAACGCATCACCCACGTCTTTAACTACGACATCCCCAACGACACCGAAAGCTATGTGCACCGCATTGGTCGCACGGGACGCGCTGGCCGCTCCGGCGAGGCAATCCTGTTTGTTACCCCGCGTGAACGCCGCATGCTGCGCTCGATTGAGCGCGCCACCAATGCGCCTTTGACCGAGATGGATCTGCCCACCGTCGATGAGGTGAATGATTCGCGTAAGGCGAAGTTCGCCGATTCGATCACCGAGTCGCTCGAAGACGATCAGGTGGCAGTATTCCGCGGTCTGATCAAGCAATACGCCGAAGAACACGATGTTCCTTTGGAAGACATTGCCGCAGCACTGGCCACCCAGGCTCGTGCAGGTGATGAGTTCTTGATGAAGGAGGCTCCGCCGGAGCGTCGCCGTGATCGCCGCGATCGTGACTTTGATCGCCGTGACCGTGGGGATCGTCGTGGCCGCGACTTCGACCGTGGTGAGCGCCGTGATCGTGGCGACCGTGGCAGCCGTTTTGAGCGCAGCCAGGATATGCAGCTCTATCGCCTCGCCGTGGGTAAGCGCCAACATGTGCGCCCCGGTTCCATCGTTGGCGCCCTGGCCAACGAGGGCGGCTTGAGCAACAAGGACTTCGGTCGAATCAGCATCTTTGCAGACCACACCCTGGTGGAACTGCCGAAGAACATGTCGCGCGATGTGCTTGACAACCTGCGTGATACCAGGATCTCTGGCCAGTTGATCAACATCGAGCGCGATAATGGTCGCCCTCCGCGCGATAACCGCGGTGGCTTCAGGGGCGAGCGTGATGATCGTCGTGGTGGACGCGGTGGCTTCCGCGGTAACCGTGGTGATCGCGATGACCGCCGTGGCGGTCGTGGCCGCTGGCGCGACTAGCACCACATGTGGCTTTAAACCCCCAATCCAGTTTCTCAAAACGCAGGGTTGGGGGTTAGGCATTTGTGTGCAGCGCATCTAGCATCGAAGGCGGATGGCATAAACGTGAGTACAAAGGAGGCACCGTGCGTCGCACCAACCTCGGCATGGCTGGCCTAGCCGTCTTTACGGTGATGTTTTCAATTTTCACCATCTGGTTAATCGCGCACGACCCTTTAAAAGATGCGCTCAAAGAGCACTCCAAGGGCCAAGAGTATCCGCGAGTAGCGCGCTTTAGCGTCGCCGAGGGCTATGGCGACGAGTGGACCACGGTGGCGGTGATCTGCCCCTATGATCAGCGCTCTTTGGCAGAAGATGCCATCGGCATCGAAGGCCTCGACACACCTGAGTATGGCCCCGATGAGGGCGAAAATATCGTGGTGATGATGGATGAGGACGGTCGCTTTGAATCTAAGACCTATGAACGAAGCGACGTGGACTGGTGCCGCGGCTACCAAAACGCACACCTGAAGGCTGTGAGCGAGTTGGAGTTTCGCCGAGAGAATAAGAAGTCACCCTGGGTGCTCATCGGATCTTCTTAAAGGAGCCAACAAAAAACCGGCCAAGCGAGTAACGCTGGCCGGTGTTTTTGTATCTGCTGGGTTAGAGCATCATCAAGATGAACACGATTACCCAGAGTGCGCTGAAGATACCGCCGTACATGGCAACCTGGCTTTTCGCCTTCTGCCAGTTGTTGACGCTGTAGGTCTTTTCTGCCTGCTCATCGGCAGGAAGAGCGCCCAAAGCGCCAGCCATATTGGTTTGGCGCGGCAGGATGAGGAAGAACAGTACTGCCCAAGCGATCAAGGAAAGCAAAATCGAGGCGTGGAAACGACCCTCAGACCAGTAATCGCCGGTGAACATCAGGGCAATACCAATCATGGGGACAAACAGCGAGAGGATGCCGTAGACGCTGGTAATGCGGTGCAGGGTCTTCACCGAGCCCTTGGCGTGCTCATCACCGCGGGAAGCAGCAAGGGCACGAGGGCCAAACATGGATACAGCCACGGTTACAGGACCGAGGAACAACACGGCAGCAAGCACGTGCAAGATGACGAGGAGAGAGCTCAAAGCACTACAACCTTTCTAATTTTCGCGTGTTTGACATAAAAGATGTCAGCTTATGCACCCTAACGCAGAAGACACTGTCTTTGCATCACCGCCACATCTTGGCGGGGGAGAGCAAGCTGATAACGCGCTGCCACCAAAGCGAGCCGATTGACATACCAACACCGTGCGCTTCGCTTCGGCGGCAACCATGCCGACGGCAAGGCATCTGATTTCTCCTGATTTGCCTTTCTGCTGGCAATGACCAAATTGAGTGGATCATTGGCAAAGTTCTCCCGCTGCTGCTGTGACCAGCTCGCAGCACCCAAATCCCATGCCGCTGCTAGAGGAAATACGTGATCTAATTCGATCGGCTCTGCGTCCTCCAAGCCAACGCCAATGCGTATGCCTGAATATGGATCATCGCCCCAACCGCTGTGCAGCGTGCACGATGGGCCTCGTTGGACGTCGAAAAGCTGCTCGGCTAAAAGCCGCTGGCGAGTGTCACATGAGGCCTGCGGTGCCCTGGCCCAACCGTGGCCGAACTTTTCGCGCTCATAACCTTGGATCTTGCTGCGCGAAGCCACCAAAGGGATGTGGTGAATGGCCGGATCGAGCCGCTCGAAAGGAGGCAGACTCAGGGCCGTGACAACAGCCGTGGCTACAAGGAGGAAGAAAAAGACGCGTTTCACATCAATATTTGACGTAAAACGCGCCCGTGGGGTTCCCGGCCTTAGCGCATTAGAGCTTGCCTGCCTGCTGGAGGTTGTTGGCCTGGGCGATATCCATATCGGGATGGGCGGCCGAAACCTTGGATAGGCGAACCGCATCGTCGAATTCTTGGAGTACCTTCTGATCCGGCTGCTTTGTTAGCAGCGAGACCACGACGGTGACCACCAGGCCGCTGATAAAGCCCGGCACCATCTCATACAAGGAGCTGCTGAGGCTCGACATGCCCCAGGCGAAGGAGACGATCGCGCCGGTGCTCATACCGGCGATGGCGCCAATGGTGCTCAGGCGACGCCAGTACAGCATCAACAGCACCAGCGGGCCGAAGGCCGATCCGAACCCTGCCCAGGCAAAGCCCACGAGCTCCAGGATCGAGGCGGAGGGGTTAATCGCCAGCACCCCAGCGACGATGGCAACGGCCACCACAGCAGAACGGGACAGGTAAATCATCAACCGCTGGGAGGGCTCATTCTTGCGGAAGATCTTAAACAGATCCTCGATCAGCGAGGTGGATGTAACCAGAAGCTGCGAAGAGATCGTGGACATAATCGCCGCGAGCACGGCGGTGAGGATCAGGCCGGCGATCAAGGGATGGAAAAGCACACGGCCCATATCCAAGAAGATGGTCTCGAACGCATTGCGATCCACCACGGCAACATCGGGGTTCTGACCAAAGTAGGCGGTGCCGATAATCGCCACAAAGGTGGCGCCCACGATAGAAAGCAGCATCCACGTCATACCGATATAGCGACCCTGGCGCGCATCGCTGGGTGAGCGCAGCGCCATGAAGCGAACGATGATGTGGGGCTGGCCGAAATAGCCAAGGCCCCATGCCAGGTTGCCGATGATGGCAGCAGCCGATACGCCACTGAACATGGAGAAGTAATCAGGGTTGCCAATGCCGCTGGTATAAGGGCCGTAATCATGGGAGGTGGCCCAGGTCCAGATGCTTGAGGGATCATCCAGGCTCAGCAATGCCATCACCGGCACAATGACCAGCGATAGGAACATGATGGTGCCCTGCACCGCGTCGGTGTAGCTCACCGCAAGGAAACCACCAATGAAGGTATAGGCAACGGTAATGCCGGCAACGATCAGCATGCCGTCGAGGTAGCCGGAACCGAAGGTGGACTCGAAATAGCGTCCGCCAGAGACCATGCCGGAGGAGACGTAGAAGGTGAAGAACACGATGATGATCAGTGAGCTCACCACGCGCAGCACACGGGATTTATCCGCCAGGCGGTTTTCAAAGAAGGAAGGCAACGTAATGGAATCTCCGGCGACCTCCGAATAGGAACGAAGCCGCGGTGCCACCCAGCGCCAGTTTGCCCAGCAGCCAATGAGTAGACCAATGGCAATCCATAGTTCCGACATGCCTGAGACGAAGAGCGCGCCGGGCAGGCCCATCAGCAGCCAGCCGGACATATCCGATGCGCCCGCAGATAGCGCGGCCACGAAGGGGTTCAAGCCGCGGCCTGCCAGAACATAATCGTCATATTCATCGGTGTTTTGGAAACTCCAATAACCGATGGCGAGCATCACGCCCATGTAGATGATGATGGCGATGATAAACCACGTGGTATCCGTCATCGCGCCTCCTTGGTATGAGATAGACAGAGGGTGCGTTCCAAGGTTTCCATGTAGGCAGTGATCGGTGCAATTAGTGGGGGAGGCGCACAAACACCAAGGTAGAACGCCTGTTCTATTGCTGCTTGGGTGGAATCGGTACCCAACTGGTAGAACTGATCCTATGCCTGAGTATCTGTTGCACGGACTGTGGTCGAATGACGTCGGCCTCATGCTGTGGATCGAACAGGTCGAAGGCCATAAAATTCTCAGCGCCGATGCCGTGCCAGAGGATGCCTTTCCGCCGTCTGTCTATGCCTTAATCAAAGGAAGGCGCGCGCACCTTCACCCCGTGACGTTGATGACGCCCAAGGGCAGAAGTGTAAATATTGCCAAGTTGCCCACCGTGGCTTTTACCCCCGAGCAAACAGTCAAGGCACTTGCCACTATTGCCGGCTTGCGCTCTACCGCATCCAGCGAGGAGGAACGCGCCACCATCGCACCCGATCTGTGGTGGATGGTGCGATGCTTTGAAGGCCTCGAACAATTTGTGCGAGCCGGGCGCCTGAGCATCAAATTAGCCTTTAGAGAAAAGCGCTGGTGGCCTCAATGGACCTTGGCTACCGGTTTGAATGAGCGGGGTTGGATCGCGCAGATGACCGCCGCGGCCCCTGGGGTGCTGGTGCGCAACGCCGGGAGCACGGTGGCCGAAGATATGGCCGATATCCTGCCCCATTGGATCGCACACGCGCTGCTCAAAGATCTAGACAAGCGCCCACGCCCGCACGAGTGGCACGCCTTTAGCCGCGCACTCCTGCGCTCCGAGTCCCTCCACCGTGCGAACCCCCAATTACTCCATGCCATTGGTGATTGGCGCAATTCCGTGCTCAATTCCAAGCTGGAATTGGTGGTGCTGATTGAAGAGCCGGAAGAAGAAGCCCAGGAATCCAGCGATCTTGGTTTGGCGCTGTGGCCGATCAAAATTATGGTGCGTTCTGGAGTTGATAGCCCGCAACCATTGCTGCTTCGAGAACACGACCGCGAAGTTGTGGCCTTTTTGCGCGAGCAGTACCAAAAGATGCTCAAACTCAGCCCCGTATTGGACTACCGCCGAGAGCTGCCGGCGGGCACGCACATGGTGTATAGCCAAAGCACTGTCGGGGATTGGGATTCGGCGATCACCACCGATGAATTGGCACGCTTTGTGCAACACGACGTAGAAAAGCTCTCACGCGCCGGCATTACGGTGCTGCTGCCAAAGGCGTGGACTGCCCGCAAGGAACAAGCCAAAGCCAGTGTGCGTGTTGCCGGCGGGCCGCTGATTTCTAAATTCGGCTTTGAGCAGATCGTTTCTTATGACTGGAAAGTATCGGTAGGCGATACCGAGCTCGACGAGGCACAGATGCGTGAACTGGTGCGCTCCAAGTCTGGCCTCTTGCGTATCGACGGCCAGTGGGTGGTTGCCGATACCGCCCAGGTGGCGCGCATCCAGCAGTACATCACCGATTTGCAAGAAAACTCCAAGCGGATGCTGCGCAGGCGTGCTGATGAAGCACGGATGAAAGCCGAGCTGGCCAAGCTGCACCAGGATCCCGATTGGGAGGAATTGGCAGCAGAGGCTGCAGAGCTTGAAGAGCTAGCCCAAAATCCCAACGCCGGACTTGAAGCATCAGATATCCAAGAACTGCGCAAAATCGCCATGCAGCAGCAGGATCAACTGGTGGAGTTCCGAGGGGACCCCTGGTATCAGGAACTGCTAGGCGTTGTCGATGGTGAGAAAGCACCGGCCCCACAGCGCGTCGCGCTGCCCGATACCGTGCATGCCACACTGCGCGAATATCAACGCCGTGGCGTGGATTGGCTGTATTGGATGGCAAGCAACCGCATTGGTGCGGTGCTCGCTGATGATATGGGGCTTGGTAAAACGCTGCAATTACTCAGCCTGGAGGCCATTGAAATTGCGCAGTCCAAGGATGTAGCGGGTACGCGCAAACCAACGCTGGTGGTAGCACCTACCTCGGTGGTGGGCAACTGGGCCAAGGAGGCGCATCGCTTTGTCCCCAGCATAAAGGTACTGGTACTGCACGGTTCCAGCCGACCTAGGGCAGATGCGCTCTTTAAAGCAGTAGAGCAAGCTGATGTGGTGATTACCAGCTATGGGGTGTTGCAGCGCGAGGCCACCGACTTAGCCAAGGTGCGCTGGGGCAGAGTGGTGCTCGACGAGGCACAGGCAATTAAAAACGCCAGCACCAAAGCCTCACGCTCAGCGCGCGCGTTGCCGGCGGACCACCGCATCGCGCTGACGGGCACGCCCATTGAGAATAAATTGGCGGAGCTTCATTCCATCCTCGATTTTGCAAACCCCGGTGTGCTCGGAAGCGCCTCCTTTTTCCGCAACCACTTTGCAAGGGCCATCGAGCGCTATAACGACGATGAGACAGCCGAGCGGCTTCGCGGTTTAAGCGCTCCCTTTATTTTGCGGCGCCTCAAATCCGATCCCAGCATCATCGATGATCTACCTGAGAAGCACGAAGAAGTCATCACGGTGCGCCTCAGCGCAGAACAGGCCGCGCTCTACGAGGCCTTCGTGCATGGGGTAGAAGGCCAACTTTCCGGCGGCTCTTCCATCGAAGACCGCGGCAAAGTGCTAGCGGCGATTACCAAAATCAAGCAGATCTGCAATCACCCTGCCCACTTCCTGGGCGATCACTCCGCCATTACCTACCGGGGGCGGCACCGCTCCGGCAAGGTGGAAAAACTCATGGAGATCCTCTCCGAGGCACGCATGGCTGAGGAAAAGGCGCTGATCTTTACCCAGTACACCACCTTTGGCGAGATGCTCGTGCCCTACTTAGAGGAGTTCTATGGAGAGACGATCCCCTTTTTGCACGGGGGAGTGTCGAAAGCGGGTCGCGACCGGATGGTTGAGCAGTTCCAATCGCCCGATGGCCCGCCGGTGATGATTCTTTCGCTACGAGCCGGAGGCACCGGCTTAAACCTCACCGCAGCTAATGTGGTGGTGCACATGGACCGCTGGTGGAACCCGGCAGTGGAAAACCAAGCCACCGACCGCGCCTATCGCATTGGACAAGGCCGCAATGTGCGCGTGCACAAGTTGCTTGCCCAAGGCACACTCGAAGAAGCCATTAATGATGTGATTATTGGCAAGATCCACCTGGCAAACGCGGTCGTTGGCGCCGGGGAAGGCTGGCTTACAGAGCTCGAACCCGAGCAGCTTATTGAGCTCATGCGCTTTCGAGGCAGGGAGGAATAGATGGTCAGGGCGAGAAAAGACAACGTCATCTACGCCAACTTTGGCGCACGTTCCCAGCAGCCTGCCCAAGAACCATTGGTGCAATCCCACCTCGCCGGTGCCGGAGGCATGCTGCAGCAATTCATCCTTGCGTTGGCCGATCACGGTCGCATCCAGCGCGGCCAGGAATATGCTCGCCAGAACAAGGTGATGAACCTGCAGCTTCGCGACGGTCAGATCCTCGCCGAGGTTTCTGGTTCTCAACTTGAGCCTTTCGACGTCGCGCTGATCCTTCCCTACCGCAGCACCGATGAAATCGCCCAGATTTCTCAGCTTCTGGTGCAAGAGCGCGGAGGCATCAAGCGGGCGCGCGAAGGGGATTTAAGCCCGCAAGTGCTGGCACTGCTGCTTGCAGAACACGCAGATGACCTTCGCTTGCGCTGTAGCTGCCCTGATCCGAACTACACCTGTAAGCACGTGATCGCGGTGGCCATTGAGGCCGCGCAGCGGCTGCAAAAATACCCCACCGAGGTATTTGAGCTGCGTGGACTCAACATCGTGGCGTTGGAACAGGCGGTGCTGAGCCAAGCCAAGCAACATAGCGAGCAGCAATCCCAGGGATCTTCCGAGGCGTTTTGGCAAGGTGGCGAGCTGCCAGATTTGCCCGATCCGGAGCCGGCCTCTGCCTTAGAAGATTCAGACCTGCAATTGCTCTACAAGGCCATGCGATTAGTGTCGTATTCCTCGGTGGAAGAACTCCGCGCAGTAGCAGATCTCGAAGAAATGTTCGATCATCTGATGGGAAGATAGCCCCGCGATCGGAGGTTGTTTGCTACCTGTTAAAGGTATGAAAACAACATTCCTTCATACCTCCGATTTCCAGATAGGCATGAGCCGCTGGCGCTTAGGTGAAGAAGCAAGCCCTCGCTTTGCTTTAGACCGCATTCTGGCCATTAGGCGCGTGCATGAACTGGCAAAAGCCCAAGGCTGCGAATTTATCGTGGTCGCCGGGGACTTCTTCGACGCAAATTCCTTATCCCTGCAGACCATTAACCGGGTAAAAGCCGAATTAGAAAAGCTGAGCATGCCCGCGGTGTTCGTGGCAGGCAACCACGATCCACTCACGGCGGACTCAATGTATTCGCATATCGAAGCCATTGAGCATGTGATCGTTGCCCGGGATAACCAAGCGTTTGAGGTGCTACCCGGTGTAGAGATTGTCGCAGCACCATATATGGCGAAATCTTCCGATCGTGACCTCGTGGCTGAGGCGATTGAGCCCTTGGAGCCCACGGGCAATATCCGCATTGCCGTTGGCCACGGCCAGGCAGAAAGCCGCAGCAATGAGATCCGCCTCGACCAGATCTCCTTGGATCTTGTAGAGAAAAACATTGCTCAGGGCGTTATTGATTATCTGGCCTTAGGCGATACGCACTCCGCACAGCCAGTTGGGTCCAGTGGCAAAGTGTGGTTCTCCGGATCACCGGAGCCTACTGATTACCACGTCTTACACACCAACGGCGGCGAGAATAACTCCGGAAACGCCCTGGTGGTGGAGGTGGAAAAACACGGCGAACAAGAAGCCGAGGTATCAGTTGCCACCCACCGGGTGGGCACGTGGATCTTCCACGATATTCACCAAAACGTGAATTCTCTTGAAGATGCCGAGGCGTTTATCAACCAACTTGAGCAATACGAGGATAAGTACAACACCGCGATTCGCTATTCGCTCGAAGGGGTTGTAGACCTAAGCACTTCCCAGTGGTTAGAGGAACGCCTACACACGCTGGAAAATACCTTCGCCTGCCTCTATAGCCATGAACGCACCATGGATCTGATTGTCCAACCCCAAGAAGGCGAGATTGAGAATCTGGGGCTTTCGGGCTTTGCCCGCGAGGCCTTAAAAGAGCTCCAAGAGCGAGACGACGAAACAGCCCGCGACGCGGCCAAATTGCTGCTGCGCTTGGGAAGGAATGCATCATGATTTTTCATAAGATCCACATCCATAACGCAGCCAAAGTAGCTGAGTTCAAGCTCGAAGATATTCCCAACCAAGGCGTCGTGGTCATTGACGGTGAAAACGAGGCGGGCAAGTCAACGATCATCGAACTCATCCGCCACGCGCTTTTTACCAAAAGTACCTCTAAAGGCAAGGACATCGAGGCGTTTCGCCCGCTCGCCCGAGATGAAGGCCCAGAGATTAGCCTTGAGCTGACCATGGGGCAGCACCGGCTGTTGCTGCATAAGCGCTGGTTAAAAAAGCCTGTTGAAGAGCTCAAAGCCCTTGAAGGCCCGCTCAAGGGCCAGCAGTGGACGTCGACGGAAGCCGCCAATCGGCTCGAAGCCTTGGTCAAAGGCGAGGCCAATGATCCTGAGCTTTTCGAGGCATTGTTTGTGTCCCAGGAAAAACTGGATGCAGATATGAAGGCAGCCGGCATTCCTTCGCTGCAGGCGATGCTCAATCATGATGATGCTGATGCTTTTGATGAAGACACAGAGCTGTTGGCAAAGCTGGGCAAGCGCTACAGCGCCACCTTTACGGCAACAGGTCGCCCCAAAGCTGGCAGTTCACTGCAGACGGCGATCAAGGCCGTGGAGGAGGCCGAAGAATGGAATAGCACGGCGAGTGATCAGTTCAAGCAGATCGAAGCCAGGGTTGATTTGGTAGATAAGACCAAGCCCGAGATCCTCGCCTTAGAGCAGCGCTTGCCACAAGCAGAAAAAGAGCTTCAGGCAAAAGAGCAAGAGTATCGCTCGATGAAGCAAGCCCAGGACGAACTTGAAGCCTTGAAGCAGCGCCATGCGGACGCTTTAGCCTTATTGGAGGCGGCAAAACGGGAACTTGAGCAGCGTAAAGAGCTCAAGCAATCCCTGGAGCAGCACGAGCTGCAGTGTCAGGAGCTTGAAGAGGAGCGAAAGGGCAAAGCAGCACTCCAGCAACAAGAGCAGCGCAAGGTAGAAGAGGTCGCGGCTGCGCTCAAAGCCTGCCGTGAGCAGATCGCCCACTTGAGCAGCAGCATTGAGCAGCGCAGTGCCGCGTTGAGGCTCATTGAGCAAAACGAGGAATTACAACGCCTGCGTGAGCAGCGCGCCCAGCTTGAGAAGCTGGAGAAACAGCAGCTCAGCTTGGAGTCGGTTCCAAATGTGACACAAGCGATGGTGGATGCGGTGGCCGATGCTCAGGCTGCCCTGCGTAGTGCTCGAGCCGTCAACGAGAGCCAAAGTGCGCAACTGCGCCTGAATGCCCAGGCGCCTACGGACATTGCGCTCAACGGCCAAGAGCACACCGTGGATCAAGAGCAGCGCTTTGCCGTTACCGAAGCCATCGAGCTCGAAATTGGCGGTGTGGAGATTTCGGTGGAGCCGGGCGCGGGCAGCGAGGCGAGTGCGCAGGCTGTCAAGGAAGCAGAACGAGCCTTAGAGCAAGCGCTGCAAGATACTCCGGCAAAAGACGTTGAGCAGCTTCGAGAGCTGCGCACTAAGCGCGAGGATGCCGAAACAGCGTTGCACCAGGTGCGGCTTGAACGTGCCGGTATTTTAGGGCAGCGCGAAGAATCCGAGGTTAGCCAGCGACTGGCCGAACTTGAGCTTGCGTTGCAAGGCGTGGATATTCCGGAGCAGTGTGAGGATGACCGCGAAGCCTTAGGCGAAGAACTCCAAGCCCTTCAGGCAGAAGAGACAGGCCTTGTCGAGCGCCGCGAAGCGCTCAGCAGCAGGCCTGCCCAGCGTGCACTTGATGGCATTGAAGCCAAAGTCGAACACGCTCAAGCCTTGGTGCAAGGTCTAGCTAAGGATGTAGAAAAGGCAGAAAGCAAGCAGCCTACCGAGGAGCTTGAACAGCAACTTTCGCAGCGCGTGGCCACATGCGAAGAGCTGCAGGGCAGCCTTGAGCAAGCCGGGTTGCAGGTGGATGCTTTCGGTGGTGAAAAGCTTGCCTCGGAATTTGAGCAATCCAAGGCTGAAGTGCACAACATTCAGCAGGATATTGCGAAGAAGACGGCGCTGATTGAGGTCAATCAAAGCGAAATTGATGCTCAATCTGGTGTTGCGGAACAAGCGCAACAAGCCGAACGTGCATTGCAGGCCGCGCGCCAGCGCCTCGCAGTGGAGCAGCGTGATGCCGATGCGGTGAAGCTCTTATACGAGGTGCTGCAGCGCCACCGGAACGAGGCTCGTGAACGCTACGCGCGGCCACTAGGGCAAAAACTCAGCCAGCTTGCGCCCTATGTGTATGGCTCGGAGGTGGAGTTTGAGTTCGACCAAAACCTCAGCGTGACTGCCCGGAGCTCCCAGGATGGCCATCTTGCCCTCGAGCGCCTTTCGGTGGGAGCCAGGGAACAGCTCGCGGTGCTTATTCGCATCGCCTTGGCCATGATCGCCGGGGGAGAAGACACCAGCCTGGTGTTGGATGATCCCTTGGGTGCAAGCGATCCTGCCCGCATCGGCAGCATGAGCGCCCTTCTTGCGAAAATGGCCGAAAAGCAGCAGGTGATCATAATGACCTGCCAGCCGGAACGCTTTCAAAAGGTCCCTGGCCGGCAGGCCCATTCACTCGCGGAGCTTGCCCGCTACTACTAGTCCTGCTTGATGGCGGAGCCGTCGATCTCGATCTTGATTTCTTCGGACACCAGCATGCCGCCGGTGTTCAAAGGAGCGTTGAAGTCGATGCCGAAGTCCTTGCGGTTGATCTTGGTGGATGCTTCGAAGCCGAGACGGGTGTTGCCGAAGGGGTCTTCGGCAATGCCATTGATCTCCACATCGAAGGTAACGGGCTTGGAGTTGCCCTTGATCTCAAGGTTGCCGTGCACCTTGCCCTCTTCGCCGTTGAGTTCCACAGAGGTGGACTCGAAGGTGATGGTGGGGTGCTGCTCTACGGCGAAGAAGTCATCGCCACGAACGTGCTCGTCGCGATCGCTATTGCCGGTGTCGATGCTGGCTGCCTGCGCGGTGCCCTGCACTTTGGAGTTCTCGCCATCGAGGACGATGGTGGCTTCAACCTGGTTAAAGGTGCCGCGCACCTTGGTCACCATTGCGTGGCGAGCCACGAAGGCGACAGAGGAGTGGGAGGCATCGAGCTGGAAAGTGCCATTGATGTTCATGTTTTCATCCAATCGTTGTTGTTCTTGCACGCTTGTGCGGTACGGGCATCACAATACACGAAATTGGAGACATATCAACAAAAGGGGCGTTGGCTTGAACCTGCCAACAGACTTTGAGCAGGCAAACGGGTATATTTTTCATTGCTGAACCCGGACGTTTAATGTTGTCTGCATGAATACCCCACAATGGCTTAGCGACGAGGAACAACGGCTCTGGCGTCTGATGCTGGCAGCGAACCGAAAAGTTGATCGCGCGATTGAAGAATCGCTCAACAACGGTTATGACCTCACCACTCCAGAATTCGGAGTGCTCGTTAGCCTTTCTGAACACCCAGAGCAGTGCATGCGCCTGCGAGAGCTTTGCGCGGCGCTGAATTGGGATCGCTCGCGAACCTCGCACCAAATTACCCGCATGGAACGCCGCGGATTGGTAGATAAGCAACGCTGCACCGGCGATGGACGTGGCGTACTGGTTGCGCTGACCAAAGAAGGTGAGCGCCGCTTAAAGCAGGCGGTGCCCGAGCACGTTCAAATGGTGCGCGAGTTAGTGTTTGATCGTTTAAGCGAGGAGCAGGCAGCAGCCATCCGCGAATTCTCCCTTGCAGTACTAGGCTCGGACGTAGAGCACTTGAATATTCCGAAAGGTGAGAACCATGGCTGAGTCTTTGTGGAAGCGCAAGCTGTATCGAAGCACCACTAACAAATTCCTTGGAGGTGTGCTCGGTGGCGTAGCAGAAACCTACGGCATTGATGCCACCCTGCTTCGCGTACTCACCGTGGCCAGCATCATTTTGCCTGGCCCGCAGGTGCTGGTGTACCTGGTGGCGTGGGCAATCATGCCCAAGCGGCCCTTTTAAAAGAGCAAAGAAAACGTGCCCCTACCGAATGAGGTAGGGGCACTTGCTTGTGTCCCCGACACGATTCGAACGTGCGACCTTTGGTACCGGAAACCAATGCTCTATCCACTGAGCTACGGAGACGCGCAACGCCCAATCCTAGCACTAGCGCTCAAGGGAATAGAAAACCCCAGGAGCAGAGCCATATCCCAAGATGATCATCGGCAGAGCAGTGGGCAAACGTGCCGGTTGAGCTGCACAAATCACCCAAACTGAAGCTGGTGCCAAATACGACTGGGGTACTTGTGCAGGCCCATAACACCACAGGCCTTCGAGCATCTGTTGCTCGAAGGCCTGATAGCTGGCTTGGTGCTGAGGGTCAGGGCCGAAAAATGGCTAGTCCACAACCACGCAGATCAATGTGCGAGGACCGTGCACGCCCTCCACGCGATTGAGCTCAATATCGGAGGTGGCCGAAGGTCCGGAGATCATCGTCACTGGCTTTTCGCGCCCGAGGGCTGCGATCATTTCCGGCACACCGTAGACCACATTGTCCATGCGCACGATGCATACGTGGCAATCGGGAACCAGCGTCAGTGCACGTCTGCCACACAGCTCATTGGACTCCAGGCAGATGGTGCCTGTTTGAGCAGAGCTGACGTGGGAATCGGTGACCACCGCATCAACCTCATTGAGCTCCCTTGGATCACTGGAGCGATTATCGGCGCTGGCTTGACCGTCGAAAAGCTCAAAGAGCTCAGGTGAAAGGCCCTCGGCGTAGCGCACCTGCTTGGCCTGGCGCTGGTGAAGCTGCTCGGCGATGGTGGCGCCAAGATCATCCTCGGAAGACTCCACCACGATGGCTTTGTAATCTTCGAGGCGATCAATCAGGATCTCTTTGAGCTCGGCGCGGCTATAGGAGTACTCGCGGTTGTAATTGCGGGGAATCTCCACGCCACCTTCTGGGGTGCCGGCGAGCTTGTGAGCATCGCGGATACGCTGCAGAATCGTTGATTTCGCAGACATGGTTTTAGTTCTCCTTGGAATCGTCTGCGAGGCCTTGCTCGCGGGCTTGGGTGAGCAGTTCGCGAGCTTCATCGCTTTCGAACCATTGCCTAAAGGACTTCTTCGGCGGCACAGGCACATCGCGGAAATCCGTCCAACCAGATAGGAAGCTGGGCAGGTGAGTGATCTTGCCTTTGAAGCCACCCATGACGCGGCCGAGGAAGACCATGCGCGACAAGGTATTCCACACCGTCTCATTGCCCCAGGTGAACTGCATGGCAGTCATCAATGAGCCTTCAACGAAGGGCTTGTGTTCGCTGACCTTCTGGTGGCGCAACTCCAACAGGGCATCGGTAATAGGAATCTTTACCGGGCACACCTCATTGCAACGCCCACACAGTGAGGAGGCAAAGGGCAGCGAGCCATTGATCGATTGATCATCCTCCATGCCCGTAAGCTGCGGGGTCAAAATCGCGCCAATGGGACCTGGGTAGGTCGAGCCATAGGCATGGCCGCCGGCACGCTCGTAGACTGGGCAGACATTCAGGCAGGCAGAACAACGAATGCACTTGAGTGCCTCGCGCCCAATCTCGTTGGAAAGGGCAGCCGTGCGGCCATTATCGAGCAGCACGATGTGGAAATTCTCAGGGCCATCGCCTTCGGTCACGCCGCTCCACAAGGAGGTGTAGGGGTTCATGCGCTCGCCGGTAGAAGAGCGGGGCAGAAGCTGCAAGAACACCTCATAATCGGCAAAGGTGGGCAAGATCTTTTCAATGCCCATCACAGAGATCAGGGTTTCCGGCAAGGTGAGGCACATGCGGCCATTGCCCTCAGATTCCACGATGGTGACGTGGCCGGTTTCGGCAATACCGAAGTTGGCGCCGCAGATAGCAACCTTGGCCTTCATAAACTGCTCGCGCAGGAAACTACGCGAGGCCTCGGCCAGCTCCGCAGGCTCCGAGCTTAAGGACTCATCGGTGTTGGGCATCTCGTGGACGAAAATATCGCGAATCTCGGCGCGGTTACGGTGAATAGCCGGCACCAAAATATGCGAGGGGCGGTCGTGGCCAAGCTGCACAATCAGCTCCGCCAAGTCCGTTTCTTGGGCGTGGATACCAACGGATTCGAGCTGCTCATTTAAAGCAATTTCCTGGGTGGCCATCGACTTAATCTTGACCACCTCCTTCTCGCCGGTGGCCTGCACAAGGTCTTTGACAATGCGACCGGCCTCTTCGGCGTCGCGTGCCCAGTGCACATGGCCGCCGCGGGCAGTCACTGCTGCTTCAAATTGCTCCAGCAGCTCAGGAAGGCGGGCGAGTACATCGCGCTTGGTGGCAGAGCCTGCCTCGCGCAGGGCCTCCCAATCGTCGATCTCGTTGATGACGTTGGCGCGCTTCTCGCGAATGGTGGTGGTTGCCTTGTGCAGGTTACGACGCTGTGTGGCGTTATACAGCCCGTCGTGGGCGGCCTTAGGAAAGCGCTCTTTGCCACGCAGCAGGGAAATATCCGAGGCGCGCGGCGGCATCTTGGGGGTTCCGAGTGAAACGCTCACAGCATGCTCTCCTTCGAGTAAGCGGCGGTGGTGGGAGTCCAGGGATGTTGCTTGGTAGAAGCCAGAATTTCGGCCAGGTGAATTGCTCGCACGCCCATATGCTGGCGAGAAAGCGAACCTGCAATATTCATCAGGCAGGAAGAATCACCGCCGGTGACGTACTCGGCATCGGTGGACTTAATATTTCGAGCCTTATCAGAGACCATGGCCGCCGAAGTCTCGGCGTTTTTCAGGGCAAAGGTGCCACCAAAGCCACAGCACTCCTCAGCATTGGGCAAGGTGACCAGGTCGATGCCTTCCACGTTTTGCAGGAGGCGATAGGGGCGATCGCCCAGCTTGATAAAGCGCAAGCCGTGGCAGGAGGGGTGGTAGGTCACCCGGTGGGGGAAGAAGGCTCCGAGCTGGTCGGTGCCGGCGACGTCGATAAGAAATTCCGGCAAATCATAGGTCTTCTTCGCGGCCTTCTTCGCGCCATCCACCAAGGCAGCATCGCCATAACGGGAGGCTACGTGTTCGTGCTGCTCGCGCACAGCGCCGACGCAGGAGCCGGAAGGTGCGACCACGAAGTCGATGGAAGGATCGGCGAAGGCGTCGACGTAGGTGCGAATCAACGGCACGGCTTCTTTTTGGTAGCCGGTATTGACGTGCATCTGCCCGCAGCAGGTTTGGGCATCGGGGAAGACCACTTCATAGCCGAGCCTGGAAAGGATCAGCGCGGTGGCCTTGGATGCATCGGGGAACATCGCGTCGCCGATACACGTGGAAAAGAGCGCAACTCTCACGTTTCTTGCTCCTTCAAAATATTTCTGGAAATGCTGGTGTGGCACGTTCAAGGGGCAAAGCCCTAGGTGTCACCGGTCGATGGCCATCCTAGCGAAAAATCTTGGGTAACTTTTCGCCCGAGATAGCGGTTGAGCTGCAAAGACTTAAGAAATACCAATGTTTCTTAAATCCCTTTTCCTCTGGCTAGAAGCGACTTCTGCAAAGGAAATCATGGCCTGAGCCGACGTGGATTTGAGCCCGCGCCAAAAGAAATGTGGTGGAAAATACGTTTTAATTCTTTTCCCCGTTCCTAGCTACTTTCCCGAACTTCCCGCGGCCGATCTTGCTTTGTTGCCGGATGCAAAAGTTGTCTAGTTCCGCGGTGCGGGTCAATAGTGGGAAGCAGTGAAATGGAAACGTTCGCAGACCCTTTGTGTCTTATTACACACTCTGCGCTGTGCATGAAGGAGCACTCCCAATCATGTTTACCCCCTCCACGAGTGCCGTAGGCGGCAGCCTCGGACTCTCGGCCCTGTGCGCAATCTTGCCGCTCGTGGGTTTCTTCGTCTTCCTCATGGTGCTGAAAATGAAGGCGCACTGGTCGGCCATCGCCTCCGTGGGCGTGGCCCTGGCCACCGGCATCCTGCTCTTTGGCATGCCCGCCAACCTGGCCTTTGCCTCGCTGACCCAAGGCGTGGCCTTCGGCCTTTTCCCCGTGGTGTACATCATCTGGATGGCCGTATGGGTCTATGACCTCACCGTCAAATCCGGACGATTCGAAGACCTTCGCACCATCTTCTCCAAAATCGGCCGCGGCGACATGCGCGTCCAGGCCATGCTCATCGGCTTCGCCTTCGGCGGACTCCTCGAAGCACTGGCAGGTTTCGGCGCACCCATCGCCATCGTGGCCGCGATGCTGCTAGCCATCGGGCTCAAACCCATGAAAGCCGTGCTCGTCACCTTCGTGGCCAATGCTTCACCGGTGGCCTTCGGGGCTATGGCCATCCCTGTGACCACCGCCGGTTTGCTCAACGAGCTGCCAGGCGCCCAGGTCGCTGCGATGGCAGGACGTCAAGTCTCGCTGATTGCGCTGGTGGTGCCCTTCGTGCTCGCGCTGATCATGGACGGTATGCGAGGCGTGCGCCAAACCTGGCCCATGGCCATCACCCTCGGCGTGACCTTCGGCGGAGGACAATTCCTCGCCTCGAACTACTTCTCCTATGTGCTCACCGACGTCGTCGCCTGCCTGCTTTCGCTCACCGCCGGCGTCTTGCTGCTGCGAGTATGGAAGCCAACCACCCCGAAGGAACAGGCCTCGGAAATCGACGCTTCCCAACTGCACCTGGATACCCGCAACGCCGTGCTCGCACTGTTCCCATATGTGCTGATCGTGGTGGTGTTCTCCATTACCAGCCTCTGGCGCATCGGCGTTGATCTCCCGGCAGCGCTCAATAGCACCTCGATCAAGATTGAATGGCCAGGCCTACACGGCAACCTGGTCAATGAGGCAGGAGAGCCAATTACCAACACCATCTTCAACTTCAACTGGCTGTCCACACCGGGCACCATCTTGTTCTTCTGCGGCATCATCACCGCCTTGGTCTATGCCGCGACCTCCGAGGGCGGTAAGTACCCGATGTCCTTGCTCAAGGCCTTTGCGGCCTTGGGTGAAGGTGGCTACAAGATGCGCTATTCGGCACTGACCATCGCCGCAGTGATGGGATTGGCCTATGTGATGAATATGTCAGGACAAACCGCGTCCATCGGCGCCTTCCTGGCAGCAACCGGCACCATCTTCCCGCTGCTTTCACCCGTGCTGGGTTGGATCGGTACCTGGGTCACCGGCTCCGCAACCTCGGCAAATGCACTGTTTTCTCAGATGCAGGCCACCACCGCGCAGCAGGTGGGTGTCAGCCCAACACTGCTGATTGGTGCCAATACCGCCGGCGCCACCTTGGGCAAGATGATGAGCCCTCAAACCCTGACGATCGCGGCGACTGCGGTGGCGATGGAAAACGGCGAAAGAAAGATCATGGCGCAGGCTTGGAAGTACTCCCTTGGCTTGCTGGTGTATATCTGCATCATCGTCTATCTGCAGTCCACCTCCGTGCTCGGCTGGATGGTTGTGGGCTAGGTTTTCGCCCAAGGGCTGGGGCAATTAGACTGCTTAGTCATGACTCCAGCCGACCTAAGCCACCTGATTCATTCCACCGCCACCGAGCTGCTGCAAAGCCGCGAGCTCGACGCCTCTGTGCTGCCACAGCAGGTGGTGGTGGAGCGCCCTCGTAACCCCGAGCACGGCGATTACGCCACGAATATTGCACTCCAAGTGGCCAAGAAGGTCGGCATGAACCCCCGCGAGCTTGGCCAGTTGCTTGCCGACGCCCTGAGCAGCAACGAAGCCATCGAGGTCGCCGAGATCGCCGGCCCCGGCTTTTTGAATATCCGCCTTGCCGCAGACGCCCAAGGCAAAATCGTGGCCAATATTCTTTCCGAGGCCAAGGCCTTCGGCCACTCTGAGATCTACGCAGACCGCAACGTCAATCTTGAGTTCGTCTCTGCAAACCCCACCGGCCCCATCCACCTTGGCGGCACCCGCTGGGCTGCTGTGGGCGATGCTTTAGGTCGAGTCTTAGAAGCCTCCGGCGCATCGGTGACCCGCGAGTACTACTTCAACGACCACGGCAAGCAGATCAATAACTTCACCGACTCCCTTGTGGCTGCTGCCAAGGGTGAGCCCACTCCTGAAAACGGCTATGGCGGAGACTATATCCAGGAGATCGCTGCAGATATCGTGCAGTCCGCCCCTGAGGTGATGGAGCTTGAAGGCGAAGAACAAAGCGAGGCATTCCGCGCCCGCGGCGTGGAGCTGATGTTCGCTCACATCAAGGCATCGCTGCACGAATTCGGCACTGATTTCGATGTCTACTTCCACGAAAATGAACTCTTTGAAACTGGCGCTGTGGAAAAGGCCGTCGAAAAGCTCAAGGCCAATGGCAATCTCTACTTTGAAGATGGCGCCTGGTGGCTGAAGTCCACCGACTACGGCGACGATAAAGACCGTGTGGTGATCAAATCCGACGGCGAGGCCGCCTATATCGCCGGTGATATCGCCTATGTTGCCAATAAGATCGAACGCGGCTTCAACCTCTGCATCTACATGCTCGGCGCCGATCACCACGGCTATATCAACCGTCTGCGTGCAGCCACCGCAGCCATGGGCTACGACGCAGACACGGTGGAAGTGCTCATTGGCCAGATGGTCAACCTGGTTCGCGATGGCCAGGCAGTAAAGATGTCCAAGCGCGCCGGCACCGTCATCACCTTGGACGACCTGGTCGAGGCCATCGGCGTGGATGCAGCACGCTATGCCATGATTCGATCCTCCGTTGATTCCAGCCTGGACATCGACTTGGAGCTGTGGTCTTCCCAATCCAGCGACAACCCCGTCTACTACGTGCAATACGGCCACGCCCGCCTGTGCTCCATTGCCCGCAAGGCAGAAGCCCTCGGTGTGGCCTCAAGCACCGATAACCTGGGCCTGCTCAGCCATGAGCGCGAAGGCGAGCTTATTCGCACCCTTGGTGAATTCCCCGCCGTAGTCAAAGCAGCCGCCACCTTGCGCGAACCTCACCGCGTGGCGCGCTATGCCGAGCAGCTCGCGGGCACCTTCCACCGCTTCTACGACTCCTGCCAGATCCTGCCCAAGCAAGACGAGCAGGCCAGCGATTTGCACAGCGCACGCCTGGCGCTTGCAGCAGCCACCCGACAGGTACTGGCCAATGCTCTTGGCCTGCTCGGTGTGAGCGCACCGGAGCGCATGTAAAAAGCGGGCACACCACACTGAAGATGCGCCTAGATCAGTGCTAGGTGCATCTTTAGATGTTCAACAGCACTGTGCTGCACAGGCATCAAGCCTGGTGGCGTTTGTATAGAAACGAGAAAACCTCGCATGGATCACGTAGTCGGTATTCAGTACACCTCTAGCTATTCGCCTACCAAGCGCATCACCTTTCCCGAAGGTGATTTCAACGGCTTGCCTGCGCATGTGTGGCCAAAAAATGCCTCCCGCGATGAGAGCGGCGTAGTCAGCATCGCCGGGGTGTCGCTGCCGGAACTCGCCCAAGAATTTGGCACGCCACTGTTTGTGGTGGATGAAGACGACTTCCGTAGCCGCTGCCGTGATCTTGCCCGTGCCTATCGCGGCCCTGAGCGTGTGCACTATGCCTCCAAGGCCTTTTTAACCCGCGAAATTGCCAGGTGGGTGGCCCAAGAAGGCCTCTCGCTCGACGTAGCAAGCTATGGCGAACTGCGGGTGGCTCAAGCCGCGGAATTTCCCGCAGAGCGCATCACCGCGCACGGCAATAACAAGTCCGCCCAGTACCTTCAGGCTTGTGTGAGCGCCGGCGTTGAGCACGTGGTGCTCGATAGCTTCCAAGAAATTGCATCCCTTGGTGCAGAAGCCGAGCGCCAGGGCAAGGTGCAGCCGGTTCTGGTGCGTGTAACCCCCGGTGTTGATGCCCACACCCATGAATTTATTGCCACCAGCCACGAGGACCAGAAATTCGGATTCTCGCTTGCCAGCGGGGCAGCAAAACAAGCCGCCGAGCAAGCCTTCCACCACCCCTGGTTGGATCTGCGAGGCCTGCACTGCCACGTGGGTAGCCAGGTCTTTGATGCCGAGGGCTTCTCGCTGGCGGCCAAGCGCCTGATGCGTTTGCAAAACACCTTGCAAGAAGAACTCGATACCCGCCTGCCCATTCTTGACCTTGGTGGCGGCTATGGCATTGCCTATACCGAAAAAGACACCCCGCTCGATGTGCAGGCTGTGGCAGAAGACCTGATTCGTCGCGTCCAGATAGAAGCAGATCGCCTCGGGCTCGAAGCCCCCACCATCATGGTGGAGCCCGGCCGAGCTATCGCAGGTCCTTCCACCGTCACGATCTATGAGGTGGGCACCATCAAGGACGTGAACGTGACCGACGAGCTGACCAGGCGTTATATCGCCGTCGACGGCGGCATGAGCGATAATATTCGCCCAGCGCTGTACCAGGCAGAATACGATGCGCGCGTGGTCAGCCGCCTGTGCGAAGGCGAGCTTTGCGATTCCCGCGTGGTGGGAAGCCACTGCGAATCGGGCGATATTTTAATTGCCGATCAGCGTTACCCGGATGATATTCGCCCTGGCGATTTGCTGGCTTTAGCAGCTACTGGTGCCTATTGCTTTGCCATGGCCAGCCGCTACAACATGTTTACCCGCCCGGCTGTCGTCAGCGTCAAAGATGGCAAAGCGCGCCTGATGGTTCGCCGCGAAACCATCGAGGACTTCCTTGCCATGGAAGGCTAGAAGCGCGCTTGAAGGCCTTTGCGACGGCCTTGGCCAAGGGGTATCTATCCCAGCGAAGAAGCGCTAAGTATTCTTGTGTAGTTAATATAGATGGGCATTTGCCTCAACATTTTCTAGGAGCACTATGACCACCGCACCTCAAACCATGTTCAAGCCCGGTAAGGGCGCAGGTGAGCCCGTTGGCCTGGCCATCTTAGGTTATGGCACCGTCGGTAGCCAGGTGCTTCGTTTGATCCACGAAAATAGCGAGGACTTCCTCCACCGCGCCGGTGGCCCGCTGGAGATCCGCGGTGTGGCTGCCTCGAGCCTAGAAAAGCACGAGGGCTCCCTTGCTAGCGAGCTTGGTTTGCTCACCACCGATGCTGAGTCGCTGCTTCGACGCGACGATGTGGACATCGTGGTGGAAGTGATCGGCGGTATTGATTACCCCCGCAAGCTTGTGCTTGAGGCTCTCAAGGCCGGCAAGTCCGTGGTCACCGCCAATAAGGCGCTGGTGGCTGCGCACTCCGAGGAACTGGCTCAGGCAGCCGATGAAGCCGGCGTTGATTTGTACTTCGAGGCCGCTGTTGCAGCAGCTATCCCGGTGGTAGGACCGCTGCGTCGTTCCCTGGCAGGCGACCAGGTGGAGACGGTAGCCGGCATCGTCAACGGCACCACCAACTTCATCCTCGATGCGATGGATTCCACCGGCGCCTCCTACGATGACATGCTCGCCGAGGCCACTCGCCTGGGCTATGCAGAGGCCGATCCCACCGCCGATGTGGAAGGCCACGATGCCGCATCCAAGGCCGCTATTTTGGCCTCTCTTGCATTCCACACCCGCGTGACCTTCGAAGATGTGTACTGCGAGGGCATTTCCCATATCACCGCCGATGATATTGAGGCGGCTAAGCAAGCAGGCCAAACCATCAAGCTTCTGGCCATCTGCGAGCGCTTCCGCGATGAGCAGGGCGAAGAAAAAGTCTCGGCGCGCGTGCACCCCACCCTGGTGGATCGCGAGCACCCGCTGGCGAGCGTGTCCAAGTCTTTCAACGCCGTGTTCGTTGAGGCCGAAGCCGCTGGACGTTTGATGTTCTACGGCAACGGCGCCGGCGGTAACCCCACCGCCTCTGCGGTGCTCGGCGATATTGTTGGAGCCGCCCGCAACAAGGTCTTCGGTGGCCGCGCCCCCGGTGAGTCCACCTACGCCAACCTCCCGATCGCCGATTTCGGCGACGTGCTGACCTGCTACCACATCGATATGGAAGTAGAAGAGCGCCAGGGTGTGCTGGCAGAACTTGCAAAGATCTTCGCCGATAACGGCATCTCCCTGCGGACAGTGCGCCAGGAAGGTGGCGAGGACGTTGCCCGCCTGATCGTGGTGACCCACGCGGCCAAGGAAAAAGACTTGCAAGCAACCGTGGAAAAGATCAAGAGCATCGATGCGGTACAAAAGATCACCAGCGTGATCCGTTTGATGGAGAACTAATGCAGCAATTGAGCATCGGGCGTCGCGTGCATGTGCGCGTGCCCGCGTCCTCTGCGAACCTTGGCCCAGGCTTCGACACCCTAGGGCTTGCCCTTTCGCTTTACGACGACATCTGGGTCGAAATCACCTCTGAAGGCTTAGAAGTTATCGTCGAAGGTGAAGGCGAGGGTGAAGTCCCACTTGATGAGCGCCACCTCGTAGTGCGCGCCATTCGCTCTGGACTTGAAGCCGCCGGCGTTCAAGCACCGGGGCTGAAAGTGCACTGCCACAACCGCATTCCTCAATCACGCGGTTTGGGATCTTCTGCTGCCGCTGCCGTTGCCGGTGTCGCCGCAGCCAATGCCTTGGCCGGACACGTATTGAGCACCGCCGATCTGGTGCAATTGTCTTCCGCATTTGAAGGCCACCCCGATAATGCCGCCGCCTCGGTGATGGGTGGGGCAGTGGTGTCGTGGACATCCACTCCCGTCGATGGCACTGATCCCCAGTACAAGGCCGTGCCAATCCCGGTGCACGAATCCATCCGTGGCATCGCACTGATCCCGAGCGAGCGTGCCTCTACTGATGCGGTGCGCCAGGTACTCCCGAACGAGATCAGCCATATTGATGCCCGCTTCAATGTTTCTCGCGCGGCATTGATGACGGTTGCGCTGCAACATCACCCCGAGCTGTTGTGGGAAGCAACCAGGGATCGCCTCCACCAGCCCTACCGCGCGGATGTGCTTCCTTTGACCGCGGAGTGGGTCAATAGACTGCGTAACCGTGGCGTTGCCGCCTACCTTTCAGGTGCAGGCCCGACCGCCATGGTGCTCATTAGCGAAGAACTCGACCCCCAGTTGCTGCAAGAGGCAGAAAGCTCCGGCATGCGGGTGCTGCCACTCAGCGTGGCCGGACCGGTGCAGACCGAGGTCTTAGAGGCCTAAGCCTGCTTTCGCGTGATTTCCACGCAACACTGGCCCGGCTGATCGTAGGGCACAAGATTTAGGTGCATGCGGTCGTCGTCAAGCAATTGCTGCAAGGTGCCCTCGTGCACTGCACAAATAAACGGTGTTGGGTGGAACTCATTAGAGCTCAAAGGGCAACTGCGCATGGAGATGCTTGTGCCGTCTTCGGTGCTGACTTCCTGGATGGGATCAAAGCCCATGCTGCGAAGATAGGCCGTGATCCTGCCTAAAAAACCCTGGCTGGACTCGGGATTTTCCAGGCCTCGCTCGCGCAGCTTCTCGCCCCAACGCTTACCAATGGCCTGAGCCATCGCCGCTGATTCCTCGGGCGTGGCTGCTTGTTCCTCCAGGTAATCGCCCATGACCTCGATCAGGGTGACGTACTCGGCGGCCACCGTGCGGTTATCGGGGATGCGAACCTTATAAATCAACGAGGGGCGACCGCGGCCAATGGCAGGGGCGGTAAAGGAATGCACAGCGCCACGTTCGGTGAGCTCATCAAGGTGACCGCGAATAGTATTGGCGTGCATATTTAATTCTTCGGCCAACTCATACACGCGCGACCCATCCGGATAATTGGCCAAGGTATCAAGCACCAGCCGTTGTTTCGGGCTGAGCTTTAGAGCCTCTGGAAAAAGATCCGTTGCGGGACGAGGGGGGTGCTGGTTCATGATTCCTCGGTGCTGACGTGTGGGGTAGGCGCACGATAAACATGCACATTGAGCGCTTTCACAGCACAGATCACGCTGCTGCCAACATCCAAAGACAAGCGCAACGCGGAGGCTTGGGTCGTGTGCAACGCAATCGATGCTGTAGCAAATTTTACACGTACAAACACAATATTTTTATGGAACTCCAGCGATGTGATCCGCCCCTCCCACTGATTTCGCGCCGACTCTACCCCCACCGGATCCTGGGGAACCTTCAAGGTCACCGCATCAGGGGCAAAGACCGCAACAGCCTGCTGGCCAAGGCGTAGATCCTCATCGGCTCTGCCCACCACGTCGATATCTCCGACGCGCATCCGCGCAATGCCCTTCTCATAGCCAAGCACCTGGCCTTCAAGGCGGTTAATACCGGCAAAAGACGCGGCAAAGGTAGTCCTGGGGCGGCTAAATTCCTGCTGCGTATCCACGATGCTCAACACCTTCGCCTGCTCCATCACCGCAACCTTCGTGCTCAAGGTGGCAACATCGGTGGGATCGTGGCTAATCAACACCACCGTGCGCCCCTTGGTGGCAGCGGCAAGCAACGCGCGCCAATGCTGGGCTGCCGCAACATCCACCGCCGCGAGGGGCTCATCAAGCAATAACACCCGAGGTCTGGCCGCTAAAGCCCGCAACAAAGCCACCTGAGCAGCCTGGCCACCAGAAAGCTCAGCCGTAGGCACCGCAGCAAGCGGATCTAAGCCCGCAGCGCGTAACAATGCAGCAGCCTTCGGGTGCACCATGGCAATGGCTTCTTCTACGGTGCAGTGCTGCGGCAACCCTGGATTCTGCCGCAGCATGACCACTCCGCGCCGCCACATCGGCTCGGTGGTTTGATGGGCGTCCAGGTACACCTCGGCGTTGATCCTTCCAGCGATCTTGCCAAGCAGCGTGCTCTTGCCTGCGCCATTCGGGCCAATCAGGGCAGTGGTGTGCCCAGCCGGGGCGTGGAAATCATCCACCGTGATACTGGGGGCTTGTGCATCACTTGCACTGAGCGCACTCAGGGCTGCAACATCAATGGCTCCGAGCTCCACTGCCTCGTGAACGCCACCGCGGGGGCGTTTCCCAAGCGCCGCCACCAGAGCAAGTACTGCTACAGCCAATCCAACCAACAACGCCGCTAAGACGTAGGCCTGATTGGGATCCGTCTCCCTAGCTAAATAGATGCCCACCGGCAGGGTGCGGGTGACACCCGGCAAAGAACCGGCGAAGGTCAAGGTGGTACCAAACTCTCCCAGTGAGCGCACAAAAGCCAAGCCGGCGCCACTGAGGATCGCCGGACGCACCCCAGGCAAGAGCACCTGGCGCATGACCCTGGTGGGGGTCATGCCAACGGCTTGGGCCGAGTACCACACCTCGCGATCAAATTGCCTTAAGGCTGCATCCACGGTGACCACCACAAAAGGAAGCGCAATGAAACAATGCGCCACCACAACCCCGGCGAAGCTAAACGCCAATTGGATGCCGGTGGCATCAAAAAGCGGTGCCATCAGACCTTGACGCCCGAAGGCGGCACTAAGAGCTAGACCGGCTACCACTGGAGGCATGGCCAAAGGCAACAGCACCAAACCGCGGGCAAGACCTGCGCCACGGGGGAGAAGCTGCAAACACAATGCAAGGGGCACACCCAGCAGCACACAACACAGTGTGGCAATCACAGCGGAGCTCAGGCTTAAGGCGAACATCGCGAGTGAATCTTCGCGCACACCGACGCTGAACACATCCGACCAGGCAACCCGTGTGAGCAAGGCTATGAGTGGCAGCAGGAGGAATGCCCCGGCAAGCGCCGAAAGGAAATGAACCCACACAGGGGCGCTAGGGGCTCGTCGCTGTATCACTGAGGTGTAAATCCTTGCTCTTGCCAAATGGCACGAAACTGCTCTGAGCCTAGAGTATCGACAACCGCCTGGGCTTGGTCGCGATGGGAGCTATCCTTGACCACCGCCGCCATGATGCGGTTGGGGTATTCATTGGCGTGAGGGATCTCAATTACTTCCACGCTATCGCCCGCGGCGGCGGCATCGCTTTGGTAGACCACTCCTGCGTCGGCCTCGCCGGAAGTCACCTTGCCCAACACATCCGAAACGGATTGTTCAAGCGAGGCCGGTGTGATGGTGGCATTATTGGCCTTTTCTAAGCGAGCGGTGGTATCGCCACAGGGCACTTGCACATCGCATATCACCACCACAGCCTTGTCCAGATCGTCGATGCCGCGAACTCCCGCGGGGTTGCCCTTGGGCACGATCAACACCATGGAATTAGTGGCCACCGCGCGCGGGTGAGTGACAAGGCCTGCGTCTTGGGCTTGTTGCATCGTGGCCTCATTGGCGGTGATGAGCACGTCTGCCGGTGCGCCCTCACGAAGTTGTTGCACCAAGGTGGCGGAACCGGCGTTGTGAAATTGCAGGTCTTCACCGCTTTGCTGGACTAGGGACTCATTAATCAGACGAGTCGAGGCAGCTCCAAAAACCGTGAGCTGCCCATTTTGTGCGCAGGCTGAAAGAAGCAAAACGAGGGCCAGCGGCAGCGCGATACGCATGAAGGGCGTTCCTCCTGGGAAAAGTGGTGGGCACCAACGCTGGTGCGCGGTGCCCTTGGAAGACTATGCGCCGTACCACTGGCCTTCATCATTGGGTTCATGCACCTGGCGTTTGTTTGAGCGTACCGGCTCCCAAGCCACATGTTGGCGAGTGGGCTGTGTTCTGGTATCCCGGGAGCGGTACACCACATAGGGGCGAGTGGTATAGCCAACTGGAGCAGAAAACACGTGCACCAAGCGAGTAAAAGGCCAAATAGCTAGCAGGGTAAAACCGGCAAGTACATGGACTTTGAATTGCCAGGGTACCGTAGCCATCCATTCCGGGTGTGCGTTAAAGATGAGTAATTGGCGCAGCCAAGGAGAGATGGTCTCGCGGTAATCGTAGCCATGAGGTCCACCGAAGACCTGGGTGCTCACCGTGGCAACAAAGCCGCTCAAGATGGCGAGGCCAAGCAGCACATACATCACCTTGTCTGAGGTGGAGGTGGATAGGAACACCGAGCGGGTGTGCACGCGGCGATATATCAATCCCACTAATCCCAGCACCGCGGCGATACCGGCGATGGTGCCGGGGATGGTAGCGATGAGGTGATAGGCGGCATCTGAGATGCCTACGGCACGAGTCCAGGACTTAGGAAATGCCAAGCCCATGATGTGGCCAAGGATCACAAACATCATGCCCCAGTGAAATAGTGGCGAGGAGATGCGCAGCAGCTTTGATTCATAGATTTGGGTGGAATGTGTGGTCCAACCAAATTGATCGGTACGCCAACGCCAAGACATGCCCAGCACAAACGCGACGATGGCAAGCCAAGGAAACGCGACCCACAAGAACGTGTCAATAGAAGTCATGGTGATTCCTTATTTAGGGGTTTTCGGTTTGGGCAAAGGGAAATGGGGTGCCAAGGCCAACCAGTTCGGAGGGTGGCCCCTGACGAATTAGCTCCATAAAGTGCTGAGCAAGCTCTTGGTCAATCTCCGGCAACGCCATGCACACAGCCTTGATCAGGTGCGCATAGGGAGAATTGAAGGTTTCAAGGGCTGCGCGCAGCACCTCGATGCCATCGCGGTGGGTGGCAAGAATTTGGGTTGCTTGATCATGCGCCTCGCCTTGAGCAAGCCCTGCAGCTTCGAGCAAAACGCACAAGTGGTCGGGAAGTTCATCGCGATCGAGCTCAAAGCCTAAGGCGCCAAGTGCATCACGAAACGCCAAGATGGCTGTGCCACGCTGGCGAGTATCGCCAACAGCGTAGTAGCTCAAAAACAGCGAACAGCGGCGGCGCTGATCAAAGGTATCTACATAGTGTTCCTCCAACCAGCGAGCAGAGTGGATAGCAACAGCGTGGAAAAACGCTTCGAGTTCCGCTTCAATCGCTGCAGGCATAGCACCTAGCGCTTTGTGAACCGTGGGGATGCGTTGGATTAAGACCTCATCCGGGTAGTCCAGCAGTAGGGAACAGGCCATAAACAGCCTGCGGCGTTGCTGCTGGGTAACAGTTACGGCCGGGGTTGGAGCCGGGACGATGCCGACGTGGGTACGCATCTATCGGCTCCTTGGAAACATCGAGTCTGGACGCTGCCCAGCACTCCAAGAAGTAAGCGCTACAGGCCCTGCGCCTGCGCCGCTGTGGCAGGCCTCGGGGGCGCCTTCACCCAAACCGTGGAATTGTTCCACGCTGGCAGCAGGATCCGCGCCGCCGAAAGAAGGCAGCGAGGAAATACCGCGCGGTGTCTCCGGCGAAGCAGTGGGGATAACGTAGCGATCGTCATACTTGGCAATGGCAAGCAAGCGATACATCGCTTCCATGTCCTTGCCGGTCATGCCCACCGAAGCGGCAATAGCTTCCTGCGGCTTTTGGCCGAGGTTGATATCGCGCATATACGAACGCATTGCGGCAAGCCTGCGCAGCACCTTTTCTACCGCCGCTGTATCGCCGGCGGTAAACAGCCCCGCGAGGTACTCCAGGGGGATACGCATATTGGAAATGGCAGAGAGCAACACCTTGTGGTGCTCGCCATCTGCGCCAGAGGCAGTCACGGCATCCACCACTGGGCTCAGTGGCGGGATGTACCACACCATAGGCAAGGTGCGATACTCCGGGTGCAAGGGCACGGCCACCTCATAACGGAAGATGAGATCCCAGATGGGAGATTGCTGTGCAGCATCGATCCAGGAGTGCGGGATGCCAGCTTCTACTGCCGCGCGCTGAACCTCAGGATCATGGGGATCAAGCAGAATATCTTTTTGGGCTTGGAAGAGATCGCCTTCTTCCGGTGTGGAGGCTGCCGATGCCACACGGTCGGCGTCGTAAAGCAAGACTCCTAGGTAACGAAGGCGGCCGACGCAGGTTTCCGAACACACGGTGGGCTGGCCAACCTCGATGCGTGGATAACACAAGGTACATTTTTCGGCCTTGCCGGTTTTGTGGTTGAAGTAGACCTTCTTATACGGACAGCCCGAAACACACATGCGCCAACCACGGCAACGATCTTGATCTACCAACACGATGCCGTCTTCACTGCGCTTATACATCGCCCCCGAAGGGCAAGAAGAAACGCAGGTGGGGTTCAGACAGTGCTCGCAAATACGCGGAAGATAGAACATGAAGGCATCTTCGATCTCCTTGCGCACCTGCATATTCATCTGCTTGAGCACTGGGTCATCATCAAGTGTTTGCCCGGAGCCGCCGAGGTTATCATCCCAGTTAGAAGACCACTTGATGGTATCGATCGGCCGGCCATCGAGCTGCGACACAGGCCGAGCAGTGGGCTGGGTCTTTTGCCCTGCAGGAGCCGAGAGCAGCTTTTCATACTCATAGGTCCAAGGCTCGTAATAATCCTCGATCGTAGGCAGCTTGGGGTTATGGAAGATGGTGGCGAGCTTTTTTAAACGCCCACCCGAACGAGGCTTGAGCTTGCCGCGCTTATCAAGCACCCAGCCGCCTTCCCACTTGCCTTGATCTTCCCAGCCATAGGGATAACCAACGCCAGGGCGCGTTTCTACGTTGTTGAACCACATGTACTCGGTGCCCTCGCGGTTGGTCCATGCCTGCTTACAGGTCACAGAACACGTGTGGCAGCCGATGCACTTGTCTAGGTTCATGATCATCGCAATTTGGGCCATGACCTTCATTAGTATTCAACCTCCTGGGAGCGGCGGCGGATGCGCGTGACCTCGTCACGGTTATTGCCAGTGGGGCCGATGTAGTTGAAGCCGTAGGTGAGGTGGCCATAGCCACCGGCGACGTGAATCGGCTTGATCATGATGCGGGTAAGCGAATTGTGGGTACCGCCGCGGCGTCCGGTGGACTCATTGAGCGGCGTGCCCGTAGTGCGTTCCTGGGCGTGGTTCATAAACACCGTGCCTTCAGGGATGCGATAAGAAACGATCGCGCGAGCCGAAACCACACCATTGCGGTTATAAGCCTCAACCCAGTCGTTATCGCGAACACCAAGCTTGTCGGCGTCTTTTTGGGACATCCAAATCACCTGGCCACCACGAGAGATAGACAACACATGCAGGTTGTCGTAGTACTGCGAGTGAATCGACCACTTATTGTGCGTGGTGAGGTAGCGAACGGTGACCTCTGGATCTCCGGCGTTGTTTTGCAACAGCTCACCCGGAGCCGTCTCGCCGTGGACGTGCAAGTGATCAAGCGGCGGGCGATACATGGGCAAGGCCTCGCCATAATCAATGAACCAGTCGTGGTCGAGGTAGTAGTGCATACGACCAGACAAAGTATGGAAGGGCTTTAAGTACTCGCGGTTGATCGAAAACGCCGTGTAGCGCCGACCATCCTTTTTAATACCCGTCCACTCAGGAGAAGTGATGACTTCCGCCGGGCGTTCCTTGATCATGTCCCAGTTGATGCGCGTGCCTTCTACATTATCGACGAGCTCATGGAGGTTATCCAGGCCTGTGCGCTTTGCCTGATTGCGGAAGCCTTCGGCTGCCACCTCGCCATTTGAGACTCCAGAAAGGTGCAAGATCATGTTGATCACCTTCGGGGCCGAACTGAGATCCGGGCGCATACCGGCACTAGCAGTCTCGGATTCACCCAAGATCAGACGCAACTCATCAGTTTGCTTGGACACGTCATAGGCCGTGCCGTGCACACCGGTGCCCAGCTTGCCTGTTAGTGGGCCTAGGTGCATCCATTTTTCATACACAGCGCCGTAATCGCGCTCGACAGGAATGAGCTTGGCCATCGTCTTACCTGGCACATAGCCATGCTCATCCAGCGGAGGCACCACACCACCGGGCATGGCCAGCTCATCGGGGGAGTCGTGGGCAAGCGGTGCAGCCACCACATCTGTTTGGGTACCCAACCACTTGGCTGCGAGCTTGGAAAACGCAGCGGCCAAATCGCGGAAGACCTCGAAATCGCTTCGTGCCTCCCAGGGCGGATTAATGGCTGCATTAAAGGAGTGCAAGAAGGGGTGCATGTCTGTAGAAGACATATCGTGCTTTTCATACCAAGTAGCAGCAGGCAGCACGATATCCGAGCTCAGTGAGGTAGAGGTGTTGCGGAAGTCGGTGGTCATCATCAGATCCAACTTCCCCTTCGGGGCCTCATCGCGCCAGACCATCTGCTCGGGGCGATCCTCAGGGCCGATCTCTTCGGCAGAAGCATCAGAATCAATACCAAGCATGTGGCGTAAGAAGAACTCCGTGCCCTTGGCAGAAGAACCCAAAAGGTTGGTACGCCAGTTAAGCAAAATACGCGGATAGTTCTGCGGATTATCGGGATCCTCGCAAGCAAAGTGAAGATTGCCCGCGTTGAGCTCATTGGCAATGTGTTCTTGAGGTGAGATGCCTTGTTGCTTGGCTTCTTCGGCAAGCAACAAGGTGTTGCGATCAAACTGCGGATACGCAGGCATCCAACCGCGCTTCATCGATTCCACCAGCGTATCGGCGGTGGTCTTATTACCCACCACGCCACGGTTTGCCAAAGGCGAGGCCAAACGTGCGGCTTTGGTGGAGTCATAGCGCCACTGATCAGTGGTGAGGTAGTAGAAGCCGGTAGAAATCATCTGACGCGGCGGGCGGTTCCAATCGCCAGCAAAAGCGTACTGGCCCCAACCATTCATCGGACGCAGCTTTTCTTGACCCACATAGTGCGCCCAGCCGCCACCATTGACGCCCTGGGTACCGCACATCGAGGTCAGTGCCAAGAAGGTGCGATAGATGGAATCAGCATGGAAGTAGTGGTTGACACCAGCGCCCATGATGATCTGCGAACGTCCACCGGAATCCACAGCATTTTGAGCAAATTCTCGCCCAATACGAATCGCCGCATTAGCGGGCACGCCGGTGAGCTCTTCTTGCCATGCGGGAGTGCCCACCACAGATGCGTCAAAGAAATCTTCGGGCCACTGACCAGGCAAGTTCAGCTCTGCGCGGCTCACACCATAGTGGGCGAGCATCAAGTCATACACGGTGGTAACCAGCTTGCCGTTGACCTTTCGCGTGGGCACACCACGGTGCACGACGCCGGCACCAACAGGGCCTTCCTGATCGCCGCCGCCTGGAAGATCAAAGCGCGGGAAGCACACCTCGGCAGTATCAAAGCCGTTGGTTTCTGCCACCGACATCACCGGGGCAACACCATCGAGCTTGAGGTTCCACTTGCCCTCGCCATCATCACCCCAGCGATCGGCCACGGTGCCGCCGGGATCCTTGATGGCTCCATCAGCTTCCATCACCAGCAGGCGGTGGGTGGCATTGGCCGTGCTTGCCAGCGAATCGTCACCGCTTTGGGCTGCACTGAGGAACTTGCCTGGGGTGAAAGTGCCGTCTGCTCGTTGATCCAGCTCCACTAAGAAGGGGGCATCGGTGAATTGCCGCATGTAGTCAAGGAAGAAAGGCTCCTTCTTGCCCACATGGAATTCACTCAAGATCACATGGCCCATGGCAAAAGCCAGCGCACCATCGGTGCCAGGTGCAAGCCTGAGCCATTCATCAGCAAACTTGGTGTTATCTGCAAAGTCGGGAGACACCACCACAACCTTGGTGCCCTTATAGCGCGTCTCTGCCATAAAGTGCGCATCGGGAGTACGCGTGACGGGGATATTAGATCCCCACATCATTAAGTAACTGGAGTTGTACCAATCGCCAGATTCTGGCACATCGGTTTGATCACCGAAGGTTTGCGGGGAAGCCGGCGGAAGGTCTGCGTACCAGTCGTAGAAAGACAGCGCCACGCCGCCGATGAGTTGCAGGAAGCGAGTACCTGCACCGTAGGACACTTGCGACATCGCCGGGATGACGGTGAAGCCTGCGATGCGGTCAGGGCCATATTGCTTGACGGTGTAAACATGGGCTGCTGCCGCAATTTCCATTGCCTCGTCATAGCCCACACGCACCAAACCACCTTTGCCACGCTGAGAGATATATGCCTCGCGCTTTTCTGGTGTTTCCACGATCTCGCGCCAAGCCAATACTGGGTCGCGCAAACGCCCCTTGGCCTCGCGGAACATATCAAGAAGAACGCCGCGGATATAGGGGTAGCGAATGCGCGTAGGCGAGTAGGTGTACCAGGAAAAGGATGCGCCGCGGGGGCAACCACGAGGCTCATAATCGGGCATGTCGGGCCCGGTGGTTGGGTAATCCACTGCCTGGGATTCCCAGGTGATCACGCCATCTTTAACGTAGACCTTCCAGGAACAAGAACCAGTGCAGTTCACGCCGTGGGTTGAACGCACAACCTTGTCAAAAGCCCAGCGGTCGCGATAAAACACATCCGCCTGCCGGCCACCTTTGAGGAAGATTTGCTGGCCTTCTTTGCCGGTTTCGCCCTTGCGCAAGAAGCTGCCCATTTGGAAGAGGGGGTTAGACGATTGCGAAGCTGTTGGCATCGTAAGGACCCTTTCTTATTTGCTGTCGATAGTGATAAGGGGCACGAAATGCGGCTTAACCTGGGAAGGGAGCGCCGGGTCGGGCGTAGTAGATCCACACCAAGGCCGTGGTGATGGCGAAGAAGACCACGCAACCGAAGAAGAACACCTGTGGTGCCATCAGCGACAACAGCACACCGCAAATAAACGGGCCGAATGCTGCAATGCCACCGGTCCAACCGATCACGCCGCCGGCTTGGCGCTTGGGCAAAATCATGGGCATCTGCTTGAAGGTGCCCGCATTGCCGAGGCCTGTGAAGAAGAAGACGATGAGCATGAAAATTAAGAACCACTTGTACTGGCCGGGCTCATCGGGATTCAGCGTCAAGGCTGCCAAAGCAGTGAAGATGGTCATGCCAAGGCCGCCGATGAAGGTCCAGATTGCACCACCGAAACGGTCGCACAAAGGGCCCCACATGGCGCGAACCAGTGCACCGATCAGGGGGCCAAGGAAGGCATATTTTGCGCCCTTGGGAAGGTCTGCGTACTGGCCTGCGAATTGGGAGGCCTCGCCAAAGACGTTGTTGATCAGCAGTGCGAGCTGTGCGGCGAAACCGGAGAATGCGCCGAAGGTCATCAGATACACCACGGTGAGGATCCAGGTGTTCTTGTTGCCGAAGATGTCGATCTGCTGGCGGATATTTGCCTTAACCGGCACATCTTTAAGCAGCATCCAAGCCACGATGGCGCCGACGATAGCCCAGGGCACCATGATGATGGCGGGGGTGTGGACGAATACTTCGCCATCGTCGGTGCGTTGTGGAGCCACGAAGCCAAGGCCGAGGAGGCTAAAGCCCATGAGCCAAGGGGCTACGAGCTGGATAAAGGAAATGCCGAAGTTACCAATGCCGGCCTGGATGCCCAAGGCTGTTCCTTGGAGGCGCTTGGGAAAGAAGTAGCCGGTGGAGGGCATGAAGCCTGAGAAGACGCCACCGCCGATGCCTGAGATGAAAGCGAGGGTGAGCAGCCACCAGTAGGGGGTATCGGAGTTTTGGACGGCGAAGAACCAGCCGATCATCGGGATGATGAACAGCAGGGAGGACATGCTCACGAGCTTCCGGGTGCCGATCATAGGCGGCAAGAACATGAAGATGAGTCGGAAGATACCGCAGGAGAGTCCGGGGATGGCGGTGAGCCAGTAGAGCTGCGATTTGCTCAGGTCGAAGCCGATTTGATTGAGCATCGGCGCGATAGCAGAGACGAGATACCAGGTAGCGAAGCCGATGATCAGCACGATGGTGGAGATCCACAACGTGGTCCAGGCAATTTTGCTGTCCCAGGTTTCTTGGTGCTCGGGATCCCAGCCCTCAAGCACGCGTTGGTCGGTGCGTAGTTGCATCATGTGATTCCTTTGGAAAAAGGGGGCGCTATGAGGTGCCTGTCACCTCACGCTAATTGACTTCGAATTTACCGTGTTTAATACTTAAAAAGCTAAATTTTCACGAAAAAAGTCAAAAAAAGTATCGTTGTCACCCCTGATCTGCGGAAAGTTCAGGCGGTACGCGTGAAGGTATTGGTCACCTGCCGCTGTCTGTGGTGGTGGTTGGGCTTTAAATGCCGGGGCTAGTCACCTCATGCCGTGATGGCGGCACTTAAAAGCTGTGCATTCGCCGAAGGGAAGGAGTGCCGTGCAAGATTGGGATGCGGTGAGCATCGTGGTTGGCGATCGTATAATCCGCGGTCAGCGGCCAAACAAGGCCGGTCCGGAAGTCGAAAGGCAACTCAAGGCGCTCGGTGTGGCAAAAGTGCATCAACGCTGTGTGGGGGAGGGGCGTGAGCCACTTGTTTCAGCGTTTGATTGGGCTGCTGCGATGCGGCCCGCAGTGATCGTTATCGCTGGTGGCACGGGTTTGAACCCGGGTAATGTCACTCCAGAAATCAGCATGGAGTACATAATCCAGCGACTATATGGCCTAGAAATGCAGGTGCTTATTCAAGGGCTTGAGCACACCGAAAAGGCTGGTTTAAGTCGCGGTGTAATCGGTATTGCCAGGGTAGGTAATGAGGCGTGCCTACTGATAAATACGCCGAGCTCTCGCGGTGGGGTCTGTGATGTGTTTGAGGTGATCGCTGGCGTGTGGGACAGCATTGCTGAGGCACTTGATTCTCACCGCGAGGCGGATGCTCGATCCCAAGCCGGTCATTGCTGTGCGGGGGAGCCTGACAAAGATGAGAGCGTGGCTTGGGGGCTTCAGGAGTGAATGCCCCTGCCTTGCTGGGGTGTTAGGTGCTCACGCTGTGTTGTGGAGCTGTGGTGTCGCGTTTTTAGCTTATGGCGGTGCCGAAGTGTGGTTGCTTGGGGCGGCTAGTCGAAGGTTGGTAGCCGAAGTCTGGCGAGCAACCTGCCGTATCCAGATGCGTGGAAGTGTTTTAGGGCTTTAAGGCCGGCGGGTCTCCACCGCCGACCCTGGCTTGCTGCTAGGCGGTGCGGGTGAATTGAATATGCCAATCCTTTGGGCCTTCCTGCAGGTATTTCACCTGGAAGGTTTCTTCGCGCGCTTCAACTTCTTTGAGCAATGGAATTGGGTTGTGCGGGGCAATCAGGATCATCGATTCGCCCACCCCGCGGGAACCCAATGCGCCGTGGATCGCGCCGTGGCGCAGGGCGTGGGGGATTACGCAGGCGTTCAGAGTGGGGGTGTGTTCGGTGCTTGAAAGGGGTAATTGCATGGTTGGAAGCATAGCCGGAGAATAACTACGATGAAAGATGTGAAAAACAATTCCGGGGCTCAACGAGCACCCATCGGCCGATTGCTGCTGCTGGCAGGCGCGGGTGTATCCCTCGCTATCGGCCTGGGTGCCGGCCTCGGGCTTGGCGGAGTGTTGAAAGCACCGCTTGAGATCCGATCACACCCCATCGATCACGGTGCCCTCATGGTCTTTGGCTTTCTCGGCACCGTGATCAGCCTCGAACGCGCCGTTGCAGTGCGGAAATCCTGGGCATGGATCGTGCCCATCCTCGGGCTTAGCGGAAGCCTCGCCATGCTTGTAGGCCTAGGCCCGATCGCCGGCCTGGCTTGGCTTGGCGCCTTCGGCGGACTGTGCGGGATCTACGCCAGCATCCAACGCCGCGCAGCCACCACCGCCATCCTGGTGCAATTGGTCGGTGCGGTCGCAGGAGCATGTGCAGTGCTGCAATGGCTTTTGAGCCACACCTTGAGCCCGGCACTGAGCTTCGCGGCGATCTTTGTTATCGCCACCATCATCGGTGAACGCATGGAACTTGCCCGAGTAGCGTTTAGCGGCGCGCAGGCGGAATCGAGCATCGCCGTATTGGTGCTTGGCGCCTTTGCTGCTGCCGTGATCCCTCACGCGGGCCGCCTCTTTGGCGTCGTCGTGCTCTTATTGGCGCTGCGCTCGGTGCACATCGACGTAGCGCGCAGACTCATCCACGCTGCCGGTCTGCCACGCTATAGCGCCTGGTGCATGCTCGCAGGCTATGGCTGGCTTATCGCTGCTGCCTGCACCTGGATGCTCAATGGGCCGTATGATCTGCGCGTTCACATGATCTTCTTGGGCTTCGTATTTTCCATGATTTTCGCCCACGCTCCCACCATCGCCACGGCTATTACTAAACGCCCGCTGCCATATAGCCCCGTGCTGTATATTCCCTTGATCGTGTTGCACCTTAGCCTCGCGCTGCGGGTACTCAGCGCGCTATTGATGCTCACGCCAAGCTGGCGGGTAGCGATCAGCGCGAACGTTGTCGCCATCGCGGTGTTTATGGCTTGTGCCATCAGCCTGAGCGTGATCCGAGGCAACACCAAGGAGGTGCGCGGTGCAACTGCAGCCTCCTGAGCCTACAAAGCCCCAACCCCTCGGCGCTCTCGCAGGCCTTTCACCTGCGAGCGCCAAGCCCACATTGGCGCTAAGTGATCATTCTTTAGCCACGAGAGCACGCTGGCACACCAGTCTTTTTGTCATCATCGCCGCGTGGGTGCTCAGCGCCATCGCTGCATGGGTGGCTCGCTTTCTAGGCCAACCGGTGAGCTGGTGGCAAGCCATCCACACCGTAACGCTCGGGGCAATCGCCACCGCCATTTTCGGCTACATCACCCACTTCACGGAGGCGCTGACCCGCCAACCTCCCAGTGGCTTCCGCGCCATCGCCACAAGAATCGGCCTGCTCCAACTGGGCCTGATCCTGCTCATGGTGTCGAGCCCCGCCAGTAGTTGGCACCTGCTAGAAACCCTCGGCGCCTCGCTAATCACGCTGGCGAGTCTGTGGCAATTGTGGTGGGTGATTACCCGGCTGCGTGGCTCCCTCTCCGGCCGCTTTGCTAGCACCGTGCCCATGTACATTGCCGCCCTCGTTGCCCTATGTATCGCCATTGGCTGCGTGGTGTGCGCCGGGTTCGGGTTGGGCAGTTTTAGCGGGCTGATCGCAGCACATGCTCGTGCAGCGCTGTGGGGCTTTGTTGGTTTCAGCATGTACGGCACCGTTGTGACCTTGTTGCCCACATTGAGTGCCACCCCTATCAGCGAAGAAGCCCGCGCTCGCGTTTCGCCCGCCCTGTTTCTTCTCAGCCTTTGCTTGTTGCACATTGTGTGGTTATTGATCTTCCAATTACCGCGCATCGCCGGCGTTTTCGGCCTTGGCCTTTGTGCGGTGGGCGCCTGGTTGCTGTGGCCTATCGTGCGCAGCGCCGTGCGCCACAGTTCCGGGCTTGATGCCGCACCCGCCGGGGTAGTGGTGGCGCTGTGCAGCTTGCTTGCTTTGCAGCTTTTCGACGCCACAGCGCTCATCCTCGGACGTGACCCTCGGGAGGTATTCCAGCAGATCATCCCGGCGTTGCTTGCTTCGGTGCTGTTATTGGTGGTGCTCAGTGTGCTGCAGTTTTTATTGCCCACCATGGTTGGTGGCGGCCCAAAGGCTGTGCAACGAGCCCGTGCCAGGGCGCAACGCAGTGGTTATGCGCGCATCGCGCTGATCATTGTTGGTAGCCTGCTTGCCCTTTTCCAAAGCCCCCTATGGATCGTGCTGGTAGGCCTTGGTGTGCTTTGGACGGTGCTCGCGCTGAGCTTTGCCGTGGTGCGACAGAGAAAAGGCCTACGCCATGGATAAACAAACGCAGAACTTCACCTTCGCCCTGCTCGGTCTTGGCATCGCAGCCGTGATCAGTATCCTCGCGCAGCACCTTGCGCCACAGCTTGTTCTCGCCGATCAGCAGGCCACGCACACCCAGCAGGCGGAGGCCGGAAGGGCAGTGCAGGTACGGATTGAAGGCTTATCGTTTGTGCCCGATGTCATTGAGGCATCTCCTGGCCAAACATTGGACATTGAAGTGCACAACACCGGCGATATGACCCACGATCTGGTGCTCGGCTCTCAGCGCACAGCGCTGCTTGCACCAGGCCAGCGCGATCATATTCGCATCACTGTGCATCAGGGCATGCGGGGCTGGTGCTCCTTGCCAGGGCATCGCCAACAAGGCATGGTGCTGGATATTCGCCTGCGCTAGAAGCTGATGTTGCCAAGGCGGCGGAGCTGCTCGGGCGTGTCATAATCTTGCTCCAAGCCACCTCCTTGCAGCGCATAAACCTTGGCGTGATCGAGCAATTTTTTGGCCGCAATATCGCGGGTGCGATCCAATCGCGCCAGCGCTTGGCGCAGGGCTTGGGCATGCCATAAAGAGCACAAGGCATTGCGATGCGTCCCATCGCTTACTACCACAGCATCGACTGCGTGCTCGGCTAAGAGCGCTGCCATGCGCGGCAATAGCAACGGTGCCGCGGGGGCATCCACAGCCATAATGCCCACCAGTTGCCCGGTGCACCAGGGCAGTGCCGCCGCAATGCCTGCTACCGGGCCACCATATGCTGGTGATTCACACACCCGTGGGTGAAAACCCAGCTCGACGGGGCTTACGGCCACCACCTCGCATTGCGGTGGGATATTGGCCAGTGTGGCGTCGAAAAGCCGAATGCCATTGACCTTGACCTGCGCCTTATCGTGGCCCATGCGCTCACTTTTACCGCCGGCGAGCACAATCACCGAGGTGCTAGCGGGGAAGCTCACGCGACCAATCCCCAGAGCGCCCGCCGGATTTCGCAACGATGCCACAGGTACGGATATAGGCGGAGCGATCTACGCCCTTGACCATATCCACAATGCTCAACGCAGCCACACTGACCGCGGTGAGGGCTTCCATCTCCACACCGGTGCGGTCCGCGGTGCGCACGGTGGCTTGAATCCACACATGATCTTCTTTGATCTCAAGCTCAACGGCGCAACCATGCACCCCGATGGTGTGGGCTAAGGGCAAAAGCTCAGGAACGCGCTTTGCCGCAGCGATACCTGCAACGCGGGCTATCGCCAACACATCACCTTTTGGCACGCTGCCATCGCGCAGCGCCTGGAGTACCTCGGGCGAACACGCAACCTCGCCCTCGGCGGTGGCCTCACGCACCGTGGGCTGTTTATTGGTCACATCCACCATGTAGGCGGCACCGGCGTCGTTTAGGTGGGTAAAGCGCATGGGATTGTTCCTCAAACTAACAGTAGAAGCAGGGCAGAAGAAGCATTCAAGCTAAAAAAGAATCACATCGACACTATCGCCAGCTTCAACTGCTGGGTGATCAGGGGCGCGTCGAATCATTCCACGGACATGTGCCAGTGACGCAACGCGGTGGGAACCAACCCCTTGAGCCAAGCGGGGTGTGGCCTCAAGCTGATCGCGCATCTCAAGTGAGGTGGGGATGAACTGCTCGCGGGATCCGTTGGCGGGAAGGGCAGTAGCGCTTCGGGCTTGAACCTGCACAAGCTCTAAGCAGCGCTGTGCATCAAAGCCGCTGAGGCGACGCAGCACAGGCTGGGCAAACAGGAAGAAGGACACATAGGCGCTCACCGGATTGCCCGGCAGACACAGCACCACCGCTTGGCGATTCCCCGCCTGGTGGATGCCTGCGCCTTGAGGTTTGCCCGGTTGCATGGCCACATGGCCAAACCACATGCTGGACCCCAAGACCTCTTTGACCACATCGAAAGCGCCGGCCGAAACCCCGCCGGTGGTGATCACAACATCGGCACTGGCCGTGGCTTCTTGTAAGGCCTGCTCAAAGGCTGCCGGATCATCGGGAACATGCCGTTGGGTGACGTTGATGCCCAGACGGCGACATGCCTCGGCAATCATCGGGCGATTCGAATCCGGAATCTGCCCTGGGCCAGGAAGGGTGCCGGCGGCAGCGAGCTCATCTCCAGAAGAAAGCACGCAGACCATAGGCAGGGCGTGTACCTCTACTTCCACCACGCCGATCGAGGTTAAAGCGGCGATCGCACCGGCGTCGAGCTCAGTACCGGCTTCTAAGACCACCTCGCCGATGGCTGCATCCTCACCGCGACGTCGAATATGGCTGCGCTCGGGATTGGCAGCACGCACCTGCACTGTCGTGGGCACCTCGCGTTGCGCAGGGTAGGCATCGGTGTCTTCTACCGGGATCACCACATAGTCTTCACACTGCTCACCGCAGGCAGCACCCGTCATGATCCTCAAAGCCTCACCGCGGCCAAAGTCCGGGGCCACTGCTCCAGCCGGCACATCGGCGATCACTGGAAATTCCCAGGGTGCCTCACCGCGAAGGTCCCCACGGTGAACTAAAAAGCCGTCCATGGCCGAATTGCTAAAAGGCGGCACAGCTAATTGCGCTTGCACATCGCTTGCCAGCACGCGGCCTGCGGCCGCAGCCACCGGGATGTGCTGCGTAGGCAGTGGCTGGAGGCCATCGATAATTGCGGCGCGATGCTCGTCGACGCTGCGATCAAAACTACTGTGCTCACAAGACATAGGAGCTGCTCCTTGATTGTTTTTTTAAGGTGGGGTGCGAAAAACCCGGCTGCCTGCCAGCCTAACCGCCAATGGCAGACATGGTGCGCTCTGGTTGCACGAAGGAGGGATCATTAATCCCATGCCCATAGGCCTTCGGCCACATTGCCTGAGCCCAGGCCTCGGCAAGGACTGCGTCCGTGGCGCCGTCTCGCATGAGATTGCGCAGGCTGGTTTCGCTGTGGGCAAAGAGGCAGTTGCGAATAGCGCCATCGGTGGTAAGCCTCGTGCGGTCGCAATCGCCGCAAAAAGGATGGGTGACTGAGGCGATCACGCCGATTGATCCTGCAAGCTGCGCATCGTCTTTGGCTTGGGCCTGCCACAACGCAGCAGGGGCAGAACCGCGAGGCTTGCTGCTTGGGGTCATGGAAAACGCGGTGCTCAAGGTGGTGATAATTGCCTCGGCGGTGACCATGTCTTCTCGGCGCCACTGCTCACGCGGGCCGATGGGCATTTGCTCAATAAAGCGAAGCTGGCAGCGGTGCTTAAGGGCAAAGCGTGCAAGGGGGAGCACGTCATCTTCATTCACGCCCTTCATCACCACGGTATTGATCTTTACTGGCTGCAGTCCTGCGTCGATGGCGGCTTCAATCCCCGCGATGGCATCGTGGAGGCGATCGCGCCTGGTCAGTGCCTTATAGCGCTGGGGATCAAGGGTATCCAAAGAGAGATTGACTCGGTCGAGACCGGCTGCTGCTAAGGCCTTGGCGCGTTTATCAAGGCCAAGGGCATTGGAAGTCAGCGCGATAGTGGGTTTTGTGCCCGTGCGGGTTTGAAGCTGCGCAGCCTGGGCAATGATCTGCTCAAGGGAGCGCCGCAGGAGCGGTTCGCCGCCGGTAAAGCGCACTTGTTCAATGCCAAGGCGCTCGACTCCAATGCGGATCAGGCGGATGACTTCTTCATCGCTTAAAACTTCCTCACTGGGGATCCACTCCATGCCTTCTTCGGGCATGCAGTAGGTGCAGCGCAGATTGCAGCGATCTGTGAGCGAGACGCGTAGGTCTTTGGCCACCCGCCCGGTGTGATCGCGTAAGGCGCCCACGCCATTATCAAGCAAGGTCCCGCTTGGGGGTTTGCTTTGGCGAATCGTCGGCATTGCCAGTGAGATAGTCACTTCCGGCAGTGCTCCTTCGGGCGTGGAGGCGAACAGGGGATGCGGGCAGGGGAGGTGGTTCGGGATCGATGTGTCGGTGGTTATATACCCAGATATTCTACGGTAAAAACGGGAGTAAATCACCCATTGTTGGGCGTTGGTGAATCGGAGCCAGGCCCTTGAAGGGCGATGACCTCAAAGTCACCTGCTGCAACATGTTCGCGAAGATCAATCTTGTCGAACTTACCCACCGAAGTCTTGTCAATATAGTTCACAAAGGCCCAATACTCCGGCAGCATCCAGCTTGGGAACATCCCTCGCAACTTATCGCGCAAACGCTCGGCAGTTTCGGCATCCGGGGGCGTGCCATCAGCCAAGCGGGTCACGGCCAGGGGACGTTCGCCCCACTTCCTATCCGGATACCCAATCACCGCGGCTTCTACCACCACGGTTTGATTCATAATCGCGTTTTCCAACATGGCCGAATAGATCCACTCGCCGCCGGAACGAATCACATCACGGGCACGGTCTTTGACGGTAAGGAAGCCATCACGGGTCACTGAACCAACATCGCCGGTGCGCAACCATCCATCGGGAGTAAATTGCTCCGGAGCATGATCAACTTGCTGGGTGCGGAAAGTAGAGGCAATCCCGCCGGCTTCTTCGGTGGCGGATTGATAATAGGAACCCGTCACCCAGTTGCCGCGAACCTGAATCTCACCCTGGTTGCGGTCGGTGGAGCTCATCACCTCGCCGTCATTCACAACCCGGTACTCCAAGGATGCGGGGAAGCGGCCCTGAGAAATGCGGTATTCGCGGCGCGTCTCGCCAGAGACTCCCGACGGCGGGCGGGCGACGGTGCCGATAGCCAGAGTTTCTGTCATGCCCCAGACATGCACCACATCCACGCCGTAGCGTTCCTCCCACAGGTCGATCAGCATCGGTGGGACTGCCGAGCCGCCAACGAAAATTTCCTGCAAGCTCATGCGTTCAGGGGCATTGCGCATGTAGTGCACCATGAGCTGAATCCACAAGGTTGGCACGCCATTGGCCACACGCGGGTGCGAGGTGGCAATCATATGAGCCAACGAGGGGGCCGAAACATCGGCGCCGGGGAAGATCAGTGGCGTGCCAGACATGAAGGCTGCGATGGGAACGCACCAGCTCAGAATGTGATAAATCGGCACGCAACACAGGAACGACTGCCCATGCGCCACAGCCAGCGAGTCGGTGGTGCGCAGGTTCATCGCTTGAAGATATAAGGAGCGGTGCGAATAAGCCACGCCCTTCGGCGCTCCGGTGGTGCCGGTGGAATAGCAAATCACCGCTGCGGTGGTTTCTTCCAATACCGGCCAGTGATATACGGTGCTTCGGCCGTCGAGAAGCGATTCATAGCTATAGCAGCGAATATGCTCCGGGATATGGGCTGCTGCCTGGCGAATATCCGACCTGCCAATAAACACCACAGCACGCACCAGCGGGCAGCCTTCGGCCAGAACGGAACCGAGCTGCTTGGCCAGGCGCTGATCCGCCACGATCACCTCATCCTCAGCGTGATTAATGATGTGACGAATCTGGTCATTCATCAATTGCTTGTTCAGCGGATTAAACACAGCGCCCATGCATGCCACGGCAAAGAGCGTTTCTAAGTGCTCGTTGCAGTTATACATCAGGCTTGCCACGCGCTGATCGCCTTGAATCCCAAGCTCATCGCGCAAGGCATGGGCCAAGGCGGCGGCTCGGGCGGCTACCTCACCAAAACTGGTTTCTTGAGGAACCTCGCCTTCAAAGGTGGTAATCGCAGTGCCAGCGTGGACACTTGCTCCATAACTAAGAATGCGTTGGAGGTTTAAGGGCAGTTCCTGCATCGTGCTCTGCATGTACCTAACCCTAGTGCTTGCTTGAGGCTTATCGATACGCCCGGGTAGAGATACGGTGTGTGCCTTCTAGACGCGTGGCAGATCGCGCCGGAAGAAAACTTGCGATACACTCAACCAAGAACTTCCACCATCAAAGACAAGCTCTTTGTCGGCTCCTGGTCATAGTACGTTGGCATCGTGAGCGCGAAGTTCAACCAAGATTCTCGCCCGAGCAAGGTTTCTTGCTTGGAGCGGCACTGCTACAACATCGGCATTTTCTAGCGTTTCGACGCCAACCGCCCCGCATTCCAAGCCTTGGAGATAGCGCTTGTGATCGCGGCTTGCGGCACGCCGGGCTCGAAACGTGGCTGAAAAGCAGTAGGAGTTTTTACATACCGACGACCGGTGGCACACCGGAAACTGGGAAATAACCACACGGCATGCTCGTTACCAGGCGTATTGCATCATTGCAGCTTCCGAATGCTCAGTGATGTGAAAAAACTCGACGAGCAGCGACGAAAGGAAATCTGTGAGCCAAACAGATCAAGGCGCACCTCGCCAAGACAGAAACTTGGCGGCTCTCCGCCTGCCCGAGCTGCGCAAACTCGCCAGCGAACTGGGCTTGAAGGGGACTTCCGCACTGCGCAAGGGCGATCTGATCGCCGCCATCAGCGGTGCACAAGCTGGAGATAAGCCAGCCGCAGCGGGTTCCAAGCCGAAGGCAAGCGCCAAGAAGGCATCGTCTCGAAACAATGCCCCTGCCCAAGAAGCTGCACCCGAGGGGGATGTGCAGCAACAAGAGGGTTCGAAGCAATCGGCTGCTCAGCAATCTGAGCAAGAAGAGCACCAGCCCAAGCGCCGCCGTCGTGCTGTGCGCACCTCGCAGGTTGATCCAGCAGAGCAAGACCATGCAGAGGATCAGTCCAAGGGCTCCAAGGATTCCAAGGACCAAGACGCCAAGGGATCCAAGGACGCTAATGACTCCAAGGACAAGGACTCCAAGGACAACAACGCAGAGCGCGAAGACAATGAGCGCTATGAATCCCGTTCCGCAGCTCGCCGCGCACGCCGCAACCGTGCTCGCCGCGAACAGCGCGATGATCGCGACAACAACCAGCAGCAGGATGCAGAGCGCGATCAACGCCAGGATCAGCGTCAGGATGATGATGCTGAGCAGGATAAGCGCGAAAAGCGCGGTCGCAACGACCGTAATGATCGCGGTGGCGACCGTGGCGACCGCAATAACGACCGCGGCGACCGTAACAATGACCGCAACGATCGCAACAACGACCGTGGCGATAACAACGAGCGTGGCAACCGCCGCAACCGCCGCAACCGTCGTGGCCGCGAGGATAACCGCAATGACAACCGCGGAGACGCTCAGCAAAACAACAACCAGCCCCGCGATGACGAGCAGCTTCTCGACGTAGCCGGCATCCTCGACATCGTCGATAACAACGTTGCCTTCATTCGCACCACCGGCTACCACGCAGGCCCTGCCGACGTGTATGTCAATGGCCAGATGGTTCGCCGCTTCGGCCTGCGCGCCGGCGACGCGATCATTGGTAAAGCACGCGCCAATAACGACCAGGGTGGTCGCGGCCGCAACCGCCAGAAGTACAACCCGCTCGTGCGCGTGGACTCCGTCAACGGCGTTGGGGTAGAAGAAGCCAAGCAGCGCCCGCAGTTTTCCAAGCTCACCCCGCTGTACCCGAACCAGCGTCTGCGCCTGGAAACTGATCCGAAGATCCTCACCACCCGTGTGATCGACTTGATCATGCCCATCGGTAAGGGCCAGCGCGCCTTGATCGTCTCCCCGCCGAAGGCCGGTAAGACCACGATCCTGCAAAACGTGGCGAACGCGATTGCCACCAACAACCCCGAGTGCTACCTCATGGTGGTGTTGGTTGATGAGCGCCCCGAAGAAGTCACCGATATGCAGCGCAGCGTGAAGGGCGAGGTCATTGCCTCCACCTTCGACCGCCCACCGAGCGAGCACACCGCCGTGGCCGAGTTGGCCATCGAGCGCGCAAAGCGCCTGGTGGAACAGGGTCTCGACGTGGTGGTGCTGCTCGATTCCATCACCCGCCTGGGTCGTGCATACAACAACAGCTCCCCGGCATCCGGTCGAATCCTCTCCGGTGGTGTGGACTCCAACGCGCTGTACCCGCCAAAGCGTTTCCTTGGTGCTGCCCGCAACATCGAAAACGGTGGCTCGCTTACCATCATTGCCACGGCAATGGTCGAGACCGGTTCTGCCGGCGATACGGTGATCTTCGAAGAGTTCAAGGGCACCGGTAACGCGGAGCTCAAGCTCGATCGCAAGATCTCCGAGCGTCGCGTATTCCCGGCTGTGGACGTCAATCCATCGGGTACCCGCAAGGACGAGCTGCTGCTGCCTCCGGAGGAGGCAAGGGTCATGCACAAGCTGCGCAGGATCCTTTCTGCACTGGATTCCCAGGCAGCGATCGATTTGCTGATCAAGCAGTTGAAGAAGACGCGCAACAATGGGGAGTTCCTCATGCAGGTGATGTCTTCTGCACCAATGGCTGCAGATTCGGAAGAGGAGTAATTCGCCCGTGGCAAACCAAGTATCGGCGGTTGACGATATCGTCGCCGAGTACCAGGGCATCGAGATGCAAATGGCCGACCCGGAAACCATGGGCGACCAGGCGCTATTTCGTAAGCTTTCGAAGCGATACTCCGAGCTTCAGCCGATTATCAATGTGAATAACCAATTGGTGCAGGCTCGTGAAGATCACGAGGCTGCCGCCGAAATGGCACATGAAGACGCTGAGTTTAAAGAAGAAGCCCAGCGCCTTGAGGCTGAGATCGTCAACCTCGAAGAGCAGCTCGCAGACCTGCTTGCACCCCGCGACCCCCACGATGGCGATGACATCGTCATGGAGGTCAAGGCAGGCGCAGGCGGAGAAGAAGCAGCCCTATTCGCAGGCGAGCTGGTGCGCATGTACCAGCGCTATGCCGATAAGCACGGGTTCAGCATGGAAGTGCTCGGCCTTTCGGAGTCGGATCTGGGTGGTGTGAAAGACATGACCCTTTCGATTCGTTCCAAGCAACCCTCCCGCGATGGTGCGTGGAGCGTGTTCAAGTTCGAAGGCGGCGTGCACCGTGTGCAGCGTGTGCCAGTGACCGAATCGCAGGGGCGCATCCAGACCTCTGCCGCAGGTGTGCTGGTTTACCCCGAGCCGGACGAGGTCGGCGAGGTGGAAATCGATGAGAAGGACCTTCGCATCGACGTCTACCGTTCTTCGGGCAAAGGTGGCCAGGGCGTGAACACCACCGACTCTGCCGTGCGTATCACCCACCTGCCTACCGGCTTGGTGGTGACTTGCCAGAAGGAACGTTCGCAGATCCAGAACAAGGCTCGTGCCATGCAGGTGTTGGCTGCTCGTTTGCAGGCAATTGCAGAAGAAGAGGCCAATGCCGAGGCCGCCGAGGGCCGCGCAGCACAGATCCGCACGATGGATCGTTCGGAACGCATCCGCACCTACAACTGGCCGGAAAACCGCATTACCGATCACCGCATTGGTTTTAAAGCCAATAACCTTGACTCGGTGCTCGGCGGCGACTTAGATGATCTGTTCACCGCGCTCCAAGCGGCTGAACGCGCCGAACGTCTCGAAGCGGAGTAAGCATCACAGTGACGCATCTAGCTCAAGCGTTGCGTCAGGCCGAGGCCATTCTTGCGCAAGCAGGGGTGGCCTCTCCGCTTGTCGACGCCAAACTTATCGCATCCGATCTGCTCGGATGTAGCACTCTGGAGCTTCATTTCCACCTCAACGAGCCAACCCCCACAGGGTTTTGGGAGGCCGTGGAACGTCGAAAAGCTCGCGAACCACTGCAACATATCCTCGGCCATGCCCCCTTTGGCCCCCTCGAGCTCACCGTAGGCGAGGGAGTGTTTATCCCACGGCCCGAAACCGAAGTGCTTGCCGATTGGGCAGTCAAACACACCCCACCTGCTGCCACCGTGGTTGATCTCTGCACCGGCTCCGGTGCACTCGCCGCATACATCGCCTACTACTGCGACGCCGAGGTGTGGGCGGTGGAGCGCTCTGAGCACGCCGCGGCATACGCCAGAAGAAACCTCCCTGAGTCTGTGCACCTGATTCAAGGCGATGCGGGGGATATCGAGCACCTAGCGGGGCTTGAACACCTTGCTCAATCCGTCGATGTGGTGGTGAGCAATCCACCCTATGTGCCAGAAAGCAAGGATTTGTCACCCGAGGTCTACTTTGATCCCCACGAGGCTGTCTTTGCCGGCGCCGACGGGATGGCGCTGATTCCAAACCTCTTAGAGGTTGCGTTTCGCCTGCTCAAAGACGGTGGGGTGATCGGTGTGGAACATGATGATGCCACCTCCGAGGCGGTGCAAGAAGCCTTTGCCGCCACAGGTTTTTGCGACATTCGGGTGCTCAAAGATTTCACCGGTCGAGCACGTTTTGTCACCGGGAGTAAACTAATCCAACGCACTAGCCCAATATTGAATGGACACTCGTGAGCAGAATCTTCGATTGCAGCAATAGCGCCACTCGCCAGGCCGGCATTAAAGCAGCCCAATCGGCTGTCTCCGATGGGCGACTGGTGGTGTTACCCACCGATACGCTCTACGGACTTGGCTGTGATGCCTTTAATAACCAGGCAGTAGCCAACCTTTTAGCCACCAAGAAACGCGGCCCGGATATGCCGGTGCCAGTGTTGGTGGGAAGCTGGGATACCGCCCGCGGTTTGGTGCACAGCTTTGATCACCGCCTGGAAACGCTCATCGAGGCATTTTGGCCGGGTGCATTGAGCATCGTCGTATCCCAGGCGCCCAGCCTGCCGTGGAACCTCGGCGATACCCGCGGCACCGTGCTGCTGCGCATGCCGCTGCACCCCATCGCCATTGAGCTGCTTCGCGAGACTGGGCCGATGGCAGTCTCAAGCGCCAATATCACCGGCAATACACCACCAAAGACGGCGATTGCTGCCAAGCAGCAACTTGGCGACGCCGTCAGCGTCTACCTCAACGGGGGAGAGACCCCCGTTGGCCAGGCATCCACCATCGTGGATGTCTCCGGTGCCACACCCCGGGTGCTGCGCGAAGGTTCGATTAGCGCGACTCGCATCGAAGAGGTGCTCGGCACCAGCGTCGAGGTCAAGCAGCGCTAATGGGATTGGGAGTAGCCGGCGTACCGCTGCGTGAACTAGGACTCGTGCTCTTAGTCGCAGCCTCGTTGACGTACCTCTGCACTGGTGCGGTGCGAGTGATCATGGTCAGCAGTGGACGCATGGCAGAAATTCGAGAACGCGACGTGCACCGCGTGCCCACCCCTCGCCTCGGCGGGGTGGCAATGTTCTCAGGATTTTTAGCCGCGGTATTCCTTGCAGACCAGCTTCCAGCCTTGACTCGCGGCTTCCAGCCGGTGACCCCGGAGATGAATGCCGTGACGTGGGCGGCGTTTATCATCGTGATGGTTGGCGTTTTAGATGACCTCTTAGAGCTCGACGCCTTTACCAAACTCGCAGGCCAAATCCTCGCAGGCTTCGTGATGAGCCTTTTGGGCTTGACCTGGTCGGTGATCTACATCCCCTTCGGCGGCGGCACCACCTTGGTGCTCGATCCCGTGGCCTCCACCATCCTGACGGTATTGCTGACCGTCACGTTGATTAACGCCATCAACTTCGTCGATGGCCTCGATGGCTTAGCTGCTGGCCTGGGTGGCATCGCCGGGCTAAGCATCTTGATGTTTTCGCTCACCGTCTTGCACGACCAAGGCGGCATGGTCTCGGCGTACCCGCCAGCGATCATCGCCGCGGCACTCGTTGGAATCTGCGCTGGCATCTTGCCCCATAATTTCGAGCCGGCGCGAATCTTCATGGGTGATACAGGCTCCATGCTGATCGGCTTATTGCTCGCTGCCGGTTCGACCTCTGCAAGCGGCAAAATCGATATGAGCCTGTTTGGCGTAGCAGATGTGCTCGCCTTGATGTCGCCTTTGATCGTGGTGGTAGCCGCGGTCTTTGTCCCGCTCCTCGATCTGGTCATGGCGGTTGTTCGCCGCATGCGCGCAGGTAAGTCGCCCTTTTCTGCCGATAAGATGCACTTGCACCACCGCCTGCTGCGCATGGGCCATACCCACCGCCGAGTGGTACTGGTGCTGTACTCCTGGGTGTCGGTGGTCGCCTTCGGAGCGGTGGCCTTTTCCATCGTGCCGCCGCTCTATGCCATCGCCTTTATTGTCATTTCAGCGGCAGTGGCGGCGGTCTTTACTTGGCGCCCAAGGCAACGTTCACAGCCGACTGCAGTAGGGTAGTGCTTCGTGACTACTCCGCAATCGCCTTACGACGATCACCGTCGCCCGCTCCAGCGTGCGCTCAAACTTGGCACCGGAGCCCTCATTGCCGTCAGCATCATCTCCCTTGCAGCCTGGGGAGCCTTCCGTGGCTTGCCTGGCATCTGGGGTGTGCTCCTCGGGGCTGCCATCGGTGGCGGCTTTATGCTGCTCACCGTCATTAGCGTCCTGGCCACAGCGCGAACCTCCACCACCACTACTGGTGCCGTGGTCCTTGGAGGCTGGCTGCTGAAGATCATCGTCTTCCTCATCATCATGGTGGTGCTCAAGGATCTGTACTTCTACGATCACATGGCCTTATTCGTCACCGTGGTCATTGCCATGATCTGCGTGCTCGCCAGCGAGATGTACGGCGTGATCACCACCAACGTGACCTACGTTTCCGAATCGCAGCGCCCGGAGTAAGTGGGCTGGCATTCATCGCCTCGATACACCCGTAAAAAATCTTCAATCCAAAGAAGCTCATCGAAGCATACCGGGGGTAGCCGGGGGTAGGGTTGAAGCTCAAAAGTGCTCAAGCCGGGCTCTGCCCGGCTTCTTTTTGCCCCTAAAAGGCGGGTGTGAGCGACCTTACAACCCACTGTTTTTCCTGCATAGGGGCATGGCGTGCGAGAGGTGAACGCGGGGGTAATAAATGGCTCGAAGGTGTGTCGATATTTGTGGGAAACCCCTGATAGAGTTTCTTAACGGATAAACACCTGCTGCGCCTTGCGCTTTAGGCCGTGTTAATCCCAGTGGCTACCTTGCTGATGTGCGACGGAATCCTTGGTAGTCATGAGAGTTTTCAGACGTCCATCGCACCGGAGCGTATCGCCGTTTTTGCGGTGATGTGCATCGGCCCGAACACGGGAGAGAACGCTGAGCGTTACATTTATGGCCACGAAGGGTGAATTTCATGCACCCACCGTGGGACACGAATTCTTCCCGGAACCAATCTGGTTTGCTAACAGTGATTGGTTCGCAATCGACCGTCTGATGTTCGTCCGTCTGCTGATGGGCCTGGTAATCGTCCTATTCTTCGGTATCGCAATGCGTAAGCCGAAGCTGATCCCAAGCGGCCTGCAAAACGTCGCCGAGATCATGTTGGACTTCGTCCGAATCAACATCGCTGAAGAGATCTTGGGCAAAAAGGAAGCGAAGCGCTTCCTACCTGTGCTCGCGACCATCTTCTTCATCGTGCTGTTCGGCAACCTGCCTTCGGTGATCCCTTTCCTTAACATCTCGCCAAATGCCCGCGTTGGCATGCCTTTGGTGCTGGCTGTTTTTGGTTATATCGCCTTCATCTACGCAGGCGCGAAGCGCTACGGCTTCTTTAAGTACGTGAAGTCTTCGGTGGTTATTCCTAATCTGCACCCCTTGCTGCACCTGCTTGTGGTGCCCCTGGAATTCCTCTCCACCTTCATCCTCCGTCCCGCAACGTTGACCATTCGTTTGTTGGCCAACATGCTGGCCGGACACATCATTCTCGTTCTGCTGTTTTCTGCCACGAACTTCTTCTTCTGGCAGCTCAATGGCTGGACGGCGCTGTCCGCAGTAACCCTCGTTGCCGCGGTCGCGTTCACGCTATTCGAACTCCTGGTGGTCTTCATCCAGGCGTACATCTTCGCTCTGCTGAGTGCGGTGTACATCGAATTGTCGCTGCACGCTGACGAACACTGACCTCGCTTGCCACAAGCGGACACAAAGTTTCAATAACACCAACGCTCGGAAGACACACTTCATCCGGGCACCTAGAAAGGGAACGACATTCTCATGAACGAAGTCATTCTGGCCCAGGGTGCTGAAGGCATCACCGGCAACATCGCAACCGTCGGCTACGGTCTGGGCACCATGGGTCCGGGCATCGGCATCGGCATCCTCGTGGGCAAGGCTCTCGAGGGCATGGCACGTCAGCCCGAGATGGCCGGCAAGCTGACCACCAACATGTTCATCGGTATCGCATTCGTTGAGGCCCTCGCCCTGATCGGCCTCGCCGCAGGCTTCGTCCTCACCTAAATCACACTTCGACACGAAAGCCGAGAATCATGACGAACGTCATTCAATACCTTGCAGCAGAGGGAGAGCATCTGCCTTTGGAAGAGGCTCCTAACCCGCTCCTTCCTGCTGGATACGACATCGTCTGGTCGCTCGTCGTGCTCGTTGTGGTCGCGCTGCTGTTCACCAAGCTGGTGCTACCTAAGTTCCAGGAAGTGCTGGCCGAGCGCGAAGATCGAATCAAGGGCGGTATCCAGCGCGCCGAGGCTGCTCAGGCAGAAGCCAAGGCCGCATTGGAGAAGTACAACGCACAGCTCGCTGAGGCACGCGCCGAAGCAGCCGAGATCCGCGAAGAAGCCCGCGCTAAGGGCAAGCAGATCGAAGCTGACATGAAGGCAAAGGCCACCGAAGAAAGCGCCCGCATCATCGAATCCGGTGAGCGTCAGCTTCTTGCTCAGCGCGAGCAGGTTGTGACTGAACTTCGCCGCGAGATGGGACAGAACTCCATCAATCTTGCAGAGCGTCTGCTTGGAGATCAGCTCTCCGACGACATCAAGCGCTCCGGCACGATTGACCGGTTCCTGGCCGATCTCGATACCGTGTCTCCCGCAGGAAAGTGAGCACCATGCACGCAGCGAGCCGCGAAGCACTAGCCGCCGTTACCTCCCACCTCGATCAAGCGTTGTGGGATGCAAAGGAGCAGGCAGCCCCTACCGCAGCACAAATCGGCGCCGAGCTTTTCGACGTCGTCGACGTCCTCGATCAGGATCGTTCCCTGCGCGTTGCGGTTGCCGATGCTTCAACGAGCGCAGACCAGCGCGCCGGCTTGGTTGCTGCAGTGTTTGAGGGAAAGGTTTCCCCCGCGACGCTTGAGGTGCTCATCACCTCCGCTCGCGAGACGTGGTCCAACCCGCGCGAATTCCGCGCAGGCTTGGTTTCACTGGGACGCCGTTCGCTGATGCGCTCCGCCGAGGGTCAAGGCCAGCTCGCACAGGTGGAAGATGAACTCTTCCAGCTTTCGCGAATCCTGGAACGTGAGCCGGAGCTGACGCTGTTGCTCGACGAGCGCAGTGCTGCACCGAGCAGGCGACGTGACCTCATGGCGAAGGTGCTCTACGGCAAGGTCACCGCTGTGACCGAGGCCCTGGCACTGCAGGCCATTGCTCGACCGGAGCACAACGTCATCGACGACATCCGTGCAATCTCCGACGACGTTGCAGCACTGCAGGGTCGCACGGTCGCGCACGTGGTGGCCGCATCACCCTTGAGCAACGAGCAGACCGACGCACTGTCGCACAAGCTAGAGCGAATTTATGGTCGCGAGATGTCCATCCACTCTGAGGTTGATCCCAGCCTCCTCGGCGGCATGGTCATCCGTGTAGACGACGAAGTTATCGACGGATCCACCTCGGGCAAGCTCGAGCGTCTCCGTGCGCACCTCGTCTAATACGCGACGACAGAAGAAGAAATTGCTGGAAGAAACTACCGAGAGCAGGAAGAACATGGCGGAGCTTACGATCTCCTCCGATGAGATCCGTAGCGCGATTGCGAACTACACCTCGAGCTACTCCGCGGAGGCCTCCCGTGAGGAGGTCGGCGTGGTCATTTCCGCGGCTGATGGTATTGCCCAGGTATCCGGGCTGCCCTCAGTTATGGCAAATGAGCTCATTGAGTTCCCCGGCGGCGTCATCGGCGTCGCACAGAACCTCGACACCGATCGCATCGGTGTGGTGGTCTTGGGTAACTACGAAACCCTAAAAGAAGGCGACGAAGTCCGACGCACCGGCGAAGTCTTGTCCATCCCCGTGGGTGACAAGTTCTTGGGCCGTGTGATCAACCCGCTTGGTCAGCCTATTGATGGCCTTGGCGAAATCGAGGCCGAAGAACAACGCGTGCTCGAGTTGCAGGCACCTTCGGTGCTGCAGCGTCAGCCCGTGGAAGAGCCGATGCAAACCGGCATCAAGGCGATCGACGCAATGACCCCCATTGGTCGTGGTCAGCGTCAGCTCATCATTGGTGACCGTAAGACCGGTAAGACCGCGGTCTGCATCGACACCATCTTGAACCAGAAGTCCAACTGGGAGTCTGGCGACAAGAACAAGCAGGTTCGCTGCATCTACGTCGCCATCGGCCAGAAGGGCTCGACCATCGCTGCTGTGCGCAAGACGCTCGAAGAGCACGGCGCACTGGAGTACACCACCATCGTGGCAGCTCCCGCATCCGACTCCGCAGGCTTCAAGTGGCTCGCACCGTTTGCAGGTGCCGCACTTGGCCAGCACTGGATGTACCAGGGCAACCACGTTCTGGTGATCTACGATGATCTGACCAAGCAGGCCGAGGCCTACCGCGCCATCTCCCTGCTGCTTCGTCGTCCTCCGGGACGCGAGGCTTACCCCGGTGACGTCTTCTACCTCCACTCCCGTCTGTTGGAGCGTGCTGCAAAGCTCTCCGACGACATGGGTGCAGGTTCGATGACCGCCTTGCCGATCATTGAAACCAAGGCAAACGACGTGTCTGCCTTCATCCCCACCAACGTCATTTCGATCACCGACGGTCAGGTCTTCCTGGAGTCTGACCTCTTCAACCAGGGTGTTCGCCCTGCTATTAATGTCGGTGTCTCCGTTTCCCGTGTGGGTGGCGCAGCACAGACCAAGGGCATGAAGAAGGTTTCCGGTAGCTTGCGTCTTGACCTCGCTGCATACCGTGACCTGGAAGCATTCGCCGCATTCGCCTCGGACCTCGACGCAGCTTCGAAGAAGCAGCTCGATCGTGGTGCACGTCTGGTTGAGCTGCTCAAGCAGGCCGAGAACGCACCGCAGTCCGTAGAGCACCAGATCGTCACCATTTGGCTTGCAGGCAACGGCCACTTCGACACCGTTCCCGTCGAAGACATCCGTCGCTTTGAAGTTGAACTGGTTGATCATCTGCACTCTGCTACCCCTGAGGTGTTCGAGCAGATCGCCGGTGGCGCTCAGCTTTCCGAGGAATCCCAAGAGGCCCTCGTTGCAGCGACCGACGATTTCAAGCGCACCTTCCAAACCACTGATGGCAAGCCTGTGATCAATGAGCCTGAGGTCGACGCACTGCCGGCCGACCAGGTGAAGAAGAACACGCTGAACGTTAAGAAGTAAGGCTAAAGCCTTGCAAACAATGATCCATCAAGGTACAGAAGGGAGGCGAAGGATTTATGGCTAATCTTCGAGAGCTACGCGACCGCATCCGGTCAGTGAACTCCACGAAGAAGATCACCAAGGCTCAAGAGCTGATCGCAACCTCGCGCATCACCAAAGCTCAAGCCAGGGTGGAAGCTTCACAGCCCTACGCCAACGAGATCCACAGCGTTATGGAACGCTTGGCATCGGCGAGCTCCCTTGATCACCCGATGCTTCGCGAACGTGAAGGCGGACGTCGTGCTGCCGTGCTCGTGGTCACCAGTGACCGCGGCATGGCCGGTGGCTACAACTACAACGTGTTCAAGAAGGCAGCCGAACTCATTCGGATGCTCGAAGACAACGGTTATGAAGTAGTTCGCTATGTCACCGGTAACAAGGGCGTTGGCTACTACCGCTTCCGCGACGAGCCCGTGGCTGGCGCTTGGACAGGCTTCTCGCAGGATCCTTCGTGGGAAGAAACACACGATGTTCGTCGCCACATGATCGACGGCTTTATCGCCGGATCCGGTGGCACCACGAAGCAACGCGCTGGCTTGAACGCCGATGAAGACCACGACGTTCAAGGCTTCGACCAGGTACACGTCGTGTACACCGAATTCGAGTCGATGCTGACCCAGACTGCCGTTGTGCACCAGCTTCTGCCGATCGAACCGGTGATTCACACCGAGCCGATCCCACAAGGCGAAGACATCCTTACGGATGCAGGTGACCCACACGCAGACGTTGATTTCGAGCCGGATGCCGACACCCTCTTGGAGGCTTTGCTTCCCAAGTACGTGTCCCGCAGCCTGTTCGCTATCTTCCTCGAGGCAGCAGCAGCCGAATCCGCTTCACGCCGTACGGCAATGAAGTCGGCTACTGACAATGCAACCGCGCTGGTCAAAGACCTTTCGCGTGTTGCTAACCAGGCTCGCCAAGCACAGATTACCCAGGAAATCACAGAGATCGTCGGTGGCGCAGGCGCGCTCGCCGAAAGCGGAGAAAGTGACTAGATTATGACCACAGCTCTACAAGAGCAGAACACGCAACAGGCGGCTTCCGCCGGTCGCGTTGTGCGCGTCATCGGTCCGGTCGTCGACGTGGAATTCCCGCGCGGCGAGCTGCCGGCCCTCTATAACGCGCTGACTGTCGAGGTCACCCTCGAAGCAGTCGCCAAGACCATCACCCTCGAGGTGGCTCAGCACCTCGGCGATAACCTCGTGCGCACGGTGTCCATGGCACCGACCGACGGCCTCGTCCGTGGCGCTGAGGTAAAAGACAGCGGCAAGCCGATCTCGGTGCCCGTTGGCGATGTGGTGAAAGGCCACGTCTTCAACGCACTGGGCGATTGCCTCGACGAGCCCGGCCTCGGCCGCGACGGCGAGCAGTGGGGCATCCACCGCGACCCGCCGCCCTTCGATCAGCTCGAAGGTAAGACTGAGATCCTCGAAACCGGCATTAAGGTCATCGACCTGCTTACCCCTTATGTGAAGGGTGGCAAGATTGGCCTGTTCGGTGGTGCCGGTGTGGGCAAGACCGTGCTCATCCAGGAGATGATCACCCGTATCGCCCGCGAGTTCTCCGGTACCTCGGTGTTCGCCGGCGTCGGTGAGCGTACCCGTGAGGGCACCGACCTCTTCCTGGAAATGGAAGAGATGGGCGTGCTCCAAGACACCGCCCTGGTGTTCGGCCAGATGGACGAGCCCCCAGGAGTTCGTATGCGCGTGGCGCTGTCCGGTCTGACCATGGCGGAGTACTTCCGCGATGTGCAGCACCAGGACGTGCTGTTGTTCATCGACAACATCTTCCGTTTCACCCAGGCCGGCTCTGAGGTTTCGACCCTGCTGGGTCGTATGCCTTCCGCCGTGGGCTACCAGCCCACCCTGGCTGACGAGATGGGTGTGCTGCAGGAGCGCATTACCTCCACCCGTGGTAAGTCGATTACCTCGCTGCAGGCCGTGTACGTGCCTGCCGACGACTACACCGACCCGGCTCCTGCCACCACCTTCGCCCACCTGGACGCAACCACCGAGCTCGACCGTGCGATTGCATCGAAGGGTATTTACCCCGCAGTGAACCCGCTGACCTCTACCTCTCGTATCCTCGAGCCCGGTATCGTCGGCGAGCGCCACTACGAGGTTGCCCAGCGTGTGATCCACATTCTGCAGAAGAACAAGGAACTGCAGGACATCATCGCCATCCTCGGTATGGACGAGCTCTCTGAAGAAGACAAGATCACCGTGCAGCGTGCACGTCGTCTGGAGCGCTTCCTGGGCCAGAACTTCTTCGTCGCAGAGAAGTTCACCGGCATCCCAGGCTCCTACGTGCCGCTGTCTCACACGATCGACGCCTTCGAGCGCATCTGCAACGGCGACTTCGACCACTACCCAGAGCAGGCCTTCAACGGCTTGGGTGGTTTGGATGACGTTGAGGCTGCCTACAAGAAGATGACCGAGAAGTAGGAGGCACGCACATGGCTGACATCACCGTAGAACTGGTCTCCGTCGAACGACTGCTTTGGTCCGGTAAGGCGAGCATCGTCACCGCGCAGACCACTGAGGGTGAGATCGGCGTGCTGCCCGGCCACGAACCCATGTTTGGCCAATTGGTCGAAGATGGTGTTGTGACCATTCGTCCTATCGACGGTGCCAAGAAGGTAGCGGCGGTGCAGGGTGGTTTCCTCTCCGTGACGAAGGAGAAGGTCACCATCCTCGCCGACTACGCTGTCTGGGCCGATGAGGTAGACACCGCCGAGGCGGAACAAAACCTGCATAGCGAAGACGAGGCTATGAAGGCGCGCGCTGGCGCTCACCTCAAGGCCGTGCGTCGCAGCACTGAGTCTTAACGCTCAAGCACAAAGCTCCCATGAGAATTCATGGGAGCTTTTGCATGTGGTTTGCAGGACGGAAAAAGAGGGGTAGTATTTGCCTCAAGTGACACATCAGGTCGAGCATAAAGGTGAATTGACGTGGCGTTTCTCCTCTTTTCCGTGGTTGTAGTACTCGCCGTGTTTGCCATGCTCATTGCTTGGCGATTCATCACCCTGCGTTCCCGTGGAACATCCGTCACCCTGCGTCGAATGCCCGCCCAAGGTGTGCATGGTTGGCGTCATGGCATGTTCCGATATTCGGGTTCTTCGCTGCAGTATTACAAGCTTCGCTCCGTGCTTCCCTTCGCCAACGTGACCTTCCAACGCAAAGATGTTGCGCTTATCGGCCATCGTCCGCTTACGCAGGACGAGGCCGAATTTTTGTCCCCAGCGCAACACATTCTTGAAGTCCGTTTTAACGGTCGTGAGTACGAACTGGCCCTTGAGCCCCGCGCAGAGATGGCCTTTACCGCCTGGATCGAGGCTGCCCCCGATGCCCGCATGGAACGAATCGACGTAAAAGCCCTGCGTAGAAAGATGAGCACAAACCGCCCCAGCGTATGAGCTAGGGTAGTGCGCATGCGTCTCGTTATTGCTCGCTGCAGCGTGGATTATGTAGGTAGGCTCCAAGCCCATTTGCCCATGGCAGATCGATTGCTCATGGTGAAAGCCGATGGCTCTGTCTCCATCCACGCCGATGACCGCGCCTATAAGCCACTGAACTGGATGACGCCCCCGTGCTCCCTGGTAGAAGAAGCACTCGAAGACGGCGCGGTGTTGTGGGTCGTAGAGAACAAGAAAAAAGAACAGCTCCGCATCCACATCGAAGAAATTCATTCCGAGCTCAGCTATGACCTCGGGGAGGATCCCGGCCTGCAAAAAGACGGGGTGGAAGATCACCTCCAAGCGCTTTTGGCCGAGCATATTGAAACACTAGGAGACGACTACTCCTTGGTGCGTCGGGAATATCCCACCGCGATCGGGCCGGTGGATATTTTGTGTCGCGACGCCGATGGCAAGACCGTCGCCGTAGAAGTAAAGCGCCGCGGCGGCATTGATGGCGTTGAGCAATTGAGCCGCTATTTGGAACTGCTCAATCGCGACGAGCTCCTAGCCCCAGTCCAAGGTGTGTTTGCCGCACAGCAGATCAAGCCGCAGGCAAGAACCTTGGCAGAAGACCGCGGTATTCGCTGCGTCACGCTTGACTACGATGAGCTTCGCGGCGCAGAGTCTCAAGAATTGCGTCTGTTTTAAATGGCACGCAAAAACCGACGCCAGCACTACTCAGCCAGGCCATTGCCTCGCGATGGCGGCGCCTATTTCGGCACACGCGCGGTAGAAGGCCCCAAATGGGCCAATGGCGAGATTTACCTGATGCGGCAGATGGGTTCACATGCGGCGCAGAAGTTCTATATCTGCCCCGGTTGTAACCAAAATATTCCGCCCGGTATCGCCCATATCGTGGCGTGGCCACGAGACTATGGGCGCGGGGCGGAAGATCGACGTCATTGGCATAAGGGATGCTGGGAACGTCGATAAGCTAAAAAAACACCGCCCGAAGGCGGTGGAAGTATTAGGCAGCGGGTTCGGTGAGCTCAAGCAGCACTCCGCCGGCATCCTTGGGGTGCACGAAGTTGATGCGAGCCCCGCCGGTGCCGCGCTTGGGCTCTGGGTACAGCAGGCGAACGCCCTGTTCCTTCAGGTGAGCGGAGAGCTCATCGATGTTCGAGGTGCGCAGGCACATCTGCTGCAAGCCGGGGCCTTTTTTATCAATGAACTTGGCAATGGTGGAGTCCTCGTTCAAGGGCGCGAGGAGCTGGATCATGCCGTCGGTTTCCTTGAGGTTCTTCGGGCCGATCATGGCCTCGGTAACACCTTGTTCCTCGTTAGTCTCCTGGTGGTGATTGACCCACCCGAAGGCGCTGCGGTAGAACTCCACCGCTGCGTCGAGATCAGGAACCGCGATGCCAACGTGATCAAGGCAGATCACAAGCTCGTGGGGAATTTCAATATCAGCTACATTGTGGCTCATAGGCAACCAGTTTAGTACTGCAATCGTGTTCGCGCAGGGTGAAAAAACTCACCTGCCAGCAGCTTTTCGCTAGGATGGGGCATTGTGATTATCGCCTTTTCAGTTGCCCCCACCGAGGTGCCAAATGCCCAGGCAGAAATGTCGGAGGCCGTGGCCGAAGCAATCCGGGTGGTGCGCGAATCCGGACTACCCAATGAGACTAACGCCATGTTCACCCTCATCGAAGGGGAGTGGGACGAGGTGATGGATGTGGTCAAACGCGCCACCGACGCAGTACTTGCCGTATCGCCGCGCGTGGGCCTTGTACTCAAGGCCGATATCCGCCCCGGATACGATGAGCAGATCACCACCAAGGTGGAATCCGTAGAACGCCACTTGAAGCAAGGAGCTAAATAGCGATGACAGAGCCGCAATTTGCCCAAGGTGCGATCGATCTCGGCGCACTTGCCCAACAATCGCAGCGCGCTTCCCAAGCACAGCAGGAAGGCGGCGCAGGTGAGCTGAACGTCAATGCGGGCAATGTGCAGCAATTGGTAGAGATCTCGAACTCCACACCCGTGGTGGTGCTGATCGGCACCCAGCGCAGCGAGGCATCGGTGCAACTGCGCCAGCACTTCCAAGAACTCAGCACAGAAATGCCGGCAGCGTTCCGCTTTGCTTACGTTGATGCCGATCAAGCCGCGGATGTTGCCCAAATGTTCGGCGTGCGTGCGTTACCGACGGTGGTGGCGCTCTACCAAGGCCAGCCCCTGGCCAATTTTGAAGGTGCCCAGCCAAAAGAGGCCCTTCAGCAGTGGATTAACGCAATCCAAAAGGCCACCGGTGCCACAGGGGAGCAGGAGCCGGAGCAACCCGCCGAGGATCCACGCTTTGCAGAGGCAACGCAGGCGCTCAACCAGGGCGATTTCGACGCCGCCATCGCTGTGTATGAGAAGATTCTGGCCAGCGAACCTAAAAACCTTGAAGCACAGCAGGCTCGCGATAATGTGCGGTTATTGCAGCGTCTTGAGGCACATAAGGGTGAGGATCCTATTGCGTTGGCAGATGCTTCGCCTGAAGATATCTCCCTTGCGTTTGCTGCCGCCGATGCGCAGATCGCCAATGGTGACGCCGGCGGCGCATTTGATCGTCTGATCGCATTGTTGCGCCAAAGCAGCGGGAAAGAGAAAAACGAGATTCGGGAGCGGCTCGTGGAGCTGTTCGCGCTCTTTCCATCAACGGACCCGCGAGTGCTGCGCGCCCGCGGAGAGATGGCGAACGCACTGTTTTAGTGTTCCGCGGTGCCTAGCCGGAGCCGATATGCGGCGCTAGGTACTAGAAAATCGCAATCGCGGCCTTTCACCAACACAGGTGAAAGGCCGCGTGCTTGTTTGAGCTCTTAGTCAATCCAGCGATAGAACTGCGCGCTCATGGCCGGGATATGCACGGTGAGCGAGTGGCTATAGCCATCCCAACCGGTGTCCCACGCGGTGACGGTTTGTTCGAGGCAGTTGTCTGCACCCTCGTACACGCCGGCGTCGGAATTAAAGATGCATTCCCATCGTCCACCATTGGGTACGCCGAGTTTGTAGTTCGGCTGAGAGGTGCCACCGAAGTTGAAGGTGGCGAGGATGCGTTCGCCATTATTGCCGTAGCGCACGAAGGACAGGATGTTGTTCTGTGCATCATCGGCTTTGGTCCAGGAGAAACCTTCTGGCAGATCGTCTTGGGTAAAGAGCGCCGTGGAGTCGCGGTAGAGGCGATTGAGGTCGCTGACCATCAAGCGAATGCCCTCGTGGTATTCGCCTTCCCAACCAACGCAATCGTCCCAGTCGAGCGAGCGGCCCTCGGACCATTCGAGCACCTGAGCAAACTCTTGGCCTTGGAAGAGCAGCTTCTTGCCGGGGTGGGCGTACATGTAGGCGTAGAGGGCGCGAAGTCCCGCGGCCTTATTCCATGCATCACCTGGCATCTTCGTCCACAGTGAGCCCTTGCCGTGCACGACCTCATCGTGGCTAAAGGGCAGGATGAAGCGCTCGGAGTAGGCATAAACCAAGGAGAAGGTGATCTCGTGATGGTGGTACATGCGGTTGATGGGATCCTCAGAGAAATACTCGAGGGTGTCATTCATCCAACCCATATTCCACTTGAGGTTAAAGCCCAGGCCGCCTTGATCCGTAGGTGAGGTCACACCAGGCCAGGAGGTTGATTCCTCAGCGATGGTCAGTACGCCTTGGTGGGTCTTATGCACAGTGGCGTTCATCTCCTGGAGGAACTGCACCGCTTCGAGGTTTTCACGCCCGCCGTGGATATTGGGCAGCCATTCGCCTTCTTCGCGGGAGTAATCCAGATACAGCATGGAGGCCACTGCATCCACGCGGAGACCATCGACGTGGAATTCTTCTAGCCAGTACAAGGCATTGGCCACCAGGAAGTTGCGCACCTCTGGGCGGCCAAAGTCAAAGACGTAGGTGCCCCAGTCGCGTTGTTCGCCGCGTCGCCAATCGGGGTGCTCGTACAAAGCCTGGCCATCGAAACGGCCGAGGGCGAAGTCGTCTTTGGGGAAGTGTGCCGGCACCCAGTCGACGATCACGCCGATATTGCGGGCGTGGAAGGCGTCGATAAGCGCACGAAGCTCATCGGGAGAACCCCAGCGCGCGGAGGGGGCATAGTAGCCGGATACCTGATAGCCCCAGGAACCGCCGAAGGGGTGCTCGGCTACCGGCAGGAACTCCACGTGGGTGTAGCCCATTTCCTCGACATAATCCACCAGCTCCGTAGCCAAATCGGCGTAGCTTAATCCTTGGCGCCAAGAGCCGAGGTGAACCTCGTAGACGCTCATAGGCGAGCTGATGTGGTCGCGGCGAGCGCGGGCCTCAAGCCAGGCATCGTCATTCCAGGAGTAGTGGCTGCCGGCAATAACGGAGCCAGTAGCAGGAGGAGCCTCGGTTTGGCGCGCGAGCGGATCCGCCTTATCAATGCGACGCCCATCGGGGGTGTGGATACAGAACTTATACACCTCACCAGGTCCGATGCCGGGGATGAAGAGCTCCCACACGCCGGATGCGCCGAGGGAACGCATGGGGTACTGGTTGGGATTCCAACCGCAGAAATCACCGATCACAGCCACGCCAGCAGCATTCGGAGCCCAGACTGCGAAGGCCGTTCCTGCCACATCTCCCATGTGGGAGGGGCGGGCGCCAAGGACTTCCCAGAGACGCTCGTGGCGCCCTTCGCGAATGAGGTGAAGATCGAATTCACCAATGCTCGGCAAGAAGTGGTAGGCATCAGCGGTGGTGGAGTGGTGTCCGCCGTGCCAGTCGATTTCAAAGACGTAGTCGCTGATCGTGGAATCAACCACCACGGCAAAGATATCGTCGCCGATGGGGTTCATTTCATAGCGACGCCCATCGCTGAAGACCGTCACGCGCTCAGCGCCAAGTTGGCGGGTGCGAATCACAGCATTGCGCTCGTCGATTAGGTGCCAACCCAGCACGCCGTGGGGATTGAAATGGCGGCAGGTGGTGAGCAAGTGGCGATCATGCTCGCTGATATGAATGTGCTCGGACATGATTTCCTTTTGGGTTAGTTGTGGTAATCGACTTCATCGCGCCACGCAAGCTGCTCGCGGGCTTCTGGTGGAACATCGGGCAGCTCAAGAATGTGGGCAACATCGCTGTGCGGATCCAAACGCACAAAGGTGTGCTTGCGCCAGGGGAATTCATTGGCACTGACCAAATCGCGAACCTGGAATTCGGCATAGTCTTCCTGGCCAATGCGATCCATGCGAAGATCCACGGTGCCTTCTTGCGTGAACTCGGAATCGAGGTTCACCACCACCAACACGGCATTGCCGCTGGCTGGATCGACCTTGGAGTAGGCCAAGAGCTTCTCGTTGCTGGTGGGGTGGAAATCCAAGATGCGCTGTTGCTGCAGGGCAGGATGATCGCGGCGGATCTGGTTCAGCAGCGTCAGATAGGGCTCAAGCGACTCGTTGCGGTGCAAAGGACCATCAAAATCGCGGGGGCGAAGCTGGAACTTCTCAGAATCCAAGTACTCCTCGCTGCCGTGGTGCAATGCGCGGTGCTCGAAAATTTCAAAGCCCGAGTACACGCCCCACAGTGGCGACATGGTGGATGCCAAAGTTGCGCGAATGGCGAACATGGCAGGTCCGCCATATTGCAGCGAAGCGTGGAGGATATCGGGAGTGTTGACAAAGAGATTCGGGCGCATCACATCGGCCATTGAGGCGATGTCTTGGCCAAATTCTTCGAGCTCTTCCTTGGTGGTTTTCCAGGTGAAGTATGTGTACGACTGGCTAAAACCAGCCTTAGCCAAGCCATAGAGACGCGCTGGGCGAGTAAAGGCCTCTGCGAGGAAGATCACCTCGGGGTGTTGCTCGTGCACCGTGGAGATCAGCCAGTGCCAGAAGTTGGTGGGTTTGGTGTGTGGGTTATCCACGCGGAAGGTGCGCACACCCTGCTGGATCCAGAATTCCACCACCCGAAGCACCTCGTTGTAGATCTTCTTCGGGGCGTTATCGAAGTTCAGCGGGTAAATGTCCTGGTACTTCTTGGGCGGGTTTTCGGCATAGGCGATGGTGCCATCGGCGAGGACGGTGAAAAACTCCGGGTGGCTTTTCGCCCAGGGGTGATCCGGGGCAGCTTGGAGCGCAAGATCTAGTGCCACCTCCAGGCCGAGTGCCTCGGCGCGCTGCATGAGCTTGGCAAAGTCTTTGAGCGTTCCCAGGGCAGGGTGCGTGGCATCGTGGCCGCCTTCGGCAGAACCAATTGCCCAGGGCGAGCCAACATCGCCCGGCTCGGGAATCAAGGTGTTATTGCGGCCTTTTCGGTTGACCTCTCCGATGGGGTGAATCGGCGGGAAGTAGACCGTGTCAAAGCCCATCCGTGCAACACGCTCCAGCGCATCGGCGGTGGTGGCAAAGGTGCCGTGCACGGGCTTGCCGTGTTCATCCCAACCGCCGGTAGAGCGCGGGAATAACTCATACCAACTGGAAAACTGTGCCTTCTTGCGTTCCACCAGCACCGGGTGCTCTTCACCTTGGGTAAGAAGCTCGCGCAGGGGAGTGTCGTTGAGGATCTTCGTCACCCGGTTGGAAAGCGCAGGAGCCACACGGGCGCGCAGCGAATCATCGGAACGCAAGGCATCTGCAGCCTGGTGCAGCGCGGCCTTGTCGTTCTTATTTGCAACCTGTGCTGCGGCAGCCTCGAAAAGCTCAACGCCGTGGGCAAGATCATTGGCCAGCTCAGCTTCGGACTGGCCCGCTTCGATCTTGGTGGTCACGGCATGGCGCCAGGTGGCAATCGGATCAGACCAGGCATCCACCCGGAAGCTCCAGTGGCCTTCTTCCTCAGCGCTGAAGGTGGCGTGCATCTTGTCTTGGTCGAAGGGGTCGCGCACCATCGTGGTGGTGCGCACGCTGCCGTCGGGTGCTGTGAGATTGAGGGTGGCTGAGATAGCGTCATGGCCTTCGCGCCAAATCAGCGCGCTCACGGCTACAACCTCGCCAACGACTGCTTTAGAGGGCTGTGACCTGCCGGAAACCTGGGGGCGGACATCTTCAATCGCTAGTCTGCCGATCATGTCGTTGATGGCTCACTTTCGCTTCATCGTTAGGGTTGAGGCAATCGTGTTCCAGAGTAGTTTAGCTGTGTCACTTCCACATGCAGAGTGAGAAATACGTCATTATGGATGGTATGGATTCTTCACACACCGCGCCCCGCGACCCCGACCTCTTGCTCGACTTCGATGAAGTCTCCCTGATCCGCGGAGGAACCACCCTGGTAGGGCCGGTGAATTGGCAGGTTGAGTTAGATGAACGCTGGGTAATTATCGGGCCAAACGGCGCCGGAAAAACCTCGCTGCTGCGCATGGCGGCAGCAGAAGAATTCCCCTCCCAGGGCAGGCTGTGGGTGCTGGGAGAACGCATCGGCAAAACCGATATGCGTGACCTTCGCGCCTCCATCGGCATGAGCTCCGCGGCCCTCGCCAACCGCATCCCCCCGAGCGAGAACGTAGGCGACCTCGTGATCTCAGCCGGCTACGCCATCTTGGGGCGCTGGCGCGAAGAATACGATGAGCTCGACCGCGAACGCGCCACCGATATCTTGGAACAAGTTGGCGCCTATCACCTGGTCGATCGCACATGGGGCACCTTGAGCGAAGGCGAACGCAAACGCGTGTTGGTCGCCCGCGCGCTCATGACCGACCCTGAGCTTTTGCTTTTCGACGAACCCGGAGCCGGCATGGACCTCGGTGGCAGGGAGGACCTCGTGGCCTACATGGGGGACCTAGCCATGGATCCGGACGCCCCAGCCATGGTGGTCATCACCCACCACGTCGAGGAGATCCCCCTTGGCTTTACCCACGCCATGCTGCTCGATGAAGGCAGCGTCGTAGCCCAAGGCCTCATTGAAGATGTACTCACCAGTGAGAACCTGACCAAGGCCTTCCATCAACCAATCGAGATCACCCAATTAGATGGCCGATACTTTGCTCGACGCGCTCGACGCGCGGGCAGTCATCGTCGATAAGCTAGAAAGGCGTGGGAATGACTAGCGCTACGGCGCTCGACGGGCGAAGATTAGCCGCTACCGTGCTGCTACTGCGCGATAGCGTGGACGGACTTGAGGTGTACGTCCAAGAGCGCGTGTCTTCCATGCCCACATTCCCCAACACCACCGTCTTTCCGGGTGGGGGAGTAGACCCGCGCGACTTCCTGCTCGACCCATGCGATAGCCCACTCATCGGGGATTCCCTCGAAGACTGGGCCCAGCGCCTGCATGTGAACCAAAACCAAGCCCAAGCACTGCTCTTTGCCGCAGTGCGAGAGCTCTTCGAAGAAACCGGCACCTTCCTCGTCGCCTTTGCCAACGGCAAACGCATCGGCACCGCAGCGCCTTTTCACCAACAAAGGATCATGCTCGAAAGCCACCAGATGTCGCTGGCCGAGGTGTTAGACGATCACAACCTCAAAATCCGCACCGACCTGCTCAGGCCTTTCGCGCGCTGGCACAGCCCCAAACAAGACCGCCACCAATTCGACGTTTTCTCCTTCGTGGCAGTCCAACCACCCGGCCAAGAACCCGATGGCAACACCCCAGAGGTGTCCTCGACGGGATGGTTTGCCCCCTCACTCGTGCTCGACGGATGGCGCGCCGGGCTGCTCAGGCTGGTGCTACCCACCTGGGCCCAACTCAAGGCGTTGAGCCACTTCAACTGCGTCCAGGACGTGCTCGAACACCTCAAAGACCCAAACATGCAACCAATGAGCGAACACATTGCCGCCGGGGACTACTTTGAAGAGTTCATGACATTCCAGCCCCCAAGGCGGTTCTAAGTGGCACTGAGCATCGAAGAAGTGCGCTACCTGCGCACGCACTTTCAGCGCGTGCAAGCAGCACTCGAAGCACTAGGCCCGCAGCACAAAAAAGACCAGATGCGCCAGGCGACGGAGCTTCGCCAACAATTCGGCGACGCTGGCCGAGCCGTCATGGAATTGGCAAGCGCCAGGGCCAAAAGCAACCTGCCGCACACCTGGCTTGTAGATCAAGACTCCGCACAACAAGCCACCCACCCGCTAGTGGCAGCACAGCGAGCCAAACGCATCGCCAATGCCATGCCCGGAGCCACCGTGGCAGACGTGACCTGCTCGATCGGTGCAGAACTTGCAGCCTTATCCGCCGAAGGGCTACGCGCCATCGGCTCGGACATCGACCCAGCGCGCCTGGCCATGGCCCAGCACAACGTTCCAGGCACCGCCTTGCTCCAGGCCGATGCGCTTGCCCCAGCAGTGCGGGCAGATGTGATGATTGCCGACCCGGCTCGCCGCAGCGCAGGCAGGAGGATCTGGAAGCCCGAAGATCTTCAACCACCGCTTCCCACCTTGCTCGACACCTGGCAGCACACCCCCTGTGCCATTAAATGCGCCCCAGGGTTGCAGTACTCGTTTTGGGAAGGCGGCGTATCAGTGATCAGCGTGGATGGGGGTGTAAAAGAACTCTGCCTCTACTCACCTGCGCTGCTGCAAGGCCGCGAAGCAGTGGTGATCAGTAGTACTGGAGCTATGGACACGCTGTACTCGGATATGCCAGATGACGTAGACATCAGCGAACCGCGCCGCTACATCATCGACCCCGATGGTGCCATCGTGCGCGCCGGGCTGGTGCGCCACTATGCTCACCGCGAATCGCTGAGCATGCTGGATCCACATATTGCCTACCTCACCGGCGATAGCATCCCGGAGGGTACGAGTGGTTTCCCCTTCATCGAAACGGTGGGGCTCAAACAGCTCAAAGCGAAACTCAAAGCCTACGACTGTGGTTCGCTTGAGATTTTGGTGCGCGGGGTGGATGTTGATCCCGATCGCTTGCGCAAGCAATTGAAATTGCGCGGCAGCAAGCCGATGGCGGTGGTGATTGCCCGCATCGGCGATGGTGCCTGCGCGATGATTTGCCATCCGCGCCAACACCGCGCAGTAGCGTAGACTGCTGAGAGTTGGGCAGCCTACGCTTTCAACACTGGTGGGGCTGCCGGTTTTGATAGGAATAAAACGAAAAACGCCGAAGGGTGGATGTTGTAGATGCCAGCAATCGTTGTGTTGGTCAAACACGTGCCAGATACCTGGTCAACGCGCACGTTAGAAGAAGACTTCACCATGGATCGCGACAATGTCGACTTGGTTATTGATGAAGTCAATGAGTACGCCGTGGAACAGGCGCTTCGCCTCAAAGAAGCCAATGATGGCTACGAGGTTGTAGCACTTACCGCAGGTCCTGCCGGTGCCGAAGAGGCACTGCGCAAGGCGCTTGCCATGGGTGCAGATCGCGCTGTGCTGCTCCAAGACGATGCCCTTGCCGGTTCCGATGTCCTTGGCACCAGTTGGGCGCTGTTGAATGCCATCAACCAAATTCCGGATGTGCAACTCGTTATCACCGGTGCCGCATCCTCGGATGGATCCATGGGGCAGGTGCCTGGCATCCTGGCCGAGTACCGCCAACAGCCGGCGCTGACCTACCTCAAGAGCATCAGCATCGAAGGCGATACCGTCCGCGGCACCCGCGAAACCGCCGATGGCGACTTTGAGATCGAAGCCAGCCTTCCGGCCGTTGTCTCGATTAGCGATAAAGCCGATAAGCCGCGTTTCCCGAACTTCAAGGGCATCATGGCAGCGAAGAAGGCCGAGATCCAGACCTTCAACCTCGCAGCCATTGGTGTGGCAGCAGAACAGGTTGGTTTGGCTCATGCCGCTACCGCCGTGACCCAGGCTCAAGAGCGCCCCAAGCGCGAAGCCGGCGAGCGAATCTACGGCAACCCAGAGGAATTGGCTGCCAAGATTGCTCAGTTCCTGGCCGACGAGAAGCTGATTTAGAAAGGCAAACCCTATGGCAACTGTGTATGTACTGGTCGAGCACGCCCAGGGTGAACTCGTACCCACCACCGCTGAACTGATCACCGCCGCCAAGAACCTCGGAGAAGTCACCGCGGTCGTTGTTGGCACGCCCGGAACGGCAGAGCCTTTGCGTGAGGCTCTCGCTGAACTCGGTGCCGCGAAGGTTGTGGCCGCCGAAGCCGAAGATGCCGATGAGCGCATCATCATGCCACACACCGACGCACTCTCCATGCTGGCTGCAGCGCAGCCAGGCCCGATCGTGATCGAGGGCGGCGCCCACGGCAATGAGATCGCCGGACGCCTCGCCGCGCGGCTTTCCTCTGGCGTCTTGTGCGACGTGGTGGACATCCACGCCGATCGCACGGCATCGATGTCCATCTTTGGCGATTCCATCGACGTCTCCGCAGCCGTGGGCGGCACCTGCCCCATCTACACGCTGCGCCCCGGCGCCATCGAGGCAAAGCCCCAGGCTGCCGCGGGAGAACTCGATACCCTGGCCTTGCCAGCAGCCAGCGAGAAAGACGTCAAGGTCACGCGCTTTATCCCCACCGAGCGCGGGGATCGCCCCGAACTCAGCCAGGCCAAGGTGGTTGTAGCAGGTGGCCGCGGAGTGGAATCCGCCGAAGGCTTTAGCGAGCTCGTCGAGCCGCTTGCCGACGAGCTCGGCGCCGCCGTTGGTGCTACCCGCGATGCCGTCGATGAGGGCTTCTACCCAGCGCAGTACCAAATCGGCCAAACCGGTGCGACCGTCTCACCCGATCTCTACATCGGCCTCGGAATCTCAGGCGCAATCCAGCACACCTCCGGTATGCAGACGGCGAAGAAGATCGTGGTGATCAACCCCGATGAAGACGCGCCATTTTTCCAATTGGCGGACCTGGGTGCCGTCGGTAACGCCGAAGAAATCGTGCCAGCGCTAATCGAAGCAATTCGCGAGCAGCGCAGCTAAACCGTGCCTCGCTTTTTTGATCACGCAGCCACCGCGCCCATGCGCACGGTGGCTCAGAAGGCATGGCTGGAGCACGCCGACCTGCTCAATGCCGGCGGCCAATACGCCTCGGGTAGGCGAGCGCGAAGCGTGCTGGATGAGTCCAGAGAAAGCATCGCCGAGCTTTTAGGCTGCGAGCCGATCGAGGTGATCTTCTGTGCATCAGGCACAGAGGCCGACAACCTCGCACTGCAAGGCCTATGGCTGAACAAAGGCCGCGGCAAAGTGATCGCCAGCGGTATCGAGCACCCGGCGGTACTGGAGACTGTTCGTCACCTTGAATCTCAAGGCGCGGAAGTAACCTGGCTGCCGGTCGGCTCCGATGGGGTGGTCGAAGGGTATCGCGAGGCATTTGAGGGCGAAGCCTCGGTAGCCACCCTCATGATGGCGAATAACGAAACCGGGGCCATCCAACCTGTGCAGGACTTCTGCGATGCAGCAGGGCGGATTCCCGTCCACATTGATGCGGTACAGGCAGTCGGCCACATCCCTGTGCACTTCCATGAACTTGGCGCGACCACCCTTGCAGCCAGCGCCCACAAATTCGGCGGGCCAAAGGGCATGGGCCTTTTACTTGCACAACGCAGCCCAGCTCCTTCGGCAGTACTGCATGGCGGTGGCCAGGAACGCGGAATCCGCCCCGGCACTCACGATGTAGCCGGAGCCGCAGCAACCGCAGCGGCCCTGCGCGAAGCCGTAGAAGAGATGCACAGCGAGCAGCAACGCCTGACTGCTTTAAAGGAAACCTTGCGCAGTGCTATTGCGGGGATTGAAGATACGGTCATCCACACACCGGAGGATTCCCTCCCAGGGCATGTGCATGCATCATTTTTAGGGGCAGAAGCCGATAGCTTGATCATGCTGCTGGATGCTCAAGGCTTTGAGGCCTCGACGGGCTCGGCATGTTCTAATGGTGTTAATCGCGCCAGCGAAGTCCTGCTGAGCATGGGAGTGCCCTATACCACCGCACGCAGTGCGGTTCGCTTCACCCTTGGTCGCGCGAGCTCCGAGGAAGATGTTGCAGAGCTCATTGCAGCGCTGCCGTCGCTGGTAGAGCGCGCCCGCCTGGCCGGTATGGCCTAGCTTCTGCGGTGGTGGCTAGGCCTCATCTGCTGGATCATACAACACAGACCCAGCAGAACTAAAGTCACTGGTCCAGCGCTGATCTTTGTACTGAGCGGGTACGGCACCGGCTAAGAGATTGCGTTGAATCTGTTGCAGTGCGGTGTCTTGGGGCAGTGGTCGGTCGCTGCCAATGAGCACGATATTGCCGTAGCGCCTTCCTTTGAGCATCGCTGGATCTGCAATGCAGGCTGTGTGGGCAAAGACTTCCTGCATACTGCGCAGCTCGGACTTGGCTAAGTGCAGATCCCGGTGATCGCCGCAATTAGCCAAATAGAGCCCGCCGGGGGCTAAGGATCGGGCACAGGCCTGCATAAACTCCACGCTGCTGCAGCGTTCGGGGGTGCGATTGCCTAGGAAGACATCGCGGATGATCACATCGCGAGAATGCGGCTGAAATGCCTCCACGGATTCGCGGGCTTCTGCCGCGCGAATTTTCAATTGCGGCGCGCGAGGTAGATCGAACCATTGGCGCACTAATTGGGTGAGCTTTTCATCCAATTCGATGACGGTGTTGCGCGCGTTTGGCCAGCGGGCGCAACAATACCGGGCCAGGCTGCAGGCACCGCCGCCGAGATGTGTAAGACGCAATTGGTGTTCGGGTACTGCTGTGGACTCGAACCACGCCAGCATCTCCGCCATCCAGCGCATATATTCAAATTCCAATTGCAAAGGATCCGGGTGAATATGGCTCGACGGCACACCATTGACGAGCACCTCCCAGGCGCCCGGTTGGAAGGGATCTTCGCGCACCTCCACCTCGCCGGTGGAGGTGGCAACGGAATGCGGACTCAATGCTTGTTGTTGTGCTTGGTGTTGCGAAGATCGGCGCTGTGATGATTGGCGTTGGCTGCGGCTGCGTCCCATAATGTGGGCTACTTTAATCGCCTTGGCACTATGGCTTCGAACGCTGGTGATCGCCGCATGTGTTCGCATCTGCCGTAGCCAAGCGACTATGCTGGCATGGTTTTGGAATTGCAGCAGTGCTGTACCGATAAGCAGCAGTGCCGTGCTGAAAGGGCAGCGGTGCAGTGTTTTATAACTGTTGCGCGTTTGAACAAGGGAAAGGAACTCAGCGATGCGGGTGTTAGCCGCGATGTCTGGTGGAGTCGATTCTGCCGTTGCTGCAGCACGAGCTGTTGCCGCAGGCCACGAGGTGGTAGGTGTGCATCTTGCGTTATCGCGAGATCCCCAATCCGTGCGCGAATCCTCCAGAGGCTGCTGCTCCTTGGAAGATTCCGCAGATGCCCGCCGTGTGTGCGATAAGCTCGGCATTCCTTTTTATGTGTGGGACTTTTCCGAGCGCTTCCAAGAAGACGTGATCGATGATTTCATCGACTCCTATGCCGCAGGCGAAACACCCAACCCTTGCTTGAGGTGCAACGAGAAGATCAAATTCGCGGCTCTGCTGGAACGCGGTATCGCCCTTGGATTCGATGCCGTTGTCACCGGCCACTACGCACGGCTTACGCAACCAGCCGATGGCGGCGATGGGTACTTGCGCCGCGGCGTGGATCCAAACAAGGATCAGAGCTACGTCCTTGGCGTGCTCAGCGCGAAAGAAATCGCCCACTGCATGTTCCCGGTCGGCGATACGCACAAGCCGCAGATTCGCGAAGAAGCAGCAGGCATGGGCTTTTCTGTGGCCAAAAAGCCAGACTCCTATGACATCTGCTTTATTCCCGATGGCAACACCCAGGCTTTCTTAGGCAAGCACATTGGTGTGCGCCCGGGGGCTATTCGAGACACTGAAGGCAACACCCTGAAAGAACACGATGGCGCGTGGAATTTCACCATTGGCCAGCGCAAGGGGCTTGACATCAAACAGCCTGCCGCCGATGGCAAGCCACGCTATGTCACCGATATTGATGCCCAAAGCGGCACGGTGACTGTGGGTTCGCGTGAAGATCTGCTGGTGGATCAGATCGTGGCCGATCGCCTGAAGGTGTTGCACCCGGCCATGCGTGGCGAGTTTGAGGCAGAAGTGCAGGTGCGTGCCCACGGCTCTGTGGTGCCGTGCCGCGCCGAGGTGGATCTGGAAGCCGATGAGATGAAGCTCTATCTGCATGAACCGCTCAGTGGCGTGGCCCGTGGGCAGGCAGCGGTGCTGTATCTGAAGGATCCCGATGGCGATATCGTCCTGGGCTCCGGAACGATCATTGCCACGGCTCGATCATGAGCTCGATGGCCTATGGGCTCCTGCCGGGTCAATCCATCGAGCAGGCAGCAGACGTTATTGCCGGGGAATCCGAAGGCCCGCGCGCACTGCCGATTTTGCCCCAACGCGGCGTCTATTCCGATGCACTCGCATCGACCTTGGCCTTTATCCAAGAGCTGCCCGTCGACCTTGGCCCTCGTGCTTGGATGATCCAGCAGCGCCCACAATTGGCCACCATGAGGCTTCGGCGACGCCTCCGCGATGACCTCGATCTGATCCAGGCGCAATGGGGTGAATACGGCGAGCTCAAACTGCAAATCTGCGGGCCGTGGACGCTCATCAGCGCCGTTGAATTAAGCAATGGCCACCGCGTGCTTTCTGATGCGGGTGCAAGCCACGACATCAGCGCCATGCTTGTCGACGCCACCGCAGAGCATATCCAAGGACTGAAACAGCGCTTCGCTGCAGATCATGTGGTGGTGCATATCCTTGAACCAGCCGTGCATCGCCTTGCCAGTGGCACCATGCCCGGGACGAGCGATTTTGACGTGATTGCTGCCCGCAGCCCGAAGTTGCTCGGTGAACACGAACACGGCGTGATCGAGCAGCTTCGAGCCCGCACAGGCGCGAAGGTTTTCTTAGACCTGGGCACCCGCCCTTTGATGCCGATGGCACAGATTGCCGCCGCCGATGCATTGGTGCTGTCTCCTACAGCGGCGCTGCAGTGGCCACATGACCAGCTCGATGGTCTAGCCGCTTGGCTTGGCCGCGGAGCTCTGGCATGCACCGGCTCAGAGGATCCGCGTGATCGTGCCACGGGCGTGCTCAACCTGATTCGCGAGCTCGGCTACCCGCCAGAAACGGCAACGCAGGCGATCATGCTTGATGATCCTCAAGCAAACACCGATCTCCTTGGTGCCGCACAAAGCATCGCCCATGCCCGCGAAGCCTCGCGGATGCTGCAGGGATAATCCCGCCTTAGCGGCTTTGCATCGGCCAGGAGGTATTGACCGTTGATGCGTCTTTGCCTTGTTGCTCAAGGTATTCGCGGAAACGCTGCTGAGCCTCAAAGTATTGCACTGCCTGAAACTCCATAAGCTGATCGAGCGATTTAGAAGCAATTTCCTCGGCAAAGACTTGCTTTGCCTGCTTCCACGCAACGCGAGCTGCCGCCAGTGCATCCGAGGTTGCCTCGTGGGCATTGTCGATCTTGACGTGATAGTGCTCGCACACATCGCTTAAGGTTCTTTTGCCCTTGCGGTATGGATCGAGCACCTTGTCCATGACGAAGGGATCATACACCGGGCCTGTGACATAAAACGATGGCTCAAGCTGATTGAGCACCGTGAGGTCATAGGCTGCGTTATAAACCACCAAGCAGTAGCCCTGCTCCCAGGCCTGCTGAATGGCCTGAATGGTATGCGCTAACACCTCGGCATGTGGTTTGCCATGCTCGCGGGCGTATTCGGTACTAATGCCGTGCACTTTGGCGGCGGCCTCGGGGATTTCTACGCCAGGATCTGCCAATAACTCGGTGGGGTGGGCGCCTTGAGCGTCGATACGCACTAGGGCAGAGGTGACAATTCTTGCCTCAAAGGGATTCGCGGAGGTGGTTTCAAGGTCAAAGGACAGCACTTTGGTGGGATCGAAGGAGTTCATGACTCAAACCATAGACAACCACCTCCGATTCCCGTGCCATATGTGCCAAGAACAGCGCAGACGCTGGGATCGGGGGTCTTTAGCTACACTTTGGGGCGTGACTGAGCACCCCAATAATCCTCATCAACAATGGCAACAACTCGCCGCAGAAGTCCGGCATCACAGAGAGCTGTACTATAACGGCACTCCCGAGCTCAGCGACCAAGCATTCGACGAGCTCTTTTCATCCCTGCAGCGCTTAGAGGAGCAATATCCCGAGCTACGCACTCCCGATAGCCCCACCAGGGAAGTGGGTGCTCCAGTATCCGAACAATCCAGCTTTGCCAACGTCGAGCACCTCGAGCGGATGCTCAGCCTAGACAATGTGTTTAGCGAAGATGAGATGCGCGATTGGCTGCAACGCACACCAGCGCCGGCATACTTATGCGAGCTCAAAATCGACGGGCTTTCTTTAGACCTGGTCTACCGAAATGGCGTGCTCGAAAGGGCGGCCACCCGAGGCGATGGCCGAGTAGGAGAAGACGTCACCGAAAACGCGAAGGTGATTGAAGGCATCCCGCATCAGCTCGAAGCCTCAAAGACCTACCCCATTCCCGAGCTGCTTGAGGTGCGCGGTGAGGTATTCATCGCGGTGGAAGATTTCGGCTTAGTCAACGAACAACGCCAGCGTGAGGGTGGTAAGCCCTTTGCTAATCCTCGCAACGCTGCTGCAGGATCGTTGCGACAGCACGATGTGGCCTCGGTGCGCAAACGCAAGCTCAAGATGATCTGCCACGGCATTGGGGCTCGTGAGGGTTTCCAGCCTGAATCGCAGCACCAGGCTTATCAGGCGCTTGAGGCATGGGGTTTGCCTGTCTCTCCCTACACCAAGCAAGTAAAGAGTGCCGAAGCAGTGCTCAAACAGGTGCGCTACTGGGAAAAGCACCGCGGCGATGCCACCCATGAAATGGATGGGCTGGTAGTCAAGGTGGATGACTTCGCACTGCAACGCCAACTCGGGGCAACCTCGCGCGCGCCGCGCTGGGCCATCGCCTATAAGTACCCACCGGAAGAGGCCGTGACCAAGCTCAATGACATCCAATGCGGCGTCGGCCGTACCGGAAGGGTCACACCTTTTGCCATCCTGGAGCCGGTGTTTGTCTCAGGCTCTACCGTTTCCATGGCAACGCTGCACAACCAGACTGAGGTCAAGCGCAAAGGCGTGCTCATCGGCGATCACGTGGTGGTGCGAAAAGCAGGGGAGATTATCCCCGAAGTGCTCGGCCCGGTAGTAGAGCAGCGCACAGGCCAAGAGCGGGAGTTCGTTTTCCCCGAGCACTGCCCAAGCTGCGGCACCACCTTGGCGCCGCAAAAGGAAGGCGATGCCGACTGGCGCTGCCCGAACCGTCGCTCTTGTCCGGCGCAGCTTTCTGCTCGCCTGACCTACATCGCCAGCCGAGCAGTATTCGATATCGAAGCTCTCGGAGAAAAAGCAGCCCAAGACCTCGTGGCATCGAAGGTGCTCGAAGACGAAGCAGGCTTATTCTCATTAACCCGAGAAGACCTGCTTAAAACCAAGATTTATGTGCGCGCCCGCGATGGCCAACTCAACCAAAGTGGAGAAAAGCTTTTGCGGAACCTCCAAGTGGCAAAGCAAACGGATCTATGGCGCGTGATCGTGGCGCTTTCCATTCGCCACGTAGGGCCCACTGCCGCTCGCGCAATCGCCGGAAAGTACCACAGCCTAGAGGCCGCTCAAGCGGCAAGCGTTGAAGAACTCGCCAGTGTCGAAGGCGTGGGCACCGTCATCGCCCAGAGCTTCCATGAGTGGTTCAAGCACGACTGGCACCGCGCCATCGTGCAACAGTGGGCAGCCGATGGCGTGACCATGGAATCCAACCCAGAGACCCTCGCCGAGCAGACGCTCGAAGGCTTGAGCATTGTGGTGACCGGCGGGTTGGAAGGATTTACCCGCGATTCCGTCAAAGAGGCGATCCTTGCCCGAGGTGGCAAGGCAGCGAGCTCAGTATCCAAAAAGACCGACTACGTAGTGGTTGGTGCCAACGCCGGATCCAAGGAGCAAAAAGCCCGCGATCTGGGACTCACCATCTTGGATGAGCAAGCCTTTGTGCGTCTGCTCGAAGAAGGCCCGGCGGGCCTGGATTAACTCAGCACGGCATCGAGAATCTGGCAGAGGTGGCCAATGTGTTCCACCTCGCTGGCCAAGAAGTCCGGGCCACCGGGTCTGCCAACCACCAGCACCAGGCCGTGGCGCTCTAGGGGCGCTGCGGCCAGGGAAGAGTCAAGCAAAGCCCAAGATTCAGGGATCCACGATTCGGATTCTGCATTGAGAATTCTGGCTTGATCAATACGCACCGCTGGAGGGTTTTGGCCGCTTTCTTCAGGAGCAGCCACCGAAGCAGTCACACGCTGGAAACGCTCGGTGTTGCCATCAAGCAGAATTGCCCACGCAGAGGTCAGCACCTGGGGGATTTTATGCACCAGGTGGTCGAGCTCACGAGAACGAGTGGATTCGCCGGCAACAGAGGCGAGCATCGCGATTTGCCCGCGACGGTCAACCCGGCCGGAGAAGGGGCGGATGGAATCAACTTCCACACCCTCTACCTCTTGAGCAGCGCTAATGATTGAATCGGCCATGACACCACTTGGCAGATCAATCACCATGTCGTCCATGACGGTGCCATCAGGAAAGGCTTCCACCACATCCACGGAGACGATATTGGCATCGACGGTGCCGATGGCGTCGGCAAGCCTACCCAAACTGCCCGGGCTGTCGGGGATTAAAACACGGATCAGATAAGACATCGGGAATTCTCCAGCAGTAGCGGTACAGTGCCACCTATCCTAACGCCCCGCCCCACCCGAGGCTGAGCGCCGGGGTGCAGTACTATGGTTTGGCAACCACTGCCACCGCATCAGACGGTGGCTTGAGCATGACAAACGATCATAAGGATGAACGCCCGTGCCCGAGATTACGCGCGACGAAGTCGCCCACTTGGCCAAGCTTGCCCGGCTGGCACTGTCGGATGAAGAACTGGATCAATTTGCCGAGCAGATTGACGGCATCATTGGCAACGTCAGCGATGTGCAAAAGGTGGCGGCCGAGGGAGTTGAGCCAATGAGCCACCCTCACTCGATCGATACCGCAATGCGAGAAGACGTGGTGGAACAGATCCTTACCCAGGAGCAGGCCTTGAGCCAGGCACCAAAGGTTGATCAGCACCGCTTTGAAGTTCCGCAGATTTTGGGGGAGCAGGACTAAATGAACAACTACCTGGTACCAAATGAAGGCCTTGCCTCGAAAACTGCCGCCGAGCTGGCGCAGATGATTCATTCCCGTGAGGTCAGCTCACGCGAAGTCACCCAGGCTCACCTTGACCGCATCGGAGAAGTCGATGGAACCCTGCACGCCTTCTTGCACGTTGGTGCGGAGGAGGCGCTCAAGGCCGCCGACGCCGTCGATGAGGCACTGGGTCGCGGAGAGGCACCGGCTTCCAATCTTGCCGGCGTGCCGTTGGCCTTAAAAGACGTCTTCGTCACCACCGATGCACCCACCACCTGTGCGTCGAAAATGCTCGAGGGCTATATCGCCCCCTATGACGCGACCGTGACCAAGAAGATCCGCGAAGCTGGTATCCCCATTTTGGGCAAAACCAATATGGACGAATTCGCCATGGGATCCTCCACGGAAAACTCCGCCTATGGGCCTACCTTGAACCCCTGGGATATTGAGCGCACCCCCGGCGGTTCCGGTGGTGGCACCTCCGCGGCCCTTGCTGCCGGTTTGGCACCGCTTGGCATCGGCACCGATACCGGCGGCTCGATTCGCCAACCAGCCGCATTGACCAACACCGTTGGCGTCAAGCCCACCTATGGCACCGTTTCTCGCTACGGTCTGGTTGCCTGCGCATCCTCACTGGATCAGGGTGGCCCTACCGCTCGCACTGTGCTCGATACGGCACTGCTGCACGAGGTGATTGCAGGCCACGATAAATACGACGCCACCAGCGTTGAGCGTGCCGTGCCCGATGTTGTGGCAGCAGCCCGCGAGGGCGCGAAGGGCGATCTGCGTGGCCTCAAAGTTGGTGTGGTCAAGCAATTCGACCGCGAGGGCTATCAGCCGGGTGTGCTCGAGGCCTTCCACGAAAGCGTCGACAAGCTCACCAAGATGGGCGCGGAAATCGTCGAGGTGGACTGCCCGCACTTCGATGATGCGCTCGCTGCCTACTACCTGATTCTGCCCTGCGAGGTTTCAAGCAACCTCGCGCGTTTCGACGGCATGCGCTACGGCCTGCGTGTGGGCGACGATGGCACCCACTCCGCAGAACAGGTGATGGCGCTAACCCGTGCCGAAGGCTTCGGCCCTGAGGTAAAGCGCCGCATCATCTTGGGCACTTATGCGCTATCGGTGGGCTACTACGACGCCTACTACCTCCAAGCACAGCGCGTGCGTACCCTGATCGCCCAGGACTTTGCCCAGGCGTTCAACCAAGTTGATGTGCTCGTCTCGCCAACCACGCCCACCACCGCCTTCAAGCTGGGCGAAAAAGTGGCAGACCCGTTGGCAATGTATAACTTCGACCTGTGCACCCTGCCGCTGAACCTGGCCGGACTATGCGGCATGAGCGTGCCCGCTGGTCTGGCTTCGGATACCAAGCTGCCAGTTGGTTTGCAGATCATGGCTCCCGCCTTTGAGGATCAACGCCTCTACAAGGTTGGTGCCGCCTTCGAAGCAGCCCAAGGCTAAAAGCGAAAGAAAAATGCCCCGGTGACAAACCGGGGCATTTGCTTTTGGTGTGAGGGATTAGAAGACCTTCTGCATGACCTGGTAGCCCTCGTCGCTTTGACGCACGAGCTCAAAGCCCATGCGCTCATACACATTGCGGGCGCGATCATTGTCGTCGGAAACGCACAAGGAAACCCCCGGGACGCCCTCGGTCTCTAAGCGTTCGAAGCAGCGGCGGAACAGCTCGCCTGCCAGGCCCATGCCGCCGAAGCGTGCTTCCACCGCGATGGCGATTTCGGGGTAGGCGGCGTCGACAAAGCCACGGCCGTGGTGTTGCTCATCGCCCCAGGTCCACCAGATCCCGCCTGCGGGGATGAAGTGCTGGTCGAAGATGATCACACCGTCTTCGGGTTTCCAGCTATGGACATAAAAGTCGGTGTCCTGGTCAAAGCCCTTGCTGAGCTCGCCGTGTTCATCGCCGAAAGTATCGGTGAGGAAGTTCAGGCGCGCGATATAGCTAACGTCACGTTCATTGGTGGCACGGAAATCGAACTTATTAGATGTCTTACTCATACCCTTGCAGTGTAGCTGGAAGGAGTATTCTTGCCAGGCAAGCCTTTGCATAGGTGCCCATAGGGCAGCGAGTGCAACGTCGAAGAAGGAGCCGAGTGACACAGCGCAACGCCGAATACCCCAGTATGCCGCTACCGGAACGCCAAGCTTGGCCGGCACTGATCGCACTCTGTGTGGGATTTTTCATGATCCTGCTGGATCAAACCATCGTCGCAGTGGCAACCCCAGTGCTGCAGGATTCCTTGCATGCCTCCTATAACGAAGTCATCTGGGTTACTTCAGCGTATCTGCTCACCTTCGCGGTGCCACTGCTGATCACCGGGCGCCTCGGGGATAAGTTCGGGCCAAAAAACGTCTATATCCTCGGCATGGCCATCTTCACGTTAAGCTCCTTGGCCTGTGGCTTTGCCCCCAATATGACCACGTTGATCATCGCTCGTGCCGTCCAAGGTTTGGGTGCCTCGCTGCTCACGCCTCAGACCATGAGCGTGATTAACCGCATTTTCGCCCGCAACCGCCGTGGCGCGGCACTTGGCGTGTGGGGCACCACTGCCGGTTTAGCCACCCTGGCAGGCCCCACCCTCGGCGGGCTGATCACCTCCACCATCGGCTGGCAATGGATCTTCTTTATCAACGTCCCGCTCGGTGTGGTCTCGGTACTGGCAGTGGCCAAGTGGGTTCCGCGATTCCGGCCCATTGAAAGGAGCATCGATGGTCTTTCCATGCTGCTTTCAGTGGTGGCCGTGGCCTCGGTGATCGTCGCACTCCAAGAAGGCGAGCGTGAACAATGGGGATGGCCGATCTGGGTGCTTTTGGCATTCGGCTTTCTTACCGCCTACGCATTTGTTCGCCAGCAAGCACGAGCAGAAGCCGCCTCCAAAGAACCACTGGCACCGCTGGAGCTGTTTGGTTTTAGGAACTTCTCCCTGGGCAATATCGGCATTGCGGTTATGGGCTTTGCCGTTGCGGGCACGCCACTGCCCGTGATGCTCTACCTGCAGCAGGTGCATGAATACAGTGCCTTAAAGGCCGGATTGTTTATGGTGCCGCAGGCCTTGATTTCTGCTGTGCTCTCGCCTTTTGTGGGCCGTCTAGCCGACCGAGTTTCACCAGGGCGTTTAGCCGCACTTGGCTTTAGCGTGCTTTCTTTGTCCTTCTTCCTGCTGGGATTTGCCATGACACTTGGGCTTGCAGGTGGTTGGTTCCTCGGCATCATGGTGATCCAAGGCCTGGGCAATAGCGTGATCTGGGCACCGAACTCCACCTCCACCATGCGAGATTTGCCCCACGCGCTCATGGGCGCAGGCTCAGGGGTATATAACACCACCCGCCAGGTGGGTTCAGTGGTGGGCTCGGCCGCTGTGGGTGCGGTGTTGCAATGGCGCGTGAGCGTGACGGATATGGGCACGGCCTATGGTCAAGCCATCATCCTGGCCGCAGCCGTATTGATCATCGGCGCCATAAGTTCAGCCGCCGCTAAAGACTAGGCGCGAAGCTGCCCGGAAGTCTTAAAGCGACGGCGTGGAGAAATGTGAGCCTCTTGGCGTTGCTTACTTCAGATCACTAAGTACGCAGGCCGCACCAGCGGCAACACCGGTAACCGTGAGCACCGCAGGCCATGGGCCAATCTTTTTAGCCAAGGGGTGGCTGAGACCAAATGCGCCAACATAGGTGCCAACAAGGGCGGCGGTGGTGGGGATATCAGTCTTCTTTGCCCAAGAGCGGCCAGCGTAGGCACCAGCGGCAGCAAGGATCACGCCACCGAGTGGGCGGATGCCAGTTTCACGGGCGGTGAGCCAGCCACCGATCAATCCGGTGACCACTACTGAGGCGGTATTGACTTCTTTGGCGGGCTTCAAGGGGAACTTTGAGTTATCGCAGATGCTCATACCACTGCAATGTACCCCCGGTTACGTGATCGCGTGCGGACTTGGGTAAGGTTTTCGCGAACCAGGGTTATGCGGAGGCGGGAACACCGGTGGAATTCCGGGACTGGCGCGCAACGGTGAAAGCCCGATTATCGCCCCCTTAACCAGACAACGAGCAGAGCGTTCTTCGCGCACAAGAACACTGCCGGGAGAGTGCACGACACAGAATTGAGGATGCGTGGGAAATAATGCGCCCACGAGTCAGCTTCGATCCACATGGGCGTTGTTGGCATTAATAATCACGCTGCTGGTGCTGCTAGGGCTAAGCTTTGTGCTTTCTTTGAGCTTCGGCTCTGTGGCCTATAGCCGCGAACAGGTATGGCAGGTAGTGCTAGCCCACCTGCGCGGTGAACCCGTCGCCGATACGTCACTCGATGCCGTGATCTGGCAGCTTCGAGCCCCGCTCGGGCTTCTGGCCCTGCTCGTTGGCGCCGGCCTGGCGCTATCGGGTGTAGCTATGCAGACCCTGGTGCGAAATCCCCTCGCAGATCCATACCTGCTTGGTGTTGCCTCGGGCGCCAGTGTCGGCGCCACGGCGGTGCTGACCTTCGGTCTTTTTAGCAGCCTTGGCGTCTACGCCCTTTCAGGTGGAGCGCTCATCGGTGCGCTTGCGGCCACGGCTTCCGTGTATGCGATCACCCGCCTTCAAGGGGGCTTTCATCCACTCCAACTCATCCTCACCGGAGTGGTGATGTCGAGTGCGTTTTCTGCCGCCGCGAGCTTTCTTGTGTTCAAAGGGCCAGATCCTCGCGCCGCCCAGTCGGTGATGTTCTGGCTGCTCGGCTCGGTGGCGGGAGCGAACTTTTCCAAGTTGATTATCCCCGGCGTCGTCTTGGTCATCGCTGCGCTGATCATGCTGGCGGTGCATCGTAACCTCGATGCGCTAATGGCCGGCCCGGATGTAGCTGCCTCGCTGGGTGTGCGCGTTGATGCGATGCGTCAACTGCTCTTTGTGATCCAAGCCCTGCTCGTGGGTGCAATGGTGGCAGTAGCAGGTGGCATCGGCTTCGTCGGACTCGTGATACCCCATGTGGGCAGATTGCTGGTGGGTTCATTGCACGCCCGTTTGATCCCCGTGGTGATGCTGTGCGGCGCACTGTTTTTGCTCTGGGTGGACGTGCTTGCCAGGATCGCTGCGCCACCCCAAGAAATCCCCCTCGGAGTAGTCACCGGTGTGCTCGGCGCGCCACTGTTTTTGATCCTGATGGGCAGGAAAACATTGCGTTTCCAAGGAGGCCAGGCATGAGCGAGAAACTGTGTTTGGAGGCACAGGATCTCAAGGTAGGCTTCGGCACCACACCCGTGGTCGAAGGCGTGGCGTTTCGCTGCGAACCGGGCACAATGACGGCCATCGTGGGCACCAATGGTGCTGGTAAAACCACTGTGCTTCGGGCCTTAGCGGGGATCCACCCAATCCAATCTGGCGGGGTTTTCTTGCAGCACCCCAATGGCAGCGGGGGAGCAACAAAGCGCTGGGATGTGGCCAAGATGGGTGCGAAACAACGCGCGAAAAAGATTGCGATGGTCTCGCAGGAAGGCCATCTGGCCGAGGATCTGACGGTGCGCGAAGTAGTCACGCTTGGCAGGCTGCCACATACGACCCCTTGGGAGTTTTCTGCAAAAAACCATCAGGGGATCGTCGACAAGGCGATTGCCACGTGTGAATTAGAAGCGTATGCCGATACCCCCTGTGGCGCTTTATCAGGTGGTATGCGCAAAAGGGCGATGATTGCGCGGGGATTTGCCCAAGAGACCCCGGTGCTGATTCTGGATGAGCCGAGCAATCATCTGGATATTTATCACCAACTCAACCTGCTTGAAATTCTTGCTGCCTCGGGCAAAACGGTGGTGATTACCCTTCATGATCTCAATCTTGCTATCGGCTACGCGGATCAGGTTGTGGTGCTTGATAAGCAAGGTGACCTTGGCAGCCAGGTGCTTTGCGACGCCCCCGTGAACGCACTGCAGGATCCATTGTTACACCGGATCTTTGGGGTGAGGGGATATGTGGCTCAGGCCAATGACTTCCAACTCGATGTGCCATTGCAACGGCCACATCTGCTTTTAGAAAAACCTCGAAAGGAACACCATGAAACTAACTAAACCCCTAGCGCTTATGTGTGCAGGCGCCTTGCTGGCAAGTTGCGCCAATCAAAGCGATAGCAACCAAGCGGAATCCGCCGCTGGTGAAACGGTGAGCATTGAAAATTGCGGCCAGGAGCGCGAACTTCCGCGAGCAGACCACATGCTGGTCAATGACGGAAACTTGATTGCTAGTGCATTGAGTGTTGATGCGGCAGATCAAATCAAAGCCGTCAGCTCGATCCAGCGCGATACCCCAATCCTGAGCGCAAAATATGGCGAGCAAACAGTGAGCAACCTCGACGATATTGCCAAAGAATATCCCTCACTTGAGCAGATCATTGCCCAAGCTCCGGACGTCTACGTGGCTGGTTGGGGATACGGACTCGATGATGGCAAAGGCATTACTCCCGAGGCGCTCCAAGAACACGGGATTGCCACCTATATCTTGAGCGAGGCCTGCCGCCAGGGTGATTCCTCCGCGCGCGGCACCATGGATCCCTGGGAGGCTGTGGAACAAGACCTGCAAAACCTCGGTGCAATCACCGGCCACGAAGACAAAGCCGATGAGGTGATCAAGGATCAGCAGCAGCGCCTCGAAGCGCTCGAACAAGCCCCGAAGCCGGAACAAGCACCCGTGGCATTCCTCTACGATTCCGGCACCGATGCCATCTTCACCTCCGGCAAATTCGGCGCACCCCAAGCCATCCTTTCTATGGCTGGTGCCAAAAACGCCACCGAAGACATCGAAGATACCTGGGTGAGCGTGGGCTGGGAGAAGCTGGCGCAGGCAGAACCGGATGTGTTCGTGTTTGTGGAATACCCCGGCCAAGAGCTTGAGCAAAAGATTGAGCAATTAAAAAACAACCCGGCCACGAAGAATCTGCCAGCAGTCAAAGAGGAGCGGTTTATTAACTTGCCCTATGCAATGTGGACTTCCGGGCCTTTGAATATTGATGCAGCAGAGCATGTGCGCAAGGCACTTGAACACTTCAAGCTGGTACCAGAAAGCAAGGTAGCGCCGAGCCTGACGCTTCCTCAGAGCACGCCTGGCCTTCAGTATTTCCAGAATTCCTAAGACTCAAAGGCGTGGGTTTCCGGGCAGGCTTTTATGAGTTTCGCAACAAAACGGACATATTTTGCCCGGTGTCTCTTTTCCGGACGGGCATAAACACAGATGAGGGTTTAGACTTGGGGCTATGCGAATTGCCACCCTGACTTCCGGCGGCGACTGCCCAGGCCTCAATGCAGTGATCCGCGGCATCGTCCGAACCTGTTCCCAATACGGCTCCACCGTGGTTGGCTACCAAGACGGCTGGGTTGGCCTGATGGATGATAAGCGCGTTCAGCTCTACGACGATGAAAACATCGACCGTATTTTGCTGCGCGGCGGCACCATCCTCGGCACCGGCCGCCTGCATCCGGATCGCTTTAAAAATGGTCTGGATCAGATTAAAGCAAACCTCGAAGATGCCGGTATCGACGCTTTGATCCCCATCGGCGGTGAAGGCACCCTCAAGGGCGCAAAATGGCTCTCCGATAACGGCATCCCCGTCGTTGGCGTGCCAAAGACCATCGACAATGACGTCAATGGCACCGACTACACCTTCGGCTTCGATACCGCAGTATCTGTAGCAACCGATGCGATTGATCGCCTGCACACCACCGCTGAATCCCACAACCGTGTGATGATCGTCGAGGTTATGGGCCGTCACGTCGGTTGGATTGCGCTGCATGCAGGCATGGCCGGTGGTGCCCACTACACGGTGATCCCCGAGCAACCATTCGATATTGCAGAGATCTGCAAAGCCATGGAACGTCGATTCCAGATGGGTGAAAAGTACGGCATTATCGTCGTCGCTGAGGGCGCGCTTCCTAAGGAAGGCACCATGGACTTTGAAGCCGGTGGGGTAGACCAGTTCGGCCACCAGACCTTCAATGGCATCGGCCAAGTCATCGGTGATGAGATCAAGAAGCGCCTTGGCCACGATGTTCGTACCTCGGTACTTGGCCACATTCAGCGCGGCGGTACTCCCACCTCCTATGACCGCGTGTTGGCTACCCGATATGGTGTTCACGCAGCGCGCGCCTGCCACAACGAAGAGTTTGGCAAGGTCGTGGCCTTGCACGGCGAACATATCGACCTCATCCCGCTTGAAGAGGCCGTGGGCAAGCTCAAGACCGTGCCCGAGGCTCGTTACCTCACCGCGAAGGCACTCTTCGGCTAAGCCCTTTTACTAGGCTGAGCTCCTTGCGTGAGCTGAGGGACCTCGCGCCTGAGCCGAGCATGCTTGAGCCTGAGCATGCTTGAGCTTGAGCTGAGTATCCTTGAGCCTGAGCTCTGAAAAAGCAACAACACCGCATCGCTTCTTTGGTGCGGTGTTGTTGCTTTCTCGCTATTGCCAGACACTCTCCGGGCTTTCAACCGCGATGGGTTAGACTAGCCGGCATGACTGCTGCGATGTATGACCTCATGGATTTCGATGAGGTATTGGAGAAGTTTGACCCGGTGATGGGCCTTGAGGTCCACGTTGAGCTGGCAACAGAAACCAAGATGTTTTCTGCTCCCTCGGCGCATTTCGGTGCCGAGCCGAATACCAACGTCGATCCCGTTTCTTTGGGTCTACCAGGCGCATTGCCCGTGGTAAACGCCAAGGGCGTGGAGTGGGCCATCAAGATTGGTTTGGCGCTTAATTGCGAGATTGCGGAGTCTTCCCGATTCGCCCGCAAAAACTACTTCTACCCGGACCAGCCGAAGAACTACCAGATTTCGCAGTACGACGAGCCGATCGCCTATGACGGTTACCTCGACGTGCAGCTTGACGACGGCACCACGTGGCGCGTGGAGATCGAACGCGCACACATGGAAGAAGACACCGGCAAGCTCACCCACATCGGCGGCGCCACCGGCCGAATCAGTGGTGCTACAAGCTCGCTGGTCGATTGCAACCGTGCAGGCATCCCGCTGATCGAGATCGTGACCAAGCCGATTGAAGGCGCAGGCGAACGCGCCCCAGAGGTGGCCCGCGCCTATGTTGCAGCGCTGCGCGACCTGGTGAAGGCTCTTGGCGTTTCGGATGCCCGCATGGATCAAGGTTCCATGCGCGTGGACTCCAATGTTTCGCTTCGCCCGCGCGGAGAAGAAGCCTTTGGTACCCGTACCGAAACCAAGAACATTAACTCCTTGAAGTCTGTGGAGCAGGCTGTGCGCTTTGAAATGCAGCGTCAAGCGCAGGTCATTAGCGACGGCGGGGAAGTGGTGCAAGAAACGCGCCACTACCAAGAAAGCGACGGCTCCACCTCGAAGGGACGCCCCAAGGAAACCGCCGAAGATTATCGCTACTTCAATGATCCCGACCTGCCCCCGGTGATTGCACCGCGTGAATGGGTAGAAGAAATCCGTGCCACCTTGCCGGAGCTGCCATGGGTTCGCCGCGCGCGTATCCAGCAGGAGTGGGGGCTCAAAGATAAGGAAATGCGCGATCTGGTCAACGCCGGCGCACTCGAGCTCATTTTGGCCACCGTAGAAGCAGGCGCCTCTGCGAGCGAGGCTCGTTCCTGGTGGGTTTCCTACCTGGCACAAAAGGCCAATGAGCAAGGCGTTGAGCTCGATCAATTGCATATCCGCCCCGAGCAGGTTGCCCGCGTGGCCGAGTTGGTCAAGGAAGGCAAGCTCACCAATAAGCTGGCTCGCCAGGCCGTTGACGGCGTCTTGGCTGATGAAGGCGATGTGGATGAGGTAGTCAAGGCTCGTGGCCTTGAGGTTGTGCGCGATGATGGCGCAATCGAGCAGGCCGTGGACGAGGCTTTGGCTGCGAACCCGGACATCGTAGAGAAGTACAAGGCAGGAAATACCAAGGTCACCGGAGCCATCGTGGGTGCCGTGATGAAGGCGACGCGTGGTAAGGCTGACCCTGCGCAGGTCAACCAATTGATTGCCAAGAAGCTGAGCTAGGTTTATTGCTCAGAAGCTGAGTGAGACTTAGCAAATCCCAAATGAAGCGCCACGCAGGTACTGCGTGGCGCTTTTTAAAACTTTCAGGCTCACCTTTCGGGGGTGGACTCCGAGCTGTGAGAATCCTGACTGATAGCTTGCACGGGTTATGCTTTGTGTAAAGCAAAACCTTGTTGGACGTCTCGAGCCAAGAAAGAGTGACACTCATGCCATTCGATTTGCCAAGGGCATCCTCGGTGCTGCACTTCGACACTCCGAAGAAGCGCAATAATACGAGGCATCGTGACATCGATAGCTTGCTGCTGAATGCAGGCCGCGAGGCATTTATCAAAAATGGCATCCGCGCAACATCTATGTCCGCTGTGGCACGAGCCGCAGGCGTGAGCCGTCCAACGCTGTATAGCCGTTACCGCAACATCGATTTGCTCACCGGCGATGTACTCAGGCACGAGTACCTCACCGTGCTCGAAGGCGCTTTTGATCGCGTCACCAGCCCAGAACAGTTCATCGATCAGATCGTTTATGTGGCTGATTCTTTAAGGTCCAATGAGTTCATTACCTCGGTGGCTCAAAGCGATCCCGATATCTTGCACCACTTCCTGTTCGGCCACCTCGTTGGCACCCAACGACGCCTGGTGGATTACCTCAAGCGCCTGATCGACGCCGTTCGGGCCCAAGCCATTGAGCAGGATAGCGCCAGCAGGATCCGCGAAGGTGATCCCGAGGTGCTTGCCATCTTCGTGGTGATGACGGTGCAGTCGGCCATTTTGTCCGCCCCGGCGGTTGCCTCCATCGTGCCCCGCCCGGATAAGTGGTGCCAGGAGCTCCACCGCCTAGTATCCGGTTATCTTCTGGAGTGCAATTCCTAGATATGGGCGATGAGCCGGATGGCGAGCAAGACCATGATGCAGCCAACGGCGATATTCATCCACTGCCACACCTTTGGTCGTGCAAGCTGGTGTGCACACCGCACCGATGCCCACCCGATCGTCGGGAACCACAGGGTGCTGGCAACAAGCGCGCCGGCTGCAAAAATCCAGCGGCCTTCGCTGCCATATTGATTGGCCATGCCGCCGAGCATGACCACCGTATCGACGTATGCTGCTGGGTTCAACCAGGTCATGGCAAGAATCATCATCACTGGTTTGACCCAGGTGCGCGTGGCTACTTGCGTTGCTTGGCGCGTTGCCAGGGCCACACCTCCGGAAGACTCTGCTTCTGCTCCTGCTCCTGCTGGTGCCTCCATCACAACGGTGGTGGGTTGGGTGCGGCTGGCGTCGCGGAAACACGTCCAGGCAAACCATAAAAGATAGGCCGCGCCGGCGATGCTTAAGACGGTGAGCACAGAGGGCACGGTGTCAATGATGACGCCTACGCCGAGGGTGCCGCCGATGATCAGCAGCACGTCGCTGATCAGGCAAATCAGGATCACTGGCACGATGGCTTCTCGGCGCATGCCAAGTTTGATAATCAGCGCGTTTTGCGGGCCGATGCCGATAATTAATGACAGCCCCATGAGCAAACCAGTGATAAAGATTCCCATGCCTTGTAGCTTGGCCTGTCCCGAAGATGAAGTAAAATTAAAGAAAATAAACCTGATGTAGCATAGCTTCATGAACCCCGCTCACCTGGACACATTGCTCGCAATTATTGATGAAGCCAGCTTCGAAGGCGCCGCCTCGGCCTTAGGTATTTCGCCTTCTGCGGTCAGCCAAAGAGTCAAAGCACTCGAACACGCCTATGGCAGGGTGCTGATTCGCCGCTCATCGCCGCCTGTGCCGACGCCGGCAGGAGAAGTGATTGCCCAAATGGCACGAAAAATTGCACTCTTGCGCAGCGAAGTCGATGTAGCACTCGGTGGAAAGATGGGGGCCTTGCCCCTCTCGGTGGCAGTGAATGCCGACTCGCTTTCGCTCTGGTTTGGCCCGGTGTTGCAGGCGGTGTCCGGTTGGCAACAAGCCGCGCTGCACGTGCGCATCGAAGATGAAAAGCATTCGGCCCAGTTACTTTCCCGCGGTGATGTGATGGGAGCTGTGACAAGCCAGTCCAAGGCCGTGCCTGGCTGCGAGGTTCGACCGCTGGGTGCGATGCGCTATGTTTCGGTAGCCAATCCAGAGTTGTTGGATCGCCACACAAAGGGCGGGCAGGTGGATTGGGAGGCGATGCCGGTGCTGCGCTTTGGCCCGCGCGACCGCCTCCAAGATATCGACCTCGAGCGCCGTATCGGTTTCGTGCCCTCGCGCCGAAATGTTTCCGAGATTCCCTCCGTCGACGCTTTTCTGGAGGCCGCGCGCGTTGGCCTCGGTTGGGCTTTGCTGCCGGAGGTCCAGGCGCTTCCACTTCTTGAGCGATCTGCCCTAGTGCTTATCGACGCCAAGCGCATCGAAGTTCCACTGTATTGGCAGTCCTGGAGGCTGGAATCGGAAACCTTGCGTATGTTAAGTGCTGCCGTGGTTGAAGCGGCAGCATCACTGGCGCATTAGCCTTCAAAGAAGGCTTGTTGCTCCGGCAACATATTGCGTACACGCTCACCCTCAGGCACAGGCCCCGGTGCCGTGGCGCCAGGGGCAAAGGGGCTGCCGCCGAGCTGCTCGCGCCCATGTTCGCTCACGAGACCGGACAGATCGGGGCCTTGAGGCACGACCTGTGTGGGGTTGACGTCGGTATGCACGATGTAATAGTGCTCTTTGATTTCTTTGAAATCGGTGGTGTCGCCAAAGCCGGGGGTTTGGAAGAGATCGCGAAGGTATCCCCACAGCGCGGGCATCTCGCTGATTTTGTTGCGATTGCACTTAAAGTGGCCGTGGTAGACGGCATCGAAGCGAACCAGGGTGGGGTAGAGGTAGATATCGGCCAAGGTGATGTGCTCGCCAACCAGGTAGCGGCGCGTGCTGAGGCGCTCTTCGAGGTAATCGAGGGCATCCCAAAGCCGCTCATAGGCTTGGTCATAGGCATCTTGGGTTGATGCAAAGCCGCAACGGTACACGCCATTATTGACCTCCTTGAAAATGTAGGACGTCAATTCGTCGATCTCTTCGCGTAGCGACTCGGGATAGAGATCCGGTGCGCCTTCGCGCTCGTATTCAGACCATTGATCGTTCAGATCGGGCACGAGCGAGGGGAAGTCGTTAGTAACAACGGACTTGGACTCAATATCGACGATCGCCGGTACGGTAATTCCGCGAGGGTAGTCTGGGAAGCGCTCAAAATACGCCTCCTGGAGGCGATGGATTCCCAAGACCGGATCGACTTCGCCTGGATCGAGGTCGAAGACCCAGGAGCGTTTGTCATGGGTCGGTCCGGCAAGGCCAAGCGAGATCACATCCTCTAAGCCTTTGAGGCGGCGGGTAATAATCGAGCGATGCGCCCAAGGGCAAGCACGCGCGGCCATGAGGCGATATTTGCCGGGTACAACTGGCCAGAATGTGCGGCCATCTTCTTGCTGCTCGGGCTTTTCTACACTGGCGAGGATACGATCGTCGATATAGCGGGTATCGCGGACGAATTCTCCGGTGGTTGATGCGTTCTTGGCGTCTCCGGCCCAATCTTTAGAAGTAGACATATCAACAAAATAGCGCAAGAGCCTTATGGGCGCAAGCCTTCGAATGTCAGTTCGGTTATCTCTGGGGTTGCTTGCTAGATTCTTTGACTATGCGATCCAGGTTTCCTCGACTACTCATTGCCTGTGCCATCTTTATTACGCTCGTGAGCGTCGCATGGCAGGTGGCCGAAGATCGCGGGTGGGTTCCAGAGGCGATTACTCCGCCGGCACCATCGCACGGGGTGGTAGACCAACTCAGCATCCGCGGCCCAGAAGCCATCCCGCCCTATGACCGCGATGCCTTCGGCCAAGCCTGGAGCGATGATGTCAATGTTCCAGGTGGCCACAATGGCTGCGATACCCGCAACGATATGCTTCAGCGAGATCTCCGGGATATTGAATTCAAGGCAAATACCCGCAATTGTGTGGTCGCCTCTGGCTACCTGCAGGATCCCTATTCAGGTCGTGGCCATCACTTTGTCAAAGGCAATCGCACCTCCACGGAAGTGCAAATCGATCACGTCATTGCCCTGGCCGATGCCTGGGAATCCGGGGCGTGGCGCTGGGATCCAGACTTGAGAAGAAACTTCGCCAACGATCCAGCAAACCTCCAAGCCACATTGGCCGAAGAAAACCAAAATAAGAAAGCTAAAACGGCAGATCAGTGGCTTCCCTCTGATCCCGCCTATGTATGCACCTATGTCCAACGCCAAGTGGATTTGAAGTTGCACTACCAATTAAGCGTGACGCAACAAGAACACGATGCCATGGCAAGAGTGCTGGCCGGCTGCGATTGAAAGTAACGATTCTGTTGCAGCGGCTGAGTGGCAGCGCAGAAAAACCTAGGTGATCACCTACGCTGGTGCCCATGAGCAACAATGAGATCCCCGATCGCGCAAGCGACTTTGACGATATTCCTACCTATGGCGCAGACAAGACCACAAAAGATAACGACGTGTATCGCCGCGCCGGCCGTGTAGCACCGCAGAAGATTGAACCCCAAAGCGCTAAAGACCCTGAGGCCACCACGGTATTCGAAGAACCGAAGGTAGACCGCAGTGCGCCTTTGGCCTCTGATGCACCGGCCAACTATGAGCCCTCCTCCTACGCCGATGAGGATTATGCCCCAACGGGTGCAACACCTGTTGCACCTGCCACCGCGGTATATGCAGATCCCAATGCCCAGGTGCTCAGTGATGAGCAGGTGGAGCAAGTTGCTGCAGTAGGTGCCGCCGAAGGTGCCAAGCGCGGCACCATTGACTTCGGTTTGCTGCTGCTTCGCGTCGTACTTGCCGCATGGCTGCTTTACGACTCCATTACTGTTTTCTTCGGGGTAGGCGATCGTAGCCTCGGTGCTCTTGAGTCTGATTTTGGCGCTTATGCCAACCCGAACCTGCTCTCCATTGTCTTGCCTACCTTGGAACTCGCAGCCGGCGTATTCTTGCTATTTGGCTTGCTCACCCCGATCGCTGCAGCACTGGCCACAGTGGCAACATCCTTTATGTTCCTCCACCAGGTCTTCTTGGCAAATGGCGAGGCCTTCGCTTCGGTGAAAAACACCCTCTTCCTCAGCGGTCTTCTTGCGGCGCTGAGCGTGGTGGTGCAATTTACCGGCCCTGGCATTATCTCTCTTGATACCAGCCGTTCCTGGGCACGCCGTCCGCTGGCAAGCTCCTGGTTCTTCGTTCTTGCAGCCATCGCCGGCGCAGTCGCGCTGTGGTGGTTCGGTGCGGCAGTCAATCCGATTCAGCGCTAACTGCTTAGCACTTAAAAAAACTCCCCACAGGCAGCCAACAATCGTGGTTGGCGTGTGGGGAGTTCTTCTTTTGCCCGAGTGGTTTAATCCACCTGGCGCACAGCACCCTTATCGGCCGAGGTGGCCATCTTTGCGTAGGCGCGAAGTGCTTTGCTTACCGGACGCTGACGATCCTTTGGAGTCCAAGGATGCTCGCTGGCCTGCATCGCCTGCACCCTTTGCTCAATTTCTTCTTCGCTGAGATCTAAAGAGAGCACGCGATTGTGAATGTCGATGGTGATGGAGTCGCCGTCTTCGACAATGCCGATGAGGCCGCCATGTGCTGCTTCTGGAGACATGTGGCCAATGGAAAGCCCGGAGGTGCCACCGGAGAAACGCCCATCGGTAATCAGCGCACAGGCTTTACCAAGGCCGGCACCTTTGAGGAAGGACGTCGGGTGCAGCATCTCCTGCATGCCCGGTCCGCCGGAAGGGCCTTCATAACGAATGACCACCACATCGCCGGGGGTGACTTCCTTGTTCAGGATCTTGGATACGGCCTCCTCCTGGCTTTCGCATACCAGGGCAGGGCCGGTGAACTTCCACAATTCTTCTTCCACACCAGCCGACTTCACCACCGCGCCGTCGGGGGCAAGATTGCCGCGCAGGATCACCAGGCCGCCGTCTTCGCTAAAGGCGTGATCAACTGAGTGGATGCAACCATGCTCTTGGTCGGTATCGAGTGATTCCCAACGGTTGGACTGGGAGAATGCTTCGGTAGTGCGCACACCACCGGGGGCTGCGTGGAAAAGCTCAATGGCCTCATCGCTTGCTTTACCACCGCGGATATCCCATTCGCCCAGCCACTCATCCACATTGGAGTGCGTGAGCGAATGCACGTTGGTCTCGAGGAGGCCTTTGCGGTGCAACTCGCCCAAGATTGCAGGAATGCCACCGGCGCGGTGTACATCTTCGATGTGGTAGCTGCCGTTGGGGGCTACCTTCGAGATGCAGGGAATGCGGTAGGAGAGTTCGTCAATATCGGAGAGGTCGAAATCAACCTCACCTTCTTGGGCTGCAGCCAGGGTGTGCAACACGGTATTTGTTGAACCACCCATAGCCATGTCCAAGGCCATGGCATTTAAGAATGCCTCCTTGGTAGCCACATTGCGTGGCAGCACGGATTCGTCTTCTTCGCCGTAGTAACGCTCGCACAGCTTTACTACCAATTCGCCGGCCTGTTGGAAAAGACGCTTACGGGCGGAGTGGGTGGCAAGCGTGGTGCCATTACCCGGCAAGGAAAGACCTAAAGCTTCAGTGAGGCAGTTCATTGAATTGGCGGTGAACATGCCGGAGCAGGATCCACAGGTCGGGCATGCGGAGGCCTCAATGGTGGCGAGGTCATTATCGCTAATGGCGTCGTTAGCAGAAGCGGTGATGGCGGTAATCAGGTCGGTGGGCGTAGAGGCAATGCCATCAACGACTACTGCTTTTCCAGCTTCCATCGGTCCGCCGGAGACAAAGACCGAAGGGATATTCAAACGCATCGCGGCATTTAACATCCCGGGCGTGATTTTGTCGCAGTTAGAAATGCACACCATCGCATCGGCGGTGTGGGCATTGACCATGTACTCCACGGAATCAGCGATGATTTCACGCGAGGGCAAGGAATACAGCATGCCGCCGTGACCCATGGCAATGCCATCGTCGACGGCGATGGTGTTGAATTCTTTTGGTACACCGCCAGCGGCGCGCACCGCATCGGCGACGATATCGCCGACGTTTTTCAGGTGCACATGGCCTGGCACGAACTGGGTATAAGAATTCACAATTGCCACAATTGGCTTGCCAAATTCGTGTTCCTGAGTGCCGGTTGCCCGCCAGAGGGCACGCGCCCCCGAAGCATTGCGACCAACGGTGGTAACGCGTGAACGAAGGGGAATCATCGTTATTCCTTAGCAGATGGGGTTTGGCCAGGCTTTGCAGCACGTGCTTGGTACTGCTCGTATTCTTCTTGGGTCATCATCACCTGACGGCCGTCCTTGTGTACCACCACCACTTTTTCATCAGCGGCGCGACGTCCAGCCGTCAAGGCATCGGGGATTCGACCCCGTGATGCCTCTTCAAGTTTAGGCAAACTACTAAATGATACCCCCGGCAGGCTAAAGCTCGTGCCGTCTTTGCGCTCCACCAAGGCCTTGGAACCCTTGAAACTGATACCAGCGATGGTGTCCCAGGTTGCCGATTTCGGCTTGCCAAACAGATAGTGGGCGCTAATGCCGTCCTCGTTGAGTACCGTTTTTACCTTCAGTACCCACACGATGAACACAATGGGAAACACCAAGACCCACCCCAGCATGAGCGGGTTGTAGCTCACGCCAATCAGCAAGATGCAAATCATGATGCCTGCAGAAAGCAGGTGGGTGCGATCGGGTCTAAATAGCTGGGGAGAGGTTTCCTGGCTCATAAGCATGTGATTCTAGCGCAGCGGGAAAAGGCCTCCGCCACCGTCCTGTTCAGGGGCGCGTTCGCCTTGTCCACCTTCAGTTTCGCCACCTTGAGGCTCAGCAGTCGTGGTCGGCTCGCCGGTTGGCTGCTGCGGGGAGGTGGCAGTTGGTTGCGGCGAAGGCTGCTGCGTTGGTTGTTGTTGCTGCTGCTGCTGAGGAGCGTTGGTGGCTGGGGCCTCAGTAGGAGTGGGGGTGGCGGTAGAAGAGCTAAAGCGCTCGGGTGCGAGCAAACCGACGGTGCCGTCGTAGTTTTGATCATCCGGCGACCAGGTCAAGCCCTTGAGCACCAGCAGAATCAAAAAGGCACCAAGCAGAAGCGCGGTCGAGATTCGCGTCTTACCGCCGCCGGTAATCACCTTGCGCCAACCGGTGTAATGCACCGGGTCGTCGGCCTTGCTCAAGGTGGCAGGTGCTTCTTCTTCTGCAGCCGGATCCTCGGGGTGGTCGATCCTCTCGATGGAGTTTTTCACGCTGTGGCCGTGGGCATCGGTCTGCGGCGCAGTACCCGATTCGGTGGCAACAGATGCCTCTGGGGCAGCAGTTTGGAATTCCTCGGCAAACGCACCGGTGAGCGTGGGGGCTGAACCATACTCGCGCCAGAATTCATTAATGATCTCGGTGCGAATAGCGCGCTCTACAAACCACTGCGTGCCGGGCTGAACCTGGACCACAAAGCGCATGTCCGAGGTCCACGGCATACCCACGGTGGTCGGTGGGGTGACATCGAGTGAGGGGTGCACATCGAGGGTGCCAAGCACCTTCTCGGCCACATCGTGTTGGTTCAAGGCCTTCTGGGCTGCCTTGCCGGCGCGATCAATGGCCTGATAGATGGAATCAGAACCAAGGAGCGGAACGGAGACCTTACATACAGCCTTGGACCAATAATTCGAGCTGTTAATGCACACCCCGGCCTTGGAGTTGGGCACGATGACGGTGTCTTCGGCCAGGGTGCGGATGCGGGTTGCGCGCATGGTGATCTGAATGACCGTGCCCTCGACGGTGGCGGCGCCACCTTCGAAACGCACCCAGTCGCCCACACCAAATTGGCGCTCGCTCAAAATGAAAAAGCCCGCGAGGAAGTCGGCGATGATCGACTGTGCGCCTAAACCAATGGCTGCCGAGGCGGCAGTTGCGGGAATAGCTGCACCTGCCAGCGAGAAGCCGAGCTGCTGCAGGATAAAGACAAATAAGACAAAGTAAGCAATAAGCTGCGCAATGTAGACAGCTACGCCAGCAAAGGCGAGGTGGGTTTTAGACTCCCGATCGTTTTGATCGATCACCTTTCTTTCCACGATGCGCATGGCAAGACGTCCCGCACGCGGGACGAGGAAAAGCATGATGATGAGAAGACCGAGGTTAAAGCCAGTCTCCACCATCCAAATCCAGAATTTGTGTAGAAGATAGCTAAACGGCATGCGCCCAACTATAGACACTTCAGGGAGGAACTCATTGATCGGTGAGCAATCTCAAGCAAGGGGCGCAAGGTGAAATCTTCGGCATAGCGCGGGGGTAGTGTGAAGCAGCTCATTTTCCACGTTGCAGGGCATTTCGGGGGTGGAGCAGGGGGAAGAATCTCTATGCCGGGGCGTGCTGTGTAAAATAACGCCCTGTGAACATCCTCCGACTTGTAGTAATTACCGAACGGCGCCTGCCGTAGCGGCCTACAAGTCGTAACGTCAGACGCCCTCGCCAGCAGTAGCTGAAGCGAGGGTTTTGTTGTATGACCCGGTGGGATGATTGCGAAGTTGCGGTACACCTCCGTAGCACTGAGATGGAAAAAGGAGCTTGAAGTCGTGGCAGCCCCAAACAAGCCCACAACACCTAGCCCGGCGATGCTCGCCGCGCGTCGAAAGGCCCAGCAACCACAGCGCATGACCGGTGCGCAAGCTGTAGTGCGATCACTTGAGGAACTCGGCACCGACACTGTGTTTGGTCTACCTGGTGGCGCAGTGCTTCCCCTGTACGACGCCCTCTACGAGGCCAAAGAACTCCGCCACGTGCTCGTGCGTCACGAGCAAGGCGCAGGGCATGCAGCCACCGGTTATGCACAAGTCACCGGCCGGGTTGGTGTGTGTATTGCCACCTCCGGCCCGGGTGCAACCAACTTGGTAACGCCCATCGCAGACGCCTACCTCGACTCAGTGCCCATGGTGGCAATCACCGGCCAGGTGGGCCGAAGCTTGCTTGGTTCTGATGCCTTCCAAGAAGCCGACGTTCGCGGTATCACCATGCCGGTGACCAAGCACAACTTCATGGTGACCTCGCCCGAGGAGATTCCGCAGGCCATCGCCGAGGCCTTCCACCTGGCAAGCACTGGGCGTCCTGGTCCGGTGCTGGTGGATATTCCTAAAGATATTCAGGCCATGGAGATGGATTTCCAATGGCCTCCGGTGATTGATCTGCCCGGTTATCGTCCGGTGCTTACCCCTCACAACCGCCCGATCGAACAGGCTGCCCGCATGATCTCCGAGGCAAAGCGCCCGGTGCTCTATATCGGCGGTGGTGTGGTGAAGGCCAACGCTTCTGAAGAGCTGCGCCAGTTGGCTGAATACTTGGGTATCCCCGTGGTCACCACCTTGATGGCGCTCGGTGCCTTCCCTGATTCCCACGAGCTGCACATGGGTATGCCCGGTATGCACGGCACGGTTCCTGCCGTGGCGTCGATGCAGCGTTCCGATCTGCTGATTGCCATCGGCGCTCGCTTTGATGATCGCGTCACCGGTGCTGTTGATAGCTTCGCTCCCGATGCCAAGGTGATTCACGCCGATATTGACCCGGCCGAAATTGGCAAGATTCGTAGCGCTGATGTGCCCATCGTCGGCGATGCCGCAGAGGTGCTTCGCGCGTTGCTTGAAACTTCGAAGCAACTCGCCTTGCCAAAGCCCCAGATCGCTCGTTGGCGCAATTACCTGGACAATCTCAAGGAGAAGTTCCCGCGCGGCTGGGACGAAAGCGATGACGGCATGCTCGAGCCGCAGGCCGTGATCCGCGCTATTGCCGAGCATGCTGATAGCGATGCCGTGTTCTGTGCAGGTGTTGGCCAGCACCAGATGTGGTGCGCGCAGTTCCTTGATTTTGAAAAGCCTCGGAAGTGGTTGAACTCTGGTGGTTTGGGCACCATGGGTTATTCGGTTCCTGCTGCCATGGGCGCGAAAGCTGGCGATCCCGACGCCGAGGTTTGGGCCATTGATGGCGATGGTTGCTTCCAGATGACTAATCAGGAGCTCACTACCTGCACCGTCGAGGGGTTCCCGATCAAGGTGGCCGTGATTAACAACGGCAACCTGGGCATGGTGCGTCAGTGGCAGACCCTGTTCTATGGCGGGCACTATTCCAATACCAAGCTGCGCGAGCAGGATCATTATCTGCCCGATTTCGTTGGTCTTGCCGAGGCCCAGGGCTGCGTGGCCATCCGCGTGACCAAGGAAGAAGAAATTGTCCCGGCGATTGAAAAGGCTCGTTCGATCAATGATCGCCCGGTGCTGATCGACTTCATCGTTGGTCAAGACGCGCAGGTGTGGCCGATGGTGGCTGCGGGTAATTCGAACTCAGAAATTGAGTATGCCCGTGATCTTCGCCCGCTTTTCGACGACGAAGACTCCGCTGCAGTTGAACTTTCCGAAATCGATGAGGCTGTCGATCAGGGCATCGAAGAAGCCCTCGAGCGCCGAGACGAGCAGGCCTAGGAGGATATGTAATGAGCAATACTGAAATTTCCAGGCACATCTTGAGTGTGCTGGTTAAAGACTCCGACGGCATTATCTCTCGCGTTGCCGCGATGTTTTCGCGCCGTGGTTTTAGCCTCGTTTCCATCGTCTCGGGCATTACCGAGCAAAAGGGCATCAATCGTCTGACCATCGTTGCCGACGCCGATGAGAACACCATTGAGCAGATCACCAAGCAGCTCAACAAGCTTGTGCCGGTGCTCAAGGTGGTGCGCTTGGATGAAGACACCACTGTGGCTCGCGGTTTGATGATGGTGAAGGTTTCCGCTGATGCCACGAATAGGCCGCAGGTTGTCGACGCCGCCAATATCTTCCGTGCCCGAGTCGTCGATGTGGCACCGGAGTCCGTGGTGATCGAGGCAACGGGTACCAAGGGCAAGCTCCGGGCATTGCTGGATGTGCTTGAGCCATTCGGTATCCGCGAGCTGATTTCTTCCGGTCAAATTGCGCTTTCGCGCGGTCCTAAGACCATGGCGCCGAGCGGAAATCGCTAACGCGGCCGTCGAAAAGCTTAAAAATCCCACAAAATGAGACAAATTAGCTTCCACCGTCCCACATTTTGATATACGATGAGTGTGGAAGCGATAGAAAGGTGATAGCAGTGGCTATTGAAATTTTGTACGACGCAGATGCTGATCTCTCCTTGATCCAAGGACGCAAGGTTGCCGTAGTGGGTTATGGCTCCCAGGGTCACGCGCATGCCATGTGTTTGCGTGATTCCGGCGTTGAGGTTGTTATCGGCCTGCGTGAGGGCTCGAAGTCTGCGGCAAAGGCCGAAGAGGCTGGCTTTAAGGTCATGAGCAACGCAGACGCCGCTGCATGGGCCGATGTGGTGATGATCCTCGCACCGGATACCTCCATCCCGAAGATCTACAACGAAGAAATTGCCCCTAACCTCAGCGAAGGCAACGCAATCTTCTTCGCTCACGGCCTGAATATTCACTTCGGCCTGATCGAGCCGGCCGACTACCTCACCGTGGCCATGGTGGCTCCGAAGGGCCCAGGCCACCTGGTGCGTCGTCAATTCGTCGACGGCAAGGGCGTGCCCTGCCTGATCGCCGTGGACCAAGATCCCACCGGCGAAGGCAAGGCACTGGCGCTGTCCTATGCAGCAGCCGTTGGTGGCGCCCGCGCTGGCGTGATCCCCACCTCCTTCCGCGAAGAGACCGAAACCGACCTCTTTGGTGAGCAGGCCGTGCTTTGCGGTGGCCTCGAGTACCTGATGATGGCCGGCTTCGAGGTGCTGACCGAAGCTGGTTATGCCCCCGAAATGGCCTACTTCGAGGTTCTGCACGAGATGAAGCTCATCGTCGACCTCGTGTGGGAAGGCGGATTGGCCAACATGAACTACTCCATCTCCGAGACCGCGGAGCTGGGTGGCTACGTTGCAGGCCCGCGCATTATCGACGAAGGCGCCAAGCAGCGCATGAAAGACGTGCTGGCTGATATCCAGTCCGGCAAGTTCGTTCAGGACATGGTCAAGGACGTTGAAAACGGCCAGCCTGAGCTCAAGCGCATGCGTGAAGAAGTGGCATCGCACCCGATTGAAAAGACCGGTGCCAAGCTGCGCGATCTGATGAGCTGGGTTAAGAACCCCATCACCGAGACTGCCTAAAAGCTCATTCGAAGCTTAAGCAGCAAGCCCCATACCTTCGGGTGTGGGGTTTTGTTTTGCTTAGTTGGGGTTGGGCAGGGTGGTGTGTCGGTGGGGTTGCATCGGGGGCACGCATGAGGGGCGAAAAAGGGGGCGCAAAAAGGGTTAGCCCGGAAGAAATGTTTTCAATAGTGTTTCAATAAGCTCCAACTTAGGTTAGACTTTCTCCCATGCATTCCCACGCTGAAAACCGCGGCACGCGCTCCTTGCTCATCGCCCTTTGCGTAACCGGCAGTATCTTCCTCGTCGAGCTCATCGGCGGTGCTCTTGCTGGCTCACTGGCCTTGATCTCTGATGCAATGCACATGCTTTCAGATTCCACGGGCCTCGTCGTAGCGCTCGTGGCCACCCTCATCGCTCGTAAGGCGGCCAGCGCCAAGGCCACCTACGGCTATAAGCGTCTGGAAGTGTTTGCCGCCATGCTCAACGCGGCCACGGTTGCAGGGGTGTCCATTTGGATCGTGCTCGAGGCGTTTCACCGCTTGAGCAATGGCGCTGATGTCGATGCGCGCACCACATTGCTCATCGGCACCATTGGTCTGGCGGCCAATATCATTAGCGCGCTGGTGCTACGTCGCGATCGCGAGCACAGCCTGAATATCCAGGGCGCCTATTTGCACGTCCTTGTCGATCTTTTCGGCTCCGTGGCCGTGATCATCGCTTCGGTATGCATGCTCGCATTCGGATGGACATGGGCAGATACCATCGCCTCGCTCGTGATCGCCGCCTTGATCCTGCCGCGCGCAATGCAACTGCTGTGGCATGCCATGAGCGTCTTACTTGAGCGCGTACCCGCCGAGGTTGATGTGCATGAGATCCGCACGAGCCTGGAATCCCTTCAACACGTCACCGCCGTGCATGATCTTCACGTCTGGAGCCTTGACGGCGCTGAGATTTTGGCCACCTGCCACCTGGTGGTGGAAGGGCCGGTAACAGGCGATTGCGACCTGCTCGACCGTGCTCAAGCTGCGCTCCAGCGTCATGGTGTGGGGCATTCCACGATCCAAATCGAAGTTTCGGGCCACGGTGCCCACGAGGAAGTTTGCCATCACAGCTAGACTCGACGCCATGGGTTTTAGTACTCCAAGTTACGACCTCATTGATATCTTCAACCGCATCGACCGAGGCGATCTGCAGCTTCCAGATTTCCAGCGCGACTACCGCTGGGACGTCGACCGCATTCGATCCTTATTGGTAACGGTGCTGCGAGGCTATCCAATCGGCACGCTCATGGCCCTGGATACGCGCAATGAGCCCATGCGATTTAGGCCTCGCGCAATCCAAGGTGCACCGGATACTGGTGTGGCTCCAGGCATGCTACTGCTCGATGGTCAGCAGCGCATCACCACCTTGTACCAGTGCCTTCGCGGCGATGGCCTTGTGGAATCAGTGGATCTACGCAACAAAAAAGCTAAACGACGCTTCTATGTGGACATCAACCGCGCAGTGGAAAGCGAAGTGATGCCCGATGAGGCTGTGATCTCCGTTGATGAGCACGGCCATGTTCGATCGCACTTCGCCGTTGGATTCCCAGAAACCATCACCGAAGACACCGCGATTGAAGCTGGACTCATCCCGGTGCACACATTGCTCACCGACCGCGGATCAGACATGCTCTTTGATCTCGCCGGACGCTCCGATGAAGGGCAACGAGAGCGCACCAAGCGCTTCCACAATGCCGTGCTGCGGCCACTGGTGCGCTACGCAGTGCCGATGACGCGCCTCGACCGCGAAACAGCCCAGGCCAGCATCGGATCCATCTTCGCCCAAGCCAATGCGCACGGGCTGCAAATGGACGTCTTCGAACTGCTCACCGCAGTGTTCGCCGCGGAGGATCCAGATTTCCGCCTCCAAGACGACTGGGCCTTAACTGAGTCGGTACTGCGCCGATACCCGGCGCTCGATGGGATCACCAAAACTGATTTCCTCAGCGCAGTGGCACTCTATGTCACCGCACTCCAAGGCCATGCCAGTGGCCAGCGTGAAGCGGTGCTGGCGCTATCGCTTAGTGAGTACCTGCCCGCGGCCACCAAGGTTCGCGCAGCCTTCCACGAGGCAGCGAACTATATGCAGCAGCGTTGCATGCTCACCACCTCCCAGGTTCCCTATACCCAGCAGCTCGTACCGCTGGCAGCGATCATTGCCGTGTTGGCCGAAGATTCACACGTCATGACGCAAAAAGAATCCTGGGATCGTCTCAATCGCTGGTTCTGGTGCGGTGTGTTCGGAGAACTCTACGGTTCGCCGGCGCTGACGATCCGCATGGGACAAGACGTTGATGAAGTCACCGCGTGGATCCGCGGGGAACGCGAAGCCGTGCCCTCCTCCATCAGCGGTGCACGCTTTGTGGAATCCCGCTTGTTGTCCGCAGGCCCCGACTCCGGACTTTATAAAGGTATCTACGCCCTGCTTGAGGGTCTGGGTGCTAGGGACTGGCGCACTGGATCCATCATCGATCAGCACACCGCTCCTGCAATGGGCGTGCATTTCCGTGCCATCTTCCCGCTGCGTTGGTGCGAAGAAAACGGCATCGACCCGGTCCTTGCGCACTCGGTGCTCAACCGCACGCCCATGGGGCGGCGCACCTACGTCATGGTGGAAGAAAGCTCCCCGGCGCGCTACCTCTACCGTGTGCAATCCAAGTCCTTGATGGATGATGAGGAATTCGATCAGGTCCTTGGAAGCCACCAGCTCGATCCTTATCTGCTCTTTAGCGCCAACGCCGAGGCCTTCTTTAACGATCGCCGCCGTAGGCTGCTTGCCATGATCGAAGACGCCATGGGCACCACGGCCGTCCATGACGTCGACGAGGCAGACTTAAGCGCAGGTGAAGAAGGCCCGCAGGCCTTCCATAGTTAAGGTGCTACTCTTGAAAACCCCACCGCAGTGTGGGGTTTTCTTTGCTTAACCCAAGGAGGCATAGTTCGGTGAAGGCGAAACTGGCAGTGGCGAGTGCGTTGACCATGCTGCTGAGTGCCTGCGTATTCGGAAGCGATGAGCCCACAACCTATGAGCAAGCCCTGGAAAATGCACGGGCGGAAAACCTCAGCCACCATGCCTCCACCGACTTCGAGCAAACCCCACAGGTCATCGGCGACCCCTACGGCGATGGGGTAGCAGCCTCCCAGAGATTTTTTAAAGATTCCAACACCTTGATCATCTCTGATGACGAGATCCACTCCCAACTCCGTGCCGCATCGCTGGCGGTGGTGAGCCACTCGCCGATGGTGACCATGCGGGAGAATAACCGCTCCACCGTGCTCAACGAGGTGGATCGCCTCCAAGCACGCTATGTGTTGCTGGTTGGAGACGTCAGTATTGCCACGACTCGAGGCGAAGTCATGGTGATCCAAGATCCAGGTACCGAAGAAGCCTTGGGGCACCTAACGGCCTTGAAGTTCAATCCGGTGCCAGTAAATAACCGCCGCGACGTCACCTCCGCCATCGCAGGGCTGGAAGCCGACGCCGCGATGCTGCTGGTGCCTGATTGGCCAAATGTTGGCGCTGCACCAGAGATTGCAAAAGCCAGCGAAGACGACGTCCCACACGGTTTCCCAGGACAATCAAAACGCGATGCTGATCAGACCCCACTGGTGATCGCCAGCCCGGAATCTTCCATCGCCGCGGCCGCAACCGCTCGGGCCTATGGCGCCGCCCTAGAAGTCTTGCCCTACCCAGACCCCCGCTTTGATGCTCAGACCGCACTGAGTGTCGCCGGATTAGCAGAAGAACCATTAATCGCCCTGGGTTCTCAATTTGGCGATGCAGAAACGCTGAGCCGGCGCATCGAAGAAGCCGAGCATATTCGCCACTGGCTGCCCAATGGCCGCGGCATCGTCTTTAGCCGGGAGCCGATCTACATTGAACCCGGTGGGGTAGATGAATACGAAGTCGATGCGAACACCGAAGCGGCGGCAGCAATTGCTGTTGGGGAGGGGCAAGCAAGCACACCAAGCAGCAGCGGTAAATGGATGCGCGCCTCAACACTGGTTGGGCAAGATTCTTTTAGAGCCAATCAGCAGCGCGTTCTCGAATGGGCCGAACGCCTCGAAGCAGCCGGTGAATTTGGAGTGCTGTTGTTCGAACCGGGCGATGAACTGCTCGTACAACAGGTCAATACCTTCAGCCAAGCGTTGAGCTTGCCCAATATCCACGTCGCCGTTGACGCCTCCAAGGTGGGCAAGGAACCGCTGGAAAGCGAGGAGCTCAACGCTGTGGCGAAGCTGCTTGCCACCATCGTCAAAGAAGAACAGTTGGCCCAAAAAGCGTTGATCGTAATCGCCGAGGATCAAGAACAAATCGGCCACCCGAAAGACCTCAATTTCCGCTTCCCACAAGTAGCCTTCACCCTCGCCGCTGATGTGCGAGGAGCGGGCACGCTAGCGCAAGCACAGCAACGCTACGAAGCCTTTAATATTCAAGCCCCGTGGCATGCAGCAATCCTTCGTGATGGCTCCTTTATCGGAGAAGAAGATGGGCAACACAGCGATTGGTTGCTTGAATCTGAGCAACTCAAACCAATACCTTGGCTTGCCCTCATGGGGTATTAGCCCACCCCATAACTTCGCTGTACAGCGGTGTTTGAGTCGATCGCGCCGGGTCGGTGGCACCACTGGGTCCTTCGCTTGGGTGGCACGGACGGGGCGGTCTGGCGCTGCGAGGCGTGACCCGCGTTTGGGGGTGAGGCGTGGTTGTAGGCAGACGATCGGCGTGCGCAAATGGGGGGAGTGTCAAGCCGATGGGTGTCTCAGTCGCGGGCCGATGGCGTTATGCTTGTCGCGTCGCACGCCACATTTGGGAAGGCGTGGTCCTTTGGCGCGGTGGCGCGGTCGTGTCGCCACGGCAAAGCAGCATTTTGCATTTCAGGAGCAATATTCGTGAGCAACACCCGTCCGGTCGTCCTCATTGCCGATAAACTCGCCCAGTCCACCGTGGACGCGTTGGGAGATTCCGTAGAAGTACGTTGGGTTGATGGCCCAAACCGCCCCGAGTTACTCAAGGCCGTCGTTGACGCCGATGCACTGCTGGTGCGTTCTGCTACCACCGTTGATAAGGAAGTGCTCGACGCCGCCAAGAACCTCAAGATTGTTGGTCGCGCAGGCGTTGGCCTCGATAACGTGGATATTGCCGCTGCAACCGAACGCGGTGTGATGGTGGCAAACGCCCCCACCTCTAATATTCACTCTGCTTGTGAGCACGCTATTTCTTTGCTCTTGTCCACCGCACGCCAAATCCCGGCGGCAGATAAGACCCTGCGTGATGCCCAGTGGAAGCGCTCTTCTTTCTCCGGTGTGGAGATCTTTGGCAAGACCATCGGCATCGTGGGCTTTGGCCACATCGGCCAGCTTTTCGCCCAGCGCCTCGCGGCCTTTGAAACCACCATCATTGCCTATGATCCTTACGCCAACCCGGCTCGTGCGGCACAGTTGGGTGTGCAGTTGGTAGAGCTTGAAGAGCTCATGCAGCGCTCCGATTTTGTGACCATTCACCTGCCCAAGACCAAAGAGACTGCCGGCATGTTCGACGCCGAGCTGCTGGCAAAGGCCAAGCAGGGCCAGATCATCATCAATGCTGCACGTGGTGGATTGGTCAACGAGCAGGCGCTTGCCGACGCCATCCGTGCGGGCAAGATCCGTGGTGCAGGCTTCGATGTGTTTGAAACCGAACCGTGCACCGATTCTCCTCTGTTCGAGCTCGACGAGGTCGTTGTGACTCCGCACCTGGGTGCTTCCACTGTGGAGGCTCAAGACCGTGCAGGCACCGATGTGGCTGATTCGGTGCTCAAGGCCCTGGCCGGCGATTTCGTGCCCGATGCGGTCAATGTTGCTGGTAACCAGGTGGGTGAAGAAGTTTCGATGTGGCTCGATCTTGCACGCAAGCTCGGCTTGGTGGCCAGCCGCCTGCTGGATCAGGCTCCGGTGTCTCTGGAAGTAGAAGCCCGCGGCGAGCTTTCCAGCGAGAACGTCGACGTGCTTGGTCTTGCAGCGCTTCGCGGTCTGTTCTCCGGCATCGTCGAGGAGCCGGTGACCTTTGTGAATGCTCCGCGAATTGCAGAAGAGCGTGGGGTAGAGGTGGAGGTTTCCACCCACAGCGAATCCAAGACGCACCGCTCGGTGCTTGAGGTGCGCGCAGTGGCCGCCGATGGCACGAGCGCCTCGGTCATTGGTGCACTGACCGGTCTTACTGGCGTGGAGAAGATCGTCAGGATCAACGCTCGAGGCCTGGATCTTCGCGCTTGCGGCTACAACCTCTTCTTCCAGTACAGCGATGCTCCCGGTGCGCTGGGCAAGGTTGGCACCAAGCTCGGTGGCAATGGCATCAACATTGATGCGGCCGCTTTGTCCCAGGATGCCGAAGGTGGCGGAGCTACCTTGATCCTGCGTGTTGATCGCGCTGTGGAGGAAGATCTGCTCAACGAGATCGCCGCTGAGATCGACGCCGAGTGCTTCGCGGTTGATTTTGATGCTTAAATTGCGCTTCTAGCCCGAGGTCTTGGGCTTCTTGCGTGACTGGAACAACGTCGCCTTTGGGCGGCGTTTTCTTTTGTATGAATAAAATAGACCGCTCGGTATGGCAAAAATAGACGGAACCCTTTAGTATGGTCTAGACCGACCAATTGAAAGGAACATGAATGTCTGATCTCACCCCGAACCACAAGCCCGGCGAAGCACTCGAACCGATCGATGCTGAGCGTCTTGCCTCCCTGGCTCAGAAGAACCAGGAAAACCCCGCAGGTGGCAAAAAGCAGATTAAGACCCACACCGAGGCAGACGGCCAGTTCCGCAACTACACCCAGATCCGCGATCTGGAGCCCGTGCTTGTCGCTGAGCCTCCGCAGCTTCTTGGTGATAACAGCGCTGGCAACCCCACCGAAGTTGCTCAGGCTGCTCTAGCTTCTTGCATCTCCGTTGGCATCCAGGCCATCGCTACCCACCGTGGCGTCACCCTGACCAAGATTGCTATTGATATCGAGTCCGATATCGACATCTCTGCTGTATGGGGCGTTGGTGACCTTGACGATGACAAGCGCACCGGTGTCTCCGACGTTCGAGTCAAGATCGAGCTCGAAGGCGATGCAGACCGCGAGACCCTGGACAAGATCCAGCGCGACGCCGTGAAGTGGTCCCCTGTGGTCAACACCTACACCCGTCCAGCAAACCTCACCTCCGAGCTGGTCTAAATGAGCGCCTTACCCCGAGATATTGCCGAGACGATCGCCAATAACGCCCAGGCTGTAGATAAGGGCGAGCTCGGCGCAGATTACATCATTGGCCTGCTTGCACAGCAGGATCTGCTTGGTCTAGGCGTTCCGCGTGGCGGGCAATTGCTTGAGCCCATCCGTTTGATCCGCGAGATTGCCACCTTGGATCTGTCTGCGGCTTTTAGCCTCTGGGCTCACAGCATGGTGATTGAGTATCTCAACCTCGCAGGCGGGGAGTACGCCCAGGAAGTGCTCCCGGGCCTCAAGCGCGGCGAGCGCCCCGGCGTGACCGGCATGGCCTCGGTATTCAAAGAGGCAGCCGGCTGTGGTGAGGTTGAACTTGAAGCTGAGCCTGCCGAGGGTGGCTTCGTGGTCAGCGGAACCCTGCGTTGGGCATCGAACCTCAAGCCTGAGTCGCTGGTCATTACCGGCGCCAAGCTCGAAGGCAAGCCCGTGGTCTTCGCTGTTGATGCCGATGCCGAAGGCGTGAGCCTTGGCACCCCCTTCGGACTGCTTGGCCTGAATGCTACGGCTTCGACCTCTTTGCAATTTGACCAGGTCTTTGTGCCGGAACGTCAGATCCTTTCCAGTGATCTTGCAAGCTTTGCAAAGGGCATTCGCCCCACCTTCGTGCTCCTGCAAACTTCCGAGTGCCTTGGCGTTGCCCAGTCTGCCGCCGAGCAGGCATCGAAGCGCCTTGAAGGCGTGAATGCGGTCTTTGCTGCTGAGGTAGAGCAGGTCCAGGCTGATATTGCAGAGCTGATTCGTGTGCAAGAAGCACTCGCCGAGAAGGATGCCCCTCAGCCTGTAAAGCTGCTTGAGCTTCGTCTGGCTGCTGCGCAGGCTGCCGTGAACGCTACCCAGCTTGAGGTTCGTGTTGCTGGTGGCGCAGGTTATGCCCAGCATTCCCCAGCTTCTCGACGTTTCCGCGAGGCGGCCTTCCTGCCCGTGCAATCGCCGAGCGAGGCTCAATTGAAGTGGGAGCTCGATCAGGCCAAACAGGCCGCCTAGGCTGTGTTAGACTGCCGGTAAGTTCACCTAGTGGGAATTGGAGTTCCATAGAATGAAACTGGCAGTGATTGGCGGCGACGGTATCGGGCCAGAAGTAACCAATGAAGCACTCAAGGTGCTTCGTGCGCTTCGCGATGACGTCGAGGTCACGGAATTCGACCTCGGCGCCCAACGCTATCTGCGCAATGGCGAAATTCTTCCCGATGCCGACTTGGAAGCATTGTGCGAACACGATGCCATCTTGCTTGGAGCCATCGGCGCTCCAGGTGAGGTACCTCCGGGAGTGCTCGAACGAGGCCTCCTCCTCAAGATGCGCTTTGCGCTGGATCACCACGTCAATCTTCGGCCTTCAAAGCTCTATCCTTCTTCTCAATCTCCTCTGGCGCATCCAGGAGAGATCGACTTTGTCGTCGTGCGCGAGGGAACCGAGGGGCTGTACTGCGGAAACGGTGGCACCCTGCGTGAAAACACCCCGCACGAAGTAGCGTCCGAAGTTTCTCAAAACACCCGCTACGGCGTGGAACGCGTAGTGCGTGATGCTTTTGCCCGCGCCCAAGCGCGCCGCAAGCATCTGACTTTGGTGCATAAGACCAACGTGCTGGTCAATGCTGGCGGTTTGTGGAAGCGCACCGTCGATGACGTTGCCAAGGAATTTCCCGAGGTAACGGTGGATTATCACCACATCGACGCAGCAACCATCTACATGGTCACTGACCCTTCGCGCTACGACGTGATTGTCACCGACAACCTCTTTGGCGATATCCTCACCGACCTCGCCGGTGCCATCACCGGCGGCATCGGGCTTGCAGCCTCCGGCAACATTGACGCCACCGGCACCCACCCTTCGATGTTCGAACCGGTTCACGGTTCGGCACCCGATATTGCAGGCCAAGGCATCGCTGACCCGACTGCGGCAATTTTGAGCGTGGCACTGATGCTTCGTCACCTCGGTGATGAAGAAAACGCCCGCAAGATCGAAGAGGCAGTCGCCGCCGATGTGCAAGATCGCGGAGAAATCCGTACCACAGAGGTAGGCGATCGCATCGCCGCTGCAGTTTCTTCTTAAAAATCAAGACATATGGCATGGCTCACTATTAAAATGAGCCCATGTCAGTGGAACTGCAAGAGGTACATAACTTCCTCGCCGAACACGCCCCCTTTGCGCAACTGAGCCACTCCTTGCTCGCGCCACTCCCTCAGGCTTGCACCATGCGGTATATCCGCGCCGGTGAAACGGTGGTGGCCTTCGATAGCCCGAACGATTTCTGCTTCATTATCCGTTCAGGTGCAGTCGATGTCCTCGATGAACAAGGCGTATTGCTTGATCGACGCGACGCGGGGCGTTGTTTTGGCTACTCCACCATCCTGGGAGAAAACCGCTCCCGCTATCAGATGGTGGCGGTAGAAGATTCCCTCTTGCTCCTGCTGCCTCGTCAAGACTTCCTTCATGTGGCACAGCAAGACGCAGCATTTGAGCGCTTCTTTTCTAGCCAATCCAAACGCATGAGCGCGGCTGCACAGCACTTGCGCTCTGATTCCTCCTCGGAGCTGCTGCGAACGCCTCTAGAAAAATTTATGATTCGCGACGCAGCCACCGTGGGACAAGTCAGCATTCGCGAAGCCGCCCAAGTCATGACGAGCCGCAATGTTTCGTCGCTGCTCATTACCCAAGACGGCCGGGTGCGCGGCATCGTGACAGACCGTGACCTGCGCAGCAAGGTCGTTGCCCAGGCCCGCGATCCCCACGAGTCGATTGAGCGCATTGCCACGCATGAACCGGTCACAGCCCAAGCTGAAACAACCGCCCTTGAAGCCATGCTCACTATGACTGAACTGGGCATTCACCATTTGCCGGTGGTAGATGCGCAACAGCAACTCATTGGCATCGTCTCTGCCGCCGATATCATGCGGCTGCTTCGAAACGACCCAATGTATATCACCGCAGATATCTCATCGAGGCAAACTCCTGAAGAGCTTGCACAGGCCTACAGCATGGCCCATGACGTCGCGCTGCGCTTTATCGAGCGTGGCGCTGGCGCAGAGGCCGTCAGTGGCGTGCTGACGTTGGCTGCCGATGGCATTGCTCGCAGGCTGTGCACCCTAGCGGAGGAAGAACTTGGGCCACCGCCGGTGCCTTATGCCTTTGTGGTGGCAGGCTCCCAGGCACGAAAGGGCATGGGGCTTGCATCGGACCAAGACAATTGCCTGGTGCTTAGCAATGAGTACCAACCCGAGCACAATGAATACTTTGAAGCTCTTTCTCAACGGGTATGCACTGGGCTCGATGCAGCAGGCCAGGTGCTCTGCCCCGGCGATATGATGGCCACCAACCCGCAATGGCGTATGACGCAGCGAGAATGGGTAGATACATTCCAGCACTGGATCACAGCACCCGAACCAGATGCCTTGCTGCATGCCCAGACATTCTTTGACTTCCGCGCGATTCATGGTGCAAGGGAATTGGCCCAAGAGGTGCACACAGAGGCGATTGCGATGGCGCAAACGTCGAAACGCTTACACGCCCATCTGGCAACCTTGGCCGCGCGCCGTGAACCACCCCTGGGGTTCTTCCGTGGCTTTGTGGTCGAGCGAAGCGGGGAGCATGTGCATCAGCTCGATCTGAAAAAGGGCGGTATCTATGCCGTTACCCAACTCGCGCGCCTGTTTGCCGTCGCCGGTGGCATCGATCAGATTGGTACGCGACAGCGCCTGCAGCAAGCAGGCCAAGTCGGCAGCGTGTCGGAGCGCGGCGCACAAGACCTGATCGACGCCTTTGAATTTTTAAGCACCATCGCCCTGAGGCACCAGGCCGCGCAGATCAGGGCAGGGGAGCGGCCGGACTATCACGTGGACCCGAATGCGTTGAAGAAGCTGGATCGAGAGCACCTGCGTGATGCCTTCCAGATCATTAAAAACATGCAAAATGCCCTGAGTACTAAGTATCCGATCCGGAATATCTAAGCCATGTTTGGATTGTTTCAATCAAAAGCCAAGCCCACCGGGGCACTCGCGCAGATGCCTGCCTGGCCAGCACCTGCGACCCCCTTGGATGAACTCAATCTACTGGCAGTAGATATTGAAACCACTGGTTTTGACGCCAAGCGCGACCACCTCATCTCCATTGGGTGGGTGCCGATCAATGGTGGAGAAATCCAGCTTTCGGGCGCCGGTTATACGGTGGTGAAATCAGAACACACGGTGGGGGATTCGGCAACGATCCACCAGCTCACCGATGCCATGGTGGCCAAGGGTGTGGAGCAACAAACCGCGTTGGAGTTGTTCTTAGAAGCCCTGGAATCGCGGGTGTTATTAGCGCACTTTGCCAGCTTGGAAACGTCCTTTTTGGATGTGCTGTGCCAGCAGTATTTCAATGCGCCCCTGCGTGCCCCGGTCGTAGATACCTTTGCATTAGAGCGTCGGCACATGGAACGCATGGGGACGTATCCCCGTGGTGAGGATCTCCGCCTGGCGCGTGTGCGTGAGCGCTATGGGCTTCCTTGGTATGGCAACCACAATGCCTTAAGCGATGCCCTTGCCTGTGCCGAGTTGTATTTGGCATTGAGGGTGCACACGAAAGCGAATACTTTGAAAGCTTTGCAGAATTCCCAACCTTGAGGCCACCCCTCGTAGTAGGATGGCCTCCATGCGTTTTGGACGAATTGCTACCCCCGAAGGAATGGCCTTCTGCGTAGTAGAGGGTGAAGGCGACGACGCCCTGTGCCGCCAGATTGAAGGTACTCCGTTTACCGAACCAAAGTTCACAGGCAAGGAGTGGAAGCTTGGCGACGTTCGCCTGCTTGCACCAATGCTGCCTTCCAAGATCGTGGCAATTGGCCGCAATTATGCAGATCACGTGGCAGAGGTGTTCCAAAAGAGTGCTGAGCACCTGCCGCCGACGCTCTTTTTGAAGCCACCGACAGCCGTGATTGGCCCTGGTGCCGCCATTAAGATCCCCGATTTTGCCACCAAGGTGGAATTCGAAGGCGAGCTTGCCCTGGTGATTGGCAAGCCCTGCAAGAATGTCAAGGCTGAGGACTGGAAGCAGGTGGTGCTCGGCTTCACCATCATCAACGACGTGTCCTCCCGCGACCTCCAATTTGCCGATGGTCAGTGGGCTCGCGCCAAGGGCATTGATACCTTCGCCCCTGTTGGGCCTTGGATCGAAACCGACCTTGAATCCATCGATACCTCGAATTTGCCCATCAAGGCTCACCTGACCCACGAGGGCAAGACTGAGACGAAGCAGGATTCGAACTCCAACCAGATGATTATGAATCTGGGCGAGATCATCGAATTTATTACCGCCTCGATGACGCTGCTGCCCGGCGATATTATTTGCACCGGCTCTCCTGCAGGCACCGCGGCAATGTTTCCCGGTGACTTCATCGAGATTGAAATTCCTGGCATCGGCAAGCTAGGTAACCCAGTAGAACGCGCCTAAAGAACATGACAAAAAGCGCCAGCGATAACGCTGGCGCTTTTTCATTGCTGCCTATAAAGAAAGCCCAAGGGCTTTCATAATGGTGCGCAGCTTCGCACTGGTTTCTGCCACCTCGGCCTGCGCATCGGAAGCCTCCACGATGCCACCACCGGCCCAGGCGCGGGCACGAGTGCCATCACCGGATACCTCAGCACAGCGAATGGCCACCATATACTCACCATCGAGGCCTTCGGCCCAACCAACAGCACCGGCATAGAAGCGCCGATCCGCCTCGGCAAAAGAGATCAGCTCCTCGGCGTCATCGGTTGGCGTGCCACAGATCGCGGGGGTGGGGTGCACGATCTGGGCGAGCTCCAGGGCCGTCATCTGTGCATCCTTGAGCGTGCCCACCACCGGGGTGGCAAGATGCCACATCTCATTCGTGCAGGTTAATTCCGGGTTATCGGGAATATTTAAATCGCTGCACAGTGGTGAAAGCTTGCGGCGCAGATGATCGACCACAAAGCGGTGTTCATCGAGGTCCTTGGTGGAACGCAGCAAGGCCTCACCACGTTTTTTATCTTCAATCGGATCCACCGCCCTTGGTGCAGATCCAGCCAGCGGGTAAGCACTCACGGTTGAGCCTTGCTTTTTAATCAGCACCTCCGGTGAAGAACCAACGAGCATATTGCCCACGAAGTCTTCACCGGCAGGGGAGAGATCCACAATGAAGCCGTCGCGATGCAGGGATAAATCAATCAGGCGCGCAGCAATCAGGCGTGGATCGACAGGGGGATCAAAGCGCACATCGACCGCGCGGGCAAGCACCACCTTGCGCAGCACCGTTGATCGCATCGTCTCAATCGCAGCAGCCACGCGGTGGGCGTGCTCGGCCTCATCTGGCACCAGGGCATCGAGGCTTGCATGAAGCTGCGCCCCCGGTCCTTGGCGGTAGTAGCCATGGGGTTCTAGCGGGCCATCTTCGCGGATGATGTTTTCGGGGACGGTGAAAGCGCAGGCGTGGTCGCGTCGAAAAGCTAAGGCACCGACGACCATTTCTCCGCGGCGAAGTGCCTCGATGGCGTCGTCGATATTATTAAACTGCTCCTTCGCCCCCTGGGTGCGGATAGACCCATGCGCTCGAGAAAGTAGAAAATCGGGCGCGGAAGCCGGGCGAGAGGATGCACACATGGCAGGACAGTCTAGTATAAAACCCATGTCTGAAGTACGCGTTCGTTTCTGCCCTTCGCCCACCGGCACGCCCCACGTAGGCATGGTGCGCACCGCCTTATTCAACTGGGCCTATGCTCGCCACCACGGCGGCAAGCTCATCTTCCGCATCGAAGATACCGACGCCCAGCGCGACTCCGAAGAGTCCTACCAGGCCATTATCGACTCCCTCCAGTGGCTCGGCATGGACTGGGATGAAGGTGTAGTCAAAGGCGGCCCGGATGAGCCGTACCGCCAAAGCCAGCGCATGGATATCTACGCCGATGTGCTTGAAAAGCTCAAAGCCGGCGGCTACATCTACCCGGCCTATTCCACCGCCGAAGAAGTCAAAGAACGCCACAAGGCCGCAGGCCGCGACCCGCAACTCGGCTACGACAACTTCGATCGCGACCTCAGCCAAGAACAGATCGATGCCTTTGAGGCAGAAGGCCGCAAGCCCGTGTGGCGCCTGCGCATGCCAGATCAGGACTGGAAATGGAACGACCTGGTCCGCGGCGAGATCGAATTTAAGGCCTCCACGCAGCCAGACTTTGTGGTCGCCCGCTCCAATGGTGCACCGCTATATACCCTGGTAAACCCCGTCGATGATGCACTCATGGGCATCACCCACGTGCTGCGCGGCGAAGATCTTTTGCCCTCCACCCCGCGCCAACTGGCCCTCTACGAGGCCTTGAAGGCCATTGGTGTTGCTGAGCGCACCCCAGAATTTGGCCACCTTCCGTTTGTTATGGGCGAGGGCAATAAGAAGCTTTCCAAGCGCGATCCGCAGTCCAACCTGTTCAACCACCGCGATCACGGCATCATCCCTGAGGGCATGCTGAACTACTTGGCGCTGCTTGGTTGGTCCTTGAGCCACGATAAGGACATCTTCTCGGTAGAAGAGCTCGTTGAGCATTTCGACGTCGCCGATGTCCTCCCGAACCCTGCTCGCTTTGATCAAAAGAAGCTCGAAGCGATCAACGCGGATCATATTCGCCTGCTATCGCCTGAAGATTTCCGCGATCGCCTGCGTGACTACCTGCGCGAGTACTACGACTTTGAGTACCCGGAGGAGAAGTTCGCCATCGCAGCAGATCTGGTGCAAACCCGTATCAAGACGCTCTCCGATGCCTATGGTCTGCTGAAGTTCCTGGTGACAGCCGATGAGGATCTGGAATTGGATGAAAAATCCGCCAAGAAGAACCTCAAGGAAACCGCAATCGAACCCCTTGAACAGGGCATCGCCGCGCTTGAGGGCGTGGAGGAGTGGAATACCGCCAATATCGAGCAGGCATTGCACGGCGCATTAATTGAAAAGCTGGAGCTGAAACCCCGCGTGGCCTATGGTGCGCTGCGCGTTGGTATCTCGGGTGCCGCTGTATCGCCGCCGCTTTTCGAGTCCATGGAGTTGCTGGGCAAGGAATCCACCCTTGCTCGCCTGCGCGCTGCGCGCCAGCAAACCCCATACCAGGCGGCCTGACCAGCAGGTTTGTGTGGCTTTCGTAGATGTGGTTATATTAAGCCTCGTTGCACAGCAGGGTGAAAGCCCAGCCGCACAACATTGGCCTATGGTGTAATTGGCAACACTACGGTTTCTGGTACCGTCATTCTAGGTTCGAGTCCTGGTAGGCCAGCAGGCTTTATGCCTATGCCCCGTTCGTCTAGTGGCCTAGGACGCCGGCCTCTCACGCCGGTAACACGGGTTCGAATCCCGTACGGGGTACAAATGATCAGTCGACAAACGTCGGCTGATTTTTTGCATTCAGGGCTTTTTCGCCTTCGCAGCTTTTCGCACCCACTCATTTTGCTTTCGCAACTTCACCCAAGGCCCAAATCGGGCATTGTAGTGTAGTGATATGCGCAGATCTGCAGCTTTTGGCATCGTCTCGTTCCTGCTTGCTTCTTCACTTGTTGCTCCGCCGGCCCAGGCAGCACCCCAGCAAACAGCGCCCCAGCAAACAGCAGCCCAGCAAGCGGCGTCACAACAAGAAGGCTTCCACCAATCGCAATGCCCGGCCTTGCATATCGCTATTACCCCCGGCACAGGCGAATCCCACGCCCAGGAGGATCCAGGGCAGATCACGGGCTTAAGCAAGGGCAGGAACTTCGTCCAAGAAGTAGCTGAGCAATTCGATGGGGTAGATGCCTGGCAAACCCCCTATCCGGCAAGTGCCGGTATGGTCACCTCCATTGATAAAGAAGAAGCCCAAGCCATGCCCTATGGCGTGTCACGGCGCGAGGGGGAACGCAGGCTGCTTGAGCATCTCCAGGAGCTTCTAGCCCAGTGCAGCGACACCAAGGTGCTGCTGGTTGGGTTTTCTCAAGGTGCTCACATTGCCGGCAATGTAGCCACACAGATCCCGGCTGAGCGAGTGGCGGCGGTGTACCTCATTTCTGATCCCAAGCGCTCCAGGGCTATCGGCAACCAGACTGCAGCAGGTGCCACGCTTCCGCTTACGAACAAAGGCGCCATCCCATCGGATCGTCACGGCGTTCTTGGCGAGCGCCAACCGGGGGAGTTTGAGGGGCTCAATGTGGTGCAGGTGTGCGCGCTGCATGATCCCGTGTGCTCGATCATCCAAGGCGATCCTGTGATTGCCTTTGCCCGCGCCCAAGATGAGCGCAGCGATGCCACACCGTATTTGGAAAGCGATAGCCGCTTTGATCAAGCCCGCTTACTTGCCAGTGAGATGGCGATGGTGGCTCAGTTGCCCTCAACCTCGCTGGCCAAGGTGATGCTGCAGGCCTCGCAACACACCACCTATACCGGCGAGCGCAGGGATTTCACCACCATCGATGGGGTGCGTGTGGATGATTGGATGGCGATGGAATTAAGCCGCATTGCCTCCGAGGTCACCGGTGAGCACAAGGATATTGAGCCGAAACCCGCCGATATCCACCACGGCTATTGGCAGATGATTGGCTATCCGCTGTGGAAGCTGATGGATAAGCTCTATGGCCCCAAATCTGATCAGGCGCAATTGACGTGGCAGGTGTTTGATCTTTAGAAAAAAATTTCTCGTTTTTCTCTTCCCAGAAGCCAGCATTGGGTCTAGCATCAGAGCTAACAGAGCAGTTTCGCCCCATCGAAAGAAATAACGAAGTTCATGCTCTTAAGGGCATGAGGTGAAGGTGGTCGAGCAGAGCGGTTCTGTGGAAACATTCCCCGAGACCCGGAGGTGCTATGGAAGAGGAAACGCACAGCGCGATCCTTATAAGAAGCATCGGTCCTAACCCCTTCTAGCGGACGCAGAACACCACTGCTTGATACTTTCGCTTTTCGACGAGAATGTTTCTCAGGATCCGCGCTTTTACTACCCTGACGTGCCGATTTGTTGAGTACAACATCGGCACTCTACTATTGCTTGAGAAGCAACCGCTTGCTACTAGCCCCGTTCGTCTAGTGGCCTAGGACGCCGGCCTCTCACGCCGGTAACACGGGTTCGAATCCCGTACGGGGTACCATCAGGAGACGTGAACACACGTCTCCTTTTTGCTATTGAGCGCGCCGCCGAGATCCATGCCGGCCAAGTGCGCAAAGGCACGGCCACCCCCTATGTCTCGCACCTCTTTGCCGTGGCAACGCTGCTCGAAGGCGAATCGGACACCACGCGCATCGCAGCACTTCTGCACGACAGTATCGAAGACCAGTCCCTTGATCCTGCGGTATTAGAAGAAGAATTCGGCCGCGAGGTGCGCACGCTGGTGTCGATGGTAAGTAAGGATCAGTCCCTACCCACCTGGCAGGCTAGGGCGGAGGACTATCTAGAGCGTATGGATGATGCCTCGATTGAGGCGTTAAAGATTATTGCCGCAGATAAGGTGCATAATTTGCTGTGCACACTCAGAGATCGCGATGCCGGGGAAGAAGTGTGGGAAAGATTTCGCAGCGGCTATGAGGGCCAATGCTGGTGGTATCACAGCGTGCTCGCCAAGCTCGAAGCACGCCTGGATCATCCCTTGGTGCTGCAGTTGCGGGGCTTGGTAGACAAGCTTTAAAGCTGTGCTGAGAGCCTATTGGCTGCAGCGACTAATTCATCTGCCCACTTGCCGGGGCTGGGTTTCAGCCTTTCGGCAGGACCAGAAATAGAAAGCACGGCGCAGAAGGTGCCTTCTGAATCGAATACGGGGGCAGAAACGCTGGCCAGCCCGACCTCGCGTTCGCTCATGGAGGCAGCCCAGCCTTGTTCACGGGCTTCGCGCAGATCTTCTTGGCTAAATTTGGTGCCCTCCGATAGCACTGCATCGCGAAGGTGTGCAGAGGAATAGGCCAAGAAGATGCGGGCTGCAGAGCCAGCGCTCAGTGGTAGGCGAGTGCCTACGGGCACGGTATTTTGCAAGCCCATGGCTGGTTCTTGGGCAGCAATACACACGCGTACTGCTCCAGCGAGTTGGTAGAGCTGCACTGATTCATTGGTGGTGTGCATCAGGGTAGACATGATCGGCGTGGCTACGTCGATAAGCTTGGTCTGGCTACTGGCGCCAAGGCTTGCCAATACGGCACCGATGGTCCACCTGCCGTCGTTGGTGCGGGTGAGGATATTGTGTACTTCGAGTGCGGTGGCCAGGCGGTGTGCGGTGGCGCGAGGCAGGCCGGTGAATTCGCACAATTCATTGAGGCTCATGGGGTGGTCGGCCAGGGCAAGCAGGATGGTGACTGCCCGGTCGAGAACTTTAATGCCGCTTTCTGTGCTAATCTTTCCCATAGAATGATACTACCATCCCATAATGCGGGAATCTAGCTCGGAAGGTGATGAAGCATGGCTCCGCTGACACTCGCAGAAAAAGTGTGGCGCGATCATATCGTGGTCAAAGGTGAAGATGACCGACCAGACCTCATTTTTATCGATCTTCAGCTTTTGCACGAAGTGACCTCACCGCAGGCCTTCGATGGTTTGCGCCTCGCCGGTCGCTCCCTGCGCCACCCTGAGCTCCACCTTGCCACCGAAGATCACAACGTGCCCACCGAAGGCATCGAGCAGGGCTCGTTATTAGAAATCAAGGATCAGACCTCGCGCACCCAGGTTGAAACCTTGCGCAAGAACTGCGAAGAATTCGGCGTGACCTTATATCCGATGGGCAATAGCCGCCAGGGCATCGTGCACCAGGTAGGCCCACAGCTTGGCGCAACCCAACCCGGTATGACCATCGTGTGCGGCGATTCCCACACCTCCACCCACGGAGCCTTTGGCGCGATGGCCTTCGGTATCGGCACCTCTGAGGTGGAGCATGTGATGGCTACCCAAACGCTCTCGCTCAAACCCTTTAAAACCATGGCCATCGAAGTTTCCGGCGAGCTGCAGCCAGGGGTGAGCGCTAAAGACCTCATCTTGGCCATCATCGCCAAGATCGGCACCGGCGGTGGCCAAGGCCATGTGATCGAATACCGTGGCGAGGCCATTGAGAAGCTCTCCATGGAAGCACGCATGACCATCTGCAACATGTCCATCGAGGCAGGCGCACGCGCCGGCATGATCGCCCCCGATGAAACTACCTTTGAATACATCAAAGGTCGCGAGATGGCGCCAAAGGGCAAGCAGTGGGATGAGGCAGTGGCGTATTGGAAGACCTTGCCTACCGACGAAGGCGCCCACTTTGACACCGTGGTAGAAATCGACGGCTCTGCCATCACCCCCTTCGTTACCTGGGGCACCAACCCTGGCCAGGGCCTGCCTTTGTCTGAATCCGTACCGGACCCAGAGCTTATTGCCGGCGATAATGAGCGCGCCGCAGCAGAAAAAGCCCTGAAATACATGGGGCTTACCCCAGGCACCCCGCTGCGCGACATCAGCATCGACACGGTCTTTTTGGGCTCATGCACCAATGCACGCATCGAGGATCTGCGCGCAGCCGCCGATGTCATCCAAGGCCACAAGGTGGCCGAAGGCGTGCGCATGATGGTGGTGCCAAGCTCTGCCATGGTCAAACTTCAGGCAGAAGAAGAAGGCCTGGACAAAATCTTTGAAGCCGCCGGCGCAGAATGGCGCACCGCAGGCTGTTCGATGTGCCTTGGCATGAACCCGGATCAACTCAAACCAGGCCAGCGTTCGGCTTCCACCTCCAACCGAAACTTCGAAGGGCGTCAAGGCCCCGGTGGACGCACCCACCTCGTCTCACCCGAGGTAGCCGCAGCAACGGCCATCAAAGGCACCCTGGCAAGCCCCGCTGATCTTTAGGAGCACAACATGGAGAAATTTTCCCAGCACACAGGCGTTGGCGTTCCACTTACGCGCTCGAATGTGGATACCGACCAGATCATCCCCGCGGTGTACCTCAAGCGCGTCACGCGCACCGGCTTTGAAGACGGCCTTTTTAGCAACTGGCGAAACAACGAACCAGGCTTCGTGCTCAACCAGCCCGAATACGCACAAGGTTCGGTGCTTGTAGCAGGCCCGGATTTCGGCACAGGATCCTCACGCGAACACGCCGTGTGGGCGCTGATGGACTACGGCTTCGCCGTCGTCTTTTCCTCCCGCTTCGCCGACATCTTCCGCGGTAATGCAGGTAAAGCCGGCCTGCTTGCAGCGCAAATGGATCAAGGCGACATTGAGCTGCTGTGGAAGCAGCTCGAACAACACCCCGGTGCCAGCATCACCGTGGACCTTGAAACCAGAACCGCGCACTGCGACGGCGCCACCTATCAATTCCAGGTGGATGATTACACCCGCTGGCGCCTGATGGAAGGCTTAGACGATATTGGGCTGACGCTTCGCCAAGAAGAAGCCATCGAGGCCTACGAGGCTAAGCGCCCAGCCTTTAAGCCTGCTACTTCACAGGTAGCGGGCTAGCCAGATAATCCGCCCCGGTGAGCTCGCCTTCGTGGAAGGACAACACCCACACACTGGCCTTTTTGGCCTCGGTATCTTCCAAAGGCAAGGTGCCTTCGGCAGAAAGCCATGCGAGCGCATCGGGGATGACTCCGCCTTGGGCCACCACCACGGAAACACCGCCGCGATCGATGATCTCCTTGAACGCGGCCTTGGAGCTATTCATATTGTGCATCCAGCCGTGATCGCCTAAGCGGTCATCCACCGTCACCTCAAGGCCAAGATCTTCGGCGAGGGGAGCTGCGGTGAGCTGGCAGCGATCAGGCTCAGCGGAATAAATGGCCTCGGGCCGAAACGCCTTGAGCATGGGCACCAACATATCGGCCTGACGGCGCCCCTTTTTATCCAGCGGGCGCAAGTTGTCGTTGCCGGCCCAGTTTTGACGTCGAAAAGCCCTGGCGTGGCGAACATAAAGGATCCTGGTGCTAGCGGGGGTCTGCATACGCTTTGCAGCCTTGTCCACCAAGAGGCGGTCTACCTCATAGCTGAGCAGTTCCTTGGCCTGCTCGAGCGGCAGCCAGCGGATCTCGTCTACTTCCTTATTCTTTTCAAACTTCCCGCCAAGGACCTTCGCGGTCCAGTAGTAGACCACCTTCGTGCGGCTACCGACCGGATAGGTGATCCTGCCAAGCAATTTGCCCAAGGCCACCTCATAGCCGGTTTCCTCTAAAATCTCGCGGGCGGCGGTGGTAGGCAGGGATTCACCCGGATCCACTTTGCCTTTGGCAAGCGACCAATCATCGTAGTGAGGGCGGTGAATCACAGCGACTTCAATACCGTCATTATCGCGCCATAACACTGCGCCGGCAGCCAGGGTCGATCGCTGGAACTCCTTGGCAGGATTGCTAGGGATGCGCTGGTAACGCCCCCGAACCTCAGTGAGTGCGCTGTGATCTTTGTGCTCTTCTTTGGCCATTACTTCTACGTCCTTTCGCTGCGTTTCCATGGTAAAGCCTGCGAGAGATTTTCGCGCAACGGTATCATCGTGGGGTACTTATTATCGGCCACACAAGGAGATCGCATGGCACACATCGGCGTGATGGGAGCAGGCTCGTGGGGAACAACCCTGGCCAAGGTATTCGCCGATGCCGGCAACACCGTGACATTGTGGGCGCGGCGCGAAGCGGTAGCAGAAGAAATCAACCGCGAGCACCGCAACCCCAAATACCTCGGCGATATCCCGCTACCAACCTCACTTGTGGCAACACATAAGCCGGACGAAGCGATCCAAGGCGCCGATATTTTAGTGCTCGCCGTACCCAGCCAAACCCTGCGCCACAATCTTGAGCAGTGGGCAGCACATATCGGACCAGACACCATCTTGCTCAGCCTGGCTAAAGGCGTAGAGGCGAAGACCTTTGAACGCATGAGCCAGGTCATCGCGGAGGTCACCGCTGTGCCCCAGGATCGGATCGCAGTGCTCAGTGGGCCGAATTTGGCTAAGGAAATTGCTCAAGAACAGCCCGCTGCCACGGTGATTGCCTGCGAAGATGAGGCCAATGCAAAATTCGTGCAGCAGGCGGTGGCCACGAGCTATTTCCGCCCCTATACCAATAGCGATGTTGTGGGCTGTGAAATCGGCGGTGCCTGCAAGAATGTCATTGCCCTTGCCTGCGGTATGGCTGCCGGTAAAGGTCTTGGCGAAAATACCCTTGCCTCCGTGATTACCCGCGGCTTGGCAGAAATCTCTCGTCTGGGCGCGGCTCTTGGTGCGGATCCGCGCACCTTCTCCGGTCTTGCCGGCCTGGGGGATCTCGTTGCTACCTGTTCTTCTCCTTTGTCGCGCAACCGAAGTTTCGGTGCGCGCCTCGGTCAGGGCAGCAGCCTCGACGAGGCCAGGGAGGCCTCCAACGGCCAGGTGGCAGAAGGCGTGATCTCTTCCCAGTCTGTGTTTAGCCTCGCTACCTCTTTGGGCGTGGAAATGCCGATCACTCAGGCCGTCTACGGTGTGTGCCACCTGGGGCTGGATGTGGGCGATATGGTCCAGGCGCTGATGGGACGATCCAAGAAATCAGAACACGCCTAGCCAGGCCGAGCCGAACCAAGCGGCCAGGCAGCCACCAAGGCAGCCAGCCAACAGCCCAGCGCAGATCCAAGCAGCCAGGCAGCCAGGCAGCCAGTAAGCCAGGCAGCCCTGCCAATCCACCACTCCCAGCACGGTTGGGCAGTCGGTGCGCTAAGACAGGTAGACTGGGCAGCCGTGAATTCTGCTGCAAATAAGATTCGTGTCGCCGTGGTCTACGGCGGCCAAAGTTCCGAACATTCCGTCTCCTGCGTTTCTGCAGGTGCCGTGATGAGCCACCTCGATCCGGAGCGCTTCGAGGTCTATCCCATTGGCATTAGCAAAGAAGGTGCCTGGACTGTGGGCACCACTGATGCGGAGGAACTTCGCACCCACGATCGCGTGATGCCAACGGTGCAGATGCGCCAGCCGCTGAGCTTGGCTCTTGATCCAGCGCATCGCGGTGAGTTCCGCTTCGAAGATGGCTCCCTGCACGCCACGGTGGACGTGATCTTCCCCGTGCTGCACGGCCCATATGGCGAAGACGGCACGATCCAAGGCCTGTTCGATCTCTCGGGCGTGCCTTATGTAGGCACCGGGGTCTTAAGTTCTGCCTGTGGCATGGATAAGGAATTTACTAAAAAGCTACTCAAAGCCGAGGGCCTGCCGGTGGGCGAAGAAGTGGTCTTACGCGATGGCCGCGACTTAAGCGAAGAAGAAATCGAACGTCTTGGGTTGCCGGTGTTTGTCAAGCCCGCCCGCGGTGGATCTTCGATCGGTATCTCTCGTGTTGATTCTCGCGATGAGCTCAAAGCAGCAATTGAGCTCGCACGCCAATATGACTCGAAGGTGATCGTTGAGGCCGAAATCGTTGGTGAAGAAGTCGAATGCGGCGTGCTCGAATACGCCGATGGCACCCGCGTGGCCTCGGTTCCGGCTCGTCTGATCAATACCGACGGCTCCGAGGAGGGCTTCTACGGCTTCGACACCAAATACCTCGACAATGTGGTCTCTGCCGAGATCCCCGCGCAATTCGATGAGGCACTGTTAGCACAATTGCGCGAGCTTTCCCTCAAAGCCTTCGATGCGTTGAACTGCGAAGGCCTAGCCCGCGTGGACTTTTTCGTCAGCGAACAAGGCCCCGTGCTCAACGAGATCAACACCATGCCGGGCTTTACACCCATCTCGATGTACCCGAAGGTCTTCGAGGCCTCCGGTGTGGCCTACCCGCAACTGCTTAGCGCTCTGATTGATCAAGCGCTTTCGTCTGCTGCTTAATGGCCTTGGTCAACTGCACGAGCACCTGATTGCCATCGGCAGGCATCGATACCGCCACCACTACATCGCGCCCCATCGGATACCAGGTGGAGGCGGTGGTGCCGTTGCCCAAAATCGTATTTTCAAACCACGGCACCCCATCAACCTGCTGTAATTGCACCCCTGCCTTGTATTCCTCGGGGAAGGGCACGCCGCAGCGAAGCACCACCGGCTCCTTGCCAAAGGCAGTCCACGCCTTGGTCTGAGCCAGCGAAGTCTTCGTGGCCTTGAGATCCTCACCGAGGGTGTCCGGCAGATTATTCAGGAGTGCATCACAGCTTTTCGACGACTGCGTTGCCACATCAGCCAGCGGCAAAGGATGAGGCTTCAGTGCTTCATCTTCAAGCTGATCAAGCGCTGGCGTTAAAGCATCCAGTGGAGCTGACTGCCCATCTAATGCCACGTCGTCACCGGTCAATGCCACCAGTGGTGTGCGGTTCACGGCAAACCAGGTGTGCAGGGAAGACCCGGGGGTGGCATCATCAACGCGCATCCATTTGATGCCATCTACGTCTTCCACCGGGGTGATTTCGGTGTACTGCAAGGGGGCTGATACCCCGCAACGCAGCGTCATCCTCTCAGTGGAACTCGATGCCCACGCTGCAGCGCCCGCCGGGGCAGGAGCGGCAAGCTCTGCGCGTTTGTGCCCGGCGAGCTTATCGGGCAGGGCATCAACGAGCTGCTTACATGCCTGGGAGTCAGCCTCTGGTGAATCCAGCGCCGGCATGGCCACGGGTTGTTGCGCTGCACGCTCATAGGCGATTTTCGCACCAATGAGCACTCCAAGAACCAACAGGAGGCTTAACACTAATGCCAGGGCGATCGGGGTTTTCTTAAAGGAGGCTTCGGGGCGGCTCATGGATCAAAAGTGTAGTCTGAGTCTGTTGTCGATCAGGCCAAAAGGACCTTGAATGAAAGCACCGCAAAACCCCACCCTGGCTGAGGTAGGCGAACAAGCAGCAATCAATGTGATCGCAGCGCACGCCCCAAGCCCACGCAATGGCGATGATGCGGCAGTGCTTGATCACGATGCACCTAATTCACGCACGGTCGTCACCACCGACATGTTGGTCGAAGGCCGCCACTTCCGCCTCGACTGGTCTACGCCTGCAGAGATCGGGCGCAAGGCCATTACCCAAAACTTTGCCGATGTGGAGGCCATGGGGGCTCGTCCCATCGCGGCACTGCTGGCCCTTTCGGTGCCGGCACATACGCGATTGGAATTTGTATCAGAGCTTGCCCGCGGCATTGGCGATCGCGTGGGTGACTATGGCGCAGAACTTGTAGGTGGGGATATCACCGACGGCGATGCGGTGGTGGTGTCGGTCACGGCTGTGGGCCAATTAGGGGGTTCTTTAGCAGAGCTTCGACTCGACCAAGCACGCCCGGGGCAAATCTTGGTGGCCTCCGGTGAGATCGGCGCTTCGGCCGCAGGCTTGGCATTGCTTCGGCGTTTCGGCCGCGATGGCGTACCACGAGAATTTCTGCCCCTAGTCTCCTCCCACTGTGCTGCCCGAGTCAGCGAGGGCAGGGGCTTTGTGGCACGTTCTGCTGGAGTATCGGCCATGACTGATAATTCCGATGGGCTGGTGGCCGATACCACCACCATCGCGCGCCGGTCGAATGTGAGCATCAACCTCGACCCAGCGGCCATCGCCCCAAGCCCACTGATGCGCCAAGCAGCCGAGGTGCTCGAGGCAGATGCGTGGGAATGGGTCTTAAGTGGGGGAGAAGACCACACGTTGCTGGGCACCACCTTTAGGGCAGCGCCCACGGGTTTCCGCGTGATCGGCTCGGTTGATCACCGCTCCGAAGGCGAGGTGCTGCTCGATGGGCGCGCACCGAGCTGGAATAAGGGCTGGAATAGTTTCGCCTAAACTTGCAGCCATGCTTCCAGTGCACGAATCCTGGCGCGAACCACTTGCTGCCGTAGAGCCCAATATTCACGCCATGGGTGATTTCCTCCGCGCAGAGATCGCCGCTGGCCGAACCTACCTACCTGCCGGCAACGATATTTTGCGTGCCTTTAGCTACCCATTCGATGCGGTCAAAGTACTCATCATTGGTCAAGATCCTTACCCAACCCCAGGGCATGCGATGGGCCTTTCGTTTTCCGTGCAACCCGATGTGCGGCCAATCCCACGAAGCTTGAGCAATATCTACCGAGAGCTCAATGATGACCTCGGCATTAGCCCCGCGCCTCATGGTGATCTGCGCCCCTGGTGCGAACAAGGCGTCATGCTGCTCAACCGAGTATTAAGCGTGCAAGCCGGTGCGCCTGCCTCACATCGGGGCAAGGGATGGGAGGCAATTACCAAGCACGCCATCGAAGCGCTTGCCCAACGCCAAACGCCACTGGTGGCAATTCTTTGGGGCAAAGATGCCCAAAGCGCCCAACAGTTTCTAGGCGATACCCCGATCATTGCCTCCCCGCACCCATCGCCGCTTTCGGCTTCCCGAGGCTTCTTTGGTTCCAAGCCTTTTAGTCGCGCTAATGAAGCTTTAAGCACCCAGGGCGCCGAGCCCATCGATTGGCGCTTGTACCATACATAGCTATGGCCACCATTGAGCGTATCGATGCACCCCTGCTATGGAGCTGGGCGCAACAAGCCTCCGCTGCGCTTTCCAAGCAGGCCCAAAGAATCAATCAGCTTAATGTCTTCCCCGTAGCCGATGCCGATACCGGCAGCAATATGGCCCACACCCTGGCCGCGGCGGTACGCGCGGTCGAGCATCCAGAAGACCTCTCCAAACTCAGTGCAGAACTCGCATCGGGAGCCATCCGCGGGGCACGCGGCAATTCCGGGGTGGTGCTAAGCCAAATTTTCCGCGCTATTGCCCAAGTAGCCAATGCCCGAGGCTATATCGATGCCGAAGGCATGCACGAAGCAGCCGAGTTGGGCTTGAATTTTGTTCACCAAGCCCTCCATGAACCGGTAGAAGGCACCATCGTAAGCGTGCTGCGTGCCATCGCAGAACAGCCTCCTCAGCCAACGCTGCGCGCCACCTTCGAGCAGATGCTCCACAGCGCCCAAAGCGCACTCGAACACACCACCTCCCAGCTAGCGGTACTAGAACAGGCTGGGGTAGTCGATGCCGGCGCGGCTGGTTTGGTGCTTGTTTTCGAAGTGTTTGGCGATGTGCTCAATGGCACCGCCTTGGAGCAGCCGCCGCATGAAACGCATGCAGATGCAGCGCAGCTTGGCACCACTGAGGTGATGTTCTATATCCAAAACGCCGACCTGGATCAGTGCGAACAAGCCCTCAGCCACCTTGGAGATTCCATCGTCTTTGGACGCGAAAGCGATACCAGCGCCCTGGTGCACATCCACAGCACTACCCCCGATGCCGTGCTGAATTGCGCCCTCCAACACGGCACCATCAGTGATATTCGCCTTGAAGCGCTACCTGCCACCAGCCTGCAGCTTCTTGCCCTGTGCCCCCAAAGCGATCAAGGCCAGATCGCCCAGATGCTCGAAAATGTCGGGGCCACGCCGGTGCCTTTGCCGGCGCAAGCGAGCGTGGCGGAGGTCGTCGAAAAGCTCGGGGCATACCAAGGTGAAGCGATCGTCCTGAGCGGTGCGATGCTGCCGCTGCATCTTGTGGCAGAACTGGATACCCAACTCCAACAACGTGGCCTGCGCTGCCACTGGATCCATACCACCAGCGTGCTGCGAACCTTGGCGGCCAGCAGCGTGTTTGATGCAGAAGCGGCCGCGGCTACTTCTGTGCTCCAACTCCAAGAAGCCATCGTGGGCATGAGAGTCGCCACCATCGAGGGCACGCCATCACACTGTCGGCTCTGCATCGGCGACTATGAGCTTTCCAAGCACGATAACGTCAACGACGCCATCCACGCCGCTCTGGCCGTGCTGCTGCCCGGCGGGGGAGAGCAGGTCAGCGTGATCGCCCAAGCACCCATCGAAATCGGCAGCGTAGAAGGTGTCGAGTCGATGATCCTGCAAGCAGAAGAACTCCAAGTCTTAGCCGAGGTCGGGGTGGAATAATGCTCGGCTGGAACGACACCCGCCCCCTTGGCTCCATCCTGGACCAATCCCAAGCCCGCGCCTTCGCGCGCCACTTCGGTTTCAAACGCGCCCAGGACCTCCTTAATCACTTCCCCCGAGGATATGCAGCCCAAGGCGTGGGCTTAGGTGCAGGCCAAGCAGAAGAAGGCGACACCGTAACCTTGGTGGGCGAGATCGTGCACAACACCACCCGCAGCAACCCCAAGGTGGGCAAGGTCTACACCATCTGGATCGACGATGGCACCGGCATCCACACCACCGCCAGTTTCTTCCGCGCCACCTGGCAGCCAAAGGTGTTAAGCAACGGCACCCGCGCAATTTTTAGTGGCAAGCTCAAATTCTTCCGCGGCCAACCCCAACTCCAGCACCCAGACTTTTTCCCCCTGGGCAAACTCGAGATCGCAAAAGAAGGCACAGACGGCAGCAAATACGCCGTGATGCAGCTTTTGCTCCACCTTCCCTACGTGCCCATTTATCCGGCAAAACAAGCAGTGCCCTCCTGGAAAATCCTCGGCGCTATCCACCAGGTGCTCAGCACCCTTGAGCCCGTTGCTGATCCACTCGGCCCATTCGCCCCAGCGGATCTCCCCAGCTTTGACCAAGCACTTAGAGGCATCCACGAACCACCGGCACAAGGCCCGGACCTGTGCCTCAAGCGCCTGACCTACGACGAGGCCTTAAGCCTTGGCCTGCTCATGGCACTTCGCCGCGCCGATACCCAAGCCCGCAAAGCACCGGCAATGCGCAGCGAAACCGCAGGCTATACCAAAGCACTCCGAGCATCACTGGATTTCAGCCTCACCAAAGGCCAAGAAGCAGTCCTGGCCGATATCCGCGCAGACTTAAGCATCTCCACACCCATGCAACGCCTGCTCCAAGGAGAAGTCGGCTCCGGCAAAACAGTCGTAGCGCTGCTGGCCATGCTGCAATGCGTCGATGCAGGAGCCCAATGTGCACTCCTTGCCCCCACAGAAGTGCTCGCTACCCAACACGCCCAAAACATCAGCGCCATGCTCAAGGGCATCGACGTCAACGTCACGCTCCTGACCGGCTCCATGAGCACCAGGCAACGCCAACAAGCCCTGCTGGATATCCTCAGCGGTGACGCAGACATCGTGATCGGCACCCACGCACTGATCCAAGACACCGTAGAGTTTTTCAACCTCGGGCTGTGCGTTGTCGATGAGCAACACCGCTTCGGTGTGGAACAGCGAGACACCCTGCGAGGAAAAGGACGCGAAGGGCTCACCCCGCACCTGTTGGTAATGACGGCCACCCCAATCCCGCGCACCATCGCCATGACCGCTTTTGGCGATCTCAGCGTATCCACCCTGAGCGAACTGCCCGGCGGCCGCCAACCCATCAGCAGCTACGTCATCCCCGCCGGCAACCGAGTGTGGGTAGATCGCATGTGGGAACGCCTCAAAGAAGAATGCCGCGCAGGCCACCAGGTGTATGTGGTGTGCCCGAAGATCGGCGGAGACGATGGGGTAGAAGCGCTCGCCGCGGAACTCCAAGCCCACACAATGCGAGATTTCCGCATCGCCGTCCTCCACGGCCAACAAAGCAGCGAAGACAAAGCCCACGCCATGGCAGAATTTGCAGCCGGCAACATCGACGTGCTCGTAGCCACCACTGTGATCGAAGTGGGCGTCGACGTCGCCAACGCCACCGCCATGTTGATCTACGGGGCGGAATCATTCGGCGTATCCCAGCTCCACCAACTCCGCGGCCGCGTGGGACGAGGCGGCAACGCCTCCATCTGTTTTTTCTACACCCACGCAGAACCCGGCTCACACACCTTAGAAAGAGTCGGCCGCGTGGCAGCAACCCAAGATGGCTTCGAACTGGCAGAAGTCGACCTGGAATTTAGACAAGAAGGCAATATCCTCGGCGCCCAACAATCAGGACGCAGCCACCTGCGCCTGTTAAGCCTGAGCAAAGACCGCGAACTGATCGCCAGAGCCAATAGCGATGCAGCCACCATTGTGGAAGAAGATCCCGAGCTCGCACGAGCGTTAGTTCGCGATATCGACGACCAACGCCAGGCCTATATCGATAAAAGCTAAAATGCCGCTTATGAACATTCATGCCCCCTTCGCCGGGATTGTGCACTTTTTAGTCGAACCAGGCGAACACGTCCGAACCGGCCAAGCCCTCGCCTCAGTGGAAGCCGTCAAGCTCGAAGCCCCCGTGGTGGCGCCGGGCCCTGGAGTGGTCAGCCGTTTATTGGTAGAGGATTTTGGTGACGTTATCGGCGGCGAAGCCGTGATCGAAGTGAAGGAAGCATAAATGGGACAAGCTCGCATCATCTCAGGAGAAGCCAGGGGCCGAAAGATCAAGGTCCCACCCCAAGGCACCAGGCCTACCTCGGATCGCGCACGTGAGGGGCTTTTTTCCTCTTTGCAGGTGCGCTTTGGCTTCCAAGACGCCGTGGTGCTGGATCTTTTCGCAGGTTCCGGCGCGCTGGGGTTAGAGGCCGCCAGCCGCGGCGCCAGGGAAGTGGTGCTGGTTGAGCAAAACCACCAGGCTGCGGAGATTATTCGCAGCAACGCGCAGGTGGTTGGGCATCCGCAGGTAACGGTGGAGGAGATGAAGGCTTCCACCTACCTGGCCACCGCACCCGATCGATACTTCTCCATGGTGCTGGCCGATCCTCCCTATGAGCTTTCGGATGAAGCCGTTGCTGAGATGATTCAGGCGCTCAAGCCCAAGCTTGTCGACGGCGCCGTGGTCGTAATCGAACGTCATCGAGACTCCGCCCACACCGATTGGCCTGCGTGGATGGTGCCAACGCCGCAGAAATTAAAGAAGCGAACCTTCGGTATCGCGCGCATGGATATGGCCGTGTACCACGAAGAGGAGGCCTAAATGAGCACCCATGCAGTCTGCCCAGGATCCTTTGACCCAGTCACCATGGGGCACGTCAATATTATCGAGCGTGCAACCCAACTCTTTGAGCACGTCACCGTGCTGGTGACCGCCAACCCAAATAAACCCAGTGGGCTGTTTAGCGTAGAAGAACGCAAGGCGCTGATCCGTGAGGCATTAGCAGGCCACGAGAATATTCGCGTGGAGCACTGGTCAGGCCTGCTGGTGGAATACACCCAAAACAATGGGATCGACACCATCGTCAAGGGCCTGCGTTCCTCATTGGACTATGACTATGAGCTGCCCATGGCGCAGATGAACCGCAAACTCGCCGGGATCGATACGGTCTTTTTGATGACCGACCCCAAATACGGCTACATCTCCTCCACACTGTGCAAGGAAGTGACCAAGTATGGGGGAGATGTATCCGATATGTTGCCCGATGCGGTGAACCGGGCGATGCAGGAGAAACTGCGTTAAAGCAGGCTGGAAAGAAATTCCTGGGTGCGTTCGTGCTGCGGGTGATCGATAACCTGCTTGGGATCACCTGCTTCTACCACCACGCCGCCATCCATGAACACCACCGTATCGGCAACCTCGCGGGCAAAGCCGATCTCGTGGGTGACAACCAGCATGGTCATGCCATCGGCGGCGAGTTCACGCATCACGCGAAGCACCTCTCCGACGAGCTCCGGATCAAGTGCGGAGGTTGGCTCGTCGAAAAGCATCAGCTTTGGCTCCATCGCCACCGCACGAGCAATGGCCACGCGCTGCTGCTGACCACCGGAAAGCTGGGCTGGATAGGCGTCTGCCTTATGGCCTAAACCGACCTTCTTTAACAGCTCCATCGCCTGCTCGCGGGCGTCTTTTTCAGCGATGCCCTTGACATGCACCGGCGCTTCCATCACGTTCTCAAGTGCCGTGCGGTGCGGGAAGAGGTTGAAGTTCTGGAACACCATGCCAATGCCCGAACGTTGGCGGGCGGCCTCGCGCTCGGAAATTTCATAGAGCACGCCGTCGCGTTCTTTATAGCCGATGAGCTCGCCATCGACGTACAAGCGGCCGGCGGTGATCTTTTCCAAGTGATTCACGCAGCGCAGAAGCGTGGATTTGCCCGAGCCGGAAGGCCCGATCAGGCAGGTCACGCTGCCTTTGGGCACCTGCAGGTCAATGCCCTTGAGCACCTCAAGGCTGCCGAAGCTTTTGCACAATTGTTGTGCGTCGATCATGAGGTTTTCCATGCTCACTTGCCCTTTCCAATGACGTTGATGTTCTTTGGCAGGGCGCCTTCTGCATCTGCCAAGGTTGCAAGCTGCGAAGCCGTGAGTTCACGAGAGGCACCGCGGTCATAATACTTTTCTAGGAAGTGCTGGCCCACCATCAACAGCGAGGTGATGGCCAGATACCAGGTGGCTGCCACCAAAAGCAGCGGCACCGGATCAAATAATGCGGCGGCAATATCGGTGGCGCGGCCATAAAGCTCGGCGGTGTAGGGGATAGCCACCACCAGCGATGTGGTTTTGAGCAAAGAAATGAACTCGTTGCCCGTGGGCGGGACGATGATGCGCATGGCTTGGGGCAGTACGGTACGGCGCATGGTCATCCACCAGCTCATACCCAGCGCCTTCGATGCTTCGGTTTGGCCTTCGGGCACTGCCTGAATACCGGAGCGCACAATTTCAGCCATGTATGCAGCCTCGTTCAGGCCAAGGCCGATCACGGCCAGCAAGAACATGTTCTTCAGCGCGTTTTCCAGCGAAACCTCGGTAAAGCCAAGGTTGATGCTTTGGTAAATGGAGCCCAAAAGACCCCAGAACACCAACTGCACATACACCGGGGTGCCACGGAAAATCCAGAGATAAAACCAGGCCACCGAGGAAAGCACCGGGTTCGGCGACATGCGCATCACAGCGACGGCGCAGCCAAGCACCACGCCGAGCAACATGGCCAAAACGGTAATGGCGAGGGTGTGGGCTGCGGCCGTGGCGATGCGGGTATCAAAGAGATATGACCGGTAGGTGTCCCAGCCATAGGCTTCGTTGGTGGCGGCAGAAATAAGGAACCAGGCAAATAGCGCGAGGATGATGGCTGCTGCCACCCAGCGCCCGGGATGGCGAAGGGGCTTCGCCTGGATTGGCTTCGGTTGAGTCATGGTGGTGTCCTAGTTGTTCACTGGTTCTTCATTAATCAGGGCTGCATCGACGAGACCTTCTTCGATACCCCACTGCGCGAGGATCTTCTGATAGTCGCCGTTATCAATCAGGTATTGCAGTGCGGCCGCAAGTGCTGGGCCGAGCTTGGAATCTTTTGGCACTGCAAAGCCATAAGGTGCTGCATCGAAAATCTCACCAGTTGGTTCGATCTTGCCATCGGCGCGTTCTACGGCCCATGCCAGCACGGGGGAGTCTGCGCTAAAGGCATCTGCGCGGCCAAGCACCAATGCGGTTGCAGCAGCATCGGAGGTGTCATAGGACAGCACCTCGATGGGCTCTTTGCCTTCTTCTACGCATTGCTCAGATAAGGGGCGAACATCGTCGGTTTCCGAGACGGTGGTGCGCTGCACAGCGATGCTGAGGCCGCAAGGGTCTTCGCGCGAAATATCGTCGCCGGTTTGTTGTCCCCACTGCACGCCGGCATAGAGGAAATCAACAAAGTCATAGTTTTCGCGGCGTTCCTCTGTATCAGTAAAGCCAGAGGCGCCCACGTCAATGGAACCGGCAGAAAGCGAGGGAAGGATCAAAGAGAAATCCTGCTCTTTGGGTTGGAATTTTAATCCCATTGTTGCGGCCGCGGCGTGCATCAAATCCATTTCCACACCGATGATGGTGTGGGATGAGTCGCGGAATTCAAAAGGTGCAAACGGCGGGTTGGTACCGGCCGTAAGCACGCCTCGATCTTTAATGTCTTTTGGCACCAAGGCCTCGATCGATGGCACCGGCTTGGGGGTTATTTCTTCCCAGCCTTCGGGGTGGCCTTGTTCCTCGTTGGTGACGCATGCGCTCAAGCTGAGCGCTAAACAAACAGCCCCGAGGAAGCCACCTATGCGCTGAAAGGGAAACTTCATAGCAGATAGCATACCGTCAGGGGCATAATATTTGAATTTAGTGGCGCTTGCTGAACTTTTCTGCCGCCATGATCGCGGCAACGATGGCGCCGCCGAGGATCACCATGAACACAATCCAGGCCACATTGCCCGAGGGGCTCAACAGCTCTGCTCGATCCGTTTGCCAAGGCCACAGGGCGCGCAGGGAGCCCAGCATGAGGCCGGCCATCGTCGCCAGCGTGATCGTGCGGTGAGTGTTAATCAGGTAATCCAGAACCTTAATAAACAGCGCGACGCCGAGCATGGCACCCAGGACGAATACCGCCATCACTTTTAGATCGCGATCGGCCACAGCCCCCATGACCGGGCTATACAGGCCGAGGGAGAGCAAGATAAACGAACCCGATACGCCCGGCAGCACCAGTGCGCACACGGCAATCATCGCGGCAAAGAACACCACCACCAGCGAGGGATCAGTCTTTTCTGCCGAGGTCACACCGGTGAGCAAGAACGTGGCAATAGCGGCCACGATGAAGGCAATATATGCACCGACACGGTGTTGTGCCAGCTTATCCGAGCGGATCATATTAAGAGGCACCAAGATCGAGACGGCCACCATGCCCATAAACAAGGCGCGGGAAGTCTCGGGGTGGTTATCAACGAAGTGATGCATGACCGAGGAAAGCGCCAGCACCGTACCGATCATGCCCACGCCCACCGCGGCGAGGAAGAACCACTCGACCTTGGCTGCTGCCTCCTTGAGCTTGCTGCGATCAGTAATCGCAGTGCGGAGAGTATGCAGCAAGGCATCGCCATTGCGGATGGCGCGTTCATAGATGCCTACCACCAAGGCCACGGTGCCGCCGGATACGCCGGGCACCATCTCTGCAAGGCCAATGAGTCCGCCAAAGATGACGTACAGCACGTGTTTGATGGGAGATTCCTTCGGTGTGCTCATAAAGATCCTTCTTCATAGATACAGACCAGGAGATTCTAGCCCGGAAAATGAAAAAAGGCGCTTTGCAGCGCCTTGTCGTGGTGCCCCAGGTGAGACTCGAACTCACACTGGACGGGTTTTGAATCCGTTGCCTCTGCCAATTGGGCTACTGGGGCGTACGAGCTGAAAGCATACAACACCATTCGCACAATTAAGAAACACCGTGGCAGGGACGCTAGAAAAGCCTGCGCCATGGTGCTCGCTACACTGGTGCGCGTGACTACCAAGCGTTTAATGCTCATCGACGGCCATTCCATGGCATTCCGTGCCTTTTTTGCCATCCCTTCGGAGAATTTCTCTACCTCCGGCGGTCAAACCACCAATGCTGTGTATGGATTTATGGGCATGTTGGCATCCTTGGTTGCCGAACAACGCCCCACCCACCTGGCTGTGGCCTTCGACGTGGGACGAAGCACCTTCCGCTCCGAGATGTTTCCTGCTTATAAGGCGCAGCGCGAGGCCACTCCGCCGGAGTTTAAAGGCCAAATCGCGTTGATCCAGCAGATGCTGGATGCGCTGGGTGTGCCGTATCTGGAAAAGGAAAATTTCGAGGCCGATGACATTATTGCCACCTTGGCCACTGCCGCGCAGCAGCAGGATTTTGATACTCAGATCGTTACCGGCGATCGTGACTCCTTCCAGCTCATCACCGATCGCGTGACGGTGCTGTATCCGCGCAGGGGAGTCTCGGACCTGATTCACTTCACCCCGGAGGCGGTGGAAGAAAAGTACGGGCTTACTCCAGCGCAATACCCCGACTTTGCCGCGTTGCGTGGAGATCCTTCCGATAACTTGCCCAGCATCCCCAGGGTGGGAGAAAAAACGGCCACCAAGTGGATCGTGCAGTACGGAGACTTAGAATCCCTGATCGCACACGCCGATGAGATCACGGGCATGGCGGGGCAGAACCTGCGCAATGCTGTGGAGCAGGTGCGTACCAACCGCGAACTTACGCAGATGGTGCGTGATGTGGAATTGCCACTTGCCCCTGAGCAATTGCAGCGCAATGACGTGGACGTCAACGCCGCGGCTGAGGCCTTTGATGCCTTGGAGTTCGGCGTGAGCTTGCGCGAGCGCGTGTTTAAGGCCTTTGGCGTCGATGCCAGTGCCATTGAGGCCGAGGATGCACCGGAGGTGATCCTTGACCATGTTGGCGTGGCTCAGTGGCTCGAAGACCACAAGGATCAAGCCCTAGCCCTTGTCGTTGCGGGTAATCCAGCGCCATTCGGTGGAGACGCTCACACCTTCGCGCTCTGCGACGCTAAGTACCACGGTGTGGTGGCGTCTTTTGAAGATTTAGATGTGGAAGACGAACGCGCTTTCGCGAGCTGGGTTTCCTCCAAGCAGCCGAAGTGCGTGCATGGTGCTAAGGCCACCTACCACATGCTTGCCGCACGCGGTTTTGAGCTTGATGGGGTAGTCCAAGACACCGAGATCGCCGCCTATCTTTTAAGGCCCGGGCAGCGCACCTATGAGCTCAAGGACGTATTCCAGCGCCACTTACAGCGCCAACTCCAATCTGAGCAGCCCTCGGGTGAGCAGCTTTCCCTCCTGGATGCCGGTGAGCATCAAGAGCTTCTAAGCCATAGTGCTGCGGTGATGGAATTGGCCGAGGCCTTGGCCCAGCAGCTCGTAGAGATTAACGCTTTTGAGCTCTACCGCGATTTGGAGATTCCGCTCGCCCTCATTTTGGGTCGCATGGAGCAAACTGGCATCGCCGTGGATGTGGAGACGTTGGAGGAGCAACTGGCCGACTTCAAGGCCATGGTTGCTGAAGAGGAACAGGCCGCCAGGGAGCTTGTCGACGAACCCGAGCTCAATCTTTCGAGTCCGAAACAGCTCCAGGGCGTGTTGTTTGATACCTTGGCGCTGCCGAAAACGAAGAAGACCAAAACAGGGTATTCCACTGCCGCGAAGGAAATTGATGCCTTAGCTGCAAAGCACCCGCACCCCTTCCTTGACCACCTCTTGGCTCACCGTGAATACACCAAGATGAAGTCCACCCTGGAAGGTTTGATCCGCTCGGTGGCCGATGATGGGCGTATCCACACCACCTTCCACCAGACCAAGGCTTCTACCGGCCGCTTGAGCTCTACCGATCCCAACTTGCAAAACATCCCCGTGCGCACCGAAGCCGGGCGCAAGATCCGCTCGGCATTTGTCGTAGGCGAGGGCTATGAGAGCTTACTTACCGCCGACTATTCCCAGATTGAGATGCGCGTGATGGCCCACCTGTCTGAGGATGAAGGGCTCATCCAGGCGTATCGCGAGGGTGAGGATCTGCACAACTTCGTTGGCTCGCGAGTCTTTGAAGTACCAGTAGATCAAGTGACTCCCGAGCTGCGCCGCCGCGTAAAAGCGATGAGTTATGGCTTGGTGTATGGTCTTTCGGCCTTTGGTCTTTCCCAGCAGCTCAATATTCCTGCCGGTGAGGCAAAGAGCATCATGGAAAGCTACTTCGAGCGCTTCGGCGGGGTGAAACGTTATCTTGACCAGGTAGTAGAACAAGCCCGCCACGATGGCTATACCGCCACGCTTTTTGGTCGCAGGCGCTATCTTCCGGAGCTTTCAAGCGAGAACCGGGTGGCTCGTGAAACCGCCGAGCGCGCCGCGCTGAATGCGCCCATCCAGGGCACTGCCGCCGACATTATTAAGGTGGCGATGATTCGGGTGGATCGGAAGTTGCGGGCTGCCGGTGTGCAATCGAGGGTGTTGCTGCAAGTCCACGACGAACTCGTGGTGGAAATTGCCCCAGGCGAGCAAGACCGTGTCCAAGACATCGTCGAGCGCGAAATGGACGCCGCGGTGCAATTGAATGTGCCTCTTGAGGTAGCCAGTGGCGTTGGAAAAAACTGGGAGGAAGCAGCCCACTAATCCTTGGTGGCGCAAAAGATCACGGTGCCTGGAAAGAGCTTGCCGCGCAGCGGTGACCACTGCCCCCAGGTGATGTGCAGATCTTCTGGCCACTCCGGTTCGATCAGCCGGTGCAGCCGGAAGCCACTGTGGTCAAAGGCCCGAATCCAGTCACTCATCGTGTGCTGGAATTCGGCATAGCTAAGCTCGCCATCTGCATCGTGTTCTACATAGGAGTGCTCAAAATAGGAATGGGTGGCGATGAGCCCTTGCGTACCTGGGTGATCGGGAAAGACCCAGCGCATTGGGTGATTGACTGAAATGACCAGCCGGGCACCGGGTTTGAGCACTCTAGCCACCTCACGCAGGGCAGGGGTGAGCTGCGGGATAAAGGGGAAGGCTCCAAAAGCCGAGAACGCACAGTCCATGCTTTGATCGGCCAGGGGAATGCTGTGGACGTCGGCAAGCAAGCCGTGAAAACCCTCGCCGCGGGAAAGCATGCCTTTGGCGATGTCGATGCCGATCACGGTGGCGGAGGGATAGGTGCTGGCCAGCCACGATGCGCAGGGGCCGGAACCGCAGCCAATTTCCAGTACGCGCTGATTGGAGCAATCGCCTAAAAGCTGGGCCTGTTGTTCGGAGAGCATTTCGGGGCACCAATAAAAGCTCGAAAGATATTCGGGGTGGGCTTGGTGATATTGCTCGGCATCGAAGTTCCACCAGCGTTGGTTGGCCAGGCGTGCTTGATCCGGGGAAGTGTGGCTCATGTGAATATTGTTGCAAGGCGACACGGGGAAGTCCTATCGCTTGATCTAGCTGGGCAAATGCACTAATGTTGTTCGGGCGTGTCTGTGCTTAAGGTGCGAGATTGTCGATGTAGGACGGCAATGATCCATCTCTAGTGAGATCAAAAGCCCAGCGTAAGCCATAGGTTTTTGAGAGACGCGTTCCTGTCCAAACTCGATTCCTACTTACTTTTCGGAGCACTTACTTTATGCCCACCAATAACGTCCCTCAGGTAGCCATCAACGACATTGGCTCCGCTGAGGATTTCCTCGCAGCCGTTGACGCCACCATCAAGTACTTCAATGATGGCGATATCGTCGAAGGCACCGTGGTTAAGGTTGACCACGACGAGGTTCTGCTCGACATCGGATACAAGACCGAGGGTGTTATCCCCACCCGCGAGCTTTCCATCAAGCACGACGTAGATCCCGATGAGGTTGTCGAGGTCGGCGACCAGATCGACGCTCTCGTGCTGACCAAGGAAGACAAAGAAGGCCGTCTGATCCTGTCCAAGAAGCGTGCTCAGTACGAGCGTGCTTGGGGCACCATCGAGGATCTCAAGGCAAAGGACGAGCCGGTTACCGGTACCGTCATCGAGGTTGTCAAGGGCGGCCTTATTCTCGACATCGGACTGCGCGGCTTCCTGCCTGCATCCCTGGTTGAGATGCGTCGCGTTCGCGACCTGGATCCCTACATCGGCCAGGAAATCGAAGCCAAGATCATCGAGCTGGACAAGCAGCGCAACAACGTGGTGCTTTCCCGCCGTGCATGGCTCGAGCAGACCCAGTCCGAGGTTCGCTCCGAGTTCCTTCACCAGCTCCAAAAGGGCCAGGTGCGCAAGGGTGTCGTTTCCTCCATCGTCAACTTCGGCGCATTCGTCGATCTCGGCGGTGTGGACGGCCTCGTGCACGTATCCGAGCTCTCCTGGAAGCACATCGATCACCCCTCTGAGGTTGTCACCGTTGGCGACGAAGTCACCGTTGAGGTGCTCGACGTTGATCTCGACCGCGAGCGCGTGTCCCTCTCGCTGAAGGCAACCCAGGAAGATCCTTGGCGCGTATTCGCACGTACCCACGCCGTTGGCCAGATTGTGCCCGGCAAGGTTACCAAGCTCGTTCCCTTCGGCGCCTTCGTTCGCGTTGAAGAAGGCATCGAGGGCCTCGTTCACATCTCCGAGCTGGCTCAGCGCCACGTTGAGGTGCCGGACCAGGTTGTCAACGTCGGTGACGAGGCAATGGTCAAGGTTATCGACATCGACCTTGAGCGTCGTCGCATCTCCCTGTCGCTGAAGCAGGCCGACGAGGACTACACCGAAGAGTTCGATCCGTCGAAGTACGGTATGGCCGACTCCTACGACGAGCAGGGCAACTACATCTTCCCCGAGGGCTTCGACCCCGAGACCAACGAGTGGCTCGAGGGCTTCGACGAGCAGCGCCAGGAGTGGGAGGCTCGCTACGCAGAGTCCGAGCGTCGCTTCCAGCTCCACACCGCTCAGATCGAGCGTTCCCGTGCAGCCGCAGCCGAGGCAGCAGCTTCCGGCGAGGCAGCCAACTACTCCTCTGCTTCCAACGAGCCGGCTCAGGCCGCCGCTACCGAAGCTGAAGGTGGCTCCCTTGCTTCCGACGAGCAGCTCGCCGCACTGCGCGAGAAGCTCGCTGGTGGTGAGTAAAAAGCCTCATCGCTTGGTTATCCAAGCCAGAGACTAAGACAGACCCCCAATCCCTTTCGGGATTGGGGGTTTTCTTTGTGCTCTCGACTCGTGCGATTGGCGCTTAGCTTCGCGAGCGCAGCGCCTTAATGGCGTCCCAGATAACAAAGATGCTCAATGCGATGATGCAAAGATCGATGATGATGCCCCACACGCCGCCAAAATAAAATGGCTTCTGGGCGTTTGCGAACAAGGTGAAGTCGATGCTTGCGTGCCACAACACCACAGCCAAAAATGCGCGGGTGCGAAGATAAATGGCGCCTGCTACCAGGCCCATGGGCATCGCCTTGAGCGATTGATCAAAGGCCGCTCCAAGCGGCATGCCGCTGAGCACGTTCGTCATGTGGAGGAAACCGAAGAGCACCATCGAGCCGATCAGCCAGATGCATTTGGTTTTGAGTGAATCTGAATCCTTGGTGTGGTCCAGGATGAACTTTCTAAAAAAGCCCTCTTCGGAAAAACCAATGAGCAGACTCAGCACCACTGAAGCGAAGATGATTGGCGAGAACTCACCCCTGAGCGCAAACTCAATCGGTGCGGCCAAAAAGAGGATCAACGTGGCAACGATCAGTACCCGGAGTGTGAAGCGGTAGTGCCGTGGCAGTGCTGTGGTGCCCAGCCATCCGTGAAGATGGAGGCGCCCGCGTAAAAGGTAGGCAACAAAGCCTGCGGATACAAGCATGAAGCTGATGCCGAGGTACTGCATCGCCGGATCGCTGTATTCGACATCGAATATGGCATTGATGATGACAAAACCCAGTGCCGAGATAGAGGCATAGATCAGCGTGGGTAGGACTAATTGTTTAACCAAGAGTCAAAGACCATCCTTTGGTAGAAGTGACAATGATTATCGGATGCTCATCATAGTCTGCCGCAGATGTGGCGATACTCCCCGGATGCTGTTGCTTAACTGAGTAGTTTCTGTGAAACCATTGGTGCCTGAGCTTGCCGCGGGGGAGTGATGAGCTGAAGGAGCAAGAAGGCTGGTGCAAAGGTCTGCTTCAGGGGAGAGTTTGGGGGTAGGCGCAGGCGTGCTTGCACGGTAGCGAGGCCAAACCGATAGGCTAAAACACCGAAGCGGAACTCGATCGAGCAAGAGGTGGACATGAATCAGCGATTCCTGGCGCTGGGGTTAGCGGCGGTGATGTTGGCAGGATGCGGTAACACAGATGCTGAGAAAGAGGCGGCGTCCCTTTCGGCTGAGCTTGCACAAGTAAAGGAAAGCCAAGCCCAGCAAAGTCGCGAGCGTGAGCTCGAGAGCGCTTCTGCTGCTGAGCGCAGCAGGAAAGAGGAGGCCGAAAAGGAAGCGGCATCGCTGAGTGCTCGCCGTGATGCTTTCCAAAGGGAATTGGACGGAATCGTCAGCGATCAGGCAAACCGCCCAGAGCCGGAGTCTGCTCCGGAACCTACCTATGCTCCGCAGCAGCAAGAAGAACGTTTCCCCGACCCGCCGTATCCAGCGGGGCAAGGCTTTGAGTGGGTGGCCATGGGTCCCTATGGCACCGGCACCTCAAGCAACTGTGTGCAACTTCAAGGTCAGTGGCCAGCCGGCACCTCTGAGTGCTTCCGAATGTCGGATGGCTGGTATTTCTACGGCGTGCGCCAAGCCACCTCGCGCTAAGCACGACACGCTGAGGTGTGACCCGGGGAATGAAAATTCCTCGGGTTTTCCTGCTTTTTAGCCTGCTTATCCTGGGTGGGGGAGGATCGCCCTTGGCGTAAGCTGTGAGCTCCGTCTCTTAAAACTTGGGAAACGTTGCGTTCGGGTTGGAAGTTGTTTGGCTTAGTGTTGTATTTTTGCCCGCATGAACATTATGATGTGATTGTTTTCCGGTTTTAGTTCCGTATGTGACTGTTACAACATTTCGGGCGAAGAACCTCCATCCTCTCTTGAAAGGTGACTCATGGCGTCTTCTGTGAAGCAGACTTCAGAGTTCATCCTGGACAAGGTCGGTGGCGCTGAGAACATCGTGTCGCTCACGCACTGTGCAACACGACTTCGTTTCCAGCTCGCAGACCAGTCCAAGGCTGACCAAACCGCCCTCGACAACAACCCCGACGTGCTCGGCGTCGTCCCCCAAGGCTCCACCGGCCTGCAGGTTGTTATGGGTGGTGCTGTTGCGAACTACTACCAAGAACTGCAAAAGCTCACCGGTGGTGAAACCAAGAAGGCCGCGAGCGGCAAGAAGGAATACGGCGGGGCTCGCGGCAAGTACTCGTGGATCGACTACGGCTTCGAGGTGCTGTCTGATACCTTCCGCCCAATCCTTTGGGCTCTGCTCGGCGCATCGCTGATCATCACCATGCTCGTGCTGGCCGATACCTTCGGCTGGCAGGACTTCCGTGCAGAACAGCAGCCGCCGACCTACCAGTTCATGCACGCGATGTGGAACTCCGTGTTCTACTTCCTGCCCATCATGGTGGGCGCTACCGCAGCTCGTAAGCTCGGCGCTAATGAGTGGGTCGGTGCAGCAATCCCTGCAGCTCTGATGACTCCCCAGTTCATCGCCATGAAAGAGCTGCCGGAAACGGTAGTCTCCCAGGCCGCCAATGGTGCCGACGTGTACAAGGTCACCGTCTTCGGCCTGCCCATGGTGCTCAACGACTACGGCGGACAGGTGTTCCCACCGCTGCTCGCCGCGATCGGCCTGTACTGGGTAGAAAAGCTCTTTAAGAAGATCATCCCTCAGTCCGTGCACATGGTGTTCGTGCCATTCTTCTCGCTGCTGATTATGATCCCGCTGACGGCCTTCTTGCTCGGCCCCTTCGGTATCTACACCGGCGTTGGCATCTCCAACATGCTCTCCGCCATTAACAACTTCAGCCCGCTGATCCTGGCGATCGTCGTACCGCTGCTGTACCCATTCCTCGTGCCACTGGGTCTGCACTGGCCGCTGAACGTGATCATGATCCAAAACATCGCAACCCTGGGCTACGACTTCATCCAAGGCCCCATGGGTGCATGGAACTTCGCCTGCTTCGGTGTGGTCACCGGCGTGCTCATCCTCTCCATCAAGGAGCGCAACGCCACCATGCGTCAGGTTTCCATGGGCGGTATGATGGCCGGCCTGCTCGGCGGTATCTCTGAGCCTTCGCTCTACGGTGTGCTGCTGCGTTTCCGCCGCTCCTACCTAGCACTGCTTCCCGGCTGTGCCATCGGCGGTTTCATCATCGGCCTCTTCGACGTCAAGGCAAAGGCCTTCGTCTTCACCTCCTTGCTCACCTTCCCTGCGATGGAGCCAATGGGTGGCTACCTCATCGGTATCGGCGTTGCCTTCTTCACCTCCATGGCCTTGGTCCTCGTGATGGATTACCGCACCAAGGAAGAAAAGGCTGAGGTGCTTGAGCGCCTCGCCGCAGAATCCGCAGCCGTTGAATCCGAGTCTGCTCAGGAAGACGCCGCCACCACCGCTGCTCCTGCTGCCGCTGGCGCTGCAGCCGCAGGTGGGGTTGCTACCGCCACCAAGCCTGTAAAGACCGCACTGGAGCCCGGTGCGCTGACCCAAATCACTGCTCCGCTTGAGGGCAAGGCAGTGCCGCTGTCTGAGGTTCCCGATCCCATCTTCGCCGGCGGCAAGCTGGGCAAGGGTGTCGCCATCGTGCCCTCGGGTACTGAGGTCGTAGCACCTGCCGATGCCACCGTACTCACCGTGCAAAAGTCCGGTCACGCAGTTGGCCTGCGCCTGGATTCCGGTGTGGACCTGCTGGTGCACGTCGGTATCGACACCGTCCAGCTCAATGGTGAGGGCTACACCGTCCACGTAGACAAGAAGCAGCACGTCAAGGCTGGCGAGAAGCTCATCAGCTTTGATCCTGACTTCATTGAGTCTCAGGGCTACAACCTGATCACCCCTGTGCTGGTGACCAACACTCCGAAGTTTGCTGATGTGGAAGGCACCGCCGTCGACCACGCCAATGCAGACAGCGTGGTCATCACCACCCGCGCTAAGGACGCCTAAGCGCACAGCCCAAAATTAATGCCGTTGCCCCGATCAAAGGGCAACGGCATTTGCCATGTATTAGGCCTGGCAGCAGCGATAAATGCGTTCGATCATGGCCAAGCGTTGCTCAAGGCTGGCATCTTTGGGCGCACAACATTTAGCGCCTAGATAATCCACATCACCGGCAAGCGCGCATGACTGCGCTACCTGTTCGGGCGTCATCAACGAGGCGGGCTCATCAAGGCTTAAAGGCAAGTGCCCATCGATCCAAGCCGGGCCGTATTGCGTGGTCTGCGGGGAGGCCCCAGAAAAGATCACCCCGGCAAGCACGCCGCTTGCCTTGGCCTGGTTAACGTGCTGTTGAGGCCGGATATCACCGCGGGAACCTACCGCGGAGCGCCCCCAGTTCAAAGAGCAATGCAGGCCGAGTTCTTGGGCAATGGCTAATTCCTCTTCGAGCAATAAAAAGCCCTTTTCTGCTTCATGCTCATCGGATCGCTCATCGCAATGCTCAATCACGATCTTGGCACCACACCAATCCCAGGTGAGCAGTTCTTTCAGCGATGCCTGGAAATCCTCGGCAGTAGAGCGATTGCTCGGCGCAGAATGCAACGCCACCCAGTCGAAGATATGGCCATGCTCGCGGTGCATCGCCTCAAGGGAATTGCGAAGCTGGGCACAAAACTCCATGGCCTTGGCCCTGCCGGCGGCAGTGGGAGATCCAAGCCCGAAATCGGGATCATCCCACACATTGACCATGGTGCCTGGAATTGCGGTGAGCACGCTGTGCTGGAACCGTCCCTCTAACAAGGAGCCGAGGAAACCCTCGTGCATCTGGCCTGGATACGGCACCTCGAGTCCATCCACCCAACCGGTTTCAGCCAGCAGGTCATAGTAGCGACGCTGCGCATCAAGCTCGGGTGGTTGGGAGGCATATGCTCCTACAACAAAGTACGACATGTTGGTGCACTTCCTATGCTTTCGCGATGATCTCGTCATTGCCGTCTTCGGGGCGAACCGCGGAGGCGTCGACAAGCTTTTGCAGCATCCGAGGCAAGTTCAGTCCGATGGAAAGCACCACGATGCCAGCGAAGCCCACGGAAAGTACGGCCAAGGCGCCACCAAAACCAAGGGAACTGCCAGCCAGCGCGGCACCGAGTACGGGGCCTACGGCACCGCCTAAGGCGCCAACGTTATAGCAAAAGCCCAGGCCAGCGGCGCGACGTTCGATGGGGAAGTAGGAGGCCACCCACTTGGGCAAAAGGCCCGAAATGCCCTGGCCAAACATCTGATTGACAAAGAGCAAGATCGCCACGAGTGCTACCAGCTCGCCGTTTTGCATAAACAGCGGGAAGACGATGGTTTGGGAAATGATGATGGAGATGGCATACCAGCGGCGCATGCCAAAACGGTCGCCGGCAAAACCGGCAATGATATAGCCCAAGGCGTTACCAAAGCCTGCGAAGGTGATCACGTTGGCCACGGTGTTGGGATCCATGCCTACGTCTTTGAGGTAGGTGGGCAGGAGTCCTTGGATAGGCCAGGTGTACATGAAGGAGGCGAAGATCGTCACCATGATCGCAACACCAATGACCCAACGCTTCGGATCGAATTGGTAGACGAAGAAGATGAAGATGCCGGCGCAGATTACACTCAGCGGCACGATCACCGCGGCACCAACAAGGCGCGAGAAGATCAGCAACAAAAACAGCGCGGCGAGCACCACGAGTACCAAGTTGAGCACGCGACGAGAGCCGCCGAAGAGCACCGCGAGCATATCGTGTTTGGTGTCGGAAGACTGCTGGCGCTCCTCCCAATCATCGGCCTCGGGCAGGGAACGGCGCATGTAGATGGCCACCACGATGGGCACGATGCCGGTAAGGAAAAGCGCGCGCCAACCCCAGCCCGGGTGCCAGCTTTCTACCCAAGCCACCAGGTATTTATCTACCTGTGCTGCCAGAATCACGCCGAAGGCGAAACCGGAGAGTAAAAAGCCCGAGGCCTTGTTGCGCATGTGCTTGGGCCAGGATTCGATGATGTAGGTGGCCGAGGAGGAGTATTCGCCGGCCATGGCAAAGCCGATGATGAGGCGGCAGATAAATAGCAGCCAGAACCCTGGCGAAAACGCCATGAGGATAGATCCTGCTGCAAAGAGGATGATGGAGGCCACCATGGCTGGTTTGCGGCCCATCTTGTCTGCCATGGCACCAAGCACGAGGCCGCCGAGCCAGCGGGAGATGAAGGCAGCAGAGACAAGCGCTGCTGATTGCACGAGGCTGAGGCCGAAGGCATCGCGGATTGCTGGAAGTGCAAAGGAGATGAGCACGAAGTCGTAGCCATCGAGCAAGACGCCGAGCCAAGCGGCAAAGAATGCCTTCCATTTTTCTTTGCTGAGCTGCTTATACCAGGGGAGTTGGGCAGTGGCAGTTGGTACTGCCCGGTCCGCATTCATTGCATGTGTTCCTTTATGTTCAAGGGGCTTGTGTGAGGGGCTTGTGTGAGGGGCGAGCGTGAAAGGGATTTAGCTCGAGGTTTGGCGCGAAGCGAGGAGCCAGGCAAGGGGGATCCGGCTAAAAAACAGGCCCTGGGTTTCGCGTTCCCACAACAGCCCAATGTCGCCATTGTCCAGTTGCGTCATGCACTGATAGACGTAGTGCCGAGGCTGGAATACGCGGTTATGCGGCCAAGTGCGGCCTTCATCGAAGCTCAGGCGCAATACCCCGCAACCGCGGAAGGGCAGCATCTGTGAGGCATTGGCAAACACCACTGCGGGCTCGCCTGCCACATCAACTTCAATGGCATTTGGCTGAGAGAAGATCTCTGTGAGCTCGGGGTGGTAATCAACGTCGCCCCAGGTGGCGCCTCCATCGGTGGATACTGCGTGGCCGACGCGCCCGGAGGGGTGCTGATTGCGCATGTACACATGCACGCGCCCGTGGGAATCTTCTACCAGCACGGACTCATGCAGGGATCCACGGTCGTCTTCAAGCGCGCGCGAGTCGAGGGTGGCGCCAAAAAGCTCTCGGCCATCATTGGGCGAGGCGCCGCGGTGCCAGGTGGATCCGGCATCGTCGCTGTAGAGCGCACAGCAGGAGAAAGTTTTGCCTTCTTCATGGTTGTAGTAGGCGGGCACGAGGATCCTTCCGGCGTGTTCGCCGTGGCGCAGTTGGATGCCGTTGCCAGGCGAGGTGCCGATAAAGCGCATCCATGGTGCCTTGATATCCGCGGTGATATCGACCGGATCGCTCCACGTTTCGCCGTCGTCATCGCTGGTGATCATCTGCACATAGGCGCTGCGGTGGCTCAACAGGCTCTCGTTGGGGTCGACGCCGTAGGCGAGGTAGATATTGCCTGCGGGCTGATCGTTTTCAGCAACGTTGCCCTTGGCATCAACGCGGTATTCGGTGCTGTGACCATCGAGGGTGACCACGCTGCCATCGGTGTTGAGCAGGAATTGCTCACCCTGGCGGTTATGCAGCAGCATGCGCCGTTGATCATCAAAACCGGTGCCTACTTCGCAGTTTGGTTGGCCAATGCCGCCGGGGAAGTGATCGATGAGCACGATCACTTTGCCGCTCTCGCGGTCTTGAACAAGTACGGAGTCGATGACGCTGGCGCCCTTACGGCCTTCGCCGGGGTATTCGATGAGCGTTTGCATCGGCTCCCAGGTGCGGCCATCGTCGAGGCTGCGGCGTAACACGAAGTCGATATCGTTGGGGCTGTCGTTGGCGATGCTGACTCTGCGATCTGCTCCCGCAAGAATCACGCCCGATGCGAGCCGGAGCAGGGAGGGGATGCGGTAGCTTTTGGATCCATGAAATCCAGTATCAAATAGTGCCCTGGTTTCGATGGGGCTTACCCCGGCAAGGCGCTTGACCTGGGCGTCGCTGAGCACTGCGTCGAAAATCGCCGCGGTTTGGGCCTCGCCAAAAAGCCGTGCTTGTTCCAGGTTCATGCCCACGGTCACGGCTTTGATGGGGGCGACATCGGCAAAGAAGCATGCCCCAGGGGCCAGTGCCACTTGGTAGCCATCCACATACAGCACCAAGGCGCCGCGGCCGGATACTAAGACCACATCGTGCCATTCGCCATCGTCCCAGTGGCCTGGGGCTTCAACGCTTGCCAGCGTGGTGCCTTGGTCTTTGGCGCTATAGCGCAATCCGCCGTTGATCATCTCCAGGGTGAGGGTGCCGTGCTCGCCGCCGGCTTCGATGATGGTGCCGCCTTGGCCTAGACCGCGGGAGCGAAAGCGTGCACGCCAGGCGCCGGAATGCAGTGCGCCGCAGCGTTGTGCGTCGCGATCAGACAGGCGAGAGGCTGCGAACTCCACAAAGGGTGCCGCCGGGTGAGCTTTGGCTACCATCTGCGGGGCTTGGAGGGCTTCTTCGAACACGTCCAATGCGCTGACCTGCATGATGCCCGCAGGATCGGTGGCAATACGTTGAACCTGGAGTTCCTTGAACCAGCCAATCGGGGTGGTGTGAAACGCTGCGTAGCCATCGAGGTAGAGCGCAAGGCCTTCGGCGCTGGCCACCAGGCCGAGGGTGTGGGGTTTGCCGTCGTCAATACCGAGGGTGTCTTCGGCGTCGATGTGGCGTTCTTGCTTGTCGACGCACACCGCGCCGTCAATCCTGCCTCCTGCAATGCCTAATTCGATGTGGCCACAGGCGCCGTCGATACGCAAGAGTGTGCCGTCGATGGTGGAGCTGAATTGCAGCAGGAGGGTGCCGTGGCTGCACTGGGCGAGGGGTTCGAGAGCTGTGCCTTCGATTGCTTGGGGTAGTGGTGCATCGATATGCAGTGAGGGTGAAAGTGCGTTCACCGGGGTCCTCCGCATCAGAGAGATAATTGTAGGACGTCTGACAAGTTCAGTTATATAGGAATTGTGACCCGCCTGCATCGACCTTGGCAATGTGGCGTGTGTTACGTTTTCTACTTCGCTACAATGGCGAAACTATGAAGATAGGACTGACCGGCGGAATCGGTAGCGGGAAAAGCACAGTGGCTCGACTTCTGCGCGAACAAGGTGCGAATATTATCGACGCCGACCAAGTCGCCCGCGACGTGGTAGCGCCGGGAAGTCCGGTCCTAGCCGAACTCGCCGAGGCTTTTGGCCAAGACATCATCGAAAGCGATGGCAGCCTACGCCGCCAAGAACTGGCAAAGCGTGCCTTTCGCGATGAAGCATCCACCGCGAAGCTCAACGCCATTACCCACCCGGCCATCGCCGAACGCATCAAAACGATGCTCGAGGCTGCCAATAGTGCCGATGAAGCAGCCCTCGTGGTGCTCGATCACCCACTGCTGCTTGAAACCAACTCCGATGCCTTGGTCGATCGCGTGATCGTGGTCGATGTTCCAGCAGATGAGCGCATCCGCAGGCTCGTGGCCTACCGCGGGTTGGAAGCATCCGATGCCAAGGCCCGCATCGAACGCCAAATGCCGGATGAGCAGCGTCGCGCCCGCGCTGATTATCTCGTGGATAATTCAGGCGATGAACAAGCGCTTGAGGCCGAGGTGGCCAAACTCTGGGAGTGGTTGCACGCGGTACAGTAGTGCCCATGGCTTTTGCTTCTGAGCACCCCGAAAAGATCAACGCCGATTTGGAAGATTTCCGCCCCGTCGAGGAAGTGGAACGCAGCGATGGCGTATTCGAGGTGGTGTCTGAATATGAACCCGCCGGCGATCAACCAACGGCCATCGCCGAGCTGGATCAACGCCTCAACCAAGGCGAACGCGACGTGGTCTTACTTGGTGCCACCGGTACCGGTAAATCCGCGACGGCAGCGTGGCTGATTGAAAAACAACAGCGCCCCACCCTGGTCATGGCGCCCAATAAAACTCTGGCTGCCCAATTAGCCAATGAGTTGCGCCAATTACTGCCCAATAACGCGGTGGAGTACTTCGTAAGCTATTACGACTACTACCAACCCGAGGCGTATATCGCCCAAACCGATACCTACATCGAAAAAGACTCCTCCATCAACGACGACGTAGAACGGCTTCGCCACCGCGCTACGAGTTCGCTGCTTTCTCGTCGCGATGTGGTGGTGGTCAGCTCCGTTTCTTGCATCTACGGCCTAGGCACCCCGCAGAGCTACCTGGATCGTTCGGTGGTGTTAAAAGTAGGTGAAGAAGTAGAACGCGATCGCTTCCTGCGCCTCTTAGTGGATATCCAATACGCCCGCAATGACGTGGGCTTTACCCGCGGCGCCTTCCGGGTGAAAGGGGATGTGGTAGACATTATCCCCGCCTATGAAGAACTCGCCGTGAGAGTGGAGTTCTTCGGCGATGAGATCGACTCCCTGTACTACATCCACCCGCTCACAGGCGATGTGGTGCGACAAGTCGATGAGATCAGGATTTTCCCAGCCACCCACTACGTGGCAGGGCCCGAACGGATGGAAAAGGCCGTCGCGGATATCAAAGAAGAGCTCGCCGAACGCCTCGAAGATCTAGAAAACCGCGGCAAATTGCTCGAAGCGCAGCGCCTTCGCATGCGCACCGAATACGACCTGGAAATGATCGAGCAAGTGGGCTTTTGCTCCGGCATTGAGAACTACTCTCGCCACCTCGATGGCAGGCCTGCCGGATCCGCACCGGCAACGCTTTTAGATTATTTCCCTGAAGACTTCCTCACCATCATCGACGAGTCCCACGTGACCGTGCCACAGATTGGCGGCATGTTCGAAGGTGATATGTCGCGAAAGCGCAACCTCGTCGAATTCGGGTTCCGCCTGCCTTCCGCGCTGGATAACCGACCATTGACCTGGGAAGAATTTGAAGCGCGCGTCGGCCAAACCGTCTACCTTTCGGCCACACCCGGCGACTATGAGATGGCTGCCGCCGGCGGTGAGTTTGTAGAGCAGGTCATTCGCCCCACCGGCCTGTTGGACCCCAAGGTGGATGTGCGACCCACCAGGGGGCAGATCGACGATCTCATCCACGAGATCCGCGAACGCACCGCGAAACAAGAGCGCGTCTTAGTCACCACCTTGACCAAGAAGATGGCAGAAGACCTCACCGATTATTTGCTGGAAAACGGCATCAGGGTGCGCTACCTGCACTCCGATATCGACACCCTGCAGCGCGTCGAGCTGCTGCGCCAACTGCGCCTGGGTGAATACGACGTGCTTGTTGGCATCAACCTCCTGCGCGAGGGCCTCGACCTGCCCGAGGTATCACTGGTGGCGATCCTGGATGCGGACAAGGAAGGCTTTTTGCGTTCTACTCGGTCCTTGGTGCAAACCATCGGTCGTGCTGCCCGCAATGTTTCGGGCGAGGTCATTATGTATGCCGATAAGGTCACCGAGTCGATGCAATACGCCATCGATGAAACGGAACGCCGCCGCGAGAAGCAGATCGCCTATAACACCGAGCACGGCATTGATCCTCAGCCCTTAAGAAAGAAGATCGCAGATATTTTGGATCAGGTGGCAGAGGCCAATGGGGAAGAAGTACCAAGTGCGAGCGGCGATACCTTGGTGGCGCAACGTCGCGATGTATCGGCCATGCCCACAGAGCAGGTGCGCACCCTCATTGATGAACTCAGCGCTGAAATGGCGGCCGCAGCTAGGGAATTGAAGTTCGAACTAGCTGGGCGGCTTCGCGATGAGATCGCGGATCTGAAGAAGGAATTGCGTGGCCTTGAAGACGCCGGCATGTAATCTGCCAGATCCAACACAGTGCTCCAGTGATGCGCTGATACTCACCTTGGCGTGCACGTGGCCGGGAAGTTGTTAGACTTGGAGCATTGCGAGCCTCAAGGGCTCTTTGAATAAACATATTGCTTTCAGAAAGGTTCTCATGAGCGATTACTCCACCATCGTTGTTGGCACTGACGGCTCCAAGTCCTCCATGCTTGCCGTGGAGCGTGCCGCTAAGATCGCCGCAGCGTTCGACGCCACCTTGATCGTCGGCTGTGCCTACTACGAAAGCAAGGAAGACGCTTCGAAAACGCTGCGCCAAGACTCAGTAACGGTGCTGGGTAATGACCCAGCGCAGCAGAACCTGGACAAGGCAGCAGAGCACGCACGCGCTGCCGGTGCACAGAAGATTGAAACTGCAATCCGCCCCGGCACCCCGGTTGAAGCGCTCATGGCTATTGTCAACGAAAACAGCGCCGACCTGCTCGTTGTGGGCAACCGCGGCATTAACTCGCTCACCGGTCGCCTGCTCGGCTCGGTGCCTGCCGATGTAGCTCGCCAATCGGACTGCGATGTGATGATCGTTCACACCGTGAGCTAAGCAAACACCTGCAAAACAACACCCGCCTTCCCTTCAAGGAAGGCGGGTGTTTGTTATAGGGGAAGTTCGCCGATAACGCTCAAGGTCTGAGTTGCGCGGGTGCAGGCCACATAGAGGTTCTGCCACCCTTGGGGTGACTCTTCCACCATGGCCTTCGGATCAAGCAACACGACATGGTCAAACTCCAGGCCCTTGGCGGCACTAATGCCAAGGATGCCTTCACCAGCTAAGGCATCCGGGCCGATCACGGCACACAGCCTCTCCGGCTCGCGCTGTTGTATCTCCCGGGCAATCGCGAGCGGGTCACTTCCCTCGGGGAAGTAGCGGATGGGCTCATTGGAACGTCGTAAAGCTTGGGCTTTGGGGGCATGAGGTGCATAGACATCGAGCACGCGGTGGGCAAGCTCCATGATCTCGACCGGGGTTCGATAATTCACGCTGAGTCGGTGGGTATGAAAGCGGTCTTGCACATAGGGCTCAAGCGTGTCAGCCCACGCATCGACACCGGCAGGCGAGCCGGTCTGTGCAGGATCGCCCACAATGGTCATCCAACGCGAGGGACTCCGGCGAAACACCATGCGCCACTCCATCGGGGTGAGCTCCTGGGCTTCGTCGATAATGACGTGCCCAAAGGCCCATCGATGGTCCTCTGCAGCGCGCTGGGCAGTGCTGCGCTGGTCGCGCACCTCCTGACGAGCCGCCAAGGTCTCGGCATCCACCACATCATGGGCAGACAAAATCTCAGCATCGGCTTCATCATCGAGGTCGGTGTTCTGGGAACCGGTCAGCACATCGAGGGCCTCGGCGGCTTCCGCCACCTGCTCACGCCAACGCTTGCGCTGGGCCTCCAATTGCTCTTCCGGATCAAGACCTCCGATTCGGGCGGCGAGTTCATCTAACAAAGCCGCATCGGAGGATGCCCAAGCATCACCATCGCGCCGATAGAGGGCTTGCTGGGTATCTTCGTCATAATCAAAGGCAATGGCCCGGATCAGCGATGGATCTTCAAAGAATTCCGCCAGCACGGTGGTGGGGGCAAGCTCCGGCCAGAATTCAGCACAAAGCTGCTCAAAGATCGGCGCTTGGCGCACATCATCGTGCAACTCAGCTAAGTCGCCTTCGCCCAGCAAGTTCTTCCCGCCAAGGGGATCGGCGCCGATGCGATCGCGCATGGCGTTGGCGATCTGCTCGGCAAGCGCGGTGCAAAATGCCGGACGGGCCTCATTATGCGGCTTTCGGCTCCTCCTTGCGCGGGTGCGAGCGGCCTTGACCATCGCCGGCTCAAGCGCAAGCTCCAAGCCGTCGATAGTGATGCTTCGCGTGCTCTCCGGCAACTGCTGGTGATGTTTGATCAGGCGATCAATGAGCACCACCATCTCCTCGCTGCCCTTGATTTCCCTGGCCAGTAGGGACTCCTCCGCAGTGGCTTCGACCCCTGGGTAGAGATCCCCAACGGTAGAAAGCACCACGCCCGTTTCACCCAGTTCCGGCAGCACCCGCGAGATGTACTCCAAGAAGGTGGCATTGGGGCCGAGGATCAACACGCCGGTCTTGGCTAGTTGCTCACGCCAGGTATAAAGCAGATAGGCAATCCGGTGCAAGGCCACCGCCGTTTTACCCGTGCCAGGGCCACCTTCTACCACCATCACACCGCGGTGCTCATCGCGGATGATCTGGTCTTGTTCGCGCTGAATGGTCTGCACAATTGAGGCCATATGGCCAGTGCGCGCGGCTTCGAGCGCATCGTGCAAGGCAGCCTCGCTGGTTACACCGGAACCTTCGGCACTGCCAGGGCCTGACAGCACTTCATCGTGAACGCCAGTGACCTTCGTGCCTTTGGTGCGGATATGACGCCGAAGCTGCACGCCCTCTGGGTGCGCGGTGGTGGCCAGATAGAAGGGGCGAGCCATGGGCGCACGCCAGTCGAGCAGCAGCGTGCGGTAATTATCCTCGCGGTCCATCAGCCCCATGCGCCCGATATAGCGACGATCTACACCAGGTTGGCCCTCAACCGGGTTATCAATCAGGTGTTCCGGTACATCGGCTACATCGATGCGACCAAACACCAACCCAAGCTGCGCAAGGTTCAGCCGATCGATTTTCTCGTTCAGGCTGTGGTACTCGGTTTCGCGGCGCACGAGTGCCTCGGCATCGGGGTTGCAGGGATCTACCTCGAGCATCACGGCCTTGAGCCGCGCATTTGCCTGGGCAACTTCTTGGTCCAAGGTAGCGATGAGCTTATCGACGTTTTCCTGCTCGGCAACTAACGCCGCTTGATCTTGCTTGGGAATGCTCGCATCCTTTCTGTTGCTCTCCGGATCAGGTACAACGCTGCAAGGGCTCTGTTTTGTTCCCCGGCACACCAACGCCCCACCGAAGCAAGAGTTCCGGCGGGGCGAATGGTGAGGTGTTGATCGTTGCAGACGCCTTAGATGTTCTTCACGCGCTTCTGGGCCTTCTTCAAAGCCTTTGCTGCGTCCTTCTGCAGCTTGCCGTAGCGCTTATCGGCCTTCTTGGCTGCACGGCCAGATGCCTTCTCGGCGTCTTCCAATGCGGCCTGTGCACGATCCTGAGCCTTGGCGGCAGCCTTCACAACCTTCTTCTTGGCTACCTTGGAGTTCTTCTGAGCGCTCTTGAGCCAGTCGTCTTTGTTGTCGTCAACATAATCCTTGGCGTTGCCGGCAACCTCGGCGACCTTATCGGAGGCATCGCCGATCCAGTCCTTGGCAGATGCAGCGAAAGCAGAAGCCTGCTCCTGAGCGTTCTCGGTGAACTTCTCGGTCTCAGACTTGGTGGGCAGCGCCTTTTGCACCTTCTTATTGGCCACCTTGGCAGCGTGGCCTGCGCGCCACTTCAAGCCTGGCTTGCCTTCGGTATCCAGGCTGGTGATGGCCAGGCCACCGATGAGCGCGAGGTTGGTAAGGAAGCCCTGGCGGCGCGAAACCTTCTCCTCGCGGGAATCAGCAGCCCAGAAGGCGTTGCGGGTGATCAAGCTGGGCAGTGCAAGCAAAGCCAGCACAGCGGCAGACAGGCGAGGAGCCTTGCCAAGAGCCAGCAGGGCGCCGGCGCCGATCTTGGTGCCGCCAACAGCCTTGGCCACGGTCTCGGGGTCCTTCGGGATGAAGGTGCGGTACTGACGTGGCAGCAAGGAACGGACGTTATTTACTACCGACTCGGTGGCATCGACGTGTGCCTGGGTGTTCATGACGGTATCGGCACCATCGGCGATATATACCGATGCGATCATCGGTCGTGCGAGCTTGCGGATCATAAAAAGAAATCTCCTTGAGATAGATGCAAAGCGTTCTTGTTGGGGGAGTATAGCGCTCGATTGCCAAGATGAACGCATAAAGCGCCACCTTGTGCGAAATTGTTTATATTTTGTTGCTTAGTAACCGCGTTCGCGCCACTGGTCGAGCTGTGGTCGCTCCTGGCCAAGCGTGGTGGGCTTGCCGTGGCCGGGATGCACGATGGCCTCATCTGGATAGACATCGAAGATGCGCTCCTTGACGTCGGAGAAGAGCTGCTCGAATTCCTCGGGGGAATTGGTTTTGCCAACTCCGCCGGGGAAGAGGCTATCTCCTACAAAGAGGTGCGTGGTGCCGTCAATGTCGCAGGACAGCGCCAAACCGCCAGGGGTGTGGCCACGAAGAATATGCGCCTCAAGCTGGAGGCCTTCGAAATCTAAAGCGTCGCCTTCCTCCAGCGCAATATCAACTTCTGCCGGTAGTGCTGAGGCATCCGGGGCAGGAGCAATGTGGGTAGCTTGGGTACGTTCGAGCAGCTCTTCTAGGGCGCGCACATGGTCCCAGTGCTGGTGGGTGGTCACTACCGCGGTGATGGTGGCGTTGTGGCGCTTTGCCAATGCGAGCAGTTCCTCGGTGTTATCGGCTGCGTCGATAAGCAAAGCCTGATCGCCACGGACGAGGAGGTAGCAGTTGTTGTCCATATCGGACACCGAGATTTGGTCGAGGATCGTGGTGTTGCTTGAGTTTTCTTCCATGCTGAGAAAGTGTAGCGCCCCAAGCCCCATAGTGTTCGGCCATCTGTTCGATATATTGCTAGAATGGGGCCTCATGGGCCCGGCAGGGATGGCCGCAATGGCAAGAAGATGCAATTTTTCTCCCAAGCCATGCGCTGTAATAGTGGGGTCACAACCCCTTGTAAAAAACGTAGAGATAAACAACCAGCGCATCTCGGGCGCAGCGAAGAATAACTTATAGAAGGTGCAAAGTACGTGGCTGATCGTTTGGTAGTACGCGGAGCAAGAGAACACAACCTCAAAGGCGTTGATATCGACTTGCCACGCGATGCCCTCATTGTGTTTACCGGCCTTTCGGGATCGGGCAAATCCTCGCTCGCATTCGACACCATCTTTGCCGAGGGTCAGCGCCGCTATGTCGAGTCACTTTCAAGCTACGCGCGGCAGTTCCTAGGCCAAATGGATAAACCCGATGTGGACTTTATTGAAGGCCTTTCGCCTGCGGTGTCGATTGACCAAAAATCCACCAACCGCAACCCGCGTTCAACCGTGGGCACCATTACCGAGGTGTACGACTATCTGCGTTTGCTTTACTCGCGCGCAGGCACCGCGCACTGCCCAACCTGTGATGCAGTAATCCAGCGCCAAACACCACAGCAAATCGTGGATCAAGTCCTCGAACTTGAACAAGGCACGAAATTCCAGGTGCTCGCACCAGTGGTGCGCACCAGGAAAGGGGAGTTTGTCGAGCTTTTTGCCGAGCTTGCTGCTGAAGGCTTTGCCCGCGTGCGCGTTGATGGCCAGGTGTATCAACTCACCGATCCGCCGAAGCTGAAAAAGCAAGTCAAGCACGATATTGATGTGGTTGTAGACCGTCTGCAGGTCAAAGCCTCGCAGCGTCAAAGGCTCACCGATTCCGTCGAAACTGCCCTTGGGCTTGCCGACGGCGTAGTGGCGTTGGAATTCGTCGGCCTTGATCCGGAAGATCCGAACCGCATTCGTCGCTTCTCCGAAAAGATGGCGTGCCCAAATGGCCACACGCTCGATATTGACGAGCTGGAACCGCGTGCCTTTTCTTTTAACTCCCCATACGGTGCGTGCCCTGCCTGCGATGGGCTCGGCACGCGCACCGAGGTGGATGTAGACCTCATCATTCCCGATGAAGACGCTCCCGTTATCAAAGCGGTACAGCCGTGGAATGCCAGCCCCAACCACCGTTACTTTGAAAAGCTCATCGAGGCCCTAGCCAAGGCTATGGACTTTGATCCGCGCACCCCCTACTCCCAACTGAGCAAACAACAGCAGCATGCCCTCGTGCATGGCAGCGACCAAGAAGTCGCGGTGCGCTATAAAAACCGTTATGGCCGCATGAGGAGCTGGTCTGCGCCCTTCGAGGGAGTTCTGGGGTATATCCAGCGCAAATTGGATCAAACCGATAGCGAAAGCCAGAAGGATCGCTTATTGGCCTACACCCGAGAGATTGCCTGCCCAAGCTGCCAGGGGGCACGCTTGCGCCCGGAGGTATTGTCGGTTCGCCTTGCCTCAAGCTCGCATGGTGAGCAGTCGATTGCCGGCTTAAGCGCCCTATCGGTTGCCGAGGCTGCGGAATTTCTTCATACCCTGCAGCTCGGTGCGCGCGAGGAAATGATTGCCGGGGCAGTGCTCAAAGAAATCCAGGCACGCCTGAAATTCCTGCTCGATGTTGGCTTGAACTACCTCACCTTAAATCGCGCAGCAGGCACCCTTTCTGGTGGTGAGGCACAGCGCATTCGTCTTGCTACCCAGATTGGTTCCGGTCTGGCCGGGGTGCTCTACGTCCTAGACGAGCCTTCGATCGGCCTGCACCAACGAGATAACCAACGACTCATTGCCACCCTGGAGCACCTGCGCGATATTGGCAATACCTTGATCGTGGTCGAACACGATGAAGACACCATTCGTGCCGCCGATTGGTTGGTCGATATTGGACCTCGGGCAGGTGAATTTGGCGGTGAGGTCGTCTACCAGGGCGAGCCTCAAGGCATCAATGAGTGCGAGGCCTCCGTAACTGGCGCCTACTTAAGCGGGCGCAAGATTTTAGGCGTGCCCGAGCAGCGTCGCGACATTGATAGCGAAAGAATGCTCAAGGTTATCGGCGCGAAGGAAAACAACCTGCGCAATATCGACGTCGATATTCCACTCGGCGTGCTTACCTGCATTACTGGCGTATCCGGTTCGGGTAAATCCACCTTGATTAACCAAATCTTGTCCAAGGTGCTGGCTAATGAGCTCAACCGTTCACGCCAGGTGCCCGGCAGGGTCAAGCGCGTAGAGGGCATGGAGCATCTGGATAAGTTGGTGCAGGTAGACCAATCACCAATTGGGCGCACCCCACGCTCAAACCCTGCCACCTATACCGGTGTTTTTGACAAGATCCGCAACCTCTTTGCCGAAACCACCGAGGCCAAGGTGCGAGGCTATAAGCCCGGGCGTTTCTCCTTTAACGTCAAAGGTGGCCGCTGCGAGGCGTGCCAGGGTGATGGCACGCTGAAGATCGAAATGAACTTCCTGCCGGATGTCTACGTTCCCTGCGAGGTGTGCCAAGGTGCGCGCTATAACCGGGAAACCCTTGAGGTGAAGTACAAGGGCAAGAACATCGCAGAGGTGCTCGATATGCCCATTAGCGAGGCAGCGGAGTTCTTCGAGCCGATTACCTCGATCCATCGCTACCTCGCCACCTTGAACAAGGTGGGCCTAGGCTATGTGCGCCTTGGGCAGTCGGCCACCACCTTGTCCGGTGGTGAAGCTCAGCGCGTGAAACTGGCATCGGAGCTGCAGAAGCGATCCAATGGGCGCACCATTTACATCCTCGATGAGCCCACCACCGGGTTGCACTTCGAAGATATCCGCAAATTGATGCTGGTGATTCAGGGCCTGGTGGATAAGGGCAACTCAGTGTTAGTGATCGAGCACAACCTGGACGTGATCAAGGCCGCCGACTGGATCATTGATATGGGCCCAGAAGGTGGCTCTGGTGGTGGCCAAGTGGTAGCCCAAGGAACGCCCGAGGAGGTTGCTCAAGTATCCGGATCGCACACGGGGCAGTTCCTCAAAGAAATCCTCTAAGTTCGTGTCGCGTTGCATCTCGGGTGGGGATACTGCTAAGGTATCTTCCACTACCGCCTACTAAGGGTTTTGCTCTGTAGTAGGTCGCAAGTGGAGATCATCCCACCCGAAGCCGCTGAGTACTCCGGTACAACGCTGGACAAGGGTCAAGGTAAAGGACACACGCGGTGTTGCGTATGTCTGGAACACGATCTCCCGTTCACCCCGAGGGTGAACGGGTTTTTCGCATGAGCGCACATGCTCATCTTGTGAAAACCCGGCGATTGACGCGGTACGTCAAAAGTTCAATTTGCTACTTGAGGAGTCCCCATCAGCGCTGAAGCTCGCATTAATGAGCGTATCCGAGTCCCTGAGATCCGTTTGGTTGGCCCAAATGGTGAACAGGTAGGCATCGTTCGAATCGAGGATGCACGGAAGCTCGCTTATGACGCAGATCTTGACCTGGTTGAGGTTGCGCCCAACGCGAAGCCTCCGGTGTGCAAGATCATGGACTACGGCAAGTTCAAGTACGAACAAGCCCAGAAGGCTCGTGAGGCTCGCAAGAACCAACAGCAGACCGTTGTGAAGGAACAGAAGTTCCGCCCGAAGATCGATGATCACGACTACGAGACCAAGAAGAACAATGTGATTCGCTTCCTTGAGAAGGGCTCGAAGGTCAAGGTCACCATCATGTTCCGCGGTCGTGAGCAGTCTCGCCCCGAACTTGGCTTCCGTCTCCTTGAGCGCCTCGCTGATGACGTCGCTGATTATGGCGTGGTGGAAACCAAGCCGAAGCAGGACGGCCGCAACATGACCATGGTCTTTGGTCCTGTGCGCAAGGGCAAGAAGTAGAAACGTAACAGATTCGAAAAAGGACGTTAATCCAATGAAGCAGAAGACCCACAAGGGCACCGCTAAGCGCGTCAAGATCACCGGTTCCGGCAAGCTCCGTCGTGAGCAGGCTAACCGCCGCCACCTGCTCGAGGGCAAGCCCTCGACTCGTACCCGCCGCCTGAAGGGCACCGAAGACGTTGCCAAGGCAGACACCAAGCGCGTGAAGCGCCTGCTTGGTCGCGGTTAATCACCGCCAACACAATCTTCAGTTCCCAATAACACACCAAATAGATTAAGGAAGTTTTCAAGTGGCACGTGTCAAGCGCTCACTGAACGCAAAGAAGAAGCGTCGCGATATTCTGAAGTCCGCTAAGGGCTACCGCGGCCAGCGCTCCCGCCTGTACCGTAAGGCCAAGGAGCAGTGGCTCCACTCCATGACGTACGCATACCGCGATCGTCGTGCCCGCAAGTCGGAGTTCCGCAAGCTGTGGATCACCCGCATCAACGCTGCAGCTCGCATGAACGACATCACCTACAACCGTCTCATCCAGGGTCTGCGCCTTGCTGAGATCGAGGTTGACCGCAAGGTGCTTGCCGATCTCGCCGTGAACGACTTCGCCGCATTCTCCGCAATCTGCGAGGCCGCCAAGGCTGCTCTGCCTGAGGACGTCAACGCTCCCAAGGCTGCCTAATACAAGGCACTGAGCTTTCAGCCCGGATTCCCCAAAGGGATCCGGGTTTATTTTTTGCTAAAAACCAGCAGTCGTGCAGCTCTCAATGTAATCTGTGCGACATGGCTTTCCCTTTGACCTTCTATGCAGCACCGCCGACCCTGCTGGCCTGCAATACCCCGCTAGCGGAAATGCTGGCCCAAACAGAGCCCGAAGAGTTACGGGTTCACAGTGAGCAAATGGTCCCAGTGGCGGCCGCGCTCGGGGAATTCCTTGGTACATCCATCGAGCCGCATCTGCTGATCGAGGTCGAAATCGAGGAAGAAGACTTCCACCAGGTAATGCAACTCGCCGAAGAGCTTGCGCAAGAACACCGGCTGGCAGTGCTGCTTGGATCGAGTGGCGTGTTGTTCAATTTCTCTGTGTGGCCCGATCCGGGAATCGCCCAAAGTTTCGTCTTTAATAGCCTCGGCTCGGTATGGAACCAGGTCACCGCTTCGGCGTTGCATGCAGCCTTTGAAGATGCGCTTCGTGGACCAGAACCGGAAGTAGTGGTCAGCTCCATGAAACCGGTGGAAGCGGAATCCTTCGGCCACGTGTGCGGCTTTAGCCCACGCCCAGACGGCAGCATAAGGGTGTTTAGAAAGGGCGAGGATTGGGAAGAAGAGACAACGACTGATTCCATCGATCGTGCCGTCGAGCTGCTCTTGCTCTTTTCCGACCGCTGCCCCGTCTTGCTTGATGCAGACTGGGAGCCTGCCTTCGACGTAGAACACCCCTCCGTCACACCCGCTGAACGTTTGGCGTTGCCGCTTCGAGCTTTCGATGCAGTAGACACACTCAAACCCGGCCAGATGCTCACCCTCAGTGATAACCCTCGGCAGCCGCTGAGCTATGGCCGCAACCGCAATGGTCAATGGGAGGCCATCTGGGTAGAAGACTTCAATATGCGCTATTCGCGCACCTTCGACTCCCTTGCGTCCCTGCTTGAGGTCGTGCAGATCTATGTGGCAGGGGAGATAGCGCCTCTAGCCCGCAACTGGGAAGTAGCCGACGATGTGTGGCACACCTCCCTCTGGACGATCAGTGCAGCCGAGTTGCCAGACAGAGATGAAATGTGGCGCGAAGCTTCGGTTCGTGCCTTCCATGAGCACATGCGCTTTGCAGAAACTGAGCCGAGCATCATGATGCAAAGCTTTATCGACGCAGCCAATGAGCGCATTGGCAGTGAGCTGCTGATCTCGGAGCAGCAATTAGAAGCCGCGCCCGTGGTCACCATCATGGTTGCAGCAGAAACCGCAGCCGCGGCCTTCGAGCGCTTATTGCACCTCGCCGAAGATCGCAATATTTCCCTGGTGGTCAATGGCGAGCTCGTGCTCTATAACCCCTCCGGGTCCGCAGAACCCGAGCGCGAATTGTGTCCATTGACGCTGTGGAATGGGCCATTCCCGGTAGGCCAGTGGAACTCCACTACTACCGCGTCCATCATTGAAGCTGCGCACCGATACCAACCATGGTTACGCCTTGAAGCCTCCTCGCCACGTTCCACCCCCTTGGCGCAACGATCCTCGTTAAGCACCGAATTTGACGAGGGAGGCTTCAGCGTCACACTGATGACTCCCACCACCGGCTACCGCAGCCAAGAGGTGCCTCTTTATATGGCATTCTTCACGCTCTACTGCTTGACTTTCGGCGTGAAATTCCTTGAAGAGGAATTCGCTTGGGACGAAAGCATCGCTTTAGGCGAGACGGAAGACCAGCCACGTTTCATCTTCGGTTCGAGCTGTTATGGCTCGCAGTATTTTGATCCCTGCTTGCTGGAACAGCTTCTTGAGGCCGGCCTGCCTAGTGTCAGTGATTGGATCGCGCTCAATGACACGCGCATCGTCGGCGACTACTGCCAGGTAGACCGCATCGGGGAACAGGAGTATCTGATCGAATGGGGCCACGACCTTGGTGAGGTCGAATGCTTCCAGATCAAGACCAAGGACTTCGGCTACGCCATCTCCCTATTAGAGCAGTTCAGTTCCGGGGATCGCGCCGACTTTGAGTCTTTGGATTGGACGCTGGTTCGTTCCTAGCGCTGTGCGCACGCAACAGCGTTGCGCAGCGCTAGCTTGGGCGTTTTGGGGCATCGAAGTCGATGATCGGTGCAACACCCATGCCATCGGAGGTCTGTTGCTACATTTGCCACATGGCCTCCATTGATTTTTCAGATCCATTTACTGAACGCACCCCGCGGGTGGTGCAAGCAGCAAAGCTGCACCGCAGCGCCGCCCGGAAGAAGGCGCAGAAGTTCATCGTCGAGGGCGAAAACTCAGTAGAAGCAGCCCTAGCCACAGGCTCCGCCACGGATCTGTTTATCACCGAGCAGGCGGCCACGCGGTTTGGCCACATCCTCACCTTGGCGCAGAACATGGGCGTGTACATCCATCCCATCAATAACCGCGCGGCGGCGCACATGTCTGATACCAAAACCACCACTGGTTTGTTTGCCATCTGCAATCCGGTGCTCTGGCCGGTCAAGCAGGCGCTTCGCGGCACACCGCAATTGCTCAGCATTCCAGTAGAAACCAATGAGCCGGGTAACGCGGGCACATTGATTCGTGTGGCAGATGCTATGGGTGCAGATGCTGTGGTGTTTGCAGGAGAAACGGTTGATCCGCAGTCCTCGAAGTGTGTGCGCGCATCTGCTGGCTCACTGTTTCATTTGCCAGTAGCTCGCGAAAACAATATTGAAGCAGTGCTCCAAAGCCTGCGCGCCCGCGGGATGCAGGTGCTGGCGACCAGTGCCGATGGAGAAGTAGACCTCGATGATGCCGAGGAACTGCTGGCAAAGCCCACCGCCTGGCTTTTTGGCAATGAGGCCCATGGCTTAAGCCCCGCATTGCTGGAACAAGCCGACCACCGGGTGCGTATCCCTATCCGGGGGCGTGCAGAATCGCTGAACTTGGCCACGGCCGCATCGATTTGCCTCTATGAGTCCTCGAAAGTGCTCCACGCGGGTTCGTCGAAAAGCGAGTAGCCACTACAAGGTATGATGGCTGGGTTGATTGCCTCGAAACTCCAACGTGAAGGGTCTACACAAGGGTGTCTGAAATCCAATTGAATGAAGAATTCCTCAACGATGCAGCCGCAAAGGCCGTCCAAGCCTTCACCGAGGCGGACTCGTTGGAGGAATTAGCTGAGCTTCGCCGGGAGCATCTGAGCGATGAGGCACCCATTCCTCAAGCTCGTCGCCAGCTCGGCAGCATTCCCAAAGAACAGCGCAAAGATGCTGGTCGCTTGGTCAATATGGCCCGTGGCCGGGTGGAGAAGGCCTTCGCTGAGGCCAAAACGCGCTTGGAAGAAAAGCGCAACGCCGAGGTGCTTCGCGCAGAGCGCGTGGACGTCACCGAGCCAACCACCCGCAGCCAAACAGGTGCACTGCACCCGATTACCACTTTGAGCGAGCAGATCGCCGATATCTTCGTTGCCATGGGCTACGAGGTTGCCGATGGCCCAGAAATCGAGGCGGAATACTTCAATTTCGATTCCTTGAACTTCATCCCCGATCACCCCGCACGCACCCTGCAAGATACCTTCCACGTGAGCGTGCCCGGATCCAAACAGGTGCTGCGCACCCACACCTCGCCTGTGCAGATGCGCACCATGCTCTCGCGCGAGGTGCCCATCTACGTGGTGTGCCCGGGTAGGGTGTTCCGCACCGATGAACTTGATGCCACGCACACCCCGGTCTTCCACCAGATTGAGGGCCTCGCCGTAGATAAGGGCCTGACCATGGCGCACCTTCGCGGCACCCTCGACCACATGGCCAAAACGCTCTTTGGCCCAGAAACCCGCACCCGCATGCGCACCAACTATTTCCCCTTCACCGAGCCCTCGGCGGAGGTGGACGTCTGGTTTGCCAATAAGAAAGGCGGCGCCGGTTGGATCGAATGGGGTGGCTGCGGCATGGTGAACCCCAATGTGCTGCGCGCTGCAGGCATCGACCCTGATGAGTACTCAGGATTTGCATTTGGCATGGGCCTTGAACGCACCCTGCAATTCCGCAACGGCTTAAGCGATATGCGTGACATGGTCGAAGGCGACCTTCGCTTTACCCTCCCGTTCGGAGTGCAGGCCTAAACGCCACCGTGGTGGTGCTGGCGCACGCGATGCGATACAGACCACCAAAGAGCAACGATCGCTGTAGTACACAAAAAGATTATTAAAGGAAGAACCGCTCCATGCTGATCTCTCAACACTGGGTCACGAGGCTGCTCGCACACGCCAATCCAGGCTGGTCTGTCTCCTCGGAAGAACTCGACGCAGGCTATGTTCGCGTCGGATTCGAAACAGAAGGCTACGCCCCCATCCCTGAAACCACCGGCCCGCTGGTAGTAGGAAGGGTAGAAAGCATCGTGGAACTCGAGGGCTTTAAAAAGCCCATCCGCCACTGCCACGTCAATGTTGGCCAAGCCAATGGCAGCGGGGAACTGCAGTCCATCGTGTGCGGTGCCCGCAACTTCCAAGAAGGCGACCTTGTTGTCGTTTCCCTCCCAGGCGCTGTGCTGCCGGGCAACTTCGCCATTGCCGAGCGCAAGACCTATGGGCAGGTCTCTGCCGGCATGATCTGTTCGGCCGCTGAGCTTGGATTAAGCGATAAACAAAACGCTGGCATCATCGTGTTAGAAGAAGGCGAGCCCGGCCAAGATGCCCGCGAAATCCTCGACCTTTCCGACACGGTATTCGACGTGAATATCACGCCCGATCGCGGCTATGCCCTCTCTGCACGCGGCTTAACCCGCGAGCTGGCCAGCGCCTTTGAGCTCCAATTTGCTGATCCAGCCGAGGATCTTTCGGTGGCTGATATTGATACCTCCGCTGTACCTGCGCCAGCAGGCGAGGTGTTGGCAGTTGATCTGCAAGAAGACACCAAAGCCCGCCGCTTTGGCCTGCGCAAGGTCGAAGGCATTGATCCGAAGAAGGAGTCTCCGCTGTGGTTGCAGCGTGAACTCATGCTGTGTGGGCAGCGCCCTGTCAATGCCGCCACCGACGTCACCAACTATGTGATGTTCCTTCTCGGCCAACCGATGCACGCCTTCGATGCCTCCTTGGTCCAGGGCAACTTGGTGGTGCGCCGCGCGCAGAAGGGCGAGAAGCTGACCACCCTTGACCATGTGGAACGCGAACTGCATGAAGAAGATGTGGTGATTGTCGACGATTCCGGCATCCAGTCGCTTGCCGGTGTGATGGGTGGTAGCTCCTCCGAGATTCAAGACGACACCACCGATGTGATCTTCGAGGCAGCGAACTGGGATCCCATCACCACCGCGCGCACCTCGCGGAGGCATAAGCTGAGCTCTGAGGCATCGCGTCGCTTCGAACGCGGCGTTGATCCGGCGATCATTGAAATCGCCCTTGATGCAGCCTGTGCCTTGCTTACTCAGATTGCCGGTGGCAGCGTCAGCGCGGAGCGCACACTGGTTGGCAGCACGCAGGCTCCGGCAGAAATTAGCATGTCGGTGCACCGTCCCAGCCAGGTTGCCGGTGTGGACTATAGCCCCGAAACCGTTATTGCACGCCTGCAAGAAGTAGGTTGCGCGGTCGCACGCGAGGGCGATCAGCTCACGGTGGTGCCTCCCACGTGGCGTCCCGATCTTGGCGAGCAGGCCGATTTGGTTGAAGAGGTGCTGCGCCTGGAGGGCTTAGAGTCTGTGCCCTCGATCGTGCCGCCTGCGGCCGTTGGCCGTGGCCTTTCTCCTGCACAGCGTCGCCGTCGAGCCATCGGCCACGCCCTGGCGTATTCCGGCTACGCAGAGATCCTTCCCACGCCCTTTATTCGCAATGATGCCTTTGATGTGTGGGGCCTCGACAGTGATGATCCCCGCCGTGAGACGGTGAAGGTGCAAAATCCGCTGGATAGCGACTATGCCGTGCTCGCCACCACCTTGCTGCCCTCCATGCTTGAGGCTTTGAGCCGCAATGTTGCCCGTGGCCGCAATGATGTAGCGATGTTCGGCTTGCAGCAGGTGGCTTTCCGCCGAGGCGATGGCACCTCGCCCATGCTGGATGTCCGTTCGCGTCCGAGCGAAGCAGACGTAGCGCAGCTTCTGGATTCTCTGCCGTACCAGCCGCTGCATGTGGCCACCGTTGGTGCAGGTGAGCAGCAGTACAGCGGGCCGTGGGGCAAGGGCCGGGTGTATAGCTTTGCTGATGCGATCGAATCCGCTCGTATCGTCGCTCGCGCCGCCGGTGTGGAGTTGCAGGTTCGCAACGCGGAGAAGCTGCCTTGGCACCCGGGTCGTTGTGCCGCCTTGCTTGCCGGCGAGCAGGTTGTCGGCTACGCCGGTGAGCTTCACCCCCAGGTCTTGGAGCGTTTGAACCTGCCTGCGCGTACCTGTGCCATGGAGCTTGATGTCACGGCATTGCCCTTTGATGCCGTGTTGCCGGCTCCTGTGCTCTCAAGCTTCCCGGCCTTGCACCAGGACTTGGCCTTGGTGGTGGATGAATCCACGCCCGCCGAGGAGGTTCGCGCCTCTATCATCGCCGGTGCCGGTGATTTATTGGAGCAGGTGGAGCTTTTCGACGTCTACCGTTCCGAATCTCTTGGCGCTGAGAAGAAGTCGCTCGCGTTCTCCTTGTCTTTCCGCGCTGCTGATCGCACGCTTACCGATGAGGAATGCAATGAGGCTCGTTTGGCTGCCGCCGATCGTGCGCAGCGCGACCACGGTGCCCAGATGCGTGCCTAAAGGTTGATCGAAACCTTCGCTTCGCCCATGCCGTGATGGCATGGGCGTTTTGCATAATCTGCCACGAACGGCAAATAAATTGTTTATGACTGCATAAAGTGTATAGTTCTTGAGTATGAATGCTTCGAATTCCAGCGATCATCCACTGCGGGTAGCCGTAGTGGGCGCCACCGGCTACGCCGGGGGAGAAGTTTTAAGGCTCCTGCTGCAGCACCCAGCGTATCTCCAAGGCAAACTCAGCATTGGCGCGCTCATGGCGGGCAGCTCAGCAGGCACCAGCGTGGCAGAAGCCATGCCCCATTTGCCGCAGCTTGCTCACCGCGAGATCGAAGCAAGCGATATTGATAAATTGCGCGAACACGATGTGGTCTTTCTCGGCCTTCCGCACGGACACTCCGCCGTCATCGCGCAACAACTGCCAGAAGAAACGCTGGTGATCGACTGCGCTGCCGATTTCCGTCTGCGCAATGCTGAAGACTGGGAGGAATACTACGGCGGAACCTATGCAGGATCCTGGCCCTATGGCATCCCTGAGATGCCCGGTGGGCGCGAGGCAATTGCCAAGAGCAAGCGGGTAGCAATTCCAGGATGCTTCCCAACCGGCGCCACCTTGGCGCTCTGGCCAGCAGTTGCAAGTGGATTAATCCAATCCCAGATCAACGTCGTATCCATCACCGGGGTATCCGGTGGCGGAAAGAAAGCCTCGGTAGGGTTGCTCGGCTCTGAAACCATGGGCTCGCTGAAGGCATATAACACCGCTGGCAAACACCGCCATAACCCAGAAATCGTGCAGAATCTTTGCGCCGTAGGTGGCAAGGACATCGCCTTGAGTTTTACTCCCGTGCTTGCGCCTTTGCCCCGAGGCATCTTGAGCACCGCCACCGCATTGCTCGCCGATGGCGCTGATGAGGCCAGTGTGCGTGCAGCCTATGAGCAGGCCTATGCCGATGAGCCTTTCGTGCATCTGCTTCCCGCAGGCCAGCAGCCTCAAACCCAGTCGGTCGTGGGATCGAATGCCTGTCACGTGCAGGTAGAAGTAGATAACAAAGCAGGCACGGTGCTGCTGACGTCCGCCATCGATAATCTCTGCAAAGGCACTGCTGGTGCGGCAGTGCAGTGCATGAATATTAGCCTGGGTTATGAGGAAACTGCCGGCCTCGCTATTGCCGGCGTGGCACCATAAACACCAGGAGCATCTTTACACCGCAATCACCAAGATTGTTCTTCCCTCAAGGAGTATCCATGTCATCTGACACCGCTACCGGCGTGACCGCAGCCCAAGGATTCGCTGCAGTCGGTATTGCTGCTGGCATCAAGCCCTCGGGCAATACCGACCTCGCCATCGTTCGAAACCTCGGCCCTGAATACACCGCGGCAGGAGTGTTCACCCGAAATCGAGTAGTGGCTTCGCCTGTGAAGTGGTCAAAGAAGGCAGTGGCAGATGGCACGCTCGAAGCCGTGCTGTTCAACGCAGGCAATGCCAATGCCTGCAACGGCACCCAAGGCGATCAAGACTGCGCCCAAAGCGTTGAGCACCTCGCCGCAACGCTCGGTATCGCCGCCGATCGCATCGCCGCATGCTCCACGGGGCTCATCGGAGAATTGCTGCCCATGCAACGCCTGCTCAGTGGCATCGATCAGGCTGCCCCTGCACTCGCAGCATCCCCAGAAGCCGGCCATGATGCGGCAACGGCCATCATGACCACCGACACGGTACGCAAGGAAACGCTCGTCCAAGGCGATGGTTGGGTCCTTGGCGGCATGGGCAAGGGCGTTGGCATGATGGCGCCCTCGCTCGCCACCATGCTGGTGTGTTTGACCACTGATGCGTCGATAAGCCAAGAAGTAGCGCAACAAGCCTTGGCCAAGGCCGTGGCAGTGACCTTCAATACCCTTGACGTGGACGGTTCTACCTCCACCAACGACACCGTGTTGCTGCTGGCCAATGGGGCATCGGGTGTCACCCCGAGCGTTGAAGCATTCGAAGCGGCCGTCTTGAAGGCTTGCGCAGATCTGGCTAATCAGCTCCAAGCCGATGCCGAGGGCGTAACCAAGCGCGTGCGGATCACCGTCACGGGTACCGATAGCGATGCACAAGCCCTTGCAGCAGCGCGCACCATCGGTAGGGACAACCTATTCAAATGCGCCATGTTCGGCTCAGACCCGAACTGGGGGCGCGTGCTTGCCGCCGTGGGAATGGCCGATGCCGCGATGGATCCCGAAAATATCTCGGTCTGGTTTAACGATCAACCAGTATGCCTCGGCAGCACCGGCGCACCAGGAGCCCGAGATGTTGACCTCAGCGGGGCAGATATCGATGTGCGCGTTGACCTCGGTACAGGAGGAACAGGCGAGGCCTTCGTGCGTACCACCGACTTGAGCCACGCCTATGTAGAAATCAACTCCGCATACTCCTCCTAGCTCCGCGCCGAAGGACAAAAAGACTGAGCGCTGTAGCGACGAGCGCCGAACGATGGAGCGCTGTAGCAACGAGCGCCGAAAGAAGACACGATGAGCACAAGCGAACATTCCAACAGCGATGAGCCAACCTTGACCCCGCAACTGCGAGCCCATGTGCTTGCAGAGGCTCTGCCTTGGCTCCAACACTTCCGCGACAAAATCGTGGTGGTGAAATACGGTGGCAACGCCATGGTGGATGAGGACCTAAAAGCCGCATTTGCGGCCGATATGGTCTTCCTGCGCACCGTGGGAGCAAAACCCGTGGTCGTCCACGGTGGTGGCCCCCAAATTTCCGCCATGCTCAAACGCTTAGGGCTCGAAGGGGAATTCAAAGGTGGCTTCCGCGTCACCACCCCTGAGGTCATGGACGTGGTGCGCATGGTGCTCTTTGGGCAGGTTGGCCGCGACTTGGTGGGCTTGATTAACTCCCACGGGCCTTATGCGGTGGGCATGTCCGGCGAAGACGCCGGGCTGTTTAGAGCCGAAAAGCGACTGATCGATGTCGCCGGTGAAATGACGGATATTGGCCAAGTTGGCAATATCACCCATGTAGATGCCAGCGCGATCAACGACATTATCGAAGCCGGCCGCATCCCCGTAGTCTCCACTATCGCCCCTGGTGAAGACGGTGAAGTGTATAACATCAACGCCGATACTGCTGCCGGGGCTCTTGCAGCAGCACTGGGTGCTGAGCGTCTGATGATCCTGACCAACGTCGAAGGCCTTTACACCGACTGGCCCGATCGCAGCTCGCTTGCATCCATGATCCGCGTCGGCGACCTTGCCAAGATTCTTAGTGGCCTGGATTCCGGCATGATTCCGAAGATGGAAAGTTGTCTGCACGCTGTGGAAGCGGGCGTGGATGCGGCCCACGTGATTGATGGGCGCGTGGCGCACTCGGTGCTGCTGGAGCTGCTGACCTCCGGCGGTATCGGCACGATGGTTATTAGCGACTCTGATGACAATGTGCATAAACTTCCCGAGCCGCTCTACCGCGAAGCTGAGGAGCAAGGAGTACAGCCATGAGCGAAACATTGCAGCAACGCTGGTCTGCATCATTGATGAATACCTACGGCACTCCTGCCGTCGCCTTGGTTGAGGGCAGGGGAGCGAAGGTCGTTGATGCCGAGGGCAAAGAATATATCGATATGCTCGCCGGCATCGCGGTCAATTCCCTTGGCCATGCCCACCCGGCTGTGATCGAAGCCGTGCAGGCGCAGGTGTCCACGCTCGGCCACGTTTCAAACCTCTTTGCCTCCCAGCCAGTCATTGAGGTAGCCGAGCAACTGCGCCAGCGCTTTGCTCCGGATCGCGAGGACGTGAAGGCGTTCTTTTGCAATTCCGGAACCGAGGCAAATGAGGCCGCATTAAAAATTGCCAAACTCAGTTCCAAGAGGCGCGTATTGGCCGCTCAGCACGGATTTCATGGCAGGACTTTAGGCGCGCTTTCCATCACGGGGCAACCGGCAAAACAGCGCCCCTTCCGCCCGCTGCTTCCGGACGTGGAGTTCTACCCTTATGGCGACCTTGAGGTTTTGCGTTCCATGGTTGCCACCGACCCCGATGATGTTGCGGCCATTTTCCTTGAGCCTATCCAAGGCGAGACCGGGGTTATCCCGGCACCCGAGGGCTTCCTCGAAGGCGTAAGAGAGCTTTGCGACGCCCACGGCATTCTCATGATCGTCGATGAGGTGCAAACTGGCGCCGGACGCACCGGCGATTTCTTTGCTTTTGAGCATGCCCAGGTAGTCCCCGATGTGGTCACCATGGCCAAGGGCCTAGGTGCAGGCCTGCCAATCGGGGCAGTGCTGGCGCAAGGCAAGGCAGCAGAGCTCATGCAACCGGGCGCCCATGGCACCACCTTCGGTGGCAACCCTGTTGCATGTGCTGCAGCAACGGCGGTGCTCAAAGAGCTCGACGCCGATTTCCTTGAGCAGGTCAAAGCAAAAGGGGAGTACTTGAGCAAGGCCATCGAGCAGATCCCTGGTGTTTCCCTGGTGCGTGGCCGCGGGTTGATGCTCGGTGTAGTACTCGATGCACCCATCGCCAAACAGGTGGTTGCCGAGGGGTTAGCGCAGGGGCTGATTCTGAATAACCCAGCAGACAACGTCATCCGCCTCACCCCGCCACTGGTGATTACTCAAGAGGAATTAGAAGCAGCCGTCACCCGATTGGCCAAGGCGATCAGCGCAGCTCAAGGAGAATAAGGAAGAACCATGACGAACCCGAAGATTCGGCACTTCTTAGCCGATGATGACCTCAGCCCCCAGGAACAAGCAGAGGTCTTAACCCTTGCGGCAGAACTAAAAGCCGAGCCTTTTTCACGCAAAGTGCTCGAAGGCCCACAATCCGTTGCCGTGTTATTTGATAAAACCTCCACCCGCACGCGTTTTTCTTTTAGCGCAGGTATCGCGGAACTCGGCGGGCACCCGATCATCACTGAGACGGGCAAGTCTCAAATGGGCAAGGGCGAGACCTTCCAAGACACTGGAGCGGTGTTATCGCGCTTCGTCTCCGCTATCGTGTGGCGCACCTATGCCCAGAGCAACCTTGAGGCCATGGCTGAAACGGCCACGGTCCCGATCGTTAACGCGCTGAGCGATGACTTCCACCCCTGCCAGATTCTGGCCGACTTGCAAACTATTGCCGAGCACTGCACCCCAGACGGCAAAGCAGAGCAATTGCGTGGGCTGAAGGCCGTCTACCTTGGCGATGGCGACAACAATATGGCCAATTCCTACATGCTCGGCTTTGCCAACGCAGGCATCGACGTGACCATCATTGCGCCCAAACAATTCCAACCAAAGCCGGAATTTGTGCAAAGAGCTCGCCAACGCGCAGATCTTACTGGCGCAAGCGTTGCAGTCAGCGATGATGTAGAAGCAGCGCGCGACGCCGATGTGGTGATTACTGATACGTGGGTATCGATGGGCATGGAGGACGACGGCATGGATCGCCGCACACCATTTTTGCCCTACCAAGTCAATGCGGAGGTCATGGCTAAGGCAAAAGACTCGGCCATCTTCTTGCATTGCCTTCCTGCATACCGTGGCAGCGAGGTTTCCGCTGAGGTGATTGATGGGCCGCAGTCGAGGGTCTTCGATGAGGCAGAAAACCGCCTCCATGCCCAAAAAGCGCTGCTAGTGTGGCTGTTTGAGCACCAAGCAAATGGGTAGCACAACTCTTGTGTATTTCTGCAGAAATAGAATAAAATAAGGTGGATTGAAATATTGGATACATCCGATGCCAATATTCAAGCGCCCTATTTGTAGACATCCTGTGGAGTGTTCACCCAAATACACCTGCGAGTCGCAGAAAGTGATGATTGATGCCTCGAAGCCCGATAACGCGCACCGTTCGCCAAACGCTGATCGTTGACATCCTGCAGCAAAACCGCGTGCATAGCCAGATGGAGCTCTCTGAGCTGCTGGAAGCAAAGGGTGTCAAAATCACCCAAGGTACGCTCTCGCGCGACCTGGATGAACTTGGTGCAAGGAAATTTCGCCCAGAAGGCGGACGCGGATACTACGTCATTGGTGCCGAGGAAGTGTCACTGGCGGAAACGGCCGGTGTGCGCGAAAAGCTCAGGAAAATGCTCGATGAACTCCTGGTTTCCATCGATCACTCCGCCAATATGGCGGTGCTGCGCACACCACCAGGAGCCGCACCGTTCTTGGCTTCTTTCATCGACCGCGTAGGCATGGAGGAAGTCGTTGGCACGATTGCCGGCGACGACACAGTATTCGTCTTGGCCCGCGACCCGCTCAACGGCAAAGACCTCATCACGCACATGACGCAGCGCGAATTCGACGCGTTGCCTCAAGATATTTACCACGAGCGCTAAACTGCCACTGCTAGTAGCAGGCGAACCAACCCCACAGGATTGGCTGCGGTGTTCATACGCACTGAGCGCTGCATTAGCCATGTTCAACACTTAAAACATATTTTCAAGGAGCAAGCATTCTTATGAGCAACCGCGTAGTTCTCGCATATTCCGGTGGTCTGGATACCTCCGTTGCCATTCCCTACCTGGCCAAGATGACCGGCGGCGAAGTTGTGGCCGTATCGCTCGACCTCGGCCAGGGCGGCGAGGATATGGAGTCCGTGCGCCAGCGTGCCCTTGACTGCGGTGCAGTCGAATCCATCGTGATCGACGCCAAGGATGAGTTCGCAGAAGAGTACTGCCTGCCCACCATCAAGGCCAACGGTATGTACATGAAGCAGTACCCGCTGGTATCTGCTATTTCCCGTCCTCTGATTGTCAAGCACCTCGTGCAGGCCGCTCAAGAGCACGGCGGCACCCACATCTCCCACGGTTGCACCGGTAAGGGCAATGACCAGGTCCGCTTCGAGGTTGGTTTCCGCAACCTGGATCCAAACCTGGAGATCATTGCTCCTGCGCGTGACTACGCCTGGACTCGCGATAAGGCCATCGCCTTCGCAGAAGAAATCAACCTGCCCATCGAGCAGTCCAAGAAGTCGCCGTTCTCCATCGACCAGAACGTGTGGGGCCGTGCGGTAGAAACCGGCTTCCTTGAGGATCTCTGGAACCCACCCACAAAGGATCTCTACGCTTATACCGAGGATCCGGGCTTGGGTAACGCCCCCGATGAACTCGTCATCACCTTCAAATCCGGTGTGCCGGTAGCCATCGACGGCCGCAAGGTCAGCGTGCTCGAGGCCATCGAGGAGCTCAACCGTCGCGCAGGTGCACAGGGCGTTGGCCGCTTGGACATGGTGGAAGACCGACTCGTGGGCATCAAGTCCCGCGAAGTGTACGAAGCCCCCGGTGCCATGACCTTGATCGCCGCTCACGAGGCACTCGAAGATGTCACCGTGGAACGAGAGCTTGCTCGCTATAAGCGCCTGATCGACGCACGCTGGTCTGAGGAGGTCTACGACGGCCTCTGGTACGCACCGCTGAAGCGTTCGCTGGATGCCTTCATCGAATCCACCCAGGAACACGTTTCGGGCGATATCCGCCTGGTGCTGCACGCCGGCAAGATCACGGTGAATGGCCGTAAGTCCGATTCCTCCCTGTACGACTTCAACCTCGCCACCTACGACACCGGCGATACCTTCGACCAGACCCTGGCTAAGGGCTTCGTGGAACTCCACGGCCTTTCCTCCAAGATCGCCAATAAGCGCGACCGCGAGGCACAGTAAATGTCACACGGAACCAACGAGGGTGCCCTGTGGGGTGGCCGCTTCTCGGGCGGGCCAAGCGAGGCCATGTTCGCCTTGAGCGTGTCCACGCACTTCGACTGGGTGCTCGCACCCTACGATGTGCTGGCCTCCCAGGCCCACGCCAAAGTACTGCACAAAGCAGGCCTGCTTTCCGATGAAGACCTCAAGACCATGCTTGAAGGTCTGCAGCAACTCGGTCGTGACGTAGCCGATGGCAGCTTCGGGCCTTTGCCTAGTGATGAAGACGTTCACGGCGCGATGGAACGTGGACTGATTGATCGCGTTGGCCCTGAGGTCGGTGGCCGTCTGCGCGCTGGTCGCTCCCGCAACGACCAGGTGGCCACCCTGTTTCGCATGTGGCTGCGCGACGCCATCCGTGACGTTGCCCAAGACACGCTCGACCTCGTCGATGCGATTATCACCCAGGCTGCGGATCATCCCGAGGCCATCATGCCGGGTAAAACGCACTCCCAGGCGGCGCAGCCCGTGCTGCTCGCGCATCAGCTCCTCGCGCATGCACAGCCATTGCTTCGAGATGTCAATCGTCTCCAAGACCTCGACAAGCGCCTGGCCGTTTCCCCCTATGGATCCGGCGCCTTGGCAGGTTCTTCCCTCAAGCTAGACCCCGAGGCTATTGCAGAGGAATTGGGCTTTGATGAGGCAGCCGATAACTCCATCGACGCGACGAGCTCGCGCGATTTCGCCTCGGAAGCAGCATTCGTCTTGGCTCAAATCGCTGTAGACATGTCCCGCCTGGCAGAAGAAATCGTCTACTGGTGCACCCCGGAGTACGGCTACGTCATCCTTGACGATGCCTGGTCAACCGGCAGCTCTATCATGCCCCAAAAGAAAAACCCTGACGTGGCTGAACTGACCCGCGGCAAGACTGGGCGTTTGATTGGCAACCTCGCTGGTTTGATGGCCACGCTCAAGGCACAGCCTTTGGCCTATAACCGCGACTTGCAAGAAGACAAGGAGCCGATCGTCGATTCGGTCGCGCAATTGCGCTTGCTGCAGCCAGCAATGACCGGCCTGGTGTCCACGCTTCGCTTCAATGAGGAGCGTATGGCAGAGCTCGCCCCGGCAGGCTTCACCCTCGCCACCGATCTTGCCGAGTGGTTGGTGCGTGAAGGCGTGCCCTTCCGAGTAGCGCATGAGGCCTCCGGTGCCTGCGTGCGTATCGCAGAGGAACAAGGCAAAGGCCTTGACCAGCTCAGCGATGAGGAACTGGCTTCTGTGCACCCAGCGCTTCACGCAGGTGTGCGCGAAGTGCTCAGCGTCGAAGGTGCCGTTGCCTCTCGTGCCACCCGTGGTGGCACCGCAGGTGTGCGTGTTGCAGAGCAACGCGAACGCGCCCGCCAGCGCTCCGAGGATCTGCGAGCTTGGGCCAGCGCCAAGGTGATCGACAGCGCAGACTAACGCCCGTGGTGCTAGCGCTTCATCGCAGCGTCTAGCACCAACAACTCGCCAGATATGCTTTGGCACCACAGGCCTCCGAGATTCAATCCCCACTATTGTGGGGTGGATCGGGAGGCCTTGGCTTCTGCATTCACCATCTTCTTAAACCCGAAAGCTAAGCTGTGTACCCATGAGTATTGATCCTGAGTTACTAGAAATCCTGGTGTGTCCAAAGGATCACGGCCCGCTTGAATATCGCGAGCAGGAATCAGTGCTGCTCAATCCCCGCTTGGGCATTGCCTATCCCATTGAAGATGGCATCCCGGTCATGCTGATTGATCAAGCACAACCCTGGTCTTAAAGCCTCACAGTTTTCTCCTAGCTGCCGTGAGCATCCGACATTTTCTCAAGTTTTAAAAGGACAACCCTTGAATATCATCGATGAACTGCTGTGGCGTGGCCTGATCAATGACTCCACCGATGTGGATGCGTTGCGCGAGCACACCAAGCAACCAATCGCTCTTTATTGCGGTTTCGATCCCACTGGATCTTCCCTCCACGCAGGTCACCTCGTGCCGCTGATTATGCTGAAGCGCTTCCAGATGGCGGGACATAAGCCCTTCGCTCTGGCAGGTGGCGCCACCGGCATGATCGGTGATCCTCGTGATGTGGGGGAGCGCTCGATGCTGAGCCAGGAGCAGGTCGAGCAGAACATGGAAAGCATCAAAACGCAGATTTCGCGGTTCGTCGATTTCCAAGACGGCAAAGCCGAGATGGTGAATAACGCCGACTGGACCGGCGAGATGAATGTGATCGAGTTCCTGCGCGATGTGGGCAAGAACTTCTCACTGAACACCATGCTGGATAGGGATACGGTGAAGCGTCGCTTGGAAAGCGACGGCATTTCCTACACCGAGTTTTCCTATATGTTGCTCCAGGCCAATGACTTCGTGCACTTGCGCCGCACCAAGGATGTGACACTGCAGATCGGCGGTGGCGATCAATGGGGCAATATCGTTTCTGGTGTGGATCTCAATAGGCGCGTCGATGGCGCAAAGGTTCACGGCCTTACTGTGCCTTTGGTTACCGATGCCGATGGCCAGAAGTTTGGCAAGTCCACCGGTGGCGGCAAGTTGTGGCTCGACCCCGAGCTGACCAGCCCATACTCCTGGTACCAGTACTTCATCAACGCCGGGGATTCGGTGGTGATCGATTACCTTCGCTGGTTTACCTTCCTCAACCAAGAAGAGATTGCGGAATACGAACAGGCTGTTCAGGAGCGTCCGCACATGCGTGAAGCGCAGCGCCGACTCGCTCAGGAAATGACCAACCTGGTTCACGGTGAAGATGCCACCAAGGCTGTTGAACTTGCAGCTCAGGCACTGTTTGGCCGCGCATCCTTGGAAGAGTTAGACCAGCGCACGCTTGCGTCTTCGCTCCAAGAGACCACGATTGCGTCCTACCCGGCAGATGCAACGCCTTCGATTGTGGATTTGCTTGTCGACGCCAACCTCGCCGCTTCCAAGGGCGCTGCACGTCGAACCATCAAGGAGGGTGGTGCCTACGTGAACAACCAGCGCATCGAATCCGAAGACTGGGTTGCATCTCAAGAGGATCTCTTGCACGGCTCCTGGCTCGTGCTGCGTAAAGGTAAGAAGAACTTCGCTGGAGCAAGAATCGGCGAGTAGTTCTCGCTCCTTTTCCATCACGCCCCCGGCTTTTGTGTGTTTGAGCTGGGGGTTTGTGTGTTGGTTGGGGTGTGTGTA
>NZ_BMCX01000002.1:146395-582334 GCF_014635485.1 Corynebacterium pelargi | reverse complement strand
GGTCGCGGCGACTCACATAAAGTTACACACCCACCAACAACAACACAAACCCGCAGGTAAACTGCGGGTTTGGATCGTCGAAAAGCTTAGAAATAAGCAGCGATTGGGCCATGCGGTCCGGGGATCACCGAAATCGGAGTGCCGAAGATATTGCTCAGCGTTTCATCGCAGATAATTTCATCGGGCGTACCGAAGGCGAAGATTTGGCCATCGCGCACGGCACAGATGCGGTCGGCATAACAAGCAGCGAAGTTGATGTCGTGCAACACCACAATGATGGTCTTGCCTAACTCATCTGCCGCGCGCTTGAGGTGGCGCATCATCTCCACCGAGTGCGCGATATCGAGGTTATTTAGTGGCTCGTCGAGCAACACATAGTCCGTATCTTGAGCCAAGACCATGGCTACATAGGCGCGTTGACGCTGGCCACCGGAGAGTTGATCCAGGTAGCGGTGCTGAAGATCGGTGAGGTTAAAGAACTCCAGGGTGCGGCTAATGATGTCTTCATCATCGCGGTTCAATCGCCCTTTTGAATGCGGGAAGCGCCCGAAGGCGACGAGTTGGCGCACCGTAAGCCGGGTGATGAAGTGGTTTTCCTGGCGAAGAATCGACAGCACCTTGGCTAGATCGGCGCTTTTGGTGTGGGCGACATCAAAGCCAGCTACTTCGATGCTGCCTTCATCCATGTCGAGCAGGCGACCGATCATGGTGAGCAGCGTGGATTTGCCGGCACCATTCGGGCCAACCAGCGCGGTGATGCCTCCATTAGGGATTTCCACATTGACCGGGCCGATGCTCGTTTCGCCGTAGTTTTTGTGTACTTGATCGAGCTTGATCACAGGGTTCCCTTCCTCAGCAGAACCAGCAGGAACACTAGTCCGCCAACGAGTTCGATAATGACGCTTACTACTCCTTGGGCGTAGAAAACGTGGTTGAGCACGAAATATGCGCTTGTCAAAATGGCAAAAGCCAAACCGAAGGCAAGCGGAAGCAGATAGCGGTGGTCTTCAGTACCAGCGAGCTGATACGTCAGGGTGACAACCAAAAAGCCCAGGAATGTCATCGGGCCCACCAAGGCGGTGGAGGTGGCCATCAGAATCGAGACCAATACCAAGAGCACGAGAGCTTCTCGACGATAATTCAGACCCAAATTCTGGGCGGCTTGTTTACCCAGGGCCATCACATTGAGTGTGGTGGCCTTAAAAAGCAGCACTACCACGCCAATGATGACGAGCGGGATTGCGATGGGGAAATATTGCGCCTGGGCGTTGACGATGGAACCGAAAAGCCGGGCGGTGAGAAGGTCGAATTCACTCGGGGTGAGCAGGCGTTGCATGAAGGTGGCCAAGCTTCCCAAGCCACCACCGAGCACGATGCCCACCAACAGCATGGCGTGCATATCTTTGCCAAGCAGCCAGGCGTAGAGCAACAAAGAGAACCCAACCATGAGCACCAATTGGAAGATGAACATGGAGAAGGTGTGGCTCAACGCCGCTACACCGAAGAAGACGGTGGCGGTGTGGATGGTGCGATACAGCGCCTCGAAGCCCATGATCGATGGAGTAACGATGCGGTTATTCACCACCGTTTGAAAGGCCAGCGTGGCAAAGGCCTGGCATGCGGCGACGAGGGCGATAGCCAGCACCGCATTGAGGCGGCGCTGGGCGATCAGCCAGAAGGTTTCCGTGCCAAAGGGCATGGGGTTGTCGTAGCTCAGCAGGCCAATGGCGCAACCGATGCCCACCGCGTAGATGATGCCGAGCAGGATCCAGTAGCGGCGTGAGGAGTGGGCGAAGGCTTTAGTTTGCATTCGCCCTCCTTACGATGAGCACCACGAAGAATGCTGCACCGAGCACTCCGAGGATCACGGCGACGGGGATTTCAAAGGGTGAGATGATGGTGCGCGCAACCAGGTCGCAAGCGGTGACAAGCCCAATGCCTAGCAGGCACACCCAAGGCAGGTTGCTTCGCAGATCATCGCCGCGAACCATCGACACCACATTGGGCACAATCAAGCCCAAAAATGGCAGGTTGCCTACCACCACAGTGACCACGCCAGTGGCCAGCGCGATAAGCGCGGTGCCAAGGAACACCAGGCGCTGATAGGGCACGCCGATGCTCGTGGCCACGTCTTGGCCAAGGCCTACCGCGGTGAAGTAATCGGCACCGACGGCCACGGCAATGACCACGATGAGCACCAGCCAAAGCACCTCGTATTGGCCTTGATAAACGGAGGTGTAGCTGCCTTGGAACCACACACCGAGGGTTTGGAGAGCATCGAATTGCAAGGCGATGAAGGTGCTGATGGCGCCGACGACGGCACCGAGCATGATGCCGATGATCGGCACCACGAGCGATTGTTTCAGGCTTACTTTTCTTAAGAAGCCAAAAAAGACCATGGTGCCAATAAAAGAGCAGAGCACGGCGAGGACCATGCGTTCCAAGATGCCGGCCTCAGGCATGAAGATCAGGCTTAGGAGCAGCCCTAATCCCGCCCATTCCGTGGTGCCTGTGGTGGTTGGTTCCACGAAGCGGTTTTGGGTGAGAAGCTGCATCAAGAGGCCACTCATGGCAAGGGCTGCACCGGAGAGCACCAGGGCGATGGTGCGCGGGATGCGGGTGATTTGCAGCATTTCAAATCCGCCCGGGGAAAAAATGTTGTACTCCCCCACCATGAGTGAACACAGCAGAAGCCCCGCTACCACCACCACAGCGATGGCGAAGCGGGGATTGAATCCAGGATTCACAAGACCCTTTCTAGATGGTTACTTTTTCTGCTCGAAGGCATCAGCAATATCGTTGAGCATCTCCGTGTAGGTGATGATCGACTCATTGACGTAGGTGTCTTGCGGCGCGTAAACGATCTGGTCGTCCTTGACTGCCTTGACGTTCTTCAGCGCAGGGGAATCGGCGATGACCTTGGAGGCGCGCTGGTAGTCCGGCTTATCGGAGTTCACAGCACCGTCGCGGTCGAGCACGAAGATCCAGTCGGGATCAGATTCTGCAATAGCTTCCACCGAGATGTCGTCACCCTCGTGGTTGCTGCTGGAGCCATCGACATCCAGGGCGGGCTTGAGGTCGAGCAGCTCGAACACCTGACCGTAGGTGCGGCCAATCTTGGGGGCGATGTAGCCGATTTCGCCACCGGAGACGTTGACGGCCATGACGGTGTCGTTGCCGTTGTATGCCTTCTTGGCACGCTCGGCGGCCTTATCGAAGTTCTCTACAAGCTCGTTGGCGTCGGACTCTTTGTCGAAGATCTTGCCCATGGCAATGACTTCGCGCTTGAGCTCTTCGAAGAAGTCTTGATCATCGCGGGGCTCGAAATCAACGATCGGCACGCCGGGGTTGAGCTTCTTCATGTCCTCGTAGTGCTGGCTGAAGCGCTGGCCGGAGATGATCAGGTCAGGCTTGGCCTTCACCAGTGCCTCAAGGTCGGGCTCGCGGTGCATGCCCATATCGGCAACGTCATCGCCGCGGTATGCCTCTACCGTGTCGGGCAGCAGACCCTTCGGTACGGCAACCAGCGGGACGTCCCAATCTTCGAGCACCTCGAAGGTGCGGTTATCCGTAGATGCCACACGCTCTACTGGCAGAGGAATGGTGACATCACCGAAGTTGTCTTCGATGGTGATTTCTTGGCTCTTGGTTGCAACGTCAGCTTCTTCAGCATTGCTGCATGCAGCCAGTCCGAGGCCTGCAGCCAACATTGCAGCGGTGATCGCTTTAAGTTTCATGTCTGCCTTTCTTGGGGTCGGGTGCAGCCTAACGATCCCCAGCAAGCCAAGGCAAGCCTTATTAAGTAGACCCTAAGACGCTCGTCGAAGCGTGGTGAAAAAGTTTGCACTGCGCTGCCTGTTTGCCAGATGGGATCCAATGTCAAACACACCCACTTTTCACCCCCTAGCGTCAGGTGACACACACCCCCAAATGTGCCATCAGCGCCAGTATTGTGTGATCCTAGCTACACTTTGGCCATGCAGGATTGGAAAAAAGTGGCTCTGGTCATGTTCGCGATTGGGTTTGGCGCGAACCACTTCGCCCCATTGCTGCCCGTCTACCGCCATGAACTCGGCTTAAGCCAAGCAAAAGTAACCTTCTTGCTGGCCATTTACATCCTTGGCCTGATCCCCGCCCTTATTTATGGCGGTACACGCTCCGATGTTGTGGGCCGACGCGCCATCATGCGCCCTGCCGCGGTGATCTCATTGATCGGCACCGTTTTGCTTATGACCTTCCCCGAGCGCTTCGACGTCGTGGTCGCCATCGGAAGGCTCGTCACCGGTGTTGCCGTGGGGCTCATGCTTGCCGCGGGCGCCTCCTGGCTCAAAGAGCTCACCGCCGCGACGGGAGGCACCACAGCTCTTGGCGCGCGCAGAGCCACGGTCGCAACCTCCGCGGGCTTCGGTTTAGGCCCCGCCGTCAGCGGTGCCGTGGCCGAGTGGCTGCCTGCCCCGCTATATACCCCACTGATTGCACACCTCGTACTCATCGTGGTTTCCGGCATCGCTGTGTGGAACGTACCCGAGGCCTCAAGGCCCGCGAAGCGACAAAAGACCCAGTGGCGCCGAATCACCCCCATCGTGCCAACGCTGCTGTGGGCACCGTGGGTCTTCGGTTCGGCCACCACGGCATTTGCCACGCTCAGCACGTATGTTTCGGTGCCCGCAATGGTGGCCTTTACTGGGCTTATCTCCTCGATCACCATGCTCAGCGGCGTGGCAGTGCAAAAGACCATCAACGCGCGAATTAATGCCACCGGCAAAGCACCAGTGGCATTTGGGCTCATGCTTTCCGCACTGGGCATGGGCTTAGGCGCATGGGTAATTATCAGCCATTCAGTGCTGGCGTTATTACTTGCGGCACCAGTCCTGGGCGTGGCCTATGGCATTTTGATGGTTTCGGGCCTTTTCCAAGTGCAGCAACAAGCCCATCGCGACGATCTGGGCCAATTTACCGCGATCTATTATTCGGCCACCTACCTCGGCTTTTTCGCCCCGTGGATCCTCGCCTTGCTCAGCGTGGCAATTCCTGGCCAGTGGGCATGTATCTTCGGCGCCATCGTGGCGCTTGCTACCGCAGCGGCATGGAGGCTGAAAGCAACCAAGGCGCCTGGGGCACGCTAAGGCCCATCACTAAGAAAACCCCCAGCAGGGCATCGCCATAGCTGGGGGTGGGTGCTTGATAGGTGCTTAGGAGGTGCTCCAAATGAAGGGGCGTTCGCGCTGTTCTTCTTCGTGCAAGGGGCCAAGAGGAACATTGGTTTTATCGCGAAGCGCAACAACGGCGAGCAAACCAATAATCGACATCGCCGCGAGATAGTAAGTCACGGCTTGGGTGCTGCCCGTGGCGTCGACAAGCGTTTCTGCGATCGTGGGGGCAAAGGCACCGCCGAGGATGGCGCCGATGGCATAGGAGATGGATACGCCGGAGAAGCGAACCGATGCCGGGAAGATTTCCGCGTACATCGCCGCTTGAGGCCCGTAGGTAAAGCCGGTGCCGATGGTCAAGAGTGCGAGGCCGAAAAACAGCGAGGTGCCATCACCGTGGTTGACCAGCGGGAAGAGGGTGAATACGCCGCCGAGCTGGAGGATGAAGCCGAGGATGTAGGTCTTTTTGCGGCCGAGGAGGTCGGAGACTTTGCCAGAAAGCAGGGTAAAGACGAGCCACGATGCAGCCGAACCGGTCACGGCAAGCAGTACCGTGTCGCGCGATAGGCCGACTGGGCCATCCGGGTTGGATGCGTATTTCTGAATCCAGCCGCCGGTAGTCATGTAGCCAACGGCGTTGTTGCCGGCGAATACCAAAGCCGCGAGCAGCACGAGGAGGCCGTGGCGGCGGAAAAGCGCACCGATGGGGTTGCTTGTTTGTTCCTTGCGCTCTGCAATCTCTTTGAACACCGGGGACTCATCCACACCGCGGCGAATGAAGTAACCAAGGGCAATCAACACGACACTAATAAGGAAAGGAATACGCCAACCCCAGTCCAGGAAGGCATCACCTGGGGCGATCACGCTCATCAGCGCCAAAATGCCGGAAGCCAAGAGCAAACCGAGCGGCACGCCCACCTGCGGGGAGCAGCCGTACCAGCCGCGCTTGTGATCGGGAGCGTGCTCAACGGCCATGAGCACAGCACCGCCCCACTCGCCGCCGGCAGAAATGCCCTGAAGCACACGCAGGAAAACAAGCAGAATCGGCGCGGCCACACCGATGGAGGCATAGGTCGGCAGCAGGCCGATGATGGCGGTGGCTGTACCCATACCCATGAGGGTGACCATCAAGACCACGCGGCGGCCGAGCTTATCGCCGAAGTAACCGGCAAGGAAGGCACCAAGAGGTCGGAACAGGAAGCTCAATCCGACCGTAAGGAAGGACGCAACGGTGGCAGCCTGTGCGCCAAGGCCGGCGAAGAACAATTTATTAAATACCAGACCGGCGGCACTGGCATAGAGGAAGAAGTCGTACCACTCAATTGCGGTACCGACGGTGGTTGCAAGCGCCACGCGACGCTGCTCATTGCTGCTGCGCACCTCGTCGCCTGGTAGTACCTTTTGCCCCTGGTGCGAAGCCGCCTGAACGGGTCCGCTTTCAGCGTTTGAGCTCATCGAGCCTCCTTGAAACTTGTTCACTTCATCCACAACCCCGGCACTCGGCGTTATGATCTACAACACTTTAGTGCCTAAAACTCAGGCTTTTGCCACTTCGGCGGAAACACTTACTTTTTGAACATCGGCAAAACATGCGAAACTTTTACGCCTCAAGAAAAGAAATGTGCGGCACAGTTTCCACGTTTTAGCTGTTTAAGCAGCTAAGCACCCCGCCAGGGGCATTGGAATTGAATTGGTCACTATTAAAAAAATTTATTGTTGGAAACGCACGATTCCTTAAGGCCGGATTGTGTATCCAGACAAACGCCATTAAGGCATCTCACCCAAGCTTTTACGCACCCACCTCCTCCCCCATGGGCGGGACATCTTGGAGCTCAGCAAAGACATAGGAGAACAAGGCAGAAGCCTGAAGTGAACTCTTAAGGGGTGGGAGGCCGCGCTGGAGAAACAAAAATTTGCTAGCAGGAGAACACGTTACGTCTGCTGAATTTTTTAATATATGCCTTGAATGCTCAAAAATGAGGCATTGACAAAACCCAAACGCGGCCCTACCTCAAGCACGAGAGTGGAGCAATACCGTTATAGCGCCTGGAAACCGTTGAAGTTTGAGCAGATCGCCCTCGTCTTTACGACGATGCCTTACCCCCCCCCGGGGTGGCACTAGCAATTTGCCGGAGCGCAAAATCGCCGGCGTCCACTTTTCGCAGTGTCATGTATCGATATTGTGACCATTTCTTGCGAGCTCCGCCGATCCCCTCCCTGTACCTATGCAGCTATAACGAGTTGGATTAGTTCTTCTCAGCCATTCTGCGCGGAGATACCCGGCAACACCGGTCAACAAGATCACAGAGGGCATGCCGACCACTAAGGGATGAAAGCCCTCTTGCCCCACCATGACATCAAAGTGGATAAGAATCTCGATAAAGATCACGGCCAGTCCGACCATCGCAGCAACCGGCGCAATCACCCGGACAAACAGATTGTGCTCATTAGTACCCCAAAAGAATCTGACTACCGACACCGAGGTGATAAACAACAGGAAAACAATGCCGAAAGCTCCCGCATTGGTCAACCAGGAGAACATAGTCAAGACGGGAAACTCCGGTCCCGCATTTGTCACTGAACCGTAGATCGCAAATCCCCCAATGAACAGCAACGCTAAGACAGACTGCGCCAAGGACGAGTAAATCGGTGCATGCGTCTTCGGGTGCGTTCGACCTAGACGCTCAGGCAGCACCCCTTCCCTACCTAGCACCAAGGCATAACGTGCCACCGCGTTATGGAAGGCGAAAAGCGCGGCCAAGAGAGAGGTAATGAAGACAATACGACCAAAGGTCGCTAGACCGTGATGCCCGCTTTCCTCGAGAAAAACAAACAGAAGCTCCGGTCCGCTCTCCCTAGCTTTCTCCACAATCTGCGATTCCCCTACGCCCTGGGCGATGGCCCAGGCCGAAAAAGCGTAGAACCCAGCGATTAACCCGAGAGCTCCGTATGTTGCCCTCGGCACAGATTTCTGTGGGTTTTCAGCTTCTTCAGCGTAAATTGTTGCAGACTCGAACCCCATAAAAGCGGCCATGCCGAAGGCTAGGGCGGCACCAATGCCCGGCCCCACAAACCCGGTGGGGTCAAAAGCTGCCACACTGATCGGCTCAGCAGGGCTGCTCAATCCAATAAAGTCGACAAGTACTACGACTAAGAATTCGAGAATCACAAGCACACCAATAACTTTGGCTGAGGCATCGATATTCATGGCTCCGAGCAATCCCGTAAGAAACCAGCAGAATAACGCAGCAACCCACCATTCGATCGTTATGCCTGCTAGAGCCGATAAAGTACCCGCAATCGTTGCTCCAACGATGCCATATAAGCCAATCTGCATCGCGTTGTAGCTCACGAGCGCAAGCCACGCGGCAGCAAGCCCCTGACGCTTTCCCAGCCCAGTAGCGGTGTATGCGTAGAGCGCCCCAGCATTAGTAATTTTTGTGCTCATTGCGGCGTAGCCAACCGCAAAAATGAGTAAGACAATTCCGAGGACAAGGTAGCCCATTGGGACTTCGATCATCCCAGTGACAGCATAGGACGTCGGAGCACCACCGGCTACAGCCGTGAGCGGAGCTGAAGCGGCAATGATTAACATCATGAGGGATCCAGCACCAAGTTTTCCTTGGAGCGCTCGACCACTATCAACCTTATTATTCTGAGTCATTCTTCACCCCTTTCAAGATGTGATGAAGACGACTCTAAGGTTTGCAGGGTTATGCAAAAAGACCTCCCACGGCACTGTGCGCCCAGTCACAAGACCACTGCACTCTAGGCCAAGAATTGTGATTCAGCTCATGATGAACTGGTTTCAAATCAAACCGGTCCTCTAACGACAAGCAAAGGAGCTGATCATGAAGGGAACTGTCGGGATTATCGGGGCAGGTTTCGCTGGGCTAATTTCCGCTCGAGAGTTGGAGCGCCTTGGGTACACGGTCGAAATTTTCGAGGCTCGAGACCGAATCGGTGGTCGAACCTGGACTGCCCAAAAACTGGGACACGAGTTGGAAGTGGGCGGCACTTGGGTTCACTGGATGCAACCATTCATTTGGTCAGAAATCACACGCTACGGCGCAGAAATCGTCTCATCTCCGGTTTGCGACGAAGCATTCTGGATTGTCGGCGATACGGTCCATTCAGGAGTTGAAGCAGACGTAGACAAAAAACTCGCCGGGGTTCAGTCGAAGATTTTCGAACGATCGCGCGAACTGTTTCCCCTGCCCCACGCGCCATGGACTAACCGTGAAGCTGTCGCGAAAGCGGATACCGGGACTGTGCTCGACTGCGTCCGGAACGGTGAATTCAGCGAAGAAGAAGTCGCATTAGCTAATGCGTACTGGAACGCTGGCTACAATGGCGAGTCTCGCACAGCATCGCCACTGATGGCAGCGCACTGGGCTGCTTTGTCAGATCACCGCCTATCTTTGCTCGATGATCAAACATTGCGCTACAAGCTCGAGGGCGGCATGAAGAGCATTTATTCGAAGATCCGAAACGACATTCGTGGAGAAGTACATCTCAACACGAGAGTCACCAAGGTAGACGACCAAGGCGACTGTGTCGAGATCACGCTAGCGGACGGCACGACCCGGCAGTTCGAACAAGTTGTAGTGACACTCCCAATCGGAGCACTCAAAACCATCGACTTCATCGAGGGGCTTCCCGATCACGCTAAAGAAGCGATGGTGGAAGGCTGGAACTGCACTGGCCACAAGGTATGGGTGAAGATCAAAGGCCATCGCAAAATTTTGGCTTACGCTCCAGACGGCCACCCCCTAGCGCTTCTTCGGTCAGAATATTTCATGGAAGACGACACCACGATTTGCGTAGGCTTCGGTCCTGACCACGCAGCAATTGACCTCAATAGCGTCGAGGCCGTCCAGCGAGCTGTAGATGCTTGGGACGCAAATATCGAGGTCGTAAGCACTTTTAGCCACGACTGGGTAGAGGACGAATTCACCGGACAGACCTGGGCAACTCCGCGAACCGGTCAGTTCCTCCACGGCCACCCAGAAAAGCTTCGTCATGGGAATCTAATTTTTGCCGGCTCAGATTGGGCAGCAGGTTGGAACTCTTTCGTCGATGGAGCTATCGAGACAGGTTTCCGGGCAGCCCGTGAAATTAACGAGCATCGACCCCTATAACTCTTGAGCTAACTAAAGAGCCCCGACTAGATCGGGGCTCTAACAATAGCGTCCAAATCCAGGCGTGGGGTTTCGAAATTCAAAATGCGGTTCCGTCGCCAATGGATCTTCGCCATCGAGTTCCCAGATCTGGCTTTCTTCCTTTTCCATAACGAAGGCGACAGTATCGTGGACAAAATTCTGCCACGGTACCGTCGCCTAAAAAATTATTTCGCCAGATACTAGCCGCCGTAATGCAACCAGACAGACTTAGTCTCGGTGTAGCACTCGATAGCTTGTGGTCCCATCTCTCGGCCCCAACCGGATTGTTTATATCCACCCCAGGGGGCTGCCATATCAGGGATCGGTAGCATATTCACAAATACTGCACCAGAGCGCAGCCCATTGGCTATGCGTTGACTCTCCGCAATGTCGCTAGTCCATACTGCGGCAGCGAGACCATACTCAGAATCGTTCGCACGTGCGATGACTTCGTCTAGCTCCCCGTCGTACTTCATTACCGAAAGAACTGGGCCAAAAATTTCTTGCTTCGCAATCGAATTATCTTCATCAACTTCGGCAAACACGGTGGGTTCAACGAAATAGCCATCACGATCAATCCGATGGCCACCTGTGACGAGTTCGGCTCCTTCGGAACGCCCAGCTTCAATCAAGTTGGTGATATGCCCGAGATGTTTTTCGGAAACTACTGGAGTTAGTTGAGATTTCTCGTCATTTCCAGGACCTACGTGCATTGAAGTTGCAGCCGAAGCAAGCTTTTCGACGAATTCATCGTGAACCTTGGAGTCCACGTAGAAGCGAGTATAGGCAGCACAAACCTGTCCAGAGTTCAATAACGCACCACCAATATTGCCAGCCACAGCGGAGTCTATATCGGCTGAGGCTGTAATGATTGAAGGCGCTTTACCACCGAGTTCGAGTGTCAAACGCTTAAGGTTGGAATCCGCCGCAGCATGGGTGATCGCTTTACCGGTCGGAGTCGAGCCAGTGTATGAAACATGATCGACACCCATGTGCGAGGACAACAGTGCGCCAACATCTCCAGCACCCGTCACAATGTTTACTACGCCTGCGGGAACGCCTGCCTGTTCGCAGATTTCAACAAGCTTGATGGACGTGAGTGGGGTAACTTCGGACGGCTTAATTACCACCGAATTACCTGTAGCCAGGGCGGGTGCAAGCTTCCAGGCAAGAATCATCAGCGGAAAATTCCAGGGAGTAATTAACGCGTTGACCCCCACAGGCTCTCGCTTGGTGTAGTGCAAGGTATCGGGGAAGCTGATTGGGTTGGTCGTACCCTGAATCTTGGTGACGAAACCGGCGAAGTACCGGAAGTGATTGGCTGCACCTGCCACCGACACTTGGCGAGCAACTCCGATCGGTTGCCCCTGATCCAAAGTTTCGAGCTGGGCAAATTCTTCTGCATTCGCCTCTATTAGATCCGCAATTTTGAATAATACGGCTGCACGCTGCACCGGCAATAGATTTGCCCACTCTCCTGACAAAGCTTCACGCGCCGCGGTAATCGCGTCGTCCACTTGAGTGGGGCTAGCGCACCTAACCTCAGCGATCACCTCGCCGGTGGCGGGGTTGTAGGAAGAAATACTATCTGCCGCTCCCTCAACCCATTCCCCATTGATGTATTGCCTAGTTTGCATCCTGGCTCCTTTCTTAGGTAAAGCCATTCTAAGTGAGCCCGCCCACTCCTACTTGTGAGACAGTGCACTTTAGTTTTCTGGGAGTGCATTAAGCAACAAAGGTTCGACGAAAAGCGCTGGGGCTTAGCCCAAACCTCTCCTTAAATGCACGAGAGAAGTAAGCCGCATCAGACAGGCCACAACTAGCCGCAATCACACTAATCGGCTGCGAAGAACTCGATGGGTCTCCAAGCAGAGCGTGAGCACGATCTAAGCGGCGACCTTTGATCGCCCCAGCGACCGTTGTTGCACGGTCACTAAAGAGCTGGTGAAGATACCGAACCGATATGAAATGTGCTTGAGCTATGAGCTTCGGCCCCAAATCTGGGTCGTCGAGATGGTCATCGATGAAGGCGTCAATTGTTCGGACCAGTTGAGTCCTAGAGTCCAGGCCAAATCCCGCATCTTCCGCGGCGGCAACTAGAACGGGCCGAATCATCGCTACAACCATTTCCGCCAACTGTGCCCCAGCACGAGTGGCGAGCTCGTCAAAATTACGCGCAAGTTCTCCCAAAAAGGCCGCTACAGCAGCACTCACCGCAAATCCCTTAGTGAGTGAAATAGCAGTGACATGCGCCAGCACTTTTTCACTGAGGGCAAGATCGTTTTTGGGAACCATAACCACCAATAAGGCGCACCCTTCAGGAAACTCAAGATCATAGGGACGCGAGGTGTCGTAAATTACAATGTCTCCCTGGCCAAAGTGAACCGCCTTCCCGTCTTGGCGCAGAACCCCATGCCCCTCAATTATCTGACTCACCTTTACATAAGCATCGCTTGGCCAAGCTATTAGCTCTTCAGTGCGATGGACTGAATGAGCGTCAGCACTGATGTGCACAAACGTTGCTCTTCCGACGTTGTGCATCTTCACCGCACCGCGAAATGACTCCAAAGCATCAATACGGAGCGGCACCACAGTGCTGTTCACCGCAAAGCGGAACTCTTTCAGCCCAATCATTGCACTACCCCTTCAAGACAGGCTCGAACACTTTCTGAAGTCCCGCAGTGTCGTCGAGAGGCAGAACTGCAGCTACATATTGATCTGGCCGCACTACCACCACTGCACCCTGCTCGGAGATTTCACGTTCCTCAAAAATGTTGCTGCCGGGGAGGAGAGAATAGACTTTTTCATAGTTGCTCACCCTGAACGGACCACACTTCGGAAAAAAGATCGAAGGAACTTGGTTTAAATCTACGTCCGTATGCAATTTAGGATAAATAATTTTGGTATCAAACATTACATCCTCATCGCCTGGACGCATGTAACGGTTCTGAGGCGAATCCGGGTCGTGAGCAAACCACTCTGCCCACTCGACCGCACGAGCGCCATCCAAATCAGCGAACACATAGATTCGATAACGTCCATCAGCCGTCGCGTGATGCCCTAAGTGCACGGGATTAGCGTCGGCAACTCGACATACCTCAGCAGACTTGAAGCGCTTACCTACGGGATACCCCTTGGCTAAGCTCTGATGCTCTTTTCCACCCGTAAGGATTGACGGTTGGTATTCGGTCATAAACCCGGCAGGGAATTCTGCCGTCTGAACGTAGTAATCCTCCAAGTAGTTAGGATTTTCAAGTTCTTCCGTGGGCGTCGCCATTAGCGTTGACCACTCACGGTCGAAATCTATGAGGTTCTTGGCAATTTCCTTTCGTTCCTCGGCATAGGTGCGCAGCAAAGTCTCCGGACTGCGCCCATCGAGAACATAGCCAAGCTTCCAAGCAATGTTGAACCCGTCCTGCATTGACACATTCATGCCTTGACCTGCCTTTGCGGAGTGCGTATGGCAGGCATCGCCGGTAATGAAAACTCGCGGCTCAGGGCACTCATTCGACAGATTGTCGAATTTGTTGGCTAACCGGTGCCCAACTTCATAGACCGAGTGCCAGCAGACCTCGCGAACGTCGAGAGTGTATGGACTTAGAATGTTGTTGGCCTGGTCAATAATCTGTTCGATGGTAGTACTACGAACCTGACCGTTGTCATCTTCTCTTACTTCACCAAGATCCACATACATTCGGAACAAATAGCCACCCTCGCGCGGAATATGAAGGATAGAACCATACTTCGAGTTGATTGCGCATTTCAGACGGATATCCGGGAAATCCGTTTCGGCAATTACATCCATCACGCCCCACGCATGGTTAGCAGACTTACCTTCAAGGCGTCCCCCAATCGCTTTCCGGACGCCGGAGCGGGCGCCGTCACACCCGACTACATACTTGGAATACACGGTGCGTTTTTCTCCGGTCTGAACATCGCGTAGCTCAACAGCCACCGGATATTCTCCATCCCCCACTTCAAGCCCCAAGAACTCATAGCCGAAATTCGGCTTCATGCGCGAAGGTGAACGCCCCATAAACTCCGCAAAATAGTCGAGAACGCGTGCCTGATTCACAATTAAGTGAGGAAACTCCGATACACCGTGCTCATCGTCCAAAGTTCGTGCTGTACGGTGGATCTCTTCCGGCGAATCTGGCTTTTGCTTCCAAAAAGCCATCTCGGTAATTCGGAATGCCTCGTCAGTGATTTCTTTGGCAAAACCGAATGCCTGAAATGTTTCGACCGACCTTGCTTGGATGCCGTCCGCCTGCCCGATCTCCAAACGGTGGGGCCTACGGTCAATAATGCGAGTGTGCACATTAGGAAACATTGACAACTGGGCGGCGGCGATCATTCCCGCAGGTCCCGCTCCCACGATCAACACATCCATATGATCAGGCAAAGCCTCAGACCGCTCGGGGCCTGCGGCGGGGAGAACCCGGGGGTTGGTGGAAACATAGCCATGGTGATGGAATTGCATATTTTCTCCTTAATTAATGTGGGGCTGCAAGAGTTAGGTTGCTGTGGGTAACCCGGTATGCCCTAACTCCAGACGAATGGTCGTTCCTGCTGTTCCTCCTCATGCAAAGGGCCAAGTGGAACGTTGGTTTTGTCGGTCAAAGCCGAGACTGCCAACAGCCCAACAACAGTCATGCCCGCCAGGTAGAAGGTCACTGCTTGCGTGCCCCCTGTTGCATCCACCAGTGCTTCCGCAATTGTGGGTGCGAAAGCACCACCCAGAATTGCCCCAATTGCATAAGAGATCGACACACCCGAGAATCTGATCGAGGCCGGAAAGATTTCGGTATACATCGCAGCTTGCGGCCCATAGGTAAAACCAGTTCCGATGGTGAGCAGAGCCAAACCAAAGAAGAGAGAGGTGCCACTGCCAGCTTCAACTAGAGGGAAGAGTGCGAACACCCCAGCGAGTTGGAGAACAAACCCAAGGATGTACGTTTTTTTGCGTCCGATAACGTCGGAGACTTTGCCGGACAGCAAAGTGAAGCACAGCCAGGTAGCAGCCGAGCCGGTTACCGCAAGCAAAACGGTGTCACGATCAAGCCCCACAGGCCCATCCGGGTTCGACGCATACTTTTGGATCCACCCACCAGTGGTCATGTAGCCAACGGCACCGTTACCGGCAAAGACCAGCGCAGCAATCAGTACAAGCAGACCATGCCGCTTGAACAACACCCCAATCGGGTTGGACGTCTGCTCCTTCCGCTCAGCGATTTCCTTGAACACCGGCGACTCATCGACACCGCGTCGAATTAGATAGCCTAGGCCGATCAGCAATACACTGATGAGGAACGGGATGCGCCATCCCCACTCAAGGAATGCATCACCTGGAGCGATCAAACTCATCAAGGCCAGCATGCCGGAGGCCATCAGCAAGCCGGCAGGCACACCGATTTGTGGGGAACATCCGTACCAACCCCGTTTGTGGTCAGGAGCATGTTCGACGGCCATCAGAACGGCACCACCCCACTCACCGCCGGCAGAAATACCTTGAATGATTCGAAGAAGAATCAGCAAAATCGGTGCCGCGATACCGATCGCATCATAGGTTGGCAGCAAGCCAATTATTGCCGTGGCCGCTCCCATCCCCATGAGAGTGACCATAAGCACCACCCGTCGACCTAACTTGTCACCAAAGTAGCCGGCGAGGAAAGCGCCGAGAGGTCGGAAAAGGAAGCTCAATCCAACACTTAGGAACGCCACCACTGTAGCTGCCTGGGGACCGAGCCCTGCGAAAAAGAGCTTGTTGAAGACCAGGCCGGCGGCACTTGCGTAAAGGAAGAAGTCATACCATTCGATAGCTGTGCCGACCGTGGTCGCCATCGCGACGCGGCGCTGTTCTTTTACATTACGAACTTCGTCGCCGGGCAAGACCTGCCCTGCATGAGCCGCGCCACGCGTGTCGTGCGCATTCGGGTTGCAAGCATTGGAACCCATCCATCCTCCTTAGAACATATTTCATTTTCCGGCGAGCCACACCACTGGTTTTCAAAACAGAGAGATGCCCGCCTCCACATCTTCAAAACAGCCCGCTCGATCTGCAGTTTTAGATGCATTTAAGCGTTCTACGTCACACACTACAGTGTTTCCCATCAAGCCGTAAGCCATTTGTGATTTACAACACTTGCAGGGCTGAACTTCATCATATATGATTCAGCCAAGTCGTCAAGAAAAAATTCTGTGCAGCACCTGCCTGGTGTGGAAGAAACGTCACGGCGACGAAGTATGCAAACGAGACAAAAGACACCTAAAGACTTCAAGCACGCCGAAGTTTGGCGCAATCATTAGAGGGGAGACTCCATGGGAATTCTCGAAAAACTGCCGGCGACACCAGGCAAAGTCCTCGCCGTCCATGTGGCATATGAATCAAGAGCCGCTCAACGCGGGCGCAGACCTAAGCAGCCTTCTTACTTCATGAAGGCCACCAGCTCCCTCACTGGATCCGGAACCGTCGAACGCCCTGAGGGCTGCGAACTACTGGCTTTTGAAGGTGAGGTCGCTCTCATCATCGGTACCGAAGCTCGAAATGTCTCGCTGGAGGACGCCTGGGACTATGTAGCAGCCGTTACCGCATCCAACGACCTTGGCATTTACGACTATCGCGCCCAGGATAAGGGGTCGAACACTCGCTCGAAATCTCGAGACGGTTACACACCCATCGGGCCGGAGCTCATCGATGCCCGAGCTGTAGAGCCAGGCAGCTTACGTATTCGCACCTGGGTCAACGGCGAGTTGGTGCAGGAAGATACCACCAGCGAAGAAAGCCTCATCTTTCCACTCCCCCAGTTTGTGGCAGACCTTTCTCAGCACATGACTCTGCACCCCGGGGATATCATTTTGACCGGCACACCCGCCGGTTCCACAGTGGTCAACCCCGGTGACGTGATGGAAGTAGAAGTTGATGGTGCAGGTTTAACATCAGGCAAACTTCGCACCGAAGTCATTGAAGGTGCGGGTGCTTTCGACAGAACCGTCGGCATGCTCCCTCATGTTGATGAGAAACAACGTGCTGATGCTTATGGCACAGACCTCGATACCTCAGGCTCTTCCAAGCCTGATCTACCCGATGACCTACGTAAAAAGCTCGAACAAACGCCGACCGCCGGGCTATCTGCACAGCTACGAAATCGCGGGCTCAATCAAGTGGTTATCGAAGGGGTATACCCGCAAACTCCAGGAACCAAAATGGTAGGCGTTGCGAAAACTCTTCGCTTTATCCCTGGCAGAGAAGATCTTTTTAAAGCGCACGGCGGTGGTTACAACACCCAGAAGCGAGCCTTCGACGAACTCAAGCCTGGAGAGGTTCTCGTTATCGAGGCTCGGCAAGAAGCAGGATCCGGCACTCTGGGCGACGTGCTCGCCATACGCGCTAAAAGCCTAGGAGCGGCCGGCATAGTAACCGACGGGTGTGTTCGCGATTATGCAGCCGTGGAGGAAGTCGGTCTGCCGGTTTTCAGTCAGGGCGCCCATCCGGCCGTACTCGGCCGCAAGCACGTCCCATGGGACATGGATCTACCGATTGCATGCGGCAACGCCACCATCATCCCAGGTGACGTAATCGTAGGCGACGATGACGGAGTGATTGTGATTCCTCGGGACATCGTAGAAGAGGTTGTAGACGCTGCACTGGAGAAGGAGCTACAAGACGAATGGGTTGCTGCCCGGGTCTCCGAAGGTAACCCGGTAGATGGTTTATTCCCTCCCACCGGGGATTGGAAAGATAAGTGGCAGCAATACCGCGAGGAACGCACATGACAGTAGTAGAACAAAGCAAAACAGAGCGCGCCTACGAGTGGATCAAAGCAAAGATTCAAACTCATGAATTCGCACCCGGTCATAGGTTGGTCATCAGTTCGCTTGCGGATGAGCTCTCCGTCAGCCCGGTACCTATCCGTGAGGCCATCCGTCAATTGGAAGCAGAAGGGTTGGTGACGTTCGCCCGCAACGTGGGGGCAAGGGTCACAATGATCGAGCCCGAACGCTATTCCAATCTTATGGAATCCGTCGCAGTGCTCGAAGGTGTAGCCACCGCTTTATCAGCTCCGAACCTCGATTCCGCAGATCTCGCTGAAGCGCGGAGAATCAATTCTCAGCTTGAGATCTCCACCAACAATCTCGATCCGGCTGAATTCACCCATCTGAACAAAAAGTTTCATCAAGCATTGTTCAATAAATGCCCGAACCAGCACTTGTTGGACCTGGTGTTTAGCGAGTGGGAACGGCTGAATTACGTCCGCGAGTCTACGTTCGCTTTCGTTCCTCAACGCGCCATCGCTTCAGTCAGGGAACATGAACAAATCGTGGCACTAATTGAGGCGGGTGCTGAGGCTGCGTACATCGAAAAAGTTGCTCGTCAGCACAGGCTAAACACAATCGATGCTTATCAGCAGTCCAGCTAGATGCAATCCGGAGACCATCTCTTCAGGTCGAAAACCCAAATAACACACTCATTTTGAGAGGACATAACAATGGCACCGAAGAACCTTCCTGAGAAAATTCAGCACTACATCAACGGCGAATGGGTCGACTCCCTCGACGGCGACACTTTCGACGTGATCAATCCAGTGACCAACGAGCCCTATATTCAGGCAGCTTCCGGCAAGGTTGAAGACATCGACCGAGCCGTAAAAGCGGCTAAAGAGGCATTCCTAAACGGCCCTTGGCCAAAAATGCTCCCCCGAGAACGATCCCGCATTCTCCACAAAATTGCGGATATCGTCGAATCAAGGGAAGACATTCTTGCTGAGATGGAGTCTTTCGACTCAGGCCTTCCAATCACTCAGGCACTTGGCCAGGCTCGGCGCGCTGCGGAAAACTTCCGCTTCTTCGCAGATTTGATTGTCGCTCAGCATGATGATGCGTTTAAAGTACCGGGCCGCCAGGCCAACTACGTCAATCGTAAGCCGATCGGTGTCGCTGGCCTCATCACCCCGTGGAACACACCTTTTATGCTTGAATCCTGGAAACTCGGCCCTGCACTAGCAACGGGCAACACCGTCGTGTTGAAGCCAGCTGAGTTCACACCACTCTCAGCATCGCTTTGGCCGGGTATCTTCGAAGAAGCTGGACTTCCCAAGGGTGTATTCAATCTCGTAAATGGGTACGGCGAAGAAGGCTACGCCGGTGATTCGCTGGTCAAACACCCCGATGTGCCGCTGATTTCCTTCACAGGTGAATCCCGCACAGGTCAGATCATTTTCGGGAACGCGGCACCGTACCTCAAAGGTCTATCCATGGAACTCGGAGGCAAGTCACCCGCAGTGGTCTTTGCCGACGCAGATTTGGACGCAGCCATCGACGCTACGATCTTCGGAGTCTTTTCCCTCAACGGCGAGAGGTGCACGGCCGGCTCTCGAATCCTGGTGCAGCGAGAAATATACGAAGAATTTGTCGAACGATACGCTAACCAGGCAAAACGTGTGAAAGTCGGTCTGCCAGAGGATCCTAAGACAGAGGTCGGTGCTCTAGTACATCCAGAGCACTTTGAGAAGGTCATGAGCTATGTCGAGATCGGCAAGCAAGAGGCCCGCCTGGTCGCAGGCGGCGGCCGCCCTGAGGGCTTTGAAGAGGGCAACTTCGTTCAACCCACCGTATTTGCCGATGTATCCCCGGATGCTCGAATTTTCCAAGAAGAAATTTTCGGCCCCGTAGTAGCGATCACCCCCTTCGACACCGACGAGGAAGCACTCGAACTGGCTAATAACACCAAATACGGTCTAGCCGCGTACATCTGGACCAACGATCTCAAACGTGCTCACAACTTCGCGCAAAACGTCGAAGCTGGCATGGTTTGGCTCAACTCCAACAACGTCCGTGATTTGCGTACTCCTTTCGGTGGCGTCAAAGCATCTGGATTAGGGCACGAGGGTGGCTACCGTTCGATTGACTTCTACACCGATCAGCAGGCCGTACACATCAACCTAGGCGAAGTCCACAACCCAGTATTCGGCAAGCAAGACGATTAATTACCCGACGCGTACACAAAGGATCACATCATGACTGTTCAAGCACCAGACATTTTGCGTTGTGCCTACATGGAGATTGTTGTAACTGATCTCAAGGCATCTCGCGACTTCTACGTCGATGTTCTCGGCCTAGTCGTCACTGAAGAAGACGACAACGCAATCTACCTGCGCACCTACGAGGAATTTATTCACCACAATCTTGTGTTGCGTCAAGGCCCCGAGGCAGCAGTTCAAGCATTCTCCTTCCGCGTGCGTTCACCCGAGGACCTAGATAAAGCAGAGGCCTTTTATAAGGAGCGCGGTTGTCGCGTAGAGCGGAAAGCAGATGGTTTCGTCAAAGGCATTGGAGATTCTGTTCGCGTTGAAGATCCGCTTGGCTTCCCGTATGAGTTTTTCTACGAGGTAAAGCATGAACGTCGAATGGCTTGGGACTACCAAGCGCACATTCCCGGCGCTCTGGTTCGCCTGGATCACTTCAACCAAATCACTCCGGACGTGCCCAAAGCCGTAGAGTACATGGAAGACCTTGGCTTCCGTGTCACCGAAGACATTCAAGATGAAAAGGGCACGGTGTACGCTGCCTGGATGCGACGCAAGCCAACTGTGCATGACACCGCAATGACCGGTGGCGATGGTCCGCGTATGCACCACATTGCGTTCGCTACGCATGAGAAGCACAACATCATCGCGATCTGCGACAAGCTCGGTTCGCTGCGACGCTCGGACGCAATCGAGCGTGGTCCCGGCCGCCACGGTGTATCCAATGCTTACTACCTCTACCTGCGCGACCCGGACGGACACCGCGTGGAGATCTACACCCAGGACTACTACACAGGCGATCCGGACAACCCTCGAGTAACTTGGGATGTTCATGACAATCAGCGCCGCGATTGGTGGGGCACCCCTGTTGTGCCTTCCTGGTACACCGACGGCTCACGGGTACTTGACCTCGACGGCAATCTGGTTCAGTTGACGAAACGTACCGACGCCTCTGAGATGGAAGAGACTATCGGAGCCGATGGCTTTTCGTACACTCGCCCTGGCGAAGAAATGCCCGATTACAAGAAGGGCGAATACAAGCTAGGCCATCAGCTTTAAATTTGCGACGCCCCGCGTTACCTCTCACGGCGGCGACTTCGGTCGCCGCCCTCTTTCGGAATGGAGCACCCCTTGCTGAACAAGGAAACCATCATTCAAATCGCGGATGAACTTGCAGCGGCGGAAGAAAACCGCTCAATGATTCCGTTATTGACCAAGCGATTTGAAAACATGACCGTTGAAGACTCGTATGCCGTGCAAAACGAATGGCGCCGCCGCGGTATTGAGGCGGGCCGTAGGCCAGTCGGCCGTAAGATTGGCCTAACCTCCAAAGTGATGCAACAGGCCACCGGTATTACCGAGCCGGACTATGGTGCGATTTTTTCGGACATGGTCTTCGAGAACGGATCGGTAATTGAGCATGCGCAGTTTTCTAATGTACGAATTGAAACGGAATTAGCCTTCGTATTGAAGGAACCCTTGAAGGGGCCTAACGTCACGATCTTCGAGGTCATGAACGCAACTGACTACGTCATTCCTGCCCTGGAGATCCTTAGTTCTCGGATCGAAATGGAGGGGCGCACCATTGTCGACACTATTTCAGATAACGCCGCAATGGGCGGGATGGTGTATGGAGGCAACCCGGTCAAACCACACGACGTGGATCTGCGCTGGGTAGCGGCTTTGCTCTATCGCAACGAGGTGATCGAGGAGTCTGGTGTTGCTGCCGCGATCCTAAATCATCCTGCAACCGGAGTGGCCTGGTTGGCTAACAAGCTAGCAGCTCATGGTGATTCTTTGGAGGCCGGGGAGATCATCCTTGCAGGTTCTTTCACCCGGCCGATGTGGGTGAAAGAGGGAGACACTGTACACGCCGACTTTGGACCGCTTGGAGCAATAACATGCAAATTCAAGTAGATCTACCGCCGACATTTAACGAAAAAGTTCGTGGAACAAGAGGCCCTGCCACAGGCCTTTGGGTGTGCTCGGGCAGCGATTCTGCAGCTGAAATTCTTTCCCTCTCAGGTGCCGAGTGGTTGCTGATCGACGGCGAGCACTCCCCTGTTGGATTGGAAACCATAACTTCCATGCTTCGCGCGGTGGCAGCTGGCTCCGCTACGCCCGTGGTACGCGTCCCCGTTCTAGACACTACGTTGATCAAGCAGTACCTGGATCTGGGTGCTCAGAACATCATGGTGCCAATGGTGCACACAGGCGAGGACGCCGCTCATGCGGTTGCCGCAATGCACTATCCCCCCAAAGGCATCCGTGGAGTGGGTAGTGCACTTGCTCGTTCTTCGCGCTGGAATCGTGTTTCGGGTTATCTGGACAAAGCCTCAGAAACAGTCAGCCTGACAGTACAGATTGAGTCCGATCGTGCTGTCCGGAATTGCGACGCCATCGCCAATACAGATGGTGTGGACGCGGTATTCATCGGACCTTCCGATTTGGCTGCGTCTATGGGACTTCTTGGACAGCAGACCCACCCTGATGTCCTCGAGAGGGTCTATCAATGCATTGATGTTGTGCAGAAATCCGGGAAGCTTGTAGGCGTGAACGCTTTTGACCTCGACCAGGCACGGGAATACGTTCGATCGGGCGTTGATTTCGTCGCAGTGGGTGCAGACGTCCAGATCTTAGCTTCACAATCACAGGTACTCGCTAATACATTCAAAGATGCGAAGCAAGGTAGCTAATAATCGATTAGCGCTAAAGACTCCGGGGCCCGGTGCTTTTAAAAGAAGGCAGCAGTAAATTCTCCTCCAAACAGAGCTTCTGTATTCAGCGCCGGGAGCCCTGCGTCAGTTCTTCTTCAGCCATCTTGTTCGAGACCCAATCGAAAATACACCTTCAGAGTCCAGGCAGGATTCGGTAAGTTTCCAAAAGGCAGCGGTACGGACCTCTCCCTCGAGTATCCGAATGGTTAACAAGGCATACCACTGCTGCTTTAGAAACTAACCGAAGTCCACTGAGCGCACCGCCTAATAAAAACAAACCGCTATGCTGGGAGCCACCAATTCATTGCGTAGCTTCGTGAGTCTACGCAACCACCAGAGTTATTCTTGAGAACCCCTGCGGCTCTCTACCCACGAGCTAGAAGTAACGAACAACGAGGGCTCACTGGGGAATCTTGGTGAGCACGTGCTCGAAAACACCGACTAGACGCCAACTAAGCCTCGCAGGAAGATTCGAAAACTTTTCAATCCGCCGGCAGATGAAGTGTGAGCTTATCTTGCTAGTCCGCCGTTTTGGAGAATCCACTTTGTTGATTTCCAAAGATGCCCAAAACGTTTGAGAGTTTTTGGATCGACGGCTCTAGCACCCCTAAGGTTCAGTGGAAACTTTACTTCCACCAGCAGGCGAACCTCGTAGATCGAATTTCCCCTGGGTACTACCTTCTACTAGTCGCTTTGGAATATTTGCGCCGGGGGACGTCGAAAAGCTTGGAGCCGCTAATGGGCACACGCGCGAGTATCCTGGGCGAAAAGTGATTGAGCTGATGCAAGGAGACTGCCGTGCGCTTCAAAGGAATCTTTGCCGCAATCCCCTGCGCACTCTTGCTAGGGGCTTGCTCTAGTAGCTATCAGGTTCACCTGAGTGCTCAAGAAGCGGTGCTCAGGATTGAACTTCAGGGCGCAAAATTTGTAGAAGATGATGGTGTTTGGGTGCAGGTGGGATCTCAACGTGAGGCCTTGCCTACTGAAGAACCAGCCAATGGCTTTGGTGGGGTCACGCATTTTGAATACGAGCTGGAATCTCAACAGGTTCTGAAGGTGCGCTCGCATAAAACTGGCCCTACAGACAAAATGTGGCGAGGACCTTTTGGTGAATGCTTCATGCGCGAGGCGAAGTCCGACTACACCTTCGAAGATCCAGGCGAGATTGCCAACATCTTAAAGAACTCCGCCCAGCGCTGCTAGCTTTTCCAGTCGTGCATTAAAAAAACCAGCTCCGGTGGCAGGACCTACAACTGCCAGCGATGCACCGTCGCGCCACACCGAAGCCTTGGGGGTACTGCAAAGCTTCTACCTGCACCGCAAGTCTGCTGAGTGTCGCTAGGGTTGGAGGAATGAAAGACACAACAACAAAGCGCATCGGCATCTTTGTGGGGTCAGTTCGCGAAGGACGCAACGCAATCGACGTTGCCCACTGGGCAAAGGGATTAAGTGAAGGCTCGGGCGCCGAGTTTGAACTCATCGACCTGGCCGAGCACATCCTGCCCCACATCGACACCCCGAAGCCGCCGGCGGCCTACGAAGGTAAGTACCCAGAAGCACAAGTGCGCGAATGGGCCGAACTCATCGATAGCTTCGATGGCTTCATCTTCGCCACCCCCGAATACAACGCCAGCGTGCCTGGCACCATGAAGAACAATTTTGACTCCATCTATAGCGAGTGGGCCGACAAGCCCGTGGGTTTCGTCGCCTGGGGTGGTAATGGCGGCGAGTCAGCGGTGCGCCATTGGCACGACATTGTCCAGCGCGTAGGCATGAAGCCTGTGGGCAAGGACGTGCTCCTGCCCTTCCGCGAGGCATTCAAAGACCACAAACTTGCCGCGAACGACGAGCAAGAAGCTGCGATGAAAGCACTGCTTGAGACCGTGGTGAAGGAAGCCTAAGACATGATGCGCAAATTGCTTGCTGGTAGCGCGATCCTAGTGCTGGCCGGATGCAGTGCCTCTTCGGATGATTCGAGTGCGAAACCCGAGCAGTGGCAGACAACTGCAAAGATTTTTAATCACGTGCTTGACCACGCCGATGAGTACGACTTCGACATCGAAGATGCTTCATCCACTTACGATTATTCGCTTGTCGACGCCAACGGCGACGGCCAAAAAGAATTGCTCCTGCGCAAAACCCCCAACGCGGCGGTAGGTTCTGTGCTTGTATTTGCCGCGGACCCAGAACACAACCAGGCGATACTTGCAGATACAGCACTAAAAGACGGCGTTGCAACGGCTGGCGGTGGCCGTTATAGCATCGCTGGCACCAAGAGCGAACACGGCATTATCGCCAGCAGCGGCGAGGCCGCCAGCGGGGCGACAACCGCGGTGCTCTACACCATCGATGGAGCATCCTTGGTAGACCAAGGCCAATGGAATTACACCGCCGGCTCATCCGGCACACCGGAAAGCCTGGAGGCAGCAGAGGCAGAACTGGACTGGGAAAATATCGCTCAGCGCCCCTTTAATGAGCAACCAGATCTGTTGCGCAGCAACCCCGGCGATCTACCAAACATTGAAGGTGAAACAGGTGGCAACGACGCTGCAAGCGCGAAGCCAGAAGAAAAAACGAGCAATCGCAGCATCGAAGACGTAGTTGATGGCCGATCCAAAGCGGACTTCCCCACCTTCAGCGGCGATGCCAGCAGCGCCAACCCCAACTATGTTCCCAAGACCTCACCGCAGTTCGCACGCGCGGTGTATAACGCCTTTATTTTGGAGTGGATCTACAACGCCAACACCACACCCGTATTGGAAGTGACCTCGCCTGTAACTGGGCAAACATACACGATGACCTGCGTGCAGGATACTTCGGTGACGTGCCGCGGCGGCAACGACGCGGTGGTGTATATCTACCCGCCAAGCCCCTATGCTCCACCAGACGGGGTGCAGTGGGGATAGCAATCGGCACCGGTGTCGAGGTGCCACTCCAAAGCCGGGTAAAACGCTCGGAGATTGCATGAATCCCTATGCAATCCTCCGGGCTACCGGCGCGGGAGGCGGTGCTAGGGAATGCCGGGGGTCGAACCCCTCATGCTGGTGCTAGCCCGTTGCTAGCTGGACCTTCCCATGAGAAAACCCGGCGCGACCGCCAAGGTCCAACCGGGTCCGCTGCAAACTAATTAGAAGTTGAATCGATCTTCTGGCACTGGGTGTGGTGCTCCTGATGGGCGATCGAGGTACCGCATCTCGAAATCTGTAGTGCGCGTTGGTGTTTCATCCCAATCAAGATGTAGCGACAGATCTGAATGTTCGCACATGTAATGGAAGAGGCTATCCACCTCCGGGAAGTGCTCCATTTTCTCGATTGTTGCTCGAACCTCGAACAAGTCTTCATCGTCATAAAAATTAAACCACAATGGCACCGTGGCGCCGGTTTCTTTTCTCCATTCCTCGATGAGCTTTTCCGTGAGCTTGGTATCCGTGGTTTCGAGCACCTCGACGTAGGGATGAATCTTCATCATCATGTGTCTGCCCTCCACACCATTGGTCGAACCTCTGTAACCACAGGAATCATTTTTCCACCATCAGCATCATCACGCACCGCTTTGCTTGGTCCAGACTCAGAACTCTAGCCACTTGATCCCAAACGGCCAGACCAAGGCTAGAAACGAGAAAACCCCTGCTCCTTGCTAGGAACTGGGGTCTTGATTTGTGGAGCTGCCGGGCGTTGAACCCCCTGATTGTTTTTCTAGCCCGCTGCTAGCTGGATCTTCCCATGAGAAAACCGGCGCGACCGTCAAGGTCGAACCGGGTTGAACTTAGGTGCTACATATTGATCGAAGGATTGGGAAAATCGACTTCTGGGAATTCATCCAGCTTGTCAGTAGCTACCAAAAAACCCAATCCACACATGATCTCCGTGTACTTTGGCGCCTCTTCTGGAGTCAAGCCTTCGTAGATGAACCGTTGGACGTGCTCGTCAAACGTCATCCTAACTGGGCCACTGTGCATGATCATGGCCTTGATCTTAGTTGTTTGCTGAAGTATTCGTCATAACTGGATCTTCATATGTGAAAACCGGCGCGACCGCCAAGGCCCAACCGGGTCCGCTGCAAACTATTTAGAAGTTGAATCGATCTTCTGGCACTGGCTCCCGAATGCCTGTTGGGCGTTCAAGATACTGCAGCTTGAAGTCTGTTACTTCTGGGGCAACGTCATCCCAATTGAGTCGCATTGAAAGCTCAGAGTTTTCACACATGTAGCGGAAAAGGCTATCGAGTTCGGAAAAGTGTTCATCTTCCAAGATGTAAGACCTGATGAGAAAAAGGTCTTCATCATCGAAGAACTCATAGAACAGGCGGATAGTGGCGTCTGTAGACTTACGCCACTGCTCGATGAGGCTTTCGGTAATGTCTGTGTCCGTGGTGTCGAGCACTTCGATGTACGGGTGGATCCTAATCATTGATCTGCCCTCCACACCATTGGTCGAACCTCTGTAACCACCGGAACCATTTTTCCACCATCAGCATCATCACGCACCGCTTTGCTTGATCCAGACTCAGAACTCTAGCCACTTGATCCCAATCGGCCAGACAAAGGCTAGAAACGAGAAAACCCCTGCTCCTTGCTAGGAACAGGGGTCTTGAGTCGTGGAGCTGCCGGGCGTTGAACCCAGCAACAAAACCGCCCCTATCTGCACAAACACGCCAGTTTTCCAAAACCCCGCGTCAATCACACGACACACGAAAACGTCGCATCCAACCGGGCGCCCAACTCATCCAAATCCGCATCAAACAGCGCCGAAATGGATGCCGAATACCCACTTGGTGCATATGAATTCATCCGTGCTTCTAAGCCTGTGAAAGGTTCACATGTGATGGTATGGAAAAAGACCGAATCTGGCATTAGGGCGCTGAATCCGCAGAACGAACGTATCAAAACTGACGACTACCTTGAGACTGCTGTGCGGGGTTCAATTCGGTGGGCCAGGATTGACGGATTTCAGCCAAGAACTGGTGTACGATTGGTTTTTTAAGGGAAAAGAGCTATGAATTACAAAGAAGCCTATGAACTGGTACTTCGCGAGTATCCGGATGCAAGAATCAACACCAAAGGTTACGAGGCGCCGGATTTTTTCGTGCTGCCACCTGAGGATCCGGAATGCGAGGGGTTCGGGCCTTATTTTGTCTGGAAGAACTCAGAAAGCGTAGACAAATCCCATCCCACAGACCCACGAATAGATGAGTGGATGCCGTTGTTTATTGACAATCCGGTTTCTGTCTAGCGAATAGCCATGAAGTAGCCACGTGCGTGGGGGCGAGTGCCCACCATGGCACCACCCCGCACCACGTCTTGTGGTGGCGGGGTTTTCTTATGCCCGAAATCAGATCACCCAGGAGAGATCATGTCGGAAGAAAACACCGCCACCAATGTGGAGAACACCCACGAGCAGGCGGAGCCACTGTCGAAGTCCACGTCGTTTTGCAATCCGGATGGGGATCTGTTTTTGACGGGTCAGGAGCGAGTCATGCTCGAGTCAGTGCTTGAAGATGGTGTTTCCAATGGGGCTCAGGGAATGGAGGCGGCTGGATGGTGAATCAGGAGGAATTTCCGTGTGAAATTCCTGTGGCGCTGTCGAGGCACTCCAGCGGTAGGCATGATGTCTATGGCAGTCCAACGCCACCGCCGCAAGCCTGAGCAACGTCTCGTCATCGGGAGCGGTGGGGATAAGGGCAATCATCTGAGCGCGTAATTCCCGCCTCGTGCCCTCCCAAGACAGGTGAACGGTACTGACCTTCATGCGCCCCATGATCCCGTAATCCCACGACATTTCCACGCCATACGAGACTAAAACGGGCTTAAACAGACTTAAGTATCACACATGCTACACGCGCGAAAAACCCCCACCAACCAGGCAAAACACCAGGCCAGTGGGGGTTATCAATTTGTGGAGCTGCCGGGAATTGAACCCGGGTCCTACGTCACCTTGCCAGGGCTTCTCCGTGCGCAGTTCGCGCTTGGATCTTTACTCGACTCTCCGGCTAGGACGAACACTTCCGGATGATGAGCCCAGTTAGCGGTAAGAGTCCCGTTGCACCCCGCTAACGCGATGCAACGGCAAGTCCCTTAGTCGATGCCAGACACCAGAGCAGGGACAACCCTGGGCTGACAGACACGCGGTCGCTACAAATTAGGCAGCGAGGGCGTAGTCGCGCTGAGTGTTCTCGGCGCTTATAAATTTGCTACGACGCTTACGGTGGTCTCTAGCCTGCACCGGCACGCTTCCCCTGGCGTAATGAACGCAGTCGAAACCATGTCAGCCCCTTGTGCGTCACCGGGTGCGGGAGTTGTGCTGCACTCACCCGGCAGGAAGCACCAGACTACTCCCTAGGCACCCGGCACTGCAAGGCCAATTAGCGTTCCAGTTCGAATTCTTTGGCCATTGGCTCGGCGCGCGGCGGTCTGGGATCAGGGGGAAAGATGAGCTTATCGGCACTGACCAGCATCGTGGCGCGAGTTCCATCCATCGATTCATAGGCAGCTACTCGGCCACCATCAGATGGATAGTCCTGAGCCATGAGGATCATGGATATACCGGTTTGGCGGATCTTCTGTGCATTGGGATAGAACACTTTGGCTTGGGTGGGTGTGTCTAGCTCTAGCACCGCAAAGCGCGCGCCTTTCGCCCCGGGGATAAGGCTCGGATCCTCCTGGTGTATGGCAACGAGTTCATCAATGGTGAGTACACGGATAGTGCCCTCGAACCGCTGCTGCTTTGCGTAGGACTCGTTTTCGTCCTTCGTGGGGGTCGCCGGCACTTCTTCGGTCACGGTGATGGTGCTGACGCTGGGCGTCGAAAAGCTTGTGGCACTAGAAGACGCAGTCTCGGTCAGCGTCACCGTAGAACGTGAGGCCGATGGTTCTGCCGGGCCGTTCCCGCCACTTACGCAGGCTGCCAGTGGCCAGATCAAGGCCACAGCAGCAGTCGCTACTGTTCGGAATCGCCTGTTCACACCATCCGCCTCGCGTTCTGCCTCGCGGCAGCTTTTTCCAAAGAAACTACCACGTCTCCACATGGGCCACCACTACATATTTGGCCTACTACCTGCGAGTTTTAAGCACGAAGCCCACCTAGAGGCAGCGAGGCATCCGACGGTGCGCGGATCTGGGATGGATCCAGTGCCACTGCCATGCCCCACCGCAATGCGTCGCAGCCATGCCCGCTGCCATCCACTGCTGCCTCGCAGTGCGCAACGCTCTTCGGCACGCAGGACAGCCTTCGCCAAGCACAATGCCGGCCGGCATGCCAGGCACGCTACAGCCTGGCGCGCCTCATGCGTTGATGCCTTTAATTTTGCGGCCCACCTCGCGCACAATTTCGCGTTCGGTGGTGCGGCGTTTGATGTCTTCGCGCTTGTCGTAGTCTTGCTTGCCTTGGGCCAGCGCTAGCTCGAGCTTGACGCGGCCATCCTTGAGGTACAGCGAGAGCGGCACCAGGGTCTTATTGCCATCGCGTACTTTGCCCATGAGCGAGTCGATCTCGCGTCGGTGCAGCAGGAGTTTGCGGGTGCGATAGGGCGAGTGATTGGTCCAGGACCCGCGCGAATACACAGGAATATTCAGGTGGCGCAGCCACACTTCGCCCTCATCAATGGTGGCGAAGGCATCGACCAGCGAGACGCGACCTTCGCGCAAGGACTTAATTTCGGTGCCAAGCAGCACCACGCCACACTCGAAGGTATCGAGGATCTTGTAATCGTGGCGCGCCTTGCGGTTGGTTGCGAGCACGGGGTTTGAGTTCGCTGCCTTCTTCTTTTTCGCCATTGCTCCAAGATAGCGCTTCTACTTGCGCACGTACCAACGCAAGGTCACCTGGGCTGTAAGCGCTGCAAAAATGACGCCCACGATGGCAACCACTGGCAGCACTGTCCAAATATCGGCGCTGCTGACTCGGGCGATCAATTGGGATTCATAGAGACCATTGAGTGCTTTATCAATCACCCATGCCTTGCCGCCGAATAGCGCTGCGCCGGAGAGCACCGCACCGATGAGGGTGGCAATCACTGCCTCAAGCACGAACGGTGCTTGGGTGTACCAGCGTGAGGCACCCACCATGCGCATGATGGAGATTTCTTCGCGGCGGTTAAAGGCTGCGATCTGCACCATGTTCACAATGAGGAAGATCGCGGCAATGGCCTGGATAGCGGCGAAGAGGAATGTGGCGTTGCGGATGGAGTCGAGGTTATCGGTGGCACCTCGGAGATCATCCACCTGATCCACGATGGTATCTACCTGCTTCATGTCGCGAACGGCATCCAGAGGTTCGGTATCGAGTGGATCTTTCAAGCGCACGTGCAAGGCTGCCGGGAGCGCGTCGCGGGAGGTTTCTTCTACCAGCAGCGGGTCGGTGTCTTGGAATACCTCTACAAAGCGCTCATAGCTTTGTTCGCGGGAACGGAAGGTCACGCTTTCTACGCCATCGGAGGCTTGGAGCTTATCGCGTACTTCCTGGCAGTCTTTGGTGGAGCAGTCTTTGTCGTTGGCTGAGATTTCCTCATTGAACTGCACCATAACTTCTACGCGGTCGAGGTAGATCTCTTTGGTTCGCTCGGTCATGTTGGTCACCAAGAAACCTGTGGCCAGCAGCGCCAGGGAGATCGCGGTGGTAATCACGAGCGCGATGGTCATGGTGATGTTGCGTCCGAGGCCGCGGAATGCTTCGCGGAAGACAAATCCTTGTTTCATCTCGTTTTCGTCTCCCTTTCCTATTTCGCTTCGCCGTACACGCCGTGGGCATCATCGCGCACCAGCTTGCCCAGGTTGAGTTCGATCACGCGGCGGCGCATGTCGTTGACGGCCCGTGCGTTGTGGGTGGACATGATCACGGTCGTGCCTGTGCGGTTGATCTGGTTGAGCAACAACATGATCCCATCGGAGGTCTCCGGGTCGAGGTTGCCGGTTGGTTCGTCGGCAAGCAAGACGAGCGGGCGGTTGACAAAGGCACGCGCGATGGCCACGCGCTGTTGCTCACCGCCGGAGAGTTCCTGGGGCATGCGGTGTTCTTTTCCACTTAGCCCCACCAGCTCGAGGGTTTCTGGCACAAGCCGGTTGATCTTGTCTTTTGGTGTGCCAATCACCTCAAGGGCAAACGCCACGTTGTCGTAGACATTCTTTTGCTGCAGCAGACGGAAGTCTTGGAACACGTAGCCGATGCGCTGGCGCAGTTGGTTGATCTGCTTGCCGCGCAGCTTGTTCACGTGGAAATCGCCAAGGTGAAGATCCCCCGATGAGAGGTTGGTTTCGCGGATCATGAGCTGCAAGAAGGTGGACTTGCCGGAGCCGGAGGGACCGATCAAGAACACGAAATCGCCTTTTTCGATGTGCAGCGAAATGTCGTGCAGCGCAGGGCGCGTAGAGGTCTTGTAGGACTTGGTGACGTGCGAAAAGGTGATCACGGCTACCCACCTTAGCGAAAGCCCTGTGACGAATGAAGCTGGTGTGACCCATGTGGCGAATTCTTTTTCACTAAGGGTGCACTCACCTTGCGCATTTCCCCCAAGCCCCAAACTTCGATGAGACTCAACTCACTAACTGCTAGCCTTGGTCAGGATTGTCCCCCAACCCAAAGGTCCTCATGACTCAAACCAAAACCAAGGATCCCTCCCCGCAGCGAGCCAGCGGCCTGCTTGGAGTGATCGAAAGAATTGGCAATAAGCTGCCCGACCCCTTTTGGCTCTTCGTCATCCTTGCCGCGTAGTAGCGATCAGCAGTTGGATCGGTTCCGCCATCGGCATGAGCGCCACAGACCCTCAAAGTGGTGAAAAAATCGAGGTCAGCAACCTGCTCACCTCCGAGGGCATCACCAGAATGGTCACCGATGCCATCAAGAACTTCACCGACTTCCCTCCCCTTGGCGTGATCCTCACCGTCATGCTGGGCGTAGCCGTCGCCGAGCACACAGGGCTGATTAGCGCCCTAGTTCGAGCCATGGTGGCCAAAGTCGGCCCCACCACCCTCACCTTCGCGGTGGCCTTGGCAGGTGTCACCGGTTCCATCGCCTCCGATGCGGTGTACGTCATTTTGATTCCGCTTGGCGCAATGAGCTTCCGCGCACTCGGCCGATCCCCCATCGTGGGCGCCATGGTCGCCTTCGCCGCGTCTTCCGCCGGGTTTAATGCCTCGCTCATTTTGAACATCACCGACGTCCTGCTCGGCGGTATCAGCACTTCTGCTGCACAGCTTGTCGACGAAAACTACGAGGTTTCACCGCTGGCGAACTACTTCTTCGTGGTGGCGTCTTCCATTGTGTTGGCACTGATCATCACCGCGGTGACCGAGCTGTTTATTAAGAACAAGGCCCGAGAACTCGTCGATCACGACGATCTGGACTACTCCGAACTCACCTTCAAAGAAAGCGCCACCGCACCCGCTGAGCAATCAGAAGAAGAGCTCAAAGAGGAAATCAAGCTCGAACCCCAAGAGGTTCGCGCCTTGTGGTTCACCCTCCTTGCAGCCGTGCTCAGCACCGCCGCCTACTTCATCTTGATGTTCTGGCCCGCCTCTCCCCTATATTCACCAGAAGGCGCATTGGAAGGCCCGCTCATCCGATCCGTGGCCATCCCGATCGCCGGCATCTTCTTCATCCTCGGCATCGTCTACGGCGTGGTCGCAGGAACCATCACCAAGGCCGCCGACATTCCAGAGTTCATGGCCAAAGGCTTAAAAACTCTGCTGCCGATGATCGTGCTCTTTTTCGCCGTGGCACAGTTCCTGGCGTGGTTCCAATGGTCCAACCTGGGCATCTGGACTGCTATTAAGGGCTCGGAGTTGCTCCAGCAATGGGATCTGCCCGTCTACGTCCTCTTCGCGGCATTGGTGCTGATGGTCGCACTGCTCAATATCTTCATCACTTCCGGTTCGGCCCAGTGGGCACTCATGGCCCCGGTGATCGTGCCGATGATGATGTACGTGCACGTCTCACCAGAGGTATCGCAGATGCTCTTCCGTATTGGTGATAGCCCCAGCAACATCATCACCCCGATGAGCCCCTACTTCGCCCTGGCTTTGACCTTCTTGCAGCGCTATTACAAACGCGCCGGCGTGGGCACATTGATGTCGCTCGCCCTGCCCTACTCCATTGCCATGCTGGTGGGCTGGTTCCTCTTCTTCGTCATTTGGTATGCCCTCGGCATCCCGATCGGACCAGGCACTCCCACCACCTACCCTGCCTAATGGCGACGGTGGGGCGTCGACAAGCTAAGAGCTAGGAATCCTGCGCCATGCGCCAGCGGATCCCGGCCTCGAGGAACTTGTCGATGTCCCCATCAAGGACCTTTTGAGGATCATTGACCTCATAATTTGTGCGCAGGTCTTTGACCATCTGGTAGGGATGCAGCACATAAGAACGCATCTGATTACCCCAAGAAGCATTACCACCCGCGCCGAGAGCATCCAGCTCGGCGCGTTCTTCTTGGCGCTTACGCTCTAACAGCTTCGCCTGCAGCACCCGCATGGCCGCAGCTTTATTCTGAATCTGAGACTTCTCATTCTGGCAGGTCACCACGATGCCAGTGGGAATATGAGTCAGACGAACCGCAGAGTCGGTGGTATTGACCGACTGCCCACCAGGACCGGAAGAACGATAGACATCCACGCGGATCTCATTATCTGGAACCTCAATATGGTCGGTCTGCTCCACCACCGGCAGCACCTCTACCTCGGCAAAGGAAGTCTGGCGGCGGCCTTGATTATCAAAGGGGCTAATACGCACCAAGCGGTGCGCGCCCTGCTCAACCGAAAGCTGGCCGTACATGTATTCGCCATGCACCACGAAGGTGGCCGACTTAATGCCGGCTTCTTCTGCATAGGAAATGTCGTACACCTCAACCTTGAGGCCGTTTTTCTCAGCCCAACGGGTGTACATGCGCATGAGCATCTCTGCCCAATCGGCGGCATCCACACCACCGGCACCTGAGCGAATATTCACCACGGCTTCGCGGGCATCGTATTCGCCAGACAGCATGGTCTTGACCTCAAGCGTTTGGATTTCCTGCTCAAGATCTTGCAGTTCCTCATCGGCCAAGGCGGTATCTTCGCCTTCTTCCTCGGCCAACTCATACATCACCGGCACATCATCGAGGCGCTGGCGCAACGCAGTGAGCTTTTTCAGCTTGGCCTGCTGCATGGAAAGCTCTTGGGTTACCTGCTGCGCGTGCTCGGGATCATCCCACAATTGGGGGTCTGCCGCCTGTTGCTCCAGCTCACGCACGCGAGTAGCAATCTCTTCAGGATCCATCACCTTCTCAATGGTGGTGAGGGTGGCATCTAAATCGCTGAGCGTTTGCTGAATATCAGGTCGCATGAGCACAAAGTCTAGCGCTTAACTCGAAGCGCTTTCGCTTGTGTTGCACAATGGTAGCCATGTCGAGCCAGAACGAAGCCCCAACCTCCGTGGCGGAAATGATCCCCGCCCTTGCCAAGACTTTCGCCGTCTCGCACGAGGGGCGCAGCGATGCACAGATCGCCCAGGCACTGGTGTTTAATGCCGGCCGCCTGGCCTGGCGCATGCGCGACCAGGGCTTAAATGTTGAAGAAAAGACCTCCATCTCCGATGTGGTTACCGAGGCCGACCGCGCTGCCGAATCATTCATCCACACCGCACTTGCGCTCTTGCGCCCCGAAGATGGCGTGATCGGTGAAGAAGGCACCAACCAACAAGGCACCTCGGGCCGAACCTGGGTAGTAGACCCAGTAGACGGCACCTTCAACTTCACCACCGGTGGCGATTATTGGTGCTCGGCCCTAGCCCTAGTAAGCGGTGATCCTTCCGACCCAGAAGTACTCCACCTTGGTGCAGTCCACCGCGCAGATCTTGGCTACACCTGGCTAGGTGGCAAAGATCTACCCACCACCCGCGATGGCAAAAAACTACCAAAGCTTGACAGTGCCCCACTGGCCGATATCTCGCTGGGCACCTATATTCACCCCACCTTCCTTGCCAAAGACGAGGTGCGCGAAGCCTGGCTTAAGGTCGCAACCGCATGCGCTACCTTGCGTATGTTTGGCGCCGCCTCAGTTGATCTTGCCGGTGTTGCCGAAGGCCGCATTGGCGTATGGATGCAACACAGCGTGCATGACTGGGATTGGCTGCCGGGCCGCGCACTCGTAGAAGGTGCCGGTGGCGCCTGTGAAAAAGTCGAGGCAGGCGGAGTTACGTGGTGCATTGCCGGCAATGCGCAGGCAGTACGCGAAGCACAAGCAGCGCTGACTGCATAGCGGCTCAAAGCACTAGAGCCAGCCGTTATCGCGTGCACGCCGCGCGGCCTCAAAACGGTTACTGGCCTGCGTTTTTGCAATGATGCTGGACACATGGTTGCGTACCGTGCCAGGGCTTAGGTGCAATGTGGCTGCGATTGAGCGGGTATCGGCACCACTTAAAGCCTCACGTGCGACCTCCACTTCACGCGGCGTGAGTGGCGAATCCGCACTCAGCAACACCTGATCGCGCATTGCCGGATCGATCACGCGCATACCAGCGTGGATCTGGCGCACCGCCTCGGCCAATTGTTCCGGCGGGGCGTCTTTGAGCAAAAACCCTTGAGCCCCATGGCGCAGCGCGGTTTTTATATAGCCTGCGCGCCCGAAGGTGGTCACGATCAGGCAGCGGCACGACGTTTGAGCTTGAAGCATCGCCTGTGCAACTTCCAAGCCATTCATTCCTGGCATCTCAATATCCACCAAGGCAACGTCCACCTGGTGTGCTTGAATCAGCGGCAGCACCTCGTGGCCATTGCCGCATTCGGCCACCACGGTGATATCTCGTTCCAGGTTTAACAATGCGGTAAGTGCACCGCGCACGAGGGATTGATCATCGGCAACGAGCACCCGGATCATGCCTGCACCTCCACTACGGTTCCGCCTTCTGGGCGCACGCTGATAGAAAGATTCGCGCCCACCTCCGTGGCGCGACGTCGCATGCTCGCAATGCCGTGCCCATCGGCTCCAGCTATGCCGTGGCCATCGTCGCTAATGCACAAGCGCTTGGGCGTCACCTCGATCCGACAATGCTCCGCATTGGCATGGCGGATCACGTTGGTCACAGCTTCGCGCACAATCCATGCAAAGACTTGGGATAAATCAGTATCTTGAGGTGCATCTACGGCCATCTCGCAGCGCACCCCGGCGCTTGCCAGTGCATCGCGGGCAAGATCCACCTCGGTGTCCAAATCCAGTCCCAGTTGTTGCGCCACGCTCACGCGCACCTCTGCCAGGCCGCGTTTGGCCAATTCGGCTACGGCCTGCATTTCTTTTTTAGCCAGCTCAGGATCGCGGTCGAGATAGCGCGCGGCCACCTCCGCTTTGAGGTTGATCACCGTGAGCGAATGGCCGAGTAGGTCGTGCACATCGGAGGCGATCTTTTCACGTTGATTGGCTCGATCGAGTGCTGCTTGGAGATCATTGCGTTTTTGTTCTGCCCCTGTCACCCAACTAATCGCCACCGCCAGCAAGGGGTAAAACACCGTGAGGGAGAGATATTCCCAGGCAGCTCCAAAGACAAGCAGCACTAGGCATCCAAGCGCACAGATCACTGGGACTAGCCACATCAAGCGCGGGCTCGGGCGGGTGAAGGCCACAACCGCCACGAGGAAGGTGACAAAAGAGGCCGCGAACACACCAAACACGGGAATCGCGATCACTGCAAGGCACGACAGTAGGCCGAAGAAGCCCCAGAAGCGCTGATGTGGGGACCAGCCGCGCGGATAGTACTTGATGGCACCAAAGCCAAAGCTATAGATCAATGCGAACGCGAAGGTGAGAACAACACCTGCAGTTTTCGTGTACGCAGAAGCTTCTCCGCGCAGCAAAAACCAGAGCTGAAAGGCCAGGAATCCAAGCCACACACTTGCATATGCGGAGTTGATGAAGGAAAAACCCTTCAAGGGGCGTGCAAACGCCTTGGCGCTGAACATGCTGTTGAGATCACGCCCTTGCTTTGTCTTTTCGGCCGAGCACTACCACCACCAGCACGAAGAGCAGCGTCCACGCCAGCGTGTTCATCACAGCATAAGACAAGGGGTCGCTCAGCGAGTAGGGCTCAGTCGAGATTATCTGCATTCCTTCAGCGAGTGGATAACGTGCAAGCGCTGCCGGGCCATAGGCCGGTGTAAATCGCGCGAAGCTCAAGAAGGATTCGGGCAAGGCGGTGAAGACATTGCCGGCAAAGGCCAGCACCACCACGGAACTGCCCGCAATTGAAACGGCACTGGGGCTGCGAAGCAGCTTCGCCCACGCGATGCCATAGATGCCGAAGGGCACCGACATCAGCACGCACAGCACTGCGCTTGCAAGCCATTCACCAGGAGGCATCTTTGCGCCTCCAATGGCACCAGCTATATAGACCGCGGCCACCGGCAAAGCCGCATGCACCAATAAGCCGATGATCCTTGCCAGCGCGAGTTGGGAAGTGCGCACCGGGGTTAAGGCAAGCTGACGGTTCCAACCACTGTTTAGTTCTCCAACCGTGTCGCCCGCGCTGCCCACCGCCCCGACAGCACCTGCGTACCAGGCCATGCTAATCATGACGAATGCGTTGACGTTGCCGTCGAAAAGCTGCTGATCACCATAGCTTTGGGTGGCGCCGAAGATGATGTACAAGAACACCGGCAAGGCGATGGAGAAAAACAAAAAGCCTCGATCGGATAGTGAGCGACGCAGGTTTAGAACGAGGAATCGCATGATGGCTCCTTCATCAGGGTGCTAAATGCTTGGTCAAGGCTGGAGTATTCGCGCAGTAGTGCCGCTACCGGGGTGTCTGCGACCAGCTCACCGTGGTTGAGTAACAACGCTCGGTGGGCGAATTGCTCGGCTTCGCGCAGATAGTGCGTGGCAAAAAGGATCGTGGCTCCTCGCTCTGCTTCGCGCTGCATCTGCTCCCAGAAATGCCTGCGCGCAGTGGGATCCATGCCAGCGGTGGGTTCATCCAGAATGAGCAGTTCCGGGGATCCTAAGAGCGCAAGGGCGAAGCGGAGGCGTTGCTGCTCGCCGCCGGAGCATGCCTGTACTTTGCGCTTTCGGATCTCGCTGAGGTTGGCACGGCTTAAAACCTCTTCTACCGGCAGCGGGTTGGAATAGGTCGAGGCGATCAGCTCGATCGTGTCCTGGATCTTCAGGTCCGGAAGCAGCCCGCCGTTTTGCAGCACCGCGCCGACCTTTGTGTCCAGCACCGCCTCGCGGGGGCTCACGCCAAAGACCTCCACTTGGCCGCTGGTAGGGGTGGTCAGGCCCAACATGATGTCGATGAGTGTGCTTTTGCCAGCGCCATTGGCGCCGAGCAGTGCCACGATTTCCCCGCGCCCTATCTTGAGGGTGACGTTGTCAAGCGCCTGCGTCTGCTGCTTCTTATGCCGAGTTTTCCCAGCGCGGAAGCACTTGCTTACTCTAAGAAGAGAAATTGCTGTGTCCATGCCGTTGATCCAACCTGGCAGGCAGCATGGCCACATAGGCCATTCGTCATGGATTGCCCATGAATTTTGTCAGGCACGCTAGGCACCCGTTCGCCCGCGATCACGTTTGGGCACAGATAGGATGGCCTCTATGAGCAATTTTGCCGATGATCTTGCCTTTGCTTTAGAGCTTGCCGACGCAGCCGATGCCATCACCATGGAGCGCTTCGAAGCCTCGGATCTGCGCATCGACTCCAAGCCGGACATGACGCCGGTAAGCGATGCCGATCTCGCGGTAGAAGAAAAACTGCGTGGCCTTTTGCAGGAACAGCGCCCAGCCGATGCCGTGCTTGGAGAGGAATTTGGCGGCGACGTGTCCTTTAAGGGGCGCCAATGGGTGATTGACCCTATCGATGGCACCAAGAACTTTGTGCGCGGTGTGCCGGTGTGGGCAACGCTGATTGCGTTGCTTGAAGATGGCCGCCCCGTTGCCGGTGTGGTGTCTGCACCGGCACTTGCGCGCAGGTGGTGGGCTGCTGAAGATGCAGGTGCTTGGCGCAGCTTTGCTGGAGGCTCACCCAAGCGCCTTGGTGTATCCAAGGTGGCCAAGCTTGAAGATGCCTCCGTCTCGCTTTCCTCCTTGGAAGGTTGGGAGGCTCGCGGCTTGCTGGGCAATATTGAGCAGCTTTCGCGCGAGACGTGGCGTTTGCGTGGCTTCGGCGATTTCTTTAGCTACTGCCTCGTGGCAGAAGGTGCTGTGGACATCGCAGCAGAACCGGAAGTATCCCTGTGGGATCTGGCTCCCTTGGCAGTGCTAGTAGAAGAAGCTGGTGGCACCTTTAGCTCGCTTGGTGGTGAGCCCGGGCCACATGGTGGAGATGCGATTGCTAGCAATGGCCTCTTGCACCAAGCAAGCCTGAATGTTGTGAACCCATAGCGAAAATGCCCTGCCGGAAGGCAGGGCATTGTTCTTGTTTGGAGAGCACTTAGGCGGGTTGGAAACCTACGCCTACTCCACCGTTGTTGAGGTCACGCAGCACGGCTTCCATGTTCACCGTGGCAGTGGGCGAATGCAGCGGGCCTTGCAGCGGGGTGTTGCAGGCAGCGAGCTCGGTGGGGACGATGCCACCAGAGATGATGCCGACTACGCGGTCGCCCTCGATCAGCGGGCCGCCGGAGTCACCGGGGCGTGCGCATACATGCGAGATGGCGTACTCGGCGTCAGAAAGCAGCACCGGGCCACAGGAGTTATTGCTGGCAAGTCCTTGCTTGCAGGCAGTGTCAAGGGAGCGCGGTTCTGGGCCCACGGCATGCACGGCAACACCCGGATAGTATTCGCTGGTGATCTCGGTGTTGGGACCAAGCTCAATCACTGCGTAATCAAGGTCTTGGCCCTTGCGCACGATGGTGCCAGAGGGGGCGTTATTGCCAAGGTGCACAGCATCGAAGCCCTTAACGGTCTGCCCCACCTCACCGCAGTGGCCAGCGGTGATGGCAAGCTTGCGACCTTGAGCATCAGTGCCTGTGACGGCGACGGTGCACATGCTTTCTTCATTGACCAGGATCGGAGTACCTGGACCGTAGAGGGTCTTGCCGCGGGCATGCGCATCACGAGCTGCCTGTGGCACATCAGGGCCGTGGAAGAAGGATCCGGTCACGCGGTGCAGTACCGGGCCGGCCTTTAACGCCATCACCTGTGAGAAAGGATCATTGGTCCACTCATAGAAGGGGCCATTGGGCAAAGGCTCCAGTTCAAAGGGGGTTTTGACCGGGAATTGCTCTGCCAAGGCGGCAATCTGCTCCTGCAGGGAGGCAGAAGATCCAAGGTGGGCTTGGTCCAAGGCTGCCTGAACTTGGTCTGCCACCTCGGGGTTGAGTTGAGCCAGTGGTGCCAGCACTTCTTGGCTGAGCTGATCGCTGGACTGTGCCGTGGCGTTTGGTGCTGCCAGAGTGCCAGCCAGTGCCAGGGTGCCGCAGGCGATAGCGATGCGACGCATCAAGCGTGAAGCCATAAAGGGAATCCTTTTCCTTTGGATGAGAAAGCAGTCATACTCATGCTACGCCACCAAGGACGACTGCGATAGTTGCCGCGGGGGTGGGTAGCTCAAGGCAAAAGCCGCACCTTCAAGGTGCGGCTTTGTGTGTTGCAGGTTGGCTTAGTCGATTTCGACGAGCGCTTGGCCGCCTTGAACCGAGTCGCCTACCTCCACGTGGATGGCGCCGACGGTGCCACCGGAAGGTGCGGTGATCTCTGTTTCCATCTTCATGGCTTCGAGGATCAACAGGACCTGGCCGGCTTCAATGGTGTCGCCCTCATTGACCAGCACCTTGAATACGGAGCCGGCAAGCGGAGCCACCACGGAGTTGGCGGAAACACCTTGCACGGAGGCGTTGGAGGGCTCGCTGTGCGTTTGGCTAGAGCCGCCGAAGACGATCGATCCGAGTTGACGCTGCTCCTCTTCGACCTCGACTTCGACAGAGTAGGCAATGCCATTGACTGTCACATTAAGTTTCATGTTCTTCCTTGTGTTGAAGTTTCGCCGATTCCGCTTAGAGCTGCGGAATGTGGAGCTGAACGTTCTGTCGGCCCTGAGCCGCCCACGTGCGGTGACGCGAGTACTTCACGGCCTTGATCTTGCCCCTATTACCCAAGAAGGCGCTGACTGCAGCCGAGATGGCCAGCACGACGTCTTCGGGAATGGAGGCGTCTGAACGCTTGCGTAGTTCGGCAATTTCTTTTTCTGCCACATCCAAACGCTGGCTCAGACCTTGCACCAATTCGAGCAGTTGCTCGTTGCTCATTTCCATGGCTGCTCCTTACACCGGACCCAGGCCGTGCTTCTTCGCGGGGCGCGTCACGCGCTTATTGCTCAGCACTTCGAGGGCATTGGCGATGTGCATGCGGGTTTCGGCGGGGTCGATGATGTCGTCGACAAGCCCGCGCGAGGCGGCCATATAGGGGGTAGAGAAAGTCTCGCGATACAGCTCGATGAGCTCTTGGCGCTTGGCTTCCTTATCCTCGGCGGCCTCAATCTCCTTGCGGAAGACCACATTGACAGCGCCTTCGGCACCCATGACGGCGATCTCTGCGGTAGGCCATGCATAGACGCGGTCTGCACCAAGATCCTTGGAGCACATGGCCAGGTGCGCGCCACCATAAGACTTACGCAGCTCGATGGTCACCTTCGGCACCGATGCTGCCGAGTAGGCGTAGAGCATCTTCGCGCCGTGGCGGATGATGCCACCGTGTTCCTGGGCAACGCCTGGCATAAAGCCTGGGACGTCCACGAAGGTCACCAGCGGGATATTAAAGGCGTTGCAGAAGCGGATGAACTGGCTGCCCTTATCGGAGGAGTTAATGTCGAGCACACCGGACATCACATTGGGCTGGTTGGCGATGATGCCGACGGTGCGGCCAACGATACGGCCGAAACCAACCACGAGGTTTTGGGCATAACCTGCTTGCACCTCGAGGAAGTCGCCGCGGTCGACCACGCGAGAGATGATCTCGCGGATGTCGTAGCCCTTCTTGCCTTCCACGGGAACGATGTCGCGCAAAGACTCATCGGGCTCGACGATCGGATCGGGATTGACCACCGGGGGTTCCTCGGTGTTGTTCTGAGGAAGGAAGCTCAGCAGCTTCTGGGCAATGAGCACCGCTTGCTCATCGTCTTCGGCAACGAAGTGGATATTGCCAGCCTTGGTCATGTGCGCATCGGCACCACCGAGCTGCTCTGAGGTGACATCCTCGCCGGTGACCGACTTGATCACACCGGGGCCGGTGATGAACATGTTGGCCTTGCGGGTTTGGATGATGAAGTCCGTGAGCGCCGGGGAGTACGCGGCACCGCCGGCGCAAGGGCCTGCGATGATGGAGATCTGCGGCACCAGACCAGACAGCAGCACGTTTTGGTAGAAGACCTTGCCGTAGCCGGACAGGGAATCAATGCCTTCCTGGACGCGGGCTCCGCCTGAGTCGTTGATGAACACGAAGGGGGTGCCGGTGGTAGCAGATGCCTGCATCATGGCCGCTACCTTGTTGGACTGGGTTTCGCCTGCGGAACCACCCATGACGGTGAAGTCTTGGGAAGCAATGTGCAGGGGGCGGCCGAAGACGGCGCCGGAACCTGTGACCACACCATCGGCAGGCGCATCGGCTTTGTCCATGCCGAAGTGCGTGGTGCGGTGCTTGGCAAACATGCCGGTTTCGTAGAAGGTGCCTTCGTCGACAAGCGCCTCGATGCGCTCACGGGCGGTGAGCTTGCCTTTTTCGTGCTGCTTGTCGATCTTTGCCTGGCCACCGCCGAGCTCAACCTTGTGGCGAGCCTCGGCCAGTTGCTCAAGGCGATCGGACATTGTGGGTTCGTTACTCATGTCGTGTCATATTCCTTATTCGGCTGGCTCGACCTTGACGGTCTGGCTACGGCCACCAACGGTGACCTTGTAGGTGATGGGCTCAAGCACGGCTTCGTTTTCGCGCTTCTTCTGCTTTGCGGGATCCTTGCCCACGTTCTTTGGACCTTCGTCGCGGGTCTTAAAGAAGTTCGGTGCAACACCGGGGAACAAGGCGTTGGTGAGCACGTCCTCGTCGGTGCCATTGAAGCCTTCGAGCTTGGAGGCCTCTTCAACCAGGTGATCCCACTCGGGCTCAAGCAGATCAGCCGGGCGAACGGTGATGGCTTCCTTCTTGGTTTGCTCCTGGGCCTGCTTGATCAGCTCTGGGTCACGCTCGCCGATCGTCTCGCCGTAGTAGCCGAGCATGAGGTCGGCAAATTCGGCGGTCATAACCTTGTAGCGACCCATGAGCACGTTGAACACGGCCTGGGTGCCCACGATCTGCGAAGAGGGAGTCACCAGCGGTGGGTAGCCTGCGTCCTTGCGCACGCGAGGCACTTCTTCCATCACCTCGTCGATACGGTCGCCTGCACCCTGGGCGTTGAGCTGGCTTTCCATGTTGGAGAGCATGCCGCCGGGGATCTGGGAGAGGAAGATGTTGGTGTCCACCAAGGTCTTCGACTCGAATTCCTTGTACTTCGGGCGCACCTGCTTGAAGTGATCGCGGATATGGATCAAACGCTCCATATCAATATCGGTGGTGTAGTCGGTGCCTTCAAGCATCTCCACCAAGGACTCGGTGGGATTGTGGCCTGGGCCAAGCGACATCGAAGAGATGGCGGTATCGACTACGTCGGCGCCGGCCTCGATGGCCTTCATCAGCGTCACCAGCGTCACGCCGGTGGTGGAGTGGCAGTGGACGTTGATTTGCGTATCTTCGCCGTAGGTTTCCTTGATGCCACGGACGATGTCGTAGGCAGGCTGCGGCTTGAGCAGGGCTGCCATGTCTTTGAGCGCGATGGAAGATGCGCCCATGTCCAGCAGGCGTCCGGCTTGCTTGACGTAGCCTTCTACGTCGTGCAGCGGTGAAACGGTGTAGCAGATGGTGCCCTGGGCATGGCCATCTACCTTGGTCACGGCGTTCATGGCGCGCTCGAGGTTGCGGGGATCATTCAGTGCATCGAATACACGGAAGACGTCCATGCCGTTTTCTTTGGACTTCTCGGCGAACTTGTCTACCACCATGTCTTCGTAGTGGCGGTAGCCAAGGAGGTTCTGGCCGCGAAGCAGCATCTGCAGCTTGGAATTCGGCATGAGTTTGCGGAAGGTGCGCAGTCGCTCCCAGGGATCCTCGTTGAGGAAGCGAATGCAGGCGTCGAAGGTGGCGCCGCCCCAGCACTCCACGGACCAGAATCCGGCCTTATCAATATCCTCACAGGCATCCACCATGTCTTCCATGGCCATGCGGGTTGCGAATAGGCTCTGGTGCGCGTCGCGCAGAGCGACTTCGGTCACTCCAATTTTTCGTGGGCTCATGCTTATCAAATGTAGGCGGATGTGATGCTAACTGCAGCTCGCGAAGGCTACAGCTCAGGTCACATTCCTAGAAAATGTGGGAATTGAACACTGTTCGGGAATGTTGTTTTACGCCCGTGAACACGCAATTTAATGTCTGAACATGACCGACTACTCACAGAATCGGGCGTATATGAGTTTGCTCACGCCCGTTCGGACATAAACCCAAAAACGGTCATCGGGGATCGCATCGAGGCAGACATCCGGGCGGACTTCCGGGCAGACATCTGTGTACCCGAGTGCCTTGGCGGCGCCGAAGCGGACACTTTTAAGGGCATCTCAGCGGGCGGCAGCACCGCCGTGAGGGCATCTCAACGGGCGGCAGCAGACACTCTTAAGGGCTTCTCAGCGGGCGGCAGCACCGCCGTGAGGGCATCGTGCCGAGGGTGCGCAGGGCTTGCCTTCATGTCTTCCGCCCCTCCTTGCGCCCACTCACCGGCCCCTCCCCTAGACCGTTGAGCCCCTAGGCCTTTGGGCGCATTGGCCCTTTTGCGCCTGAGGTCTTCGCACCCCTTAGGCCTCTAGTGGCACCTCTAGCAAGGCTTGGGAAGGCGTGGTGGACCCACCCGCGGGTTCCTGGGTGATCATAAACGCCTTGGCCTGGCGCACGCCGCTGATTTCGGCTTCCATCTCCGGCTCAATTTCCTCAGATTCCATCACGCCTGCCGATTGCGCACCCTGATCATCCACCAACCACATCTGATAGGCCTGATCGGCGGGAGGAGCAGGAACATTGTGCAAGGACACCTTGGCTTGATTCGAGCCCGGCGCGTACTCCAGGGTGACGGTACCTCCGGCAACGGGCACTTCTACAGCCTTTTCGGCCTGCACGGATTGCTGCTGCTCGGCGTCATTGCCAAGCTGCGGCACGACCACCACGGCTCCCACCACAAGCGCAGCCGCAGCGGCAATTGCTGCAAACCAGGGCTTTCTACGTCGGTTAATCGAAGGCACTTCTTGGGGCGTTAAGTCGGCTTTGAGTTTGCGCCACGCAGCGTCACTATCAGGCATGTCTGCCTCCGAGCTCAACCCGGCAGCAACATCGCGGAATTGGCCGCGCATGCGCTCAAATTCTGGGTCTTTTAGCTTTTCGACGTCGCGCGCTTCCTCATCCGGCAGCGCCCCGAAGGCGGAAAGCGCCGCGAGCATCTCCAGCTCCTCACGCGAAGGTTGTGGATTATTCACGAGCCCATGCACCTCCTTAGCGACGCCATCGCGTCTCGTAGTCGAGTCTTAATTGCCGAATGTGTTGCGCCAAGGCGCTCTGCCACCTGCTTGTAGCTCAGGCCCTGGAAATAGGCCAAGGTAACAGCTTCACGTTGTTTGAGCGTAAGCCCTTCAAAGCACTGGGCAAGCGCTGCGTGCTCGTCGAGTTGCAGCGCCCTGGAATCTGCCGGTTCTTCTGCCCCGGTCGATTGCATTTGTTGGGTAAATGTATCGGTTCTGCGGTTTTGAGATTGGCGGCTTCGAAGCAGATCCACTGCCCTTCGATGCGCCATCGCCAGCACCCAACCCTCGGCCGAGCCTTTGTCTGGATCAAAACTATGAGCACTGTGCCAGACCGATAAAAAAGCCTCGTGGGCAACGTCTTCTGCCAGCGCAGGATCGACTACCACTCGCAGCGCCAACCCATAGACGCGCTTGTGCAACAGCCCGAAGAGCTGCTCAAAGGCTGCTACGTCACCAGCGGCGGTGGCGAGCAGCAGCTCAGTTGCGTCGAGTTGAAGGCTAGGCACGGGCACAACAGTACACAGAAAAAATTTTTTCTCCCACACACCCACCCACCCCACCGGGCGGCTCCGAACACTGTGTGAAGGCAGCACTCCGCTGCTTTATTTCGACCACATTTGATCGGAGCATCATGCACCTACACCGACGCACCGCCAAGACGGCAGCCGCCATTGTGGCCGCATCGACCCTCTTGCTTTCTGCTTGTTCAAACAGCGATGAGGACAGCACGGCTTCTTCTGAGGCCACTACCTCCGCTGTGATGAGCTCAACCAGCGCTGCCGCAACCTCTACGGAAGCAGTGGCAGGAGATAGCCCCAAGGGGCCTTTGTGCCAGGCATACGCCGATGCGCACCCCGATGGCCCGGCTTCGCTTGAAGTGATTTCCGCCCAAAACGTGGTGGATGCCTTGCCCAATATCCCCGAGCTTTCCACGCTTACCTCGGCTCTTGCTGGGGAGCTGAACCCCGATGTGAATTTGATTGCCACCATCAAAGATGGCCAGTGGACCATCTTTGCGCCTATCAACGCAGCATTTGAAAAGCTCGACGCCGAAACCATCGAGCAGCTCAAGAACGACCCTGAGTTGCTCAGCAAGATCCTCACCTACCACGTCGTTGACGGCAAGGCAGATCTTTCCGCTGTAGTTGGCGAGCACACCACCGTTGAGGGCACCACCCTCGAAGTCACCGACGGCGATCCGATGAAGGTCAATGACGCCACCATCGGCTGCGGCAATGTGCCTACCGAAAATGCCCAGGTGTACCTGATCGACTCCGTGCTCATCCCCGCCGAATAATCCCCACACTTCCCTTCTACAAGGAGACACCATCATGAACCGTTCCACCAAGATCGCCGCTCTTTCCATCTTCGGCGCAGCAATCCTGACCCCCGCTGCTGCACAGGCCGCCACTTGGGATGCATGGATCCAACCCAGCGCACCGGGAGTAGACGTCGCTGGCGCACTGCCTGACTGGCACATTGAGAACGGCCACGCCGGAGCAAAGGCCGAAGATGCCATCGCGTTGAGCGTCGCAGCCCTTGGCGGCAAGGCCAATGCTCATGCCAGCAACCTTTCTGGCCCTGCTGCTATTGCCGTTGGCGAAGGTGCTCATGTTGAGGCCCACGGCGTGAACCCTGGTCTTGCCATCGGCATTGCAGGCCCGAACACCATGGTGCATATCGACGGCACCACCCCAGTGGTATGCGAAGGCCAGGCCGGTTTCGCAGGGGATTTCCAAACCCTCACCGGCTGCATTGCTTATACCAACATTGATGGCAGCACTGTGACTGTGCCGCTGTCCTTGCGCTAAACACTGCATCTGCAACCCCTTCGAGCCATCGTGCTTCGAGGGGGTTGTTGCGCTTTTCAAGGGGCTACCTGCTCTTTGAGCATCGAGATGGGGGTAGCAGTACTTCTACCCCCGAAGGTTGGTGCTGATGTTACGGATGTTTACTTCTGTGACAATATTTAATTCAGATACCTCCATCTCTTCCCCTTAAATAGGAGTGTTAGCTATGAAAAAGACCCTGCTCGCAATCGCATCGGCAGCAGCCCTTGCATTCGGCACCGTGCAACCGGCACAGGCCGAACCCACCGCCGTATCCTCCGAGGCACCCGGCTTGAGCGTTGAGCAACTGCTCGAACTCGCCCAAACCCAGTCCCCTGAAGTCCAGGAGGCAGTAAAGGCACTGCTCGAACAAGCAAAAGTTCCTGCCTTGCCCTATGCAGAATCAGAAGATGAATTCGCCGCCGCCAAGTGGGGCGACGAGAGCCAAAAGAAGGAGTTCTGGACCCCTGCTCCAGTGTTCGGCTGCGGAATCGGCAATCTCAAAGTCACCGGCGCGAAGGCAACCGTCCAGCCTGGACCCAACAATGGCACAGGGCCAGTGCTGGGCAAGAACAACCTGCTCCATCCATACATCCCCCACGGCCATGCCTTCTTCCACATCTTCGTAGTCGACGAGCAGCTCGCGCCCGTACCTAAGGGCACCGACATGAAGGTGGCATGGCTCAACCTGAAGACCTTCAAGGGTGGCATCGATGATCTTGATGATTCTGTCCTCGGTGTAGGCATCAACGCACAGACCTCCAAGCTGGTCAAGACCGGCCAAGGCCCCGTAATCGCCGCCATCGCAGGTAAGACCGCCTACCGAAACGGCGAGGTCTGCACCGTATTCCCCGCTATCGGCTCCACCACTGTGAAGTAACACCCGCAACAACCCAGCATCTTCAGGCCTCTGCACCAAAAGTGCGGGGGCTTCTTTCATGCGCGAACAGCATCGCTTTTCGACGGCCAACGCCACCAATGCGCCGGGCTTGAACATCGAGGCACTGCCCACATGCGCAATATTTTCTGCCGCTCAGTTCAGCAAGAATCCGGCGGCTGAAAAGCGCAACGTTGGGCGCCCTACTTGGTTAGGATCAAGCCAATCGAGTTTGCGCCTACGGGCAGCCGGTGACCAGGCACTTTTTGGAAAAGCAACGTGTAAGGATGACAACAGATCATGTACCTATCACCCGGACTAGTGAGTCAATGGTTGGAAGTACTGGGGATTCCAGCGACGGAGGATAACGTCGAGGAACACTGGGAAGCGCTGATCGATCGAGCGGCAGAGATCCGAGGGGAACTACAGATCGAGTACACACAGAGTTGGGAGCAAGCCCATCCAGGCAAGAAGTTGTTCGACAACTGGGACGAGTGGATGGCGATGCACGAGCGGATCTTGCGCCAAGCGAAGGAGCTCGCGGCCAACGAGATGTTCTTAGAACCGATCCGTATCAAGCGGATGCAGGAGATGGACTAACACTGTTACTCGCCAGTGTTGGCGACATCTACTCCCCCGAAAAGTAAGTGCACAGCAAGAAACCCCCGGTTCACTTTCGCAAACCGAGGGTTCCGGATTAGTAGCGGGGGCAGGATTCGAACCTACGACCTCTGGGTTATGAGCCCAGCGAGCTACCGAGCTGCTCCACCCCGCGCCGCATTGCTGTGAGCATTACTGCCCTGTGCAACGTGTGATAACACTACACAGAACACCACACCCCACGCAAACTCCCTGCTCAGACGCTGGAAGTGCGTGGGGTTGGCGTCGAAAAGCTGCTTATTGCTGGCCGGCTACCTTTTGATACTCCTCGACGGCCTTGTCTAGCTCGTCAAGGGCGCGACCATATTCCTCATTGCTGCCGCCGCGGGCCTTGCGCAGATTGTCCAAAGCGCTGTTGATCTTGCCAATGGCCTCGCCTTCGCTACCGGAGCCGCTGGCGGGCGCAGAGGGCTTCTGCTCAGACTTCGCATCCGTTTCCTCATCGGAGGAAGAAGCACTAGACGTATCTTCAAGCTTTTCGGCTTCGCTGAGGTCCTGGGCTGCCTTCGGGTCGATACCCACCTGGCTCAAAGCCTCGGAGATGGTGGGCGCATAACCAACCTTGCCCTGATACGACACCAGCACGCGCAGCAGCTTCGGGAAGGCCGATTCCTGTCCCTTGCGCTGCGAGTACAAAGGCTCTACATAAAGGATCTCGCCGCCGCCTACCGGCAGGGTCAGCAGGTTGCCGTTATACAGATCGTTGGTGTCCTTCCACAGGGTGCGGTCGGAGGCAATCTGGTCGGAAGACATCATCGTGTCCTGCGCCTGCTTCGGGCCTTGAGTCAAGGTGTTGGTAGGCAGCACGCGCACGGTGATCTTGCCGTAGTTATCGGGATCCGACGTCACCGTCATGTGCGCGGCCAAGTACTCACGCTGCAAGCCACGGAAGGGGGTGATGAGCTGGAAGGAAGCCTTCTTGCTCTCAGGATCAGAGGCCACCACATAGTACGGAGGCTGAGCCTTTTCGTTCTTGCCTTCCTTAGCGGAAGGATCATTCGGCACAGACCAGAAGCGGTCGTTGGTGAAGAACTCGCGAGCATCGCTGACGTGGTAGCGCGCAAGCATCTCACGCTGCACCTTGAACATATCCTCCGGGTAACGCAGGTGGTTCATCAACTGCTCGGAGATATCCGACTTCGGCTTCACCGTGCCGGGGAATACGCCTTCCCATGCCTTGAGCACCGGGTCATTTTCATCAAAGGCGTAGAGCTCAACGGAGCCATCGTAGGAGTCCACCACTGCCTTGACGGAGTTGCGGATATAGCCCACCTGATCAGTCACCAAGCGCTGCTGGCCATCGCCTACGGCCTCGGAGGAATCGTTGGTGGATTCAGTCAGCGAGGTGCGCTCGGCATACGGCAGGCTGGACAAGGTGGTGTAGCCATCCACGATCCACTTGATGCGGCCATCGATCACGGCCGGGTAGGTGGTCTTATCGGTGGTCAGCCAAGGGGCCACCTTGTGCACGCGCTCGCGGGGATCGCGGTTGTAGATGATCTTGGAGTTCTCATTGACGCGCTCTGAAAGCACCAGGTTCAGCTCCTGGTACTGCACCGCGTAGGCGGCACGGTTGAAGATATTGCCAATGTTCACGCCACCTTCACCCTCATAGGTGTAGGTCTCAGCATCCGTGTCGTATTCCACCGAATTGCCATCGGCAGAACCCACCACTGCGTAATCGGCGCCATCGGGGGCGTTGGCAATCACCGGACCGAAGTAGGTGCGCGGCTGATCTAGGGCCAGACCGATCTTCTTGGCCTCATCATTGGTCTTTTGTAGATCCGAGACGGTGTAGACCGGGTAACCACCACGAGCGGATCCCACATCGCGTGCAACCTCGTCTACCTGGTTGGCAGGGGCGGCCACGATGCCATTGCCGTGGGTGTACACGGTGTGGCGGTTGATCCAGTCACGCTGGTTTTCTTTCAGCGCTTGGGGGTCCAGCTCGCGGGCTGCCACCACGAAGTCGCGCAATTCACCATCAACGGTGTAGCGGTCTACCTGCAGCGATTTGGGGAAGCCATAGAAGTTACGCAACTGCTGCTGCTGAGTGAAGGTGGGGGAAATAATCTCAGGGTCAAGCAGGCGGATATTCGATACGGTGGCCTCATCAGAGGCAACGGCTTCTGCACTTGCTCCATCAGCACCCCAGTTATCCAGGTAGGTCACCTGATCATCGGTGATGCCATAGGCAAAGCGGGTGGCATCAATATTGCGAGAGATGTACTCGGATTCTTTTTCCGCACGGTTGGGCTGCACGGAGAAGCGCTCCATCATCATCGGCCACACGGAGCCGATGACCACGGCGCTTAACACCATCAGCACGGTCGAGGCCGCGGGGATGCGCAGATCCTTGAGCACGATCACAGAGAAGAAGGAGAAGGCCACCACCGCAGCAATCACCATCAAGATGATCTTGGCCGGCAGCATCGCGTTGATGTCGGTGTAGCTACCGCCGGTGAAGGTGTCGTGCTTGCGCTCCAGCAGGCCGTAGCGATCCAGCCAGTAGTAGGCCACGCGCAGCAGCATCCAAATGCCTGCGGTCACACCCAATTGCACGCGGGCGTAGTTGCTTACATGCCCCTTGACTCCGGTGGACTGATTGCCGATGCGGATGCCGCCAAGTAAGTAGTGGCCCACCAAAGCGATGAAGAAGGCCAAAGCCACCAGCACCGAGAGGGTGCCAACGATCATCCACAGCATGGGCAAGGTGAAGGCGTAGAAGCCGTAGTCCATGTGGAACTGGGGATCTTGCACGCCGAAGTTTTGGCGGTTGAAAAACAGTTGGACGGTTTGCCAGTTCCTTTGACCCAAAAAGCCGCTAATCACGCCAACCACCAGGGGTAAGACCAGCAGCAGGCGGTGCACGCTTTGATCAATGACCTTGCGGTACTCCCCTACCGGGCCGTCAGCGCCGAGTACTTCTAACTCATCGGGGCGGCCACGGTAGGTCAGCATCCCTGCCAGCCAGGTAATTCCTGCTCCAAGCAGGCCGAAGGCGACAAAGAGCCCGATGCGGGTGATCAGCACCTTGGAAAAGACGTTGCGGAAGTTCACCTCCCCGAACCACAGCCAGTCGGTGTACAGGCCAATAAAAAGCGGTACGAGTGCGAATAGGATCACCACGAAGGCGATCAGATTCGCCACTTTGCGCGAAGGTCGCTTCTTCGCGTTCGCTTTGTTTTGCCGAGGCGCCAACGCCAACTCCTTGTATCGATGCCAGGTGTGTTCCAGCCACGATGAATCCCCGAGGCGTGGAACAATCTAGATGTAATAGTGGTGCCCCAGTTTACGGGACGATCACGCAGAGTCCACCTTTAGGATGATCCGCAGCGTTCGCTAGCTTTTCGACGCCCCACGCGATCATCTACCACGGCATTCACCAGCCTTTATGCGGTGGGGTCGAAGGAGGAAGAAAAGGAAAACTATGGAGATACCAAACTACCCACAACAAGCACTGAACAAAGCGATGCTTGAGGCCGTCGACTTCATCCACGCCGAAGGCTGGGACGCCCCACCCACACTCTTTGCCCTTGTCCCCCGCGAACTCATCGGCGAGGAACTCCTTGAAGCAGATGACGCTCCCCTTGCCTTGGTGGTGCAAGATAATTTGCCCGAGCACATCCAGCCAGGCTCCGAGGAATTGGGCGAATACATCACCCGGATCGAATGGCCCCAGGGGGTAGTCGGTGCCGTGCTTGCCCAGGAGATCATGTTCCGCGATGCCTCGGTGGAAGGCTCCGAACCAGCCCCGGCGCGCCTCTTTTCCGGTGTGATCAGCCAAGCTGCAAGCGAAGAAGGCCTCGAACTGACCCTGCTGCAGCTACGACCGAGCGAAGAAGAGCTTGAAGCCCAGGGCGCTTTTGCCGAAGACGAGGTGGAATTGCGCGGTGGCCCTGGTGTTGCGCCCGGCGTGATTGCTGCGCTGCAGGCATCCTTTGCCCAGTAATCTTGGCAGGATTTACTACGTTGGCCTAGAACGCTCGTATAGGCTTGACCTGATATACCCATCGGTAAATATTGCCCAATGACTTCAAGGAGAACGCTTCGTGAAAACCCTTGCCCGTCCCCTCATCGCTCTTGCCATGACGGCTGCGTTGCCGCTTGCTGCCTGCGCAAATACGAATGAGGATGCCACTGAGCAATCCAGCACGAGCGAAACCTCGAGCCAGGCCACCTCCACTGCAGCCAGCAGCACCGAATCCACGGAAGAAAAGGAAAAGGAAGGTGTGGCAGAAGCAAAGGAGGCCTTTGGTTCTTTGGCTCCGGAGTCGGTTTTTGAAGATTTCGAGTCTTGCGAGCCCGCCGGCGTGAAAAACGCCATGGATTGCTCAGGGCCGAATGTTGGCCAGTTCCAGTTCTCCCGCTCTGAGAGCAAGGCGGCCTCGATGACGCAATTGCTCACCGAGCTGCGAAGCGCCCGCGTGGTAAAAGACACCGGCCGCGCCGTGGTTGGTTGGAACACTCTGGGCTCTACCGCCGTGATCACGGTGGTGGATAACGAAGAGGGCACCGTGTTGCAGCAAATGACCTCAACCGATCAAAAGGATCCGGAAGAGCGCATTGAAGAACTCAACTTGCTGCAGGCACCTGCAGTAGTTGAAAGCGAAAAGGAGCAGCCCTCAAGCTCTGCGGCATCAAGCTCTGCTGCTGTTGAATCCGAAGAAGCCGATGCCTCGGATCAAAACGACGCCGATGATCAAAACGATGGTGCTGATCAAAACGACACCGCTTCGGATTCCTAACTTCTCAAACCCGACAAAGGGGTGAGCCTCATTCCAGGCTCACCCCTTCCTTTCTTTTTCTGCCTAGCCGCAGGTTGGCATGGCCTCGCCACGCTGATGCGCGCTGAGTGCATCGACGGCTTCTTCAAGGCTGCCCACTGCAGCAACCTCGATGCCCTCGCTTGTTTTCGCATCAATGTCTGCACAGTTGCCCTTGGGTGCTAAGAACACCTCGGCACCGGCATTTTTGGAGGCCTCGATCTTATGGCGAATACCGCCAATCGGACCGACCTTGCCGTCTTCATCAATCGTGCCGGTTCCCGCCACGAACGCACCCCCGGTGATATCGGCTGGATCGAGCTTATCTACCACAGCGAGTGAGAAGATCAACCCAGCAGAAGGACCGCCAATATCCTTGAGGTTATAGGTCACCTTCATCCCATCGGCCGGCACCTGCGCCATGAGGATGCCTAAGAAGGCCGCGTCATCTTTGGGATGCGTTCCTAGCGTGATCTTCAGCGCTGTTTCTTTACCCTTGCGCTTTACCTTCACCTCTAGGTCCTGGCCAGGCTTGTGAGCAGAAACCGCTTCTTTCACCTGCTTGGGGCTTGAGATCTTTTGACCGTCAACTGCAACGATCACATCGCCTTGTTCAAGCTTTTCGGCTGCTGGCCCATCGGGTACTACCTGGGCTACTTCCACCGCCAGCGGGCGATCAAGGTAGTGCATCGCCGCTGCCGTTGCGGAGGCCTCAGAGGCAGCAAAATCTGCGCTATTGACCTCGCGTTGTTCCTCCGGGGTGACGTTCTGGGGGAAGATCTGCTCGATCGGCACCATGGTGTTGCTCGACCACAGTCCCTCGGCGATGGCTTGGGTCAAGGTGATGCCGCTGCTGACCGCCACGGTGGTCATATTCAATTTCCCGTTGGTGGCATCGGTGGGTGCGCCTTCGATCTCTACGACCTCTTTGCCCTCAACCGTGCCGAGCGTATTAAAGGTAGGCCCTGGCGCTTCGATGGCGTAGGGCACTAGGAAATGCACGTCTGTGCCGGGGATATTCGGCATGACGAGCAGGGCGCTAAGCGCAGCCATGGGCAAAGCACCGAGAAGCAGAGTTCGTGCGCGACGTTTCACAGCATCACAGCGTACCTGCTAGGTGCCATAGGCTTACTCCCGGGCAATGCCTGGTGCTTTGTTCGCTCTCAGCGTTGCCACCTGGCGCGCTCAAGGCGGTAGCCTAAAGACCATGAAGAATAACGGCTTTGGTTTCTCTTTCAACATCGGCGATAACGATGATGACCGTAACCAGAACAACCCCATGGGTGGACTGGGCGATATGCTCAACCAGTTTGGCCAGATGCTCTCTGGCATGGGATCGACCATGAATTCCCCCGAGGGGCAGGGAGCCGTGAACTACGCCCTGGCAGAAAGAATCGCCCGGCAGCAACTCGGCAAAGTAGCGCCCATCAGCAGCAGCGATGAGCGCGCCGTGGAGGAATCCATCGCTTTGGCGGAGCTGTGGTTAGACGACGCCACGATTCTTCCTGCCTCTGGCAATAAGGTGCAGGCGTGGAATGCTACTGATTGGCTCGAACAGAGCTTGCCCATGTGGAAGCGCCTGGTCACCCCTGTTGCCGAGCAAATGAACCAAGCACAGCTTGATTCCATGCCGGAAGAAGCCCGCGAGATGGTTGGGCCCATGCTGCAGGTGATGAACCAGATGTCTTCGATGAACTTTGGCATGCAATTGGGCAATGCCCTTGGCGATCTTGCCACCCAAACCATCGCGGGATCTGATTTTGCCCTTCCTGTTGCCCCTGCGGGCACCACGGCGGTGTTGCCGAAGAATTTAAGTGCGCTTACTTCCGCTCTCGGCCAAAAACCCCAGGACGTAATGGTGTACCTCAGTGCACGCGAGGCCGCCAGGCAACGCCTCTTCCGCCACGTTCCCTGGTTGGTTGAGCAGATTGTGACCAGCGTGGAGGAATACGCCGCCGGGTTGAGCATTGATACTTCGCATATCGAAGAAACAGTGCGTGAACTCAACCTCGACTCAGGCGATCCCGCAGCCATCCAAGATGCCATGGCACAGCTTCAGGGCATGGATCTAAGCCCGCGGATTACCTCCATCAACCAAGTAGCCACTGCCCGACTGGAGACGCTGCTCGCCTTGATCGAGGGGTGGGTGGATCACGTCACCGCCACGGCCTTAAGCGAACGGATGCCGGCAGCCGGTGCACTTGCAGAGGCTTGGCGTAGGCGCCGTGTAACCGGAGGCTCAGCCGATAAGGTGCTTTCCCAGGTGGTCAGCATTGATATCGCCGCGCCAAACGTGAGCCAGGCAGCCGAGTTGTGGCGTCGAGTCGATGTGGCCGTCGGTACTGAGCGTCGCGATCATATTTGGGATCACCCGGACCTGCTGCCAGAGGCCAAGGACCTGGAATCCTCCGCCGAATTTATCGACGGTCTCCTCGGTGACGACTTCGACCCCATTGCAGAGATCAACGAACTAGAGAAGTTGCTCGAGCAAGAAGGCCAGAAGGATCAAGACTCCAAGAGCACCGAAGATTCAAAGGATCCAGAGGATAAGGACGACCCCCAGGCCAATTAAGCAACCGGCTTAACGCTGGCGGTATTGCAGTCCTTCAAGAAAACCCCGGGCGCGTTCGGCATGAGCCACACGCCCGGCTAAATCCCAAAAAGCCTTGGAGTGGTTGGGCTCGATGCTATGGGCTAATTCGTGCACGATCACTGAGTCCAGCACATATTCGGGTACGCCATATAGCCGATCTGAAATGCGGATTTCTCCGCTTTGTGGCGAGTAGGAGCCCCAGCGGTGCTGCTGATTACTCACCCACCGTATGGCACTCCACTGCGCGCGGGATTGGAGGTATCGGCGGTTTAATTCCTCTGCCTTGTGCTGCAGGCTTTCGTGATCCTGCCGGCTTTCCAATTTCCGCCGCAATTGTTCAACCACCGCGGCTTCTTCATCGGGCTTCATCCCGTAGGGCACGCGCACCTGGATGCGCCCATCAACGACCCGTGCCGCCACCGTCTTTTTGCGCCGCTTGGATCGAATGATGTCTACTTCCATGCTGCGGCCTCCTGGATTAGGGATTAGGGTAGGGCGTATGACTTCGGGGGGAGCCAATACATCGCAACGTGTTTTGCGTTTAAGTCCATCGGCATCGCTATTGCGCCGCAGCGCACACGAATTACAATTCGGCCTCGACGCCACACGCGCTGGCATCGTGGAAACTCTACCTGGTCGAGCCCGAGAACTTGGCGAGGTCCTCGAACAGCCCGCCACGCACCAGCAATTAGCCCAAAGAATCCAGCACGTTGGCTATAGCCTCAGCGAGGCTTATGGGCTTATCGACGATCTCCTCGTCCACGGCATCTTGAGGCCCACACCGAGAGAAGGCCCCATCGTTGTCGTCGGCGAGCTAGCGGGAATCGGCCGGGTATTAGGACGCGAATTGCGCGGGCGTATCCGCACCCACTCAACACAAAGTGCCGACCTGGTTGCATCGGCATCAGCCGATACACCCATCGTGGTGTTGGCTCCGCATGAATCACCTGAGTTGGTGCCACTGCTGGCCACGAAAAGCACCGTGTTTCCTGTTCAGTCCATCGATGGCGCCGGTGTGATTGGGCCACTGCGCGTGCGTGGGCATGGCCCTTGCATCCTGTGTGCCGATCTTTTACGCACCGCCGTGGATCCTCTTTGGGCTCGCCTGCGCAACACTGTGAGCCTGGCAGGCCTCGAAGCCCCGGCGCGTTTGGCCACCGCAGCGGCACTGCTCGCGCTGATTCGCGGATTAGAAATACCCAACCCCTCCCCCGGCCAAAGCGGCATGACGGCTGCTCCCGGGTTGGAGCTGTCCTGTACTGGGTTTGAGGTTCGCCGGCGCGTAGTAGAGCAGTACCCACTGTGCCCACTGTGCTGGGCCCGGCAGCATCCGCACGATGTCCACGGCACGCAGGGCTTAGGAGAAGTCATCGACAATCGCTAGGATTTCGCGCCCGAAGCGTTCAAGTTTGACCTCTCCTACACCAGATACGCTGCCAAGCTCTACGGCATTGCTGGGGGCTTTTTCTGCAATGGCCCTTAAGGTGGCATCGCTAAAGACCACATAGGCTGGCTTTTGTATCTCCATGGCCACTTCGCGGCGCCAAGTTCTTAAGGCTTGGAACAATTCCTCATTGCCGCCGGGGCAATCATCGCAGCGCCCAATAATCATCGACTGGGCGGTGACCAACACGCTGCCGCAAACCCGGCAGGTTTTCCTTCGCTGTGCGCGCCCCGGCACCGCCGCGGGGTTGTTCTCTGGTGCGATGCCATCAAGGAATCGGCTGCGCTGCCTATTGGCTTTGCCGCCTTCTTGGCGTGCAAGACTCCACGAGCAGTACAGGCGCTCGCGGGCGCGGGTAACGCCTACGTACAGCAACCTGCGTTCTTCTTCGATGGCGTCTTCGCCAGCCTTGATGGCTTGGCGGATCGGCACCATTGACTCATATAGCCCGGTGAGAAATACCACGTCCCATTCCAAACCCTTGGCGGAGTGCAGGGAGGTAAGGGTCACCCGTTGCATGCTCGGCGGGTTTTTCGCTTCGGCGCGCTGCTGGAATTTCAGCAAAAGGCCTTGCAAGTCGAGTGAGGCATCGGCTTGGACGAATTCTTCTGCAAGATCCGCCAATGCGCGCAGCGATTGCCAGCGTTCACGGGCCTGGGCACCAGTTGGCTCGTGCTGTTCCAAACCAAGAGGAAACAGCAGGTTGCGCACTGTTTGCAGCAGTGGTTCTTGGGCGAGTTCTGGCCGCTGTGCTGCTTTAGCAAGTGCCGCGAGGGCTTCTCTGATTTCTCGGCGCTTGAAAAACTCGGTGCCACCACGGACTTCGTAATCGATGCCTGCTTCGCTAAACGCCTGCTCAAATTGTTCAGAGAGGGCATTAATGCGGTAGAGCACCGCGATTTCAGACGCAGGGGTGCCTTGGGCAAGCAGTTGCTTTACTTTCGCTGCCACAGCGCGTGCTTCGGATGGATCATCTGGGTATTGATCGAATTCCGGCTGGTGGTTCACGCTCGGGCGCATGCCGCGAAGTTCGAGGCGCGTGCCGGCTACGCGGCCGGTGGCTTTGCCGATGACTTGGTTGGCAAGATCGGTTACTTCCTTGGTTGAGCGGTAGTCGCGCTGCAGCTTCACCACCACGGCGTTGCTGTATTTCCTGGAGAAATCCAGCAGGTAGTCGGGGGTAGCGCCGGTAAAGGAGTAGATGGTCTGGTTGGCGTCGCCTACCACGGTGAGGTCGTCTCTGTCTCCTAACCAGGCATCAAGTAGGCGCTGCTGCAGGGGTGTGACGTCCTGGTATTCGTCGACGACGAAGGTGCGATATTGGGCACGGAATTCCTCGGCGATGGCCGGTGAGTGCTCAATAGCGCCTGCGGCTTGGATGATGATGTCGTTGAAGTCGAGCAGCATCCCTTGGTCGGTGACCTTTGATTGCTCGTATTTGGCGTAGACATCGGCAATTTTTTCTTTGGCTACCGGGGTGCTTCTGCTTGATGCTGCTTCTACATAGCGTTCCGGGGTAACCAGGGCGGCTTTTGCCCACTCCACCTCGGATAACACATCGCGGACTTGTTCGGTGGAGGAATCTAGGCCCACCGACCGCATTGCTCGCGCTACCAGGGGGAATTTATTGTCCAACAATTTCCACGGCATAGTGCCGGCAACTTGGGGCCAAAAGTATCCCAGTTGTTTCATTGCTGCTGCGTGGAAGGTGCGTGCTTGTACCCCGCCAATGCCCATAAGATGCAGGCGGTGTCGCATCTCATTGGCAGCGCGGTTGGTAAAGGTAACGGCAAGGACGCGCTGTGGGCTGGTGAGTCCTTGATCGCATAAGTGCGCAATGCGGTAGGTGATGGTTCGAGTTTTACCCGTGCCGGCACCGGCAAGAATTGCCACCGGCCCGCGGGGAGCTTCGGCAGCCGTTCTTTGATCAGCATCTAATTGGCTTAAGTCGATCACAAACACCACTCCTGGATTAGGGCATGGGCAATAGAACCTTCAGCCGGCAAGGGCACCACCCCGCGGCGAAGTTCATCTGGGCTAAGCCAACGGGTTTCTAGTAACTCCCCATCGGTGCTGCGTATCGGATCTTCATCCTCAGTAATCGCGTGCATCCCCACCATGATTGAGGAGCTAAAAGGCCAGGGCTGGCTGCGCAGATACTGCACCTGGGTGAGCCTGCGGCCGGATTCTTCGAGCACTTCCCTAGCAAAGGCCTGCTCAAAGGTTTCGCCTAGATCCACATATCCGGCGATCAGGGAGAAATACTCCGATCGCTGAGCATTGCGCCCAAGCAGGATGTAGTTGCTATCTGCTAACTGCACCCGGCCAATCACCGCCGGGTCGATGCGCGGAAACACCATGGCTCCCTCGGCAGTGCGTCTGACTCCCGCGCGGGTGGGATGTGCTTGCAGCGGCAGACCACTGAGCGGATCAAATTGGAGGTTTTCCTCATTGGTTAAGTGGGCCACCACTTTTAAGGATTCGGGATCAAAGCAGCGCTGAGCCCTGCCGGTGAGCGCACGTACTTCTTCGGCGCTGACGCGGCGAACCTTCGGGTGTGGTTGGGCTGGCTGATCGCTATAGCTTGCTACAGGTTGTCCATCGGCATCGACTGGTAGCTCTCCAGCAGGGCCTACTATCCACTGTTTCTGGGGCATTATTGCTGGATATCGTCGCTAAAGACACGACGCACATACAGCAGACGGTCGCCGGGTTCTACTGTTTCTGCCTCGGGGGAATCAATGCGGTACAGCTCGCCCGATCGCACCACACCCAGCACGATATCTGCAAGGTGACGTGGGTTGGCTCCGACTTCGTCTTCGCCAACGGGGCGCTCAGCCACGGAGAAGCCCTCGCCCGGTGAAAGCAGATCCTCCATCATTTCCACCACCGAGGGGGTGACAGTGGCAAGACCAAGCATTCGGCCGGCGGTTTCGGAGGAGATCACCACGGAATCTGCACCGGATTGTTCAAGCAGGTGCTGGTTTTCCGATTCGCGCACGCTGGCCACGATCCAGGCATGGGGTGAGAGTTCGCGCACGGTGAGGGTTACCAGCACGGCGGTGTCGTCGATGCTTGGGGCAACCACCACAGCTTTGGCTTTGGGCACGCCGGCGAGTTTGAGCACCTCAGACTTTGTGGCAGTGCCATTCACGCTCACCAAACCGGCATTATTGGCCATCTCCAGGGCCGTTGGGTCGGTATCAACTACCACAATTTCATTGGGAGACACGCCGTCGGCAAGCAAGGCTGCCACGGCAGAACGTCCCTTGGTGCCGTAGCCGATGACTACGGTGTGGTTGCGCATATTCTTCCTCCAACGCTGGATCTTCCAGGCCATGCGTGATTCTTCTGTGAGCACAGACAAGGTGGTGCCCACCAAGAGGATCACGAAGGCTAGGCGGATCGGGGTGACGATGATGATGTTGATCAGGCGGGCGACTTGCGTGACAGGGGTGATGTCGCCATAGCCGGTGGTGGATAGTGAGACTGCCGAATAGTACAGGGCATCGACAAACGTGAGGTGCTCTGAGTAGCCGTCTTTATCAAAGTAAACCACCAGGGCCACCATGATGATCAGGCCGAGGGCATAACCAAAACGGCGGGCAATCAGGCGCACCGGACTCATTGCCGCGTTGCCGGGCATGCGAATCACATTGAGCAAGGTGTGCTCGGGGAGCTCATTTAACTCCACTTCCGTGCGGAAACGCTCCTGGTCACGCTGAGTCATCTGCTTGGCTTCGCTCCATTGATCGGGTGGTCACTATTCACTTGCCCCTTGGCAAACCCTACCGTTTTGGATTCTGTGCTTCCAAGAGCTGCTCAAGCTCATGGGCACCGGGTAGATCTTGGGGAGCAAGAAGCTCATGTTTGGTCACATAATAGAAAGCCGCTTGCACTGCTTCTGGATCAATACCCTGCAGCTTAGCCCAGGCAAGCCGGTAGACGGCCAACTGCATTTCCACGGCTTTTCGCTCCTGGGCGGTGGGAAGCTGCCCGGTTTTCCAGTCCACGACCAGGTAGCCGTCGTCTTGGGCAAAAACCGCATCCATGCGTCCTCGCAGCACATGGCGGCCGATGGCCACTTCAAAGGGTTGCTCCACCGCCACCGGGGTGCGGTTGAGCCACTCGGAGGCTAAGAAGTGTTCTTTGAGCTGGTCGAGGTTTTCCTCGGCAAATTCCTGGCCGAGGGCCAGTTCCTGCTCGTCAAGCAGTGCAGCCTGGCCAAATTGACGTTCGATCCACTCGTGGAATGCGGTGCCACGCTTGGCGTACTCATTGGGCTTAAAAGGCACTGGCCTGCGCTTTCGCCTGGCAAATCGTTCGGGATTATCCCGCAGGCTCACCAGATCGGTGGCGGTCAGTTCGCGCGGCAATGCCACCTCCACGCTGGGGGCATCGAGCGCCTCGTGTTCTTGGATGATGGCGCTGACGTCTTGTTCCCAGGTCTGGAATAAGTCGCCGTCTTCAATGAGCTCAGGCAATGCCTCCAAAGCAGCCATTACTTCATCAGCGCCCTTGGGCTCCCGGTGTTGAGGAAACACAGCGCTTGGGGGATCCTCTTGCTCCTTGGCGTCTTCGGCGGTCCACTCCCAACGCAGGATAGCGTCTGGTTCCACCACATCGTGGAGCTGTTCGAAGGCTTCGAAGGGTGGCTTTTCTGAGCAGGTCAGCAGCAGCGAGGTTTCTGCGCGAGTCATCGCTACATAAAAGAGGCGAATCGCCTCGGCAGCGTTTTTCTGTTTAAACGCCTCACGATGCCTTTCGAGGCTTCGGGCAAACGCCGCTTTGGTTTCGGTATCGACCTCGCTGAGCACCGGAGAGCCGAACATGCTCTCGTCGTCTTCATCAGCATCACCAAGCAATGCCGAAGGAATCCGGTGTTCCTGCTTCAACCACGTTTCGGTGCGAGATTCATAGGTTTTGTGATCGCAGTGCATCACCGCAACGTGTTGCCACTCCAAACCCTTGGACTTATGGACGGTAAGAATCTGCACACGATCGGCATGCACTTCCACTTCTCCGGGCTCAAGGCCTTTATCGTGCTCGATGGCCATGCGCACGTACTGCAGAAATTGTGGCAGCGTAGCCCCTTTGAGCCTGGAGTATTCCTCTACTACTTCGGCAAAGCGGTCAAGGTGGGTGGTTCCTACAACGCGGCCGGCTTCTTCGGGGCGTTGGAGCACCTCGGTGCGGATATTGAATACTCGCTCGATATTGGCAAAGACATCAGGCAGCGCCACATTGGTGGCAGTTGTGCGCAAGAATCGCAATTTCGCGGCAAGATCACGCACCCTTAGTTCGCCTTCGGGGCTTAAACCGATGCGTTCGGCGCTACCGATATCGGCAACGGCATCGGCAAGACCTGCCAGGTTGTCCTGATCGGATTGCAGCACCTGCTGGACTTGGGCTTTGAGTTTTTCTAGGGGATCTGCAATGCCTTCGCTACTGATTTCTTTGCTGCCACCAAGCTCAGCGGCTCGGCGTTGTAGTGCTTTGATATCGGCGGCATCAAGGCCGACGGCCGCTGAACCAAGCACATGGATGCTGGCGCGATCATCTGCGGGATCCACCAGCATGGTGGCGATGGCGAGCATATCGGCCACCTCTGGGATGGTGAGTAAGCCGGAAAGCCCGACCACTTCTACAGGAACGCCACGTTCACGCAGTGCTTGTTCCATAGGCCCGAAGTCTCGCTGCTTGCGCATGAGCACCGCAGCAGTAAAAGGCTCGTCGCTTTCGCGCTGGTAATAGCGTTGCGCCAGCGCATCGGCCACGACAGTGATTTCTTCTTCCCTGGTAGGAAACGCCCCGAGCGCCACTGAGCCTGGACCTTGGTTGGGCAGTGGTTCGAGCGGCTGCACCAAGCGCTTGGGGTTGTGGGCAGAGCCCAAGATGCTGGCCGCTACCTGGTTTGCCAAGGTGAGCACACTGCTAGGGTTTCTAAAACTGGTGGTGAGCTCGTATTTCTTTGCAGGTTTCCCCTCGTGCGGAAAGTCCTCTGGGAAGCGTTCGAGGTTCGATGCAGATCCACCTCGCCAGCCATAGATCGACTGCATGGGATCACCCACGGCAGTGACGTTGCTCTCTGCAAAAAGGGCAGATAACAGCACCCTTTGGGCGTAGCTGGTGTCTTGGTATTCATCAAGCAGCACCACCGAGAAGCGCTCCCGCATCGCAGCACCCACCTCGGGGTGTTCGGAGGCTAGGCGGGCAGCCAGCGCCATTTGTTGGTTGAAGGTCATGAGCTTTTCTTCGCGCAGATAGCTGCGGAATTGCTCCACTACCGGTAGGAGCTGGAGCCGGACTTCCTGCTTTTGCAGATACCCCGTGGCTGTTTTGTTGATAGATTCCCGGCCGGTGGGAACAGCATCGGCTTCGGCAAACAAGGCGTGTGTTTCTTCCCGAATCGCCTGCGGCTCAACGAGGTTGGCTTCCATTTCGGCGTTGAGATCAACCAGACGCGATACCAAGATATTAAAGGTCAGGTTGCTATTGATCGGACCGCGATACTCTTTGAGCACGCGTTGGGCGATCAGCATTAACTCGGTGCGGCTGATTATGCGTGCCGAAGGTTCAACGGGCAGGAGCAAACCAAATTCCCGCACCAAGCGCCCGGCAAAGGAGTCATAGGTTGCTACCGTCGGCGCGATCACCTCGAGCGCTGCTCTTAAGGATTGTTCATCCCCTAGGAGTGCGTCGAGCTCATCAAAGTACGCCGAATGCCGAAGGGTGGTCAATCGACCACTGATGCGTTGTGCGAGTTGCTGCGCGGCTTTATTGGTAAAGGTCAGCCCTAATACCTGCTCGGGTGCCACAAGCCCATTGGCCACCAGCCACACCACTCGTGCCGCCATAGTTTCGGTTTTGCCCGCACCTGCTCCAGCAACCACCAGTGATGATGCCAAAGGCGCACCGATCACGGCGGCCTGCTGCTTGGTGGGTGGGTATGGTTGGCCGAGGTATTGGGAAAGTTGCACTGGGTTGATCATGACGCAACGCCACTTTCTGGGTTCTGTACTGGGCAAATGCTAGCCAGGGCACAGCTAGTACACAAGCGGTTTTCTCGCGCTACAAGCAAAGGCCCGCGCAGCGATTCGAGCACCGCTGGTAGCCGTTGTGCGAATGCTTCCAGCGTCTCTGGTGTTTGTTTGGATTGTTCGCGAGTCATGCGACCCGATGTATTTTTTGGATACACCAGCACCGCACCTTCGACTTCTTCTCCACCGCCTTCGGCCGTGCGCACCTGCCCTTCCTCGAAGCTTCCCCGGCTAAGGGCTAGTTGATAAGCCAGAAGCTGCGGCATCTCTTCTACCGCTTTGGCTGCAGGGGGTGTCTTTCCCGTTTTAAAGTCCACGATCAAAAGGCCATCGCCTTCGCGTTCAAGCCGGTCAATCTTGCCTTTGATTCTCAAGTCCGGTTCCACCTCGACATTCACCGGCACTTCTACGCCTTGGAGCGTATCGCCGGCATTGTGCACCTCAAGCCAGGCATCGAGGCGATCGAGCATCTGGTTGAAGGTGGCTTCGCTGGATTCCCGTGCCCAATCAGGCCCTTCGAGTTGTGCTGCGTGGGCCTGCGCGATGAGTTCACGCGCCTGCACAGGATCAGCCCCGGTAGACACGGCCTCTGCATAGGCGTGTACGAGCGTGCCGGTTTGCAAGGCGGCAGAATTTCCATCAACGTTGCCAAGCTGGGCTTTGAGTGGGCACAGCAGTGCCGTTTCGAGTGTGGAGGGCGAAAGTGTATGCACCTCCAGCGGGCTTTTCGACGACCCACCGCCGATCCCCCACCAGTGCCCGGGGTGGGCACCGGGCACTCCGGCCTGGGCAAGGCGTGCGAGTTGGCGTGCGGCCTGCTGCCGCTGGCGCTGTGAGGCATCAGGGGAGCCGAGCACGCGACGTAATTCTGCTACCAAGCCCGGCACGCTAAGCAGCCGGTTATTGCGCGCCAATGCAGCGCCTTCTCCTGCGTGATCGTGGGCGCCTTCGGCTTGGAGCATAGGTTGATGGTGCAGTAGGGGTGCATCGAAGGACTCGAAGAATTGTGAGGGCTCGCCGTTTGCTGCATCTGGGTCTTCTACTGCGGTGCAGATAAGCTGCTTGCTCGCTCTAGTGCAGGCGAGGTGGAATAGGCGGCCTTCTTCATCTAATTGTTCTTTCAGCCTTGAGGTGGGCAGCCCTGGTTCGATGCCGCGATCGATGAGGTCCATAAGCGCTGCTTGTTTGAAGATGGTGTCGCTTTGTTCCAGGGCAGGCCACGTGCCTTCTTGGATGCCTGCCACGACAACGAGGTCCCACTGTTGGCCTACTGCACCGTGGGCTGTCAGAATTTGCACCGCCTTTGGGGCTTCGATGCGGCGATCGCGCACCCCTGTGGGCAGCGTTTGTTCTTGGATGTGCCGAACAAAGCCTCTTACGCTGCCCTGTGGTCGGCGTTCTACCCAGTCGCCGGCGGCGTCGAAAAGCGCAAGCATGGCGTCGAGATCACGGTCGGCCTGCGCGCCGATGGCACCCCCGCGCAAACTTTGGGCCATGAGGTGCTCGCCTAAACCGGTGGCCTCCCAAATGGCCCAGAGGGTTTGTTCTACTCCCTCGGCTTGAGCGCCGGCATGCAGTACCGCTTGGATCCTTTCGAGGATTTCTACCTCTCGCGGCCCAAGGTAGGCAGTAGCCCAGTGGAGGTCTTCATTATCGGGGTAGCACTGCGGCTGCAGCAGTTGCGCCAGCATCTCGATGGCGCGACGTGAGCCCCCGGCACCCATTTCGGCGCGGCGGAGCCCGCGGAGCAGGCGGCGCATGGTGATGGCATCGGCGCCACCGATGGGGCCTTGGACCAGTGCTTCGACATCGCTGAGCATGAGTTTGGTGTCCAAGGCTTCGAGCGCAAGCAGCATCGCCACCACGATGTGTTCTTCGCTTAACACCACATCTGTGGCATCGACGGCCGCCGGCACACCGGCTGCCAGGAGCGCTCGCCTAATCGGGGCGATGGCACCTGCTTCGCGCACGATCACTGCCATGTCTTGCCAGGGGGTGTCGTGGATCAGGTGTGCTCTTCGCAGCGTGTTGGCAATAAAGGTGTGTTCGCGCGCAAGGTTGCTGCACAGCACCTTTTGGCGTGCGGGGTTGCGGTGGGATGCCTCGAGCACGAGGTCGTGGCTTGGTGGCACTGGGAGGTTGGATAACCACAGTGCCGAGGCACCGCGGAAGCTAAACACCGATTGTTCTGGGTCCCCGGCGATAATGGCGCTATCGGCCTGCGCCATGAGGGTTTGAATCAGCTCGGCTGAACGTGGGTCGAGGTGCTGGGCATCTTCAACCACAATGATCGACCAGGGGTGCTGTTCAAGGCTTTCGCGCGGAACCTTGGCTACCAGCTCCGAGGCACTGTAGTTGTGCGGCGATCCAAGGCTCATCACCTGCTCGTATTCGTCTAGGAAGGCACCGGCAGAAGTCCAAATTGCTTGGCCATATTGTTGGCCGAGTGCCTGCAGCTTTTCCGGTGAGAGGTCGCGTTCTGCTGCGCGCAGGAGGAAATCGCGCAGATCGCGGGCGAAGCCTAAAAATCCCACTGCTTCGCGATACGCAGGTGGCCATATGGCCAGTGCTGCAGGTCCTGCATCGAGTTGGCCTAGCAGCAGCTCACGGATCACGCTATCTTGCTCGGCACCAGTAATCAGCCGGATGTCTTGGTCGGTGCTGTGGCGAAGCAGCGCAAAGGCCAGGGAGTGAATTGAGCGCACCATGGTGGCATCGGCAACATAGTCGCTGTGGCCGGCGTGGGCGAGCCGATCGGCGACTGCGCTGCGGAATCGACCGGCGGCTTGTTTAGATGCGGTGATCACCAGGATCTCGCGAGCCGGGGTGCCTTGGAGAATTTGCGTTGCCACGAAGTCGATTAAGGCGGTGCTTAGCCCCGAACCGGCTGGACCTTGCAGCCTCCACGTGCCGCGGGGTTGCTGAAAAAACGGCAGATCCCAGTCCCTGATTGCGGTGCTGCTATGGCTATTGACCAGCGTGACTTCCGGGGTAGCTGGTGGTTTGAATGCACCCGATACTTCAGCCCTGAGAGAAAGTGGAGAAGGGGCGGGACTAGGTTCTGGCATGTGCCCTATTGTGGCAAACCACCCCGGATCAGCGAAGTACAGGTCTGCTCCAATTTAGAACTGCTGTTCGAATTAGCTTCTGGGTGGATACCGTGCAGCACCAAACGATAGATCGCCGCTCGCGCCACCATCTGGGCAAAGTGCTCAACATGGGCAAAACGTTGGACAATCGCCTCACCGCTGGCTTGCATCACCATGGAATCGAAGGCAGCGAGGGCAGCCGAGTAGCCATAGGGCCTGGCCACGCCCACGATGTCGCACACACCTGGCACTTGGGCGCCTTGGAACACCGTGGTGGCAAGCATATCGGCGTGACAAACCTGCACCTCAGCATCGAGTTCCACCAATCTGGGAGCAAGCTGATCCACCATGCGCATCGCCATCGAACGCCGGGTGCGACGTTGGGTGGCTTCAAAGCCACGCTCGCCAGCACCTTGGCCAAACAGCGCCATCACCGCTGCAGCGGGATCGCGCGACCACGCTGCATGGTCTGCCACTGAAAAAGGATCGCTGGCGTCCACGTCGCGCAGGGCATCGCTGAGGGCAACGTGAGCCAAGGCGGCATCGAGGCGCAGCGCTGCTGCCACCACCTCATCGGCACGCGCGGCTGGTTCACCTTCGATGAAGGTGGTGGCTCGCCAACCGGCATTGATAAAGCGGCTATCGGTGGAGCGAATCGGACGGGAGATGCGCAGGTGTTCTACTTCAAGCTTTTCGCGCACCCTGGCAGACCAGACGGCGCGATTCGGGCTTGGGGCCTGAGCAAACACCACGGAGCCCACTTTCCAGCCATAGTCCCACCATGCCCCGAGTCGCTGGGGCTCTTCATCGGGGGCGTGGAAGGCGTTGCGGATATGCTCCGGGAGCTGAGTGATTGGGGCTTCCATGGGGATCTTTCCTAGGCGTGCGGATAAGGCCAGGGATTGTAGGCGCAGACTGCACCGTCGTCTTTGTAGACCTCTTTGCTGTTGATCTTTTGCAGTTCGCTATTAGAAAGGCTCAGCGTTTGCTGCATCATAATCGGCGCCAAATCACCATCGCCGGTGCAGGGCACATGGTTGGCGTAGCCGATTCCGTGGCCAACTTCGTGGTTGATGAGGTACTGGCGGTAGGCACCGAGGTCACCTTGGAAGGGTGTTGCCCCGCGAATCCAGCGCGATTCGTTCAGGATCACGCGGTCGCCATCGGAGTAGAAGCAGCTCGTTTCCATCTCAATGTCGTGGCCGCAAAGTGCGTGGGTGGTTCCGACACTGGTGAGTTGGATGCGCAGATCCGGCTCTTCCCCACCCTTGGCGTCGATGTGTTTGAAACCGAAGTCTTTATCGTGCGTCCAACCTTTGGGGTTAAACAAGGTGGCATCCACCATCGCCGCAAACGCATCATCACCGCCGTAGACGGAAGAATCCAGGCCGTTTTCTACTTCCACGATGTACTTAAACACCTTCTTGTGGTCGCCGCCGGCCTCGGCTCCGGGTTTGCCCACCACACGGTAGGTCCCTTCACCATTTTCTGTGTACTTCGCCCCGGCAGGAAGTTCGGTATTCGGAATTTCCTTGGCGGTCTGATCAGCGGGTTTTGGCCCCACGAGCCCTTCGGATTCCGATGAAGTGACCGAGGCTTGCCCTGGTGTGGGCGATTCGGGTTCAGCACGGAAGACGTCGACAAGCACCCAAATGGTGATCACCAACAGCACGGGAATGGCGTAGGCACGCCAACCGTAGTTGCGGGCAAAGCGCACAAAGGGGCTTTCCGACGCCCCACGATGCTCATATGACGCTGCATCCTCGGGGTGCGGGCGCCGAGCATGAGGGCGCGAACCGTGGGTTCCCACTGCTTATACTCCAGCGAAACCGACAGTGCGGGTGGTGCTGGTGCCGACCTCTACATAGGCAATAGAAGCATTGCGCACCAACACGCGACGTCCCTGCTCATCGGTGAGATCTAATACGCCATGCTCGGCGCTCAGCGCCTCGGACACGCGCTGTGCAATTGCTTCCTGATCCTCTTTCGAAGCGATGATGAGCTCGCGAGGAGAGTCGTTGAAGCCAATCTTGATGTCCATTGGCAGTATTTCCTTCCCAGATTGTTGTCAGTATCGGATACCTTGAGGAGCTCTTGTAAAGGCAGCGTGTATGCCGAAGCAAAACCGTTGCCAGAACTACTCAAGAGAACCTCGGACGCACCCAGTGTAATCCCTGAATGCAGCAAGCCCGATAGTATCGGAAGGGTGACTGCCGAACGCCAACAACCAACCTTTGAAGAGCTCGGTGTGGCCGCCGAACTATGCGACGCCCTCCGCGAAGCCGGAATCGACCGAACCTTCGCCATCCAAGAGCTCACCTTGCCCATCGCCCTAGACGGCCGCGACCTCATTGGCCAGGCACGAACCGGCATGGGTAAAACCTACGGATTTGGCATTCCCCTGCTCGATAGGGTCTTTGATGCAGCCGACGTAGCCGAACTCGACGGCACCCCGCGCGCACTCGTGGTAGCACCCACCCGCGAATTGGCCTCCCAAGTCTCCGAGGACCTCACCAAAGCAGCCACCTACACCCCCGTGCGCATCACGACGATCTACGGTGGACGCCCCTTCGAAGAACAAATCAAGGCCCTCGAACGCGGCGTCGACGTGGTGGTGGGCACCCCGGGACGGCTTCTGGATCTGCATAAACGTGGCCACCTGGACCTCAGCCAGGTCGCCATCCTCGTGCTCGATGAGGCAGACGAGATGCTGGATCTTGGATTCTTCCCCGATATTGAAAAGCTGCTCGAAGCACTCACCCACCAGCACCAAACCATGCTCTTCTCGGCCACCATGCCAGGGCCGGTGCTCACCCTGGCTCGCACATTTTTAGATAAGCCGGTGCATATCCGCGCAGAAGAAGTTGGGGCATCTCAAACCCACAGCAGCACCAAGCAGGTGGTATTCCAGGCCCACCGGATGAATAAAGACGATATTACGGCCAGGATCCTGCAGGCCGATGGCCGCGGAAAAACGATCATCTTCTGCCGCACCAAACGCTCCACCGCGCAACTGGCCGAAGATCTTGCACAGCGAGGCTTCCGGGTTGCAGGCGTGCACGGCGACCTAGGCCAAGGCGCACGCGAGCAATCACTTAAAGCCTTCCGCGAAGGGCGCGTGGAGATCCTCGTGGCCACCGACGTGGCAGCCCGCGGCATCGACGTGGACGATGTCACCCACGTCATCAACTACCAGACCCCCGATGATCCGATGACCTACGTGCACCGCATTGGTCGCACCGGTCGCGCAGGACACAGCGGAACCGCAGTCACGCTCGTGGGATATGACGAGCTGGCTAAATGGCAGGCCATCAATGATGAACTCGGCCTCGATACACCTGAGCCTCCGCAGTGGTTTTCCACCTCACCTGAGCTTTTCCAGGCGCTGGATATTCCCGAAGACGCCAAGGACCGCATCGGCGCACCCAAACGCAGCCTTGGCGGCGGCACCACCGCTTTGCGTGGCCAAGGCAAACGCAGGGACAGCCAGCGCGGTGGCAGGGATGGACAGCGCGGCGGCAGGGACAGCCAGCGCGGCGGTGCTCGCTCGAAGGCGCGGCGATCCCGCACCACGAAGCGATCATGAAACCACTGCGAAGACGACGCCGAGATCTCCTCGCCACCGGCGCACTCAGCCTGGCCAGTGTGCTTTTTGTCGCCGGGGTGTGGTGGGCAGCCCCCATCCGCGACTCGCATCTTGAACCCGTAGAGCAGCCTCCCGCGGCGCCACTGCAAGCAGCGATGGCACTGCCTTCAACCCTTGAGCCGCTATGGGAGGCAGCACTGCCGCCGATGGTCAACGCTCCCGTGTTGGCCGCAGGCTATCCCGTGGTGCTGGATTCCACCGGCAAGACAGTCCAATCCATCGATCCTGCTACCGGGCAGCCCAGGTGGAGCTATACCCGCGATGCTGCGCTGTGCTCGATGGCCAGCGCATGGGATGCGGCGGTGTTGAGTTATGCCTCCGGGCGCGGCTGTGGTGAGGTGGTGGCGATTCATGGCCTCGATGGCACCTATCAAGCCACCCGCGCAGCGCACGCCTCTGACACGGTTGTGCCCATTAGTTCCAAGGAGCGCGCCGGGATCGTATCTGCTGAGCGTGTTGATTTATGGCGTTCGGATCTGGTTCGCACCGTGGTGTATGGAGAAATTGATATCCAGCAAGAGCCCAATGAGCAGCCACATCCCGAGTGCGTGATCTCCTCTGCGCTGACGCGCTCGACGTTGTTGGCGGTGGCAGAGACCTGCAAGGAGCATACGTTTGTGCGCCTACAAAGCCCTGATCCTGAGGAATCCTCCGTGCCGGAGGTTGATGCCTCGGTGGAATTTGCCAAGGGCAGCCAGGTGGTAGGGATCGCCGGCGGGGCCGTGGCCGTGTATGAGCCCGGATCACCTGCGCACTTCTATGTGTTCAATAGCGAGGGCAAGCAGCAGCACAGTGAGGAGGTAGCGCCTTCTGCTCAGGTTGAGGCTTGGCAAGAAGGCGAGGTGTTTCAGCCGCAGGTGGCTCCCGCTGGCAGATTGACGCAGTGGTTTGATGGCACGCGCTTATACGTGCTCAACGCCAAAACCCTGGTCCCTGTTCGCATCTTTGATCAGGCGATCGGCACGGGCACCATGGTCGGTTCTCAGCTTGCTATTCCCACCGATACGGGCGTGGAGCTCTACGGGGTGGATAAGACCGCGATTGAAGAAAAACCCCAGCGAAGCATCCGTGTGGACCGAAAGGGCACTGCTTCTAAGGTGGCCTTGGCCGTCTCGGGCGGGGTCCTGCTTGAGCAGCGAGATGACCGCCTCGTGGGGCTCGGCACTAAGGACTAGGGATCCCTAGACCGCTTGGGCTTCGTGGCTTTTTGCTTATCGACGAAACCGCGCCGAAGCCCACTGCACGGCAGGGGCGGAAAAGAGCATGGCCAAACCTGCCAGGGCGCTAATTCCCACCAGGATGCCGAGCAGCCAGGCACCCGCTTTGAACATGTAGATGGTGATGGGAACCAGGAGTAGTTCGAGCATGAGCACCGGGCCGCGGCCCCAGCGCTTGCCCTGAGACATACGCCAGGCAGCGAAGATGACGGTGCCGAAGACGATGATGAAAAAGATCGCGGTGCCGTAGCCCACGGCGGTATTGGCCTGATCACTTTCATAGACGATGGAGGCGTCGCGTTTGCCCATCATTCCACGGACGATCAACACGATTGCGTAGCCAAGGCCGATCAGTGACTGCACTGCTGCGATGAGGGCGGCACTACGAACCTGTGCTGGGGGCATGGGCTGAGGTTGGGCTTTATTCACAGCACATTAGTGTAGCGCCTCGCTGTTCTAGCGCTTTTGAATCCGGATGCGAAGTTCTTTGCCAGGCTCATCGTTGCCCCTCAGGCGGTGCACTGATCGGGGTAGCGCCGAAGCCGACATGCTTGGGGTGATTGCGCCGTATATGACATATGGTGGCGCGGCTGTGATCTGGGGTGATCTGGGGTGGATTTTAGCTCTGATTAGCGCTTTGTTTACCTTTTCGACGCCCAGGCTTTCATGCCATTTTGCCCACCTGCAAGCCTCTGTGTACCCCCAAGATTGTGGCAAGATTTGACCATCTCGACTTCACATGCATCTCTGTTTTGTTACAAAAGCACTGCATAACCCTCTAAAGATTGCGAAGCTCGCCACACCCCCAAGCCAAAAAACCGCATAAAAGCGCCTTATTTTTGTGAGCTTGCACACTTTTTGGGCTTTAGCTCTAGTCAAGTGAAGCTTCACATGTCATGCTTTCTGGGTACTTGAGGCGAGCCCACACGATGCTCTCGCCCGAAACTCTAGGGCAACCTGCGGCTTCGCCGCTTTTTTGTGCCCAAAGGCAGGCGCTCAACAGCGCCGCTTCACCCCGTGGAGCCTGCCTAGAGTGACAACACTGCTACCACCCCAAGGAGACTTTCAATGGATTGGCGCCACGAAGCAATCTGCCGCGACGAAGACCCCGAGCTGTTCTTCCCTGTTGGCAACTCCGGCCCCGCGCTGGCTCAGGTCGCCGCAGCGAAGGTTGTTTGCAACCGCTGCCCCGTCACCTCCCAGTGCCTGGCTTGGGCACTCGAAACCGGCCAGGACGCCGGCGTGTGGGGCGGCATGAGCGAAGATGAGCGCCGCGCACTCAAGCGCCGCAAGAACCGCGGTCGTCGCGCCCGCATCTCCGCCTAAATACAGGCCACTACCCCACTGCCTGCACCACGGATGCAAGGTAGTGGGGTTTTAAATTTCTTAGCCGATGTGCCAGCCGGTACACTAGTGAGCTGTTACTTTTTCCGCAGAAAAACGCAAAGGATGTACCCATGAGCAAGCGTGGACGTAAGCGCAAGGATCGTCGCAAGAAGAGCGCAAACCACGGCAAGCGCCCCAACGCTTAATAAGCCGACAAGCGCAGTGATGCCCCCAGCCTTTCGCTGGGGGCATCACTTGTTTTTAGTATTCTCGCCGTTCCACACGGATGGAGTACGTAATCTTTTGCCTGAGGCGCGAAGGCGCCGGTGCGCAACAGCATTGTCGCAGCAGGGAGCGCAACTCCACCTCGGCGGCCACTCGCTCAGCGCATCCCGGACATGCCTCAAGGTGAGCACGCAAACGCGCGCAGTCCTCGGCGCTGAGTTCTTCATCTAAGAGCGCAAACATAGAGGCGTGAATCTCTGCACAATTGCAATCTCGGTGCATGCCGTTCATTTACTTCACTCCCTTGCCGTTGGCACTACCTGATGCACTTGCAACACCAATGCCGTGTTCTGCTGCTACGTCCTTCAACGCTTCACGGAGCTGCTTTCTTCCACGGTGCAGTCTGCTCATCACCGTTCCTAGAGGAGTACCCATGATTTCAGCGATCTCCTTATAGGCAAGGCCTTCCACATCGGCGTAATACACCACCATGCGGTAATCCTCCGAAAGATTGTTCATCGCCTCTGCGATGTCTTTATCGGGCAGGTTCTTCAGCGCCTCCACCTCGGCAGATTCCAATCCGGTGGAATCGTGCGAAGACGTGGCAAATAGTTGGTGATCGCTAATTTCTTCGGCCGAAGATTGAGAAGGCTGGCGCTGCTTTTTGCGATAGGAGTTGATGTAGGTGTTGGTCATGATTCGGTACAGCCATGCCTTGAGGTTGGTGCCAGGCTGAAAGCTCCCGAAAGCCTGAAACGCCTTGATATAGGTTTCTTGCACCAGGTCTTCGGCATCGGCCGGATTCCGAGTCATGCGCAGCGCACCGCCATAGAGTTGGTCGAGCAACGGCAACGCCTCAGCTTCAAAGCGCTCGTGTAGCTCTTTGGTGTTTTCAGCCACAGTTCTCCCTTAGGTGTTCGAATCTCTTTCGAGTCTAGGTGTAACAATGGCTCCATGGCGAAACGACAACATGCACCAACTCCGGCGCTCAATGCGCTTATCAAAGCCGATATTGCCCATACGGTGCACCACTTCAAAGCCGGCACCACTAACTTCGGCGCCCAAGCAGCCCAAGAGCTCAACCTCCCCGAAACACAGGTGTTTAAGACCCTCATCGTGGAGCTTTCCGGTAAATCAACCTCGGGGTTGGCGGTTGCATGCCTGCCAGTGGCCAATAGCTTGAACCTCAAGGCGATGGCCAAAGCCCTCGGCGCCTCTAAAGCCACGATGGCCGATCCCCACCAAGCTCAGCTCAGCACCGGCTATATCCCCGGTGGCATTTCACCATTTGGCCAAAAGCGTCGCCTGCCCACGGTATTAGATTCCCGTGCCCTCGACTTCGAGCGCATCTATGTCTCAGGTGGGAAACGCGGCCTTGATATTGGGCTTACGCCTCAGGACTTTCTCAAGGTCTTAGACGCCAAAGTCGCCGACATTCTTGCCTAAAACAGCCCGGCTGGCTGGAGTAACTCCGGGTAGTCGTTTCGCACATTGCCCACCGCCGGATCGGCCGGTTGAGCCTCAAAGCCTTGGGTTGGCCCCGGTATTAGCAGTTGGGCGGCTTCCTCGTCACTGCCAAGCATCCACTGCTGGATCTGCTCGGCAGCTAAAAAGCGCGGCATTCGGTGGTGAATCCAATCCAGTGGTTCGCGCGCCTCGGTCGTGATCATCGTGGCACTGACTTGCCCATCGTTGTCTTCATACAATCCCGCCACCCAAATCAGCTCCCCGGTGCTGATCCAATAGGGCTGCTTGTTATGCCATTCGTAATAGCCGTCCATGGGGATGGCACAGCGACCATGGCGGAATGCAGATCGAAAGCTCGGCTTTTCTCGCACGGTTTCTGCCCGCGCGTTAAAGAGTGCAGGCCCTGAGTCGTCCTGTTTCCAGTGCGGAATCAATCCCCAACGCGCAGGTTCCAGGCTCGCCTCTTGGGCGCTTTGTGCCCTCAAGATGGGGATCGGCGTTGTTGGAGCAACGTTATAGCGCGCACGAGGTAATCCTTGGGGTGCCGTGATCCTTGCAAAGCCTGAGGCATCACCGGCAGCCTGGATGAGGGCATCCTCGGTGGTAAATAACACGAAGCGTCCGCACATAGCCTTTATTATGGAACAATGCCGAAGTTTTGGAATGCACCGCATGTTCAGACCCCCATTCGCGCCACGGTTGCTGTGCCTGGTTCGAAGTCAATGAGCAACCGTGCCCTGGTGCTTGCCGCCTTAGCTGATGGGCCTTCAACGATCCGTGGCGCACTCCAAAGCCGAGATTCCTCCCTGATGTGCGCTGGCCTTCAAGCGATGGGCACCGACATCGAGGAAGGCGACGTCATCCGCGTGAGCCCGGCACCCTTCCACGGCGGCACCGTGGACTGTGGCCTTGCCGGCACCGTCATGCGCTTTCTACCGCCGGTGGCAGCCCTTGCTCAAGGCACCGTGCTTTTCGACGGCGACGAGCAGGCGAAATCCCGCCCGATGGACACCATTTTGAACGCCTTGAGAAGCCTCGGTGTGCAAGTAGACGGCAACACCTTGCCGTTTTCGGTTCATGGTGATGGCCAACCCCAAGGCGGCGAGGTACACATTGATGCCTCAAGTTCCTCACAATTTCTTTCCGGGCTGCTGCTTTCCGCAGCACGCTTTGCCCAAGGAATGCGCATCCGCCACATCGGCTCGCACCTACCGAGCATGCCGCATATCGATATGACCATTGCCATGCTGCGCGAGGCGGGAGTGGAGGTAGCCCAACCCGAGCCGCATGTCTGGGAAGTGCAGCCCGGAGCGATCCAGGCGCGGGAGTGGTTGATTGAACCAGACCTCTCCAATGCCACGCCCTTTATGGCTGCAGCCGCGGTTAGCGGTGGGCAGGTTTGCATTGCCAATTGGCCTGAGAGCACCACCCAGCCTGGCGATCAGATCCGCGGAATTTTAGAAGCAATGGGCTGCCAGATCGAACGTCGTGGCAGAAACCTGTGCGTCACTGGACCAGAGCGTGGGGCCCTTTTGGGTATTGAAAAAGATATGGGGGAAATCGGCGAGCTCACCCCCACGGTGGCTGCGCTGGCTGCTTTGGCTCAAACCCCTAGCCGTTTAAGCAATATTGCGCACCTACGCGGGCATGAAACAGATCGACTTTCTGCCCTTGCCACCGAGATCAACCGGCTAGGGGGGCGATGCATCGAGCACCCGGATGCCCTGGAGATCCAACCAGCGGCCTTGCATCAAGGTCAGTGGCATTCCTATGCCGATCACCGAATGGCTACCGCCGGGGCGATTATCGGCTTGCGGGTTGCAGGTGTGGAGGTTGAAAATATTGAAACCACCGCCAAGACCCTGCCTGGTTTTGCACAGATGTGGCAGGCGATGATCGATTCGAGGGAGTGCTAAATGGCCAGGCGTTGGGATGAAAGCGATGTGAAAATCCGCCCCGGCAAAGGCTCGCGCCCTCGCACCAAGGACCGTCCCCAACATAAGGATGCAAAATTCGGGATGGTGGTGAGCAAAGACCGCGGCAGGTGGGGTGTTGTTCTCGATGGGCAGCATCAGCCGGTGGTGTCGATGCGGGCCCGCGAGATGGGCCGCACCCCCGTTGAAGTGGGTGACAGGGTTGGCATTGTGGGCGATACCTCTGGTCGCCCCGGTTCCCTGGCCAGGATCGTCAAACTCGCCCCACGTACCTCCGTGCTCAGGCGCACCGCCGATGACACCGACCCTTATGAGCGCATCGTGGTGGCTAATGCCGATCAGTTGCTCATTGTGTCTGCGGTGGCCGATCCCGAGCCACGCGCTGGTTTTATCGAGCGTGCTTTGGTGGCCGCGTTCGTAGGCAACCTTCAGCCCATCATTGGGCTGACCAAATCCGATCTTGCCGATCCCGCTGCCTTTGCCGCCGAATTCGAAACCCTTGATGTGCCGGTGCTGCTCTGCGGTGTCGATGATCCTTTGGAGCCTGTGATGCAGCAGGTGGCGGGCAAACGCACGGCACTGATTGGGCACTCGGGTGTGGGTAAATCCACCTTGGTCAATCGCCTTATTCCAGAGGCGCAACGTGAAACTGGTGAGGTTTCAGGAGTAGGCAAAGGCCGCCACACCTCCACCCAGGCGGTGGCTCTTGAGCTTGCTCAGGGTGGATGGATCATTGATACCCCTGGTATTCGATCCTTCGGTCTTGCCCATGTGGAGGCCGATACCGTGGTTGAGGTATTCGATGATCTTCGAGAGGCGATTGAGGCGTGCCCTCGCGGCTGTACGCATATTGGCCCACCGGCGGATCCACAGTGCGCACTCGATGACTTTGAGGCGGACTCCCCCACCGGCAGGCGCGTGGAAGCAGTGCGAAAACTTCTGGTGGCACTGCGATCCAATGAGACTTACTAAACGCGCTTTCTTAGCTCTTTGAGCAGCTTCAGGCCAGTTTTTAAGCCCTTGCGCACGCCGTGCTTAGCGCCTACCCATAATTGATGCTCAATGGGCTCAAAGGCCTTATTTGAGCGCACCTCGGGGGCATTATCCGGGCTTGCTCGCAGGTATTTATTGGGCAAGCTGAGTTTGAGCAAGGTTCTTTGCACCTTGGCGAGCTGTTTGGGAAAGCTATCCACGTTATAGGGCAGATCAAATTCCACGCATAATGCCTGCACCTTGCGCCCCACCTGGGCAAGGCGGTTTGAGGGCATGTCGGGAAAGAGGTGGTGTTCGATCTGGTAGTTCAGATTGCCCGACAAGATGGTGAGGATTTTCCCGCCGTGGAAGTTGGCAGAGCCAAGCATTTGGCGCAGATACCACTCGTTGTGGTCTTCGTTTTTAAACTGCTCCTTGCTAAAGGTTTCTGCCTCATCGGGGAAGTGCCCACAGAAGATGACGGCATAGGCCCACAGTGAGCGCACGAAATTCGCGGTGGCATTGGCGCTGAGGGTATGAACGAAGTTCTTCCCTGAAAGTGCTGGGAAGAGCAGGTAGTCGCGGGCTGATTGCCGGCCTGCCTTCTTGGTGGTCTCCCAAAACTTCTCGGCTGTTTCATCCCAGGATTTCCGGCCTGCGAAGTACTTGCCAAGCTCGACATCGTAGTAGCCCACTGCCCACTGAAAGAGGCTCGCCAGCACGGTGTTGATCACAGGCTGGAAGGCGTGCATTGGAGTCCAGGTGCGATCGCGGGTCACGCGCAACACGCCATATCCCACGTCGTTGTCCATACCAATGACGTTGGTATAGGTGTGGTGGACGTAGTTGTGCGAATGCATCCACTGCGACGATGGGCACACCAGATCCCATTCCCAGGTGCTGGAGTGGATCACGGGATCATTCATCCAGTCCCATTGGCCATGCAGCACGTTGTGGCCGATCTCAAGATTTTCAAGGATCTTCGACAATGACAACAAGGTGGTGCCAGCCACCCAGGCCTTCTTCTTGCCGCTTAACAGCAGCACGCCGCGTCCGGCTACTTCGAGGGTGCGTTGGAAGCGAATGAGGTTTTTAATATAGGCCGCATCGCGCTCGCCTAGATCTTGGGTCACTTCGGCCTTAATGGCATCGAGGCGCCTGCCGATTTCTTGAATATCCTCATCGCTGAGGTGTGAATAGGCTCTGATGTTGTCAATCGCCATGGGTTGCTCCGTCTCTGATTCTTGTGTGCAGCTTCTTGGGGTGTGTTAGGCCTGGATGCGAATATCGCCTTTGGGAACGCTCACGCAGGTGCGCACCCGCTCGCCTGATTCATGGGTTTCACCGCTGACCAGGTCGATCACTTCGCCTTCTTCGAGTTGTCGCACGCAGGTGTGGCAGATTCCCATGCGGCAGCCAAAGGGCATGGGCACTCCTGCTGCTTCTCCTGCTTCCAAGATGGTGGTGCCGCTTGCTGCGGTGTGTTGGGAGCCATTGGAAAACTCAATCCGCCCACCTTCGGCGTCACTTGTGCGCTGGAGGCTAAAGCGCTCACTGTGCAAGGCCACGTCCTCGCCAGCCCACTGGTGCCAGTGGTCCAGCATTTCTGCAGGCCCGCAGGCAAAGATTTCCCTCTGGCGCAGATCTGGCACGAGCTGTTCAAGATCTTCAGCCTTCGCCCTGCCTTCGGTGGAGGTTTCGCGAATAATGATGCGGATATCTTGTGCGAACTGCTCAAGGACCTCGCCAAAGACGTGATCATCGCGGCTTCGCACGCTGTGGTGCAGCACCACGTCACTTGATGCGAATTCTTTTCGTTCTTGCATGCCTCGAAGCATGCTGATCACCGGGGTGATGCCGGTGCCTGCGGTGATGAAGGCAATTTTCTCAGGCACGGGATGGGGTAGGTAGAAATCCCCGGCGGGTGCTGCGATCCGAATGGCCGTGCCTGGGCTTGCAGAGCCAATGAGGTGATTGGAGAGTTTGCCTTTTTCTACCGCCTTCACGGCGATGGAAAAACGACCCTGGTTGCTATTGGGCGCGTTGGTTAAAGAGTAGCTACGCCAGATATATCGGCCCGCTATTTCGACACCGATGCCGATATATTGTCCGGGTTGAAAGTCCGTGGGCACTCCCCAACCGGGAGTGATGTCTAAAAGGACGACATCGCCATGACGGCGGACCTCTTCAATTCGCCCGCGCAGTTCCCTGGTGGACCATAAGGGATTGAGCACTGCCGAGTAATCATCTGGCAGCAAGGGCGTAGTGAAACGCTTGAGGAGGCCTCGCATTGCAGCGAGACGGTCGCGTGTGCGAGAAACCGCCATGAAAGATTCACCTTTGCTTTGCAAGCGAAATAGTTACGATGCCGTAACCCTACGCAAGCTGCGCAAAGATGTCAATGGGGCTAGGCTAGCTGCACCAGTGCAGAAAGTTCACTTGGGTCGTACCACGCCATGAACTGATCCAGGGCATCGCCCACGCACAGTTCTGCATCTTCTACACCAAGATCGGCTTGATCAATCACCTCGATGGCAGCAGCAGTGCTCTGCTCATTGCCTTGGGTATCCACGTGGATAGCGGCCACCTGATCAAAGGAGATCACGGCCGGATCCACCTGCATTACCGACTCCCCTAGGTCAGGAACAAAGGTGATGGCAGCATCGGGGATATCCGCCGAAATCACCGCGCGGCGATGAGGGTGCATCTCATCGCCAATGGCCAGCAGCCGAATAGATGCCAAGGCAGCATCCTCGAAGGCAGAATGCGCGATTTCTTCTTCGTCACCGGAGGTATAAAACTCCCGCAGCGCAGGGGTTACGCCAAAGGCATAGCCGGAACGCACGGGCACCTCGCCTTCCTCGGCAAGGGTGCGTAGAAGCTCGAAGGTGGCGGGAATATAGACGCGCACTAGAACTCCCCTTGAATACCGAACAGGCCGGTAATTTCCACCACGGCACGGTCAAATTGCTGGTAGTAGACGCCAACCAAGCCATTGTCTACCGCAGCGCGCACATTGAGGATGGAATCATCAACCATCACGCAGTCCTTCATGGGCAGCTCGATGGCCTCGGCTGCAAACTCGAAGGCACCTGCCTCGGGCTTTTCCACGCCGATCTCCCCGGAGAGCACGACAGCGTCGACAAGCCCACGGTCTTTGAAGGCACGGATCGGAGCAGCACCGGGGCCGCCTGGATCATTGGACAAAATGGCAATGCCGATACCGGCGGCCTTGAGCGCACTGAGCAGTTGCTGCCAACGTCGCTGCGACTCTTCTGAGCCGTCGAGCACGCCCACATAATCAACGATGAGTCCACGCATCGTAAGTCATCACACCTTGGGATAGATTGTTCCTAGTTTTGCCGTTATTCTTGCACATATCACTCCTTGCCAGCGCCTGCCCACGCGCCGTCAAGCGGATTCGTTGCCAAAGCTCATGTCACCGACCCTAAGGAGACTCAGGTTACATGCTGGTCGCGATCCCCGGCAGGAATCTTTTAAAGAAACTCCCACCAGCGCCGCTGAAGCCCCATGAGGCCATCAGCCACCCCGTGCCCGCAATTGACCCTGCACTTCGCCAACAAGCCAGCAGCATGTTGCAGCACGCGCTTGAGGTGGCCGCGGGCATGCGGGCGGTGGCCAGCTTGAAGCAGCGACACTTCGCAGAACAGGTGCGCAGGCATATCACCGCCCGCTTAGTGGGTGGGCAACGCATCGATAGCTCCGTGAAGCTCGAATCCTTACACCTGCGCATCCAAGGCCAAAGAATCGATGCGGTGGGCAGTGCCACAAGCCAGCAACGCTGCTTTGGCTACCTCGCCCAATTTGAGCCCGCAATGGGAAACACCCCCGGACTTCGCATGCGAAGCCTGAGGGTGCTCTAGCAGCTCAGCCGCGATTACTCGGCGGAGGTGGGCTGCTCCTGCTGCTCGAATTGCTTACGCACCATGAACAACTGACGCACCGTTTCTTCCTTGATGCCGTCTTTCATGGCGTTAAACATGTCGCCGCCTTCTTTTTGGTATTCCACCAGCGGGTCGCGCTGCGCCATCGCACGCAAACCAATGCCCTCTTTGAGGTAGTCCATCTCGTAGAGGTGCTCGCGCCACTTCTGGTCGATCACCGGCAGGATCACCATGCGCTCAAGGTTGCGCATCTGGGCGTCACCACCGACAGAAGTCACCATGGTTTCGAGCTCCTTGTATTGGGCGTGGGCGTCGTCAAGCAACGCTTCACGCAAATCCTCAGCGCCGAGCTCGCCGGGAGCACCGTACTCGCTGCCCTCAATCAATTCCTCGCTGCTCACGCGCGGGCCGTAGAGCGACTCAAGGGCATGCCAGAGTGAATCCAGATCCCAGTCCTCCACGTAGCCATTGGCGGTAGCACCATCGACGTAGGCATTGATGGTGTCGTCGATCATGTGCTGGACGTTATCGGCAATATCGGCAGCCTCAAGGATCTCGCGGCGCTCGCGGTAGATCACCTTGCGCTGCTCGTTCATCACCTCGTCGTACTTGAGCACGTTCTTACGCATCTCAAAGTTCTGGTTCTCCACCTGGGTTTGCACACCCTTGATGGAGTTCGTCACCATCTTGGCCTCGATCGGCACATTGTCCGGCACGTTCAGGCGATTCATCATGTTTTCCATGGACTGGCCAACGAAGCGCACCATGAGGTCGTCACGCATGGAGAGGTAAAAACGCGTGGTTCCCGGGTCACCCTGGCGGCCGGCACGACCACGAAGCTGGTTATCGATGCGTCGGGATTCATGGCGCTCGGTACCAAGGACGTACAGCCCGCCTGCTTCACGCACTTCGTCGGCAAGCTTTGCTCCACGAGCCTTGACTCGGGCGAGCTCCTCATCCCACGCAGCCTCGTACTCTTCCGGGGTATCCACGGGATCGAGGCCACGCTCACGCAGGTTCAGGTCCGCGATGATATCGGGGTTGCCACCGAGCACGATGTCGGTACCACGGCCGGCCATGTTGGTAGCCACGGTCACGGCACCCGGCAGACCTGCCTGAGCTACGATCTGGGCTTCTTGCTCGTGGAATTTCGCATTGAGCACATTGTGCTTAATGCCGCGACGCTGCAGCAGCTTGGACAGGTACTCCGAACGCTCCACCGAGGTGGTACCCACCAACACCGGCTGGCCTTTGGCCACACGCTCGGCAATATCTTCCACCACGGCCTCGAACTTGGCTTCCTGGGTCTTGTACACCAGGTCGGTCATGTCCTCGCGCTGATTTTCGCGGTTGGTAGGAATAGCCATCACGTTGAGCTTGTACACCTGGTGCAGCTCGCTTGCCTCAGTCTCAGCGGTACCGGTCATGCCGGCGAGCTTGTCGTAGAGGCGGAAGTAGTTCTGCAGGGTGATCGTGGCCAGGGTCTGGTTTTCGTTTTTGATCTCCACCGACTCTTTGGCCTCAATCGCCTGGTGCATGCCCTCGTTATAGCGACGCCCAGCCAGCACACGGCCGGTGAAGTCATCCACGATGAGCACCTCGCCCTTGCGCACGATGTAGTCCTTATCGCGGGTGAACAACTCCTTGGCCTTCAAAGAGTTATTCAGGTAGCTCACCAATTGGGAGTGCTCGGGGGCATAAAGGTTATCGATGCCAAGCTGGTCTTCTACAAAACCAACGCCTTCTTCTTTAATGCCAATGGTGCGCTTGCGTTCATCCACTTCATAGTGAATGTCCTTCTTCATCAGCGGCGCAAGCTGGGCAAATACCGAGTACCACTGCGATGAGCCGTCCACCGGGCCGGAGATAATCAGCGGGGTACGTGCCTCGTCGATCAGGATCGAGTCGACCTCATCCACGATGGCGTAGTGGTGACCGCGCTGCACCAGATCGTCCAGCGAGCGGACCATATTGTCACGCAGGTAGTCAAAGCCCAGCTCGTTGTTGGTGCCGTAGGTGATATCGGCGTTATACGCTTGTCGACGTTCCTCCGGGCGCATCTCAGACAAAATGACGCCCACGTCCAGGCCGAGCCAACGGTGCACACGACCCATCCACTCTGCGTCACGCTTGGCCAGGTAATCATTCACCGTCACCACGTGCACACCCTTGCCCTCTAGGGCATTGAGGTAGGCGGGCAGCACACAGGTCAGGGTTTTACCCTCACCGGTGCGCATCTCGGCTACGTTGCCAAAGTGCAAGGCGGCACCGCCCATCACCTGCACCAAATAGTGCTTCTGGCCCAGCACACGATAGGAGGCTTCGCGGGCGGTGGCGAAGGCTTCGAGCAGCAAATCATCAAGGGATTCGCCTTCTTGAATGCGGCGCTGGAACTCAGGAGTTTTGGCTTTGAGTTCCTCATCGCTCAGAGCCGAATACTCTTCGTCGAGCTCGAGCACGCTTTCGGCGATCTTTTTCAGGCGCTTTACCGCACGCCCTTCACCGACGCGAAGCATTTTAGAAAGTCCAAGCACGTGCACAGTTCCTTTAACTATTGGCTAATTTTTGCAAGGTAATTGCGATCAACGTAGGTATTGTACGTTTTGGGTCTGTGAAAAGCACGAACACCCGGATACCTCTGAGCATCTTCTAACTCAGAAAAGCAATCCGGGTGCGGCTTCAAAGCAAGCGTCAGATGACCTTATGCCTTGTCGTTGCTCAAAGAGATCAAGCCATAGTCATAGGCGTGACGACGGTACACCACCGAAGGCTGACCAGTCTCTTCATTGACAAAGAGGTAGAAGTCGTGACCCACGAGCTCCATCTCAGATAGCGCATCATCCACGCTCATCGGGGTGGCGGAGTGTTCCTTGGTGCGCACGATCTGACCGGGCAGCACATCTTCGACGGAATCAGCATAGGGATCTTCATCGTATTGATCCTTGGCGCGAGCCTGCTCGGCCTCACGCACCAACTCCGCGGCGGCCTCGCCGGTGCTCTTTGGAGCACGGTGGCCGGACAGGGAGATGGACCGACGAGCCTTGACCTTACGCAGCGAACGCTCCATACGAGACAGCGCGGTTTCAAGCGCTGCGTAGAAGCTGTCTTCCTTGGCCTCAGAACGGGCAATGTGGCCCTTGCCGGTAGCGGTGATCTGAATGCGATCAGAGTTATCTGCACGGCGAGGGTTCGGCTCGTGCTGCAACTCGACGTGGAAGAACGTCAGCGTAGGATCCAAACGCGCAATCTTGGCAAGCTTGGAATTGACTCGTTCCGCGAAATGCTCGGGAACCTCGACGTTGCGGCCGGTGATTGACACCTTGACGTCCGGGCTCAACACCTCGTTGGAGCCATCAGGCGTGGTCATAATCACGTACCTCCCTTATGTTGTCCGCCCTTGGAGAAAACCTCTGACAGACCCCCTCCGGGCGGGGTGAACTTTCACCATTAAGGATACCCGTAGTTTTGCACCCATCGCCATAGAATGTTGTTCGCTCTCAGCGTTGGCAGATTCTTTGCTACAGCCACCAAATCCAAGCACTTGGTGCTAGCGCCAAAAAGGCCCACCACCTTCAAGCATGAGAAAACCCCAGGCAGGCAGATACTTTTACCCCTGCGCTTTGCAGCACGGCCACGGAAGTAGACAGGGTTGCACCGGTGGTAATCACGTCATCTACCAGCAGCACCGGCGCATCAACGGTGCCCAAAAGCTGCACAGCACCGGAAATATTTATTCTTCTTTGCACAGCGCTTAACCCGGCGGAATCACGCACCGTCTTGGTGTGCCTCAGCAGTTGCGCACTTGGAATACCACTGGCCTTGCAGGAAAGAAATACCGGATCCCCACCCCTTGCTCGCTCATTGCTCGCGGTGGTTGGAGCAGGCACCAAACACACCCCCTCGGGCACGCGCCCTTGAGCCTCCAAGGTGCCAACCGCAGCAGCCAGCACCGCACCGAATACCGCGCACATATCCATACGCCCGCGCTCTTTCATGCCAAGGATCATCGCGCAACGCACACCACCGTAGGCACCGAGGGAATACACCGGCACATGCTGTAACACCCTGGTGCTCACCCGCTGCGGTGGGTGCCTGAGGTGCTGTTTGCATTGCGCGCACAAGGACACCCCAGGTGCCGCACATCCTGCGCAGCACCGCGGCAGGCACAACTCCCCCAGTGCCAACAACGCTGCGCGCACACCTCGGATATTCATAACCCCCACCCCCACAGGCATCGAACGTGCTTGCCACGGTGCCGATACCCCATCGGCACCCAAGCTCAGTTTGAGGTTAAGGCCACTCAGTGGCACCTGCAAGAGGAAGGCAGTACTAGTTCGGAACCACCACAGGTGCGCGCACGCCTTCGATGCCGGCCACCTCGCGCCAGAAATTCGCCTCCTGCAGATCCTTCGGAATCTGCATCGTCGCTCTGGCATCGGTGGCGAAGATCGTGGAGCTATTAGACGTCACCGACACCACCGGAGCATCAAGGTTGGCTCCGGGCAGCGGTGTGGCACTTGATCCGTCTGGGGCTGCGATCCACACTGGTGCTTCTGGGTTGGCGGTACCGATCAATAGGGTGCCATCTGCTTGCCAGTCCAAGGAGATGATCGTGTCTTCAAAACCAGGCAGAAGATCGATCACGTTGGTCACTTTGCGTTCACCAACGTTCGGCCTAGCCACCACGCCCACATAGACCTTGCCGTTCATCACGATGGCAACCCTGGATCCGGCATGAGAAAGCTGCAACACCGAGATATCGCTGTGCTCGCCCAAAGACTCCGAATCAACTTCAGTTTGGACGATTTCGCCATTATCGCTCGAACGCGCCACGCGGGCGATCTTTTGCCCATCAATCACAGTCCACAGCGAGGACGCCGTTGGCTCAAAGGTGGGCTTGGTCAGGGTTCGCGCGCGAAGCTTACTTTCTAAAGGCGTATTCATGGTGCCGATCAGCAGCTCAGATTCACGATCATCGCCCTGGCCAAAGCTTCGCACCACACCAACAGCATCGCTCTTGCCGGAGATGCTGATGGATTCAATAGCGTCAATTTCACCAATCGGCTTATTTACCGGGTTGATTCTGCCGCCATTGATATTGACCAATTGGCCACCGAGTAGCGCGTAGGCAGTATCGAAGCTGTTGCCGGTGGCCTGGGGGTTGTATTCGGCGAAATTATCCACGGTGAGGTCGGGATCCTCGGTGTCTCTGGAGCGCACCGGATTGCCATCAAATGCCAGGTGGTAGGGGCCGCCGATTTCTGCCATGCCCAAGGTCCAGACGATACTGGCCGCAAGCCTGCGCATCGCGTCTGAGCTGAGATTAGTCAGGCCACTAAATTCATACACACCCTCGCGCCTACCGGCGTAGGTGGCATCCGCTGGCAGCTCATCCATGACGCCGGGGGCAAGCCACTCGGAGGGGCCTTCAATGAGCAGTGACAGCAGTGCTGAGTCGAGCGAGCCCGTTCGGTTATAGATCCATCGTTGATCTGCTACTAAACGGCTGCCACTGGGATCAAAGAAATAAACATTGCGCATGGTGTAGTGGTTACGAAACGCATTGCGCTCCACCATGATTTGATTTGGCAGGTCGACGATGCGCCACTCACCATCAATTTCTTCAAGCCGAACGTTTTGCCTAAACGGCATCTTGCGGGGCTGATAGGCTCCCGCTTTGCTTACCTCACCGACGATAGTGCCGGTGACCTCATAGGTGCGCCCCGGCTCTTCATCGTCTTGGGGTGCGGAATTCACATCGATGCGATCAAGCACGAGAATGTCTGGCCTTGGCGCCCACGACTCGGCTTTTTCTTTGCTCATATAGCTTTTCGCCGCCCGGTATTGCTGTTCGGCTAAAGCATTGGCGCTATAGAAATCACGAAGCAAAAGGTCTGGTGCTTCGCCTTCTTTTGGCCCTTCAAAGCTAGAGGGTTGTTCTTGTTCAAAACTCCTAATCGCCTGCGGATCAGTTTCTGAAGGCACAGAAATACACGCACTCAGCGCCATGGCGGCAGCAGTAGCTACGCAGAGCATCGGAATTCGCTTCATCATTGATCCTCCTCGCTGAGGTTAATGCCCTCGCTGGGGCGTTCCTTGCTCTCAGGCGCATGCAGCGGCAAGGGAGGTTGGTTGATCTCGCCACCCGGTGTGCGAGGCAGCAGCACCCTGAAGGTGGAACCCACGCCGATATTGCCGCGAGCTTCAATGGTGCCGCCGTGCAGGTGGGCATCTTCGAGCGCGATGGCAAGGCCCAAACCGGTGCCGCCGGAGTGGCGTTCGCGCGAGGGATCTGCGCGCCAAAAACGTTCGAAGACGAGCTCTTCTTGTTCCGGTTTCAAACCAACGCCATGGTCAGTCACAGTCACGGCAATGGCATCCGCGCTCATGGCGGTACGGATTTCCACTGGGTTACCTTCCGAGTGGTCCACAGCGTTGGCAAAGAGGTTGCGCAGAATTCTCTCGATACGCCGGGCGTCGCCCACCATTGGCAACGGATCGTCTTCTGGCACGAAGGTGACTTGCACACCGAGTTCCTTGGCCAGGGCGCGTACCTGATCCCAGGCAGAGTGGATGCATTCGCGCATATCGAGTTGGGTCGGTGAAAGTTCCGTAGCGCCGGCGTCGTAACGCGAAATCTCCAGCAAATCATTGAGCAGGTCTTCAAAGAGATCGAGCTGCTGAACAAGCAACTGGGAGGCACGCTTGGTGTGCGGTGCAAACTCCTCCGATTCGGAGTTGATCATATCGGCGGCCAAACGCACCGTGGTCAAAGGTGTGCGCAGCTCATGGGAGACATCGGAGGTAAATTGACGCTGGAAATTGCCGTATTCTTCGAGCTGCTGAATCTTCTTAGACAGGCTATCGGCCATGGAGTTAAAGCTCATGGCAAGGCGCGCTATTTCGTCTCGGCCATCGACGACCATTCTTTCTCGCAGATGCCCATCGGCGAAACGTTCCGCAATGCGGCTGGCTGAGCGCACCGGGGTAATGAGCTGATTGGTGGCCACCCAGACGATGATCACGAAGAGCACAATCAACAAGATGGCCGCACCTGCGAAGGAACCGCGCAGCATGGCCAATGTGGCCTCGTCGTTTTCCATCGACATCACCAGATACACCTGGAGGTTGGGCACCTCGGCGTCGGTCGGTGTGCCGATGATTAAGGCCTTGTAGCTGGAATCGTCGCTTCTTCTGATCGTGGCGTATTGGCTTGCTACCTGCCCCTGGGCGACAAAGCTGCGCAAACGCTCAGGGATGCGGTAGCCCTCGGGGGCGGAGATCACCTCACCGCCTGGATCATTGACCAAGATCACCGGCTCGTAGACGGCCTGCTCCTGGCCTTCTACCGCCCGCGAGACAATGGCGGCACGGGCAGTTTTGAGTCGAACATCCAAGGGGCTTGATGCACCCGTGGCAGCGATTTGTTCCTCCACGGCCACACGCGCGCGGTCGATCTCTTGTGCCGCGATTTCTTCTTTGGCGTCCATGAACCGACCAACCAGGAAGTTGGTAACGAACATGGCCAAAATAAGCAGCACAAAAGCGGAGGCAAGAATAATCGTGCCCAACACGCGGTATTGAACGCTGGTTTGCCAGCGCTCTACTAGTGCGTGGCGTACTCGGTGAATCAGCCCAGAAATGGCCTTGTGCTCCTTAGCCGATCTTGTAACCCACACCGCGGATAGTTAAGACGATCTGCGGATTATCTGGGTCTTTTTCAATCTTGGAACGAAGACGCTGCACGTGGACGTTGACCAGGCGAGTATCGGCGGGGTTGCGGTATCCCCACACCTTCTGCAGCAGTTCTTCTCGGCTAAATACTTGGCCTGGGCGCGAAGCCAGCTCCACGAGCAGTTGGAATTCGAGCGGGGTGAGCTGAATTTCCTCACCATTGCGGGTGACCTGGTGGCCGGGGACGTCGATGCGCAAATCCCCTGCTTCTAACACATCGTGGTGCTCGTCTTCGCTTCGACGCAAGCGCGCACGCATACGAGCGATGAGTTCTTTGTGCTTGAAAGGCTTGGAAATATAGTCATCGGCGCCCGATTCAAGGCCAAGCACCACATCGACGGTGTCCGTCTTTGCGGTGAGCATGACAATGGGCACCGAGGATTCCCGACGGATCATACGGCAGATGTCGATGCCATTGACCCCTGGCAGCATCAAGTCGAGCAGCACCAAGTCCGGCTGCTCGCGCTGAAATACCGGCACGGCTTGGGCACCATCGGATACAGCTACCGTTTGATAGCCCTCGGCCTGGAGCACCAAGGTCAGCATCTCAGAGATGCCAGGATCATCATCGACGACGAGGATTTTTGGGGGCATGGATTTAACGGCCACCCTTTCTTCTTTTCTGCGTTGCTCAGACCCTCTTAGCCTACCGTGCGCACATGCCAGGCAAAACACACTGTCACTGTTTTGCAATCGCTGCTATGCGCGATGCCAATGAGTGCTCCCGCTACAACAGGCTGGGTTGTGAGCTTTATTGGCCCAATGCTTGCAGCACTGCTGTGGCCACCGCGCTTGGTTGCTGAGCAGGATCCACCACCATCCACGGCGAGAACCACTGCTGTTGTGCCAGGTTGGCATAGGCCTCGGCGGTGCGAAGCTGGAGCCCGGAATCGGATTCGTACTGATCGCGCACTCGGCTTGCATCGTGGATCTCCCGCGCCGCAGCGCGCTGCGCTGCCAAATCAACATCGGTGCCAAGCAGTACTTGCAGCGTTGGACGCGGTAGCTCGAACTGCCCGAATTCCAAATCCGCTACCCACTGGGCAAGGCTTGGATCTTGAGCACGCGCCACGGAGTAGGCGGCATTGGACGCCACGTAGCGATCCAGCAATAGGATCTCTGAGCTTTGTGCTGCTTGTTCGAGTTGCTCTCGTGCGCCAAGGCGATCGAGTGCAAAAAGCGTGGCCATGCCATAAATCGAGTCGCTGAGATCGCCCATGCGCCCATAGAGGGCTGCCTGGGCGAGCTTTGCATGCACGGAATCTTCATAGCGCGGAAATGCCAGGTATTCGGCATCGACCTGTTCGCGCAGGGCTTGAACGAGGGTGTTTTTGCCCGCGCCGTCGATTCCCTCAATCGCAACAATCATTAGTAGCGGTAGTGCTCCGGCTTATAGGGGCCTGCGACGTCCACACCGATGTATTCTGCCTGCTCCTTGGTGAGCTCGGTGATGGTTCCGCCGAGGGCCTCGACGTGGATGCGCGCGACCAACTCGTCAAGCACCTTGGGCAGGCGGTAGACCTCATTGACGTAGGAGCCGTCGTTATTAAAGAGCTCGATTTGCGCCAGGGTTTGGTCTGCAAAGGAGGTGGACATGACAAAGCTCGGGTGGCCGGTGGCGTTGCCGAGGTTGAGCAGGCGACCTTCCGAAAGCAGGATGATGCTGCGGCCATTGGGCAAGGTGAATTCATCGACCTGCGGCTTGATATTCACACGGGTGACATCGTCACGGTGCAGCAAAGAGGCAACGTCGATCTCGTTGTCGAAGTGTCCGATATTGCCCAAAATGGCGTGATCTTTCATCTTGAGCATCTGCTCGAAGGAGATGATGTCGCGGTTACCGGTCGCGGTGATCACGATATCGGCATCGGCGATGGCGTCGTCGACGTGCACGACGGGGAAGCCATCCATGAGTGCCTGCAGGGCGTTAATGGGGTCAGCCTCAGTGACCTTCACGCGAGCACCTTGGCCGTCCATGGCCTCGGCGCAGCCCTTGCCCACGTCGCCATAGCCGCAGATCAGCACGCTCTTGCCGCCCATGAGGGCGTCGGTTGCGCGGTTGATGCCATCGAGCAGGGAGTGGCGGGTGCCGTATTTATTGTCGAACTTCGACTTGGTCACCGCGTCATTGACGTTCATGGCGGGGAAAGGCAGCTCGCCGGCTTCTGCGAAGTGGTAGAGGCGGTGCACACCAGTGGTGGTTTCTTCCGTCACGCCCTTGACCGACTCGGCGATCTTGCCCCACTTGCCAGGCTCGCTTTCAAGCACTCGACGCAGCATGGCCTTGAAGGCCTGAGCTTCATCGGAATCCTGCTCATCATTCGGTGGTACTACACCGGCCTGTTCATACTCGCGGCCGCGGATCACGGCCATGGTGGCGTCGCCGCCGTCGTCGAGGATCATATTGGGCAGGCGATCGCCCCAGGAGAAGATTTCATTGACGCAATCCCAATACTCTTCAAGGGTTTCGCCCTTCCAGGCGAATACGGGAACACCCTGGGGATCTTCGGGAGTACCTTTGCCCACCACCACGGCGGCTGCCGCTTCGTCTTGGGTGGAGAAGATATTGCAGGATGCCCAGCGCACCTCTGCGCCAAGGGCGACGAGGGTTTCGATCAACACAGCAGTTTGTACCGTCATATGGATCGATCCGGCGATGCGTGCGCCCTTCAGGGGCTGCTCTTCGCGGTACATTTCGCGCAGTTGCATCAGCCCCGGCATCTCGTGTTCGGCGAGACGAATCTGGTGGCGGCCAGCATCGGCCAGGTGAATGTCACGGATGCGGTAGTCAGTCAAAACCTTGGTTTCCTTTGTCTATGGGATGCGATGTTTTCTGCTCTAGCTTAGAGCCTCAATATAGCCATCGAGGTCTTCATCGCTTTCTACCTGCTCAAGTAGGCCTGCGGCGATTTCCCTAATATCTTCTTCTCCCCTGCCACGCAGGCCAAGAATAAAGGGATAGTCCTGGGCGAGTTCGCGGTCGCTAAACGGTGCGCCCGCCCAGATAGCGAGCAGCGTTGCCGCAAGCTGTGCATTGTCTTGTTCTTCGCCCTGGGCTCCTTGTTCGGCGGCGATGCGTACCAAGTCGGATACTTCTTCGACGATGGACTCGCTATCGAGATCTGCGAGCTCGTCAAGCAGATCGATATTGCTTTCTACTTCAAAGACCTCGGCTTCCCATCCACTCACGATGGAGCTCCTTTCTTCACGTGTGCTGAGCGCATTGCCCCATGGCATCGGGGCCTTCAACTGCGGGATCTACTTCCATTCATAGTGCATTTTCGTGCTCCTGGCCTGTGGGGCGGTTCAGTGTGTTCTTTGCAACCCTTATCTTTTGTGATAGCGTCTGTGATCAAATTGTTATCAAACCTTTATTAGTACAGGTAGCGGCGTATGAAGCACACTTCAAAGACCATTGCCAGCACGCTGGGAGCCGGCGTGATGCTTGCTGCTGCCGTGGGGTTTGGAGTGTGGAAGATTGATCCGGCGTGGAACTCCTCAACTCCAGAGGAAACTGCCGGCATTTCTCCTGCTGCAAGCACTGGTGAACGCAGTACGGCGGCGTCGAAAAGCACCAAAATCAGCAGCGAACCTACAAAAACTGCCGTTCCGGCACCCCAAACTGCCGTAGCGGTGGAGCGTTCGCAGCCTTATGTGGATCGCAACGACCCGCTCTTGCCGCCGAACGCACACTTGCCGGCCCAGGCAACGACCCCGGAGCCTTCCGCTCCTATGCCCTCTCCTAGCACCGAGACTGCGCCAACCAGCCCGGTGATTGAACCGGTCACCCCCTTGGTGCCGGACGTGCCCGGTATTGCCGGTGAGCTGCCCACTGACCTGCCTGGCGATCCTGCCAATGGTGAAGATCCCATGTCCATTGAAGCCATCATGGACTGGGCAGAGAAGATGGGCTTGAAGCAACAGCCTAAATCCATGGCTCCGAAATCCCAGGCTCAAAAGTCTCAAGAGCCCAAGCAGCCAGGCGCTCAATCAGAATCGAAGCGCGGTGCTGAATCGAGGTCCCAGACCTCCGCACCGAGCGAAACGCAGCGCTAGGCTCCAAGCACACGAGGCCAGCTAGGCCTAAACCAACTAGGCGCCGGGCCGGCTGCCCCCGAACAACCAGCCCCCTTAAGCAAGCAATGTCGAGCTAGGCCGCGCCAACCGTGGCGATAAAGACCTCAGCTTCACCTTCGAGGCGAACCTGGGCATCTTGGGCATCCACCCACAAGGCCTCGGTGGGCTCAAGGGTGATCTCCGCGGCTCGCACGCTGCCCTTGGTACACAGCACGATCGCAGGGCCTGCGTGTTCAAGCTCGTAGGTGCCATCGATCTGCAGCTTGCGCAGTGCAAATTCCTCGCTCGGCACCTTATAGCGCCCATCCACGGGCTCCACTACCGGATCAGCCAGGGTGTCAAAGCGCAGCACGTGTACTAGTTCGGGAATATCGACGTACTTCGGGGTGAGCCCGCCGCGCAGCACATTGTCCGAGTTGGCCATGATCTCGACCCCGAGGCCGGAGATATAGGCGTGGAGGTTGCCGGCATCCAGGTAGATGGCCTCGCCTGGTTTGAGGCACAGGTGGTTGAGCAGTAGTGCTCCCAGCACCCCGATATCACCGGGGTGGCGTTGCTGCAGATCGATGACGTGATCAAGCACGAGCTGCATCCAGGGTTCCACATGATCGCGGGCTTGCTGGGCTGCTGTTACTACGGCGTCGATCAACTCGGCACGGGCAGCCGAGGGGATAGTGATCCAGGTGGTAAACAGCGCGCGGAGGTTGTTTTCTTCTTCGCCCTCCTCGGAAATTAACAAGGCGTAGTGGTCGAGTTCTTCGCACTCCAAGGCAGCAAAGAGTTCCCTGGTCTTGTCCAAGGGGCGAAAACCTGCCATGGCGTGGAACTCACTCAGGGCCACGAGCAGCTCTGGCTTGTGGTTATCGTCGCGGTAGTTGCGCTCGTGGGCGTGGATATCAATGCCTTGGGCATTCTCGCGCGCGAACCCTTCGCGGGCTTGTTCTAGGGATGGGTGCGCCTGCAGGCTCAGCGGTTGATCGGCTGCAAGCAGCTTGAGCAAGAAGGGCAGGGTGCGTTCGTAGCGCTGGGCCACGGTGGCACCCAAGGTAGCTTCGGGGTCATCGGCAATCACCTGGTCGAGGCGGATGTCCTCGGCGGTGGCCGGGGCCGCGGGATGTGCGCCGTACCAAAGCTCAGCTAGCGGTTTCGTGCTTGCTTCCTCGCCACGCATACCTTGAATCAGAGTCCTTGAGCCCCAGGAATATGCTTGGGTGCTCGGGATCAACTTCTTCATCTAGCTGGAAACCTCCGTGGTGTATTGGCAATAGATCCACCGATCATGCATCTATTGGCAATGGTGCCAGTGGCAACGATGTTTGCCGATCTGGCTTGAACTAATACATAGTAGCCGCGAATGCGCGAGCCATGAGTGTAAATAAGGCCGTGGCGCGATCGCCCTCAGCTTCTGCCAGCTCAGCGACTCCCCAACGGATCACCGTCGGTTCTGGCGGCAGCGGCCCATCAATCACAGGGTCGTGGAAGGGGTCGCGCGGTGGCTGTGCCTGGTAGAACGCTCCTAATGCTCGCCCATCTAAGCTGCCGCTGAGCTTGGCGTGTTGGTTGAACATGCAAGCTATAAGCGCACACAATTCAACCGATTCGGCATCGCTTGCCACATGCAGCGCAAAGCCTGCTTTTTGGGCAATATCACGAGCCGGGTTTAGCGTTTCTCGGTCAGGAGCACAGCGAAGCAGTTCTTCATCGACGCGCTCGGCAATGGCGTATAAGCGTCGCTTCGGTTGCGCCACAAGCAGCGCCAGCAAGGCCGCGCCAGCACGCGCCGGCGAAGGGCCTTCGTGCATTGGCAAAGGATCAATCACATACGTACTGCTGGGCAGATCCTCGCGTAATGGACCTCTGCCCACGGCAGCGATGGTGCTGGTGCCTCGTGCGTGGCACACGCTTGCGGCTTGAGCCAGGCCATCGTGCGCCCCAGCCTCGCTAAGCAACAGCACCACATCCAATGCGCCCACATATGTGGGCAGCGATTGGGTGATCACCACTGGCGTTGCCAGGGGTTGGCTAATCGCCAGCACGGCTTGGGCAGCCCTATAGCTGATCTCATCGCCAGCGAGCACGATGATGCTCCTTGGCGTATCGCCAAGAACCTGTTCCCAGGGCACGGCGTCGGCTACTGCACGTAGCTGTGCACCTTCGTGGGCGATATCGAAATACGCCTGGGCTGGATCGATATGCTCCGCCATAACCATTAGGCAACCATCAGGCGCGGATGATGGCCAAGACTTCTTCTACCAAGGAAGCAACCTCTTCCTCGGTAGGGGCCTCCACGTTGAGTCGCAGTAGTGGCTCGGTGTTGGAAGCGCGCACATTGAACCATGCCGGCGAATCGGCAAGTTCCACGCTAAAGCCGTCGAGTTCATCAATAGAGGCGGCGCGATCGCGGAATGCGTCGATCACTGCCTGGGCGCGCTCTTGCTGCTGCTCGGCAGATTCCAGCTTGGAGTTGATCTCTCCCGATGCGGCGTAGCGGGTGTAGCTGGCCATGAGCTCGGAGAGCGGGCGTTCTTGCTGGCCGAGTGCGGCGAGTACGTGCAGGGCGGCCAGGATGCCGGAGTCGGCGTTGAAGAATTCCTTGAAGTAGTAGTGCGCGGAATGCTCGCCACCAAAGACGGCCTGGTGTTCTGCCATCTGCGCTTTGATAAATGAGTGCCCAACGCGGGTGCGCACTGCGGTGCCACCGTGCTCGGCGATGATTTCCGGCACGGTCTTGGAGGTAATCAGGTTGTGGATGATGGTCGCGCCTGGGTTTTCTTGCAGATAGCGCTCTGCCACAATCGCACAGATTGCCGAGGGGCTCACCGGTTGGCCGAGCTCGTCTACAACGAAGCAGCGGTCTGCATCACCATCGAAGGCAAGGCCGATATCGGCACCAACCTTGGGGGTGAATGCTTGGAGATCTTTGAGGTTTTTAGGATCCAGCGGGTTGGCTTCGTGGTTGGGGAAGGTGCCGTCGAGCTCAAAGTAGAGTGGCTCTACCTCGATATTGAGGCCTTTGAATACCTCCGGCACGGTGTGTCCTGCCATGCCATTGGCGGCATCCACGGCCACTTTAAGGTGGCGGATTCCGCTGAGATCCACCAGGCCGCGCAGGAATTCGCCATAGGCTGCGAGCGTGTCGTGTTCGGTGACGTTGCCTTGGCTGCCTTCGTAGCTTGGTACGCCTTCTACCAGCATGTCTACGATTTGGGCCAGGCCGCTAGCTTGGCCTACCGGGCGTGCGCCCGAGCGGCAGAGCTTGATGCCGTTGTATTCGGCCGGGTTGTGGGAGGCGGTGAACATGGCACCGGGACAGTCGAATTCGCCGGAGGCGAAGTAGAGCTGGTCGGTGGAAGTCAGCCCGAGGGCGAGGACGTCGATGCCTTGGGCGGTGAGGCCTTGGGCGAAGGCCTGGGAGAGCTCCGGTGAGGAGGGGCGCATATCGTGGCCGACGGCGACGCGGGTGGCACCTTCTTCTCGCATGAGCGCACCGAAGGCTTGTCCGATTTCTTGGATGAACTCAGCGTCGATGTCTTTTCCTACAACGCCGCGGACGTCATATGCCTTGATCACGCTGGTGACGGCTTCGCGAGAGCGCATGGGCGGGTGCCTACCTTTCGGAACAAACCTCTACAAGCACCGTTGGTGCTTGGGCGTAGCAGTTGCTGCGTACGCCAACTACCCGAAACACCCTACTCCCTTGGAAGCATTTGGCCGAATAACTATGTGGCCATATTTGGCAGCCGATGGGCTACTTATTGCTCCTTATCGGCATCGTGCACCACCTGGAGATGCGCGCGACGGGTGGCTTTTCTTTGCGCGCGATGCACTGGATGATTCCTGCCAATATCTTCACTTTGGCCGAGTTGTGGCTGTTCGATGCTGGAGCGTCCGGCTTGGCGTACTGCCTCGGCCAGGGCGGTGAGGTCTTCGTCGTCTTCTTCGAGGGCGTCTACGCGCAGCAGTTCCCAGCCAAGTGGTGCGGTGATTTTCGAAGCGTGGTGTTCGCAAAGATCCCAGCTATGTGGGTCGCTGCTCGTAGCCAGCGGACCTACAACGGCGGTGGATTGCGCGTAGGCATAGGTCAGCGTTGCAACGGCTGGCTTACCGCAGCCTGGTCGGGAGCATCGGCGAAAGTGATTCACGCCCACAGAGTCTAGACCTCTACTTGAGGTTTTTGTAGCCCGCTGGGATCCCACCCCCTTTTTGCGTGGAAGCACCCACGGCGAGGTGCCAACGCCGAGGCGCTGTTGAGCATTAGCATCAACGCCTATGATGCGCGCGTCCAAAGATCGTCATGGCCGAGGGGTTCGTGGCCCCTTGCTCCCCACCGCGGTGCCTCGTTTTCGCACGCGCAGGGAGCTTTTCGACGCCGCCGTACTCCGTGCCTATGCGCCCATCCACGATCGTTGGCGTGAGCAATTAAGCCATCTAGATATTGCGGTGGACACCATTCCGCGCATGCGCATCAACACTGAGGCTTCCTTGATTCCTGAGGAAATCACCGCCGATGGCATTGTGCCGCTTGGGCGCGTCATTCCCGCCGGCATTGATCAGCAGGGCCGCCCCACAAGGGCGCGCATTGTGCTGTTTCGCATGCCCATTGAGCAAAGAAGTAGCGGGGCTGTGGAACGCGATGCGCTCTTGCGTTCGGTGCTGACCTCGCTGGTGGCGACCTATCTGAATCTCAGCCCGAAGGATATTGATCCGCATTTTTCCGAGGATGAGGGCTGGACATAAAACAAGCCCGCGGCTTTCAAAGCCGAGGGCTTGGGTGTGATCGTGATTTAGGCGATCTGGTTTTTTAGGCGACGACGCTCACGTTCGGACAGTCCACCCCAGATACCGAAGCGCTCGTCGTGTTCGAGCGCAAATTCCAGGCATTCATCACGAACCGAGCAGGCGCTGCAAATGCGCTTGGCTTCGCGAGTTGAGCCACCCTTTTCTGGAAAGAATGCCTCAGGATCGGTTTGAGCGCATAGTGCCTGCTCTTGCCACTCCTGCTCAACCGCCCCGAATAGCTCGTCAAGCGTGAGCTCTACTGCCGTCCGAGAGCGAGGTGCGGCGTTATCAGCCATGTATTCCACGCCACCTTCCTCTGGTTGCTCCTGGCTTCTTACTGTTCACATCTCCCTAGAGAGCCAAATGCCCATCAAAGGAAATAATGAATTACACACCTGCGATTCAACACGCCAACACAAGATATCCGCAACTTTTTAGGCGAAATTTTCTTGTGTTGATCAAGAACGCGCAGGCAGTTCTTCACATTCGTCACACCAGTCACAACACTCTAGGTGCGGGGGTAACTACCGGGGGCACTACATGTAGTGGCACACCTGGAAGCGCCTCACAAGAGGCATGTGCGCTTTAGGCATCCGAACTAAAACGCACACCCGAATCGGGCAACTCCACGCCCGGCCATACGCGCACGCCATCGAGCAACTCGCAACGAGCACCCACCACGGCGCCCTCGCCAATCACGGCGCCACGAATACGCGCATTGGCACCAATGCGAGCACCTGCAGCAATGATGGAATCTTCAATCACCGCACCCGGCTCAATGGTCACCCCATCAAAGACCACCACGTCATCCAAGCGGCAGCCGGCACCAACTTCGGTGCCACGGCCAATCACAGTGCCTCCAAGCAATAACGCCCCATCACGAACCCCAGCGGATTCGTCGACAAGCGACTCACCGGTCTTACCTTCAAGCAACGGCGAAGGTGCAATACCGCGGACCAGATCGGAAGAACCTCGAACGAAATCCCCCGGGGTGCCCATATCGCGCCAATAGGCGTTATCTACATGGCCATAGACGCGACGGCCCTGTTCAAGCAGGTAAGGGAAGGTATCACGCTCGACGGACACCACGCGATTACTTGGGATCTCTTCGATCACCGAACGCTTAAACACATAGCAACCGGCGTTGATCTGATCGGTTGGCGGATCCTCGGTCTTTTCCAGGAAGGCCTGAACGCGACCATCGGCATCGGTGGGCACACAACCAAAAGCGCGGGGATCGGGCACACGCACCAGATGCAGCGTGACGTCGGCATCGTGGGCGTGGTGGGCATCAAGAATGGGACCAAGCTCAGCACCGCCGAGCACATCGCCGTTAAACACCATGACGGTATCGGCGCGCAGCTTATCGGCCACGTTGCGGATACCACCGCCGGTGCCAAGGGGCTGCTCTTCTACCACGTACTCGATTTCTAAGCCCATATCCTCACCATTGCCGAAGTATTCCTCGAATACCTCAGCCTTAAATGAGGTGCCGAGCACCACGTGGCGAATACCTGCGGCCTGAATGCGGGCAAGCAGGTGCTTTAAAAAGGGCACTCCGGCAGTCGGCAGCATCGGCTTCGGCGTGTTCACCGTCAGGGGGCGCAGACGCGTCCCCTTGCCGCCAACCAAAATGACGGCATCGGTGTTTTCGCTTCGACTCTGCTTCGTCATGTCATCCATCCTTCGACAATCACTGTTGAAGCAAACGATAACCCGAAGCATTGGAAAAGCGAGCAGGGCGTGCCGTGACACGATCGGAAAAATTCCTATCGCATAGCTCACGCCGGGCGTTTCATCCCCACCTCATTTGCGGGTAATTGGGCTCAACCTGCGCCTTCCCTGCCACGCCTACCGGCCAAAGCGACAGCCCCCTAACAGCAGCGCTACTACTTGCGCCGAGCACGGATCACTGCGAGCTTCGCCCGAAGCTGCAGACCTACCCGCAACAAGACGCGCAAGGGCAGTTGCCAAAGGTGCGGGTGGCGATCCGCCTGATAGCGATAGGCAGATTCGTGGTGAGCAGGCAGCATCGATTCGGGCGTTTTGGACGCGGCATGACCCACCGCGTGAGTGATCTGCGCTTGGGGGCAAAAGACATTGTCGTACCCGGCGCGAGCCAGGCGATCGCCTAAGTCCACGTCCTCCATGTACATGAAGTAGCGCTCATCAAAGCCGCCGATGCGCTCGAAGGCATCCCAGCGCAGCAGCAAGCAGGATCCAGAAAGCCAACCGGCGATGCGCTCTTGATCCATGCGGTTGCCATCGCGATACGCCTGGGTAAAGGGGTTTGAGGGCCAGATCGTTCCTAGCATCGCATGGCCGATGCCGTTGCGGATATTCGGCAGTGCGCGCGCAGATGGGTAGGCGCTGCCATCATCTTGGCGGATATACGGGCCAACAGCCGCTGCCTCTGGCCAGCGTTGGGCGCATTCGATCAGCTCATCAATGCTGCCCGGGTCAAACACCACGTCGGGGTTGGCGATGATAAAGAAGTCGGGGGCGATATTAAAGTCCTGGCCTTTGAGCCACGCCGCCCCGGCATTCATCCCCGCACCGTAGCCAATATTGCCGCCTGTGGGCACGAAGTGGACGTTTTCTCTTGCAGCGGCGGCACGTTCTGGAGCGCCATCGGTGGAACCATTGTCTGCCAACACGCACAGCGTTGGTCGCGTGCTTGCCTGCTCCAAAGAATCGAGGAAGGCGTCAAGGTGCTCACCCGGGGAATAGGTGACGGTGATCACGGCAATGGCTGGAGTATTCACAGATGCAAAGCCTACCCAAGGCCTCCGCGCGGTGAGTAAAAGTTGTGACCTTGCCCAAGCCTTGAGCGAAGCGGTATGAGTTTCTGGCCCGCTCTGCCCTACACTGCTTTTCCGAGTACTTAATGCACGCCCACAGAGGCACCAAGGATCACCATGAGCAATAACATGCGCCGAAACCGCGACATTCGGCCAGCACCACAGCTAGAGCGCAAACGCGGCCAGCAAGGTCCGCGCAGCCTGCGCACCGTCTTAGCTGTGCTCAGCGTTTTGGTTTTAGCACTATCTGGCGCCGGCTATTTCACCGTGGGCAAGCTCGGCAACACGCTCGCCTCTGCCGGCAACCTTTCACTCGGTGAGGCCAAGGGCGTCAAAGAGGCCGCCGATGGCGCCACCGATATTTTGTTGGTGGGGTCCGATTCTCGTAGCGACGCACAGGGCAATGCCCTCACGCCGGAAGAAATTGAGATGCTGCATGCCGGTGATGAACAAAATGACAACACCGACACCATCATGCTGATCCGCGTGCCCAACGACGGCAGCTCTGCCACCGCCATCTCTATCCCCCGCGATACCTATATCCATGATGAGGAATTCGGGGATATGAAGATCAACGGCGTGTATAAGGCCTATAAGGATCAAAAGCGCCAGTCGTTGCTCGAAGAGGGCGTCACCGATGATCGCACGGTAGAACAGCAGGCCACCCAGGCCGGACGCCAAGGTTTGATCCGCGAGGTCGCAGACCTTTCCGGGGTGACGATCGATCACTATGCCGAGGTTGGTCTGTTGGGCTTCGTTTTGCTTACCGACGCCGTGGGCGGGGTTGAGGTCTGTTTGAATGAGCCAACCTCCGATGAATTCTCGGGAGCAGATTTCCCTGCCGGTGTGCAAACCCTCAACGGCGCCCAGGCCCTTGCCTTTGTGCGCCAACGTCACGGACTTCCCCGCGGCGACCTCGACCGCATTGTGCGCCAGCAGGCCTTTATGGCCTCGTTGGTCAATAAGGTGCTTTCCACCGGCACGCTCACCAACCCCCAGGCGCTCAACGATATGGCCAATGCCGTCGAGCGTTCCGTGGTGATTGATGAGGACTGGGACATCATGAGCTTTGCCAACCAGTTGCAAAACCTTGCTGGCGGCAACGTGAGGTTCAATACCATCCCCGTGACCTCCATCGACGGCACCGGCACCTATGGCGAATCCGTGGTCACCATTAACCAAGACCAGGTACGTGGCTTCTTCGATTCCCTGCTCGGCGATGGCGCCACTTCAGAAGAGCAGGCACCGAAGTCGAAGGTGAACGTCTACAACGCCACCACCACCGAGGGCCTGGCTGGCACCGTGGCGCAATATGTGCGCACCCAAGGCTTGAGCATCGGAGAGACCGGCAATGAACAAAGCCGCACCGATTCTGTGATCCTGGCGCACGATAAAGACGATGAGGTTGCCAAGGAACTCAGCGAGAAGCTCGGCTTGCCGGTAGAAGAAGATCGCGAGCAGCCAAAGGATGCTGTGACCGTGATTGTGGGCTTTGATTATGCAGGTCCGCAGGAAGAAGCGGCGGCAGAAGATGAGCAAGATGCTGATGCTTCCTCCACCGTTGGCGAGCCTGGTGCCGATGCCGGCGAAGCCATCGTTGGCCCAGAAATTGATGCCGGTGGCGAAGGTCCGCGCTGCGTGAACTAGCATCGGCGCCTATGCGCCTGCTTGAACACTTACTTGCCCAAGACCCCGCCGCCCCTCGGCTGAGCATCTACGACGGCGATACTCGCCTCGACTTTTCCGCCCAAACACTCGATAACTGGGCGGCAAAAGTAGCCAATATGCTTCGCGAGGAATTAGAGCTTAGCCCTGGCGATGCCATAGCCATGGATCTGCCGTGTAGCTGGCAGGCCGTAGTGGTCGCCCTTGGCTGCGTTGCAGCCGAGGTCAGCGTGCATGATGGCCAGGATCAGGCGGTGTTATTTGCCGAGCAGGAACCCGAAGATTTCGATGGTGATCTTGTGCTGCTCAGCCGCGATCCCTTTGGCCGCGGCATCGAAGAAACCGGCGGCACACTTGCTCCGGGGGCCATCGACTTCGGGCCGACGGTGCGCGTGTATGGGGACGTATTCCCCGAGCCGGGCCCACGGCTCGATGCGTGGACCCCAGAAGCTGCGGCTGAACGTGTGCTGGTGGAAGGCTGGGAGAATATCGAGGGCATGCGCAAAGCGCTTGCGCCCATGGCCGCCGGGGGCTCCGTGGTGGTGGTGATTGGGGGTGTGAGCCAGACACGCCTGGATGAGATTGCTCGCGCCGAGCGGGTAGAACGCAGGATTGAGGCGTAGCTCTCAACCCCGAAATGGGGTGATCGACGCCATTTTTGCCACGCGGTGCGTACAGCGTCACTAGCTTGAACGGGGAAACCAAAAGGAAAGGGATCCTCGCCATGAAACACCTCAACCGCACCGGCGCCGCACTTGCTTGCCTGGCGCTGGCCTCCGGCGCAGCTCTGGCCGGCTGCTCCTCCGACTCCGACTCGTCGAATACTCAGGCGGCTTCCAGCTCAAGCGATAGCCAGGAGCGCGGACCGATCACCTTTGCCATGGGCAAAAATGACACCGACAAGATCATCCCCGTGATCGAGGCGTGGAATAAAGAGCACCCCGACGAGGAAGTCACCCTCAAAGAACTCGCCGGCTCTGCCGATGAGCAACGCGAAACCCTGGTGCAATCCCTACAGGCTGGCAACGACGACTATGACGTGATGGCGCTGGATCTGCCCTGGACCGCAGAATTTGCCGCACGCCAGTGGATCGTGCCCCTCGAAGGCGACTTCAGCGTCGATACCTCAGCACTGCTGCAGTCCACCGTGGACTCGGCTACCTATAACGGCACGCTGTATGCGCTGCCGCAAAATACCAATGGCCAGTTGCTCTATCGCAACACCGAATTCGTGCCAGAGGCTCCCGAGAACTGGCAGCAACTGGTAGAAAGCTGCGGCAAGATCGAGGACAAGGACGTCGATTGCCTCACCCTGCAGCTCAGCCAGTATGAGGGCTTGGCCGTTAATACCATCGACTTCATTCACGGCTGGGGCGGCAACGTGATGGACGGCGACACCCCTAGTGTGGACTCCGAGCAATCCCGCGCCGGCATTCAGGCAATGGTCGATGGCTACAAGGATGGCGTGATTGCCAAGAACTCCATTGCCGCAACGGAAGAGGAAACCAACCAGGCCTTCGTGGCAGGTGAGACCGCTATGGCGGTGAACTGGCCGTACATGTACACCACTGCCGATGCCGAGAACTCCGCAGTCAAGGGTAAGTACGAGGTATCCCCGCTGGTGGGCAAGGACGGCACCGGTGTCTCCACCCTTGGTGGCTACAACAACGGCATCAACGTCAATTCCAAGCACAAGGCAACCGCACTGGACTTTATGAAGTTCATTGTGAACGAAGACAACCAGAAGTCTTTCGCGGACGCATCCTTCCCGCCGGTCCTGGCCTCTGTGTACGATGACGAATCCTACGTGGAGAAGTACCCCTACCTGCCGGCGCTGAAGATCTCGCTGGAAAACGCGAAGCCGCGTCCAGTCAGCCCCTTCTACCCCGCCATTTCCAAGGCCATCCAAGACAACGCCACCGCGGCACTCAAAGATGAGAAGTCTGTAGACGACGCCGCCAAGGATATGCAGGCAGCGATCGCCAACGCAGCACAATAATCCACGCATGCGCACCTGTGCCTCGTAGTGCAGGTGCGCTGCTTGCTGCTTTCTAGCATTCACACTCCCTTTTTGCTTTTCGTTTTCTAGGATTCGCCCATGGCCTCACCCTCACGGCAACGCACCACCGCCTTTTGGCTCATCGCGCCCGCCCTTGCCGTGCTCGCGGTAGTAATTGGCTACCCAATTGTGCGAGCAATCTACCTCTCCTTCCAGGGCGATAAAGGCATTGACCCTGCAACAGGGCTGTTTAGCGACGGCGGCTTCGCTGGGCTGGAGCATTATCAGTACTGGCTCATGCAGCGCTGCACCAGCGCTACGGGCGCGAGCACCTGCCCCGATGGAGTGATCGCCACCGATTTTTGGCCAGCGATGGGCAACACCGTCTTTTTCACGGTGGTCACCGTGAGCCTAGAAATCATCCTTGGCATGGGCATGGCGCTGATTATGAACAGGGAATTCCGTGGACGCGGCCTGGTGCGCGCAGCGGTACTGATCCCCTGGGCTATCCCAACAGCGGTGACGGCCAAGCTATGGCAGTTCATCTTTGCCGAGCGCGGAATTATCAACTCGCTGCTTCACGAGCCCATCCAATGGACCACCGACCCCTGGGCTGCGCGCTCGGCGGTGATCATCGCCGATGTGTGGAAAACTACGCCCTTTATGGCCTTGCTGATCTTGGCCGGCCTGCAGATGATTCCCAAAGACGTCTACGAAGCAGCCAGGGTCGATGGTGCCAGCACCTGGCAGCAATTCATCCACATCACCTTGCCGCTGGTGCGCCCGGCATTGATGGTGGCGGTGCTGTTTAGAACCCTCGATGCGCTGCGCATGTACGACCTCCCGGTGATTATGATTTCGCCTTCTTCAAACTCCCCGGCCGCCACAATCTCGCAGCTCGTGGTGGAAGACATGCGCCAGGGGCACTTTAATTCCGCGTCGGCACTTTCCACGCTGATCTTCCTGCTGATCTTCGCCGTGGCCTTTATCATGATCCGCTTCTTAGGTGCAGATATTTCTGGGTCGCGCGAGCAACGTCGACAAGCAAAGGAACAAGCCAAGGAGCTCGCACGATGAAGAAATCCCTAATTGGCAACTACCTTGGTGTGGTGCTGATCCTGTTTTGGGGGCTGGCGCCTTTTTATTGGATGGTGATTACCGCGCTTCGCGATTCCACCTACACCTTCGACACCACCCCGTGGCCGACGCATCTGACCTTGGATAACTTCCGCGATGCCCTCGCCACCGATAAAGGCAACGACTTCCTCCACGCCATTGGCAACTCATTGCTGATCAGCCTGTGTACCACTGCGCTGGCAGTACTCATCGGCGTTTTTACTGCCTACGCCCTGGCGCGTTTGGATTTCCGTGGCAAAGGTCTGGTCACCGGCATCATCCTGGCGGCCTCAATGTTCCCCGGTATCGCGCTGGTCACTCCGCTGTTCCAACTCTTTGGCAACCTCGGCTGGATCGGCACCTACCGGGCGCTGATCATCCCGAATATCTCTTTCGCACTGCCACTGACGATCTACACGCTGGTGAGCTTTTTCCACCAACTGCCCTGGGAATTAGAAGAAGCCGCCCGCGTCGACGGTGCCACACGCGCGCAGGCATTCCGCCTGATCCTTTTACCCCTAGCGGCACCGGCATTATTTACCACCGCAATCCTGGCCTTCATCGCCACCTGGAATGAATTTATGCTGGCCAAGCAGCTTTCCACCAACGCCACCGAACCGGTAACAGTGGCCATCGCCCGCTTTTCCGGGCCGAGCGCATTCGAATTCCCCTACGCCGCCATCATGGCCGCCGGTGCGCTTGTGACGGTGCCGCTGATCATCATGGTGTTGGTATTCCAGCGCAGGATCGTCTCCGGACTCACCGCAGGTGGCGTAAAGGCGTAGAATTTTCGCCCATGAGCACTCCCAACAGCGAGCGAAAGTCACTCGTCTTTGACGCCATCTTCGGCTTCGTGGGATTTTTCGCCTTCCTGGCCTTTATCCAGGCAGTGCTCAACCTCTTCCAGCCGGAACCAAGGATCTGGCCCGCGCTGCTGGCGTTAGTGCTGGTGATCGCCACGGTAACGCTTTGGCGCATCAGACGACGATGGCACCGCCCCGAATAATCAGCAGCGGTGCCATCGCACAAAACCTACGTGAGGCGTTATTTACTCGCCCATGAGTTTGCGGCGTAGAGCCTCGTCTTTGGCTTCGACCTTCTCACGCAGTTGCTCTTGATACTCAGCCATGCGCTGGGTGAGTCGCTCATCACCGGCACCAAGGATCCGCACCGCCAACAGGCCTGCGTTTTGAGCCCCGCCGATCGATACCGTTGCCACCGGCACACCCGCTGGCATCTGCACGATAGACAGCAGGGAGTCCATGCCGTCGAGCTGCTCAAGGGCACGGGGAATACCGATCACTGGCAGTGGAGTTGCGGCAGCCACCATGCCTGGCAGGTGTGCGGCGCCTCCGGCGCAGGCGATAATTGCCTTTAAGCCTCGCTGGTGAGCCTGCTGTGCGTAGTTGAGCATCTTCTCGGGGGTGCGGTGGGCAGAAACCACTCCTACTTCGAAGGGCACTCCAAATTCCGCTAGCACCTCTGCGGCGGGTTCTACGGTGGGCCAATCAGAATCGGATCCCATGATGAGTCCAACAAGCGGTTGCATCTTCTTACTCTCCTCGGTGTTCACTGGTCGGTGTTCGCTAGTCAGTGTTCGCTGCTCAGTGTTCGCTCGTGTGATCAGGCCAGGTGGCATGCACTAAGAAATAGGCGGCGGCATTCGCGGCGGCTCGGGTGTGTGCAAGGTCTTCACCGCAATAATTCACGTGGCCGATCTTGCGGCCCGGGCGGTGTTCTTTGCCATAGAGGTGGATCTTCGCCTTTGGGTAGCGGCGCATCACCTCAATCACCCTCTGCTGCATGGGCATAACTGGGTCTTCGGGTGCGCCCAGCACATTGGCCATCACCGTGTACTCGGCGGTGGTGTGGGTATCGCCCAAAGGTAAGTCGAGCACCGCGCGAAGGTGCTGCTCAAATTGGCTGGTGCAGCAGCCATCTTGGGTCCAGTGCCCGGTGTTATGCGGGCGCATTGCCAGCTCATTCACGCTGAGCTCCAACGCCCCTTGTGCTCCCTGGCATAAGAAGAGTTCCACGGCCAACACACCGGTAACACCCAGGCCATTGGCAAGGCTTACGCTGAGCTCTTCTGCCTGTTGGCGCAAGGCAACCGGCAACGCTGGCGCGGGAGCCACCGCCTCAGCGCACACGCCATCGCGCTGCACGGATTCCACCACCGGCCATGCTTGGGTAACGCCGCTGGGGGTGCGCGCCACCATGGCAGAAAGCTCGCCGCGAAGCGCTACTTTTTCCTCTGCCATCAGCGGGGTGCCCGCTTCGAGCAGTTCTTGGACCAGCGTGCTGAGTTCTTCTTGCGTGTCCGGGAACCACACGCCGTGGCCGTCGTAGCCACCGCGGCGAGCCTTGAGGCACACTTCGCCGTGGACCTGATCCCAAAACGCTTGTGCGTCTTCGAGCGAGTCGATGCGCGCAAATGGTGGCACTGGGGCACCGAGGGATTGCAGTTTCTTGCGCATCTCAAGCTTGTCTTGGGCAAAGATCAGCGCCTCGGGGCGCGGCTGCACATTAATGCCCTCGGCAATGAGAGCGTCGAGGTGCTCATTGGGCACATGCTCATGGTCGAAGGTCACCGCGTCTGCGCCTAAGGCGGCGAGTCGCACATGCTCTAGGTTGGTGTAGTCTCCGAGCAACACATCGGAGCACACTTGTGCTGCGCTGGCGTCTTTGCTGCTGGCGAGCAGCCGCAGCGATTGGCCTAATTCGATGGCAGCGGTTTGCATCATGCGTGCTAATTGCCCATCGCCGATTACCGCCACAATTGGCATACCGGGGGCGTGCGCTGGGTGACTTGCTTGCTTTGCTTCTGAATTGCTCTGTTGCGCCTCATTCACCAAGCTGACTATACGCGGGCAGGCATGATCGCCAGCATGCGCCGTTACCCCCGCATGGGCAATCGGATGTGCTTGAAGCGTCACATGCTGGGCGCTTTTGGGGTGCGCACCTGCCCGTGGCTACCAGATGGCAGGCTGGACCATGCCGGCTTCAATACTGGCAGCCACCGTCTTGGCTTTGGGTACCGACTCTAAAAGCACCAAGTGGTCGAGTCCTGCGACCGATAAGGTGATGTCTTTGCGGCGGCGCTGCACGTGGCGAATCGTAGATAAAGGAATTGATTCCACCCGGGAGCTCAAGCCCGCATCGCGAGCGATAATGCGATGATCGGTGACGATAATCCTGCGCCTTCTTGCACCGATGACCGGCAGCACAAACCTCAACAGCACGAGCACGAACCACAGACCCACCAAGGCGTTGCGCATCATGGGGCCTGGATCGAGGAAATTGTGTTCTCGATCCATCCAACCGATGCCCATCCAGCACAAACCGGTAATGACCACTAACTCCATCACCGGATACAGCAGCGCACCAAAAGAGGCGGTGACATCGGCGCGCACTTGTTCTTCTGGGGCAATACGGATCATTGCTCCACCCCGTATCCCCCATGCTGGGCGCGCAGGTGGAAGACGTCTCCGGCGCTGAGCTCGTGGACCTCGCCTGCATCATCACGCACCAGCAACAAGCCCTCATCGCTGACGTTGATGGCGGTGCCGAGCAATTCTTTATCGCCAGGCAGAATCACCCGAACGTCGGTGCCGATGGTGGCGCATACCTCGCGGTAATCCTGAATGAGGGCCGGGTCGTTATCTTCCCACTGGCTCAAACGGTGATGCAGGCTCAGCATCACCTGGGCTGCCAGCTCGTTTCGCTCATATGCGATGCCTTCGAGCTCCAGGCTGGTGGCGTGAGGGACGGGCAATTCATCGCGGCGAAGCGAGGTATTGAGCCCCAAGCCAATCACCACCGCGGGTTCTGGGCCAAGGCTTACGGCTTCGGCAAGAATGCCGCAGAGTTTGCGGTGCTCAATGATGAGGTCATTTGGCCATTTCACCTGTATACCAACGCCCTTCGGTAGGGCGTCGACAAGCGCCAAACCTGTAGCAAGTGGCATCAGCCCGAGCCTTTGCACGCAACTGGCTGGAGGGCGAAGGAGAAGGGAGAGCGTGAGTTGTGCCCCGGAGGGCGACTCGTAGCGACGGCCCATTCTTCCGCGGCCCTGGCTTTGGTGCTCGGCAAACAGCACCGTCCACGCCGGTGCACCCTGCTTCGCCATCGCCACTAAATCGGTATTGGTTGATCCGGTGGTTTCTACATGCTCGATTCGCGCGAGGGGTCCGCGGGCCACCAGGCGGTTACGCAAAGCAGTGATATTCAGCGGGGTGCGTGGATCTTGGGGGTGCATGGTGTCTGATCCTAGCCCGATCAGGACGAGCGCGAATAGGCACAGCACGAACAACTACAGCGCGATCAAGAACAGCCGAATTAGAAGAGCAGCGAAGAAGAGCCCGCTCCCCTGCTTGCTGCGTCTTGTTGTTGCGTGCTCTAAGTCTTTGCGTGATCTCACCCAGGCCACGCGAAAGGGATGTGCGTACAGCGCACAGCCTGCAGCGTGCAGCGTGCAGCATCCAGCGTGCAGCAAAGGTACTGCACAGATCCGCTGCGATTGGGAGCTTTTTGCTGGAGTTTTCATTATTTTGCACTGGAAACCACCTGCTCAGCGCTAGGTGTGCCAATTATCACAGTGTGGTTAGTTGTTTGGTTTTAGAAACCACCTTATGATTCCAAAACATGACTATTTCCTCACCTTTTGTAGATGTTGAAGCGCTCAAGGATCTCACCACCACTGCAGGGAAGATCGCAGACTTCAAAGCACGTCGCCGCGAAGCAGCCGCACCCATGGGTGAGAACGCACTGGATCGAGTGCGCAAAGCCAAGCGACTCACCGCCCGCGAACGCTTGGACTATCTCCTCGATGAAGGATCCTTCATCGAAACTGACCAACTTGCACGCCACCGCACCCACGCCTTCGGCATGGAACATAAACGCCCCGTCACCGACGGCATCGTCACCGGCTGGGGCACCATCGACGGCCGAGAGGTGTGCATCTTCAGCCAAGACGGCACCGTGTTCGGCGGCGCCCTGGGTGAGGTCTATGGCGAGAAAATGATCAAAATCATGGAGTTAGCCATCACCACCGGCCGCCCCCTCATCGGCTTATATGAAGGCGCCGGTGCCCGCATCCAAGATGGCGCCGTGTCCCTGGATCTGATCGCCCAGACCTTCTACCAAAACATCAAGGCCTCCGGCGTGGTGCCGCAGATCTCGGTGATTATGGGCGCCTGCGCTGGCGGCAATGCCTATTCGCCTGCACTGACCGACTTTGTGGTGATGGTGGAAGAAAGCTCCAAGATGTTTGTCACCGGCCCCGATGTGATCAAGACCGTCACCGGCGAGATGATCACCCAAGAAGAATTAGGCGGCGCAGGGGTTCACCTCCAGCAGGCTGGTAATGCCCACTACACCGCATCCAGCGATGAAGATGCCCTTGATTTCGTCTCTGACCTGGTGGCTTTCTTGCCTTCAAATAACCGCACCACCGCCCCGCGGGAACATTTTGAGCACGAGAAAGGCAGCATCGACGCCAACCTCAACCCCGATGATCTGGCACTCGACCACATCATTCCCGATTCCCCGACCGTGCCCTATGACGTGCGCGATGTAATTAGCTGCCTGACCGATGATGGCGATTACCTCGAAATCCAAGAAGGCCGCGCCGACAATGTGGTGACCGCTTTCGGCCGCATCGAGGGCGAGTCCATCGGTTTTGTGGCGAACCAGCCCACGCAGTTTGCCGGCTGCCTCGATATTGATGCCTCCGAAAAAGCCGCCCGCTTCGTGCGTACCTGCGATGCCTTTAATATCCCCATCGTCATGCTTGTCGACGTCCCAGGCTTCCTCCCCGGCGCCGGCCAAGAACATGACGGCATCCTTCGTCGTGGCGCCAAGCTGCTCTACGCCTACGGCGAGGCAACGGTGCCGAAGATTACCGTGACCATGCGCAAAGCCTATGGTGGCGCCTACTGCGTGATGGGTTCGAAGGGTTTGGGTGCCGATGTGAACCTCGCCTGGCCAACGGCTCAAATCGCCGTGATGGGCGCTGCCGGCGCCGTGGGCTTTTTATACCGCAAGGAATTGCTTCGCGCAGCAGAAGAAGGCGAAGACATTGTGGAGCTTTCCGCAGCTTTCGAGCGTGAATATGAAGAACACATGCTCAACCCCTACCTGGCTGCCGAGCGCGGTTTGATCGACGCGGTCATTCTACCCAGCGAAACCCGCGGCCAAATCAGCCGCAACTTGCGCCTGCTTCGCAACAAGCACGTGCAGCGCCCCGCACGCAAGCACGGCAATATTCCGCTCTAAAACACCTAGACCTTGATAGCCGCTGCTTCTTGCCCGGCGCCTTTATCTCTGCGCACAATCCCCGAAACACCAAGGCGTTCTAGCCTTGGTGTTCACGGTTTTTGCAGCAGGTGTTGTGTATGCATCGCTGCAGCGCAGTGGCGGTGCAGGAGCTTTTGCCTACCCTTAGCTTTGGTTTAGGATTGTTATTTAAAACGTTTAGCAATCGATCGGAAACCATGCGTCTTTCACAACGCCCAGAAAGAATTCTGCCGGGCTACTTTTTTCTTAGCGCACTCATCGTGGTGTTCATCCGCCTTTTCGGCAACCTGCACTGGGCCGAACTCATCGGCGCGGGGCTCAACTACGTCTTCCCCATCGTGGGGTCGAGCTACCTTTCTGCGCTCTTCCTTGTAGTCACCGCCCACGCGCTGGTTCGCCATAAACGACTCGGCTTCTGGCTCGCCACGGCATTCTTTGCTGTCGAACTCCTCGGCGCCGCGTTGCTGTTGATGAGCGTGGCCTTCGCCTATGAAGAGGTCACGATCTACCTCAGTGTTGAAGACATCATCCAGACCTCGGTGCTGGCGCTGATACTCTTGGCACTGTTCATCGTCTTGTTGCGGGCACGTTCCACCTACAGCGCCCCGCTTTCCGAGGCCGCGTTTCGTCGCGCCCTGCTCACCGCGGTGGTGGGTATCGCCATCACGGCGTTGCTGGCGTTGCTGGTGGGCTTTTTCTTCGTAGGCGAGCGACCAACGTTGAGCCGCCTGCTTCGCCAGCTCACCTTATCGCCTGATGATTACATCCCCCAGGTGCAGTTCGTGCTGGCTCTGGGCGCTTTGCTCACGCTCGTCGCTTCCGCCGCGGCCCTGCTCTTTTCTCGTGCAAAGACGCAATTCCAGGGCTTGGACGAAGAGCTCCAATTGCGCCGGCTGCTCCTGGATCAAGATGAGCACGACGCGGATTCCTTGGGCTATTTCGCCACTCGCCGCGATAAGGGCGTGATCTTTTCGCCCGATGCCAAGGCCGCGGTGGCGTATCGCAATGTGATGGATTCTTGCCTTGCTGCCGGCGACCCCATTGGCCTTCGCGATCACTGGGACGCCGCTATCCAGGCCTTCTTGGCATTCGCTGATCAGCAGGGTTTGGCCCCTGCAGCTATCGGCACGTCCAGGGACGGCGCGGCCGCTTTTGCCCGCGCAGGCATGAAGGTTCGTGCGCTCGGTGATGAGTCGGTGGTAGACGTGGACCGTTTCCGCCTCGATAACCCCAAGCTTGTCGACGTCCACCGTAGCTATAAACGCCTGATCGCCGAGGGCTATAGCGTCCGCATCCGCCGCCATAAAGACATCAGCGGCCAAGAGATGCACAGGCTGATCGCCTTCGCGGATCGTTGGCGCCAAAACGGCGACGATCGTGGTTTCTCCATGGCGCTTGGCCGCCTGGGCGATCCCCTTGACGGCGATTGCGTCATGATCGAGGCCTTGGATGCAGAAGGCCAGACCAGGGGTTTGCTCTCCTTTGTGCCCTGGGGCCGCACGGGCTTATCGCTTGACGTGATGCGTCGCGATCTCGAGCATGCTGCCAATGGCGTTACCGAGTTCATGGTGGCAGCGCTACTGATGGGTGCTCGGGAATTGGGCGTCAAGCGAGTCTCGTTGAACTTCGCCTTCTTGCGCGAGACGATTGCCGCCGGTGAAGACGTGGGCGCTACCCTGCCCCAAAAGATCAGCCGCGGCGCTGTTGCTTTGATGTCGCGCAAGTTCCAGATTGAGCAGTTGTACCGCTCGAATATGAAGTACGACCCGCAGTGGCTTACCCGCTATTTGTGCTGGCGTAATTCAAGCGATCTGGCTGCCATTGCCGTTGCCCTTGGCCTTGCCGAAGGCCAAATCTCTGTGCCTCTTGCCAATGATGGTGCCCGCGAACAGCCCATCTACCAGGCAGCTAACCCGGCGATCGTGGAGTTTTTAAGCCACGCGAAGCCAACGATCCCGGAGCCGCATTATCCGCAGCAGGTAAAGCAGAAGATGCAGCGGCGCGAGGCCTTGTTGGCCGAGGGTGAAGATCCCTACCCCACCGACTTCCAACGCGAGCAGCGTCTGAGCGCCTTGGAGGCGTTGGCACCGGGTGCTGCGGTCTCTACGGCTGGCCGTGTGATTGGCCGAAGCGATCACGGCGGAGTGCAGTTTTATCGCCTGCGCGATTGGGATAGCGAATTCCAGGTGCTTATTGAGCGCGAGCAGGTGGGCAGAGATGAACTTCGCAAGCTCAAGTTCGAGATCGCGATTGGCGATCATATTGGCGTCGAAGGCGTGATGGGCGCTTCGCGCAATGGCACCGCCAGCGTGATTGCCCGCAGCATTCGCCTGACGTCGAAGGCTCTTCGGCCTGTGCCGCGCACGGCCCCTTCCGATGAGGAAGTCCGGGTTCGCCAGCGCTATGTGGATTTGATTAGCAATCCAGAGGCCCGAAGGATGCTGCGAACTCGCAGCGCCATTATCCAGGCGGTGCGCGATACCTTATTATCGGAGCGCTTCTTAGAGGTTGAAACTCCGCTGCTGCAGACCATTCATGGTGGTGCGAATGCACGTCCATTCCGCACCCATATCAACGCCTATAACCTGGATCTGTATTTGCGTATCGCTCCCGAGCTGTACCTCAAGCGCCTCATGGTGGGCGGCGTGGATCGTGTATTTGAAATTGGCCGGAACTTCCGTAATGAAGGTGCCGATGCAACCCACAATCCGGAGTTCACCATGTTGGAGGCCTATCAGGCCTATGGCGATTACAACTCCATGCGGGAATTGACGCGCACCATCGTGTTAAACGCGGCCATGGCAGCCAATGGGCATACCCGCATCAAGGGCACCGGCCCCGATGGCCGGGAACATGAGGTGGATTTGTCGCGCCCCTGGCGAGTACTCAGCGTGCACGAGGGTATTGCCCAGGCAAGTGGGCAACCCATTACCCCCGATACGCCTATCGAGGATCTGCAGCGCTTGGCCGAGCAACACGGCATTGATCCCACCGGGCTGTCGCGCGGTGCTCTCGTGATTGAGTTGCACGAGGAATTAAGCGAGCAATTCGCCATTGAGCCCACCTTCTATATTGATTTCCCCACCGAGGTATCTCCGCTGACGCGCCAGCACCGCAAGGATCCGCGCGTGGCAGAAAAGTGGGATTTGATCTGCTTCGGTGCCGAGGTTGCCACGGCCTACTCGGAGTTGATTGATCCGGTGGTGCAGCGTGAGCGCTTCATGGAGCAGTCCTTGCTTGCTGCCGGCGGGGATCCAGAAGCCATGGAGGTGGATGAGGACTTCCTCAAAGCCCTGGAATACGCCATGCCACCATCGGGCGGCATGGGCATGGGTATTGATCGCTTGGTGATGATGCTCTGCGATAAGAATATTCGCCAAACCATTGCGTTCCCGCTGGTTAAACCCAATGCCTAAAGCTTCCACCACACCTGCACTGCGCTTGCTTGGCATCGCCGGCGCAACAGGCGCCGCGGTGCTGCTGTTAAGGCTTGCCGATCCCACCACCCCCGGTGGCCCCATCCCTGTATGCCCCTCCAAAACTTTATTTGGGGTGTGTTGCCCACTGTGTGGTGCCTCAAGGATGGTGGTCGCGCTCAGTGAGGGTGACCTGGTGCAAGCTGCGCACATGAATGCGCTTTTGCTGCTCTTTCTTCCATTTTTGGCATGGAGCGTTCTTGCTTGGGCTTTTCGACGCTCCGGGCGCGATATTCCAAGCTGGGAGCGTTGGCCAGGTGCGCTCACCCTGGTGCTCAGCGCAACAATGATATGGTTTCTACTAAGAAACTTGCCGTTTCCGCCTTTCACAATCCTGTGGGTGTGATCGCATGGGACGTCGAAAAGCTACCCCCACGCTATACCCCCAAAGTGTGGAACTTTGGGTGAAGCCGGGTTGATTTTCCTAAACCGTTCACAAATTCGTGGGTCGCTCCCTAAACTTAGAAAGCATGACCGCCGCTATGAAGACTGACTCTGGCCAAGCTCCGGACCTCACCACCACCGCAGGCAAACTTGCCGACCTGCGCGCCCGCATCGCTGAAACCGAAGCCCCCATGGGCCCGGCCTCAGTAGAGCGCGTACACAAGGCAGGCAAAAAGACCGCCCGCGAACGCATCGAGTACTTGCTCGACGAGGGTTCCTTCGTTGAGGTAGACGCGCTGGCCCGCCACCGCTCCAAGAACTTCGGCCTTGATGCCAAGCGCCCCGTCACCGACGGTGTTGTTACTGGCTACGGCACCATCGACGGCCGCAAGGTTTGCGTATTCTCCCAAGACGGCGCCGTGTTCGGTGGCGCACTTGGCGAGGTCTACGGCGAAAAGATCGTCAAGATCATGGACATGGCCATCAAGACCGGTGTGCCACTGATCGGCATTAACGAAGGCGCAGGCGCCCGCATCCAAGAGGGTGTGGTGTCCCTGGGTCTGTACTCGCAGATCTTCTACCGCAACACCCTGGCTTCCGGCGTGATCCCCCAGATCTCCTTGATCATGGGTGCTTGCGCAGGTGGCCACGTGTACTCGCCAGCCCTGACCGACTTCATCATCATGGTGGACAAGACCTCCAAGATGTTCATTACCGGCCCCGACGTGATCAAGACCGTCACCGGCGAAGAGGTCACCCAGGAAGAACTCGGTGGTGCGCATACCCACATGGCCACCTCCGGTACCTCCCACTACACCGCATCCGACGACGCCGATGCCCTGGATTGGGTTCGCGATCTGGTTGGCTTCCTGCCTTCCAATAACCGCGCCGAGGCTCCGCGTGAGCCCGCCGAGATCATGAGCGGTTCCATCAAGGACAACGTCAATGATGTTGATCTTGAGCTCGACACCCTGATTCCGGATTCCCCGAACCAGCCCTATGACATGAAAGACGTCATCACCCGCGTGCTTGATGATGGCGACTTCTTCGAAATCCAAGAGGGCTACGCCGGCAATATCCTCATCGGCTTTGGCCGCGTAGAAGGCCGCAGCGTTGGTGTTGTTGCCAACCAGCCCACCGAATACGCAGGCTGCTTGGACATTAAGGCCTCCGAGAAGGCCGCACGCTTCGTGCGCACCTGTGACGCCTTCAATATCCCGATTATCGAGTTCGTGGACGTCCCCGGCTTCCTGCCTGGCACCTCCGAGGAGTACGACGGCATCATCCGCCGTGGCGCCAAGCTGCTCTACGCCTACTCCGAGGCCACCGTTGGCAAGATCACCGTGATTACCCGCAAGTCTTATGGTGGTGCCTACTGCGTGATGGGGTCCAAGGACATGGGCGCCGACCTGGTGCTGGCATGGCCAACGGCTCAGATCGCCGTGATGGGTGCATCCGGTGCCGTGGGCTTTATCTACCGCAAGGAGCTCAAGGCTGCTGCGGCAGAGGGCAAGGACGTTGCAGCGCTTGCCAAGGAATACGAGAAGGAGTACGAGGAAACCCTCGTCAACCCCTACATGGCTGCCGAGCGCGGCTTCGTCGATGCGGTTATCCCGCCGAGCGAAACCCGTGGCCAGATCATCGAGGGTCTGCGCCTGCTCGACCGCAAGGTAGTCAACGTACCTGCCAAGAAGCACGGTAATATTCCGCTATAACCCATCCACGGCAAGCGAACAGACGAAAAGAAGGTATCGCATGGCTGAAAACACTGAGGCCACTCAGAACGACCAGGCCGCAGACAACGCCGAGAAGCCCGCGCGTCCTTTCCTGAAAGTGATCAAGGGCAACCCGGATGCCACTCAGGTGGCGACGCTGACCACCCTGTTTGCAGTGATGGCAGACCAGGCCGCCGGTGCACAGCAGGAAGAACGCGAGCGCAATATGTGGGGCGACATCTCCGAGCAGCTTTCTCGCCCCTCCACCTTTAACCCCAACGCCTTCCGCAACGTTCAGTTCTACTAAGACCCACGTAAGGAAACGGGAAGTTCCCGCGGGCGTAGCAGCACTCACGTGCTCCGCTACACCTGCGGGATTTTTTGTGCTTTACAGCAGATTCGCTGCCTAAAAAGCTTCCATACCAGCACAGAAGGGATACACTTATAGCCACCCAGTGCTTGTGAATACCATAGGACGAAAGGTCCCCCCTCATGACGCACACCCCGATCCAACGACGTCGCCCCACCACGCTGAAAGACATTGCCAGCGAGATTGGCATGTCGGTGAGTACGGTATCGCGCGCCCTTGCAGATAACCCCGCGATCTCTCAAGACACCCGCGACACCGTGCGTGAAGCTGCACAACGCCTGCGCTACCGCCCCAATAATCAAGCAGCCTCGCTTCGCAAACAACGCACCAACATCATCGGCGTCGCCATCCCGGACATTGAAAACCCCTTCTTTGCCACCCTCGCCTCCGCCATTCAGCAAAGCGCACGCGCCAAGGGGTTTTCCATCCTCTTAGGCAATACCGAGGAAAACCCCGAGCTCTTGGCCAAAAGCATTGAGATGTTTGCCAACCAGCGGGTCGACGGAATGATTGTGGTGCCCCACGACGAGGCACAGGAAATCTTTGAAGATGCCGTCGATGAAGGCATCCCCATCGTCGCGGTGGATCGCCGCCTCAGCATCCCCACCGTGCCCTCGGTGGTTTCAGATCCAAAGCCCGGCTTTGCTGCAGCCATGGATGCGCTGCTGCAAAACCCCAATGCCACCATCGGTTTTTTGGCAGGCCCTCAAGATACCTCCACCGGGCTTGAACGCTTTAAGGTGATGCAGCAACTGGCCCACGACCGGGGCGTGGAGCTTCATATCGAGCACGGTGGCTATAACCAGCGCGATGGCTATGCCGGCACCGTGGCCATGATCGAGGCCGGGGTCAATGCCATCATCGGTGGCGATGCCATGCTCACCATGGGCGCCATTCAGGCCTTGTGCGAACGCAACATCACTGTTGGCCGCGACTGCGCAGTGGTTGGCTTTGATGAGCTACCCATGTTCTTGTATCACAATCCCCCGCTGAGCACGATTGACCAGCAGGTATCCCTCATGGGCAAAGAGGCATTCGAGCTGCTAGAAGAAATGCTCAGCGGCCAGCATGTGCCTGCCTCCAAAGTGCTTCCCACCATCATGCATGATCGCGGATCCACCACCTTGGCATAAGACACGCGAGCACTGAACACGCTGCTTGAGCTTTGAAAGCTCAAGCAGCGTTGTCGTCGACAAGCTATTGGCCGGGCAGTGCTTGGGCTTGTGATGTCGAGGCGGTAGCGTAACAGCCATATATAGGCACGTTTTTTACGCCCAAAGGAGCACCTATGCCCACCCTGACTGTGGTTGGATCTATCAACGCCGACCTCGCGGTGCATGTTCAACGCCACCCACATCCTGGAGAGACACTCCTTGGCAGTGGCGGCAGCATCTCTCCCGGTGGTAAAGGTGCCAACCAAGCAGTGGCGGCAGCGCTCCAGGGCGCCGAGGTGCACTTTGTTGGAGCCGTCGGCGATGATGCCTATGCCAAACCAGCACTCGAACTGCTGGCCCGATCAGGGGTGAACCTTGAAGGGGTGCAGCGCCTCGAAGGCTCCACGGGGCTTGCCGTGATCACGGTGGCCGAGGATGGGGAAAACTCCATCATCGTGATACCTGGTGCCAATGCCAAGGTCGATGCGGCCTATGTTCGCAGCCAAGCTGCACGCATCAGCAACGCCGATGTGCTCTTATTGCAAGGAGAAATCCCGCCAGCGGCCTTCGCCGAGGCAGTCTCGCTTGCCGCGCGGCGGGTGGTGATTAACCTCGCGCCGGTCATTGAGGTGGATACCCAAGCCCTGCTGCAGGCCGATCCCCTCATGGCGAATGAGCATGAGGCCGGGTTGATCCTGGAGCAATTCGGTGTGGCCGCCGAGGGGTCGCCTGAGCACTTGGCGCAGGCGCTTTTAGATCTTGGCTTTGCTTCGGTGGTGCTGACCTTGGGCGCTGAAGGTGCTTTGGTGGCGGATGCAGAAGGGCTCAGCGCCATTGCATCACCCAAGGTGCGCGCGGTAGATACCACCGGTGCCGGTGACGCCTTCGCCGGTGCGTGTTGTGCGGCCCTATTGCAGGGCGAAAGCCTGCGCACGGCGGCCGAGCACGCGGTGCGTGTGGCTGCTTACTCGGTCACAGGCCACGGCGCGCAGACCTCGTATCCCACCAAGGATCAGGAGCTACCCGGCGCATGCGTTTAGTCCTTGCATCCTCTTCTCCTTCGCGTCGTTCCATCCTGCTGTCTGCCGGTGTCGATCCCGTGATTGCACCTGCCAATGTGGATGAAGATGCCATCATGCACACCCTCGGCAGTGCATCTGCCTCCGAGGTTGTGCAGGCCCTAGCTACTGCTAAGGCCGAAGCCATCGCACCGGATTTTCCCGACGATGTAGTCCTTGGCTGCGATTCCATGCTGCTCTTAGAAGGCGAGCTGCAGGGCAAGCCCAAAACGGTAGAAGCCACCATCAAGCGTTGGAGGCAGCAACGAGGCAAGGTGGCCACCTTGCTCAGCGGCCATCACCTGATCACCCCGGATGCACATCGCAGCTTTGTGCGCGAAACACAGGTGTATTTTGCGCAGGCTAGCGATGCGGATATCCAGGCCTATGCCCACAGCGGCGAGCCACTGCAATGCGCCGGGGCGTTTACCTTGGAGGCCATCGGCGGCTGGTTTATTGATCGCATCGAGGGCGATCCCTCCAGCGTGATTGGTTTATCACTGCCGGGATTGCGTGAGGCTTTCTATTCCTTGGGGTTCCAGGCAAGCGATTTTTGGCACCCGAACTCCGGGCAGTAGCGACATCAACGCAGCTCAAGGCTGGTTCAGCTTCTTGGGTGGCGTGCTCGTGCCACAATGGCTGGCATGACTGAATTCAACGATATGCTTGCTCCCCCTCCCGTGTACCTGCCTGAGGATGTGACCGACTCCCCGAGCTGGAGTGCCGCCTTAGAGCATCCTTGGTCGCCTGCTCTTTGGTCTGGCCTTGCCCTTGAAGCGATTGAGCAGGCCCAAAGTGAGCAGGAGCAGATCCATGCTTATGCGCTTGCTCGCACGGGCTATCACCGTAGTTTGGATCGCCTGCGTGCCAATGGTTGGAAGGGTTGGGGTCCGGTGCCCTATGCCCACGAGCCCAATCGTGGGGTGCTTGCCAGCATCGCTGCGTTGGCCTTGGCTTCTCGCATGATCGGCGATGAGGCCGAATATGAGCGTTGCCGGCAGATGCTCAGCGATGCCGACCCTGAGGCAGTAGCAACCCTCCTGGGATAGCCCACGGAGGCGTTGAAAGCCCTAGCTTGTCGACGAACCACGGGTGGGCAGCCGCTCAGAAAAGCAACTAAGCGTTTTTGATTTTCTCTACCAGCGGGCCCATCTGTTCCCACAACAGCGGCACGGTGGAACGCGCAAAATCATCGGAGATGTGGTTGCCGTCGCGATAGACGTAGATATTGCCAATCACCGGCGGGCAGAAGCCTTCATCACAGACCAGCTTCGAGGTATCAATACCGATCTGCGTTTCTCCGTCGAAGTATTCCTTGGAGGGATCCTCGGGAGCATAGAACTTCTCTTCTGCAGTGCCGCATTCGATCAGATCGCCCGTTTTTTCATAGCACTGCGAGACCTTCTTGCCCTTGCCGCCGGGCAGGATGAACCAGGGATTATCTCTTAAGCCAATAAAGGGGATGCCGAGGGAGTCGAGGTATTCCCAAAAGGTTGGATAGCTCTGCGGCACTTCGTCGATAAAGCGATCGAGCTCCAACAACGGCCGGGTGGAATTCGAGATGACAAAGTCCGGCTCATCTTCAGCAATGCGATCCATCACCACGGAGTTGAAGGTTTGGCAACCGCTGCTAAATACTCCGTCGAGTTCCTCTTTAAACGCCGGGCAAGACTGGCGCACAAAGGGCAATACCTTGAAGTGGTGTTCCTTGCCCAATTGATCCAGGGCAGCCATCCACTGCTCTGCGTGGGAACCACCGACGAGGAAGGCGGTGGTATCGGCGTCCTTATCACCGAAGGTGCAATCATCGGGCTTCTTGTCATAGGGCAACACCGTGGGATCGCTATTAGCCCAGCTCATACACCCCTTGGTCCAGGCAGGGCCTACGGTTTCAGCCAGAAGATAGGGATCGGGCTTCGGCTCTGCCTGCGGTACGCGCGCACCATCAAAAGCCATGGCACCGGGATAGAAACGCGGATCGAGGCGATAGTCAGACAATGCCTCAACTTCATCTGCCCACTCCTGGGGAATCATCACCGCCGTGGTGCACAAACCAACAATGACCAACCCACCAAGGGCACGCAAGAGCCCCTGGGGCTTGAAGATGCTGCCGAAGGCTTTACGCATGCGCTTATCCCCCATGGCCGGGCGCCGCGCATGCTGCATGAAGGGCTGCTCAATAAAGATGTGGGTGATGTGCGCAAGCAGGAGCGAACCAAGCACCACAACAATGCCCAGCCACACCGGCGGCTCGGGCTCATTGATATGCGCGGTAATCACAATCAGCAGCGGCCAGTGCCACAGATAGAGCGGGTACGCGATGCGGCCGAGGTAGCGCATCGGCGCTGAGCCGAGAATGCCCCCACCGCGGCCAGCGATAATCACCAGCGCGGCACCGCCGAGCGGGTAGAGCGCTGCAGGGCCTGGGAACTGCGTGGCGCCATCGAATATCCAGCCGGTGCTCAACACCATGAGCACGCCAATGAAGGTGAGCAGCCTGCGAAGCCAGGTGGGCATGGAGAGCTTGGAGCAAAACACCAATAGCACCGCTCCAAGGGTGAGCTCCCACATGCGCGACCACGTTGAGTAGTAGTTCACCTGGGTATCGGTGGCGCTAAAGGCATAGAACATCGAAGCGCCGGTGGCGATGATTAAGGGGATGCCCGCAATGAGTTTGAGGTTAAGAAGCTTCTTGCGAAAGATCGCAGTAAGCAGGGTGGCAAAGAGGATGGCCAGCAGATAGAACTGCCCCTGGACCGACATGGACCACAGGTGTTGCAGGGGGCTAATCGAGGCCGAAGCAGCACCGTAGCTTTGGCCTTGCCAGATCAATTCCCAGTTTTGGTAGTAGCCCAAGGAGGCGAGCATCTGGGCGCCGATATCCGCCTGTTTAAGCTCAGGGGTGAGCAGCGAGATACAAATCGCGGTACTCAGCAGCACCACCACGAGCGAAGGCACGAGGCGGCGAATTGCTCGCCATAGTGGCCACCAGGGATTCATTTTTGCATTCGGTTTTTGGGCATAGCGCAGTTGCGAGCCCAAAAAGAAATAGCCCGAGAGCAAAAGGAAAACGTCGACACCACCGGAGACTTTGCCTACAAAGACGTGAAAGATCACCACGAAGGCGATGGCGATACCGCGGAGACCATCGAGGTCATAGCGGTATTTCACATTCTCCGACATCTGGGGGCAGTTCCTTTGCAATTCACTGGTGATGTGTACTCGATCTGGGAGCCAATCGAGATATTGCCAGATTGCAGTATTTCCTATTCAGTGGTGCTTTTCCAAACGGTTACCGAATAGCTCATTTCAGCTTCTTGTTCTTGATTGATTCCACCAGATCACGCATCTGCTCCCACACCTGCTGTTTTGCCGACATCGCAATGGCATTGGTGAGGTGGTTATCGTCGCGATAGACGTAGATATTGCCCAATACCGCAGGGCAGACTTCCTCATCGCAGATCAGCTCGGCGGTATCGATGCTGATCTGCTCTTCTGGATTCACCAGCACATCGAGTGCGGGATCTTCTTCGCGGTAGAAATCAGCACGCGGGGTGCCACATGCTTCGGCATCACCGGTATCTGCCGCGCATAAAGCGCCCATGCGGGGCGTGCCATCTGGATCGCGGAGCCAAGGATTATCGCGGAAGCCCACCATGGGAATGCCCAGGGCATCCAGCTCACGCCAGAAGCGCACATACCCATCGGGCACACCCTCCATGGGTTCACCGGGTTGCCACGTCGGGCGCGTGGTGGTGGTGATGACGAAGTCTGGCTGATCTTCTTCCAGGCGTTGGACGAGCTGTTCATTGAAGCGCTCGCAGTCTTCATTGACTAAGCCTTCTTCATCCAAGGTGGCCGGGCAGCCCTGGCGAAGGATCGCCACGACCTTGAAACCGTGCTCCTTGCCCAAAGCATCAAGCACCTGCGTCCATTGATCGGTGTGGGAGCCGCCAATGGCATAGGCAGTGACCTTCGAGCGTGTATCGCCAAAGGTGCAGTCTTCTGGGCGCTCGTCATAGGGAACATAGGATGGGTCGGCGCTTTCCAAGGCCACACACCAGTGCGCCCACGCAGGGCCCACCCTCCGAGTGAGGGTATAAGGATCGGGTGCCCATTCGGCATCAGGCACGGCCTTGCCTTCTAGCTCTCCTACCCCTGGATACACAGCCGGATCCAGGCGAACGGTATAGAGCTCTTCCACCTCTGCAAGCCATGCCTTGGGCACGAACGCGGCTGCGATGCAGGTTGCCAGCATCACCGGGATGGCGGTGGCGCGCAGCGCACCGGTGGGAGTTTTGAGCGTGCGCAAAGCCTTGCGTACCCGCAGTTCTCCCCGCTTCGGCCGCGCGGCGTGTTGGCGCAAAGGCTGCTCGATCCACAGGTGTGTTGCTTGAGCCAGCAGCACCGAAACAGCAATGATGGCCAAGCCCATCCACAGCGGCGGTGTGGGATCATGGCTGATATTCATCACCACGATGAGCAAAGGCCAGTGCCACAGATACAGCGGGTAGGCGATGCGACCCAGCCAGCGCATGAACGCAGAGGCGAGCACACCCTGGCCGTTGCCACCAATAATGATCAGTGCTGCTCCGCCAATGGGGTATAAGGCTGCAGGGCCAGGGAATTGGCGTGCTCCGTCGAAAAGCAAACCGGTGGAAAGCACCATGATTAGGCCGGTGGCAACCATCGCCTTGCCTACCTTCGGCGAGATGCGCCAATTGGAGCAGAAAAGCAGCAGCACTGCGCCGAGGGTGAGTTCCCACATGCGCGAGAAGGTGGAGTAATAGTTGTGCTGCCAATCAGTTGCCGTAAAAGCGATGAACATCGAAAGCGACGTCACCACCAGCAGCGGGAGGCCTGCGACGATGCGGGCGTCTGCGCGGCGGCGCCTGACTATCAAGCCGACGAGGCACGCAAAAAGGATGGCGAAGATATAGAACTGGCCTTGTACCGCCATCGACCAAAGATGCTGCAGGGGGCTAACAGCGTCTGAGGCTGCGTTGTAGGCCTGCCCTTGTTTGATCAGCTCCCAGTTTTGGAAATAGCCCAGCGAGGCGATGAATTGATAGGCAATGGTCATTTGGCGCAGGCCCGGGGTAAAGGCACTGATGAGCACCAAGGTTGCGACCAACACCACCACGAGTGCTGGGTAGAGGCGCCGAATCGTGCGCCAAAGAGGCCACCAGGGGTTGAGCGAGGCTTCTTTGCGGTAGGCGTTTCTTAATTGGGAGCCGAGAAAGAAGTAGCCGGAAAGGAGCAGGAAGACGTCTACACCGCCGGAGACCTTGCCCACAAAAACATGGAAGATCACCACGAAGGCGATGGCGATACCGCGCAGACCGTCCAGGTCATAGCGATAACGGGAGGTAGAAGACATCTGTTCCTTAAGTTGGGCTACGTATCAATGCGCACTATTGTCCAACCCATCATTTTGGCTGTTGAGGGTGAAAAAAGAAAATTTCCTCCCCGCAGCAACCGGGGAGGAAATCTCAGCGAAGGGCCATGCCCTCAACCACGGAGGGCATGCAAGCCTTGCGTTAGTGCTTTAGGCGTGCTTTTCCTCGACACGACCGATGGCCTCTTGAGCCACCAGTTCCTGGATGCCCATGTCCAGCTCGGAGGTGAAGCCCACGCAGGAGCAGTTGATCTCGCCGAGCACGTAGGTGTCGGATCCGTCTTCGGCATCAGCCAGCATGAAGTCTGCGGTCCAGATCAACGGGATGTTGTCGCCGCCGAGCTTTTCTGCAATCACGGGGCGAGCATCTGCGAACATGTCCACCAATTCCTGCCATGCCTCTGGCTTGTCGTAGGTGTACTTCGCGCCGGAGAACAGGGTGGCGGAGAAGTTGTCGCCACCGGCGGCAGGCTTCTTGTGCACCACGAACACTGGGTGGGGGCCTACGAGCAGGATGCGGATTTCGCCCTCGACGATGCGAGGCATGAAGCGCATATCGACGAGCATGCCGTTATCGCCGATGATGTACTGATCGCAGAAGTCCATGAACTCGCCGAGCTCGCGTACCTCGGTGTGGTTGTCCACGGCCTCGGTGCACTTGAGCTTGGTGTCCAGCGGCAGGGCGGTGCCGGGCTCTACGGAAGCAGCAAGTTCTTTATCTTCGAGCTGGACGCGCCAGATGCCGGAACCGGTGGAGCCACGGTTTTGCTTGAGCACGCGCTCGCCGTATGACAGGGAGGTGGGGAAGGTCTTGTGGAACTCTTCTACCTCGTAGTAAGCGTGGGTGTCTTCGGGGACCAGGTCGGTCTTGTTCAGCTTGACCAGGGCGTCCTTGGCGCCATAGGCCATCATCTCTTCCGGAGTGGACATGCCCACCAGGCCGGCGTCGGAAAGCTTGGTCAGCAGCTCGAAGTAGCCCTTCTCGCCGCCGGGGATATTGCCGGGGTTCACACGAGAGATGTATGCGTCGAAGTTCTTTGAAACGTACTCAAAGAGAGCCTCGGACCACTCGGGGCGGTAGTACACCACCTCGGAGTGCCAGCCCTTTTCCTTGATCGCATTCACGATCGGCATGGTGTCCTTGCGGTGACCGTCGAAGTACTTGTCGGAGCCGCCTTCGACCTCAAATACGACAATGCTCTTGTGCATACGTGTGAACCTTTCTTCACAGCTCATAGTTATTGATCACGGTGCTCGGGGAAGCTGTTTATCCGCCGAGCACAGGTATTCTTTTGCGATCGAGCACGTGACACCGCTGGGGGCGCACGCAGAAGGCCGTAGCCACGCCATACTGCGGTATTACCGAGCTCACAGCGGGGTGCAGCCTCTATCCCTCATGGTATTTCAGCCGGAAGTGACAAGCCCGGCCATAACGCTAAATAGTTAGGAAAGACACATAGGGAAGGTTTTGACTGCTGCGATACACCCAGTTCGAGCCCGAAGAAAGGTGCGCACACCACCCCAAACGGGTGGGCTTAGGCCTGCGAAGCCTTGATAAGCACTGCCAGGAATGGGGGCGCAAATACCCCTGAAATCTCCTATCTACATGCTCCAAAGCATCGAAACTGAAGAACTTAGGCATTACACTTTGGCAAGTAGTAGCAAGTTCCGTGCAGCCGCATATCTCGATCCCTGTTCACTTTGATGCGTTTGCAACGCGAAGAACAATTCCCGACGGCAGAAAGGCCACCCATGCCGCTTCCACTCGACCCCAACCCCCAATTCGAGCAATACGCACATCCCGAGCGCCTGGTGTCTGCCTCATGGCTTTCTGCCCGACTCGGCTCGCCAGGGTTGCGTGTAGTGGAATCCGATGAAGACGCCTTGCTCTACGATATCGGCCACATCCCCGGTGCCGTGCGCATCGACTGGGCAAAAGACCTCAACGATAAAACCATCAGGGACTTTATCGACGCCGATGCGTTTGCCAAGCTGATGGACGAAAAGGGCATTGCCCCCGACGACACAGTGGTGGTCTACGGCGATAAGTCGAATTGGTGGGCAGCCTTCACCCTGTGGATTTTCGAGCTCTTTGGGCACAAGGATGTGCGCATCCTCGACGGTGGGCGCGATGCGTGGATGGCCGAGGAACGCGATACCTCCTATGCAGTGCCGGACTACCCCGCCAGCAACTATGAGGTAAGCGAGCACAACGAGGCACCTTCGCGCATTTTCGTCGACGAGATCCGCCAGCGCCGCGAGGAACTCACCTTGCTTGATGTGCGCAGCGAAGAGGAATTTGCTGGCACCACCACCAAGGAATATCCCCAGAGCAATGTCAGCCGCCACGGCCATATTCCTGGTGCGCGCAATATCTCTTGGGAGCACTCCACGCATGCCAATGGGCGGTTCCGCGACTTTGAAGAGCTGCAGCAGACCTTTGCAGACTTCCAAAAAGAAGAAGACATCGTGGTGTATTGCCAGGTGGGTGAAAGGGCAGCGCATTCCTGGTTTGTGTTGAAGTACCTGCTGGGCTACCCCACCGTGCGCAACTACGACGGCGGCTGGGTGGAGTGGGGCAATATGGTGCGCATGCCCATTGCCACTGAGCCTTCGGCCTAAACGCACGATTCACCACAGCGAGCCTCGGTATCGCGATATCCGCACGCGTTGAAGCGATGCCGTGTATGATTTTCTACACAAAAGAATAGTGGCTGTTGCTTCTTCTTCGAAGCTGGCCTCAAGGTGGCTTGGGGCTGGCACAACGCTGGTGGTTGGCATAGGTGGGGTGAAACTCAGCAGTGCTGTGACACTCCGCGCTTGTCACCTTCGTGGAAGAATATGCAGTGATACCCCCGATATGGCGGTAAGTACCAAATTTCAACGCTGAAAAATGCCCGAAGCTTCACCCGTGCAAGCTACGCTGGTATGCGTACTACCGCCACTAACGCATCGCGATTGTCGTTGCGAGATAACTTACTTAGGAGAGCTTGAGTGTCTGTGGAGAACCGAAAGATTACAAAGGTCCTCGTTGCTAACCGCGGCGAGATTGCTGTTCGCGTAATTCGCGCAGCTCGCGACGCAGGCATTGCGAGCGTTGCAGTTTACGCAGAGCCCGACGCAGACGCACCCTTTGTTGCAATGGCAGATGAGGCTTTTGCGCTTGGCGGCCAGACCTCTGCCGAGTCTTACCTCGTCTTTGACAAGATCCTCGACGCCGCTAAGAAGTCCGGCGCTGACGCTATCCACCCCGGCTATGGCTTCCTTTCTGAAAACGGCGACTTTGCCGAGGCCGTCATCGACGCCGGCCTGATCTGGATTGGCCCCTCGCCGAAGTCCATCCGCGAATTAGGCGATAAGGTCACCGCTCGCTCCATCGCTTTGCGCGCCGAGGCTCCCATGGCCCCTGGCACCAAGGACCCGGTCAAGGACGCCGATGAGGTTGTTGCCTTCGCCGAGGAGCACGGCCTGCCCATTGCCATCAAGGCTGCCTTCGGTGGCGGTGGCCGCGGTATGAAGGTGGCCTACAAGATGGAAGAGGTTGCCGACCTTTATGAGTCTGCAACCCGTGAAGCAGTGGCCGCCTTCGGTCGTGGCGAGTGCTTCGTGGAGCGCTACCTGGATAAGGCACGCCACGTGGAGTGCCAGGTGATTGCCGATATGCACGGCAACGTCGTTGTTGCTGGTACCCGTGACTGCTCCCTGCAGCGCCGCTTCCAGAAGCTCGTGGAAGAAGCACCGGCTCCCTTCCTCAGCGACGAGCAGCGCAACGAGCTGCACGAGTCCGCTAAGCGCATCTGTAAGGAAGCTGGCTACTACGGTGCCGGCACCGTGGAGTACCTGGTCAGCTCCGATGGATTGATCTCCTTCCTCGAGGTCAACACCCGCCTCCAGGTTGAGCACCCCGTTACCGAAGTCACCACCGGCCTGGATCTGGTGCGTGAGCAGTTCCGTATTGCCGAGGGCAAGGAACTGCACCTGAAGGAAGACCCCAAGCCTCGTGGCCACGCCTTCGAGTTCCGTATCAACGGCGAGGATGCCGGCTCCAACTTCATGCCGGCTCCCGGCAAGATCACCAAGTACATCGAGCCTGCCGGCCCTGGTGTGCGCATGGACTCCGGCATTGTTGAAGGCTCCGTCATCGGCGGCCAGTTCGACTCCATGCTGGCCAAGCTCATCGTCTTCGGCGAGACCCGCGAAGAAGCCCTTGAGCGTTCCCGTCGCGCCCTTGGCGAGTACGTCGTCGAAGGCATGCCCACCGTCTTGCCCTTCCACGCACACATCGTTGAAAACCCCGCCTTCGTTGGCGACGGTGAGAAGTTCGACGTCTACACCAAGTGGATTGAGGAAGAGTGGGAGAACCCCATCGAGCCTTATGTCGACGCTGAGGACGCTGAGGAAGAAGAGTCCGTACCTTCGCAGAAGGTTGTCGTGGAAATCGACGGCCGTCGCGTCGAGGTGGCTCTGCCCGGCGATCTCGCCCTCGGTGGTGGCAATGGTGCCGCCAAGAAGAAGGCCAAGAAGCGTCGCTCCGGTGGTTCCAAGGCCGCTGTCTCCGGCGATGCCGTAGCCGCCCCGATGCAGGGCACCGTGATCAAGGTGAACGTTGAAGACGGCGCCGAGGTCAACGAGGGCGACACCGTGGTCGTGCTCGAAGCCATGAAGATGGAAAACCCCGTGAAGGCTCACAAGTCCGGCGTTGTCGCCGACCTGGGCGTAGCCTCCGGCGAGGGCGTAACCAAGGGTCAAGTACTCCTGGAAATCAAAGACGCCTAAGCCTTCATAAGCGCAAGAGTGGCCCCGCTTCGGCGGGGCCACTCCTTTTTGTGTGGGTCATTCCCAGGCCAGAAGTAAACAGTGTTCAATTTCGCATGCGGGTGATGCTTGGATCCCCATAGAATTGAGCACTATGAAGCCAATGGAAATCAACGGCGGGCGCTTTTATGTGCGCCCACTGCACGATGACGACCGCATTGATGATCGCCCGGCGCTCGCAGCCACCACGCTGCCTGAGCATCTCGCAGACCTGAACCCCGCCCAGGCTCGTGAGGACTGGGAACGCGACTCCCGCTACACCTGGGCCGCCTGCGAACAAACCTCGGTGGATATGGTCGCATTGGTTGTGCTTGATCTTGAGCAGTCCCCCGCTAGCATTTCCGCCTACTGCGTAGGCGATCCTGATCGTGTGCTGCCCAATGACCCGGTACTGGTACGCAAAACGGTGGCCGATGGCGCCAAAGAAGGCGCGGCCACCGTTGAGCGTTGGGCCAAAGGTTACCTTGGCATCGAGCAGATCGAGCTCGACCTTTAGTTCAAACGCACCGCCGTGCCGGTGGCCGTCACCATCAACATATCGTTGTGGGTCCCGAGCGCGGCATAGTCGAGCTCTACCCCCACCACTGCATCGGCGCCGAGTTCATTGGCCCGATTGACCAGTTCCGCCAAGGCGCCTTCGCGCGCTTGGATCAACTCCTTTTCATAGGAGCCGGAGCGCCCGCCTACAAGATTGCGGAAGCCGGCGGTGAAGTCTTTCACCAAATTAATGCCGGCCACCGTCTCACCTGCAATCACGCGCAGGTATTGGGTAATTTCGCGGCCTTCCACGCTATGGGTGGTAGTGACGATCATCGACAATCCTTTCTCCGGTTGTGTGCTCGGTAGCTACCGGGCACTTATTCGATCACCAGCAGCAGATCGCCGCCTTCGACCTTGGTTGGTTGGCTCAGTACCACGCGCTCGATCGTGCCGTCCTTGGTGGCAGAGATCGTTGCTTCCATCTTCATTGCCTCAATCACGGCAACCGGATCGCCAGCTTTGACCTCTTCTCCTTCGGTGACGTTCACGCTCACCACACCAGCGAAGGGTGCAGCCACGTGCCCGGCCTGCGAGGGATCTGCCTTCTCCGCCGATGCGGTGACGGACTCCACGCTGCGGTCGCGAACGTAAATGGGGCGGATCTGACCATTGACATTGCACACCACATTGCGCATGCCCTTTTCATCCGGCTCGCCCACGGCGTCGAGCCTGACAATCATGGGCACGCTGGAATCAGCGGTGCGGATAACCGTCTCCTTGCCTTCACGTAGGCCATAGAGGAATTCGGCATCGCCAAGCGTGGTGGTATCACCAAAGCGGTGCTTATGCTCTTGGTATTCCTGTGCTGGCTTGGGAAAGAGCAGACGGTTCAAGGTGCCACGGACCTGTTCGGCATCTTCAAGGGCTGCTTCGGCTTCCTCCGGCAACGCCGCAAGGGTGTCGGGGGTTTCTTTCCTTCCCGCCAAGGCCTTTTCGCGCAATTCCTCGGGCCAACCACTGGGAGGAGTACCGAGCTCACCGCGCAGGAATGCAATCACGGAATCGGGGATGTCGTACTTTTGGGGATCCGCGGCGAAGTCCTTGGGATCCACTCCGGCACCCACCAGGTACAGGGCAAGGTCGCCGACCACCTTCGACGATGGCGTGACCTTAGTGGGCCTGCCCAGCATCTCGTTGACTGCAGCGTAGGTGTCTTCGATCAGCTCGAAGCGATCCGCCAGGCCCAGTGCGGTTGCTTGGGCACGCAGGTTGGAAAGCTGGCCACCCGGAATTTCGTGGTGATACACACGCCCGGTAGGGCCAGGGGTGCCGGATTCGAAGGGGGCATAGAGTTTGCGCACGGCCTCCCAGTAGGGTTCGAGCGCATCGACGTTTTCCAAGGACAGGCCGGTGTCGCGGTAGGTATTGGCAAACGCCGCCACAATCGCAGAAAGCGATGGCTGCGAGGTGGTGCCCGAAAGCGGGGCTGCTGCGCCATCGACGGCATCAGCACCGGCGTGGGCTGCAGCCCAGTAGGTGGCAAGCTGGCCACCGGCGGTGTCGTGGGTGTGCACGTGGACGGGAAGATCGAAATTGCGTCGAAGCTCGCTTACGAGCTTGGATGCCGCCGCGGGCTTCATCAAACCTGCCATGTCTTTGATGGCTAGGACATGCGCGCCGGTATCGACGATCTCTTCGGCCAGCTTGAGGTAGTAGTCCAGGGTGTAGAGCTTCTCATTGGGGTCGGTGAGATCTCCCGAGTAGGCCATGGCCACTTCGGCAACGGTGGTGTTGGTCTCCAGCACGGCATCGATGGCCGGACGCATCTGGGATACGTCGTTGAGGGCGTCGAAGATGCGGAAGATATCCACACCAGATCGCGCAGCTTCTTTGACGAAGGCACGGCACACCGAATCCGGGTAGGGGGTGTAGCCAACGGTATTGCGGCCGCGCAGCAGCATTTGGATATTGATATTCGGCATGGCTGCGCGAAGTTGATCCAGGCGATCCCAGGGATCCTCGTGCAAGAAGCGCATGGCCACGTCGTAGGTGGCGCCACCCCATGCCTCTACCGAGAGCAGCTCGGGGGTGAGTCGGGCGACGTGCTTGGCCACATCGACCAAGGTATTGGAGCGCACACGGGTAGCAAGAAGCGATTGGTGGGCATCGCGGAAGGTGGTATCGGTAACGCCCAGGGCATCTTGGCTTCTTAAGGTACGGGCAAATTCCGCGGGGCCAAGCTGCAAGAGGCGGTCACGCGAACCCCTGGGCAGCGCACCCTTTTGTTCTGCGGGAAGCTTCTCCACCGGGTTGGCAACGATCGGGCGCTGGCCATGCGGCTTATTCACCGTGGTATCGGCGAGGTAGTGCAGGATGCGGCCTTGTTCATCATCGGCAGGTGGTGCCTGCAGCAACCAGGGGTGATCGGCGATGAAGCCGGTGTCGATGCGCTTGTGCTGGAAGTCTTCTTCTCGCAGCAGTGCACGCAGGAAGCCGATATTGGTGGCCACGCCAGAGACAACGAATTCTGCAAGGGCGCGCTGTGCGCGCGCAACAGCGGTGGCGAAATCGGCACCGCGGCAGGTCATCTTCACCAGCATGGAGTCGAAGTTCGGGGTGATCTCACCACCTAGCATGGCGGCACCATCGAGGCGCACACCGGCTCCGCCTGGCGAACGATACGCATTAATGGTGCCGGTATCCGGGCGGAACCCATTGGAGGGATCCTCGGTGGTGATGCGGCACTGCAGGGCGGCGCCTTCGGTGTGAATATCTTCCTGGCGCAAGCCGAGTTCTTCTAAGGAGGCACCGGCGGCGATCTGGAGCTGGGATTTCACCAGATCCACCTGGGTGACTTCCTCGGTCACGGTGTGCTCCACCTGGATGCGGGGGTTCATCTCGATAAAGACGTACTCGCCTTGCTCGTCCACCAAGAACTCCACGGTGCCGGCACCCTGGTAGCCAATGTGTTGGCAGAACTTCACGGCATCGGCGCAGATGCGCTCGCGCAATTCGGGGTCAAGGTGTTGCGCTGGAGCAATCTCCACCACCTTCTGGTGGCGGCGCTGCAGCGAGCAGTCGCGCTCGTAGAGGTGGATGATATTGCCGTGGGCATCGCCAAGGATCTGCACTTCGATGTGCTGAGGGTTGATCACCGCCCGCTCGACGTAGACGCGGCCGTCGCCAAATGCTGCTTCTGCTTCTCGCGATGCTTCGGCGGCGAGCTTTTGGAGCTTTTCGGGGGATTCCACAAAGCGCATGCCGCGGCCACCGCCACCGGCGACGGCTTTGACGAACACCGGGAAGGTGTGGTCTTTTGCCAGCTCGAAGAGCTCTTTGGGGTCTTTGGTGGCCTTGGTTTCTTTCAGCGTGGGCAGGCCTGCTTCTCTTGCGGCTGCCACCGCTGCGGCTTTGTCGCCGGTGAGTTCCAGTACCTCTGGGGGTGGGCCGATGAAGGTGAGCCCATGCTCGGCACATTCGCGGGCAAATTGCGCGTTCTCGGAGAGGAAGCCGTAGCCGGGGTAGATCGCATCGGCGCCGGTGGCCTTGGCTGCGCGGATAATTTCGTCGATATCCAGGTAGGCCTTGACTGCGGAGCCACCCTCGCCGATGAGGACGGCCTCGGATGCGAATGAGCGGTGGAAGGAGTTGCGATCCTCGTTGGGGTACACCGCTACGGTTGCTGCACCTGTTTCAAAGGCGGCGCGAAATGCTCGGACGGCGATTTCGCCGCGGTTTGCGACAAGAATTTTGGAAAAAGTATTGGGTTTACTCAACCGACTCACGGGCACCTGTCCTTTTGTGGTCTCCATTACATGGGCACTATGAATGTGATAGCGCTTAGGAACACGCCTAGTGTACTCGTGAAGTCCGATGTGCCAATGTTTATCGCTCTAAGCTGCACGTTTGGCAGCACCAGCCGGCTTTATCCCACTGCAAACAGACCCAAAACAACACAGGCCAACACAGCCCAACACAACCAAAAAAAGGGGACAAAGCCGGCAGCAATCGTGCCAAGACTTTGTCCCCTCCTAGAAAGGCGTATGAGCCGGGGTGGATCACTCCAGGTCGTCGTGCGCCACGAGCTGGCGTGCGGCCTCGGTAATGGAGCCCGAAAGCGAGGGGTACACGGAGAAGGTGCGCGCCAGGTCATTGACGGTGAGCTGGTTGCTTACCGCCACGGCGATGGGCAGGATCAGCTCGGAGGCGGTGGGTGCGACGATCACGCCACCGATGACGATGCCGGAGTTCTTGCGGCAGAAGATCTTGACAAAGCCGTGGCGCAGCGAACGCATCTTGGCGCGCGGATTGGTCTTGAGCGGCAAGACGATGGAGCGTGCTGCCACCTCACCGGATTCGATCTGCGCCTGGGTTACACCCACGGCTGCGATCTCGGGGCGGGTAAACACTGCGGTTGCCACCGTTTTCAGGCGGATGGGCGATACGCCTTCGCCCAGCGCGTGATACATGGCCACGCGGCCTTGCATGGCTGCCACGGAGGCAAGGGGGAACAAGTCGGTGCAGTCACCACCGGCATAAATGCCCGGCACGGAGGTGCGCGATACGCGGTCGACCTTGATGTGGCCGGAGGGGGTGGTGGCGATACCGATCTTTTCTAGGCCGAGGTTTTGGGTGTTGGGCACGGAACCGACCGTCATCAAGGCGTGGGAGCCGCTGATTTCGCGGCCGTCGGAGGTGCGCACCACTACCCCATCGCCGGTGTTGCTGACGGAGTCCACACGGGCGAACTTCTCAAGGGTGACACCACGTTCTGCCAGCACTGTCTCCAGCACATCGGCGGCATCGGCGTCGTCGTGAGGCAAGATGCGATCGCGCGAAGCCACCATGGTCACCTTCACGCCCAGCTCGGCAAAGGCGGAGACGAATTCGGCACCGGTTACGCCGGAGCCCACGACGATGAGGTGTTCTGGCAGCTCCTTGAGGTTATAGATCTGCCTCCAGGTCAGGATCCTTTCGCCATCGGGTTGAGCATCGGGCAGGATGCGCGGGGTGGCACCGGTGGCAACGAGCACGAGGTCGCATTCGATGGTTTCAACTGAGCCGTCTTCGAGCTCGGCTTTGATGTAGTGCAGGGTCTGCTTGACGTTGTAATCATCGAAGCTGCCGCGGCCGTTGAGCACTCGCACGCCGGCCTTTTTCATGTTTTCGAGGATGTCTTCGCTTTGTTCCTCGGCCAATGCCTGGACACGTTCATTGAGCGCATCCAGCATGAGGTGGGCTTCGCCAATGCCTTTGTTCAGCCCCATGTCGTCGGCGCGACGGAGGTCGGTTTTAATGTTCGCACCGGCGATGAAGGATTTGGAGGGCACGCAGTCATTGATCACCGCTGCGCCGCCAAGTCCGCGGTCTTCAATCAAGGTGATCTCGGCGCCGTATTTCGCGCCAGCTAATGCTGCTTCATATCCTGCCGGGCCGCCGCCAATGATGACGATGCGTGTACTCAACATTCCTCCGTGGGTTTGGGGTTAGAAAAGGGCGTATGTGCTTCAAGTGTAACGCCTAAGTGCGAAGGTGCTGCATTGCTTCGGCATCCAAAAGCCTGTCGACGATCCCCGCAAACAATTGGATACCGATCGGAATGCAGCGCTCGTCTGGCATGAGCCCGGCGCGGTGCAAATCCTGCGGTTCGCCTTTGCCGTCCCAGCAACCCAATCGAGCCATCGAGCCTGGAACATGTTCGAGATACCACGAGAAGTCCTCGCCACCAGAAGATTGCGGTGCCTGCACCACGGCCTGTGGGCCAAGGGTGCGTGCGGCGTCGGCAAGCACTGCGGTTGCCACATCATCATTCATCACCGGCGGCACGCCCACGGTGTAGCGAATCTCAAATTCGCAGCCTGTGGGGGCAAGCACCTGGGCTACGAGCTCGCGAAGCAGCGCCTGGATCGAGCGCCACACCACGATGTCCCCGGTGCGGATGGTGCCCATCACGCTGCCTTCTTCCGGGATGGCATTAGCGGCATAGCCTGCATTGATGGTGCCAAATACCAAGACCGTGCCGGTGCGGGGATCTACGCGGCGCGAGAGCAAACCGGGCAACTCCACCACGAGCTTGGACAGGCCATACACCACATCGGCGGTCAGGTGCGGGCGCGAGCTGTGACCTCCTGGGCCTTTGACTTTGATCTCGATAATGTCGCCGGCGGAGGTGATCGCGCCGGTGCGCACACCGATCTTGCCCACCTTGAGCTTCGGTTCCGCGTGAAGGGCAAAAATGGAGCTCACGCCTTCTAAGGCCCCGTAGGAGATCACCTCCGGTGCGCCACCATCCATGACTTCTTCAGCCGGCTGGAAGATGATGCGCACCCCGCTTCGCAGCGGGGCGTTTTGCAGGGCGCAGGCAAAGCCGAGCGCAATGGCGGTGTGAATATCGTGGCCGCAGGCATGCATCACGCCAACGTTTTTCGAGGCACCTTCGTGTTCGTGTTCGGTAATCGGCAGTGCGTCGATATCGGCGCGAAAGGCGATGCGCTCGGGGGTATCGGGGCCAATATCCACCATGAGCCCGGTGTTGGGGAAGCGCTGCGGATTCATCCCGCGGGCGCGCAATTGCATGGCAATGAACTCGGTGGTGGCGTATTCCATGTGTGAGAGTTCGGGGTGCTGGTGCAGGTGCCTGCGCCAGTCCAGCACGGTGTATTGGTGCTTTTTCAGCCAATCCAGGACATATGCCTCGATTTCACCCCGGCCTTCGAGCATCACCTATTGCCTCCCTATGTTCTTTCTGCGCCACGTACACCATTGCTTCAGTAGTACACGCGGTGTGCATGCGTGATTGCTGCACTATATGCAACTTTGTTCAGCCTACGAGGGCCCAAAGCTGCGTCTACTACTCTTGAGGGTAACACCCTATTCTGAGCAAACATTTGATTGGATCAGCCCATGAGTTTGAGCTTCGGTACCGCCGGGATGCGAGCCCCGATCGGGCCTGCCGAGCACCAAATGAATGTTCGTCAGGTAACTCGCATTAGCGCCGCGGTGGCTGCGTGGTTGGCGCAGCAGGCAGCATCGCACCCCCACCCCCACGCCCAGAATTTTCCTGAAGAACAAGGCATCGGCATGGCCTTTCGGGAAGAAGACCCAGCCCTTCGGGTGGTGGTGGGCTACGACGGCCGCTATGGCTCCCACGCCTTTGCCACCACCGCCGCTGAAGTCTTTGCCGGTTTCGGCTTCGAGGTGCTGCTCTTCCCCACCGCTACCCCTACCCAGTTGGTGCCGTGGCTGGTGCGCAAATGGGGACTCGATGGCGGTGTGCAGATTACTGCCTCGCACAATCCCTCTGCCGAAAATGGCTATAAGTTGTACACCTCCTCTGGCCGCCAGCTTCGCGATGGCGCCGATGCCATCGAGGAGATGATCAACACGATCGAACCTGAATCGGTGCCGAGAGTGACTGTTCGCCCCTGCAATGACATGGTGCGCCGCTATATCGACGATGTTGTCGATGTGGTTCACCCCGGACAAGCTGATCTTCTGCGCGCCAATAGCGATCGGGCCAATATCCGCATTGCCATGACCGCGATGCATGGTGTGGGTGGGCGCACCCTTGCGTCTGCTTTGCAGGCAGCCGGTTTTGCCCAGGTCTTTCCGGTGATGAGCCAGCACTATCCCGACCCGACCTTCCCCAGCGTGGATTTCCCTAATCCCGAGGAACCCGCTGCGGTGCGGCAATTGCTTGAGCGCGGCGAGGAAGTCCAAGCCGATGTGCTGATCGCTTTGGACCCGGATGCGGATCGTTGCGCTGTGGGGGTGCGCGATCGCGGCGAGTTGCGCATGCTACGCGGTGACGAGACTGGCCCGCTGCTTGCCACCCGTTTGCTCCAGGGCTGCGAGCACACCCCGGTAGTGGCGTCCACGGTGGTGTCTTCGCGCCTGTTGCCCACCATTGCCGCCGATCGTGGTTGGCGGTATTTGGAAACGCCCACGGGGTTCAAAAATATCTGCGCCGCCGCGGGTGAAACCACCTTGGATTATGCCTATGAGGAGGCCGTTGGCATTGCTCCGGCACCTTGGCTTGTCGACGATAAAGACGGCATCGCCACTGCCCTCGCGGTATGTTCCTGGGCCGCAGAACTCAAAGGGCAGGGTTTAACGCTCATTGACGAGCTGCGGTCCTTGCACCGCCAATATGGCTTCTTTATTGGCGAGCAGGTAGCAGTGCGCACCACGGATCCAGCAGCCCTGGTGGCACTGTGGAAGGAGAACCCGCCAACGAGCATCGCTGGTATTGCCATGGAGCATAAAGATCACGGCCTGGTGGGCAGCAGCGATGAGGGCCAGTTGCGGGTGATGGTGCGTGCTTCAGGCACGGAGCCGAAGGTGAAGGCCTATGTGGAATTCCAAGGCGGTGGCAGCGAAGCGCTGCTAGCCCGAGCCATTGCCGATGTGGAGCGCCAATTGCACCACATGTAGCCCGGGGCTATTGCTCAGCCTCGGGGGCGGGGTGTGTGGCTTCGCCTTTGCCCTGCGGCAGCGCGAAGGATGGCGAATCGCCTGGTAGGGCGAAAAAGACGTGGTCTACATCAAAGGCGAGGGTATCGGTTGGATCATTCGGCCAGACCACCTCAACGGCTAGATCTGCGGTATCGGGGCAGATATCGGTGACGTATTCGCCCACGTTGGGTAGAAGCGCAGCCGGTGGCACGTGCAGTGCTCGGGCAAGGGTGTAGACCGTAGACATGGTGGGGTCTGAGGTGGAGTTGCCGTTGTTATTGTTGCGTTCAAGATTTGAGATCTGATTGCGGCTGATATCGGCCAGCTCAGCTAGGCGATCTTGGCTTAAACCTCGCATGGTGCGCAGGCGCTGGAGCCGACGTCCAAAGACGTATCCGTAGCTCGACCACGCCTGCCGTTCACCTGCCATGCGCGCGAGTTTGCCCAATACATTAGACAAGCACCGCCAAATGTATTGGGCATCGCAGGAAGGTGATGGCCAGTTGGCCTTAGAGGTCGATATTGCGCGGGCCGTAGAGGCGATCGCCGGCATCGCCAAGGCCAGGAACGATATAGGCGTCCTCGTTGAGCTCGGGGTCAATGGTGGCGGTAAGCAAACGAACCGGCAGGCCAGAAGCCGCAAGAGCATCCACACCCGGCTGGGCAGAAACCATGCACACCGCGGTGATGTCGGTAGCGCCGCGTTCAGCAAGCAGGCGGATGGCGTGCAGCAGCGATCCACCGGTGGCCAACATGGGGTCGACACAAAAGACGGTGCGGCCGGTGAGATCCTCGGGCAGTGCCTCAAGGTAGGGCACCGGCTCGTGGGTCTTTTCATCGCGAGCAAGGCCAATAAACCCAACCTGCGCGTCCGGAATCATCGAAAGCGCCGGGTCAATCATGCCCAAGCCGGCACGAATCACGGGCACGATGATTGGCGGATCCTCCAGGCGGGTGCCGGTGGTTTCAGCCACTGGGGTTTGGAGAGGAAATTGCTCGATAGCCAGATCACGCGAAGCCTCATAAATCAGCATGGCCCCGAGATCGGCGAGCGCTGCGCGGAAGGCGGCGTTGTCGGTGCGTTCATCGCGCATAATACTCAGACGCGAAGCAGCGAGCGGATGATCGACGATAGTGATGTCCATGCATCTCATCGTAGCGGTGTGGAACCGCAGAGCCCTTTTTTACGTCAAACATTGGTATGGAGCTTTCTCAAACACAGACCACGACCCACATCCGGCACCTGCTCGCTGAGGCGCACAAGGCCCAAGCCCAACACTGCCCACCGCCTGTGGCAGGGGAATCGTCGCCTGGCACCGGCTCATTTATCGCCGCGCTCAATCGAGCCAACCAAAGCCTGTACGAGCGCCTTCACGCCCAGGCAGCAGAAGCAACACGCATCGCAACAGAACAGCGCCAGGTACTCGGGCAGATCATCGACCACGATCACGCCCTTGGCCACCAACTCGATAAGGCGATGCCACAATGATCCCTTTAGAAGCCGGCATCACTATGCTGCGAGCGCTTATCCCTTCACCACTGCACACCACCTTGCCGGTGCCTGTGGGCTTTGGCAGTACCCAGGAGTTGGCGGGGATCGTCGAAAAGCAAGCGAAACTTCCTGGGCAAGCCGCACTACTGGCAAGTGATATCGCCACCGTGGAGGCGATTGTGCAGCGCGCCGCACCGGAATTTGAGGCCATTGCCACTGATATTGCCCACCTAGGCCAGCAATTTCTTGCCGAGGCCAGCGTGTATATCCCAAAAATGCTCAGCGCGAACCCAGCACTGGCTTTGAGTGCGGCGAGCAATATGGCAAGCCTGCCGGGCATTTATGTGGAGGCGGCGTATCGGCGCTTAGAAGAGGCCCAGGCGCGATTATCCTCAGATACCGCCACCTTAGAAGGCATCGCCGGCCAAGAACACGTTGAAAGCTACGGTCTTGGAGGCCCAATCCAGTCCGATGGGCAGGCCACGGCCGAGGAACGTGCGCGCGGCAAAGCGGCACTTGCGGCGGCAAAGTCCCAGCTTGGCACCCCGTATGTGTGGGGTGGCACCCAACCCGGTGGCTTTGATTGCTCGGGGCTGACGTCCTATGCCTGGCGTGAGGCTGGGGTGGAACTGCCGCGTTTAGCTGAGCATCAGAATGTGGGCAGGCAGGTATCGCAGGCGGAGTTGATTGAAGGCGATCTGCTGGTCTGGGATGGGCATGTGGCGATGTATGCAGGCAATGGACAGATCATCGAAGCGGGCAGCCCGGTGCAAATCTCACCACTGAGAACCACCAATATGGGCATGCCCTTTAAGGGCTACTACCGGCCTCAAGGTTGATAACGCTAGTATCTTTTGCCATGGCTACTAACGGCATTGTTCCTGTGCAACTCTCGCTCACCGAGGGCGACGTCTATACGCTCTGGGCGCCCTCCTGGCGCGAGCACGGCAATGAATGGCAGGCCTTTTTAGGCCAAGGCGATGAACTGCTGGTGTTCGGCTCTACCGGTGAACTCCTGGCGTTTATCGAAGAAGAACCCCACCACGACTTCAGCCACCACCCTCAATGGGAGGCGTTTCGCCAACAGGCAGTAAACAAGGTCACCCCCACGCCCCGCCACTGCTACGACCTGGTGGGCATGCCCGCAGCCCTGGCCGACCGCCCCTCGCACCGCAATGTTTCCGAAGTAGCGCGCTGCTTCCACATCGTGCGAAGCCTTGGCACCGTCCTCGACTTAGAGCAGGTGCGCGAGTTCTTTGGCAACTACATGGTGCTGCAAAACGTCGAACGTGGCGCCGAGCACCTCCAGGCAGATCCGGTGCTCTGGACCAATATTGGCCGAGCCGTGCTTGATCGTTGGGATGGCATTATCGACGCCATCGACGCCGCCGTGACCCTGCGCAGCGTGGATGCAGGCGATGCTCAAGCCCGCATCGACGCGGCCTTAAGCGCCAAGAAGGAAGAAGAAGCCCAAGCCAAGGCCGCTGAACAAGAAGCCAAGGAGCAGGCCGATCCCTATGACCTCACCGCCTGGGCTGCCGCCGGCATCGATCCGATCAAGGTGGCCATCGAAGGCCGCCAGGTCTATAGCCTTCGCACCTATGTGGCAGGCCAGCCCGTCTTCTTGGGCCGTTTCGGGGAAATCAACACCTTCCCCTCCTCCAAGGCCATGCTGCGCTGGTTGGCCGAACACGATGAGCACGACCTAGCCAAGGTCAGCACCTGGGAGGATCTGATGGTGCGCATTAACGCCGGTGAGTTGGAAGTAGAAGTACACCCAGACAATGTGTATTCCTTCAATGGCATCGCCCGCGATATCAACACCGGCATCGAGGCCGTGGATACCGAGCAGATGGCACGAGCCTATGAGCTCATGGCCGACGCGGCCGACTGGGCACAGGATGATTCCTTGAACTCCTACTTCCTGGCCAACCCCAGGATCCAGGATTACCTTTCCTACATGCTGGGCAAAAACCGCGTGTCCGGCTACACCCCCACCCCGCCTTTTGATGAGCACGCACAATCATGGCGCGAACTTGAGGCCATGTTGAGCAAGCGCATGAGCAAATAGCCTGCTTGCGCCCAAGCCTTGAAAGGCTTGGGCAGGAACTTCCCTCGAACACCCCGCGTGGCTCCGCCCCCGGGGTGTTCATTATGGGCACCATAGTTGCTTATGAAGCGAAGCTGCGCAGCCCTCATTCTTGCTCTTTCAGCCACCACCGCCACACCCCTTACGGCGGTGGCGCAAACCGAGCCCACCGTGCGCAGCACCGCCCCCGACACCAAGGATTGCCCCAACCGCCTGCGGCCACCGAAGGCAGAAACCACCTCAGAGCAGGTGGCGCCGGGTTCTTCTTCTCCTACTCCCCTTCCCACCGTGGACAATGAGTTTGGTTCCTGCGATGTGGTGAAGGCCAAGGGCTTTGAGGTGCCTGAGACCAATGCCAGCGCCTGGATGGTGTTTAACCTCGATAATGGTGAAGTGATCGCCACCAAGGATCCGCATGGGCGTTATCGTCCGGCCAGTTTGATCAAGGTGATGCTGGCGATGGTGGCCTTGGATGAATTGAAGCTTAAAGATACCTACACCGCCACCAGCGACGATACCTCGATGGAAGGCTCCGCCGTGGGCCTGATCCCTGGCGAGAGCTACACCAATGAGCAGCTTATCTATGGGCTATTGCTTTCTTCTGGCAATGATGCCGCCCATGCCCTTGCCCAGGAACTCGGCGGGGATAAGGCGACGCTGAAGAAGGTCAATGATCTTGCCCAAGAGTGGGGCATGAAGGATACCTATATCGCCGATTACAGCGGTTTGGATAAGGCAGGAATGTCTACTTCTGCCAGGGACCTTTCGGTTGCCTATTACAACGCCTGGCAGAACAAGACCTTTGCCAAGATGATCAGCACCGATTATGTGGAATTCCCCGCCGGGGCAGGCACCACCTTTGAGGTTTGGAACGATAATGGGCTTTTGCTTAACGACGAAGACGCCCTCGGTGGCAAAACTGGCTACACCGACGATGCGCACCACACCTTCGTAGGCGCCAAAGACGAAGACGGCACACGCATTGCTGCCGTGTTGCTCGATTCCACCATCGATGCGGGACGGGCCTGGGAACAAGCCCAAGCACTCATTGATGCCGGGTATCTTGCCACCGGCGATGTGGGAAGCCTGGAATCTGAAGACCAAGAAGAACAGCAAGACCAGGACGAGGGCGAAGAAACGACGCAGGAAGCGGCGGAACCGACGTCGAAAAGCTATGGAAAAGCCCCGGTCTTTGCCGGGGCTGGGGTGGTGTTGCTCTTTATCCTCGGGGCAATCACCTGGCGCCTTGGAAGAAAAGAAGACGCCTAATACTGCTTTAGCGCCTGAACGCGCCCTTGACGGCATCGCGGATGCCGGACACCGCAGCGCTGCCAACGGCAAGCACGCTGGTGTCGGGCTTGACTACCTCGCGAACGTGAATCACGGCAGGTCCGGGAGCGTCGAGCTTGGCAATGGCCAAAGCCTCCGGAGTGGTGGCTGCCCATGCGCAGCAATACAGGTAGATGCGCCAGACAAAGTAGAGCAACACCATCACACCGATGATCGGGCCGAAGGTGGCGCCGGCGGGGTTGTCCAAAGCCTTGGAGAAGAACAGCGAACCGATCTGCTTGAAAATCTCGAAGGCCACGGCACCGATGACTGCGGTCTTTGCAGCCACCTTCATGGGCACCTCGCCACGGGGGAGGTACTTGAGCATCCACAAGAACACCAGGTAGTTAGCGATCAAACCGACTAATAAGGTGACGCCGAAGGTGAGGTAGTTGATGCCTGGCACGTCGTCGAGATGCAGCCATTCGAGCACCGTTTGGGTCAGACCGGAGGAGCCCACGGCGGTGACACCGAAGGCGATGAACAGCGACACCATCAGGCCGAGCAGACCGAGCAGGTCGCGCAGCTTGTGCATGATGAAGTTGCCGCCGGCAACCGGGTAGTGCCACATCTTCGAAGCACCATAACGAAGGTGATTCATCCAGGAAAGCCCGGACCACAGGGCGGTTAAACCACCGACGCCGAAGATGACGCTTCGTTGCTCAATGGCGGTATCGAGAATCTCATTGACCGTATCGCCCAAGGTGCCGCTGAGGGCCTCGACGATGCGATCCTGGAGGCGTTCGAGCAGCTCCGGTTGGCGCACCAACACCATCGCTGCGATAGCGAAGCTCAGCATGAGAATCGGGAACATGGACAGCACAGAAAAGTAGGTAATACCTGCGGCGTACTGGTTACCGCCGTTTTTGCTGTAGCGCTGCTGCATGCGCATGATGTGGTCGAACCATTCCCACTTCTCGCGGTACTTATCAATGAACCCTGGGTCGTCTGCGTGGGCGCGCTCAATACCGAACTCGTCGGTGCGCTGCTCGTTTTGCTTGGTAGATGTAGCCATCGCTTCTTCTCGGTCGAGGGATAGTTAGGGAATCGGCAGAATTCTAGCCCAGGGCAGCACAGCATTTCCAAGCGGTAGCCCCGCTGCCTTTGCAAAAATAGCTGCGTGAGGCGGCGGGGCTTGGTGGTGAGACTTAGCGGCCGGGCTGGGCTGCGCGGTACCGCCTAGCTGTGTGGCTGGGCTGCGCGGTGCCGCCTAGCTGTGTGGCGGGGCTGCGTGGTGCGACTTAGCTTTGTGGTGTGACTTAGCGGCGGGGCAAAAAGCCCACGCGCTCATACGCCTTGGCCAGTGTTGGGGCTGCCACCTCGCGGGCTTTTTCGGCGCCGTGGGCCAAGACGCGCTCAAGTTCTGCTTGGTCACTCATGTACATATCGAACTTTTCGCGCAGCGGAGACACGAAGGCCTCAAGGGCATCGGCGGTATCCACCTTGAGCGCGCCATAACCTGCACCCTCATAACCTGCGACGATGTCATCTACGCTGCGGCCAGTCAGGGCGGATTGGATCACCAGAAGGTTCGATACGCCAGGCTTGTTTTCCTTGTCGTAGCGGATCTCGTTATCGGCGTCGGTCACTGCAGAACGGATGCGCTTGGCAGACACCTTCGGCTCATCCAGCAAGTTGATTAAGCCCTTGGGGTTCTCACCGGACTTACTCATCTTGGAGGTGGGATCCTGCAGATCGTAGATCTTTGCAGCACCTTCGGGGATGAAGCCTTCGGGCACCACGAATGTCTCACCAAAGCGGTTATTAAAACGCTCGGCAAGGTTGCGGGTGAGCTCGAGGTGCTGACGCTGATCTTCACCCACCGGCACCAGATGGGGCTGGTACAGCAGAATATCGGCGGCCATGAGCATCGGATAGGTGAATAGGCCTGCGGAGGTGCGATCGGCACCGCGCTTAGCCGATTTATCTTTAAACTGCGTCATGCGGTTTGCTTCGCCAAAACCAGTCAAGCAGGTAAGCACCCAGCCGAGCTCTGCGTGCTCAGGTACGTGGGATTGCACGAACAACGTGGAACGCTCGGGGTCGATGCCAAGTGCGAGTAGTTGGGCGGCACCGGCGATGGTGCGCTGGCGAAGTTCCTGCGGATCTTGATCCACCGTGATGGCGTGAAGATCGGGGATGAAGTAGAACGCGTCGTAGGAGTCTTGGAGATTGATCCACTGCTTGAGGGCACCCAGGAAATTGCCCAGGTGATAGGAGTCGGCGGTGGGCTGGATACCGGATAAGACGCGTTGCATACTCATAAGCAGTCATCTTAGCTGCACACCTCGGCTGTGCAGGTCACGGGTGGGAGTGGGCGCCGGTGGCACTGCGGATCACGCGCCCCAGAAACGCCAAAAGCCCCCTGCCACAGCAGAGGGCTAGAGTAGCGATGCTATTGCATCCTTGGCTTCTTGATGGTGAACAGGCAAAGGGCTGCCACTACCGCTGCGCCGCCAACTCCCAAGAGCAGTGCGCCAATGATCGCCTGGATGTCGGGTGCTCCGAGGAGCAAGAAGGACAGCGCAATCAAGATGACGCCGAGAATGAGAAGTACAAGACCTTGGGCACGCATAGGGTTCTCCTTGAAATCTGGGACAAAATCCGAGGCTTTAGCAATCTTCTATTATTCCATGTCGTAGACGACGTTGAGGGGAGAATGGTCCGACCAACGCAGATCATAGGCCGCAGCTTTGTCCACCCAGCAGCGTTTTGCCCGCTCAAGCATGGTTTTGGTGGCCGCCTGGTAATCAATGCGCCATCCCGCGTCGGTATCGAAAGCCTTACCCCTTTACGTCCACCACGTGAAGTTGGTGTGCTCTGGAGCTAGTCGACGCGCCACGTAGTGATAGGCAGGTGGGGTTGGATGCGCCTTCGGAGAATCTATTTCGGCGCTCAGAAGCTTTGCTCGTGATCTGCACTGACATCGAAAAGGAGTGAGAAGAGTGCCTCGGATTTTTCCAGATCGTTTTTCCTTAGAGCAGAAGCGATAAAAGGTTTGATGAACTTCTTATCTTGCCTGAATACGGGCTGTTCACCTTCTTTGTAAATGCAAGCTGTTATTTCTTCACACTCGGATACTTGGTCGGTGAAGTCGAGGATTTCCCTGTTTGTTGCGACTAAGGGGTTAATGCCGTATTGGCCGAGCGCCGCAGCAAGCGAAGCCCAGTCACCAGTTTCTTCGATTTCGTTGATAACTGCTTGCAAGACGTCTTGCTTGAGCAACATGCACCTTGAAAAGTTTTGTATCACTGCCGGTTTTTATGTCGATGGTACATCCACCAGTTTTGCTTTTAGCGTGAAGTGCCCTATTTCTAACCCCGCCAGTTCAACCCTCGTATTGCCTCGCCTTTCTAGCCTGCTGCGTTCCATGTCATAAAAATCTGACTTCCTGCAATCCGGAAGAATCATGCTCGCACTGGTCTCCGAATGGATAACTTTTCAAAAGAGGCAGCAATGGCTATGAAAAATTTGAAGCGTTTGGGTTTCTCAGTTGTTGCATCCTCAACAATCTAAAACGCTCGTGGTAATGCCTGGTCTTGGACTTGTTTAAGCGTGAGGTTGGTGCGACCGAGGCGCAATGCGACGTTGCGCCGAAAAGACCCTGGAGTTCAATTTAGGCATGCTCGAAACTCAAGTGTTTATTGCACTCCGAAGTAGCGAATAAGCGTTAAGGAGCAATGATGAAAAATGCCTGGTTAGTGTTTCTTTTAGCACTGGTTGTGTTCTTTGCGAACTGGGCTATGTATAGAAACGGGGTTTTTAGCGAGAACGTCAAAGACTCCATCAATCTTTTGCTTATTGTTGGCTGTGCTTCCTATGGATTTTTTCGAAAGAAGTAGTTTTCGAGTCGCTTCTGTTTTCGTAACCGTACTATCTAGTCTCTTTAACGCATTTGTGAACCGCGCCAATCGAGTATCCGGTTTCTGCCGCAGTGCCTCTCGTGCTTAGTCCAGTTGAGCGGAGTGCTACAACGCGCTTCCGTTTCTCTTCTGCCTTAGCTAAGTAAACCCGCCGAGGTTCTGAAGTCCAGCGGATTATTGAACTTTGTGTAGCCGCAGTTTTTCTGGTGAAGTTCCCTTAGCGGCCAGCCATTTCGTTGATGTTCCTTCAGCATTTTTAGGAACCTTTGTCGGCTTCCTAAGCGTTGTTTTTGCAGCATGTTCTCCCCAGTGTTTTTGGGCGCTTTTGCGTCAGCATTCGGCTTGTTTTTTGAAGCATTCTCCGGTGGAGATCGAGGCGCTTGGTGATCCTGCCGCTAAACGCTGGGTCACCGTCGAGGATCGTGGCGAGTCCTGAATCGATGCGGGCGCAGAGTCGGATGGCGCGTTGGTCTGCGGGGTGTGTAATTGGTGTGACGGTTCTACACCGTCAAGGACGGTACTTACAAGGTCCGGGGAGTTCGTCTGCCACGCCGCCGTCGCGGTCGGTGATGATCAACGCCTACAAAAAACCAGTGGTGAGCTTCGATGGACGCCAGCGGCACACGTGGCATCCAACAGGCATTTAAGGAGTCTGCGCGGGTGTTTATAGCAACCACCGTCCGATGAGGTCTTTAACGCCGACTTTTCCACCGGCGTGTTCAAGGTAGGACCTAACCGAATCAGATGTTTAGGAGGGGCGGAGCACTCCGCCACACTAGGAGGCCGTCTGATCTCGGGGCCGTGGCATTAACGGCTACAGCTCTACCCGAAATGGAAGCACAAAAGAGCGGGATACCGCAGTTATGAACTTGGTGGAAAATGGCCAGTAACGAGGACTTCTTCGGAATCAGGATCCCATTCAAAGGCAACGGTGGTCCGGCCACTCGATTCTGCGGCAGATTCCCCCTCTTTTCGGAAGCGGTAGGTGATCGCTAGAGCCGAATCGCTCAAGCGATTTACTTCTGGTGCAAAACTAAAGATTTCTTCACTCGCAGGTCCAATGAATTCACCATTATGGAATAGTGCTACCTGCATGGGCGTCGAAACCGTTCTCCCTTCAGCAGCAGGGATCAGTGCGTAGGAAAGCTCGGCGCATGGCTTTTCACTGTCTACAACTGCTTGCTCTATTGCCCAGGGCGTACTTGAGAGTCTAGGAAGATCGCCTGAGTGCTGCTCAAGCGAAGACATCAGCTCTTCGGAGCTACACTCATCAGCTCCATCCGATGCGACTTGCGAATTTGACTCATTGTTTGGTGCAAGGCTCGAGGGAGTAATGCATGCAGTGAGGCTAAAACCCAACAGCGATGAGGCTGCTAGTGCGAAAACTGTGTGGGCGTGTTTGAGACTCCGCATGAGAAAAATTGTACTTCACGGTGTAAGCAAACTTTCCTCGGTGCTCTCAACAGATTGCAGCTCAATACGTAGTCCAATGGCTTTGTGCAAGCTCGTGCCAGCAGGTAGTTCGCGTTACTCTGCGCCGCAAAGCAGAGCCCGTATGAGCAGGACACCGCGGAAGCAGATCACTACAGTAACGCTCCTGATGTTTGGCGAGGCTTTCGCCTCGCAGCGATGACGCAGATAGTTCTGTCTGAGCGAGACAAAAATGTTCCTGACCAGGGCGATAAACTAAGCACTATGAAGAAATTATTCCCCGTTTTCCTTGCTGGTTTGCTCGCCGGATGCGCCAGTACTCTACCGAATGCCTCTACCCCACCGGCGCCAGGTCCGGCCGAAGATGTGATCGTTCATAGTTCGGATTTGCCGGAGTTTGACCTTAGAGAGCAGGAGATCTCCAAAATGGGGAACGCCGGCTACTTCGAGGCCACTTCTTATGAACCGCAGGCATGCGAGGCCATCGGTTGGAACGACTCCGAGACGCGAAGTTGGGGTCAAGCTGATGGGGTGGATATGGCTAGTACCGGTTTCTACACACCCGACGGCATCGTACTTGTCATGGTGGACAAGCAGCCCGTCGAAGTAAACGACTGCAGCTACGTAGTAACCAAGGGCGAACTGGTAGGGACGCCTATTTCTTATGTTCACAAAGTAACCCAGCTCGATGGTGGCGGCACCCTGCAGGAGTGGATGGGTGGGCAGTCTGAGTCGAAGCAGATTGTATATGCCGATAACGAGGGTGGATACCATTTCGTTGTGGTTGACCCGCGAGGACAAGATCCTGAATTGGTACAGCAGATAGCGAAGATTCAAAAAGAGAAACTCGCTACCGGCTAAGCCCCTTAAAAAAACCTGAAACTAGTTATCCCATGTCGTAGACGACGTTGAGGGGAGAATGGTCCGACCAACGCAGATCATAGGCCGCAGCTTTGTCTACCCAGCAGCGTTGTGCCCGCTCAAGCATAGTTTTGGTGGCTGCTTGGTAGTCGATGCGCCACCCCGCGTCGGTATCGAAAGCCTTACCCCTATACGTCCACCACGTGAAGTTGGTGTGCTCTGGAGCTAGTCGACGCGCCACGTCGAACCACTTTGGATCTGTCGCCGCCTCGCGCGCAGTGCCCTGGTATTCCACGGCCCCTGCCCACTGCCCTGCTCCTTCTACCAAGCTGTGCGCTTCGGGGAAGGTGCCAAAGATGGCGTCCATGAAGGCACGCTCATCGGGCAAAAAGCCCGACTTCTTCTTATTCGCCTTATCGTTTTTCAGATCATCGGGGCGGTGGCAGATATTCCAGTCGCCACCAATGACCATCTTCGGATTATCTTCGGCAGCCTGCTCGATGTAGGGCTGGAAGCTATCGAGGAAGCGGTATTTCTCATCCTGCTTCTCAGTATCTGCAGCTCCCGAAGGTAAATAGAGCGAAGCGACGGTGACATCACCGAGCTTGCCTTCGATATAGCGGCCGGAATCTTCAAAACCCTCAATGCCGATGCGCACGTCCTCCAAGGGCTGCTTGCTTAAAATGCCCACACCTGCACGCCCCTTGGCTGCGGCCGGAGCACCAACGTAGTGCCAGGTATCGAGGAGGGGCTCGAGCGCTTTGAGCGTTTCTTTTTCGCTGGCGCGCACTTCCTGCAGCAGCACCACATCACTGCCGGATTGCTCAAGCCAGGGGATAAAACCAAGGTTGGTTTCGCTGCGCTGCTTTACTGCAGCACGGATGCCATTGACGTTCACGGTGGTGATGTGGAGTGTGCTCATGGGGCACCACTTTAGCCGGAGCCTCCAAGTTGCTTGCAGTATGGATCGCGTTCAGGCTGCACGCTGTCATGCACTAGATAAGTCACCACTGTGGTGGCAAGATGAGCCAAAAGCCACCACGACACCGAAGGATGCCTCGTTATGGAGCAGTTGGCGCTCGATTCCCCTCCCTCTGCCGTCCTGCCCAGCGCCTACGATGCCATCTGGTCTTCACTCTGGATTGCGTGGATCGTGCTGCTGGTTGCAGCCATCATCTCCTTGGCTAAGCATTATCGCGAGTACCCACGCTGGTGGATCTTGGCGCTTATTATTTGGTTCCTGCCAATCATTGGCCCTGCCATGTACCTTGGGCACCGCTTCATGGTGCGCAGAAGGCGTAAGTCTTAAACAACAAACCCGAAGCCCCCTTGCTCGCATACCCGCGCGCAAGGGGGCTTTCTTTATAGCAAGGGCGAGGCTTAGCCCATGTTGCGGCCCATATAGCGGCGCACACCCCAGATCACCGAGAGCAGCGTGTACATAGCAGCGTGGTTAATTGCTGCCATGAAGATCGACATAACCAGGCGGCCAGCGGAGTACGCCGTGTCAAACGCAGCTTCGAGGGATTCAGCACCACTGCTGAACCGCACCACCAGAATATTGAAACCGACGATGATCCAGCCGAGCAGGATCACACCCCAGCCGATGGTCCACATCAGCGAGTCTTCCTTCTTGCGCTGTGCCGACACAGGGAACTTTGCCGCATCCACCTGGAGGTTATAGGTGCGGTTGAGTGGGTGCGCCTGCGCCGACCAACCCTGCTGGGAAGCCTGCGATTGGGTTTGCATTGCGGCGATTTCTCGAAGTCGAGCAATGTCGATGGTGGGGGCGGAGGCGTCGTCAAGCTGAGCATCGTAGACGCTGCGACGCTGCGCATCGCCGAGGATCTTCTGAGCGGTTTGGAGCTTGTCGCGCTCGGCACCGGCACCAGGGGCGAGGTTCTGGAGGCGAGACTGCAGCTCGTTTGATAGATCTGCGGCTGACTTGGAGCGCTCCAGGTTTAAGTCTGCGTAAAGGTCGTAGTGAGCCACGGGGCTTCCTTTCATTAAGGGGCACAGGTCGGTGAAATCAGCGGCATGATCGAGGGGTTTCTATTGCCACCAACGGCTGATCGTTTCTTGCACTCGGCAAAAACATCAGTGCTGTCATCGTAGTAAACGGGGTATCCAGCGCACCCCTCGGCGCGAGCACACAAAGGGATGAGCAGGCGGGACTGAGCAGGCACCGGGGGTAGTGGCTACTGCTCCGGGATGTGGTTGTAATGCAGATTCAATCAATGAAGCGGCATCATCGCCAGGGTGTGCGACCACCGATTTTACAAGCAATCCAACGCACCCATCAGGCTTTCACTCAGAAGGAGCAGGGCCTGCGGCCATAGCGTAGGGAGTTGCACCTGCCCCACACTGCAGGGCGCGCTGCACGATTGGTTCTGGGGCGCCTTCCGCGCGCATCTGGTCGTGCTCGTAGCAAACAAAGCCAGTCGGTGTCTTGCCACTTGGCTCATACTTCTGCCACGTATTGCCATCCCAGCGATAAATTGCTGTGCTACCAGTGTTGGGCACACCGCCATCCATCCAGTTATCAGCGCAGTTCATTGGTTGGAAACGGCCAGCCAAGAGGTTTTGCTGAGCGATCACTTCCTGGGCACAGGGATCAAAGGAGGCTTCCTCGGTCTGAGTGGTGGTGCGAGTTTCGGTGGTTACTCCCTCCCTGGTGTTGGAAGGGCTTTCAGTGGCCGTGCGAGTTTCAGTGACCGTCTCGATTGCTTCAGTCTCGCTCGCGTCAGTTTCGCTCTCCTCAGTCTCGGAGGTGGCAGTCTCGCTGCTTGCTACTTGCGGTGCGCTTGACTGCGCATTGGTATCGGAGTCGCCGCCACCGCGAAGGAAGAACAGCGCAGCCACACCGATCAGCACGAGCACAGCCACGGTGCCAATGATCCACATCGCTAGTGGCGTCGATCGAGTCGGTGGCGTGGGCGGTGGTGTTGAAGGCGGCGGTGTTGGAGGCTGCGGAGCTCCCCATTGATTGTTATTCATACGGATCGGTTCCTTTCATTCTCAGCAGCAATGCGATAGCAACCCGGAGCGTTTGCCTGGGATTTCAGCGTTGATCTACGACATAAAAGACCCTATCCACACACCCCCGATTTTCGAGGTGTTTCTACCCCCAAAAAGTAGGAATGCTCCCCTTTGAGAGGAGCAAGGTGCAAGGGAACAGGGCGTGAGGGAGCAAGGCTGTGAGGGAGCAAGAAATAAGAAGGTCACCCGTGCCTGCACGCTGTCGAGCGCGAGCACGTGGCTGACTTGGAGCGCTCTAAGTTTCAGTCTTTCTAGAGGTGCTTGTGCGCCGTAGGACTTACTTCTGGCTCATTCACAAGGGTCGCTGAAATCAGCGGAATTGTTCAGGGTTCTGCCATTGCCGCCGATTGCTGCTTTTCGTTGGCACATCGCCGAGGCATCCCGGCCAAAGTCGTAGTAGACGGGATACACCTTGCCGCCTTCTGCTTCAGCGCGCAGCGATGAGCACTGGCCGGGGTTGGTGAATTTCGCACCGGAGTGACGCCCAAGTGCCTGGGCAATTTCCTTGTCGGCGTCTTCGCCTGGGTGAACGATCACGGATTCAACGATCAACACATTTCGGCCATCACAGGAGGGCTGCTCGGGAGTGAGATGAACGGGAAAGGATCGCGTTGTGCACTCGGTTACCTGCTGCAACATCACCTCTGGTGCGCCTTGAGCCCTCAAGCTTTTGAAGTCATAGCACTCGAAGCCGGTGAAGGTTTCACCATCTGCTTCGTATCGCTGCCACTTCTCACCATTCCACTGATACAAACCAATGGCGTCGGTTTGAGGTGTGCCCCCAATCAGCCAGCCATTTTGGCAATCATTGACAGCAAAGCGCTCGAAATTCCAATTTTGCGCCTTCATGACGTCTTGACTGCAAGGATCAACGCTTGCTTGGTCCACCTCGGTTTCTATCTCGGTGCGCGTTACTTTGGTTGTAGAGGGCTGCTGCGTGACCGTAACCGTGGCGGTGCCTGCTGGGTCGCTGGCGGCGCTGTTTTGCTCATCTTGGCTTTTCGAGCCAACAAAGAACACCACTAACGCGGCAACCAGGCCGAGGGCCAGCAGCCCGAGCACCCAATACAAGGGCCGACGAGATTTGGGCGCTGCTTGTTGTTCAGGAGGAGTCCCCCACTCGCTGTTATTCCATGAATTGTTGCTAGGCACTCAAACATTATGGCCAGCAACAACGATTGAGTGAGAAAAACACCCCCGAACGCAGGCGAGCTCCGAGGCCAGTTCCTACCTGGCCAAGCACGCCGTGGCGGATTGCTACTTGGCCAATTGCTTCTTGCGCAACCAGTGGGTTGGGATCCACAGCAGTACCGCTGCCAAGCCGAGCCCGGCGCCAGCAAGGGCTGGGGTGTTGTAGCCGTGGCCTGCAGCGATGACGGCACCACCGAGTGAGGCACCCAGGGCATTCGCGATATTGAGCGCGGAGTGGTTCAGGGAGGCCGCGAGCGTTTGGGCGCGCCCTGCTACGTCCATGAGGCGGATTTGTAGGGAGGGGATCAAGGTGGAACCGGACATGCCTACCAGGCCGAAGGCGATGATGCCGGGGATCGGCCATGCGCTTAGGAAGTAGAAGCCCACCAGGGCGCTCACGATGGCGATCAGTGCGCAGAGGATGCCTTTATCGACGTTCCAATCGGAAAGCCTGCCGCCTACCCAGGTGCCGGCAACCATGCCAATGCCATAGAGCATGAGCACCAGCCACATCCACTCGGGGTTGAGCCCTGCGTGGTTGGTCATGGTCCAAGAGATATAGGTATAGACGGCGAACATGCCGCCAAAGCCCACGGCGCCGATGGCCAGGGTGAGCCATACTTGCCCGCGCAAGAGGGCCCCGAGTTCCGTCAGTGGGCTGGTGGGTGCCATCTCAGACATGTGTGGCATCAAAAACCACAGTGCGGCGAAGGTGGCGATGCCGATGGCGGTCACAAGCACGTAGGCCCATTGCCAGCCGAAGGCGAAGCCGAGCGCTTGGGCGGCGGGCACACCGGCGACGCTGGCTACGGGTAAGCCCATGCCCACGAAGGCTAGGGCCCTGCCGCGTTGTCCCATAGGCGCCATGGAGGCGACGGCCAAACCAGACACAGAGAAGTAGGCGCCGTGTGGTAGTCCGGCCAGCACGCGGGCGATGATCAGCATGCCCATGCTGGTGGAAAAAGCGGTGAGCAGGTTGCCTACGCAAAAGGCTGCCATGAGTAGCAAGAGGAGGCGTCGTCTAGGCAGCATGCCGGTGGAGGCGGCGATTACTGGAGCGCCGATCACTACACCCATGGCGTAGGCGGTGATGATGGTGCCTGCGGTGTTTTCGGTGACGTTGAAGTCCGCGGCGATTTCGCGGAGCAATCCCATCGTGACGAATTCGGTCACACCAATGCCGAAACCACCAAGAGCCAGGGCCACCATGACGATGATGCGTTTGGTGTTGGTGATTTCTGTTTGGCGGGGGATGCTTCGACGTTGTAACACGAGCGATCACCTTAGTATCGCGGTGGCGCTATCGACGTGCCCAAAGGGGCAAACGTGATACGTCAAACATCTTCGGTAGCGTTGTGTTCTAGAACGTGGAGCACAAGGCCAAGCGCTTACTCACCCCCGAAACCCCACGAATTCTTGAGCTGCATCCGCCAACACGGGGGTAGAACCTGTATTCTGAACTGTTGTATCTCAACGCTTGGAAATCAATAGGAGACCCATGGCAACGATCATTTACACCCGCACCGACGAAGCTCCGCTGCTTGCGACCTACTCGCTGAAGCCAGTAGTGGAGGCGTTTGCTGCAACCGCCGGCATCGATGTGGAAACCCGCGACATTTCGCTGGCTGGCCGCATCCTCGCGCAGTTCCCCGATTACCTAAGCGATGAGCAGAAGGTAGATGACGCGCTGGCTGAGCTTGGCGAGCTTGCCAAGACCCCCGAGGCGAACATCATCAAGCTGCCGAATATCTCTGCATCTGTGCCGCAGATGAAGGCCGCTATTGCCGAGCTGCAGGCTCAGGGCTTCAAGCTGCCCGATTACCCGGATTCCCCTTCCACCGAGGAAGAAAAGGACATCCGCAACCGCTACGACGCCGTCAAGGGCTCCGCGGTAAACCCCGTACTGCGTGAGGGCAACTCTGATCGCCGCGCACCGCAGGCCGTGAAGAACTTTGCCAAGAAGCACCCGCACCGCATGGGCGAGTGGTCGAAGGATTCTAAGACCAACGTGGCCACCATGGCCGATCACGACTTCCGCCACAACGAGAAGTCCGTGATCATGCCCGCCGATGACGTACTCACCATCCGCATTGGCGATACCGTGCTCAAGGACGACCTGAAGGTGCTCAAGGGCGAGGTCATCGACGGCACCTTCATGTCCGCCGAGGCACTCGATTCCTTCCTGGCCGAGCAGGTCAAGCGCGCCAAGGAAGAAGGCGTGCTCTTCTCCACCCACCTCAAGGCCACCATGATGAAGGTCTCTGACCCGATCATCTTCGGCCACGTGGTGCGCGCCTACTTCGCAGACGTCTACGAGCAGTACGGCGAGGAGCTGTTGACTGCTGGCCTCAACGGCGAAAACGGCCTGGCTGCCATCTACTCCGGTTTGGAGAAGCTCGACAACGGTGCTGAGATCAAGGCCGCTTTTGATAAGGGTCTGGCCGAAGGCCCCGCCCTGGCCATGGTGAACTCCCACAAGGGCATCACCAACCTGCACGTGCCTTCCGATGTGATCGTGGATGCTTCCATGCCTGCGATGATCCGCACCTCCGGCCACATGTGGAACGCCGATGACCAGGAGCAGGACACCCTCGCGGTGATCCCCGATTCCTCCTACGCCGGCGTGTACCAGGCTGTGATTGAGGATTGCAAGGAAAACGGCGCCTTCGATCCCACCACCATGGGTACTGTGCCCAACGTTGGCCTGATGGCCCAGAAGGCTGAGGAGTACGGCTCCCACGACAAGACCTTCAAGATCGAGCAGGACGGCACCGTGGAGGTTGTGAACTCCGCAGGTGAGGTGCTGATGTCCCATGAGGTCAAGGCCGGCGACATTTGGCGTGCATGCCAGACCAAGGATGCTCCCATCCAGGACTGGGTCAAGCTCGCCGTGACCCGTTCTCGCCTTTCGGGCATGCCTGCCATCTTCTGGCTGGATCCCGAGCGCGCTCACGACCGTAACCTGATCGAGCTGGTGAAGAAGTACCTGGCCGATCACGACACCGAGGGCCTGGACATCACCATCGCTTCCCCGGTGGAGGCCACCAAGACCTCCATCGAGCGCATCCGCCGTGGTGAAGACACCATCTCGGTGACCGGCAACGTGCTGCGTGACTACAACACCGACCTCTTCCCCATCCTTGAGCTGGGCACTTCTGCAAAGATGCTCTCCGTGGTGCCGCTGATGGCCGGCGGTGGCCTCTTCGAAACCGGCGCTGGCGGTTCCGCACCGAAGCACGTGCAGCAGCTCCAGGAAGAAAACCACCTGCGTTGGGATTCTTTGGGCGAGTTCCTGGCGTTGGCTGAGTCCCTGCGCCACATCTCCAACAACGGTGGCACCAAGAAGGCCGCTGTGCTGGCAGATGCCCTGGACAAGGCCACCGAGCGCCTGCTCAACGATGGCAAGTCTCCTTCCCGCAAGGTGGGCGAGATTGATAACCGCGGCTCCCACTTCTACCTGACCAAGTTCTGGGCAGAGGAGCTGGCCGCACAGTCCGAGGATGCAGAGCTGGCCGAGACCTTCGCTCCTGTTGCCAAGGCTTTGGATGAGAAGGCCGCTGACATTGACGCAGCCCTCATCGAGGTCCAGGGCAAGGAAGTGGACCTGGGCGGCTACTACTACCCCAACGACGCTAAGACCTCCGAGGTCATGCGCCCGGTCGCAACCTTCAACGAGGTTATTGATTCCCTGAAGTAGCAGCTAGCTTTTCGACGGCCCCCGCCTTCCAACCACAGCGTTGGCGCGGGGGCTTTCGCGTGCGTTGGGTCGGCTGAAGAATTTGAGCGAGGAAGGCATTCTGCAGGAGGGGCGGAGTGCCAAAGTACTTGTGTTCAAAAACCACCGCCTCCTGGACGCATTGTTCTTTTTGGATCTCCCCCATGAAGCCCCACGATCCTTGAAGGAGAACCCCAACCCGAACCCGCATACCCATATTTTTATTCACGCCCTACCTGCGTTTTTCACACTTTTCTAGACCAAGCGGTTTATTTATTCTTCCACCTTGTTCTAGCGTGGGGAATCACAGAAAGGACGTGATTTCACCCATGAAGTACAACAACGAAAACGCCGGCGAGTGGGGCTTTGATACCCGCGCCATCCACGCAGGCCAGCCCACCTACACCCCGGCGCGCAATCTGCCGATTTACCTCACCTCCTCTTTCGTCTTTAACGATGCCGAGCACGCTCGCCAGCGCTTTAGCTTGGAGGATCCAGGCCCGATTTACTCGCGCCTGACCAACCCCACGGTTGATGCTGTGGAGCAGCGCCTTGCTTCCCTTGAAGGCGGCACCAACGCCGTGCTTTTCGCCTCCGGCATGGCTGCAGAAACTGCTGCGATTTTGAACCTGGCTACTTCCGGCTCACACATCGTGAGCTCGCCGCGCATCTATGGCGGCACCGAGACGCTGTTTAGTGTCACGCTCGGACGCCTGGGCATTGACGTGACCTATGTGGAAAACCCCGATGATCCCCAAAGCTGGGCAGATGCTGCCAATGAGCGCACGGTGGCGTTTTTCGGTGAAACCTTTGCCAACCCGCAGGCAGACGTACTGGACATCCCAGCCGTGGCCGAGGTGGCACACGCCCATAAGGTGCCGCTGATCGTGGATAACACCTTGGCTACCGCGGCGCTGGTTCGCCCGCTTGAGCTCGGCGCCGATGTGGTGGTGGCATCGCTGACGAAGTTCTATACCGGCAATGGCTCCGGCCTAGGTGGCGTGCTGGTTGATGGTGGCAAGTTCGATTGGTCGGTTGAGCGCGACGGCAAGCCGGTGTTCCCGGAATTTGTGAACCCCGATCCCGCCTACCACGGCTTGAAGTATGTGGATTTGGGCGAGGTGGCCTTTGGCATTAAGGCTCGCGCTGGCCTCTTGCGCGATACCGGCGCTGCACCTTCTCCCTTTAATGCATGGGTGACGGCCCAGGGCTTGGATACGCTTTCTTTGCGCCTTGAGCGCCACAACACCAATGCCAAGGCCGTGGCTGAATTCCTTGAGGGCCACGAGAAGGTTGAAAAGGTCAATTACGCAGGCCTGGAGAGCTCGCCGTGGTTTAAGGTGAAGCAAAAGCTGGGCTTTGAGCACACAGGCTCGGTGCTGTCTTTCGATATCAAGGGCGGTAAGGACGAGGCTTGGCGCTTTATCGACGCCCTCCAACTGCATTCCAACCTGGCCAATGTGGGCGATGTGCGCTCGCTGGTGGTACACCCTGCCACCACCACGCACTCACAGTCGGATGAGACTTCGCTCAAGCGCGCTGGCATCACCCCGGCTACGGTTCGCCTTTCTGTTGGCATTGAGGCGATTGAGGATATCTTGGCTGATCTTAAGCGCGGCCTGGACGCTGTATAACAGCACAAGAATTAGGGTGCGCTTTCGAGCACCCCTCTTACTTCCACACCCCCTGTTGTTGCACCACGATTGCTAGTGCAGCAGGGGGTGTTGCGATGCCTAAGGTGACAGGTTTTGGGGGAATGAGGTAAAAATAACTTTTCACCCCCAAAAGGTGAGTGAGCTGGAAAAATGCTGTAAACTTGTGTGAAAACTGTGAACTAGTGTGACAAAGTTTTGCCATACAGCTAGCAAATCGTGACCATTTCGTTGTAAATTTACTGCTCGTTAGTAAATGAAGACAGGAAGCTTGCAATATGAAGAAGCCATTCTCCAAGGCAATCCGCTCCGCGGCCGTTGCTACCATCGCAACTCTCAGCCTCGGACTCGGCGCTGGCGTTGCTAACGCACAGCCTGCACTCCCCGAGATCCCCAACCTGCCCATCCCCTCCCCCGTGCCTCATGGTGACGGCCCGAAGCAGATGGTTGTGTTCGGTGACTCCTTCACCGCCAACGCCGGCAAGAGCGGCCCTCGCGGTTTGGCTCCTGCAGTTGCTCCTTGGCTGCCGAACTGCGCCACCGACATGGAGAACTGGCCCAAGATCGCTGCAGCAGACCTGAACAAGACCCTGGGCGACTGGTCTTGCAACGGCACCGGCGGCATGCCGGTTGCTCAGCTCGTGGCCTACGTTGAGTCCGCCATCGCCTACGGCGACATCGGACCGGGCACCGAGAAGGTCGTGCTCATGTACGGCGGCATGGATGCCTTCCAGTGGGTTGACGTTGCAGGCGAGATGAAGATCCTGCCCGGCGATGCCACCAACCCCACCATCTACCGCGACACCATCCGCCACGTGGCTGACCGCGTTCGCGCTGTAGCCCCCGGTGCCGAAATCGTGCTGGCTTCCTACCCTGAGTTCGCCACCGATGACCAGCTCTGCTTGGTCAACTTCGCAGACCGCGTGAACCCCATCCCCACCCCTGGCGCCACCGACATTCAGCGCGCTTTCCGCGACAGCATCAAGCACGCCGCTGAGTACAACAACGCCAAGTTCGTTGACGTCTACGAGGCAACCATCGGCCACGGCACCTGCGCACCGCGCAACGAGGATCGCTGGGTTACCGGCGCTATCGACCCGGTTTCCGGCCCCATGCCGAACCACCCCACCGTTCACGGTGAGTACGCCATGGCTCGCATCATTGCCGATGCCCTGCGCTAAAGCATCTTAGAGCTTTCCAACATCACGCCACCTGCTTTCCAAGCAGGTGGCGTTTTGCTTACAGAGCCCAGTGGCTTTTTATTCACCTTCCCGCCTCGCTTATGACGCAAGGCACATGTCCAAGTAGCATGTGGGAAAACTACGGAAGGAATCGCATGCTGGACACCACCGGCACACTGCAGCACGTCGATCTAGACAACTTCACCACAGAGGCAGGCATCAGCCTGCCGGTGCGCATCGCCTATCAGGCCTGGGGCACTTATCGCGGCGATAATGTGGTGTTGGTCGAGCATGCCTTAACCGGCGATTCCGATGCCGCAACGTGGTGGGAGGGCCTCATTGGCCCAGGCCTTGCCCTTGATACCGATCGCTACTGCGTGGTGTGTACCAACGCCTTAGGTGGCTGTAAGGGCTCAACAGGGCCAAGCAGTGAACGCCCCAATGGCTTTTGGGGTTCGCAGTTCCCAGCCCTTTCTATCCGCGACCTCGTCCACGCCGAGGCTCAGTCACTCAGCGCGCTTGGTATCGAGCAGCTTCATGCAGTAGTTGGCGGCTCCATGGGTGGCGCACGCGCATTGGAGTGGGCAGCACTGTATCCGCAGCGCGTGCATGCTGCAGCGGTGATTGCGGTATCGGCGCGCGCGAGCGCCTGGCAGATTGGTATTCAAAGCGCCCAGATCGCCGCCATTGAGCAAGATCCAGCCTGGCGCGGTGGCGATTATTATCGTTACGCAGCCCCGATTGAGGGCTTGAAAACTGCCCGCAGGATTGCGCACCTGACCTATCGCGGCGAGCTGGAGATTGACGAGCGCTTCGGCACCGATGCCCAACCCGGCGAAAATCCTCTGGGTCCCTATCGCAACCCCAACCAGCGCTTCGCGGTGCAAAGCTACCTGGATTATCAGGGCAATAAGCTGTGCGAGCGCTTTGATGCCGGCTCCTATGTCATTTTGACGGAAGCCTTAAACAGGCACGATATTGGCCGCGACCGCGGCGGGCTGAATAAGGCGTTGGCAAGCATTCAGGTGCCGATCTTTGTGGTGGGCATTGATACCGACATCCTCTACCCCTACCACCAGCAGGAACATATCTCGCGCAATGTGGGCAACCTGCTGGGCATGGCCAAGGTGAGCTCGCCGGTGGGCCACGATGCGTTTTTAACTGAGACGCGCCAGATGGATCGTATTTTGCGCAGGTTTTTAACTCTGGCAGCGGATCTACCGGCAGAAAACTAAGCCACTGCCGGGCACAGCTATGCAGGTCTAGGAGCCCAGCGATTCCACGGTGGCGGAAAGAAACAGCATGAGGCCACCGATGGCGGCGGTAAATGCGGCATCGAACTTTCTTGAGCGCACCGCGAAAATGCCCATGATGGAGGAATCGCAGCTCAGCCTCAACAGCGAGAGCAACAGCATGGCGCCACCAAGGGTGAAGGAAGCCCTGCGCCAGTGGTCGCCGAAGGAGTAGATGCCGGAAGCTAAGGCGAGCCCGACAAAGATGCCGATGCCGATCCACTGCAAGGCCACCGGCACCTTCGAAGGTGGCAGCGCTACGTCGTGAGGGTTGCGCAAACTCGGCCGCTGCACAGGCGGCTGGCTCAGGCGGAAATGAAAGCCACGCAAACTAGGCGTGCTCCCCCGTGCCGGCGGCAAGCTCTGCGCGCTCGACCACGTTGCGGATAAGGAAGGCGCGGGTAAGTGGGCCTACTCCCCCAGGGTTGGGAGAAATGGCTCCGGCGACGTCCCAGACGTCGGGGTGGACGTCGCCAAGCAATTTGCCATCAACACGCGATACACCCACATCCAAGATGGCCGCACCAGGCTTGACCATGTCTTTGGTGAGCATGTGGCCCTTGCCGGCGGCGGCGATGATGATGTCGGCCTCACGGGTTTCTGCGGCCAGATCCTTGGTGCCGGTGTGGCAAAGGGTCACGGTGGCGTTTTCGCTGCGGCGCGTGAGCATCAGGCCAATGGGGCGGCCAACGGTCACGCCACGGCCAATCACCACCACCTTCTTGCCTTCAATCTCTACGCCAAAGCGGCGCAGCAGGTGGATCGCACCATTGGGGGTGCACGGCAGCGGTGCTTCCTCGCCAAGAACGAGCTTGCCCAAGTTCACGGGGTGCAAGCCATCGGCGTCTTTGGAGGGATCGATGCGCTCCAAAATGGCGTTTTCATCCAAGTGCTTGGGCAGGGGCAGTTGCACGATATAGCCGGTGCACTCGGGATCCGCGTTGAGCTCGTCGATCACGCGCTCGAGTTCTTCCTGGGTGGTTTCTTCGGGCAGGTCTTTACGAATCGACTTCACGCCCACCTGCTCGCAGTCGCGGTGCTTCATCTTCACATAGGACTGGCTAGCGGGATCAGCGCCCACCAGCACGGTGGCCAGGCCTGGGGTGATGCCACGCTCCTTGAGGGCTTGAACCCTGGTGTGGAGGTCTTCAAAGATCTCGTCGCGATAGAGCTTGCCGTCAAGTGTTTGAGCCGTCATGTTTCCCAATTATTGCACGTCCTATGATTTGCACATGGCCTTTGCTCACATCATCTTTGACCAGCCCGTGATCCCCGGCAATACCGGCAACGCAATCCGCCTGTGCGCCAACACCGGCGCGCACCTGCACCTGTGCAAGCCCTTGGGATTCAACTTTGAAGATAAACACCTCAAACGCGCTGGCCTGGACTACCACGACCTTGCCGAAGTCAGCATCCACGACTCCCTCGATGCTTGCCTTTCCTCGCTTGTCGACGCCCGCGTCTTCGCCTTCACCACCAAAGGGGAGCTCACGCACTCAGAGGTGCAGTGGCAGGAAGGCGACGCCCTGCTGTTTGGCACCGAGCCCACGGGCCTATGTGAGCAGGCCCTAGCGCACCCACGCATCACGAGCCAGGTGCGCATCCCCATGCTGCCCAATAGGCGCTCCATGAACCTCTCTAATGCCGCTGCCGTGGGTGTGTTCGAGGCATGGCGGCAGTTGGGGTATGTGGGGGCTTAGGTTGGGAGGTGCAAATTCATTAGCTGCCTGTGAGTGGATAGCAAAGGCTTCAACAGCGCCTCCGCATTGAAATCAAATGCCTGTTATGGCTCCCCTCCCTCGAATCCGAAGATCGAAAAGCTCAAGTCTCTTGAAGCCAGCCCGCTCGGCATCAGGGGAAATGTCCTAGTGCCGTTTGGCTTGGAAGGGACAACGTTGCCGGCATGACAAATCACCGCGAAGGTGGTCTGTAAAACGGTGGATACATTCGGAACACAACCGGCGCGCCAGCTTTTAAGGCACCAGGGAAGATCGTGAGCTCCAGGCAATCATCGCTCACGCACACAGCACTAACATCCTGCCCAACGACGCACAGCATCGAACAAGAACTCTTGGGGTTTTTATGAACGGATCATTCAAACTCCGATGAGTCCCAGTTGGCGACGTTCATGGCGCCATGCTTGAAGAACTCGATCATAACGCGCCTAGCAGCCCATTTTTGGTCGATCAGTGGCAGATCGAGGCCTCTTTCATCGCTCAGCCACATGCTGAATACCGCATAGTCAACGGTCCCGAGGACCTTGTCTAGGCGTCCAAATTGTTTGAGTACTTCTTCGCTCACGCCTTGACCACCAAAGGTTTTGAGCATTTCCCGGATAATGTCCCCATCTGCTCCAGTAGCTTCGACGAGCCTCGCGATGTGCCGGTCTTGGGTGGTGGCGAGTTGTTCGTTGATGTAGTCACGGAAGGTTTTGGTCTTATCAACCTTCAAGGAGCCGGACTGGATCATCGTGATAACCGTCCGGGCAGCGTGTTGTTCTTCTTGGTTCAACGCGGCATAGCACTGTTGGACTTCCACTAGGAGCGCGTCCAGGTCAGCCTGGGCGGTCTTGTTGTCTGCGATAGCTTTACGCCACTTGTCGAACTTTTTGTCTAACGCTTCAAGGTCGATGCGCTTAGCGTCTTGAGCGTAGGTCAGGCAGGTGAGGTCTAGGGGAACTTGTTCGTCTTTGTTGCCTGGTGTGCCGTCTCCGAGTTCACGGTAGCGGGCCAGCCAGATCTCATAGACCTCTTCGGTGAGCTTCACTGTGACCGGTTCATCGCCTTCTTTGGCACCGTCATAGGTGAGCTTTTCCCAAGTGAAACCTTGCACCTTGCAGGTTTCCACCAACGCAGCCAACTGGGAGAAGTTCACCGCGAACATCTTCCGGTCCTCCACCGCATTAGGTAAACGTGAGTAGTCGGGGATCCCGGACCTCCTGAAGATAGCGTCTATGACATCGAACAGAGCATTAAGCGCTTCTAGGTTGGCCGGCAGTGGGTCAACAAAGACAGCTTTTGCGTTGCCCCCGGCGTACAAATCAAAGGCGGCCTCGAAGTTGTGAGTCATGGTGCGGGGCTTGCGGTAGTAAACGATGGTGCCCTGAGGTTTGATCAACTTATCGTAGATACGGTTGGTGCGAGAGGCAGCCTGTACGAGCTTGTCGTATTCCAGGACCTTGTCCAGGTAAAGCGTGCCGACGAATTTCGAGTCATACCCAGTCAGCAACTGGTCGACGACAATCACTAGGTCGAGCATCTGATCTTTGGTGATGTACTTGTAGCCTTCTTTGTGAGCGAGGCGGTCAGCAACATCAGCTTTAAAGTCCGACAGTTCGGCCCGGTCGAAATTCAGATCAAACATTTCCTCATAGCCATCAAGGATCTCGAAGATCCCATCGGTACGAAGTTGCTGGTTACCCACGTTCTCATCGGCATCAGAAAACACGGCTGTAACTTTGAGCTCGCGGTCCAGCACTGGCCTTGGGGCGGCGGGGTCGCTTGCGGCTGCGCGCACTTTTTGGTTGTGGGCTTGGAAGAGCCGGTAGTAGGCGATGGCTTCTTCAATGCTGGAGGTAGCGAACATGGCGTGGAGCTGCCCGCCTTGAGAACGGCGCTGCCAGTTGGTAAGGATTTCATCGACCACGTGCTGCTGGTAGTCGGCCTCTTGCCAGTTTGAGGTAGGCACCAGGTCTTCAATGCCGGGCACCTTCTTACCCGCGTTATCGAAGCGACTCACCCATGGAACTTGGTCGGGATCCATGTATCGCTGGTACGTACGCCACTTGGCAGAGTTGGCTTGTGCCCCCTCGATGGTCTGAGCCTCGGCTTTAGCTAACGCGACTTTTTCACGCATCTGAGTGCCGGGGTAAATGTCGACTTGCTGGTAGTCGAAACGCAGCACTGCTCCATCGCGCAGCCCGTGATAGATGCTGTAGCGGTGCAACTCGTCCCCGAAAAGGTCAGAAGTTTGGGTGTGCTTCTTCTGGTTCACTTCCTGGATCGGGGTGCCAGTAAAACCGAAAAACACGGCGCGAGGGAAGCAACGACGGATGCCCGCATACATCTCGCCGAAGGTCGAGCGGTGCGCCTCGTCCACGATGAACACGATCCGCTGAGACTGGATGCGCTCAAAATCTGTGCGGGCGTAATACGGCTCGTCTGGGTTTGTGAGCTTGCCCAGCTTGTGCAAGGATGTGATGACCAGGCGATGCGTGCCTTTGAGCAGCTCGGTAGCTAACTCGACAGTCGAGTTGGGGCGGGCAATATCAATCTGATCACCGGCAAAATTGCGGTACTCCATCTCCGACTGGTCACCCAACTCTATGCGGTCCAACACGAATATGACTTTGTCGGCGATCTTGTCACGTGCCATGAGCATCGCGGTCTTAAACGACGTCATAGTCTTACCTGAACCGGTGGTATGCCAGATATAGCCACCCTTGTGATCATGGGTTGCCCTCTCTTCAAGAGGCACCCGATTAATCCTGGCCATACGCGCCTCGACCGCTGCCACCGCGTGAATCTGATAAGGCCGCAAGACTTTAAGCTCCCCATCCCCACCATCAGCGATCAGATAGTCACCCACCAGCGTGTGAGCAGCGGGGATCGAGATGAAATGCTTAACAAATTCCTGCCAAGACTCATAAACCTCGTTGTTACGATCCGCAAATGTAAAGTGGAACATGTCAGTCAGATGGTCGGTCTTCGCCGGACGGGCGAAATAGCGCATCTGCGTGGGGGTCATTCCGATAAACACCTGGACCGCGTTAAAAAACCCCGTGAAAATGCCTGACTGCAGGTATTTGTGGATCTGGCCGGTCGCCTCACTGACGTCATGGCCGTGATTTTTTAGCTCCACATGGATCACCGGAATACCCCAGATCAGCAGCATAAAATCACCCCTCCGGTCCTTATCGCGCTGGTGGCTACGCGGCAAGACCGGCTGGCGAGCAATCTGGTAGGTCGAATCCCCACCTGCAACCTCTTTAGGATCGAAAATCTTCAAGGAGATAAGCTTGCCCTGATGCTCAGGGTCATCGGGATGATCACGAACAATAGTGGTCTCCATACCCTGCAAAAATCGCTGCACATCAGCCGGAGTATGCAAACTGGCGATCTGCTCTACCAGCTGTGCTTTCTCACCTTCAGACAAGGGAACACCATTAAGGCGGCGAGACTCAGCATTGTTCTTGAAAATAATCCGGGCCCAGTTATCCACCAGATCAGCAACCGAGGGATACTGCAGTACATGCTTGGACCAGCCATGCCGGAGTGTCAAAGCCTCAATTACTGCGTCCTCAAACGCCCCCTCAGATGCGAACCGCACCAATTTACCCATCACTAAACTCCTTCGACCTCTGAACTACACGAACATCTGCCGTAAAAACGCCGACTTCAACTGCCGCAGCTTCACCAGCTTCGCCGCCTCCGCCTCCAGTAAGGTATCCAGCTCACGAAAGTACGCCCCGATTGCCTGCTGCTCGGAATCTGTTGGAAGAAGTACCTGGACGTTCATTGCTTTCGTTTTGGAGATGTTAAAGCGAGATATTCCCTGAGCGAGGACCGTAAATTGCTGTCGTAGATACGGGCTACGCAGCATATATGCCCAATAATCATGCTGAATTGGAGAATATGGCCTGTATCCAAAACAAAAACTATTCAAGTATGTATTTGCTGGGATTGTTTCGACTACGGAAGACATGCCTACCTCTTCCGGCACTTCGGATGAGGTAGTGAAAAGAATATCCCCCGGTAATACAGTTGTCTGGCGAGGGTCAATTTCAACTATGCCGAGATCATTATAATCGGTAACGGGGTTAAGATTTACGTTCAAATAGGTGATGTAGTGAGCCTTTCCGTGACCAAAGTCTCCCTTCGACTTACCACTCAAGCCTGAGAATGTGGAACCAAGGTCTCCAAGGTGAACCCGCTTCCACCTGTCGGAGAAATTATTGAACCGCACTTCGGGCACGAGCGAGCCCCCTCGTGGAAACATCTTAACCAGCATTGTCTGCTTCAAGCGGCGCAGCTTCTCCAGCTTCTTTTCTCCAGCCTCCAAAGCGGCATCCAACTCACGGAAAAACGAACCAATGGATTTCTGTTCCGCTATTGATGGCACAGAAAATGTTGACGTTGAAACAAGACCCCAATCAGACCTAGGCATTTTGGTGCCTGAGGACATGTTGGCTACCGCCATGAACTCAGGTCGTTGAATCGTTGCGTGAATAAAGGCAGGATCAGAATTGGTCGCTTGGAGGACCCAGAAATCACCCACTGCGATCCCGCTAAAGTCGGCAAGTAGCCAGTTCTTAAGATATGGGCGCAGCTTTCCAAAGAGAATGTCCTCTGGCGCAAACGGGATTCCGGCCTTATGGTTCGACTTCTTCGCTAGGTCCTTATTGAGAGTTCCTTCGCCAGCGTTAATATCCTCAAACTCGACGGTGAGCGAACCATTCGGGCTAGTTTGTTGAGACTTTCGATCTACCAGCTCTGCGAATGGCAGAATACTCCAAAATCCGTCAAACCCACGCAATCGAATCTCAGGAGTGTTTTTCTCGCTCATGCTTGTTCTCCGCTAAGGATGGTGGCGAGTTCGTGAATTCCTTCCATGTCGCGCTGGGGGCCGGTAAGCCTGCCCATCATCTCGGCCAGGTTCGTTTGCGCCTCGTTGGCGCGTTTGCCGATGTCAGAGAGTGTGGTCGCGTACTTGGCGTCAAGGTGCTCAATTTCGTCGATCAGTTCGTTGATCGTTTGAGTGGGAACGCTCTCGATGTCGGTAAGCATGCCGCGCACCCATTTCATGCGCAGAAGTCGTTTAGCGGTTTCATCATCCAGGGTCTCAATAAGATTCTTGGTTTCAAGGTGGATCTTTGCTTCGCGGTCTGTGATGGCTTTCTTTGCCTCTTTGACTTCGTCGAGCAGGTCGAGTGCCTCGATAAGCACGGGCTCGATCGCGCCTTCAGCGAAGTCACTAGCGCGGCGTAGATCCTCAATTCGCTTGCGCACCACAGTGTCGGTGTAGGTCCCAGACTTGTTTGGGGTCATGGACGCCCAATCCACCTCTGGGTGAGCGGTAATGATGCGTTTCTTAGCCGCTCCCTTAGTTTCGAGATATTCGCTGAGCACGTCAATCTCTGGACTCGTGATATCTTCCAGCAACGGTGCTAGGCGGTCTTTCACCCCGCCAACGGCGAAAGCATCACCGGCAGCGTTAGTAATTGATGTATCACCGGAGCCCAACTGCTCCTCACTTAGGGAGTCAAATAACTCTGCGACACGTTCCTGTGCCTCGGCCAGTCTGACCTCCATAATGCTCAGTTCTTCGAAGTCTTTAGTGAGCAGTTCTTTTTGCACCAGTCCGAAAGGTAGGATCGTACCCAGCCAGCCATCTTGGACTTCAGTATTCTTGCCATCTTTTTTCTTAAGCACCATGTTGGGCTCGACCTGACGGATTGTGCCCCAACCTTGACCTTTCAAGACTTCGAGGTCTCGGTTGGTGGTAAACCAATGGTCAGCAAAAATCTGGTAGACCGTATAGTCATCAACGATAGGCACCTGCTGCAGGCGCTCAAATAGCTGATTGCGGAGCTCGCCCTCGATGGTAGTCATATTTACCTCATTCAGGCCCTCGACTAGGGTGTCACCGAGGATCTCATCCCAGCCAGCAAACGCCTGCACATAGTCACGCATGAATGCCTGTGTGCTCGGGTGCTGGCGCACGGCCTCCACCAATTGGTTTTTAGAGTGAAGGTCTTCCCGTACGCGGGCATGGGTTTCGGTAGTGGAGGTGAAAACAGTTTCGCGCAAGCCCGGCAGGGCATCCCAGTAGGTGCTGAGAGCATCGATTTCGGTTTGTGGGATGCCTCCGAACATGGTGGCGTAAATGTCCCACGTCTCTGCCGGCTCACTGGAATCCACATAGCGGGGAATGTTGAGGTTATAGTGGTTGTCTTTGATCTCGTGTTTGGAGACTAGGCGGGAGTATTTGTCTTCGCTACGACGCTCGGTCACCGTGTCCACGATCTTGCGGATATCGCGGTGACGTAGCTCGTTCTTCTTCCCCATTTTGCTAAAGCCTTTGGAGGCATCCACGAAAAGGATCGAGTCATCATCGCGTTGCTTCTTCAAGATCATGATGATGGTGGCAATGCCGGTACCGTAGAAAATATTTGCGGGCAGACCGATGATGGCATCGATATGATTGCGTTCAACAAGCTGGGTACGGATCGATGCTTCTTCCCCGCCACGGAACAACACTCCGTGAGGTAGGACAATAGCCAGGATTCCATCGTCTTTCAGGTGGTATAGCTCATGTAAAAGGAATGCGTAGTCAGCGGTTTTCTCCGGTGCTAAGCCGTAGGCGAAACGGGGATCGCTGCCTGTTTTGGGGCGCTCCCACTCGGCTGAATAGGGCGGGTTTGAAACTACCGCGTCAACGAACAGTGGATGGTATTCGTTCGTGTGCGGATCAATCATCGGCCAGTCGGCTCCCAGGGAATCGCCTTCACGCGTAACGATATTTGCTGGCTTGATGTCGCGCATGACTAAGTTCATGCGTGTCAGGGAGTAGGCGGCTTTCTTTAACTCTTGCGCGTAGTACTGGATAGAGTCTGGGTTACCACTGCGGCGAGTGATTGCCTCACCGATGTTGAGAAGCAAAGATGCTGAGCCGCTCGTGGGGTCATACACCTGGATACTATCGCGGCCCTTTAAATGATGACCCACGATTTCAGCCATCACCAGCGAGACCTGGTGGGGTGTGTAAAACTCACCGGCAGACTTGCCAGCATTGGCTGCAAAATGGGAAATCAAGTACTCGTACACGTAGCCGAGGACGTCATAGTCCTGGCGACTACCGGTTGGAATATCACGCACGATTCGAATCAACTCGCGCAGCTTCTTACCTTGAGCGGTGGCGTCAGTTCCCAGTTTGGGCACCGCAGCTGCCAGTGGCGAAAAGATCTCATGGAAGATGGATTTGTAAGCAGGGTTGACCTTGGCGTCGAACGCTTGGGTTGCCTCGATCACCTTTGAGGGCCGCAGCTCATTGAGATCATCTTCCCAGGTGCTAAACAGATCTTGATGTTCGATGAAGTAACCCAACTGGTCTTGAGCTTGGGCCACACGGCGCTCGTTCTCACCGTTCAGATGAACTTCGAGGGATTCAATGGGCAGACCATTGGAAACAAAGAATTCCACCTCACGGGTTGAAAGATACTTATAGAACATCAAGCCAAGGATGAGATCCTTGTAGTCGTTAGCATCAAGTGAACCGCGCATCTTATTCGCGGCTTTCCAGATCTGCGAAGCGAGCTGCTGCTTATTCATATTACGTCTTCCACTGTTGGCGAGTTTCCAGTTTCGTTTCTTCAACTTTGAACAGCATAATTCCACCGAGATAACTTCAGCGTCCGACTCGCCCGTGTCACCGGCCCCTTATAGCAACCCCGCAGCACCACTCCCCTCCCGCGCGGGCAGAGGGGTTGGGAGCGGTGGACGTCGAAAAGCTATAAAGCAGCACTAACCCCTTTCACCTGGTGTTTTAGACGCTCGGAGCGCTTGAAAATCGTGCCGAATACTGTGTTGGAATCTTTGGCTCGAAAGGGGGCGCAATGGGGGATGAATAAAATTACCCACGAGCTTGTCAGGAATGAATCCCGTTATTAAGGTTGCCCTTGCCTTACAAAGGTTATGCTATCAATACTTAAAGGGGATCTTGTGTTACAGCACAACAAGACAGTGAGCCGACGCACCTTCCTGGCAATGCTCGGCATCGGTATGAGCGGCACCGTACTCGCAGCCTGCTCAGACGACAGCAAGGGTGCCAACACCACCGGCACCCAAGGCTCAGGCAGCGAAGCCTCCTCCAACAACGCCTCCGGCACCCGCACCTTCACCGACGATGTGGGACGAGACGTTGAAATTCCGAACCAGCCGCAACGTCTTGTTTCCACCAAGGGCATTACCTCGCTGGTGGCCCTGGGCATTACCCCGGTGGGCATTGCCAATATGGAAATCGACCTCTACCCCTACCCGGATGTGGTGAAAAAGCTCAAGGAAGATGGGGCGACGGATCTTCATGAGCGCGAGCTGAACATCGAAAAGGTTATTTCCCTACAGCCGGACGTGATCGTGGCATCTACCCCACGAGACGACGATAATCGTGAAACCCTCGCAGCCATTGCACCTACCGTGGTGATCGAATCCGGCGACGAGCGCAAGCACCGCTGGGACGACACACTTCGCTTCTTTGGCCGAGTGATGAACAAAGAAGATAAGGCTGAAGAACTGCTCAGCGATTATCAAGATCGTGTAGATGAGTTCAAGGAAAAGCACGGCGACTACCTCAAAGACAAAACCGTCTCCGTACTGCGCATCCGCAACGACAACCTGATCATCTACACCAAGAGTTCCTTCGCCGGTGGTGTTCTGGATCAGGTGGGCATCAAGCGCCCCAAGAACCAAGACCTCGATCTTGCCGCCACCAAGGCAGCCACCAACGGCGAATCCATTGAAGCCTTCCCGCTTTCACCGGAGCGCCTGAACGAAGCCGACGCCGACATCATGTTCGTTGTGGTGCAAGTCCACGACGATCCTTCCGAGCAAGACGATAAAGACAAGGCCACCTTGGCCAACGTGGAGAAGGTCAAAAACCACCCGCTGTGGAACAAGCTCAACGCGGTGAAAAATAACCAGACCTTCTTTGTCAATGCGGTGTGGAACGGTGAATCCGTCATGGAAGCAAACTCCATGCTGGATGATCTGAACAAGCACATCGGCTCGCTGAATTCATGACGGCCCGCGGCACATCCGCGACAGGAACCGGCAGCACCACGGCTGCGGTAAAGCAGGCCGGACAGGCTGGGTTGGCCGGGCAAACTGGCCAGGCTAAAAACACAGCCCCCGGCGCGGCCTCGCAAACAAAGACCGGGCGCTTCACCATCAGCCGTGGGGCGGCACTGGTCTTGGTGTCCGTGTTGGCCTGCGTGTTGGCGGTAGCCAGCGTGTCTTTGGGTTCGGTATCGGTTCCGCCGCGGCAGATCATTCAAGCGCTCACCACTGCTGATGCCAATGGCTATAACCACACGGTGATTAGCGATATGCGCATCCCGCGCACCATCATCGCCATGCTGGTAGGAGCCACCCTCGGTGTTGCCGGTGCCGTAATGCAGGCGGTGACCCGCAATCCTTTGGCCGACCCCTTTGTGCTTGGGGTATCTTCCGGCGCCGGATTCGGCATCACTGCTGCGGTGTTCTTCTTCGGCGCCGATAGCCCCGAACAGTTCACCCTCATGGCCATCGCCGGTGCAGTCTTGGCGGGCTTGTTGGTGATCTTTATTGGCCAAGGCACTCGCGGGCAATCCTCCCCGGTGCGCTTGGTGCTTGCCGGCATGATCGGCGGCACGGTGATGACAACCTGGACCTCCATCATGGTCTACAGCGATGATCACACCCGTGAAACGGTTCGCTACATCATGATCGGTGGCGTAGGTGGACGTCGCTTGGAAGACTTCCCTCTGGCCATCGGCCTTGCCGTTGCAGGCATGGTGATCTGCATATTGATGTCTCGAAGCATCGGCATGCTCGCCCTTGGAGAAGACATCGCCGCAGCCGCCGGCGTACACACCGCACGCACCAGGCTCATCGCCTCAATCGTGGTGGTGGCCATGGCCGGAGCCAGCGTGGCTATTTGTGGGCCCATCGGTTTTGTGGGCTTTGCAGTTCCTCACCTGGTTCGCCCATTGGTGCGCGGATCGGTGGAGTGGGGCATCGTGCTGTCCGCCTTCGTGGGCGCATCCATGCTCACCGCCGCCGATATCCTCGGCCGCTTCGCGCTATTTCCCGCCGAATTAGAGGCCAGCATCGTCATGGGTGCGATCGGTGCACCATTTTTCATTCTTATTGCTCGCCAATCCTCGAAGGTGGCGTCATGACTCCTACAACCAAGCAACGCCCAAAGCCACAGGCCAAAGATAGCGCGCCGGTGGGCAAAAGCCCGTGGCGCGTGCACAGCACCTCGTGGTGGAGCTTTCGCTTCCATGGCTCGACGGCACTGCTCATCCTCATTGCCCTGGGGCTGAGCGCTGCCGTGGCGGTATTCGCCATGACCATTGGCGATGTGCCCCTAGCGGCCAAAGACGTGCTCACTGCCCTATGGTCCCAAGCCGATGCCAAGACCGAGTTTGTGGTGTTTCGGCTTCGCCTCCCGCGCCTGCTGCTGGGATTTTTGGTGGGCATGGCGCTTGCTATGTCTGGCGCAATCTTTCAGGGCGTGACCAGGAATGATCTGGTTGCCCCCGATATCATCGGTGTGACCTCCGGTGCAGGTGCAGCGGGATTCATTTGGATTTTAATCACGCACAATGTTGCCTTCTTGCCCGTGGTGGTCTTTATCGGTGCCGTAGCCACCACCATGGCGGTGTACTTTTTGGCAAAGCGCGGAAACTTAGATCCCGCCCGCCTAGTACTCGTGGGCATTGGTATGCAAACACTCCTAGGCGCAGCAGAAGCCTATATGGTGCGCCGATTCCCCATCCAAGATGTGGTGTGGGCGGATAATTTGCTCATCGGTTCACTATCGCGGGCAAGTTGGTCAGACGTCAGCCTCATCGCCCTAGGCCTGGTGGTGGCATTGCCGATAGCGCTTGCTCGCATCAACGCCTTGCGCCTTATTGCATTGGGCGAAGATGTTGCAGCCACCAGTGGTATTCACGTTGAACGCACCCGCTTAGTGCTGATCTGCGTGGGCTGCTGGCTCGCTGCCATCGCCGTGAGCGTGGCCGGGCTAATCGGCTTTGTGGCACTGGTGGTGCCACACATTGTTCGCTTGATGGTAGGTCAAATTACCGCGCTGTCCTTGCTGCTCACAGGCATCGTAGGTGGGCTTTTAACCATCATCGCCGATGTTGTTGGCGCACATTTCATGCCCGTTCCCGTCCCCGTGAGCGTAGTCATCGCCGCTATTGGCGCGCCCTATTTTTTGATTGTGTTCACTCTTTTCCAAAGAAGGCGCTGATGTTTTCCAACAATCCACACAACACAGCAACGCTGCAGGCAGACAAGCCTTCAACCCAGCCACCACAACCAGAACACACAGCGGCTCCTCACGATGCTGGCACGGCTGGGGTCGGAGGAGCGTCGAAAAGCTGCCGCATGATCCAGGCCGAGGGGCTGAGCGTGCGTTATTCCAAAAAGGGCGATCCGATCATCGATGGGATTGATCTGTGTATTGGTGAGGGCGTGACCGCGCTGATCGGGCCGAATGGTTGCGGGAAATCCACGCTGCTGCGCACGATGGCTCGGCTGATGCGCCCCACGCACGGCAACGTGATTGTCGATGGCAAGCGGCTATCGCGGATGTCGCCCAAGGCTGTGGCGAGGATGATTGCAGTCCTTGGCCAGCACGGCTCCAACACCAATGGTTTAAGTGTGCGCGATATTGTGGGCAAAGGGCGCTACCCCTACCAGGGACTATTCCAGCCGCATTCGCATGACGACGTTCAAGCCATCGACGACGCCATCGAGCAATGCGGCATCGGCGCACTTGCCCACCAGCCAATGGAGGCGCTGTCTGGCGGACAGCAGCAGCGCGCCTGGATTGCCATGACGCTGGCGCAAACCACGCCAATTGTGTTCTTTGATGAGCCAACGAGCTACCTGGATATCGGCGGTGAGCAGCGAGTACTCGACCTGGTTGCCGCCATCGCGCAACGCGGCATCCGGGTGGTGGTGGTGCTGCATGATGTGGATGCTGCCCTCAAAATCGCCGACACGATCGTGGTGATGCGCGACGGGGCAATCGTGGCATCGGGCCCTTCGCGCGAGGTGCTCAGCCGCGAGATCCATCAGGATGTATTTGGCCTGGACTGTAAGTTTGTTCAACACCCAAAGCGCAAGGTGCTGGTGCCCCACCTTGGTTCTGGGGTGCAGACAACCAGCCAGGATACGAGCAGGCAGGAACGCAAGGAGGCTCCAATAAGTGCTATTTCTGCAGGCGATCTGGCATCTGATACCACCCCAGTTATTTGCGCATCCGGGCTTGCCACGGGCTATCAGGGCGTCAGCATATCCTCCGACCTCGATGTGCGCATTGCCAAAGGTGCGATCACCGGCGTGATCGGCCCGAATGGTTGTGGCAAATCTACGTTGGTGCGAACCCTCACCGGCATCATGGCACCCCTGGCAGGCTCCGTGGCAGTCCGTGCTGATGGTGGCGATATGGCCTTAAATGCACTCACGCCGAAGCAGCGTGGCCGGTTGATTTCGGTGCTTTCCCAAAAACCGGAACCCTTAGAGGGCTTTAGCGTCGAAGACGTCATCGTCGCAGGCAGGCACCCCCACGGCAAGGGGTTGCACCGTTGGCGCACAAAGGATCAGGAGGCTGTGGAAGAAGCCATGAAGCTTTGCGACGTCCACGCTTTACGCCACCGGCCAATCAGCCAACTTTCCGGCGGGCAACGCCAGCGCGTCTGGCTTGCTCGCGCCCTAGCCCAAGATACCGACGTGTTAGTGCTCGACGAGCCAACAACGTATCTGGATCGAGCACACCAGGTGGCCTTGATGGAGGCAGTGGCGCAAAGAAACGCCGAAGCAGGCACCACGGTGTTAATGGTGCTGCACGATATCAACTTGGCAGCCCGCTACTGCCACCACATGCTGGCCATGTGCGATGGCGAGATTGTGGCCGCGGGCAAGCCCCAGGAAGTGCTCACCCCAGAGCGCATCGGGCAGCTCTTCCAGGCTTCCGTCGACGTGATGGACGTCGACGGCTCCCCCGTCGTGGTGTCGGTATAAGCGCACTGATTCCGGTGTTCAGCTCAGCGCCGAGGAGCTGGAAAGGCTCTTGGGCGCAGCTGACTCATGCATTTCTTGGATACCGGGCTGAGCAATCACCCTTCGTGGCCGTAACCCTACTGCCCTGCCCGCAACTGCCCCAGTAACCTCTGCGCATCTTCAGTGCGCAGATCCCTGATCTTTGCTCGCACCGGCCCATGCACTACCGAACACTCGAGGTTGCACACGCCGAGCTTATGCTGCACCGGACCGTGGCTTAACTCCAGGGCTTGAATATCAGCACGGTTGAGTAACACCCTTTGAGGCGCGATCCTTCCGAAACTCAGCACCACATGCTCTTGTTCTAGCTCGACTTGTTGTTGTTTCCAGTCGATTGGAGAGATCCACTTCGCCTGCTTTGGGCTTGAGCAAGTGGCACGGATATCCATGTCCCTACCGAAGATGCGCTGGAGCACTTCTTCTACCTCCTCACGAGTACCGACGGGCAACACCGTGGTGTTTTCGGTGTAGCCGGATACCGCAAGCGTGACTTCCCACCAGCCAAAGAAGCGCCAGAGCGGATACTGCTTGATCCGCGCGGCGTGCACACGGCGCAAAGGAATGTCACTGTGCGAGCGATTAGCCAAGCCGTAGGTGAGGTTGAGGGTGTTACTAAAGCGAAGTCGCATCTGCCAGGCCTGATCAAGGCGGCGGAACAACGGTGGCACCACACTAAAGGCAATGGCGATCAGACCAATGCTGGCCAGATCAAGGACCCAGAAAACAAGCAGAAGGATGAGCAAGCGCGGGGCTTGTTGCAAGCCGGCACCAAGCAGTGCTCGCGATACAGGGATACTGACATCCGCGTCACCGGCTTGCCCATCGTGGGCATGGCCTTGCACCTTCGCATCTTTATGCCCCAGCAGCTGAGCATCGGTATCTTCGGCAGCGCCTTCAATAGCATCTTCGCCAGCATGCCTTGCGTGGCTGAGGAGTTCTTTACGCAGTTCGTGGGCTTGGGCGGGCCTGAGGTATCGAATGGCAATAACGGAATCATCGCCGCCTGCGGTTTCGATGCGCAGCTCAGCCAATCCGAAGAGCCTTGGAAAAAATGGCTCTACGACATCCACAGCCTGGATATTTTCGCGTTGAGCACTGCGGGTGGTTTTGCTGAATACGCCGTGCTCGTAGGATATTTCTTCGCCGATACTAAAGCTGGTGGCGCGCCACCAGATCCCAGAAAGCACCCACGTTAGCGCCATCAAGCCTAGGAGGACCAGCAGCGCAATCCACCAGGTGCTCAAGTGATTGAGTATGAAGCTACGGAAATCTTCGCGCACCAGCAGCACCACCAACACTGCGATGCATGACTGCGCAATGCGCACCATCGGCGAGAGACGATGTACCCGCATTAGCTCAGCCTCTGAGAGAATCGTGCGCGCAGATGCTCGGCCTGTTCCAGTGGTACTCCCGGGATGGTCGAATCCACCACGGCAGCGGTGTGTACTTGCACCTCGGCGTAGCCGAGCTTGGTGGCGATCGGCCCGCGGGAAATATCGACGTATTGGATGCGGTTATAAGGAATCACTACCAGGGAGTGCCACATCCTGCCCTTGCTAATGACCAGCTCTCGCTCGTCTTCGCGCCAGCCAGTTGCACCTACTTGCACGGGGATCAGCCACGCCTGCCACCCGGCGTAAATCACCAGCGCAACCATGGCCAGCCAGAGCCACGGCGTCCACAGCAGCGCACCTGCGGCAATGGCAATCGCGAGCACCACCAAGACGATGCCGTAGGCGATGTATCTGCCTAGGATGAGTTTCCGCGATACTGGCTGATATTCCATATTGCCTATCAATAGCACAGGCGATGCATCTGGGCATTCTCGATGCCGCTACGGCGGCCTTTTCGCTGCTTGCTTCTATTCCACTTCCGGCCTTTTCCCTGCGCCTTTGCTTAGATACCGCCTCACCTAAAATCCCTCGACCCTCTGCTTAAGGCATGAGCAAGCGGCAGTGGCTCAAACTTATCCGCCACGATGCTGGCCACCCCGTTTTGGTTTTGCACGATGCCACGAACCATCACGGCTTTAGCGCTACGGGCCAATAAGGATCGCTCCCATAACCCCACTGAGACCACGATATTCATCAACCCTGTCTCATCTTCCATGCCTAAAAAGGTCACGCCTTGGGCGGTTTTGGGGCGCTGGCGGTGGGTGATCACCCCGGCGATGCGGATACGGGTGCCATCTTCTGGCGTAAGCAGGTCACAGGCCTTGAGCACACCTTGGGTATCCAACCATTCCCGCAGCATCTCAATGGGCTGTATCTCGCTCACCCCGGTTGAGGCGATATCGCTTGCCATCAGCTCAAAGGCCGTCATGCCAGGCAGCGATGGTGCCTCTACTGCCAGGCCTGGCAACATTCCAGCGTGTTCTACTGTTCCTGCCTGCCATAGGGCTTGGCGTCGAGAACCAAAACGCTCCAAGGCACCGGCCCTGGCGAGTGCCTCAATTTTGGCGCGCCCCAGATCTGCCCGGCGCGCTAGATCGCCTACATCCTGATAAGGGGCGTGCGCTACTACTGCGGCAGCGGCTTTTTCTCCAAGGCCTTTCACTAGGTTGAGCCCTAATCTGATTGCGCCTTGCTCGATGCTCGCTTCTACTTGGGAGCAGTTCACATCAATGGGCAGCGTTGCTACACCGTGGCGTTTGGCGTCGGCAAGCAAGGACTGCGGCGAGTAGAAGCCCATGGGTTGGGCGCGCAAGAGGCCAACGCAGAATTCTGCCGGGTAGTGATATTTAAACCACGCGGAGAAATAGACCAGGGAGGCAAAGGACTGCGAGTGGGATTCGGGGAAGCCATAGGCGGCAAAGGCCACGATCTTATTCCACAGCTTGTGGGCCACTTCGCCATCAATGCCGTTATTGGCCAGGCCTTGATAGAAGCGTTGCTTCATTGCCGCCATCTTCTTTGGCGAGCGCTTCGAGCCCATGGCGCGGCGCAGCTCATCGGCTTCGGCGCCGCTAAACCCTGCGGCATCCACCGCCATTTGCATGAGTTGTTCTTGAAACAGCGGGATGCCGAGGGTCTTTTCTAAAGCATTGCGCAAAATTGGGTGATCATATTCCACCGGCTCAAGCCCGTTGCGGCGGCGAATATATGGGTGCACCGAACCACCTTGGATAGGTCCTGGGCGAATAAGCGCAACTTCTACCACTAGATCGAAAAATTCCCGTGGCTTCAGCCTGGGCAGGGTGGCCATCTGGGCGCGCGATTCCACCTGGAACACTCCTACGGCATCCCCGCGCGAAAGCATGGCATAGATTTCTGCTTCGGCGAGGTCGAGCTCCCAAAGGTTGACGCGCCTACCGTGCTGTTCTTCTACCAGGTCGATCATGTGGTGTAGGGCTTCCAACATGCCAAGGCCAAGCAGATCAAACTTGACCAACCCGGCGGCAGCGCAGCTTTCTTTATCCCACTGCACCACCGAGCGACCTTCCATGCGCGCCCATTCCACCGGCACCACATTGGCAATGGGGCGATCGCAAATCACCATGCCACCTGAATGGATGCCGAGATGCCGTGGGTGCTCTAGAAATTGTTGCGCTAATGCGTCTACATCTTCTGGTACTGCTTGGAAGCCCTTGGCCCAACCATCGGCACTGCCTTGGGGGTAGCCCAAGGCGCGGGATGCATCGCGGAGTGCGCCACGGCGCCGGTAGGTAATGAGGTTGGCTACCTGCGCTGCATTATCTCTGCCATAGCGGCGGTAGACGTATTGGATCACTTCCTCACGCCGGGTGGATTCAATATCAATATCGATATCGGGTGGGCCGTCGCGTTCTGGGGATAAGAAGCGCTCAAATAACAGCCGGGCGGCGATCGGATCCACATTGGTAATGCCAAGAGCAAAACACACCACGGAATTCGCGGCACTGCCACGGCCTTGGCACAAAATATTGGAGCGGTGACAAAACTGCACAATGTCGTGCACGATGAGGAAGTAGCCGGGAAAGCCGAGTTGCTCAATAATGTTGAGCTCATGGTGGATCTGCGCCCACACCTTGGCCAGTGCTTCTTCATCACCGCGGTAGCGCGGCACATAGCGCTGCTGTACTCCCTCACACACCAGATGGCGTAGCCAACTCATCTCTGTATGCCCATCGGGTACGTCCCAGTGTGGCAGTGCTGGAATAAGCAGATCGAGGGCAAAGGCACATTCTTTGGCTACGTCATCGGTGGTGTGCAAGAGCGCTACTCCCCCAACCACACTGGCTGCCACCTGTGGCATGGCTTTCAGCCACGATCCTCCGGCGGGGTGGGTATGGGGGCGGTGTTGGGCAAGGGATGCTCGCTGGCGCAATCCTGCTTTTGCACCGGCAAGGCGTGCGTGTGCTGCATATGCTGCGGTAGGTGATCCGCTCACGATCCCGCGTATGCCATAGCGTTGGCATAGATCTGCAAGCACCTCGTGATCATCGCAGTCGGTGGGGCACATGGTGGATTCAAATAGGGCCAGCACATTGTGTGCGCCAAAGGCCTCCACTACTTCTGTTGCGCGCTCGTGCCAGGCAGCGGGCAATAATACATACCACTGCTTATTTGCTGCCTGCGCAAGTAATTCCAGGCTCGGGTACGCCACCTTGCCTTTTTCTCCGGTGCGCATGGCCGCTTGGGTAATGCTGAGGCTTAAACGGCGATACCCCTCTGGGCTTTTACACAGCACCGGCAACGGCGGCAGTGTGGGATCGATGCCGAGCTCTGCCCCGAAGACGGTCTGTATTCCAGCATCCGCAGCGGCAAGCGCAAATTCCATAGCGCCATAGAGCCCGTCTCTATCCATCAAGCACAGCGCGCTGAGCCCTAATGCTTGGGCGGCTTCTACATATTCCTCGGGGCTTGAAGCCCCTTCCAAAAAGGCAAAGGAGCTTTTGGCGTGAAGCTCAGCCCCGCCGCTGCCTGCTTGCACACCGCCCACTCGCACACCGCCGCCCGCTTGCACGCCACCGCTCGCTTGCCCACCGCTGCCTGTTTGCTCACCCGAACCTTCGACGGAGGTGAAAGCGCTGGTGCGTAGTCGCCTGCGATGCGATGCGGGCACGAGCACCTTTTCAAAGGTGCCGTTGAGCACGCTATTAATATCTGCCCAGTTCAGGCCTCCACCGCAGATACCAAGCGTCGGGTTATCGTCCATGCGTTCGATACTAAAACACAACCCCCAACAATGACGAACGGGTGTTCTAATGCGCTTTACCCACACCTTTTCGGGTACGCACTTTAGACCAAGCTGTACAGTTTTTGCTCAAACTGCTAACCTCATGCTTTGTCCAATAAGTAGACAACTCAGTACACAACAGAAAGTAAGAGCACATGAAGAAAATCCTCAGCGCAGCACTCGCCGCCACCTTCCTTGGCACCAGCCTGGTGGCCTGCTCCAGCGATAGCAACGAGGCCGGCGACACCATCAAGGTCGGCTCCACCGACTCATCCCAAAAGGCCTGGCAGGTATGGGAGGACAAGGCCAAAGAGGCCGGCATTAACCTTGAGGTAGTCAATTTCGCCGATTACTCCACTCCAAACCAGGCGCTTTCGCAGCACCAGATCGACGCCAACCAATTCCAGCACCTGAAGTTCCTGGCGGAATATAACGCCAATACCGGCGAGCATCTCGTACCAGTTGGATCAAGCGAAGTAGTGCCCCTGGCACTGTTTTGGAAAGACCACGACTCCCTCGATGGCATCGAGGGTGAAAACATTGCCATCCCCAATGACCCCACCAATCAAGCGCGCGCCCTGCACGTGCTAGCCGCGGCCGACCTGATCACGCTGAAAGATAAAGACCAGCTCAGCCCCACCCCCGCCGATGTTGATACCAAGGCCTCCAAGGTCACGCTCACCCCAGTGGATGCAGCCCAAACCCCGGCAGCCTATGGCGATGGCCAGCCGGCGATTATCAATAACAACTTCCTTGATCGCGCCGGCATCGACGCCAAGACGGCGATCTTCAAAGACGATCCCGCATCCCCCGAAGCCGAGCCCTATATCAACGTCTTGGTCACCACCGAAGATCGCGCCGATGATCCACAGCTTGCACAACTGGTAGAGATTTGGCACAGCCCCGAGGTGCAAGAAGCCCGCAAGGAAGACACCAAGGGCACCGCATATCCCATTCAGCGCAGCCAGGAAGATCTGAAGAAAATCCTGGACAAGCTGGAACAAGACGCCAAGCAACAATAGGGCTGTACGCCGCTCAAGCTGCGGCAGGGGACGTCGAAAAGCTAAGAATAGACTGAGCTGTACATTCGACGTTCCTGCTGCTAAATTTGTCAAACACCAAAGGGCAGTAGAAAGCTCTGTCTATACCCTGAGACGTTTAGGAAGCACACCATGAAAAAGCAACTCGCCGCCGTGTTCGCCTCCGCAATCGCCGCCACCGGTCTGGTGGCCTGCGGCAACGACGATAAGGCCGACGACTCCACCGTCACCATCGGCACCACCGACTCCGCCAAGAAGGCCTGGAGCGTGTGGGAGGACAAGGCCAAGGAAAACGGCATCAACCTGGAGATCGAGAACTTCTCCGACTACAACACCCCCAACCAGGCGCTGACCCAAAAGCAGATCGACGCCAACCTCTTCCAGCACCTCGACTTCCTTGCTACCTACAATGTGAAGTCCAATTCGGACCTGGCACCAGTTGGCTCCACCGAGGTCGTGCCGCTGGCACTGTTCTGGAAGGATCACGATTCCATCGACGGCATCGATGGCGAAGAAGTAGCCATCCCCAACGATCCCACCAACCAGGCCCGCGCCATCAACGTGCTCAAGAGCAAAGACCTGGTCAAGCTGAAAAAGGATGACGTAGCAAAGCCCACCCCGGCTGATGTGGATACCGAGAAGTCCAAGGTGAAGCTCACCCCCGTGGATGCGGCTCAGACCTCCACCGCCTACTTCGAGGGCAAGCCCGCCATCATCAACAACACCTTCCTTGATCGCGCCGGCATCGACCCGAAGACCGCCGTGCTCCAGGACGATCCTTCCGATCCTTCCACCGAGCCCTTCATCAACGTGCTCGTTACCACCAAGGACAACGTGGATAACGAAAACCTGAAGAAGCTCGTCGAGCTCTGGCACACCCCCGAGGTGCAGCAGGCTGTGGAAGAGGATTCCAAGGGCACCTCTGTTTCCGTGGACCGCTCCCAGGAAGACCTGCAAAAGATCCTTGATCGCCTCGAGGAGCAAAACAAGTAATGTCAGGCACCAAGGTTGAGTTCGAAGACGTATCCAAAGTCTTCGGCGGCACCATTACGGCGCTCGACAAGGTCACGCTTACCGTCGAACCCGGCGAGATCATCGGCGTGATCGGCTACTCCGGTGCCGGCAAATCCACGTTGGTGCGCATGATCAACGGTCTAGACAAGCCCACCAGCGGCGCGCTGCGCCTCGACGGCACCGATATCGTCGGGATGTCGGAAAAGCAGTTGCGCAAAGTGCGCCGCAATATCGGCATGATCTTCCAGCAATTCAACTTGCTCAACTCCAAAACGGTGGCGGGCAATGTGGAGTACCCACTCAAGCTGGCCGGCATGCCTTCTGCCGAGCGCAAAGCGCGCGTGCAGGAACTGCTCGACTTCGTAGGCTTAGGCGATCGCGGAAAGCACTACCCCGAGCAGCTTTCCGGTGGACAAAAGCAGCGCGTGGGCATCGCCCGCGCACTGGCTACCGACCCAGCACTGCTGCTTGCCGACGAAGCCACCTCCGCCCTGGACCCAGAAACCACCGAAGAAGTCTTGGCTCTGCTGCGCCGAGTCAATCGTGAACTTGGCATCACCATCGTGGTCATTACCCACGAGATGGACGTGGTGCGTTCTATTGCCGACAAAGTCGCGGTGATGGAACAGGGCAAAGTGGTGGAATACGGCTCTGTTTATGAGGTGTTTTCCAATCCACGCACCGGTGTGGCACAGCGCTTTGTGGCGACCTCTTTGCGCAACACCCCCGATGAGTTTGAGGCAGAAGACTTGCTCTTCCACGAAGGGCGGCTGTTTACCATCACCTTGTCGGAGGAATCCGGCTTCTTTAGTGCCGCGGCTGCTGCCAAAGATAACGGCGCCATCATTCACATCGTCCATGGCGGCATCACCACCTTGCAAAAGCATTCCTTTGGCAAGGTCACGGTGCGCCTGGTTGGCCCCGAAGACGTAGTAGAGCAGTTCTACCAGGCCTTGAGGCGTACCACGAACATTGAGGAGATCACCCGATGAGCACCACCACCTTCGGCGCATTGAACTCCGCAATCAGCTCGAGTACCGATGCAGCCAATACTGCAATCCTCGCAGCCGACTGGGACCGTCTCGGCCCCACCTTCGGCGAGGCCATCGTCGATACCTTGGTCATGGTCTCTGTGACCTTAGTGGTAGGCGGCATCTTAGGTCTTGCCATCGGCGTGCTGCTCTACACCACCCGCGCGGGCGGCATTTTGCAGAACAAGGCCTTTTATACCCTGCTGAATGTCTTGGTGAACTTCGTTCGCCCCATCCCCTTCATCATCATGATCACCGCCTTTGGTCCTTTGACCTTGGCGGTGGTGGGAACCACGATTGGGCGCGAAGCCGCAATGTTTATCATGTCCATCGCCGCTACCTTCGGCGTGGCCCGCATTGTGGAACAAAACCTCGTGGCCATTGACCCCGGCGTGATCGAGGCTGCCCGTTCCATGGGCGCAAGCCCCTGGCAGATCATCACCACCGTCATCATCCCCGAGGCCCTCGGCCCGCTGGTATTGGGTTATACCTTCATCTTTATCGCCATCGTGGACATGTCGGCCATGGCCGGCTACATCGGCGGCGGCGGTTTGGGTGACTTCGCCATCGTCTACGGTTATCGCGCCTACGACTGGGAAGTAACCTATGTGGCTACCTTCGTCATCATCTTGATCGTCCAGGTCGCCCAGCTTTTCGGCAACTGGCTTTCCAAGAAGATCATGCGCCGCTAACCCAACACGTAGAAAGCCCAAGGCTTCATTGCCTTGGGCCTTTTTGCTTTTCGACGTCTCCGCGCGCCCCTACCCCGCTGCCACAGGCTCGATCTGCGTTGCCACCCAGGCCTTGCCTTGTTTGGGGGCATCGCCACAAGAAGACACCACGCCTTCAACCTCGATGCGCTCAAGGCGCACCTCCCACTGTCTGCCGTCGCGGTGACGCACCCTCGTTCCAGCAGTGCTCAACGCATCCATGGCTATCTGCTCTCCTGCTTCTTGAAGGGCATCTACCACCGCTAACTCCACTACTTGTTCCTGGGCATCTAAGGTGGTGCGGCCACGATTGCCTGGATAAAAGAGCAAGCCCTTGCAGGCATAGCGGTAAAGCTCGGCTGCGGCTTCGTTATTTAAGCGCCCAAAGGAAAAGCCCCAAGGGTAGAGCAGCATGGCTGGGGCAAAACGGTGCCCCTTGGCATGAGAGCACTCCCAGATATGCCCATCGGGGAAGCGCTGCTGCAAATCGGCAACGATCGGCCGGCCTTTCAGCGCGCAACACTGATCGCGCTTGGCGTGGGTACAGGTCAGTAGTACTGGCGCATCCAAGGTGGTGGCGCCGTGTTCTACATTGCGGCCCGGGCCGGAGAAATCCAGGTTTGGCACCATCGCCTCGGGGATTTCGAGGTGTTCGACAATATTGTGCTCTGCAAACACCAGGTAGACGTTGCGCAGGCGCTTCGGCTTGCGCCCCGCGCGGCCTGGTTTGCGGATCAGGGTGAAACCGGGGATGTCTCGGAAGCATTCGGTGTGCGCGAGCGTACCGCCGTCGAGGATGTCTCGACTCCAGGGGCCGTGATGTTCCATCAGCACGAATGTCGTTCCGGTTCTGGCTGTGCCAGGTAAGGGTTCTGGTTGAACGTCGGAGCACCAGGTAGTCATAGATGCCCAGCATAGTCACCTCAATCCCGGATTGTTTAGGACACCCTTGGTTGCCTGTCGTCTCGATTCGATAACATTCACGCGAATTTCCCGATGCTTTGCTGCAGTTTCGGTTAGCGTGGGGATATGAAAAAAATCGCATCGCTTATTACCGTTATTGGCTTGACCGTCGGCCTTGCCGCCTGCGATGACGACGACCCAAAGCTCAACCCCTTAAGCTCTGAAACCTCCACCACCACCAAGAAGGTCACCTCCACGGCTACGGTGTCGCCTTCCAATACTGCGGATCGCCAGAAACTGCGCGAGGAGGCAGAAAAAGAAGAGGCGGGCATCGCCCCCTTGGGTGATGCTTCAGTAGCTGCCAAGGAGCAGCGTCCACAAAGCATTGGCGCTGTGGTGACCAATGTTCGTGTTGGGCACCACGATGGTTTTGATCGCATCGTATTCGATATCGAGGGCTCTGATGCACCCGGTTGGTATGCGGATTACACCGATACTCCGGCGCAGATGGGTTCCGGGCATGCCTTGGAGTACAAGGGCAAGGTTGCCTTGATTATCAATATCGACGGTGTGAGCTACCCCTTTGAAACCACCATCGAATCTGCTGACTTAAGCAAGATCAAGGGTGCCGGGCACATTACCGAGGTGCGTGAGCACGGCATCTATGAAGGCCGCGAGATGTTCGTCGCTGGCCTTGATAGCCGCCGCCCCTACTCGATCCAGCTTCTGCAAAACCCCACTCGCGTTGTGGTGGACATTGTAGATAACTAGGTATAGCTCGCCTCGACTCTCCATTGGCCTGCCCATACCAATAGCCACGCGTGTGGGCCTTCGGCCACAATTTGTAGGCGAGCACAGGGGTGCCCGCCTACCCACCATTGATCATCCACCGGCCAAGGGCCTGCCCACCCAGTGATGCGATAGCGCTTTTGGCCCCACTGAAACCCAGCCGGTGGCGCACTTAAGGCAGCCTCTACCACGCGAATGGGCTGGCCTTGGGCATCAACAAGCTGCGCCCTGGCGCTGGGGTGGCCGATGCTTGCCGGCAGTGGCCCTGGAATGGCGCCCGCAAAAGCAGCTTGGGCCTCTTGGGATTCCCCGAAGGGCACGAACTGCACGCGATCTTCTACACCCCTGCCACCACTGCTGACCGGTTGGAGCACGGCATCTGTACCCAACGTGGACTGCACTCGTGCAAGCACCTGCTGGCGAGCATGATCCGATGTATGCCCCCAAAGCCCATAGTGTTCTGGGGGTGCGCACTCAATTGGGGTTAATAACAATGTGTCAATCCCACCAGCAGCATCGTCTACCTGCGCACGCTGTATCCACGCATCAAGCTGCCACCGGATCCTCTCTGCTGTGGCGCGCTCACTTAAAGGTTCGCGTGTACGCCAGATGCGCTCACATGCCTGCTGGCCTATGAAGGCAGTAATTTTTAATCGCATGCACACAAGCCCTTGGGCTTTGAGTTGTTGATGCAACTGCGCTGCTAATTCACGGCCAGCAAAGGCGGCTTCATGCACGCGAGTCAAAGGGGTCTCGGGCGTAATGCTCACGCTCAGGTCAGCCTGCTGTATCGCAGGAGCAACCAGGCGAGTATCCCGTGCTGCCGCCACTTCATGGCAACGCCGGCCTGCGGCACCAAAGCGGGTGATCATCGCGCGCACACCGAGATCATCAATGGCCCCAAGGGTGCATACCCCAAGCGCATTGAGCGTGCGCACCACTTCTGCCTCGCACCCCAAGGCGGGCTCTAATAAGCGGCTAATGGGCTGCTCGCGCAAGAAGTCCCGGGAACCACCCGGTGGCACAATGTCTTGAGTGCGCGCGGCAATCACGGCGGTGGAAATATCGTCGGCAATGCCGATGAAGCTATCCATATGTTCGCGCGCGGAGGCGTCGATAAGCTTTTCTGCCGCCTTAGCTTCACCGCCATGAAAACGTCCCGCTGCCTCTGCATTAACCAAGGCTAAGCCGGGGCGCAGAATCTCGATGCTTGAGGCCACCTGATCCAGCGATTCCGCAATGCCTGCAAAGGTGGCCGCGTCTCGCTGCTCATCGGCGTCCACCACAATGGCATTGGCAATCGCCTGGGCTTCGCGTGTGCGCATACCGCGGCGCACCCCCTGGGCCCTGGCGGCAGCATTACACACGCTAATGCGATGCTTGGCATTGATCATCACCGGCGCACCGGCAGGGACAAGCCCTCGCATCATCGCTGCCTGCACAGGCCAATCAGGGCACCACAGCGCCAAGACCCTCATGAGTCCACCACATGCAGTGTGCGTGGCTGCCCAATGCTCATCGTGGCGCGAGCATGAAAGGCTTTGGCCTGGCCAGTAATTTCTAGATCCACCGCCTTAATGCGCCCCTGGCCTTCACCAATACCGCGAAAGCCTCGCACCTGGGCCTCCAACCTGGCACGCGGGGAAGCCACCTGCATGCCCACCAGCACCAATGCACCAACACCTTTGCGCAGGCGCGCCAAAAGCGGGCGAGCGCGCACGGGTGACAAGGTCATGGGCGCGCCGCGATAGATCACCACATCGATGCCTTCAACCAACACCCCGAGCGTAGAGAGGGGATCTTCACCGGGATCGGGGATCGCCACCACACAGGTGCTATCTCCACCAGATTCGGCGATGCCCGCCAGGCTTAATTCTGGCCACCCCACCACCGCAACGAAGGTGCCCTGGGCGCTTAATTGCGCAATGAGTTCTGCCACAAAGGCTGGGGTGGGGCTACATTCATATACGCATCGCCTGAGCAATCCCCCATCGGGCAGTACTTGGGCGATGGGGCGAGAAACCTCAATGAACTGCGACGATGATGGTTTTTGGGCATCCGGCTCCAGGGGTGCGGGCAGATCTGGGCTGGCGTTGCTCATCGCTGCAACCTTGTTGCGCAACACCGCGATGCGCTCATGGCGGCTGAGCGCAGAGAGGTTTTCTACGCCTTCCACATCCACCATGTTTCGAACACCCGTTTGCTGCATGCGCCCATGCTAAACAGCCGAACAAATGTGCGTCAAGCAGACACAAGATGCAGCCCCCACACGACGATCCCAGCCCAAGTGCTAGCGTTTGCTGCATGAACGCCTACTCCACCATGCGCTCGCACACCACCCCGATCCCCACCCCACCGATCGTTCGCGTAGGCAGCTCCGCACTCATCGGCCTTGGTGTTGCACTGCTCACCACCGGCCTTGACCGCGGCATCCAGGTATTCGGCATGCTCATCTGCATCGCAGCAGGCATCATGCTCATCTTCTCTCACCCCTACCGCCGCAAAATCAAAGCCTTCCTCGAAAACCGCAACCTGCACTACACGCCAAAGTTCACGCAAATCCTTCCGCTGTTTTTGGTGTGGTTAGCCCTGATGCTGGCGCCCCTTGTTGCCCCACTGCCCCTCATTGGCAGCATCGCCTGCGCCGTGGTGGTCTTTGGCTGGATGTACCTGGTATTTCCGCATATCGACGGCAGCCGTGCACTGGCGTTTGTAGATACCCATCCACAAAAGCGCTAAGCAGCACCAAGCAATACCTGGCGTTTCCCTCTCTCTTTTCTAAGTAGGTGATGTTCTTCCCATGCCCTCACATGCCCACGAGCCGTATATCGTGCCACTCGATGGCAGCCCCGCTGTGGGCACCAAAAGCGTGGAGGAGTACTACGAAACCGTCAGCAAACCACACCGCTGGATTCCGCTGCGTTCCTGGAAGCTGATTGCAAAGCGCCTCTATGTGGAGGTATTTAACCGCAGCCTCATGGATCGCGGTGCGCTGCTGAGCTTTTATACCCTCTTTACCGGCATCCCCACCCTCTTGGGGTTTTATGCCATCGCGTCTTTGGTGCTGGCGCAAAATAGCTCAAGGGTGCGCGAGCTCAGCGAGGACTTCATTAGCGAAAACATCCCCACCAACTACGAAAACGAAGCCCACAAGGTGATCGACATCGTCTTGGGCAATACCCAACAATCAGTGATCACCCTGATCGTCTCGGTGGCCATCGCCCTATTTTCCTCTTCTGCCTATGTTCGCGCTTTCTCGCGCAGCGCCAACGCCCTCTATGGCCGCCACGAAGGCCGCGGCCTGATTAAAACCTGGCTCACCATGTGGGCACTGACCATCGCGATCGTCACCGGACTCGCACTCATTTTGGTGGCCTTTTTCCTTGAAGAAGATATCCTGCGCCCCATCCTGGACACCGTGGCCAGGCCCCTTCACCTCGACGCGGTAGCAGATTTCTTTTTAGTCACCTTCCTGCCTGTGTGGAAATACCTCCGCTGGCCTGCCATTATCGCCCTATCCATCGCGCTGATCGCCGTGCTCTACACCGTGGCCCCTAATGTGCGATACAAGAAAATGCGCTGGCTTACGGTAGGTTCCACGCTCTCACTGGTGGCCATCACCTTGGTGGGCCTGGGGGTGCGCCTATACGTAAATAACTTCCTCCACATCGGCATGTACGGGGCGCTCGGCGGGCTCATCGGCGGCTTCTTTGGGCTTTTGCTTTCCAACACCATTTTGCTGCTCGGCCTCAAACTCGATGCAGAAATCACCCGCGTGCGCGAGCTTGAAGCAGGCCTTGACTCTGAATCGCTCATCCTGGCACCACCGCGATCTTCTCAAGGCGCCGAAGGCAACAATGAAATTGATGCCCGGCTGCGCGAACAGGCCGCCAACTTTAAGCAAGCACCCTGATTTAGTGGCTCACCCCAGCACCACCTGGGTGCGCATGAAAACGCTCCAAAGATTCACGCACATGGCCTTGCATGGCAAAGCTGATGCGCCGAACGAGATCATGGGGATCATCAGCCATGCCGGTGGCCAGCCAATGCACGATATGGCCCCACACCGCCACGGTGTAGTGCTCAATAACGAAGGCGCGGTCTGCCGCCTCCAACACAATTGCTGGGGGCTGGGCGAGGAGTTCATCTACCACTGCCGTCATCATCTGCCTTAACACGGCGTGAAAGAAGCGCTCGGTGCGCGACCACGGCAAGGAATCGATCACGGCCATCGCCTGTTCTGCGTGCTCGCGCATGTACACCATCAAATGCTCAAGACCACCCGCCCACTCGCTATAGCTGGCGTGGGCAAGAATATGATCGGCTACTTCCCGGGCGAAGACCCACGCAGCGGCATCAAAAATGTCGTTGAAGTGATAGTAGAAGGTCTGGCGATTAATCACCGCGACACGGCAGAGCTCGGCAACGGAGATTTTGCGCAGCGGTTTATCAATCAAAAGCTGCTTGAGGGCACGCGCGACCGCAAGTTGTGCATCGGTTGCCTCGTACGTGGCCATGCTTTGTAGCTTAAGGCACGAAGCAGGCGGCGAAGGTGTGACTCGAACACTAGACACTTCAAGCAAGGTGTCTAAAGACAAAACACTAGCCAAACAATAGCCTTGAAAGTGTAAGAACAACGGCATACAGCAGGGTGAAACTCCACCCGGCAACGTGCCAGACATGAATGAAGCTGCGACGGCTAGAAGCGCTTGGAATGTGGGGCGTATAGGGCGTCGAAAAGCTTCCCAAGCGCAAAGGAGAAGGACGTGTTCCTCTTCGATTCGATCCCCTGGTACGCCTGGCTCGCATGGTTTGTGGTGCTTGGCGCACTCATCGGGCTCAATGAACTCACCCGACGCTACCGCGCCGCCGCCTGGGCATTCTATATTGCCCTGCCCATCATCCTCACCATCTTTGTATGGCCACACACCGCAGGCGCAGGATCTTCCACCGGCACCTGGTTCCACTGGGTCAAGGTCTACTCAGCACTCGCCGGCGTTCTAGGCTTCATGCTGCTGCGCTACCACAAGAAGATCCGCGATATGCGCTGGGCATTGGTCTTCCCAGCAGCCATCTTGGCCATGAATATCCTTGAGGCTTGTATCCGCGACTTCCAAGTTGGTGCCATGAACGCCGATGGCGTGGTTGATGGCGTGTACATGGTCTCCGGCTCCTGGAACTGGATGAATGGCGTTGCAGGCCTGCTGAACTTGCTCACCATCTGCGGCTGGGCAGGCATCATGATCTCGCGCAAGCCAAGCCAAGACATGGTCTGGCCCGACATGATGTGGTTCTGGATCATCGCCTATGACCTGTGGAACTTCGCCTATGTGTACAACTGCGTTGGCGACCACGCCTTCTACGCCGGCGCTGCACTCCTGATCTCCTGCACCATCCCCGCCTTCTTCATCTGCAAGGGCGCATGGCTCCAGCACCGCGCCAACACCCTGGCACTGTGGATGATGTTCACGATGGCAGTCCCCAGCTTCGTCACCGACTCCCGCTTCGCCGTGGAAGCATCGCACCGCCCAGAAGCCCTCTTCATCGTCTCCTTCATCGCCCTGCTCGCCAATGTCGCCGTCGCCGTGTGGCAGATCCGCACCATCCGTCGCCGTCACCTCAACCCGCTGCGCGATGAGCTTTACGACGACACCGCCTACTACCACGAGATCTACCAAGCACACGTTGCAACCGGTAGCTCCCCAGAGGCCGAAGAAACCCTCCGCGGTACCGCAAAGGCCCACTAGGAAACACCACCACAGCATCCGCCCGCGATGGGCGGATGCTGTTTTTTGTGTGCCTAATCAAGCTCGCGTTCGCGTGCCCAGCGGCTGAGCGCATGGCGGTTAGATTGCTGCGTTTTACGCAAAATATTTGAGGCATGCGTTTCCACAGTCTTAATGGAAATAAACAGCTCAGCGGCGATCTCTTTGTAGGTATAGCCGCGAGCAAGCAAACGCAGCACTTCTAATTCCCGGCGGGTAAGCGCATCAGCAACCGGATCATCTACCACCACGCCGCGCTCCACCGCCGCGTCGCGTTCGGGCGCATCCACCACTCCTGCGCCCACCGGGTCTGGCTTGGCAAAAGCATCAAGCACAAAACCCGCAAGACGCGGCGAAAACACCGCATCATTATCGGCTACCCTACGCACCGCCTGGATGAGCTCATCGCCGCTGATTGTTTTGGTGACGTAGCCGCGCGCCCCGGCGCGAATCACCTCAATCACATCCTCGGCGGCATCGGAGACACTCAGTGCCAAAAACTTTGGGGGCTGTGCGGCGCTTTGTTCCAAAACCTCGCGCAGCACACGCACTCCCCCACCATCGGGCATGTGCACATCGAGTAAGACCACATCGGGGTTGGTGTGCGCAATGCCCTCGATTGCCTCGGTGGTGCTGCCGGCCTCACCGACGATGTGCAGCGCATTGCCAATTTCAGCGCGCACACCGGTACGAAACACCTGGTGATCATCAACTAAAAACACCTTGATCTCATTCACTGCGCTACCTCCTGATCCATTGCCACGCGAATCTCTACCTCTGTGCCCTGCTCTGAGCGGATCATGGCCTGCCCGCCGGCACGCTCAATGCGCGCCATGATGGAATCGTGGATCCCGTGGCGGCTGGGGTCAATCACATCGGGATCAAAGCCCGTGCCGCGATCGCGCACGAAGATCTGCAGCTCACCAAAGATCAACTCCGCATACACATCGCAGTGCTGCTCACCGGAGTGCTTCGCGGCATTGACCATGGCCTCGCGGGCGGCAGCCACCGCCTCAGCAGCGGTGCTATTCATTGGACCATCCTCGCCCACCAGTACCGGGGTGATGGTGATGCCGAACGTATCTTCAACCTCCGCGCAGGCACGTTCAATGGCAGCAAACACCGAGGCCTCCTGCCTGGGGGCAAAAAGCCACTGGCGCAATTCTCGCTCCTGGCGCCTTGCTAATTGTTGCACCTCGGGCTCGGAAGAACGCTTTTGTATCAGCGCAAGGGTCTGCAGCACCGAATCATGGAGCTGATTGGCAATCTGCACGCGCTGGGCCTCAACCGCACTTGCCTCACGCTCGGCGGTGAGCTTATCTAAAAACCCGCGGGCAAAGGGCAAGGCCAATGCCCCGGCACCGAGCAAGGTCACCAGCACCGAGCTCAAGGCCGCGAAGAAATACGGGCCCTGCCACAGCCGCAGCGAAGTGATAACGCCAATGCACACCAAGACCACGCCGAAGACGCTGAGCAGCACCTTAAGGCTCGACTGCCGTGCCGAGGCACCCCAGACCACCACGGCACCAACCAGGATCACCACCACTGGCAGCGCTAAGGCGATACCGAAACCAAAGCCGGCACCAACCGTGCAGCCGAGGATGGCCAGTGCAACCAAAAGCCATTGGGCAGGCTGCACCCGCGACTGGGGAGCAGCATTCTCCTCATGCTGTTCCAGCGGCGAGAGCACCCAGAGCGCGATGTACAGCACCAGGCCAAGACCGGTGGCAAAGCAGGCAGCAGCAAAAAACACTCGCACTGCCACAGCAGGCACACCGAGATGTTCGGCGAGGCCTCCTGCGACGCCGCCGAGCATGCGGTCGCGGGAGCGTCGAAAAGCTGGGTAGGTGATCATGCTTGTCATTCTGACACCCCGAGGATCTCAGGGGTATCAGGGAATACCCTGAACTTTGGAAAATCAGGGCGAACCCCGATGCGCACGACCCCTGCTTGGCAGAATGATCAACAGCATGAGTACCAATACTTTTTCTCAGATGCTGGGCACCCGGCCCGCCCGCCTTCCCCGCGCAATGGATGATTCCAACGCCAAAATCGCCGGCGTATGCGAAGGCATCGGCTTTCGCTTCCAAATCGACCCACTGCTGCTTCGGGTGGTCTTTGTTGGCCTCTCCTTCACCGGCATCGGCCCGCTGCTCTACCTCAGCCTGTGGTGGCTCATGCCGCGCTACCCACTGGAAACTTCACCAGGCCAATCACTGCTGCAGTACCCCGACGCGGCGAAAGAGCGCGCATCCGGGCTTCGCGCCGGCGGCTGGATCGGCCTCATCGTACTGGGAATCGGGTGGGCGATGTTCATGCTCATGATGGCGGCGTTCGCACTCACCGCCGTTGTGGCCACCGGCGTACTGTGGTGGCTGCTGTACCTGCGGCACCCCGAACAGCCCGCAGGCCTGGAACTTCAAGCCAGGCACGAGGCAGCCATTCCCCCACACCGCAAGCGCTGGCCTTGGGTCACAGCCGTGTGCGTGCTCTTGGTTGGTGCAGGTGTAGCCACAGCAGTGGCACAGTCATCACTGTTTCGCAGCCACTATGAATACGTCGATCAGGCCAGCGCCTTGGAATCGGAATACACCAGTGACTTCGGCAGCATGAACCTTGACCTGCAGGATCTGCAACCACTGAAGAAGTCTCAGACCGTAGTAGTGCAATCCCGCTACGGCAATGCCGGGGTGATTTTGCCGAACAAGACCAACTACACACTCGAATGCCTCGACGGCGATACCCCGCAGTGCCAAAGCAGCACCCACGAAGGCAAAGGCGCATTATTGAAGATCAAAGTGGGCTCAGGGACCTTCGGGCACTCCTGGGTGGAATAGCCGCGAGCTTGGGCGGCGGGCCTGGCTGGGCTTTGCGACGAGCCTGTGCCCCACAAACACCTCACCCCCACGCCTTGGTTCAGGCCTGGGGGTGTTGTGGCTGGGTATAGCTGTGGGAATTACTCCCACTCAATGGTTCCCGGGGGCTTGGAGGTGCAGTCGAGCACCACGCGGTTTACATCGGGAACTTCATTGGTAATGCGGGTGGAGATCTTCTCCAGCACCTCATAGGGCAGGCGCGTCCAGTCGGCGGTCATGGCATCTTCGGAAGACACCGGGCGCAGCACGATGGGGTGGCCATAGGTGCGGCCATCGCCTTGCACGCCCACGGAGCGAACATCGGCCAGCAGCACCACGGGGCACTGCCAGATCTCGGAATCAAGCCCAGCGTTGGTCAGTTCTGTGCGAGCAATCAAGTCAGCAGCGCGCAGGGTTTCAAGGCGTTCTTCGGTGACTTCACCGATGATGCGAATACCCAAACCAGGTCCGGGGAAGGGCTGGCGAGCCACGATCTCCTCGGGCAGGCCAAGCTCGCGGCCTACGGCTCGCACTTCATCCTTAAAGAGCAGACGCAGTGGCTCTACCAGCTTGAATTCCACATCGTCTGGCAAACCGCCCACGTTGTGGTGGCTCTTAATGTTGGCGGTGCCGCTGCCGCCACCGGATTCCACCACATCCGGGTACAAGGTGCCCTGCACCAGGAAGTCCACGGTGGAGCCTTCAGGTGCTGATTCCAGAACACCGGCTACGGCACGCTCGAAGGAACGAATGAACTCCGCACCAATGGCCTTGCGCTTGGCCTCCGGTTCGCTCACACCAGCAAGCTTGGCCAGGAAGGCCTCGCGCTCATCAACGGTGACGAGGTTGGCGCCGGTAGCGGCCACGAAGTCCTGCTGCACTTGTTCGCGCTCACCGGCGCGAAGCAGACCGTGATCGACGAAGACACAGGTCAGGCGATCACCGATGGCGCGCTGCACGATCGCAGCGGCAACGGCGGAATCCACGCCACCGGAAAGCCCACAAATGGCACGCCCTTCTGGGCCTACCTGCTCGCGTACTGCCTGGACGAGTTCCTCGGCAATATTGGCGGCAGTCCAGTTCTGCTCAAGGCCGGCGACCTCGGTGAGGAAGCGGGTAAGCACCTCTTGGCCATGAGGAGAGTGCAGCACCTCGGGGTGGTACTGCACGCCTGCCATGCGCTTTTCTAGGTTTTCAAAGGCGGCAACCGGCGCGCCTTCGGTGCTGGCGGTGACCTCAAAGCCTGCGGGTGCTTCAGATACGGCGTCACCGTGGCTCATCCACACCTTGTGCTCTTCTTCGAAGCCTTGGTGCAGCACACCGCCGGCTACCTGCATATCGGTGCGGCCGTATTCGCGGTTGCCGGTATTGGCTACGGTGCCGCCAAGGGCATGCGTCATGGCTTGGAAGCCATAACAGATGCCGAACACGGGCACACCGAGTTCGAGGATCTCGGGGTCTAAGGAGGGGGCGCCATCGGCGTACACCGAGCTGGGGCCGCCTGATAGCACCAGCGCTGCCGGGTGCTTGGCGCGGATCTCCTCAGCGGACATCGTGTGCGGCACAACCTCCGAGTAAAGGTTGGCCTCGCGCACACGACGCGCGATGAGCTGTGCGTACTGGGCGCCGAAATCGACGACCAGCACCGGATCATGGTGTTGTGGGGTCTGCTCTGTCACGTCTGTGAGTCTAACGCAGCACCCCGGATTGGCCGGAACTGCGTCCCGCATAATCTCACATCACTGTTGTGCAGAATCACCCCGCGCCGATGCCTGCGCCCAGCAAGCCAGAATTTAAACTAATTTTCGTTGAACTATGTGTGAACATTTTTGATTCCGAGAAGAAGCGATGACTATGGCCAAAACCAAAACAATTCTTGCCATCACCGCCTGCCCTACAGGTATTGCTCATACCTATATGGCTGCCGAAAACCTCAGCCAGGCCGCCGAGGAGCTCGGCTATGAGCTCAAAGTGGAAACGCACGGCTCCGTGGGGGTAGAGAACCCCTTCAGCCAGGCCGATATAGACGCAGCCGACGCCATCGTGGTGGCAGCCGATAAACAAATCGACCTCTCCCGCTTCCAGGGCATCCCCGCGGTTGTCACCGGCGTAAACGAAGGCATCCGCAACCCCAAGGGTTTGCTCGAACGCACCGCCAACGCCACCCCGCTGGCAGGCGATAAGCCCAACGGCACCGCTGCCACTGCCACCGGCACCCAAAGCAGCAGCACGGGAGCCAACCTCGTGTACAAGGCGTTGATGAATGGCGTCTCCCACATGATCCCCTTCGTGGTGGCCGGTGGTTTGCTCATCGCCATCGCCTTGTCCATTGGCGGTGAACCCACCCAAGAAGGGCTCGTGATCCCCGAAGGCTCCTTCTGGGCCACCATCTCTGCAGTAGGCGCCTTGGCCTTCACCTTGATGGTGCCGATCCTTTCTGGCTATATCGCCATGGCAATCGCCGATCGCCCAGGCCTGGCACCCGGCATGATCACCGGCTACATCGCCATTTCCGGGGAGCTCTACCACTCAGAGGCAGGCGCAGGCTTCCTCGGCGGCATCATCACCGGTTTCGCCTCCGGCTACCTGGCACTGGCGCTGAAGAAAATCCCAGTGCACCGCTATGTGCAGCCGATCATGCCCATCATTATCATCCCCGTGGTCACCACCTTGTTGGTGGCACTGGCATTTATTTACATCATCGGTGCACCGGTTGCCGGGGTCTTTGAATTCCTCACCACCTGGCTTGCCGGGATGCAAGGCAGCAGCGTGATCCTTCTTGGCGCCATCCTTGGTGCCATGGCCGGTTTTGATATGGGTGGTCCGGTAAACAAGACGGCCTTCCTCTTCTCCGGCGGCCTGATCGCCTCAGGCAATGCTTTCCCCATGGGCATGATGGCTGCTGCGATTGCCACTCCGCCACTGGGCATGGGGCTTGCTACGTTGCTTCGCCGCAGTTGGTTTAGCAAACAAGAGGCAGAATCGGGCATCGCTGCACTCTTCATGGGCTTTTTCGGCATCACCGAAGGCGCCATTCCTTTCGCCGCCGCCCGCCCGCTGCAGATTATCCCCGCGAATGTGATCGGCGGTGCCGTCGCCGGTGGCGTAGCCGGTGCCTTCGCAGTGCAAGACCACGTCATGCACGGCGGGCCGATCGTTGCAGTGTTGGGTGCGGTGGATAATGTGGCCGGTTTCTTCATCGCCATCGCAGTAGGCACCGTAGTCACTGCCGCCGTGGCCCTCGGGCTCATGTCGCTGCAACGCCGCTCTACCCCCAATCAGCCAAGCACCGAAGCAGCACCTGCAGTCGCGCCACAACAACCCGCCCAGGAGGGCATTGCAGATTTGCTTGCCGACGACGCCGTCGTCCTCGATACCCTGGCCGCCAGCAAAGAAGACATCATTCATTTGCTAGCAGAGCACGCCATGGTGGCCGATAAAGTGCACGATGTTGGAGGTGCCGTGGCAGCAGCCTTGGTGCGCGAAGCGAAGTTCTCTACCGCCGTGGGCAATGGCATCGCCATCCCGCACCTGAAAGATGATGCGGTGAGCACACCGTTTATCGCCTTCGCCCGCGTGATTGAAGGCCTCGAATGGGATGCACCCGATAATCAGCCCGTGCACCTGGTGTTCTTGTTGGGTGTGCCGGCATCGAATACCGGCAACCAGCACTTAAAGATTTTGGCGCAGCTTTCTCGTGCGCTGATGAAGCCTCCGGTGCGCGAGGCCTTGCTGCAAGCCAAAACCCCGCAGGAGGTTCGTGCCGCGGTTGAGCAGACCCAGCCTGCTGGCTAATTGCCGCTTGAACACAACAACGTCGCCTTGCAAATACAAGGCGACGTTTGTCGTAGTGGGGTGCTAGCGAATGATCAAGCCCACTTTTTGGAACTTCTTCAAGTCGGTGTAGCCACACTTTGCCATTGCGCGTTTGAGGGCACCAGCAAAGTTCTGCTCGCCGTACACGCTTGCAGAAGGCCCATGCAGCAACACCTCAAGGCTGGCGCGATCTCCTTCCGTGCCAACGATCTGGCCTCGGGGGAAGCGCGGGTGCGCGGCAGCCGAAGGCCAAAACGCACCCTTGGCCGCTGCTTCTTCGGCGGCAGCCAAAGGCGCACCGAGCACCACGGCGTCTGCGCCGCAGGCGATGGCCTTGACGGCGTCGCCGGAAAGGTACAGATCACCATCGGCAATCACGTGCACATAGCGGCCACCAGTTTCATCCAAATAATCGCGCCTAGCCGCAGCAACATCGGCGATGGCAGTTGCCAGCGGCGTGCTAATGCCCAGCGCAAGATCATTGGTATTAAAGCCACCGCCAACGATCACGCCTACCGCACCGGCGCGCATGAGGTGCAAGGCGGTGGTGTAGTCATACACACCACCGGCGATCACGGGCACATCAACACTGCCGATGAACTCTTTGAGGTTTAAAGGCTCGCCGCCTTGCTCAACGTGCTCGGCGGAAATGATGGTGCCTTGCACCACCAGCAACTCCACGCCCGCCTTGATCAGGGCTGGAGCAAGCTCGCGGCAGCGCTGCGGAGACACACGCACTGCCACGGTGGCACCAGCATCGCGCACCTGCGCTACGCGCTCGGCCAAAAGATCTTGATCTAAAGGCGCTTGGTGCAATTCCTGCAAGGTGCGGATGGCTTTGCTTTGATCCTCGTCGAGGTAATCGCCGCGTGCTTCAAGCACTTTTGCTATAGCGGCATCGAAGTCGGCGTGGCGGGCAAGCAACCCCTCGGCGTTGAGCACACCGAGGCCGCCTTGCTTATCCATCTCGATGACGAACTCCGGAGACGCCAGCGCATCGGTGGGGTGCGACATAAAGGGCACGTCGAAGGTGTAGGCGTCGATATTCCAGGTGGTATCGACGTCCTTGGAGGAACGGGTGCGTCGTGCAGGCACCAAGGAGAGCATGTGGAGGTCGTAGGCGCGGCGAGCCTCGCGGCCTTGGCCAATTTCTACAAAATCTCGCATGAGTAGTTGGTTTCCCTTGTCGTTTGGGTCGGCGTTAGCGGTAGTTCGGGGCTTCGACGGTCTGCTGGATGTGGTGCGGGTGGGATTCCTTCAAACCAGCAGAGGTGATCTGCACGAACTTGGCACGCTGGAGATCTTCAATGGTGGCAGAGCCGGTGTAGCCCATCGAGGCACGCAAGCCGCCAACGAGCTGGTGGGTGATGGCTTCGATGGAACCACGGAAGGGCACGCGGCCTTCAATGCCTTCTGGCACGAGCTTGTCTTCGCTTTTCACATCGGCCTGGAAGTAGCGGTCCTTAGAGAAGGAGCGCTTTTCACCGGACAGGCCACGGCCTTGCATAGCACCCATGGAGCCCATGCCGCGGTAGCGCTTGTACTGCTTGCCTTGCACCACGACGATATCGCCGGGGGCTTCAGCAGTACCTGCGAGCATGGAGCCCAGCATCACTGAGGAGGCACCGGCTGCTAAGGCCTTGGAGATATCGCCGGAGAATTGCATACCGCCGTCGGCGATGATCGGCACGCCTGCTTCGTGTGCGGGCACCGATGCTTCCATGATGGCGGTGATCTGTGGTGCGCCAACGCCGGCAACCACGCGGGTGGTGCAGATAGAACCTGGGCCAATGCCGACCTTGATGGCATCGGCGCCGGCTTCGATCATGGCTTTGGCTGCGCTGCGGGTAGCGAGGTTGCCGCCAATCACATCGACCTGCTTGCCAAATTCACGCTTGACGCGAGAGACCATGTCCAGCACTCCTGAGGAGTGCGCGTGGGCGGAGTCCACGACGAGAACATCCACGCCGGCGTCGACAAGCGAACCTGCACGCTGCCAAGATTCCTCGCCCACACCGATACCTGCGCCTACCAGCAAACGACCAGAGGCATCCTTAGTGGCGTTGGGGTGCTGCTCTGTTTTGACGAAGTCTTTGACGGTAATCAGGCCGGTGAGCTTGCCTTGCTTGTCGACGATCGGCAGCTTTTCCACCTTGTTTTGGCTCAGCAGCTCGAGGGCTTCTTCTTTGCCCACGCCTTCCTCGGCCACCACCAGGGGCATCGGCGTCATGACTTCGGAAACCTTGCGCTCGAAATCGCGCTCGAAGCGCATGTCACGGTTGGTGCAAATGCCCAGCAAGGTGCCTTCATCGTCCACGACGGGCAGACCGGAGATGCGGAAGCGTGCGCACAGGGCGTCTACCTCGGCAATGGTCATGTCGGGAGAGCAGGTCACTGGGTCGGTGACCATGCCGGATTCGGAGCGCTTGACTACCTCGACGTGCTGGGCTTGTTCTTCGATGGAGAGGTTGCGGTGCAACACACCCATGCCGCCTTCGCGGGCCATGGCGATTGCCATGCGCGATTCGGTCACCGTGTCCATGGCGGCGGAAATGATCGGGATGTTGAGACGAATATTGCGAGTGAGTTGTGTAGCGGTGGACACCTCGCTGGGAATCACATCCGATGCATCGGGAAGTAGTAGTACATCGTCGAAGGTGAGTCCCACCAGTGCAACCTTGTTGGGATCGTCGCCACCGGTGCTTACTCGCTGATCTGTCATTGAATCTCTCTCCTTGGAAACCGTGATCCATGCAGGCCGAAGCCGCGAACTGTGTGTCTAGCCTACCGCGTTGGGCAATCAGGGCTTGGCTCCTGCTTGTCTTGGCAACTCGAACACCCCCGACTGTGCGTGCATTTGCCTGCCTGGGGTACTTGAAACTAACGGCTTACCCCATTTAGGCTGGCTTGGGTGAGCTTCGACTGGCAAATGCCCAAAGACCCCTTCGCCGACGATGATTTCGATCCGGCTTCGCTTTTCGACGACGAAGAAGAGCAGCTCCCTCCGCTGAGCGATCAAGATCGCGAGCAGATTAAACAGGAGCTCCAGTTCGTCTACCAATTCCGCGCAGCGCTGCTGCCTAAAGGCGTTATGGGCGTGGTCGCCATTTGCGAGGAGTGCCAAGAAGAGCACTACTACGACTGGGACATCATGATTAACAATATGCGCGCCACCTTGGCCGGAGAGCTCAGCCCCGCGCATGAACCCAGCATGAACCCCAACCCGAATGCCTATGTGCCCTGGGATTATTGCCTCGGATATATCGACGGCATGAGCAGGCGCTAAAAGCCACAAAGAAAAGCCCGGATCATAGTGATCCGGGCTTTTTGCTGCTGTGTGCATCCACAGCGCGAAGGCTAGCGGTCGATGCCAGGTGCGACCTCTTGTACCACTTCGCTGAGGCTGCGCGAGATGCTATCGACTGGGTCTTTGACCCCAGGCTGCGCCTCGGCGTTTTCTTCCACCGGGGGCGCATTACGCACGCCGGTTTCTTCCTCAGTGGGAGTTTCTGAGGGAAGATCAACCGGATCAGGGTTGGCTTCCACCGTGGGCTCTTCGGTGCGAGTGGTCTCCGAAGTTGTGGTCTTATTGTCGTTCTTGGTCTTGGTCACCGTGGTGGTGTCCTGATCGGGCGCGGGAGCGGTGGTGGTCACCGTCGCGGTGATCGTGGTGGAGACGCGATCCACCAGCGATTGCCCCACCTTGCGGCCCTTCGGCTCCATGCGATCTACCAAGGCCTGGGCCTCGGCGAGCTTGCGCATTGCGCCTTCAATATCGCCGCTGGCCTTCAAGTCATTGGCCTCTTGCAGCGCGGAGGCCAACTGCACAACCTCAACATCTTTGCTGCCAAAGATCTGCTGGTTGAGTCCGTATAGGGCGCTGCCCGGTTCGGCATTATGAATTGCCACACCGCTTCCGGCAATCAGGGCCGTTGCAGCCGCTGCACCAACAAGACCATGGAATAGCGCACGGGTTGGGCGGTGAAGCTGAATAACTTCGGCATCGCCTTCTGTAGCTTCCTCGGCGGCGAAGCGGCCACGCCTGCGCGGTGCTGGAGCATCGACAGCCGGCATCTCATTGGTTAATGCCTTGTCAGAACCATGAAAACCAAGCTCGGCCAGTGTTGGCGCCTTGGGCATATCAGCACTGACTTCTTCACGCGCTTGGAGGAATAGGGCCGCGAGTTCATCACGGCCGTCGCTGGGATCAACACCCTGCGCAAGCGCGCTCAAGAAGGCGTCATCCTCGCGCAGCATTTCTAGCTGCCGACGAGTCACGCCCTCTTGTTTCGGGTGTCGCCTATTCATTGCCACGCTCCTGCTCCAGAGCCTTTCTTAGTGTTGCGAGTGCTCGATGCTGTGCCACACGGACTGCGCCTGGAGTACTACCTAAAATTTCGGCCGTCTCATCAGCACTCAGACCATTAAACACCCTGAGGATTACAACCTCACGAGCTTTGTCACTGAGTACATCGAGCAATGCAAGCATCCTGTTACTACCTGCTTGCGTCATGGTCAAATGCTCAGGTGTATCATGCACGATTTCCGTGTCGGGCACCTCATCTGTGGGGTGTGCAAGATCGCGCTTATAGTAGCGCATCGCGTCTGCCACCTTGTTTGAGGCGATGCCGTACACGAAAGCAAGGAATGGTCGGCCCCGATCGACATAGCGCTCGATGGAATTTGCTAGGGCAAGACAGGTTTCTTGAGCTACATCCTCGGGGGTGGGGTGCCTACCCCCGGACATGCGTGCGCGGGCGTAGCGCAGCACCACGGGATAGGAGATTTCGATGATGCGCTCGAGAGCTACGGCATCGCCGGCTTGAGCTTTCGGCACTAGCCGTTGAAGCTCATCCTCGTCGCTCACGTAGTTTCTCCTTGCAATAACGCATATCTGGCGTAGTCAATGAAGAAATTCTAGTCCCTGTCACCATCATTGACCCAACGCCCTGCTCGCAAACACCCCACCCACGCCCCCTCCGGAGCATCGCGCGTGAGGTGCCACCACGGTTGAGCTTGGTGTTTGCCAATGGGCTGAAGAAACATCGCCTAAAGGTCATGTGCGCATCATGTGTTGTTTACTTGCTTGCGTCATCCTAGGGAAGCACGCCCTGGCACCCGCTGCATTTTCAACCTCGGCGCCGCTTAACACCGTCGCTGCGTTGATCCGGCTGCACCACATCCTATTGTTTTATCGTCTTCTCAAAGGAGCGCCTACGCATGCCTACCACGACCGTTCTCCCAGGCCCTTATACGGTGCAATGGGATTGGCGGCTCGAAGGAGCTTGCCGCGACGAAAGCTCGGATACCTTCTATCACCCCGAAGGCGAGCGTGGTCGCGCCCGCATGATGCGTGAGCGTCGTGCAAAAGAAATCTGCCAAACCTGCCCCGTATTAAAGGCCTGCCGCGAACATGCGTTGAGCACCGGCGAGGTCTATGGCATCTGGGGCGGCATGACCGAAGGTGAGCGTCAGCGCTATTTGCGCTCCGTTCGCATCGAACAGCGCTAGCTCGAACACCAAAAAGCACCCTCTCCTACATAAGGTGAGGGTGCTTTTACGCTATGCGCTTTTAGTGGTGATGGTGGTGGCCTGCGGCCTGCGGCTGAGGCTCAGCCGGCTTTTCTACCACCGATGCTTCAGTGGTGAGCACCATGCGTGCCACGGAGGTGGCATTGACCACGGCGGAGTGGGTGACCTTGACTGGGTCGATAATGCCCTGCTCGATCAGGTTGCCGTACTCCAAGGTGGCGGCGTTAAAGCCTTCACCATTGTTCAGCTCGACTACACGCGAGACAATCACGGCACCGTCTTTACCGGCGTTATCGGCAATCCAATACGCAGGCTTTTGCAGTGCGCGGCCAAGAGCCAGCACGCCAACCTTGGCATCGCCTTCGAATTGCTCAGCAAAGTTCTTGAGCTCTTCAGCGATCTGCACCAGCACGGCACCGCCGCCGGCGATCACGCCTTCTTGAGCGGCAGCACGGGCAGCGTTGATGGCGTCTTCTACGCGCAACTTGCGCTCGGAGACCTCAGTTTCGGTGGCGGCGCCAACCTTGATCACGGCAACGCCACCGGAAAGCTTGGCCAAACGCTCCTCGGCCTTTTCACGATCCCAGGAGGAATCCGTGGTTTCGATCTCGCGGCGGATCTGCTCGCGACGACGCTCCACCGCATCGGCGGTACCAGCACCGTCGACGATGATGGTTTCGTCCTTGGTCACGGTCACGCGACGTGCCGAACCAAAGACCTCCGGGGTGGCCTCGTTCAGGGTCACACCAACTTCCGGGTCCACCACGGTGGCACCGGTGACCACGGCGAGGTCATCCATGAATGCCTTGCGGCGTTCACCGAAATACGGAGCCTTTACCGCTACTGCCTTGATGGTCTTGCGAATGGAGTTCACAACGAGCGTCTGCAGCGGCTCGCCTTCAACGTCCTCAGCAATGATCAGCAGTGGCTTATTGGCCTCTACAACCTTCTCCAGCAGCGGGAGGAAGTCCGGCAGTGAGGAGATCTTGTTGCGCACCAACAGCACGGCGGGATCTTCCAGCACGGCGTGCTGGGAGTCGGTGTCGGTGATGAAGTAGGGAGAAAGGAAGCCCTTATCAAAGGACACACCCTCGGTGACATCGAGATAGGACTCGATGGACTGAGATTCCTCTACCGTTACCACGCCATCTTTGCCGACCTTTTCCATGGCGGCTGCGACCATGTCGCCAACCTCCGGGTCGCGAGAAGACACCGTTGCCACATTGGCAATATCGGCGGCCGATGCCACTTCTTGGGCGCGAGCAAGCAGCTCTTCGACGACCTTCTCGGCGCCGGCTTGAATGCCGCGGTTGAGCTCGATCGGGTTTGCCCCTGCAGCCACATTGCGCAGACCCTCGCTAATGAGCGCCTGAGCCAAAAGGGTTGCGGTGGTGGTGCCATCGCCGGCGATGTCGTTGGTCTTGACCGCAACGGACTTCACCAGTTGTGCGCCGAGGTTTTCAAAAGGATCCTCAACGTCGATCTCACGAGCAATGGTCACACCATCGTTGGTCACGGTGGGGCTGCCGAAGCTCTTATCCAGCACAACGTTGCGGCCACGCGGTCCAAGGGTGACCTTCACAGCGTTGGCTAGGGTATCGACACCCTTGAGCAAGCCTTCGCGGGCTTCTTGGTCAAATGCAATGAGCTTTGCCATATGGGGCCTTTACTTCTCGATAATCGCGAGGATGTCGCGGGCGTTGAGCAGCAAGAACTCTTCGCCGTTGTACTTCAGCTCGGTGCCGCCGTACTTGGAAAAGACCACGGTGTCACCCTCTTTAACGTCCATGGGCACGCGCTTATCGTCGGCGAAGCGGCCGGGGCCTGCTGCAACAACAACGCCCTCCTGGGGCTTTTCCTTAGCAGAGTCCGGGATCACCAGACCAGAAGCAGTGGTGGTCTCGGCTTCGCTGATCTTTACTAGAACGCGGTCCTCGAGCGGCTTAATTTGAACGTTTGCCACGGTGTTCCTCCATTGATGAAGTGTCAAAGAATTGTGCCGGTTGCAGATGCCAGCACAGCCGTCGTCGCGGGTGAACAACTGTGTGTCTGAGACAACCTCTTAGCACTCTACTCGTTACAGTGCTAAGGCTTCAAGCGTGATTGCTTAGAGCTAACTCACCAAAGGAATGCTCACGTCAAGGCCGGTATTGGTGCCCACATCCAGGCCAGATGCCTTGCCACCAGCATGGATGAGTTCGGCCGCCAAACTGGCAATCATCACGCCGTTATCGGTACACAATTTCAGTGGCGGCACCAGCAACTCGATGCCGGCGCTTGCGCACCGGGCGCCAAGCAATGAACGCAAACGAGCATTCGCAGCGACTCCCCCACCAAGCAGCAAGGTAGGCGCCCCGGTTTCTTTACACGCCAAGACCGCCTTGGCAGAAAGCACATCGCATACCGCCTCCTGGAAGCTGGCGCACACATCGGCGATATCGATGCTTCGCCCCTCGCGCTCGGCTGCTTCTACATAGCGAGCCACGGAGGTTTTGAGCCCAGAGAAAGAGAAATCAAAGCGGTGCTCTCCGCGCATCTCATCGGCACGCATCAAGCCACGAGGGAAACGAATGGCCTTCTTATCTCCCCGCTGCGCCCACTGATCAATGACCGGGCCACCGGGATACCCCAAGCCCAGCAGACGGGCGACCTTGTCGTAGGCCTCGCCGGCGGCGTCGTCAAGCGTGGAGCCAAGCTCACGCATCGGACTGCCCACTGCTTCCACCTCAAGCAATTGCGTATGGCCACCCGATACCAGCAACGCCACGCAATGGCCGAGCTCTGCACCGCCCAAATTGGCCACAGCCACGTGCCCGCCTAGATGATTCACGCCATAAAAAGGCACATTCCAAGCAGCCGCGTAGGCCTTCGCCGCAGAGGCACCCACCAAGAGCGCACCTGCAAGACCGGGGCCAACGGTGGCCGCTACCGCATCCGGGCGGCGAATACCGGCCTCGGCCAGGGCAGCTCGCATCACTGGCACCATCGATTCCAGGTGCGCACGAGAGGCGATCTCTGGAACCACACCACCAAAGCGGGCATGCTGTTCCATCGAGCTGGCAACCGTATTGGCCAACACTTCCAGCGATCCATCGTCGTGGCGCTGAACAATGCCCACGCCTGTTTCATCACAGGAGGACTCAATGCCCAGAATGATCATGAGGCACCTTTCGCAAGATCAGAAGAACAAGGACGCAGCATAGTAAAGGCATCGGCCCCAGAGGGCTGATAGTAATTGCGGCGAAGCCCAATGCGCTGAAAACCAAAGGCCTCGTACAGGCCAATCGCGGGCTCGTTGTCTGTGCGGACCTCTAAAAAGATGGCAGCACCGCGTTGATCAGCCAACGCGCACACCTGATTCATCATCGCCCGGGCAAGCCCCCTGCCCTGGTAGGCGGGATCAACGCCGATGGTGTGAATCTCGCATTCGAGTTGATGTGCAGGGCCAAGAAACGCCACACCCGCATAGGCCACGAGCTGCTGATCTAACTCAATGCCGAGATACAGCGTGTGTGGCTGGGAGAACTCGGCGCGGAAATCCTCCGCGCACCAGGGATTATCGCCGGAGAAAAGCTGCTGCTCTAAGTGCGCTAAGCGTGGGGCGTCGAAGTCACTGAGCGGGCGAATGCGCAACGCGGCTTCGCCTTGGTGGCCATCTGCACTCATGCCTGCGACTGTTCCCCAGCAGGGGGTTGGGTTGCATCCTGCGGGATCGCAGGAGAAATTCGCACCGTGGGCTCTTTGGCATCCGGGCGGCGCAAATACAGCGGCTCCGGTGGCTGAGGCGGATCGAACTCAGCCACTGCAGCAAGCCCGCGTGCACTCGGGTACTCGTGGACGACCTTGCCGGCGCGCACCTGCTCAAGCACCGCCTGCTCTAGATGCTCCGGGACGCTGAGCGTATCCACCTGCATTGCTGGCAGATCCGCGGGTTTGCACACCTCAGGGCCTTGTTGCACTGCGCCGTCGACAAGCTCGGTGTAGTACACCTCTCGACGTCGAGCGTCGGTAACTACCAGCACCTTCGAGCCTGGAAGCTGCGAGGCGATGGCGCGGTGACTGCTCACACCGGTGACGGGGATGTCCAAAGCGTCGGCGAAGGCCATGGCGCTGACCATGCCCACACGCAAGCCGGTAAATGGCCCAGGGCCACAGCCCACGACGACCCCTTGGAGATCATCAAAGCTGAAACCCGTGGCCTCAAGCATCTCTAGCACCGTTGGCACTAATGCTTCGTTGTGGCGGCGGGCATCGTCTAAGCAACGCTGTGCCAGCACCTCGGCGTCGCGTACAAGCCCAAGCACAAGCCGCGGGGTGGCACTATCGATCGTGAGCAGCAACAAGGGTTTAACCTGCCAAGATCCAGGTATCGCCGTCGAGGTAGAACTGGTTCATGTCATAGGCGCGGAAGGCGGTGGGCTGACCCTGGAAGCACAGATTGACGTCCTCGGTGTTGAATTCCGCAGAGGCGAAGTCACCATCCTGGTTGACGAAGACCAGGTAGTTCTTATCCATCGGGATGCTGCCTTCTTCAATGGCAAAGAGGTCAGAACCAACGCCGAGCTGCTCTACCTGCTCAACGGTCATGCCGGAGCACACGGTAGCGGCTTCCATCCACTCGGTGCCATAGAGATCCGCCATGACAAGGCCTGCGATGTGGATGTTTTGATCTTCAAGCTTTTGCAGCGTTGCCTCAAGGCGCTTGCCCGAAAGTGGCTGTTGCTCTTCCTGGCTGGCCTTGAAAATCATGCCGGCGACGATGAGCAGGAACAGCACAATCAGCACGGTAGCGAGTGCGCGGAGCGGCTTGGGTAGTTGCATGGTGGATCCTTTCGAAAGGTGCACGGCGTCGCTTCACGCCGGTTGCTTGCTACATCAAACGCTACTACGCGCCACCCGACTGGCTCAGCTTGCCCACACATATTGCGGCTAGATAAGTAAGAGCAGCACTACCTGCGAGGCGATAATTTTGCCGATCATCGCCGTTGGGTACACCGTGGCATAGCCTCTGGTTGCAAGCTCAGTAGTGGTTTGACCATTGAGATAGGAGATCACGGCAGGATTCGTGGTCATACCTGCTGCCACGCCCATCGCCTCATCCCATTTGAGTTTCAGTACTGGCATGCACACCGCAGCGCAGAGCACCGCCGAGGCGATGGTGACGATGAAACCGCCGCCGATCACGGCAAAGGAGCTTGGGTCGGTGATCGCCTGGCGGAAACCGACGCCAGCCTTGGTGCCCACACCTGCTAGGAAGATGCTCAAACCTAGGGTGCTGATGGTGCGATTCGCGTGGTAGGGAACCTGCCAGCGCAAAGGACCACTCTTTTCCATGGCGCCGAGCACCAAACCAGCCACAATCGGGCCACCACCGAAGCCGAGCGAAAGCGTATTGCCGCCCGGCAAGGGAACCGGGATGATGCCTAAGAGAAGACCCGCGAGGAGGCCGATAAAGAAAGGCAAGAGGTCGACGTCGGCAAGCTCACGCTCAGAATCCCCGAGGTAGCGGCGAACCTCCGGCAAACGCTCAGGGGTGGTAACCACACGCACACGATCGGAAAGGCGAATGACGGTGCTTGGGTTTGGAACCTCATCAGCATCACCCCTGCGGGCGCGAACAACGAGGAAGCCACGCGAGCACGTATTGAGCTGCCCAAGGCTCATACCGGCGATGTCCTTATTTGAAACAGTGATGCGCGAATACACCAAGTTGGTGCCATCGAGGCTCAACTCCACCGGCTCACCCAACACCGCGATGGCCTTTTCCAAAGCATCAGGGGTGCCATTGAGCACCAACACCATGCCGGGGCAAAGCTCACGATCGCGCATTCCCAGCTCATGCTCATGATCGGAACGCACAATGCGGCTTGCAATCACCTGTTGGCCGGTAATGGCCTGCACATCACCAATACGGCCATGGACCCCCTCGCCGATGCGCACACCACGCCACGCAAGCGGATCGCTGATCAGGCCTTCTGCGCGAGCGTCCTCACGGTGATTCACCTTGAGCAATTTCGCGCCCACCGCAGCCACCACGATGGAACCAATCACCGCACCCGGGTATGCCAGGGAGTAACCCACCACGGGCTGGGCTGATTGAGAAGGATCAATGCTGCCCAACATATTGACCATCGCCGCCATACCAGGCGTGGAGGTCAGCGCACCGGCAAACATGCCAGCACCAATGGTCGGCTCGATGCCCAGCAGCTTCACAATCGCAACAGAGAGCACCGCCATCGCCACAAGCAGCACCACTAAGAAGAGGTTCAGCTTCCAGCCGCGGGCTTTGAACTGCGCAAAGAAGGCTCCGCCGGCTTCGAGGCCAATGGCGTAGACGAACATGGCAAGGCCAAGTTGATACAGCAGTGGTGGCAGCTCAAGCTCGGGATTGAGCGTGGATAAGGCCAAGGCCACGAACAAAACGGCCGCGGCGCCTAAAGAGATGCCAAAGCAACGTATCTTTCCCAGCGCCAGACCCAGGGCCAAAATGATGACCAAGGTGAGCAGCGGCGATGTTGCCAAATAATCCAGCAAGGGTGTCTCGCCTTTCAAAAAATCCGATAATCGGTGTAAAAAACAGCACTCACGATTCTTGCCAGGAGGGCGTGCCAGCTCAAGCTCAGAGCCGAAAATGTGGCTGAGATCAGACGCCGGTGTGACCTCAGCCCCTTTCGGGGAGCTTCGCCTTCGGCATCAGGCTTGCATCGGGGCATCAGGCCGGGCCAAGGCATCAGGCTTGCATCGCGGCGTCAGGCCGGGCCAAGGCCTCAAGAGCACTCAAAGGCATCAGGCTCGCACCCCCACCTCGATGCCGGACCCCCCCCACCTACCTATTCGCGCGCTACCTAGACTTCCTTGGTTTCCCAGGAGATGATCCGCGCTTCCGATTCCGGATCCTGCTCGGCTGCGGTGGTGCGATCAATGGTGATTTCAATAAAACGCTGAGCAAGCTGCTCCATCATGCCCCCGCCCCACTCGGCCACCACCACTGCGTGATCGAGCTCGGTAATAAGATCCAATGATTCCAGCGCGTCAATGGGATCTTCGCCGGCTTCAAGCAGGCGGTATGCATCCACGTGAATCAGCGTAGGGCCATCGTTGATGGGTTGGTGTTCTCGGGCAATCTGGAAGGTGGGCGAGGTCACCCGACCTTGCACCTTAAGGCCTCGGGCAAGCCCTTGGGTAAAGGTGGTTTTGCCCGCGCCCAAAGGTCCAACCAAAATCACCACATCGCCGGCGCTGAGTTGGGCACCAATTTCTTCTGCAAGCTTTTGGGTGCTTGCCACATCGGGGCAGGTTCGGTTGCCGGAAGATAGCTCAATCATGCTTGCTCCTGAAGGTGAGTGTGCGTGTGCTGGTACACCCTGCGTGTGCGCCCCTTGGGGCTGCAGACAATCTCGTAGTCGATGGTGCCAAGGGCATCCGCGAGCTCGCCAGCGCTCATTCCTCCTGGCCCAAAAATCACTGCCTCATCGCCGGGCTGTACTCCTGCTTCATCGGCGCCGAGGAAGACCACGATCTGGTCCATGCAAACCCTGCCTACTTGCTGGAAGCGCTTGCCGCCGATAGTGACTTCGAGGTGGCCTTGGGCCGCGCGCGCTAAACCATCGGCGTAGCCCGCCGGCACAATCGCGATGGCTCCGTCATGCGGGGCGCGCCAGGTGTGCCCATAACTCACCGCATCACCAGCGGCGATCTTTTTCACCACCGTTACTCGGGCCACCCATTGCATCGCTGCTTCAAGCCCATGATTGCTGTCTTTGATCGGCTCGTAGCCGTAGAGGGCGATGCCGGGGCGCACCATCTCAAAGTAGGCATCGGGGCGTGAAAGCACTGCTGGAGAGTTGGCTATGTGGTTGCATGGCAGGGCCAAACCGAGAGAACGCCCGAGCTCGATGGCTCGTTTGAATACCGCAATTTGTTCATCGGTGGCGCTGCTTTCAAGGTCATCGGCGCAAGCAAAGTGGCTCATCAGCCCGGTCACTTCCAGTTCGGAGTGGGCTAGGGCGCGCATAATCTCTTCCCACTGCTGCTCAAGCACCCCCGATCGGTGCATGCCGGTATCAATTTTGATCACTACTTTGCCGCGACCGTGCTGCAGCACTGCTTGCACTTGGCTTTTCGACGCCACCGCCACCGTTATTCCAGCGTCGAGCACTTCAGCGACGTTTTGATCGGGCGACCAAAGCCAGCACATGATCGGGCGTTGCACACCTGATTGGTGCAGTGCAAGGGCTTCTGCAAAGGTAGCGACGCCAAATTGATCGGCGCCTGCTTCTTGCATCACTTGGGCTACCTTTAAAGCGCCGTGGTTGTAGCCATCGGCTTTGACCACACACATCAACTTCGCTGGCGCCACCTTTGCCTTGAGTTTGGCGGTATTGGCGGCGATGGCATCGAGGTTGATGCGGGCTTCGAGCAGATTCATGGTGTTCTATTCTGCCACCTGTGCCAGGCGGTGCCACCTCAAGGCGCTGGTATCCACTATCCTTAGACACCGTGGCTACCAAACTGTCCAAGCAACTACCAAAGCTTTCTAAGCGCGGCCCTCACCGCGTCCTCGTCGGCGACCTTGCCTACGCAGGCATCGAGGGGCGTGTGTACACCCCAGCCGAAGGCAATGGCATTCCTGGTGTGGTGTTCGCCCACGATTGGAAGAAGGGCGTAGAAAAATACCACGGCACGCTGCGTCACCTCGCAAGCTGGGGTATTGCAGTAGCGGCACCGAACACCGAGCGCGGTTGGATCCCCGATGTTCGCGGTTTCGCAGCAGATATTGAAACCTGCTTGCAGATCCTCACCGGCGTGAAGCTCGGCACCGGCAACGTCAGCGTTGCCCCTGGGCGCATCGGTGTCGCCGGACACGGCATGGGCGCTGCCGCGGCCGTGCTTGCTGCAGCGCAGCGCGACAATGTTGCTGCCGTTGCCGCACTCTACCCCGCCACGAGCCACCCGAATGCCGAGGAATTGGCAGCCAAGGTGCAGGCCCCTGGCTTGGTCATCACCACTGATGAAGAGGCGTTTTTCGATTACGGCAATGCCGCTAAGATGGCCGCCAACTGGGGCGGCGATGTGGTGTACCGCGAAATGGAAAAGGGCCGTTCGCAGGTCTTAAGCGAAGATGTGCTGTTTAAGCTGGCCACCGGCACCGGCGGCATTAAAACTGGCGTGCGCGAGCAGGTGCGTGGCCTGACCACCGGCTTTTTCCTTCACGAGCTCGCCGGCGAGAACAAGTACCAGGCTTTTTCGGATCCCGAGCAGGAGCTGAAAAAGACCCGCATCTACACCGGCGAGGATTTGAAAGAGCGAGCCGACCTCGGCACCTTCAAACGCTAGGAAGAATGCAAGATGCCCCGAACGCGCCCGCGCTTTCGGGGCTTTGTTGTTGCTTGAGGCTGTACAGGTGAGGCGTCTGCAGTTTTGTGCTTTGCTGCTTGCACCGCGGCTTCTGCCTCGCGCACGAGTTTTTCAAAATCCGCTACTCGTTGGGCGGTGCGCTTGCGAAAATCGGCAATGTAGTCCTCGTAGCTCATGACCACCCTCCTGCCTTCTTCGCCACAGGTGGTTCAGGTGCGGGTGGTTCAGGAGCAGGCGGCTCGGGCGCGGGAGGCTCTGGTGCCACTGATGCCTCGGCGCCTGCAGTTGCTGCGCTCGCGGCGTATTGGGGTTTGGCGGCATTCGCTGCAAGTTCCGCCTTTGAAGGTGCAGGCGGTTGAGGTTCAGCTTCTGCAGGCGGTGGGCTGTTCTGCTCGGCCTCCTCCGGCTCAGGTGCAGGCGGCTCAGGAGCAGACGGTTCAGGGCACTCGGGCTCAGGCTGCGCCTCGGGGACTTCCTCACACCCGCCGAGGTGAATATCTGCATCAATGTCGATCGAGATGCCAAATCCTTGCATCGCCTCAGCCATAGTTTGGGCCGGCATCCCCGTTTCTTGCATCACGCCCCCTTCCCCGATTTGCGCCGCACCCTGGCCTGCCTGCGCACCAAGCTGGGCCGCCCCTTGTGTGAGCTGCTCAGCTACACCCTGCGCCACAGCCCCAACGGCCTGCCCAATCCCGGCTGCTACACCTGGCAGTGGCGTTGCTTGCGGGCTTATCGACGCCGGATGCACCCCCGCCTTCTGTAATGCTGGCGCCGCAGGCTGGGTTGGTTGTTCAGGTGTGCTTGTCACCGGCGTTGCCGATCCACCCGAAACTGGGCTTGGTGCTTTGTGCTCAGCCACCTGCTCAGGTGCCGCTGGTGGAGGCACTGGAGCTGGGGTGGCGCCTTGGTGTTCGAGGCACTGCTGGCTGGTGCTGCTGGGTGCTGTGGCTGCGGATTCGCATTCACCTCGCAATTGGTCCAAGCAGGCGCCGATGGCTTCGTCCCTGGCCTGGCAGGTGCCCATGATCAACGTGGACGTGGCATTGATAAGCCCTTCGGCTGTGCGAACCAGCCCTTGAAAAATTCCCGCCCCCGCTAGGGGATTGAGTATGGGGTTGGTGGCGCTAATCGCGCTCAAAAGTGGCCCCATCGCAGCGCTTAATGCCCCCAAGGCGGTATTGCAGGTGCGCGCTGCTTCTTGATCGATGCATTCCATGGCCTCGCCTGCCCTGCCGGCGGATTGGCCGATATCAGTATTGCGCTGGTGGCCTTGGAAGAGTTCTTCAATCTGGCTTTCAATGCCTTCGCTGATGGCTTGTTCGGCAAAGAACTCTAAAACCTCAGCGCCCAAGGTGCCGAGCACCCCGGTATTTTCTGGGTCACTCTTGCCGCCGATGTTCTTCGCTGCTGCCGCCACGGCGCTGGGATTCAGCCCAGCAGTTGCCCCAAAGGCGTGCTCAAGGGCAGCCCTTGAGGTGTGCGGGCCTGCATACAGGCCATTGGAGGCACCGCGAAGGCCTTGCACCGCGGCGTCGAAAAGCTGAAAAGAGGGGTTCATTGCGAACCCCCAAAGGCAGCGGCATTGCCGGCTTCTGTCTCGCGAGCCGCTTCTACCTGGGAATTTGCCTTCTTTGTGGCATCGGCCAAGGTGTCGTAGCGGCGTTGGTGCTGGTGGTGGAGCAGAGCAAAAAGCCGCTCCAGGGCAGCTTGTTGGGCGCCGAAGTCGCGGCCTGTGCTCCCCGGTGCCAGGTGGGGCGAAGCCGCTGCATGCGAGGTGCGCTGGGTTGAAACTTCGCCCGAAAGTTGTGTCAAAACGGCAAGTGCCTTGGCGGCATCCAATGCCATGTACGTCATCATTCCCCCAAAATTGTTGAGCCAAAAACCTTCACTAGTATTTGACGCAAAAACCTTGGGGTCGGTTCCCTTAGACTTTAGAAACCACCGCTGCGAGGGCACCCGCGATGCGGCGGGCTTTTTCTTCGGCCTCTGCTTCGACCATCACGCGGAATAATTCCTCGGTGCCGGAGGGGCGAAGGAGCACGCGGCCAGTATCGCCAAGCTCGTCGGTGGCCGATTCGATCGCAGCAACCACCTCGGGGTGGGATTCGATGGCCGACTTATCCGAAACAGGGACGTTAATGAGCACCTGCGGCAATACCTTCATGGCTTCGGCCAGGGACTTCAGAGAAACCCCAGTCTGGGCCATACGAGACATCAGTGCCAGGCCAGTAAGCGTGCCATCACCGGTGGTGCCGAAATCGGGCATCACAATGTGGCCGGACTGCTCGCCGCCGAGGCTGTAGCCGCCCTCGTTGATCTTTTCCAACACATAGCGATCGCCCACCTTGGTGTTTAGCAGCGTAATGCCAGCCTCACGCATAGCAATGTGCAGGCCAAGGTTGCTCATTACCGTTGCCACCAGGGTGTTCTTTCGCAGCTCGCCATTGTCTTGCATGGCCAGAGCAAGAATCGCCATGATCTGATCGCCATCGACCACATTGCCCTCAGCGTCTACCGCCAGGCAGCGATCGGCGTCACCATCATGGGCAAGGCCTAAATCAGCGCCGTGCTCAAGCACCGCGGCTTGCACCTGATCGATGTAGGTGGAACCGCAGTGATCGTTGATGTTGTAGGCATTGGGCTTATTGTGAATGGCCACCACGGTAGCGCCGGCTGCTGCATAGGCCATGGGGGCAACCTCGCTGGCGGCACCATTAGCGCAGTCCACCACCACTTTGATGCCGTCGAGTTGCTCGGGCATTGAGGTGCGCAGGTGATCTAAATAGTGTTCGCGGGCATCGGTGGCCTCTTCAATCACACGGCCTACTCCGTGGCCGGTGGGCCCGGATTCCTCCAGGCCTTCCATGACTTCTTCGATCTCATCTTCTACATGATCGGGCAGCTTGTGGCCGCCCTTGGAGAAGAACTTGATGCCGTTATCCGGCATCGGGTTGTGGCTAGCAGAAATCATCACGCCCATATCGGCGCCATAAAAGTCAGTCAGGAAGGCGACTGCCGGGGTGGGCAGGACGCCTACGCGGAGCACGTCCACGCCGCGGCTTGCCATGCCTGCGGCCAGCGCAGCGGCAAGCATTTCACCGGAGACGCGTGGATCTCGCCCAATTACTGCTACCGGACGGCGACTGCCGCTGCGATTATCGCGAGTCAGCACTTCTGCCGCAGCCGCGCCGAGGCGCAGGGCAAGTTGAGCCGTGAGCTTCTTGTTCGCCAAACCGCGAACACCATCGGTACCGAAAAGACGAGTCATACCAAGCATTATGCCTGCCAAGGCTGAGAACCTAGGCCTCCACCCCGACTTTGTGGCCGGCGAAGCTCAGGCGATGCTGGCCAGCGAAGCTGCGCGGGACTCGCCGCGGGTGCACCGGCCTCGCCGCAGGTGCTTGGGGCCTAGCCGCAGGTGCTTGGCACGACCTTCTTATCGTCTTTCCACTGCTTGAAGGCATCGCGGATGGTATCGGCATACACCAAGGCGCCTTCGGGGGTGGGGTGAATGCCATCATCGCGAAGCATCAGCGAATCGCTGGCCACTGCCTGGCACCAGGGCGCGACATAGAGGTTGCTATAACGCTTTGCTGCTTTCAGGATCGCTTCGCGTGAATAAGGAATCCAGGGACGATCACCATAGGGCTCGGTGATCACCACGATGCGATCCGATCCGAGCACCTCCATCACCTCGTCCATGAGTTCATCATCAACTTGGCTATTGGTGCCAAAGCCGAGCACGACAAATTGATCAAGGGTGCCGTCGGCAATCATCTGCTGCAGGATCGGCTTCGCGGTGACCAAGGCGCGCGAGACTTCACCATCAACGTAGATGCCGGGGAATTCTGTGCGCAGCACCTCCGCGCTGGCCAGCATCACGGAATCGCCCACGGCCGAAATCTGATTGCCCTTCGGCATCTCGCGCACGGGCTTCGGCTTGGTGGTTTCTGCTGCCTCTGCCTTTTGTTGCTGGGCTGCTGCTTGATCCAGGAAGCGTTCAAGATCGGTTTTATCCGGGGCAGTGACCAGCGAGGCAATCGTGGCGCTTGGTAGCACAAGCACTGCCAATACCGTGGTGATCCAGGCGCGCACTGGCCGCAGATCCGGTGAGGTGAGCGTGGCCATGCGGCGTTTTGCGGCCTTGAGGTATCCACCGCGCCGGATGGGGGTTTCAATATTGCGATACGACCAAGCCGAAAGCGGCAAGGACACCGCCACGGCGATGATGGCCAAGAGCTGCCAGGGTTGTTCGGGGAACCAATGGCGCAAAAGCTGAATGATCGGCCAGTGCCAGAGGTAGAGGCTAAAGGAGCGCTCGCCAAGCCACCGCAGTGGTGTCAATTCCATGAGCCTGCTGATCGGCCCGACTTCAAACACGGTGGCTGCCAGCACGATTGCTGTGAGCGTGCTGGCGATGACCAAACCACCACGATAGGTAAAGGTGAGATCATCACCCATGGCCCACATCTGCCACAGCAGCAGCACAAAGGCGATCACGCCAACGATGCCAAGCAGCGTGCGCAGGCCCCGAGAATGCCGCGGCCATGAATCCTTTGCCGTTTTGCTGGTAGAGGTGAGCAACGCTGCGAGGGCCGCGCCGATTAATAGGCCAAAGGCGTGGGTATCGGTGCCGTAATAGACGCGGGTGGGGTCTTGGCCTGGTTCTACCTTGATGGCCATCCACGTGGCACTGAATGCAGCACCTAGAAGGAACACCGCCATGAGCACAGGCCGGATCGAGCGCCGCCCGAACCTGCGCAGCAGCCAGAGCAAGCCAACCACGATTGGCGGGAAGAGGATGTAGAACTGTTCTTCTACCGCCAGCGACCAATAGTGGGCAAAGATCTGCACTTGATCTTGGCCAAAGTAGGTGTTGTCGTTGGCGATTTGCACCCAGTTATTGACAAAGAGCAGGGAGCCAAAGAATTGTTTGTCCAGGCCAACGGCGAGATTGCCGCCAAAGAGCCTGATTATCGGCACCGTGATCAGCAGCACCATGGTGGCTGCGGGAACTATTCGACGTAACCTGCGTACCCAGAAGTCTTTGAGGCTAATCGCGCCGGTGGCCGCGTATTCACGCAGTAACAGGGAGGTGATTAGAAAGCCGGAGAGGACGAAGAAGACATCCACGCCCAGGTAGCCACCCGGTAGAAGCAGAGGTGCGAAGTGGTAGATCACCACGGCCAATACTGCGATGCCACGCAGGCCGTCGATGCCTGGTACACGCCGGATCTTCTTTCCGATCGGCTCCCCGCCGAGGTTGTGTGATTCCACAGTCATGGGCAGGCGCGGTGCACGCTTGGGTTTGAATATCCCCTTGCGAGCTGCGCCTTTGTCATGGGCGTGAAAGAAAGAAGGTGCCATCCGGGTGCTCTATTACGGTGTTGTGCCACGCCCAAGTGCCTCGGGCGTTTGGATAATAACCCCGCTATCCTATCAGCGCCTGGAATCAAGCCCTTGGGCAACCCGGCAGGAGCCCCAGGTGTCGGATGTGCGGCACCTGGCCGCTGTGGTGGCTGCTGGGGTGGTCGCTGCAACGGCAAACGCCGCCACCCCGAACGATGCGGGAGTTGGCGGCGTTGCTGAAGCGTATAAGTGTTGGCTTAACGCTTGGAGTACTGCGGGGCACGACGTGCCTTGTGCAGACCGGCCTTCTTGCGCTCGACGGCACGAGCGTCACGGGTAAGGAAGCCAGCCTTCTTCAGGGCGGCACGGTCAGCCGGGTTGTACACGTTGAGTGCACGGGCAATGGCGAGGCGGAAAGCGCCAGCCTGGCCGGTGGGGCCGCCACCGGTGAGGTTTGCCACGATGTCGAACTGGCCGTCGCGGTCGATCAGGTCCAGAGGAGCCTTGATCAACTGCTGGTGCAGCTTGTTGGGGAAGTACTCTTCCAGGCTGCGGCCATTGCAGATGAACTGGCCGGAGCCCTCCACCATGCGCACGCGCACGATGGCGCGCTTACGGCGACCAACGGTCTGGATGGGGCCTTCGTGCAGCGAAGGAGCCTCGGCCTCTTCAACCTCGGCCTCAACGGCTACAGCGTCACCAATGGTGTTGGTGAATTCCTCGGAAGCGGCGGCAGCAGCGGCGATGTCGGCTGCTTCTGCCTCGAAGTTTTCGTTTACGTTCTGTTCGCTCACTGGGACACCTGCTTGATCTCGTAGGTTTCGGGCTTCTGGCCTGCGTAGGGGTGCTCGGAACCGGCGAACACGTGCAGCTTCTTCACGGATGCACGGGAAAGACGGTTGTGGGGCATCATGCCGCGCACGGATTCTTCGATAACGCGCTCGGGGTGCAGGTCAAGCGAACGACCAAGGGTCATGCTCTTCAGACCACCCGGGTAGCCGGAGTGGCGGTAGCGCATTTCACGCTCGCGCTTGTTGGAGGAAACGTGAACCTTGTCAGCGTTAATGACGATCACGTGGTCGCCGCAATCAACGTTCGGTGCGAACTGGGGCTTGCCCTTACCGCGCAGCAGGTCAGCTACGTGGGTTGCAAGACGACCAAGCACAACGTCAGTCGCGTCAACGACGTACCACTTGCGGGTGATGTCACCGCTCTTCGGGTGGTAAGTAGACACTGAATGACTCCTTTTAAGTCTGTCTAGAACTGCCAGCCAAAAGTCTCGAATGGAAGATCACTCACGGCGGCCGGTGGAGACCCGAGGTGATCTGCTGTGCGCCCGAAAAAGGGCACACTCCACACAGGCGCTCTACCCTACCCCATTGGCAGCACACAGCCAAAAATGCTCGAAGGCTTCTTGCTTTTCGACGCCCACGGCCAGCTCCCCTCTCGTCCACCTCGAAAACACTTGCCCGCAATAGGCTTGGGGAGTTGATTAATAGATATGAGCGAAACAAAGAAGGACGCTAGCCAGCGCCTACAAGAGGCAGCCAACGCTGTGACCAATTTCTGGAATGACGGGTTTTTAAACGGCAAGCCCTTTGAGGCTTTTCTGCATGGCAATGGTGAATTCGATCAGGGAGAACTCGAACCTGATACGTTTATCCACCCCAAAGATGTTGCTTTCTTGAAAGACGAGGCTGACCCAGAAGGCAAGCGCCTAGCAACGCTTCGTTCCTGGGTGAACGGTTATGAAGGCAACAAGCTCAAAGAGTTCCAAGCCGATGATGCAAAGGCACTTCCGCTCTACCCGGCAGTACCGCAACCGTTCATGGGGGATCTCTCAGCCGCTCGCTTGTTGGTAGTGACCATGAACCCTGGCTTTCATGAGTACTCCGACTGGGTCATGGGTCGCCCCTTTTCCGCTCTGCCATGGAAAACACGGGGCAAGCTGCATTACTGCATCGGAGATCTCTATGGTTTTAACCCAAGCGATACGGCCGATGAGAAGTCTGAACGTGTTCGCAAACGAGCACGAGAGCAATGGAAACAAGAACAAGAAAAGCTGCTGCGACACATCAGAGGCGAAGAAGTCTTAGTCCCTTGGTCTATGGACGGCAGGAGCCCGGACTTTGCTTTCTGCCCTCCATTAAATTGCCATGGCGATAGTGCCAGCCTTTGGGGCGGGGAAGAACTATTTCCACAGGATCCCGAAGAGTGGCCCATGGGAAAGCACAACTGGCACACAACCTACTTTGGCGCTCCTGACGCCAAGACATATCTGCGATCCCTCTTTCCAGAAAAAGAGAGGAATATATCAACCTCGGACTTGGTAGCACAGGTCGAATTGCATCCCTACGCGTCTAAAACTGGTGCGGACCTAAAAAAGTTGCTGCATTCCGAAGATTTTGAGCTCAACGTCGCTGACCAAAACGCAGATTTCGGGCGTTTCTTGCCCTCTCAACGGCCCATTTTGGAGTACGTGCGCACCTTCATGGGAACGGCTGAGGAGAGAAACGCCATCGTTGTATTCCGAGGTTCGCTCTTCGGCGATAATGGCGTCAAGTGGCTGGATAGCACCATCAAATCGAGTGCATCAGCCAAAGCCAGATGCTTCTACCGTAGTGGCCAAGGATTCAGGCTAAACATCAGTAAGGATTTAAAGAATCGTGCGACGGATAAGCCCGTCCAGAAAAGCGACCTGCAGGAACTTCTCAAGACCCACAGCACGTAGCGCCTCGGAAGGCTGCAGCCGAAAAGCACGAAACGCGCAACCTGCCCTGGTTGCGCGTTCGCAGTATCGGAAGCGGGGCGCCAATCAAAGCAGCAGGCCTCGCGTTCGTTGCCATGTATCGAGGTGCGTTGTTGATGGGCGCGGGGGCGTCGAAAAGCTTCTAGCCCCAGGAAGCTGCTGCCAAACGGTTCACCTCACTCATGCGCTCATTGCCCTGACGGACGGTGTTGGCGATGGTGGAAAGGATGGTGTTGAGCTCCGCGGCTGCGCGATCCCACTGCGCCTGGGCCTGCTGGTATGCGGTGGCGGATTCGCCTTCCCAGGTGCTCACCATCGGCTGGATGTGTGCGCGCAGCGATTCCAAGAGGGCGTTGATGCGCCCGGAGGTGGATTGAATATCTCCTGCTGCGGCTTCGATTTCACCGAATCCGTACTTGATCATGTCCATGGTTGTTCCCCCTTATTTACAGTGCTAGGCCTTGGCCGCCCACGGCGTTGAAGGCTGCCACGTTGTCGGCTTCGGTGTGGTCAAAGGATCCTGCATTGGAGCGGATGTTATCGGCGATGGATTGCAGCGCCTGCTGCAGATCACGCGCGGAAGCATTCCAGCGTTCCATCAGCCCATCAAAGCTGTGCTGAGCACTTCCCACCCAAGATCCGCGAACTGCATCGACTACGCCGCGCAGCCTGGTCAATTCGCCTTGTACTTCATTATTTGTGTCATCCACCCGAGCGGCGGTGCTCACCATTACGTCGGATTCTGTACGAAACGCACTGGTCACGTGATTCCCCCTTTGTAGAACTGTTACGCGGTTCAAATTGATCACTGACATTCCCCGAGAGCATCAGTGCTGAGGTGCCAGCCCGGCCAGAAGGCCGTTGCTAAGCACTCACTACTGTTAGACGTAATTGCCAGCCCAGCGGTTCCCTTTTCAAGCAAAGTTCTTTGTTCACCCCAGCTCAAGGCTTGCAACTGCCTGGTCACAGGCCGCTAATTGCTGGTTCGATGCAGCCTCACGCGTTTGGCAACCGACAAATAGCATGTGCTCCCCGCGCTGCCATTGCGTCCAGCGCACTTGGGAACCATCGGCTGCGCGCTCTAAGTACACCACCGCGGGTGCCTCAGCTACACGGGCGTGAGCCTCAAGGACCTCCAGGGAATCATCGACTCGCACCGCATCGAGGGTGTTGCTTAAGCTTCTGCCTGGCTGCTCCTTGCTCAGCAGGATCCTCAGATTCGGGTCCTCGCCCGTTGCCATCACATCGCCATCACTTGCCGCCAACCCAAAATCCACCGGCAGCTTCACGCGAAGCCCATCTAATTCCATGCTGCGCAACACAGGAGCTTTAGCAGCAGGCGGCGCAGGGGTGCTGATCGAAGCCACAGTGGTTTTACTCGGCTCCGCCTGGGCCTCAATGGGCGCTGGCGCATCGGCACTTGCAAGCCAACGCCACGAAGCAATCACCGCCAATAGCGCCACGCTCGTGATCAATCCCCAGGCGATCTTTTGCCTTTTCGACACCCCACACTGCTGCTTTATAGCCAATTTCGGCATCGTTGCGCGCCGCGGCTCTACCTGCGCTACCTGCGGTTCAGGCTCAATCACCTGTGCACCAGCGGCAAGCAGCTCAGCTTTGAGGATCTCAACGGCCTCACCTTCGCCAATGAGTTCAACATCGCCATGTTCCCAACCATCAAGAAGCTCTTTGGCTTGTGCAATCACCGCCTCGGTAGCCCACCCCTCGACGATGCCGGTGCCGGGTAAGTCATAACGAAACAGCGTGTCCGGGCCTTCGAAAATGGTGGCGGCATCTAAGACGCTGATGCTCAACGTGCTCATAAGGTTTCCTTCGGCACGGCAACCTGCAGCATCCCCTGCTGGCTTCCGCGTTCAATCCACACCGCACGCCCCGGGATTTGTGCACTTGGTCGCACACCGAAGAGGGGACCATCATCGCGTTCACCGCTGAGCAGCAACACCAGTGGGTGTTGATCTTTAAGCTCAGCCAACAGGGGCTGGAATAGCGCCCGCATGGCCCCGCCCATCTTTCTGATCAGCACCACATGCAAACCAATATCTCGGGCATGTGGCAACACCTCTAGAAGCGGCGCAAGGGAGGCGGCATCGCAGAGGTCTGCATCATCGATGCAGACAAATAGCTCCGGGCCTTCCCACCAAGTACGAGCCCGAAGCTGCTCGGCACTTAACTCAGCTCCAGGCAAACGCCCACGCAGGGTAATCAGCGTCTCTGCCATCAGCGCCTCCGTTGCTTGGCGCGAGCCGGCATATCCGGCCAACATGTGCTCCGGCACGCTGCCAAGATGACTGCGGCGCGGATCAATTAACACCAGGCGCGCCTGCTTCGGATCCATGGCTGCTACCTGCTGCATCACAGAGGCAAGCAGCGTGGATTTTCCAGAGCCTTGGGCGCCGAAACACAGCAGATGCGGTGATTGATTCCAGTCCCACGCCACTGCCTTGAGGTCCTTAGCTCCAACACCAAGTGCCACCGCGCCCTTGCGCTCCAGCGCATCCACGCTGATGGTGTGCGGCAAAAGCTTGAGTGCAGGCACCCGTGGCTGATCGGCACAATGCCTGGCCACATGGGCGATATCTTGGGCCGCGCTGTGGGCAATGAGCATTTGTTCTTTGCTGTGATGCACGCCTAAGCCTGGGCGGTGCGGGAGGCGTTCCTGGACTTTGCGATCAATCAAAGAATCGAGCGCCTCTCCTAATTTCAGCTCGATTCTTTGGGCAATCAGATCACGCACCGCAGGTCGCATTGCCGTCCACCTGGGGGTGCTGAGCACCAAGTGCACCCGGGAGGCCAGACCATCTGCGGCTATCCGGTTCAAAGACTCCAAGTGTTCTTCATACTCGGCTGCCAGCACATGCCAGCCGTCGATAAGCAAGAAGGTGTGGCGCGCCTCGGCATCATCCACCAGGCCAAGCACCTCATCGATGATGCGAGCCACCTTTTCCGGCTCATCGCGATGCGCCACCCCAGCCACGTGCGGCAACTGCGCCAGCGCCGCCAAATCCTTCGCCGCTAGGTCAAGCACATACATGCGCAGGTGCTGGGTGCTGTGCTTAAGCGCCAAAGCAAGCGCCAAGGTGCGAAGGGCAGTGGTTTTACCCGACTGTGGCCCACCACAGATGGCGGCGTGACCCTGCTGGCCATGGAAATCCAGCACCAAGGGATCCTGGCGCTGCTCGAAAGGGCGATCAATAATGCCAATGGCTGCGCGCAAATCACCTTCGGGTTGCACCACCGAGGCCAGCGCGATTGCCTCGGGCAGCGGCGGCAACCACACTTGGCGTGCCTGCATACCTAACTCGCTGCCAAGCTGCACCGCGGCATCTACCAAGGATTCCAAATAGGTTGCACCCGAGGTGGCTTCGCACATATCTACCTCGGTGGATTCCCAACCATCCCAGCGGCGAGCCCTCCCGGAGGCATCGCGGGCTTGGGCTGGCACCATTAAAGGCCCAGAAACATAGTCGGTATGAAAGCGCAGCAATTCGCCATCGGCGGTTTTTAATAACCCGGCGCCGGGAGTATTGGGCAGCTCATAGGCATCGGCAACACCAAGTACCTGGCGAGATTCCGCCGAGGAGAAGGTCTTGAGCCCAATGCGGTAGCTCAGGTGAGAATCCAACCCGCGCAGCTTGCCTTCCTCTAAACGCTGCGAGGCCAACAGCAGGTGCATGTGCAAAGAACGGCCAAGCCTTCCCACCGCCACAAAAAGGTCTGCAAAATCTGGGTGCTGGCCGAGCAGTTCCGAAAATTCATCCACCACAATGACCAAGGCCGGCATGGCTTCGAGCTCTGGGCGGTGTTCACGGGCAGCCATGTATTCACCCACGTTGGCAAAGTTGCCGGCCTTTCTTAACAGCTCCTGGCGGCGGTGCATTTCACCTGCGATGGCGGCATGCATGCGCTCGACTAGCACGGCTTCTTCAGAAAGGTTCGTAATCACCGCGGAGGTATGTGGCAGCTTTTCCAGGCCTAAGAACGTAGCGCCGCCTTTGAAATCCACCAGCACAAAATTCAGCGTCTCTGGATCGTGCAGAGCAGCAAGCGATACAACCAGGGTGCGCAGCAATTCTGATTTACCACTGCCGGTCGCGCCCACACATAGACCATGCGGCCCCATGCCGCCGTGGGCGGATTCTTTGAGGTCTAGAAGCAGGCTTGCGCCATCTTCGCGCACACCAATCGGCACTTGAAGCCGTTGCGGGCCTCTGGCAACCCAGCGTTTGCGTAACTGTTCTACCTCCGGGAATAGCCCCTCAAGCGGCTGCGAGCCTAAAGGTGATCCGCCCTGGGGATCGCTGGTGGCCAGGCTTCGCGCTAGGTGCGCAGCCGCAGCGACGCTCGCTACTTCGAGCTGGCCTAAATCTTCCACACCGGCCTCGGTGAGCACACTGATCCGGTCGTGTTGAGCAAGCAGCACCAAACCTTCTGCTTCTGCCAAGGCCACCATTGGGTGCAGCTCTGCTTGAGCAAGATCTCCTTGAAAGCACAGCACCAAGGTGCGGTTTGTGCTGATGCCCGGCATGCTCGCGGCATCGTGATGCTGAGCATCGACGATATGCACACCGTGGTGTGCATGGGCAGTGGAGTGCGCGAACCATTTCAACCATTGCCACTGCCAAAGCTGACGTAAAGGCGCATCGACCTCGATGCTGACGTGCGCCGGCTGATGGTGATAGGCCAATTGCAGCAGCATCTGTCGGATCGCAGCAGCAGCCTGCTCTCCCACAACAGCAATGATTGGGAATGCCTGCAGTTGAAGCACCACGGGCATTTCCGGGATGGTGCCAACAGCTCGCACTACCCTGCGCAGCGCAATAGCGCAGACCGGGTCGAGGTCTTCTGCATTCCCAGGATCTTCTACCTCAATCGGTGTGCAAAGTGGGGTGCGTCCCACTCCAAGGCGAACCGCCATGAAGTGCTCATGCTGAGGATCACGCTGTTCACGGTGCTCAACAGGCCCTTGGCTTAACGTATTGGCATTTGGATGCAGGGTATGTTCCCTTTGGCGCTGGATCGCAGCGTTTTCTAAGGCTTGATCGCGCAACACCACCAGGTGGCGAAGGTAGCTGCGGCGGGTGTCGTCTTCTTCATTGCTGCCTTTAGGCTGCAGCATCGCCAACATCGACACCACCATAAACAGCGGGAACATCATCATCATTGGATTGAAGGTGGCCTGGGATAAGACCATAAACGCCACCATGGCTACCATGGCCAACACCATCACCACCGGCATGATGATCCGCGGCCACGGCAATGGTTGCGGCTGTTGAGCCTTCGGCACTGCCTGTGCTTTGAGGTTGCCTTGTGGCAAGTCCGGCACAATGGGTGGCTCTATGGCTGTATCCGTCTCAGATGCAAGGCTGCGAGCGTCGGTGCTGTGCGGCAGTGGTGCGTCGAAAAGCTTTCGAGCCAACGTGCGAGTCACGAAAATCAATCCCCCTTTTGATCAATCCCCCAAAGTTGTGTACCCCCGTACACAATCTCCGGTGCCACCCGCGTTCCGGTGGACACGACCTTGAGCTTAGGTCAAGATAGCTTGCAGCAAAAGGGATAGCGTGCGATTGGGGAATCGCACAGCACCGCTACCCGATTGCGTATCACTGCGTGGGGCATCACAAGCCCCGGCATTCACTCAAGGGGGAAATATTGTGCACGTCGTAGACCAGGACATTCGGCTGCATTTTCGCATCGACTCCGGCAGAACAAGCCAGAAGGTTCAGGCCGTGGATATGTCGATTCCGGCAAGTTCGAGCATCGCCGAAGTGCTCGCGGAAGTCCTCGACCTCACCCAGGCACCAGCAGTCAGCGTGCCCTGGCAAGCCACCACACCAGCCGGCATTGAACTTGATGCCAACGAAGCCATCGCCACCATGGGCCTCGGCCACGGATCGGTGGTGATGCTCAGGCCTCGCAGACCCACGCCCGTGCCGGTGCTGCGCGACTCCGCCGAAGCCGTCTCGGCCCTTGCCCACTTTGAACGCCCGGCGCGGCATACCTCCATCGCCGCTGCCGCCACCGGGGCCTTAGGGTGCATCGCCCTGCTTTGCCTCAGCGCCTCAACGATCGACGCCGGGCTGGCCTGCATGATCGCTGCGGTGCTCCTGACTGCCGCCTTTGCTTTTCAGCCAAATCCGCTGATCATGCCCATGATCGCCGTGCTTGTGGGCATCGGTGCTGGGGTTTATGTGGCAGGCAATCATGCAGAAGATGCTGTGTGGGGGCTGATCGCCGCGGTGGCGGCAGCGGCCAGTGCCATTGGCGTGTGCTGGGCAATCGTCCGGGTGCGCACCGGGATGCACCTGCGCATCGGCTACCTCGAAGATGGGCCGCTTCGCCGAGGCATCGCTGCAAAGAAGACGCCGAGCACGAAAGGTGAACTAGCGGGCAAGCACGAAGCAGGACTGCCCACGACGGATGCCGGTGAAGGCTCGAACATGTGGCAGCCCAAGCACGCAGAGAAGCTGGGATGCAATGGCACCTTGAGCCAAGAAGAAGCAGACGCCCTGCGCACCTCTTGTATTGCCAGCTTGAGCACATGTTTGCTGCTTGGCTGTGCAGCACCGGCTGGATGGTTGCACCAGCGCTACCTCAGCGATCCCTTTGGGTGGATCGTTGGCGCCAGTGCCCTGGTTATCCTTGGCGGCGCACTATTTGCCCTGGCCGCGCCATTGCTTGCGGCGCACCTTGCCGGCCTAAGTGTGCCCAGGGTGCCAACGGCCGGTGAGGATTTGGGGCATGGCGATGGGGAACACGACCCGGCGCTGCTGAATGAACAGGCCAAGGTTGCGCGCGTTATTTTCAACGGCTTCCATGTGGCCATCGCCTGTAGCTCTATCCCTGCGCTGTTCTTGCTTGCCTGTGGCAGCTTGCCAAGCCTGGGGTTACATTCCCAGGCCGGTGCCTGCGTTGCCTTGGGGTTATGTGTGGCATTGGCGTTGGTGCTGCATGCTCACCGGCATCAATCAACGATGAGCATTTGGTGCATGTGGCTTGTGGCAATGGCAGCGCTGCTCAGCGCGAGTGTGAGTGCTGCTGCGCACGGACACTGGGTGTGGTTGGCTCTAGCAGGTGTTGCTTGTGGAGCCTTAGCCCTTGCGAGTGCTTGGTCGCCACGCTTGCGCACAGTAGCCCCCACCACCGTGGTGTGGCTCGAACGCCTAGAAGCAGCCGCCGTATGCCTTGCCATCCCCTTAACGCTGCACATCCTTGGGCTTTTTGCCCTGCTCAGGGGGCATGCGGGATGAGGGCGAAACTTCCAGGCCTCAAGAATGTGATTGCTGCCCGGCGTGCTGTTGGAGTGGCGTGCGCACTGGGTATCGGCCTCGGAGCACTTCTTGTGCCTGCGGGCAGCCTCGTTGGCGTGGCTCAAGGTGCAGAATGCCCCGGTACGGTTCCTGCTGATAGCCATCAGGTTGCTTCTCAGGCGCTGAGCAGCGATGCGTATCGCCACGCCCATCGCTTTGCCGACGGCACCGGGGTAACAGTTGCCGTGATCGACACAGGCGTAGAAGCGCACCCTCGCCTTAAGCTGCACCCGGACAATGAGGCCGGTGATTGCCAAGCCCACGGCACCATCGTCGCCGGGGTGATTGCTGCCCACGACAATGGCGATGGCGTGGTTGGTGTGGCCCCAGGCGCAGAGATTTTGGGAATCCGGCAAGCAGGCGATCAACGGCGCGAGGATACCGCCGGCACCATCGCCACCTTGGTAGAAGCCATCGATACCGCGATTGAACGCGACGTAGATGTGATCAATATTTCGGTGGTGGCCTGCGTGCCACAGGATCAATCCTTAGAGCACACGCCTCTAGACCAGGTGATTAAAAAGGCAGAAGCCCGTGGCATTGTGATGGTGGCTGCTGCCGGCAATCTTGGAGGCCCTTGCACCGAACACAGTCAAGGACTACCGGCGGCGCACCCGCTGGTGGTAGGTGTTGGCGCCACCAGCGATGAGCGCACCTTGGCTGCATACTCCATGCCCGTGCAAGGTGGTGCACTCAGTGCCCCTGGGCAGGTGCTGGCTGCAATAGATCCTCGTAGCAGCGGATTGGCCTCAGCTACCACCAGCTATAACTCCACCGCAGCCTTTGAGGGCACCAGCTTTGCTGCCCCCTTAGTATCAGGCACCTTCGCGCTCTTGCGGCAACGCTACCCCGAGGCCTCCCCTGCTGCATTGCGGGCGATGCTGTATCACAGCGTTGATCCCAATGCCGGGGTGGTGGATCCTTTAAGAAGCCTGACCTTTCGGCATGAGCCAGCGCAACAGCATCAGATCCACCTAGCTGCCCGCTCGCCGGTGGTGACGCAGGGTTGGAATAAGCTCCTGCTGTTATTGCTCGGTTTCGGATTGCTCGGCATCGTGTTAGTGGCGCTGCGCGGCACTGAGCGGCGCCACGGCAATTAGGGCGTAGAGGCGAGCACGGGATCTAGTGCTGGGAACATCCCCATTTTCCAGCCAACCCATGTGATGCCAAGAACCGTAATCCAGGCGGCGAGCACTGTGCCGGAAATGATTGAGTATCGCACCTTTTTCGGCTGTGGCTGATACCAGGTGCTAAAGCGGTCGTAGGAAGTAACGCCCCAACCGAGAAGGCGTGCAGCCCAGTGCACCTCAAGGCTTAGAACACCAATGCCGATAAATACCGTGAGCCAGCCTGGGCCGGGGAAAGGAATGGTGATGAGCCCGACAATCACGATCAGGGTGCCTAAGGTGAGCACGAGCGGGCGAACGAGGAATCCATAACGCCGCTGTTTTAACGCCTGGTGATTCCGCTCCAGGCGTTCGACTCTTTCAGCTACGGCATCACGCATACTGCCCACGGCAAGCTCCACCTCCTTCAAGCATCACAAATTGCTAGCTTGGCACAGCCCCCTTGATCAGGACAAGGGCTAAAACCAAGTGTAGCGCTTCTCTTTTTCCTCGCTCCTGGGTTCGTCTTCAACCTCACAGTCCCGGTACGCAGTGAGTTCTAGTACATCAGCTCTAGTACAGCGGCTACCCCAGCGCACCACCACTGCATCGCACAACAACCCCAGGCCCCGGCAGCACGTCGCGGTGCTCCAAGGCCTTTTTGCCTATGCCTTTGCTTCCTGTGATCAACGCCCGCTAGGTGTGGAGGATTCTTAACCTTCTGAATCCTGAGGTGGCTCCTTATCCTCGGGCGCCTCGGATTGGCCTTGTTGCTCTGGTGCTTCTTGTGCTCCTTGGGCACTATCTTCCTTGGCAGGTTCACCAGGTGCAGGGTTGTGGAGTTTGGGTGCGCGCTCTTGAGATTGTGGTGTGGTCGGTTCTACAAAGCTTCTGCCTGCGGCTTTGGCGGAAAGTTCGCTGCCCTCGGGCAGGAGCCGGAGCAGTACCCAGGGCATCATCACTGGTGCTGCCAAGCCGAGGGCTTGGTAGTTGGCATCGCTGATTTTATGGCGAAGTCCCGACTCCCCGATCACGTGGGTGCCGTTGATGGTGCGTACTCCAATGGCTGTGCCGAAGGTATGCGCATGTGTTGCCACTGAGGTGCCCGGCAAGGCGACGGCCTGTGCTAAAAGTTGTTCTGCTGATAGTGCAGCCACGCCAACATGATGCTCAAATTCACCCTGCTGCCATTGGGTTTGGATGCAGATCGGTTGTGCTGCCGGGTCGATCCATTCCACGGTGCGCTCGGGTAGATCGATACTGCGCTGCGCATCGCTGCGTTGCGTCAATTCAGTGCGCCCAAGCGTTTTCAGGTTATTGCCCAAATCGAGCAAGATATCGCGCTGCAGTGGCGTAAGCGCAATGATGCCCTGGGGCAGGCTCAACCAGGCTTGATCTTCTGCTTGGAGGATATCGCCGTGCCATTGGGGCACCGGCGGAGCTTCAGCGATGGCATTGAGCACATCCTCCGGTGGCCGCCACCTGGCGGTGGAGTGGTCGATATTCATCTGCCTTCGGATCGCCCTGCCCTCAGGGGTGTCTTCTGCTGGGAGTAAGAGGCGTTGGTTATGGCTAATGATCCACTCTTGAGCGCCCACGGCAGCCAAAATGCCCTTGCTTTTCTCCAAGCTGGGCACCTGTTCCTGGCCAAGCACAATATGCTCCACGGCCCCTGGGATTCTTGGGATCCCGCTGCTTGGTGTATTTGGGCCTTGGGTGGTGCATAGGCTCCAGGATGGTTGCTCTACTGGCTGATCACTCAGGATCCCTGGTGCATCCACGATGCCCACCGGTGCGGCGATGGGGGTTTGGCGCAGGATCTGATCACCAGCTTTGATGGGATGAGCAGGCTCGCCTACCAGCAGCCTTGCCGATGCCAGATTTGCCACGGGGTGCAACACCTGTTCCTCGCGCACCAGCAATTGGCCGCTTTGGGCTTTCAGGATGGGCGCATCGCCAGGGTCGGGTTCGGGTTTGAGCCACGCCAAGGCGGCGGATCCTACACACAGCAAGATGCTGATGGCTAGGCCTGCTGCCACAGCTTTGCGACGTTTGCCGAGTGGATCATGCAGCATGCGCTCGTCGCCAAGCGCTACCCCAAGTTCGAGCCTTCGGCTTAAGAATTTATGCCCTGAAACTTGGGCTTTGGTGGTGGGACGCATCGGCGGCTGCGCCATGGTGGCCTCCTAGTGTTGGCAAAATAACCCTCACTAGGAATTAGACGCAATTGCGCGGTGTGCGGTTCCCACCTGTTTTTAATCCAGGCTTCTTATTGCCCGGGTGGCGTTGGCGCGCTGGGCGAGTTCTTCAGCCGGCGGGTAGTCCACTTGCACCAGGCTAAGCCCTTTCGCTGGGGCAACCGGTACATTATTTGAACGGCTGCTTTGGCTCAGCAGCCGGCGAGTGAATTCATCCTCGCGGCGCCCCTCTCCCACCACGAGGCAGGCACCAACCAGGGATCGCACCATCGACCAGCAAAAGGCATCGGCCTGTACCCGCGCCTCGTAGAGCTGTGGCTCCTCTGGCGTGGAAATATCGTGCCAGCTAAAGGCCTGGAGCTCGCGGATGGTGGTGGCTCCCTCGCGGTGCTTACAAAAAGCGGCGAAGTCATGCAGGCCAATCAGCGCCTGTGCGGCATCATTCATGCGCTGCAGGTCCACCTGTTTCGGCCATGCGGCGGTATCAGCAGCTCTGGTGGGTAAGGCACCTCGCGGGTGGGTGGTGATGCGATAGCGATAGTGGCGGGCCAGGGCCGAAAAACGTGCGTCGAAACCCTCTGGGGCGAATGCACAGCGGTGGATGCGCACGTCTTCGGGCAACAGCCGGGCAAGCCTGCGCACCAGCCTCGATGGGTCGCCATCAATGCTTCGGGTATCGAGGGCGCTTGAGGGGACATCGAAGTGCGCCACTTGGCCGCTGGCGTGCACCCCGGCATCGGTTCTTCCTGCGACGCTGAGTGCGATAGGTTCACGCAGGATTAATTGGAGGGCGTCTTCGAGCACCCTTTGCACCGTTCTTAGGTCCTGGTTGCCTTGGCGTGCCCAGCCGTGAAAATTGCTGCCGTCGTAGGCAAGATCGATGCGGATTCTAGGCATGGGTGCTCGCAGAGGATGCCTTGGTACGGGAGAGCTTGATCAGCACGCTGGCAAACAACAGCATCCACACCGCACCGCTATCGACGGCGATGTGTTGGTAGAGGCCGTAGGAAGCTGGTGGCGGGCTGAACACGAAGAGCAGATAGCCGGCAACGGAGATTGCCAGGATGATCAGGGTGATAATCGCCTGGGTCTTGTTCAGCAGTGGTTGGCTGGGTTGTTTGAGCAAGGGCTGGTAGCGCAAGGAGATCACGGCATTACTTAGCATCACTACCCACAGCGCTGCGCAACCAATACCGAAGCAGAGGTGGTGGATGATCACGCTATCGCCTACATCCAACATGGCGTTGAGCACCAGGCAGATGCCCACGGTGGCGAGGCCAAAGGCGCTGATCAGCGCGCCGCGGTAGGGTGGCTTTTTCGAGGCTGCGCCCTTGTGGTCTACTCCAAGGCCGCGCAGGGCGGTGGCACTGAGCAAAAGCAGGATGCCGGCGAGTTGGAAGCCGATGATGTAGAAGATATGCCCTGGGCTGCACACCGCACGGGGCATGGTTGCATCGTAGAGCACCTCGCATTCGCGTGCGCCGAGGTCGCTGATGTACATGGTGTCTGGCAGGTAGGTGCCATCCCACATGAGCATGGCGATGAATTGTCCGAGCCAAAGTAATGCCACCGCCGGCAAGATGGCAAAACCTGCTACTGAGAGCTTGTTGTGGTGGTTTCGGAACAAGGCGCAATCCTTTTGATTCGGCTTTGAGGGGTGCAGTCTGGGTTGAGCATAACCCAAAAAAACGGGCCGAAGCATCACTGCTTCGACCCGTTGTGCTGAAAGAAAGAGTGTTTTAGTTCTCTTCTTCCTTAGCCTCGGTCTCGGTTGCTTCAGCCTCGGTGGCTTCTGCAGCGTTGTCCTCGGTGTTCTCCTCAGCCTTGGCTTCTTCGGCCTGCTTGGAAGCAGCGGCGCGAGCAGCACGGTTGGCCTCGTTGGAGACGGTCTCTTCGAGCACCAGGGAGATCTGGCTCATGGGAGCGTTGTCGCCCTTGCGGTTCTCGAGCTTGATGATGCGGGTGTAGCCACCCTCACGGCCCTCGAACTGGGGTGCAAGGTTGTCAAAGAGGTGCTTGACGATCTCTTTGTTGTTGACCAGCTTGAGCACGTTACGGCGGTCGGCGATGGTGCCGGACTTTGCCTTGGTGATCAGCTTCTCTGCGTAAGGACGCAGCATCTTAGCCTTGGCATCGGTGGTCTTGATGGCACCGTGCTCGAACAGTTGTGCCGCGAGGTTGGACAGAATGTGCTTCTGGTGGCTCGCGGAACCGCCGAGGCGGGCGCCCTTCTTAGGGGTAGGCATAGTGTTCTCCTCGTAAAACGGATGTTGTGAGCGCGTTGGGTCACCCAGGGTGACCCATGGGGGCTTTTACTCGGAATCTTCCGGGTCCGTGTCCACGTAATCGCCGGTGGCGGCGTCGTAGCCCTCAAGCTGAGTGGGGTCGAAATCCTCAGGGGTGTCCTTGAGGCTCAGGCCCAAACCGGCGAGCTTGATCTTGACCTCGTTGATCGACTTCTGACCGAAGTTGCGGATATCCAGCAGGTCCGATTCGGTGCACTCTGCGAGCTCACCAACGGTGTGGATGTCTTGGCGCTTCAGGCAGTTGTAGGAACGAACAGAGAAGTTCAGGTCCTCGATCGGGGTGCCGTAGGCAGCGATGTATTCGGTCTCCTGCGGGGAGGGGCCGATTTCGATGCCTTCTGCGGCGGTGTTGAGTTCGCGTGCCAAACCGAAGAGCTCAACCAGGGTCTTGCCTGCCGACGCCAGGGCGTCGCGGGGAGCCATGGAGTTCTTGGTTTCCACGTCGATGATCAACTTGTCAAAGTCGGTGCGCTGCTCAACACGAGTGGCCTCGACCTTGTAGCTCACCTTCAGTACCGGGGAGTAGATCTGATCCACGGGAATGCGGCCGATTTCGCTGGTACCGGAGTACAGCGTTGCCGGAACATAACCGCGACCACGCTCCACAATCATCTCGATCTCAAGGCTGCCCTGCTCATTGAGGGAAGCGATATGGAGATCGGGGTTGTGGATCTCAACACCTGCTGGAGGCTCGATGGTGCCTGCGGTGACTTCACCTGGGCCTTCGGCGCGCAGGTACATGACAACCGGCTCATCGGAGTCGGAGGACAGCACCAATCCCTTGATGTTCAAGATGATGTCGGAAACATCTTCCTTCACACCATTGATGGTGGTGAACTCATGCAGCACACCGTCGATCTTCACGCTGGTGACAGCAGCACCAGGGATAGAAGAAAGCAGGGTGCGGCGCAGCGAGTTGCCGAGGGTGTAGCCAAAGCCCGGCTCGAGCGGCTCAATGACGAACCGTGAACGAGCGGAATCAACATACTCTTCGGTGAGAGTAGGGCGTTGAGAAATGAGCATGAAGAGGACTCTCCTTGAGGTGACGACCGCTATTTGACGTCTGTGGACGGAAAGGAAAATTCGAGTGGCAGTAACCGCGTGGTGCAAAAGCACCACATGCTGCGATTACTTCGAGTAAAGCTCGACGATGAGCTGCTCTTGCAGCGGAACGTCGATCTGAGCGCGCTCGGGCAACTGGTGCACGAGGATGCGCAGGTTAGCCGGGACGACCTGCAGCCAAGCAGGAACGACGGCGTCGACCAGGTTCTCCTGAGCCTCTTCGAACCACAGCATCTTCTGCGACTTGTCGCGAACGTCGATGATGTCGTACTGGGAGACACGGAAGGAAGGAATGTTGACCTTCTTGCCGTTGACCAGGAAGTGGCCGTGAGACACGAGCTGACGTGCCTGACGACGGGTACGTGCAAGACCTGCACGGTAGATCACGTTGTCGAGGCGGGACTCGAGCAGAATCACCAGGTTGTCACCGGTCTTGCCGGGCAGGCGGTTAGCTTCTGCGTAGTAACGGCGGAACTGCTTTTCCAGAACGCCGTAGGTGAAACGAGCCTTCTGCTTCTCTTGAAGCTGCAGCAAGTACTCAGACTCTTTGATGCGAGCGCGGCCGGCCTGCCCCGGAGGGTAAGGACGACGCTCGAATGCCATGTCTCCGCCGACAAGGTCGACGCGGAGGCGGCGGGACTTACGGGTTGCTGGGCCGGTATAACGAGCCATAGTAAGTTACCTTTCCTTTCTTAAACGCGACGACGCTTCGGCGGACGGCAGCCATTGAAGGGCTGAGGGGTGACGTCGGTGATGGACGAAACCTCAAGGCCGGCAGCCTGCAGAGAACGGATAGCGGTTTCGCGGCCCGAGCCCGGACCCTTAACGAAAACGTCGACCTTCTTCATTCCGTGGTCCATTGCCTTGCGGGCAGCGTTCTCAGCAGCAAGCTGTGCAGCGAACGGGGTGGACTTGCGGGAGCCCTTGAAGCCAACGTGGCCGGAGGACGCCCAGGAGATCACAGCACCGTTGGGGTCCGTGATGGACACGATGGTGTTGTTGAAGGTGGACTTGATGTATGCGTGGCCCTGAGCCACGTTCTTCTTTACGACGCGACGGCCGGTACGGCGTGCGCCACTACGTGCTTTTGGAGGCATGAATTACTTCTTCTTTCCGGCGATCGTCTTCTTCGGGCCCTTGCGCGTGCGGGCGTTGGTCTTGGTGCGCTGACCGCGAACGGGCAGACCACGACGGTGGCGCAGACCCTGGTAGGAACCAATTTCGATCTTGCGACGAATATCGGCCTGTACCTGACGGCGGAGGTCACCCTCTACCTTCCAGGTTGCTTCGATAACGTCACGAAGAGCAGAGAGCTGCTCGTCGCTCAAGTTGTCGGTGCGCAGGTCCGGGGAGATGCCGGTCTCTTCAAGCAAGGTGGCGGCACGGGCGGGGCCGATGCCGTAGATGTAAGTGAGTGCAACCTCCATGCGCTTATTGCGCGGGAGGTCAACTCCAGCTAGACGTGCCATGTGGCAGTACCTTTCCGGTTGTTACGGTGGTTTTCTCCATACTCGTCCTCGTACATGGCACACGCTTTGCCCGGTCGGCGCCGGACGATGGGTGTACACGTCATACGGGGCTCCAGCCACCGTCGCTGGAGGTATCCATCACTCACGCTGCTATACAAGCGGCGTGGCTTGAGAGTATGAAGGCTGAAAGTTACTTATTTGTAGCGGTAAACGATGCGACCTCGGTTGAGGTCGTAGGGTGAAAGCTCCACTACAACGCGATCCTCGGGGAGGATGCGGATATAGTGCTGGCGCATCTTGCCACTGATATGAGCGAGCACCTTGTGCCCGTTGTCGAGCTCGACGCGGAACATTGCATTGGGCAAAGGCTCGATAATTCGACCCTCAACCTCGATTGCGCCTTCCTTAGCCATAGCCTCCACTTTCCTAAGACCCTGGCAACAAAACTGCTGCTCAGTAGCCTGAATGTTTGGAATGTTTACCTTGGCGTGGCACTGAAGTGCACACACCAACGTTCCACACTACACGCAAGCTGCGAAAATACCAAACGCTCCTGCCTCGACTCGGCGTGGCAGGAGCGAAATGTGATCTCGGTGTATTAGAAGACGTACACCAGATCGCCATTTTGAAGGGTATCGAAGTACTTCACGGAATCATCGTGGCGCAGGTGGATGCAGCCATGAGACATCACATTCGGATCACCCTCATGGAAGGCAATGCCGTTATTGGTGAAGTACACAGCATTCGGCATGGGCGCATTGTTGAACTCGCGAGAGACCTCGTCTTTGACCTTGCGGTTGACGATGTGGCGCCCGGTGGGGGTTTCATAGCCGGCACGGCCACTGGAGATCGGCACGGGACCATAGGTGATCTTGCCGTCTTCTTGCAGCCAGGATTCCTGCTTGGCCAGGTCGATGCAGGCATCAGCCTCTTTGGGGCAGGGGTTTTCTGCAGGCACTGGCTCTACTGGGCGAGGAGCCGGAGCAGGAACGGTGCGCTCTGCAATCAAACCGGGGAAGAAAGCCTCAACGGTGGAGTCGATGGCGATCAGGGCTTGCTCGCGAAGCTCAACCGGCAATGCCTCGGCCTGCTGGCGCAGCACCTCGCGCAATTGCCATGCCCCATCACGGGTCTGCTGCCCGAATTGCTGCAGGCTGTCGTTGATGCGCTGGTTGAGCTGTTCCGCCGGCTGGGTCACTGCGCCAGGCAGTTGGATGATCTGATCCAAGCTGGATGGCAGCTTCAGGGAGCCGAAATCCTGGGCGCTGGCGGGCTGCTGGGCAGCAACGAGAGCGACGGTGGCGGCAGTGGTGCCAACTACCGCAGTGGCTCGACGGCGCAGCGGGGACTTCTTAGCGTGGCGAGGCTTGTATGACATGGCAGCTACTATAAACCCTTCTTGAAGAAAATCGCGCATCCTCAAAGGAATGTCTCGCGTTGTTTCCGTCACCTAATTGTTGCGACTTTCTTGATTATATCGGAAAAGCGCCAGGTGACGTTACTCCCCTTATGCCCTCATGCTCTTTCGCGGGGTAAGAATACGGGGCCCTTGATCGGTGGCTGCCACGGTGTGTTCCCAGTGTGCTGCATAGGAATCGTCTTCTGTCACCACAGTCCACTCGTCTTCTAACACGAAAGAGTCCACGGAACCTAAGGTGAGCATCGGCTCGATGGCCAGCACCGAACCGGCCTGAATGATTGGCCCTTTGCCCGGCTTGCCTTCATTTTCTAAGTAAGGATCCTCGTGCATGGTGCGCCCGATGCCGTGGCCGCCGTAGCCATCCACAATGCCGAGCGCCACACCGAAGCGCTGTTCCGCCGCGCGCGTTGCCTGTTCAAGGGCGTTGGAGACGTCGCTAAGCCTATTGCCGGGAACCATCGCCTTGAGACCTTCATAGAGCACAAACTCCGTGGCCTTATTCAGCGCCTGCACGTCCTCGGCGATCTCGCCGATGCCGAAGCTTAAGGCCGAGTCCCCCACCCAGCCTTCAAAGGTGGCGCCGCAGTCGATGGACACAAGATCGCCTTCTTTAAGGATCTTGCGGCTATTTGGGATGCCGTGGACGATCTCCTCATTCACCGATGCGCACACGGAGGCCGGGAAACCTTGGTAGCCCAGGAAGGTTGGGGTGGCACCGTGGGAGCGGATGATCTCCTCGGCGATCTGGTCGAGGTCGAGTGTGCTCATCCCGGGAGCTGCGGCAGCGCGCACAGCATCCAAGGCCTCGCCTACGATGCGTCCGGCTGCCTCCATAGCGTCGAGTTCGCCTGGAGTTTTTGCGGGGATGGTTTTGCGTTTTCTTCTAAAAGCCATGGGCTTCCTCTTTAAGTTGTGGAGCAATGGAAAACACCGGGGCAGCGTAGCCACACCCGGTGTTGAAGTTTTTTGGCCTTAGCTCTTGAGAGCCTCGAGCGTGCGAGCGTTGATCTCTTCCACGCTGCCTTCGGCGGTGATGTTGATGATCTGCTCACCGTAGTAGTCAATCAAGGGAGCAGTTTCAGAGCGGTACACCTCAAGGCGGGTGCGGATGGTGTCTTCATTGTCGTCGGCGCGGCCACGACCCAGCATGCGCTCAACCACCACGTCCTCGGACACCTGGAAGTTGATCACACCGTCGAGCTTGGTGCCGAACTCTTCAAGGAAACCGTTGAGGATATCGGCCTGTTCCACGGTGCGTGGGAAGCCGTCGAGCAGGAAGCCATTGCTGGCGTCCTCTTCTTGCAAACGAGCCTTCACCATGCGGGCGGTGACGTCGGTAGGCACAAGCTTGCCGGCGTCGATGTACTCCTGAGCCTCTTTGCCCAGGTCGGTGCCTTCGCCGATGTTTGCGCGGAAGAGATCACCGGTGGAGATGTGGGGGATGCCAAGCTTTTCGCTCAGGATCACCGCTTGAGTGCCTTTACCAGCACCGGGAGGGCCAAGGAGTACCAGACGCATTATTTCAACAATCCTTCGTAGTTACTTTGCAGAAGTTGCGATTCGATCTGCTTCACGGTGGTCAATGCCACGGACACCATAATCAGGATGGCCGTACCACCGAATGGCGTTGCACCGGTGGCTCCGCCGCCGCTCACACCTAAATCTAGCGCGATGTTTGGCAGCACCGCGATAAAGCCCAAGTAGAGCGCGCCCACGAAAAGCAGACGATTCATCACATATCCAAGGTACTCGGCTGTGGGGCGACCGGGGCGAATTCCGGGGATAAAGCCACCATATTTCTTCATATTCTCCGCCTGCTCATTCGGGTCATACTGCACCGAAACGTAGAAGTAGGAGAAGAAGATAATCAGCACGAAGTACATCACGATGTACTGCCAGGAGCTGGGCTGTTGGAGGTGAGCGATCACATTGCGCTGCCACCAGCTATCCGAAACCTCGGTGCTGCCGGAGTGGATGATCTGCGTGATCAGCACCGGCATGTAGATCAGGGAGGAGGCGAAGATCACGGGGATCACGCCGGCCTGGTTCACCTTCAGCGGCAGGTACGTCGAGGAACCACCGTATTGGCGTCGACCAACCATGCGCTTGGCGTATTGCACCGGGATGCGGCGCTGGCCCTGCTCCACGAAGACCACGCCGATCACCAGCAGGATCACGGCGGCCAGCACCACGCCAAACACCACGCCACCGGAGCTGCTGAGGATATTGGCACCATCGGAAGGCAGACGCGTCGCAATACCGGCGAAAATCAGCAGGGACATACCGTTGCCCACGCCGCGCTCGGTGATGATCTCACCGAGCCACATCACCAGGATGGCACCGGCGGTCATGGTGGTTACAAGCACCACCAAGGTCCACACCGAGGCGTCATCGACGAGCACCTGCACACCTGCGCCAAGGAGCTGCTGGCGATCCGCCAAGGCGACGATGCCGGCGGACTGCAAGAGCGCGAGTGCCAAGGTGAGGTAACGGGTGTACTGGTCCATCTTGGCCTGACCCGACTGCCCCTCCTTTTTGAGTTCCTCAAACTTAGGAATCACAACGGTAAGCAACTGCACGATGATCGACGCGGTGATATAAGGCATCACGCCGATAGCGAAGATGGACAGTTGCAGCAGCGCACCGCCGGAGAAGAGATTGATCAGCGAATAAACGCTTGAGGAGTCGGCGGTGAGGTCACGCAGCCTTCCACTGATGCTTGCGTAGTCCACGCCGGGGGAAGGGATCTGGGCACCAATTCGGTACAGCACAATTAGGGCAATGCTGATCAGAATCTTCTTGCGCAGATCCGCGTCCCGGAATGCCTGAGTAATGGCGGACACTTAGCCTCCTGGGCTCTGCGTTGGCGCCCTAAAGGGTTTGGCGCAGAGTTCACGTGGTTGATTTCGGGCCAGGCGCTGGGCAGCTCCAACACCGCCTCGGTATTGATCTGCCAGCACTTGGGGTCTTCACAGTCTTAGACGCAGTCACTCTACCACCCACGTTGTCTTGCTCATAGCAGTACACCTGCGCACAGCCATCGAGATCACCTAGAAAGAAGTAATGTGATCGGCAACGTCGAAAAGCTTTTTGCGTTATACACCCCACTTCACTCGGATCGTTTGGCACGTACCTGCCAATGAAGATAAGGAGCGCCACATGGCATCCGTAAGGTTTGAACAAGCTACGCGCATCTACCCCGGCGCGAGTACGGCCTCAGTGGATCACATCTCACTGGAAATCCACGACGGCGAGTTTCTCGTGCTCGTAGGCCCTTCCGGCTGTGGTAAGTCCACCACCCTGCGCATGCTCGCCGGATTAGAAGAGGTCAATGAGGGCCGGATTTTCATCGGCGATCGTGACGTAAGCAATGTGGCGCCAAAAGACCGCGACATCGCCATGGTGTTTCAAAATTACGCCCTGTATCCACACATGAGCGTGCGCGAAAATATGGGATTCGCGCTCAAAATGGATGGGCGCTCCAAAGAAGAAATCAACCAAAGAGTCGAAGAAGCCGCCCGCATGCTCGACCTCAGCGAGCTGCTCGACCGCAAACCCAAGGCCCTTTCAGGTGGCCAACGCCAGCGCGTGGCAATGGGGCGTGCAATCGTGCGCGAACCCCAGGTCTTTCTCATGGACGAGCCTTTGTCCAACCTCGATGCCAAGCTGCGTGTGCAAACCCGAACCCAAATCGCCTCGCTGCAGAAAAAACTCGGCGTGACCACCGTGTATGTCACACACGACCAAACCGAGGCGCTGACGATGGGCGACCGGATCGCGGTGCTCGAATCTGGGGTGCTTCAGCAAGTGGGCACACCGCGTGAGCTCTATGAACTCCCAGCAAATGCCTTTGTCGCTGGCTTTATTGGCTCACCGGCAATGAACCTGCACACCTTCCAGGTAGAAGGCGATCAGGCCGTGCTCGGCCAGGCCCGGCTGCAGTTAAGCCCCGCGACGCTTCACGCCCTGGAAGAAGAAGGAAGCAACGCGATCACGTTGGGCTTTAGACCCGAGGCGCTCGAACTTCTCAGCGCCCCAGCTCCCGGCCATCTGCCGCTGGAGATCACCCTGGTAGAAGAGCTTGGCTCGGATACCTATCTCTATGGCGCTCTCCAGGGTGCAGCCGGGCGCCACGCTGAGCCCTCGAACAATGAGGCCGCAGACCTGGGCAATCAGGTGGTTATCCGCACCACTCCGGGCACAAGCCCCGCGGTGGGAAGCACCGTGTTTGCACGCGTCGTCCCTGGTGGTTTGCATTGCTTTTCGACGTCCAGCGGGGCTCGTTTGCCGCAGTAGTGGCAGAGGTGTGGCTGCGGTGAGTGCCGCGGTGAGTGCCGCGGTGAGCGCTTAAGATACAGCCTTATGGCACAAGATCTTTCAAGCACCTATGAGTGGGTGACTCGCCTTGCCCAAGCATTCGATATTGATGTCGAGGCTGCCCGTGCAGTGGTTCCGGCTTTGCTGGATCTCACTCGCGATATTGCCCACCAACAGGCCAGGCCGGCTGCACCATTGAGCGCTTTCTTAGTGGGGTTGGCTGCCAAGGATGCCAGCGTGGAAGAAATTGAAGCGCTGATCGAGAAAGCCAGGGAGCTGCTCTAAGCCCCTGCCGTACCGGTGCGAGCCTGAGGCTATCCCCATGGGTGTGCTGGGGTAGCTAGAATCGGCAACTATGAGCCAGCACACTCCCACCCCCGTGAACGCAGAGCAGAACACCTTTGATGCACCGAAGGTGTCAAAGCGAAAGACCAAGGCCGCCGGCGTTCCGGGTGTGCTGCATGCAATGCAACATGCAGTGCCGAATAGGGCACTATTGCCGTTGCTGACGATGAATAAAGACGGCGGCATCGACTGCCCCGGTTGCGCTTGGCCAGAACCTGCGCAAAGCGACCTGAACGTGGTGGAGTTTTGCGAAAACGGCGCCAAGGCCGTAGCCGAGGAGACAACACCCCATCGCGCAACGCCTGAATTTTTTGCCAAGTACTCAATTAGCGATCTGCGCGAGAAAACCGATCACTGGCTGGGCAAACAGGGCCGTTTAACCACCCCCATGCTCTATGACCGCGACACTGGGGACGAACACTATCGCCCGATTTCCTGGGACCAGGCCTATGAGCTCATCGCTGAGCAATTGCACAGCATTCGTCCGGAAGAGGCCATCTTCTACACCTCCGGGCGCGCCTCGAATGAGGCTGCCTATCTCTTTGGCCTGCTAGCTCGCAGGCTCGGCACCAATAACCTGCCCGATTGCGGCAATCTTTGCCATGAATCCACCGGCTCTGCCTTGGGCCAAACCCTAGGCCTTGGTAAGGGCTCGGTGGTGATGTCGGATTTCTATAACACCGACCTGATTATCTCTGTGGGGCAAAACCCCGGCACCAACCACCCGCGTTCGCTCACAGCGTTGAAAAAGTGCAAGGACAACGGCGGCAAGATCGTTGCCATTAATCCCCTGCCCGAGGCTGGGTTGATTAGCTTTATGGAGCCTCAATCCGTCAAGGGTGCGCTCGGTGTTGCCGAGAAACTCGCCGATGAGTACGTGCAAGTGCGCCTCGATGGCGACCGCGCCTTCTTCCAGGCCTTAAATAAAGAACTGATCCGACGCGACGCAATCGACCATGATTTCTTAAACACCTTCTGCTCTGGTGTGGAAGAGACGATCAAGCATCTGCAATCCCTCGATGATGTTGAGCTGGAGCGCGGCTCCGGTGTGCTCAAGCGTCAGGTCAATCGCGTGGCGGACATGGTGGAGGCCGCCGAGACGGTGGTGCTGAGTTGGACCTTGGGCGTTACCCAGCACAAAAACGCCGTCTATACCTTGCGCGAGATGGTCAATTTCTTGTTGCTCACCGGCAATATTGGCAAGCCCGGCGCCGGTGCTGCTCCCTTGCGTGGGCACTCGAATGTGCAGGGTAACCGCACGGTGGGTATCTGGGAGAAGATGCCCGATCATTTCCTGCAGGCATTAGAAGATCGCTTCGGCTTCAATGTCCCCCGCGAACATGGTCTTGACTCGGTGGATTCGATGCGGGCGATGCGCGATGGGAAGACCAAGTTCTTTATGTCGCTTGGCGGCAACTTCGTGCGCATCTCCCCTGATACCACGGTGATTGAACAGGCCATGAGTTCCCAGGAGCTCACGGTGCACCTTTCCACCAAGCCCAATGGTTCTCACGCCTACCCGGGGCGACGCTCGTTGATCCTTCCGGTTAAGGCGCGCACGGATAAAGACGTGCAAGCCTCTGGCCCGCAGAAGATCACGGTGGAGGATTCCTTCTCCTCTGTGCACGCCTCTATTGGTAAGCGCACCGCCAACAAGGACCTGGACCTGCAATCCGAGGTCGAGATTATTGCCAAGACGGGCATTGCCACCTTTGGCGATGATTTTTGGCAGCCGATGATCGACGATTATTCGGTGATCCGCGATCATATCGAGGCCACCATCAACGGCTTCGAGCGCTATAACGAGCGCATTAATATCCCCGGTGGCTTCTTCTTGCCCAACGGCCCGCGTGAGCGCATCTTCAACACTTCCGACGGGAAAGCGCAGCTCACGGTGAATGAAACCAACGTGATTGATCTACCGCACGGCGCCTTCTTGTTGTCCACGGTGCGTTCGCACGATCAGTACAACTCCACTATTTATGGCCTCGATGATCGCTATCGCGGTATCTCCAATGGCCGCCGCGTGGTGTTTGTCAGCCCCGAGGATTGTCGTGAGCGAAAGCTTCACCATGGCGATTTGGTCAATATCGTCTCTGAGTATGACGGTGTTCGTCGTATAGCTCCCAACTTCCGCATCGTGGAGTATCAGACGGCCAAGGATTGCGTCACCGCCTACTTCCCCGAGGCCAATGCCGTGATCCCGCTTTCAGAATCCGCCGAGCACTCCAATACCCCGATTTCCAAGTCGGTGGTGGTGCGCCTCGAACCCGTGGGGATCACCGCCGAAGAAGCCGAGAAACAAGGACTCGTACTCGAGGAGCAGCAGCAGTAGTGGGTAGGCTCTCACGCAATATCGCCGTTAGCAAGATTTCGCTTGTCGACGATCCCCCTCACCACGAACGCCGCGCCGATTCCATTGCCGTGGAAGAACCCCTTGAGGTGCGCATCGGGGGCCAAGTTGTAGCAAGCACCATGCGCACACCGGGGCACGACATTGAGTGGCTTCATGGCTACCTCTTTTCCGAAGGCCTCATCCGCAGCGCTTCGGATGTTGCCGAGGCCCGCTACTGCGCCGGCGCCACCGCAGATGGGGTTAATACCTATAACGTGCTGGAGGTGGACTTGCGCCCAGGCGTGCGTGCCCCTGGCCTTGAGCACATCCGGCTTAGCCCCGGCACTTCTGCCTGCGGTGTGTGCGGTTCAAGCTCGATGGACGCGGTACTGCGTCGCGTGCCCACCAAGCTTTCCCCTCCTCGTCTGCGCGCCGAGCAGATCGCGGCCATGCCGCAGATGCTGCGCAAGCAACAGAAGCTTTTTCGACGCACCGGCGGCGTGCATGCAGCAGGCATCTTTAATGCTCAGGGCGAACTCGAACTTCTACGCGAGGACGTCGGGCGCCATAACGCAGCCGATAAGGCCATTGGCGCCTTGCTCTTAGACGATGCGCTGCCCGCCAACGACAAGGTCTTGGTGATGAGCTCTCGCGCTTCCTTCGAGCTGGTGCAAAAGGCCGCGTTAGCTGGCATTCCGGCGCTTGTGGCCGTCTCTGCTGCCACTTCTTTGGCCGTGGATTTAGCTCGCGCCACCGGCATGGTCTTGGCCGGATTTGTGCGCGATGATCGGCTCAACCTATATGCAGGCGAGCTTGAGTATTAGCACCTTGAAAACCAACGAGGCCGGGCTTTCTCAGCCCGGCCTCGTACTTTTTTGCGTTTAGGCTTCTGCTGGCCTGAAGAATTCGAGCACACGGATCACGCCAAAGACGATGAGTACGGATGCGAAAACATAGGACAGCACAATCGCAGAGAACAGCGGATTAAACATCACGGCCACGCCGAGTACGAGCACCAAGGTGCCGGAGATGAGCAAGGTGGCTTTGAGCGAGCGCGGGCCTACAACCCCAGCGGCGATGCGGCCAGCACCAATGAAGATCAGCCAGAATCCCACCAGGTAGGGCACGATGGTTGCCTGCGCCATGGCGGAATTGCCAAGTAGGCCGATGCCAATGATCAGCGTCAGCACGGCTAAGGCGAGGTCCCATCCGCTTCTGAAGGCTTTGGGGCGTTGGAAGTAGTCGACGATGGCGATGATGGCATCGACTAAGACGATGAAGGTGAAGATCCAGCCCAGGGTGGCCATATTCCATACCGGGTTGGCAAAGACCAACATGCCGGCAATGATGAATAACACGCCCACGAGCAGCGCCATCCAGTTCTTTGCTGTGATCATTGATGCTCCTGAAAATTCTTGCTTTTTAGCGTTTCTGACGTTTTCAATCTACGCCAAGACATACCTTCTACGCTGTGCTAATGCTCTCTTTTTTAAGGTCTTGTGGGAGCAAGGCTGCAAGCTCTTGAGCTATTGAGGGTGCTGCAGCACAAAGGAGCGCGGGCTGATCGCCAAACGTGTCTAAGGTTGGCACCGTGCACACTGCTCCAGCTTCTGCGGCGATGAGGCTTCCGGCAGCAAAATCCCAAGGATTCAGGCCGTGTTCGTAGTAGGCGTCTACGCTGCCTTCTGCTACTCGGCATAGGTCGAGTGCAGCCGAGCCGAAGCGCCGTATATCTCGTACCTGCCCAAGCAAGTGTGCAAGCAACTCGCCTTGAGTGTCTCTGCGGCTTGAGACGTAGCTAAAGCCCGTAGCAACGAGCGTGCTAGCGAGGGACTTTGGCTGCGAGCAGCTTACACGCTGCCATTGGCCGTGGCTGAAACGCCAAGCGCCTTCGTCTCGCACGGCAAGGTAGGTGGTATCGGCGGGGACGTCACAGACCACGCCTACTTCGATGGCTCCTGCTACTTCCAGGGCAATGGATACGGCATAGGCCTGGGAATCGTAGAGGAAGTTCACGGTGCCGTCGATGGGGTCGACGATCCAGCGTCGGTTGCCGCTATGGCTGCCACCGGCTTGGGATTCCTCGCCCAAAATGGCCACTTCGGGTTCGTATTCACGCAGGCAGGTGGCGATGAGCTGCTCGGATTCTTTATCTACTACCGTGACTGGGTCAACGCTAGAGCTTTTGTGCTCTACGCCGAGGGCTTCGAGATTGTATTCGGCTCTTCTCGCGCGAATGAGCTTGGCTGCAGCTTGGGCTGCGTCGAAGGCGAGTGTTGCATCGGGATGCGTGCTTGGGATCATGGCGTGTTGCTGTGTCCTTTCCGTCTTATCTTGCATCCACGCTAATCGCTTGGCTCTTGCTTGCCTGTTTGGGCATAGCAAAACCCCGCTGAGCTGCTGCTCAGCGGGGTGCCTGCTTGCAAGTATTACTTGGAAGCGGTGATCGAGCCACCAGCGGCTTCGATCTTTTCCTGTGCGGACTTGGAGAACTTCTCCACGGTCACATTGACCTTGGCGGAGATTTCGCCGTTACCCAGCACCTTGACGGGCTGGTTCTTGCGCACGAGACCCTTAGCAACGAGGTCTGCAACGGTGACGTCGCCACCGTTTTCGAAGTGCTTCTGCAGGTCTGCAACGTTGACTACCTGGTAGTAGACCTTGTTGCGAGCCTTGAAGCCCTTCAACTTGGGCAGACGCATGTGCAGCGGCATCTGGCCACCCTCGAAAGCAGCCGAAACTTGCTTACGAGCCTTGGTGCCCTTGGTACCGCGACCAGCGGTCTTACCCTTGGAGGCTTCACCGCGACCAACGCGGGTCTTGGCCTTGTTAGCGCCCGGTGCGGGGCGCAGGTCGTGGAGCTTGATTGGTTCGCTCATGTTTTACTCCCCTGCCACTTCTTCTACCTCAACCATGTGGCGCACGATATGAATCATGCCACGCACGGCTGCGGAATCTTCGCGGACTACGGAGTGGTTGATGCGCTTGAGGCCGAGAGCAGTCATGTTCTTACGCTGCTTCGGGTTTGCGCCAACCAGTCCCTTCTTCTGGGTGATCTTCAGGGCCATGGTGTTACGCCTCCTGTCCTGCGCGCTGGCGCAGCATACGAGCCGGAGCCACTTCCTCTAAGGTCTTACCGCGGCGAGCGGCAACCTCTTCGGGGCGAGCGAGCTGCTTCAGGCCAGCAACGGTGGCGTGCACCACGTTGATGGCGTTGTCGGAGCCCAGCGACTTGCAGAGGATGTCCTGTACGCCTGCGCACTCAAGCACGGGGCGGGCAGCACCGCCGGCGATCACACCGGTACCAGGTGCAGCGGGGCGCATCATCACAACACCGGCAGCGGCTTCGCCCTGCACGGGGTGGGTGATGGTGCCGGCAATCATGGGCACGCGGAAGAAGTTCTTACGTGCTTCTTCTGCACCCTTTTGGATTGCCGCAGGAACTTCCTTGGCCTTACCGTAGCCAACGCCGACCATGCCCTTACCGTCGCCAACGATCACGAGGGCGGTGAAGCTGAAGCGACGACCACCCTTCACAACCTTGGACACACGGTTGATGGTCACGACGCGCTCGATGTACTGCGAGCGCTCGTCCTGCTGGTTACGACGGTCGTCGCGGCGGCCGCCGCGGCGCTCGTTGCGGTTGTCGTTGTTGTTGTCGGCGGAGCGTCCGCCGTCACGCCGTTCACGTCCCGGCATTACGCGATCCTTCCGTTGATGTTCTTGGTGAAAGCGGTCATTAGAACTTCAGACCACCTTCGCGAGCAGCCTCGGCCAGCGCAGCAACGCGGCCGTGGTACTTGTAACCTGCGCGGTCAAAGACGACCTTTTCAATGCCAGCGGCCTTAGCGCGCTCAGCAATGAGCTGGCCAACCTTGGCGCCCTTGGCCTTCTTGTCGCCTTCGATGCCACGAACATCGGCTTCCATGGTGGAAGCGGCAGCAAGGGTGTGGCCCTTGGTGTCGTCGATGACCTGGACATGCATGTGGCGAGAAGAGCGGTGGACGACGAGGCGAGGAGCCTCGGCAGTGCCACGCAGGTTCTTGCGGATGCGTTCGTGACGGCGTACGCGAGCCTGGCGACGGCGGGTGGAAATGTCCTTGCCAACCGGCAGGCGCTTGCCGTTGTTGTTCTCGTTGTTGCTCATCTTTTACTTACCCGTCTTTCCGACCTTGCGACGGATCTGCTCGCCTTCGTAGCGAATACCCTTGCCCTTGTAAGGATCGTCCTTACGCAGACGGCGGATGTTGGCGGCGATCTGTCCAACCTTTTGCTTGTCGATACCGGAAACGGACAGCTTGGTGTTGCCGTCCACAGCGAATGTGATGCCTTCCGGAGCCTTGATCAGAACCGGGTGGGAGTAACCCAAGGAGAACTCGAGGTCCTGGCCCTTTTGCTGCACACGGTAACCAACACCGAAGATTTCCATCTTGATGGTGTAGCCCTCGGTCACGCCAACAACGATGTTGTTCACGAGCGAACGGGAAAGACCGTGCAGCGAGCGGTTCTTGCGGTGATCATCCGGACGGTTGACCACGATCTGGCCGTCTTCAACAGCAACAGAGATCGGAGCCGGTACGTCAACGTTGAGGGTGCCCTTAGGGCCTTTTACCTCTACGTGCTGGCCGTCAATCTTGACGTCCACACCGGACGGGATAGCGATAGGTGCCTTACCTACACGTGACATGTTTTAGTCCCCCTTCTCTTACCAGACGTAGGCGAGGACTTCCCCGCCCACCTTCTTCTCGTGAGCCTGGCGATCGGTGAGCAGACCCTGGGAGGTGGAGATGATAGCCACGCCCAGGCCGCCGAGCACCTTCGGCAGGTTGGTGGACTTTGCGTACACGCGCAGACCCGGCTTGGACACGCGACGCAGGCCCTGGATGGAGCCTTCGCGGTTCGGGCCGTACTTCAGGTTCAGGGTGAGGGTCTTGCCAACCTTGGCATCCTCAACCTGGTAGTCAGCGATGTAGCCTTCCTGCTTCAAGATCTCGGCAATGTTTGCCTTGAGCTTGGAAGAAGGCATCGACACGGCGTCGTGATGCGCGTGGTTAGCGTTGCGCACGCGCGACAGCATGTCGGCAATAGGATCGGTCATGGTCATAAGAAGTGACCTTGCGCCTTTCTCGTTGCGGTTCCTCTACCCACCTGAAACGTCACCGTGCGTTCTTGGGCCACTCATCGCTCTTATAGCTCAGTAGCTATAAGCGCTCGCTGCCACTTCCTCGCACGGCCGCAAAAGGCGGGAGGCCTACAACAAAGTAGGTGTTTTACGTTTACAAATTGGACTCCTCGAAAAAGTCCAAAGTGCAACACTACGGTATAGACAAGCGCTTTTGCAAGCCTTTTTTCTGCCCCGCTATTTTCACCTCCAGCTCGCAACCTCCGAGCATGAGGTTTATGCTCTTAAAGGTCAATGTCCCCAACAACATACGAAGGAGTTGCATATGGGCATCATGGATAAGGCAAAGGACTTCCTCAACAACGAGGAGAACACCGATAAGGCCCTCGACAAGGCTGCTGACGTTGCAAAGCAGAAGCTTGGCGAGGACAAGGCAGACAAGATCGACAAGGCACGCGACGCCGCCGACAAGAAGCTCGGCAGCGAATAAGCAGCGCAGCCAAATGCCCGCCCACGTGATGTGGGCGGGCATTTTTCGTCGACAAGCTCCTGCTTAAGCGCTCGCAGCATCACCCTGGTTGGTGACCAGGCTCAAAGGCGAGCGATTGCCGCGAACTGATACCAAGGAGAATCGAGCCCGCGAAGGCAAGTAGCGATCATCGGAAGCCTCGATCGGCACGCCCTCACGGGTGAAGGCCCGACGGTACATACGAAGCAGTGGCGCGCCTGGTTCAACACCGAGCAATTCCGCGTCTTCCTGGGGAGCCGCAATCGCGTCGATGGCTCGGCTGGCGTGATGGATATCCACGCCGCAATCGATGATGCGCTGATAAATGGACCCAGAATCAGGGTCAAAGTTCAATACATGTTGGCCAACCCACAGCGGATAGGTCAGACGCTCGAGCATCGCAGGCGTACCGTCCATGGTTCTTAAACGCAAAAGGGAGACAATGGGTTCGCCTTCGGCAATTTCTAGCGCATCAGCCATGGGCTTATCGGCAGGCTTGCGTATCATCCACTGGGTTTTTTGGCCTGGCTGCACGCCACTTTCCAAACACCACTGCGTAAAAGAAATCACTGAATCGAAAGGTTGGGAGCGGATATTCTCCAGCACCACCGATCGTCGGCCGCGGCCAGAAGAAATCAAGCCCTCGTTGCGCAGGGTGCTCATCGCCTGACGTACCGGCCCGCGAGAAGAGGAGAATTGTTCACATAACTCCGCCTCGGAAGGCAAAGGATCGCCCGGGTGTAAGGCGCCAGAGGTGATCTCTTTACGCAGGAAATTTGCAATCAATTCATGCTGTTGGAATGCCACAACCACGTCCTGCATCTCTAAGGCCCGCCCTACTTCAACCCGGTGTGGGCACAAGTGGGAACGCTAGGGGCGATCTGTATCAATGTCTTGTCACTTTCATGTCGCATGCTCCGCAAGGAGGCTAGGCGCCATGATGTAGTGATCAGAATACCCCACATGTGGTGAGCACCTTGGGCGTTTTCTCGGCTGAAACGTGGGCGGAAATACCGCCTTATCTGCATCAATGCCGCGATGTAGCCATGAGGTAAAGCAAGTGAATTCTAGCCAAACTTATATAGACAACCATGGATCTTGGGCGGGCATGGCGAGCATAATAAAGGCCATGCAACAAGATCAGCAGCACACAGCACAGCCTTTCGACCTTATCGTCGTAGGAGCCGGAATCATTGGCCTTGCCACCGCCTATCGAGCCTTAGAACAAGGCCTGAAGGTGATGGTAATTGAAAGAAATTCCCGTCCAGTTGGGGCCTCAATTCAAAACTTCGGCCACGCGTGTTTTACCGGACAGGCCGATGAACTCCAGGCCATGGTGGCGAAATCCCGAGAAGGTTGGGCTAGCGCCTCGAAGGATGCAGGCTTTTGGGCAGCCCAGCCGGGCACCCTGATTCCGGCCACCAGCGAAGTGGAAATGAGCGTGCTCGAAGAGTTCGCAGATCACCGCGGGGTTGAGCAGGTAACGCTGTTGAGCCCAGGTGAGGTTGAGCAGCGGCTCGGACACAACCACCTCAAGCCCGTCGGCGGCGCGCTACTTCCTTTGGATATGCGAGTAAACCCCCGGGAAGCTGCACCAAAGCTTGCGCAGTGGCTCGAAGCTCAGGGCGTGATTTTCCAGTGGAATACCACGTTGCGATCCACCGCCGATGGCGTGGTGGATACCAGCCGTGGCCAGTGGGAAGCACAGCGCGTGGTGGTGTGCCCTGGCGTAAACCTCTCCTACCTCATGCCCGAGATTGCACAAGCTGAGCAGGTGCGCTCCTGCACCCTCAGCATGGCGCTGGTGGAACGCCCCGAGCACATCGCCTCTGATTTTTGCATGCTCAGCGGCACCTCCTTGGCCCGCTACGACGGCTTTAGCGCCATGGCTTCGGTTCCAGAGCTTCGCCGCGAACTTCAACAGCGCGAACCCGAATTGGTGGAGTGCATTGCAAACCTCATGGTCACCGCCATTCCTGAAGGCTTGCTCGTCGGCGATTCTCATGACTATCACGACAGTCCAACGCCCTTTATCGAAGAAAGCATTGCCACGCTGCTGCAAAACAAGGCTGCGGCCTATCTTGGCGTAAAGGGTCTTCGGGTGAAGCAGCGCTGGCAGGGCACCTATGCCGATTCCCCTGCCACCAATTTGGTGATTCACCGACCAGACCAAAAAACCCTGGTCGCGGTGGTGGCTTCCGGCATTGGCATGACCCTATCCTTCGGCCTTGCGGCGCATATCTTGAGCGAGTGCTAGCAAGAAGTATGTACAGGTTGCCTTGAACCTTCGCCAGCTTCAGGTGGTGAAATACTGTGACTAACAGCGCATTTTCACACCCTGAAGCTGAAGGCTGGTTATCGCGAAGGTTAATAGAAGCTATCCAAGATGAACTCTTCGTAATTGTATAGATATTTGGCGCGCGGTGGTTCACAATCATCAGTGAAGGCGGGGACACAAACCTCATCCCCCTGCCAGCACCACGACGATCCCGAGAGGATATCTCCCCCATGACCACTCTTCCTCGGTCCACCAAACGCGCTACCACCGCCGCCATTGCAGGCATCGCTGCTCTCAGTCTCACAGCAGGGCTGAGCGCATGTAGCTCCGATGGTTCCGACTCAGAAAAGTCCGTCACCTTCGCCGCAGTCCCCGCAGAATCTTCCCAAACCCTCGAATCCACCTACTCCAACTTGGCCAAGCTCATTGAGCAAGAAGCCGGCGTGAAGGTGAACTTCCAAAACGCTGCCGACTACGCCGCAGTGATTGAAGGCCAACGCGCAGGGCAAATCGATATCGCCTCCTATGGGCCTTTCTCCTATGTGATTGCCAAGGACTCCGGTGTGGATATCGACCCCATTGCGGCTCCCACCAACAACAAGGACGACGCCCCCGCCTACCGCTCCATCGCCTACGTCAAGCAGGGCTCTGCCATCAAGGATCTCAAAGACGTCAAGGGCAAGAAGGTGTGCTTTGTCGACGCAGCCTCTACCTCCGGATACCTCGTCCCCTCCGAGGGTCTGCTCAGCGTTGGCATTGATCCCAAAAATGATGTGGAAGCAGTCATGGCTGGCGGGCACGATGCCTCCCTGCTCGGGCTCGACTCCGAGCAATGCGAAGTGGCCTTCGCCCACGATTCCATGCTGACCACCTTGGAAAAGTCCGGCCAGATCAAACCTGATGCAGTCAAAGAGATCTGGACTTCCAACCCCATTCCCGAAGACCCCATCGTGCTCAACACCTCGACCCTCGACCCGGCATTGGTAGACAAGATCCGCGAGGTCATCCAAACCAAAGCCAATAAACCGGAATTGGTCAAGGCCGGCATCTGCAGTTCAGAGCAAGACTGCGTGCTGCCAGAAGAGATCGAATATGGATACTTGCCGGTTACTGATGCCGATTACAACTCCATCCGCAAGATCTGCGAAGTCACCGAAGCAGACGCCTGCAAAAACGTTGGCTAGCTCAAAGGCCACCACCCCAAAGACACTAGGAAAGAGTGAACTTCGTGGAACACCCCAAACCCATCACCACCGAGCTGCAACGTGAAATCGACCAGATCTACGCCATCCAAATGCAAAACGTGACCAAAGATTTTGGCACCGTGCGCGGGCTCGATGGCGTAACTTCCGGGCTAAAACAAGGCGAAATCACCGTGTTACTTGGCCTTTCCGGTTCCGGAAAATCGACCCTGCTTCGCCACCTCAATGGACTGCATCAACCCACCAAGGGGCATGTCCGAGTCCTTGGCCAAGACCTAGCCGAGTTGAATAAGAAGGAGCTTCGTAACCTTCGGCGTGAAATCGGCATGGTCTTTCAAGACTTCAACCTCGTCGGGCCAATGTCGGTGCTAGAAAACGTGTGCGCTGGGCGCCTCGGCTCACTGCGCGGCCCGCGACTCACCCTCATGATGTACCCCAAGAGCCTGCGCAAAGAAGCATTAGAGCAGCTCGATCGCGTTGGGCTTGCAGATCGCGCCTTCCAGCGCGCCGATACCCTCTCCGGTGGGCAACGCCAGCGCGTAGCTATCGCTCGCTCCCTGCTGCAGCACCCAAAGATTTTGCTTGCCGACGAACCAGTGGCCTCATTGGATCCTGTGAGCTCACACCAGGTGATCGACCTGATTAAGCAGATCAGCCGCGAGGACAACCTCACCGTTGTTGCCTCTTTGCACCAGGTGCAGCTTGCCATTGACTTTGCCGACCGCATTATCGGTTTGCGCAGCGGAAAGATCGTGCTCGACCGTGAAACTCGCGGCCTGGATGCCACCACCGCATCTTCTATCTACTCCGCAGTCTCGGCCACGACGGAAGCCAAAGACCCACATTCCCGAGTGACGACGGGAGCGCGCTAATGGCCCCTGTGCTGGAAAAAGCCAGGCCCATACGGCCAAGTTCGCGCCCTACGCTGGCACCGAGCAACGTTATTGCCACCGCCGTCGTTGTGGCCTTCCTCGTAGCGGGGTTATGGTCCGTTCAGGATCTAGGGATCAATATCGCCGCCATTGCGCAATCAGCAGATAATGCCGTGGCATTCCTGGCCAGGATGTTCCCCCTCGACTTCCCTCCGGCCGCTGAGCTTGTTTCGATGGTGGCCGAAACCCTGGCGATTGTGTTTCTCGCTACCAGTTTGTCTGTAGTGCTTTCTATCCCCGTTGCCGTTGCCGCTGCCCAAGCAACATCGCGCAATCGCTTCTCACGCGGCGCTGCCAGAACGCTCATCGTGCTTGCCCGCGCGATCCCCGATCTTGTGCTCGCCATCTTCTTTTTAAGAGTGTTCGGGCTTGGTGCTACCGCCGGCATCCTTGCCATGGCGCTGCACTCCGTGGGCATGGTGGGCAAACTGTATGCCGACGCGATTGAAGATCTTCACGATGGCCCCAGGGAGGCCGCCGAAGTTGCAGGCGCCAGCCGTCGCCAACAGATCGTTGCCACCATCCCCCAGGCACTCCTGCCTCAAATCATCGCGACCGCACTGCACCGATTTGATATCAACCTTCGCACCTCGGTGCTGCTGGGCTATGTCGGTGTCGGTGGTATCGGACTTGCGATCTCAGAATCCTTAAGAGTGCTGGATTACCAGCGTGGCATGGCACTAGCCCTGGTGGTGCTAGGTCTATGTATCGTCACGGAACTGATTTCTGGCACCATTCGCCAAGCGCTGCTTGGCGGCCACTCCAGCGCATCGCGCCCAAAGACTTGGGTCGACCGTTTGTGGAGCCGCACCCGCGCCTCGGAGGCAGCAACCGATCTCCAGCGCATCAGCCCTCCTTGGAACATCGACCGCGTGCGACGTTTCCTCGCTGCGGCATTGATCCTGCTGATCTTCTTCGCCTCCGTGGCCAAGGTGGATCTCAGCCCACGTGCCTTGTGGGAAGGCCTGATCTCCCTGCCGGAAACCCTGGCACTGTTCTTCCCGCCAAGCGATGGCGGCATCGGCAGTAGCGTATTCGAGCAGCTTTTGCTCACCTTCCAGATCTCGCTGGCCGCCACTGTCCTCGGCGCTCTTCTTGCCGTGCCGATCGGCGTGCTGGCAGCGCGCAACGTGGTATCCAACCGCGCTATCAGCGGCTTCTTCCGCCTGATCATCGTCGGCGTTCGCGGCATCCCGGAGCTCATCCTTGCCATCATCTTCGTGGTGGTCACCGGTTTAGGTTCTGTGGCTGGCACCCTCGCGCTGGCACTCGGGGCGGTGGGCTTATTATCCAAGCTCATCGCTGACTCCTTGGAGGAAACGGATATCCGCGTCCAAGAAGCCACCCGTGCAACAGGAGCCACGGAGGTTCAAATCTTCTTCTCCACCACCCTGCGCCAAGCATTGCCAGCATTTTTTGCCCACGTGTTCTACCTGCTCGATACCAACTTCCGTGCAGCAACGCTGTTGGGCGTGATCGGAGCCGGCGGCATCGGGTTCCAGCTACTCAACGCCGCGCGAGTGAATCAATTTGATGTTGTGACCTACATTGTGGGGCTGATTCTTATTGTGGTCCTCGCTATCGAGGCACTCGCGATGTGGATGCGCAAGACTGTTCGCTAGGAAGCAACAGTGCTGAACGTGAACAGCAATACAAGCATGAAAGGAACATTCCATGACTGACACACTCACCACCCCCATCCAGCTTGCGGTATTCGATCTAGCGGGCACCACCATTGATGATCGCGACGAGGTGTATCGCGTGCTGCGTGCATCCGTCGAGCGCGAAGGTGCACAGTTTTCGGATGAGGAATTTCAACAGTGGATGGGCACCGAGAAGCAGTGGGCCATTCGCAATCTGCTCACCATCGGCGGCATCGAAGCCAGCGATGAACGAGTCAAGGCTTGCTTCCAGTGGTTCCGCGAGGAACTCGGACGCGTCTACCGCGAGGAGCCGCCGACACCGATGCCGGAGATCATCCAAGCATTTCGCAGCTTGCGCACCAAGGGCATCAAAGTGGGGCTGACCACCGGGTTCTCCCGGGACATCACCGATATCATCCTTGATGCGCTGCAGTGGACGAGCGGTAGCGGCGAAGACGCCGTGGTGGATACGAGCGTTGCCGGCGATGAAGTGCCCAATGGTCGCCCCGCCCCCGACATGATCCAGGCAGTTATGCGGGCAACAGGTATTGATAACCCCGACGCCGTGATCTCCCTCGGCGACACGGTCGTGGATATTCAGGCAGCCAAGGCCGCAAAGGTCCACTCCGCCGGGGTGCTCACAGGCCACCTATCCGCCGAGGATTTCGCCGCTGAGCAGGCAACATTCATCTTGGACAAGGCCGCCGATGTGGTGGATGTGCTCCCCGCCCAAGACTCCGCGCAGGCCTAGGCCACTTGCGTCTTTGTAGCTTGTCGACGATCAGGCGGCACACATCCCATGACAGATAACACCCAACTGCGCGACTCAACGAGCAGCGCGCTGGCGATGGTCTGGCGCGGAGGCAGCACCTTTGAGCCCACCTCGATGCCGATCCCTGCGCTGCTTCCCGGCGAAAGCCTGGTCAGGATCTCAACGAGCACCATCTGCCAATCAGACCGCCACACCGTCAGCGGGAGGCGCCAATCCCCCTGCCCATCGGTACTAGGCCACGAAGGGGTAGGCCGGATCATTGCCAGCAACAATGGCAAAGACCTGCACGGTGCAGCACTTTTGGCAGGTGATCGGGTGGTGTGGTCGGTGATTGCTGCCTGTGGTGAATGCGAGCGCTGCACACAGGGGCTGCAAGCGAAGTGCCACCACGTACAGAAGGTAGGCCACGAGCCCACCACATCCTCCTGGGCATTATCTGGAACCTATGCCAGCCACATCATTCTTCGCCCTGGTCAAGGTGTGCTCAAGATCGAAGAGGACTTACCCGATCCCATCGCCGCCACCGCCGGCTGCGCGGCGGCAACGGTGATTGCTGCCTTCGATGCGGTGGGGTGCAAAACACTTAACCACCCCAGCCTTGCCGGGAAAAGCGTACTGATCCAAGGCGTAGGCATGTTGGGGTTATATGCAGTACAAGCAGCACAGCTTTTCGGCGCCGACACCGTCATCGCGGCAGACCCGAACCCCACTCGCCTCGCACTGGCTCGTCGCTGGGGTGCCACAACCCGCGAGGCTGAACACCAGGACTCGTGCGTGGATATCGCACTCGATTTTTCCGGTGCACCTCAGGCAGTGGAATCAGCTATCCAATCACTCGATATCGGTGGCACAGCAGTACTGGTAGGAAGCGTGTTCCCAACACCGCCTATCGCCGTAGATCCGCAGTGGCTGGTTCGTGGGTGGCGCAGCATTACCGGAGTACACAATTACGAGCCACACCACCTTGGGCCTGCGGTGGATCTTCTCTCTCACTGCGCCAAGCACCAACCTTGGGAGGGCGTCTTTGGTACTACCACCGCGCTGCGCGAAATATCAGCATGCTTTGACACAGCCCACGGGGCTGCGCAGCAGCAAAGCCAAGACCACCGCCCCCTGCGTAACATGATCGATTGCCGCTAGACGCGTAGCGTGCAACCACAGCGACCCGCCCCACGTGATGTGGGGCGGGTTTCGTCGTCGACAAGCTTAGAAAGCCTGCCAGGTGGGCTTATTTTCCAATGCGTAGTTGTAGTACTGGGTGTGCTTGAGCCCGGCGGCCGCAGCCTCATCCACGATCACCGTGACGTGCTCATGCATCTGCAAGGCCGAAGCGGGGCACATCGCCGAAACCGGGCCTTCCACCATCGCCGCGATGGCCTCTGCTTTATTTTCACCGAACGCCAAGAGCAGCAGGTGGCCTGCCTCGCCGATGGTGCCAATACCCTGGGTCATCACATGGTGTGGCACCTTCGACTCATCATCGTCGAAGAAGCGGGCGTTATCGCGCACGGTATCGGGGTGCAAGGTCTTGATGCGAGTGCGGCTTTGCAAGGAACTCGTGGGCTCATTAAAACCAATGTGCCCATCCGAACCGATGCCCAAGATCTGGATATCAACGCCACCGGCTTCGCCAATCGAGCGGTCATAGGCTCGTGCGGCCTCACCGGGGTGCTCAGCAGTGCCATCAGGGCTATGCACCTGGGCATCGCCAATATCAATATGAGCGGTAAATTCCCGCCGAATCGTCTGATAGTAGGTCTGCTCATGGCTGCGCGGAAGACCCACGTACTCATCCAAAAGGAAGGCCTGGCAATCACGGAAGCTCAAATCCTGCTCGCGGTGGCGGCGAATCAGCTCCTGATAGGTGCCTAGCGGCGTGGAGCCTGTGGCAAGCCCCAGCGTTTTCCCTTCACGGGCATAGCCTTCGACGATATCCGCTGCGATCCGGGCAGCTTCATCTTTGTGCTGAACAATGACGATTTCCATAACCTCTTGGCTCCTTTAAATTCTCGGCTTTTATCTTGGGTCTGGCGGGTTATCCGGTGGGGTGCTGGGGTTGTTCGAGGTGTTGTTCCGGCGCGCGTACCGACTCGGGTTGTTGTTCCGGCGCGCGTACCGACTGGCCCTTGCTCAAGACCTCACGGACCTCAAAGTCAGGTGAACACACCACAATATCTGCCGGGTTACCCACCTTGAGCCCACTTGGCAGGCCCAAAAGCTCATGGCCTGTGGTGGCTGCGCGCACCACCGACTCCAATGAGTGCCCATAGGCCACCTGCCTTCGGACTTGGTCGATGATGCGCGAGGTGCCTCCAGCAATCGCGCCGGCCGCGCCGTCTTCGGTGCGCAAACGCGCCACACCATCACGGACTTGCACCGCAAGCGCGCCCAACATGTAATCGCCATCAGCTTTTCCTGCTGCCCCCATGGCATCGGAGACAAAGGTGATGTGATCAGGGCCTAGCGTCTCCATGAGCATGGCTACGGTGTGATCACTTAAATGCACCCCGTCGGCGATCAATTCCACTGCAGCAACGCCGCGGCCGGCGGCCTCGATCATGGCAGCGGCAACGCCTGGGTTGCGGTGATGCAGTGGGGGCATCGCATTGAAAAGGTGCGTGGCGGTAATCGTTGCGCCGGCCGTGTGGGCATAGTCAATCGCCCGAGCCGCCTGCTCAAAATCGGCATCCGAATGGCCGAAGGACACGATCACGTTGTGCTCAGCACAGGCATGAACCAGGGCTTCAATATTGGCGGTTTCAGGCGCCAAGGTAATGGAACGCAAATGCCCCTTCGAGGCTTTGAGCATCTTGGCAAAAAGCTCGGGATCACCTTCGATGATCGCATCGGGGTCTTGGGCGCCGCAGCGGCAGGCATTCACAAATGGCCCTTCGGCATGGATACCGGCGATCAGGCCTTCTTGGGCAAGCTCCGCCAGAAGGCTCAGTTGCGGCAACAGCACCGGCTCCTTCATGGAGACGGTGGAGGCCAACAAGGTGGTGGTGCCGTGCGCGCGGTGGTGCCGTGCGGCTTTGGCGCAGCCTTCGAGATCCGATGTTGGGAAAGATTCCCCGGCGCCGCCGTGATTATGGACATCGGCAAAGCCAGGCAAGATGAATTGCTCGCTTTTCGACGCAACCTCCCCACCACGCTGGGGATTTGCAGCATCCGCTACGTTGCTTGCTTCCTGGCGATTGATCTCTGTGATCACACCATCACGAATAGTGACTTCGCCTTCTAGCAGCCCATCGGGGCAAAGGATTGTGCCGCGAAGTTTGAGTGGTTCATTGTGCTCGGAAGTGTGCATTATGCACCTGCCTGAGCTGCGAACTGCTGGGTGATCCAGGCGGTATCAGTGATGGCGGTACCGACGATGATGGCGTCGGCACCGGCGGCTTTGCCCTCCGCTACCTGCGAGGGGGTGTGGAAACGTCCTTCTCCAATGAGGAATACGGATTCGCCGGGGCATTCACGTTCTAATAACGCGCGGATCTCGCGGATCAACTCCAAATCCGGCCCGCTGGTTTTTTCGCGGTGCTCGGTGTAGCCGGCCAGCGTGGTGGAAATCAGATCAGCCCCAGCTTTGTGGGCAGCCAGCGCCTCTTCTGCGGTGGCAATATCTGCCATTGCCAGTGCCCCGCATTCGTGGGCGGCCGCTACTTGTTGGCCAAATGTGGCGCCGTCTTGCCTGGGGCGATCGGTGGCGTCGATAGCCACAACGTCGGCACCTGCCTGTGCCACCGCCTTCACGCTTTCGACGCTGGGGGTGATGTACACGCCCGTGTCGCCTTCTTTAGTCAGGCCGATCACGGGAACCGACACCGAGGCGCGCACCGCTTGAATATCTTCGACGCCGCCATAGCCACCGCAACGAATGGCTGTTGCACCGCCTGCTTCTGCCGCCTTGGCCAACATGGCAATGGTGGGGGTGTGGCGTAGCACGTGCCCATCGGGGGCTTGGGCAGAGACGATGAGTGAATCGCGAACTTGTTCAAAGAATGCTTCGGCGTTCATGCTGATTCCTTATAGCTTGTTTCTTTAGCTTCGAGCGGTTGATCGTTGTGGTTCATGCTTGGACACTGCGAGCACCCAGGGCTGCAGCGCCGATGATTGGTGCGTCGGTGCCAAGTTGTGCCTGGTGGACGGGGATGGTGTTGCTTGGTGCAATGCCGCCACTTCTAAATCCGCGGATGAAGGGATCAAGAATTGGGGCACCGATATTGCCCACTCCCCCGCCGAGTACGAGCACTTCGACGTCGATGGCGGCGACGAAGCCGCTGATTGCCTGGCCGAGGGCGTGTAGGTGGGTATCGATTACTTCATAGGCCTGAGCATCGCCGCTGTGGTAGCGGCGCATCACCTGGCGTAGGTCGAGTCCGTGTTCACCTGTGCGCTGCGCATAGGCTTGTTCCAGGCCGGGGCCTGCGGCAAGGGCTTCGATGGTGGTTGCCTGGCCGTTGGGCAATCGCCCTAGCAGGCAACGCAGTTCCCCGGCGGTGTAGTGCGGGGAGGCTAAGAGGTTGCCATCTCTTAGGATCGCCCCGCCGACACCTGTGCCGAGGCTAAGAAAGAGCGCGCTTTGATAGCCGCGCCCAGCACCATAGAGGGCTTCTCCAAGGCCCATGACGCGCACATCGTTGTGGACGGCAACTGCAATGTCTGGGAATGCCGCTGCCACCGCATCGCGGATATTGGTTCCGGCCCAGGTGGGCATGGTGGGCCCTGCAGCAACGACGGTGCCGGCAACGGGGTCAATCACTCCGGGCGCTCCGATGCCGATGCTAGAAATTGGGGCGTCATACTCGGCGATCAGTTCAGCAATGCATGCGATGACCTGATCAATAACCTGCTCTTTGGGCGTTGGGGCCTTGACATGGCGCACAACGGTGGTGGGCTGTTCAGCGACGATACCTCCGGCTATTTTCGTGCCGCCGATATCGATTCCAATTGCATGCATGGACTCTCCTTGGGGTTGAGCGCCTGGCCACCGCAACGCAGGTGAGGGTGCGTAGGTGTTGATACGCAGGTGTAGTTAGCCGCGGGCTTGGGCACGTTTCTTTTCAATCACCCTGCGTAGTGGCCCATAGTGCTCGGTGATGAGTTCGCGATACCGTGCTGGGTCGCCATCGTGGAGGGCATCGAGGATCTTGGCGTGGGCTTTGACCGTATCTTCCACATCTTCTGGATCGCTCAAGCCAAGCACCGGCACGACTCGGGTGTGGATCTCCCAAAAGGCCAGGCTCATCTCGCGCATCAAAGGATTGGAAAGGTGATTGGTGAGTTCTTCATGGAACTCAAAATCTTCCCGGGCGAAGGATTCACCATCGGCAAAACGCTGCGCCATGGCCTCGACGATGCCGCGCAGTTTCTCCATCGGCTGGCCCTGGTAGTAGCGCGCGAGCTCCTCAGCATTGGCCATATCGAGGGCAACGCGCATATCCACCACATGCGAGAGGTTTTCTAGCGCCAATTCCTCGTTGAGGGTCAAGCGGAGCACCATGCCATTGACCAGCGGGGCGAGCGACATATTGCCCACATAGGAGCCGTGACCGTGGCGAGTTTCCACCACGTCCAAGCTGGCGAGGGTGCGCATGGCTTCGCGCACTGAGGATCGTGAGACGCCGAGCATTTCGCACAGCGCAGCCTCGGAGGGCAACACGTCACCTGGGGTGAGGTTCTGATCGCGGATGAGCTCCTCGATGGCAATTACCGTGGGGTTGCGCGAGGGAAGCGTGGTGCCAACATAGCTAGTATTTTGGCCTGCACTATGGCTTGGCGTTGCCGCTTTGGGTGCATAGTTACGCGCCTGCCGCGTCCGGCCTTGCACGCTTTGATCCTCTCGCGGTGCATTGTGAGGCATCGTTACTCCTTGAAAAGCTGCGCTTCGGTGTCACCCTCAGTAGTGCAGGTTTTTTGCCTCGATATTGCGGTGCGAGTAGAGCTTTCGATCCCCTTCGGCACTGAAGTGATTGAGCGTCGTTCTTGTTCAATCACCTTGCATCCGGTTCTTCGAGGCTGAGCCACACACCTCAATACTTGAGCATCACTACTGCAAGACGGCATATTCTTTGGTTTTTCTACTCACAATCTTAACACAAGCCCTTTCACTTGTCAGACGTCTGATGTACCCTGGAATCACGAAGATCACATCAGGGCTCACGATGTGTTCTAGCCGACTTTTGCTATCGGCACTGAGCAGTCTCAGCCACACTCGGTGCGAGACGCACAGTGCGAAGCGTTGAAAGGATCCTCATGGAATTTTTCCAAGGTCGCCAGTACTCAAGGCGAGACTTTTTCAAACTCTCAGCCACCATCGCCTCCTCTGCAGCCCTCGCTGGAGCACTCGGAGCCTGCGCACCAAAAGATCGAGTCACCCTCGGCAATCTCCCCACCGCCAGCCCGGAGGACATCAACCCCAACGGCACCATCGACGCAGCCATCTCCTATGAACTCGGCACCAATGGCTACGACCCGATGACCACCACATCAGCCCTCACCATCGCAGCCAACTGGCACACCCTCGAAGGGCTCACCGAAATCGACCCGGCCAGCGGCGAAGTCTACGCAGCACTGGCAAGCGTGATGCCCGAAGGTGATAGCACCAACGTCAAGGTGGACCTACGCAAAGGTGCTCGCTTCCACAACGGCCAAGCAGTGAGCGCCGAAGACGTGGCCTACTCCTTCCAGCGCGTACTCAACCCGGATAATAAGTCCCTCTACGCAAGCTTCATCCCCTTCATCGAATCGGTCACCCCAAGTGGACCAACCTCGGTCACGATCCAATTAAGCAAGGCAGTCAATCTGCTTCCCGAACGCCTCTCCGTGGTCAAGATCGTGCCCAAGAATCTGGTGGAGGAAGATCCCGAGGGCTTCGACGCCAACCCTGTTGGCACCGGTCCTTTCAAGATGACCGATAACGGTGGCACCTCCAAGGCCGTGCGCTTCGAGCGCAATGATGATTACAACGGCCCGCGTCCGGCACGAGCCAAGCACATGGTCTGGCAGGTCATCCCCGATGCCTCGACGCGTTCCAACGCCATCCAATCCGAATCGGTACAAGCCATCGACTCGGTGCCCTACCTTTCTATTACCCAGCTCAAGGCCACCAGCAAAGTGGAATCCGTGCAGGGCTTCGGTTTGTTATTCGCCATGTTTAACAACGACCCCTCAAACCCCTTCCACGATCTGCGCAATCGGCAGGCATTCCTCTACGCGATTGATATGGACAAGGTCATTGAGGTGGCGATGCTGGATCAAGCCACCAAGCCCACGTCGTTCTTGCAAAAAGATCACCCCAATTATCATCGCGCCTCCACGGTGTATGACCACGACGTAGAGCGGGCTCGCAAGCTCTTCCAAGACAGTGGATTGCGTTCTCTCAGAATGCTGTGCACCGACCACGATTGGGTAAAAAAGTGCACCCCGCTGATTGCCCAGTCGCTCAAAGATACTGGCGTTGAGGTCGACTTCATTGAAAAGAAGTCCTCCGATGTGTACAACACCATCGACGGCAAACCCGATGCCTACGACGTCGTGATTGCCCCAGGCGATCCCAGCGTCTTTGGTAATGACCCAGATCTGCTCATGCGCTGGTGGTACTCGGGAGATACGTGGACCGAATCGCGTATGCACTGGAAAGGCCAGCCCTCCTACACCAAGATGCAGCAGCTACTCGATAGCGCCTTATACACCCAAGACGCCAAGGAGCAGCAGCAACGGTGGAATCAGTGCTTTGATCTGCTGAGCGAAGAAGTGCCGCTCTACCCGCTGTTCCACCGCAAGACACCCACGGCTTGGAACCCCGGCACGCTTGTCAATTTTGAGCCGATTTCGCTGACCGGCCTGCGATTCCTGGATGTGGGCTCTACGCAATAACCAGCACCAGCACAGTCACCACTGCACCAGCATCCCAAGCTCGCCCCCTTAACTTTCGGGAGAACCACAATGTCCAACCTCCTTCGTCTCATAGGAAGAAGGCTCCTCGCGCTACCCGTGATGATCCTGGGCGTGACATTCCTCGTCTTTTTCATCATGTCATTCAGCCCAGCCGACCCGGCGCGCCTCGCCCTCGGCGAAGCCGCCTCCATGGATGCGCTCGAAGAATATCGAGAGTCCCACGGTCTTAATGACCCGCTCCTCGTGCGCTACGGCCGATTTTTGGTAGATATGCTCCACGGCGATCTCGGCACCACCACCGGCAACACCCCGGTCACCGAGGTCATCGCCAAGGCCTTCCCCATCACGCTGCAACTTACCTTCTTAGGCCTGATCATCGCCGCCGTGCTGTCGCTCGTATTCGGCGTGCTCGCTGCTTTGTATCGCGACCGTTGGCCAGATCAGGTCATCCGCGTCGTATCGATCGCCGCCCTGGCAACCCCTTCGTTCTGGTTGGCTATTTTGCTGATCCAGTGGGTCGGCGCGGTGCCTGGTGGTTGGGGATTTTTCCCAGCACTGATTACCAAGTGGGTGCCTTTTAGCCAGGATCCGGGCACGTACATCAACAACATGTTCCTTCCTGCCTTCGCCCTCGCCGTACCCGTGGCGGGTTCGCTTACCCGCGTGGTGCGCACGGCCATGGTGGAAGAACTGGATAAGGATTATGTTCGTACCGCCATCGGCTCAGGTGTGCCCAAGGTGGAAGTCATCTCCAGAAACGTCTTGCGCAATGCACTTATCACCCCAATCACGGTGCTGGGCTTGCGCGTTGGCTACCTCATGGGTGGCGCGGTGATCATCGAGATCATCTTCAATATCCAGGCGATGGGTCAGCTCATTCTCGACGGTGTCACTCGTAATGACGTCTTCCTCGTCCAAGGCGTCACGCTCACAGTGGCCATCGCCTTCATCGTTATCAACATCATCGTGGACATGCTCTACGTCCTCGTCAATCCGCGCATCAGGAGCATCTAATGCGACGTTCATTGACCAATACACTCGAACAACGCGCCGGCCAGCGCTTCAGCGGCCTCCGCAACCTGCCGCGCGCCTCAAAGATCGCCCTCGGCTTTTTAATTGCCATTGCACTTCTTGCCATCTTTGCCCCCATCATTGCCCAATTCAGCCCGCTAGAATCCACCAAGCCCGTGCAGTCGCCTTCTGCTACTCACTGGTTTGGTACCGACGCCATCGGCCGCGATATTTTCGCCCGCGTTGCCTATGGTGCTCGTTCCTCGTTGATTATCGGCTTGCTCGCTACTGGCGTGGCGTTGCTGGCGGCCGCGGTATTAGGTTCCATCGCCGCCACCGCTGGCAAGGCCGTATCCGAGGTGCTGATGCGCGCCTTGGACATCATTATGAGCTTCCCCGGCATCGCCTTGGCAGCGGTATTCGTCGCGGTATTCGGCAATTCTTTGCCGGTATTGGTGCTGGCCATCGGCTTTTTGTACGTCCCGCAGCTTTCCCGTGTGGTTCGCGCAAATATCCTGGCTGAGTTTGGTGAGGATTACGTCTCTGCCGCCAAGGTGATGGGTGCTCGGGTCCCCCATATCTTGATCAAGCATGTTGCCCGCAATACGGTCGCACCCATTGCCGTGTTCGCCACGGTGCTCGTGGCAGACGCCATCGTTTTCGAGGCTTCGCTTTCCTTTATTAACGCCGGTGTGAAGCCGCCGAATCCTTCCTGGGGCAATATCCTCGCCGACGGCAAGCAGCTCCTTCTTTCCGGCGCTTGGTGGCCCACCTTCTTCCCAGGCCTGATGATCCTGCTGACGGTGCTTGCGCTCAATATTCTTTCTGAAGGTCTTACCGATGCGATGGCATCTCCCACCATCAAGCGCACCGCAGCCACCACCGATGGCGAGCAGGTGGCTACCAAAAACACCCTTGGCCAGGTATCCGAAGATGAGGCCCGGGCATCGCTGAATAGCTCTTTGGCCAAGCTGCGCAGTGCAGAGCTTGCCGACGACCGCCGCTTGCATTACACCCGCAATGAAGCTCCGATTCTGCAAGTAAAAGACCTCAGCATCGCATTCCCCGACGCCCACGGTGATGTCAATATTGTTGATCGCGTCAGCTTCGATGTCGCCCCTGGCCAAACCATGGGCTTGGTGGGTGAATCTGGCTGCGGTAAGTCTTTGATCTCCATGGCGATCATGGGGCTTTTGCCTCAAAATGCCCGGATTGAAGGCGAAATCCTCTTCGATGGCAAGAACCTTTTGGAGCTTTCCGCCGAGCAGCGTAATCAACTCCGCGGCCACGACATGGCCATGATTTACCAAGATGCTTTGAGCTCATTAAACCCATCGATGTTGATTAAGTCCCAGCTCAATCAGCTCATTCGTCGCGGCGGTAAGCGCAGCGCCGAGGAATTGCTCGAACTGGTGGGCTTAGATCCCAAGCGCACGCTCAAGAGCTACCCGCATGAGCTTTCCGGTGGCCAGCGCCAGCGCGTGCTCATCGCCATGGCGCTCACACGCAACCCTCGTTTGCTCATCGCAGATGAACCCACCACAGCGCTCGACGTGACGGTGCAGCACCAGGTGGTTGATCTACTCAATGAGCTGCGTGAACAGCTTGGCTTCTCCATGATCTTCGTCAGCCACGATCTTGCACTTGTGGCCAAGCTCGCCCACAAGATCACTGTGATGTACGCCGGCCAGGTAGTCGAACAGGGCAAGACCCGCGACGTGCTGGCGAACCCTCAACACGAGTACACCCGCGGCCTATTAGGCGCTGTGCTTTCCATCGAGTCTGGCGCAAAGCGCCTGTACCAAGTACCCGGCACAGTGCCGAGCCCACGGGAATTTGTTCACGGCGATCGCTTTGCTCCTCGCTCCCAATTCCACAACATTGGCGTCGACGAGCGCCCAACCCTCAGGCCGGTGGATCTCGAAGACGGTCACACCTTCGCCGCCACCGATGCCCTACTTGCCGCCCGCGGTTCGGAAGGAGTAACCCAATGAGCCAGCCATTAGCTCAAACCCGGAAGCCACCAACGCTCGAGCTTAAAGACGTCAATGTGGTGCATAAAACCCGTACCGGCAAGCTCTTTCGACCCGATACGGTGCACGCCAATAAGAACATCAACTTCGTGGCGCGACGCGGCGAAGTAGTCGGCATTGTGGGCGAATCCGGTTGCGGAAAATCAACCCTGGCAAGGGTCATGGTGGGACTGCAAAAACCCACCAGCGGCGAGGTGCTCTTTCGAGGTGCCACACTGAATCACCGCGGTGCGCAGCGCAAAGAGCTCGGGCGGGCGGTATCGATGGTCTTCCAGGATCCCGCCACCGCGCTCAACCCAAGAATGAGCGTGAAAGAACAACTCATTGATCCGCTCAAGGTCCACGGCATTGGCAACGATGCCTCCAGGCTCAAGCGTGTACGCACGCTGCTAGACCTGGTGGGCCTGCCACAATCCGCACTCGATGTACTGCCCAGGCAGATCTCCGGCGGCCAACGCCAGCGCGTGGCCATCGCCCGTGCGCTTGCCTTGGAGCCCGATCTGATCATCGCCGATGAGCCAACCTCCGCACTCGATGTATCCGTGCGCGCCCAGGTTTTGAATTTGCTCACTGACCTGCGCAAGGAATTAGGGCTCGGCCTGGTGTTTATCTCTCACGACATCAATACCGTGCGCTATGTATCGGATCGGATGTGCGTGATGCTTGCCGGTGAAATCATCGAAGAACAACCCACCGAAGACCTCTTTGCCAAGCCCAAGCAGGATTACACCGCAACCCTGCTCGCCGCTACTCCCTCACTGCTCTGAAAGGACAAATCATGAAGATCACGAAGGGCATCATCCCTCCCCTGCTTACTCCCCTCCACGTCGATCGCAGCATCGACTTCGGCTCCCTTGAAAAGCTGGTGGATAAACTCATCACCGCTGGCGTCGACGGCATTTTTGCCCTCGGGTCCTCGGGCGAGGTTGCCTTTTTAAGCGATGAAGATCGCGGCGCTGTGCTTCGCGCAGTGGTCAAGCAGGTTGATGGCCGAGTACCGGTGTATGCCGGTGTGATTGATATGCAGGTAAACCGGGTGCTTCAGCATGTTCGCCAAGCGGAACAAGCTGGTGTGGATGCCGTTGTGGCCACAGCGCCCTTCTACGCAATTTCAGGGCCGATGGAAGTAGAGGCGCACTTCCGCGCCATTGCCCAAGCCACCTCCCTGCCGGTGCTGGCCTATGACATTCCCGTGTGCGTGCACACCAAGCTCATCCCCGAAATGCTGGTGCAGCTCGGCCGCGAAGGTGTGCTTGCAGGTGTGAAGGATTCTTCCGGTGACGACGTATCCTTCCGCCGCTTGGTGGCGCTCAACCGTGCCGCGGGCTCGCCCTTAGTGTTGCTCACCGGGCACGAGGCCGTGGTTGATGGGGCATTTCTTGCCGGCGCCGATGGTTGCGTGCCAGGACTAGGCAATGTGGATCCCGATGGTTATGTACGCATGTGGAAGGCCGCTCAGGAAAGCCAGTGGGATACCGTTCGCCGCGAGCAAGATCGCTTGGCAGCGCTGTTCGAGATCGTATTCCAGCCCATTGCCAAGGTTGGCCCGGCCGCAGGTGTGGGCTCTTTTAAGACTGCGCTTGAGCTGATGGGCGTCTTCGAATCCAACTTAATGTCTGTTCCCCTGGCACCGATCGACGATGCCCCCTCCCGCGAAGCGATTGCGAGCATCTTGAAAGCCGCTGATTTGCTTTAGCTTTTCGACGGCTCCGCCCCAACCCCACAGCGGTTTCGCAAAGGGTTGGGGCGTTTTTGCCTGAGGGGTCATGGTTTCATAGACCGGGGCCCCTAAACAGACCTTTTAAGCATTTCCCCGAACACACTAAGAAGCTGGTTCCAGTGCCTTTTTCTGCAGTTTGCGAGCACGGAATAACAAGACAATGAAGGTTCCATAGCCTACGAGTGCGGCCACACCCATGGTCATGTAATTGACCGTTAGATTGGACGGCGAGGCATTCCACAGGAAGTGGCAGAAGAAACCGAGGAAAACGAAGCCCAATGCCACGGCCCAGCGCCACTTCGTTGATTTGTCACGGCTGAACAACCCAAGGCCAATGCCCCAGCCAGCAATGCCCGTAAAGATTGCGTGCAGCATGGGTCCTGCAACCGTGCGGGCGAGCCAAACCTTGCTCACACCGACTGCATCCGAGATGGGGTTGAGTATCCCACCAGTTACTCCATAACCAATATTTTCAATGACGACGAAGCCCAATCCCACGAAAGCACCTACAGCGAGTCCATGCCACTGACGCTTGAGGGCGGGAATGCACAGAAGAATCAGGAGGGTTCCTACTCCTTTACCGATTTCCTCCGGCCATGCACCTGCAAGCGACACAGTGAAGATTGGAAGTCCAAGTTGTTCAAAAAGATTGGTGACGCCATCACCTGAGATCATGACGAATCCCATGCTCGCCCCAGCACCCCACCAAAAGGCGATGGGCAACCATACCCAGGGCTTGGGTGGAAGGATCTTCATGAGAACGAAAATGAGCAGCAAGACAGCTACATAAGCCGCCGAGAAGGCGAGTCCGATCCACAATCCGACTGGGCTGACGTTGTAATTTCCAAACAGATTAAGCGCAATGACGCCAGTACCCAAGATCAGTCCGATGGCAAGGAGAATGACAAAGGGGACGGGTTTAGATGATGTACTGGTCACTGAGCACTCGCTTTCTCAAGAGTCTGAACGATCTGATGTCCCATCTGTGGACTACCGGTAACAATCGCTACGATTGTCTGATCCTTACGGGTCAAGGACGCTCCCGTGATCTGCTGCCCCTCGGAAAGACCGTACTTTCCGATATTTTTGGCTTGCTCTGAATCCAAAGTGATGACACGGACGTTTCCGGTCTGATGCGGAGTTTCCGTTGGAAGATCAGAGTTAGCGACAGCACGAGTGAGTCGCTGCAACGCTAGATCAGGATTGTCCGTTGTCTCTATCACGGAAGTTGCCACCTCATCCCCACCGCAGTCGTAGGTTTTGATGAGTTTCAGCGGCACTTCCTGGCACACCACGCCGCTGACGGGTATGTTCCATTCACCGTCTGAGGGGTCTCCGAGTTTGAGTTCCTCTTTTTCAACGGTCTCGTGAACCGGTGGCAAAGCATTAGACAACACGTTGGGGAGCGCCATGAGCGCGGCGATTGAGACGACAAGAACTATCGCCCACAGCCACGGCTTGCGTGGGGTGGGCTTATCAACCTGCATAGTGACATTCCCTCCGGTGCGGGGTGGCGACTGAGGTACATGACTCACGGGGCTGTGGCCTTCCTTTTTCTTAAGGGCGTTTACGCAAAAGTAGCTTACAGTACAGATGTACACTAAACCGAATTTGCCGGCCCTAATCCCTTTGCCGATGCCTACTACCCGGCATTTCCATGTGTTCTAACGCTTTCCACGAAAGGCAACCGCATGTGCGCAAGTAATCTCCAACACATCAACGACAAGGGATACCTCCGGCTATTCGTAAACCCGCTGCTTGTTTCTTTTGTCGTATTCGCCATCATCCCCGGGATCTTCGCCGCACTCTTTGGACTCGTCCTCCCCTACGACGAGAACCACCTCGTCAACCTCCCCTCAGCGGCAGCTATGTGAGCTTCCCTCATCGGCGGTGGTTATCTCATGATTTATTCATCCAAGCTGTCATGGGAGTGATTGGGATTTAACAAAGGCCGCCCCTAAGCGATGTCTTCGTAGGGATCGGGCTCGGCATCGGCCTTCTTGCCATCGTCGCGGTAATCATCCGAGCATTAGGTGCCACCACATGGAGCTGGGTATTGGGCCAGTCCGCGATCGGCGCAATCCTTGGGGCGCTCATTTTCTTCACTGCCCAGGGCACATGGGAGCAGCTCATTTACCGCGGCTACCTCATGCCTTTCTTCTCCAAACTATGGAACGGGAAAGTCTCCATCATCACCACCAGCCTCATGTTCGCCACAGGTCACGCACTCAATCCCGGCATGTCGGCGATGCCTGTTATCAACCGCATCATCTTCGGTTTCGTATTTGCCCTGCTCTACTATCCAAGCGGAAGCTTGTGGCTCGTTGGTACCGCGCACGCAGCTTGGAACTTCAGCCAAGGCTTCGTTTCCGGAGTGGAAGCTTCAGGAAACGAGCCCCAGGGGCCCTTCCTCGAATCGACTCCAGTCGAGGGACGAGAGCTCTTCTCCGGCGGGACGTTGGGCTTTGAAGGTTCCATCGTCACCTCGATCGCGGGCGTGCTCATCATTTTCGCTCTTACCTGGGGTTGGGCGTGTATCTCAAAGAAGCGTGCAACGAACGCACGCTAATGCGCAGTGAATGGCCTGAGGTTCTGCTGCGGTACACTAGCGGGGTGCCAAGGGAGAGATTGCCGCGAGATCCAGAACGCCGCAAGAAGTCTATAATCGAGGCAGCAGCAAAGTTAGCCATTCTTCACGGACCTTATAACGTCACCCACCGCATGATCGCCGCCGAGGCTGGAGTGAGCCTTGGTTCCACCACGGCCTACTTTGCTTCCCTTAATAACCTCATGACCGAGGCTTTCCAGTGGCTTTCCGAGGTATTTGATCGCGACATCTCTGCCATGTTGCAGGAAATGAGGGAATCCGGCACGCCCGAAGTCGTACTCGCCCGGGTGTTAACCAGGGGTGTCGAGGATAGATTCCGCGCTCGTGGACAAATGATGTTCGTCCTCCAAAGCATCGACAATCCAGCTATGCAGAAGGTGTCGAATGTTTGGTTCGACGCGATTGAGAACGTCATGCGCGAATTCACCAGCCCGGTAGCTGCCCGCGCCATCGCCATCTACTGCGACGGCTTCCTCGTCCAGGTAGCTCGCTCCGGCAACTACCCCACAGAGAAAGAAATCATCACAGCCTTCCGCGCGCTCATGTCAGGCGCCTAGAGGTTCCCGAATCCTTTCCGAATCGGCACTCGGGAGTCCGCCCCATAGCAAAGTCCAGCAACGGCCAGGTTGTACCACTGCCTCCGGCAGACACTCCTCTGTTTTTGAACCTTTCCACAGCGGTTCTGCAAAAAGTTGGGGCGTTTTTCGCCTGAGGAGTTCTCACTCAATCAGATCGGCTGTCATTCCCGCAGTTTCAAGTGCATGTCGAGAAACATACCGTTGCTTCCGTGTAAACGCGCTGCCATTTCCATTCTGTTGATGAGGAATTGGTTGGTCCAACATTCGGCGACCAGAAGGAGCGTCAGGGGATGTACCTTCTTTTGTGAGAAGAAATACTTGATACTTCCCCTCAGTGCATTCTGATTGCTCCAGCTCAAGGGCCTTTTTGATAAGATGCCCAATTCGCTTGTCGTATCTGCATTGACTGCGACGGAGCCGATCAGCCTCATCTTCGCTCCGCACCACGTTGTCGAGCCGATGCACGATCGATGGAACCTCAGTCTTGGTTTCCTTATCTGCGTCGAAGCCGAAAGTTTTTTACATTCTGAAATCCTCTTCCGGGTTGGCAGATGTACGCGCCCAGCTCCAAATATTCCGGCCACGCCGATTTTGCCGCAACTGTCACAGTGTTCTTAGAGTCTGCAGTTTTTGGTCGCTGCGAATAGATTTCTTCCACTCGAGACTGCTGTTGGATCCACCCATCTCTTTATCCATAGAAGAAGCCACTCGGAATATCCTCTTTGTTTGCTAAAGAGCATCAACATTCAATATTGAATCGTGATGAGCAAGCCTGTTTCGAAGCAAGCAGCGGAAAGCCGAGTAGACCATACATAAAGGTCAGATAGGTGCTGAGCTTGGGTTCGGTGTTCCGGCAAAACCTGTCGGAAATCTCTCCGCGCGTGCCGGAGAAAACCAGGATTCAAAAGCTTCGCGATCCATCAATCAGCACCTCCACGGTTGACTCTAGAAATCTCCCTACATACATTGAGGGACGTACGGCCCAGTGTCGCCTCTGCCCTTAGGGGTATGCGCCTGGGTCTTTGAACTTTCAACGAGGCCCCAACCTAGCAACGCATTGGCGAAGGTTGGTGCGTTCTTGTGCTTAGAAAGTAGAGCCTGCAGATGGGCTTGGTTTGCTCCATGTCGACTTGAGCAGATCCCATTGTTCCCAGCTGAACTCCGGGGTGCGGGAAAGCACGAAGCCGGAAAGGCGATCGGGGTCGCCAACGATGGCAAGCGAGTAATCCTTGGCAACGTAGGAGATGCGATAGTTCACCGGATTATTCGGATCCTGGAAATGGCGCATCTGTGAAATTCACTCGTAGCGACGCTGAACAGCGCACAGTCGCGGTACCTTCAATTCCCGAAGGCGCGCCCTAAGGAGTGACACAAGAATTCTTCACCGAGATTTCACTCGGTGCGGTCACCGCAGCAACCTGATACGGTCTACCGGACTAGCGGTCGAGATCGACAGCCTGATTCACCTCGGGAAGTTCATTGCTGGAGCCCAGTCCGCGGCCAACGATTTGCGAGGAACCGCCGGTAATGGGGACGGCGGCGAAAAATATCTTGGGTGTTTGCGCTCTGAGCCGAGGCACCAGCGGCGCAGAAATGCAGCAGGCTTGTGGGCGCGTCGGGCAGTTTTGCGAAAGCTGCAAAAGCCTGCGGCAACACTGTGGAGCTGCGAACACTAATGGGCTCGCCCGCTCACCCCACTCAACCCGCCACCAGCGCGAAACATAGGAAACGCCCCGCTTGAGCGGGGCGTTTGGCGTCGAAAAGCTAAGGCTACTTGGCTACAGGTTCTCGGTTTCCTAGGCGAACCTTCTTCACCTCGCGCGCTTGCTCCACATCTGAATCCTTGAATCCAAAGAGGTAGGTCAGTGTGAAGGAGACTGCCAGTGCTACACCGGAGGCGATGAGGAAGCCCCAGAAGCTGAAGTCCAGGCCGTCGGGGTTCACAAAGGACGTGAAGCCGATGAGCGAGCCGGTAAAGCCCCACATGTTCACGTTGAACAGGCCGGTGAGCAAGCCGCCGGCGGCACCACCGATGGAGGCCATGATGAAGGTGCGACCGTACTTCAGGTTCAGACCGTACATAGCAGGCTCGGTCACACCACAGAACGCGGAGATGGTGGCAGGACCTGCCAGGCCTTTGATCTTCTGAATCTTGGACTTGACCAAGATGGCCAGGGCTGCGCCACCCTGAGCAACCATCGTGGCGGAGATGATGGCGTTGAGGTAGGAGTGGCCGGTGTTGGCGATGTCTTGAGCCACCAGCGGGATCACGGCCCAGTGCAGGCCGAAGATCACGAGCACCTGGTAGAAGCCACCGATGAACAGACCAGAGATGGTTGGCGAAAGGTCGTAGAGCCATTGAATTGCGTTGGCAATACCACCGGAGATGAGCATGACCACCGGGCCGAGCACCAAGAGGATGGCCAGGGAAACGATCACTACTTCAAGCAGTGGCACGAAGATCATGCGGACGGTGTTCGGCACAATGCGCTTGAGCCAAGGTTCCACCTTGGAGGCCACCCAGGCAGCCACGATGATCGGGAAGATCGAGTAGGAGTAGCTGGCGATGTTGATGGGCAGGCCGAAGAAGTCACCGTTAAGCGGCACGGAGAGGAAGTCGCGGGAGGCTTCCTGGCCGGAGAGATCCACGATGGATGGGTGGGTGAGCACACCACCGATAATGGCGACGATGATCGGATCTGCCCCTAGGCGTTTGGCTGCGGTGAAGCCGACAAAAATCGGCAGGAAGTAGAACACCGAGTCGCTCATGGCGTTGATGATCTGGAAGGTATTGGAATCCTGCGTCGTCACATTGAATGTGGTGAGCAGCGAAAGAATACCCTTGATAATGCCGGATGCGGCAAGCAGGCCAATGATCGGAATCATTGAGCCGGTGATCACACCGATCAGGGAGCTAAAGCCCTGCTTGACCCAACCGATCGCGGAGTCGGGCCGTGGCTTTTGTTCTACTGCTTCTTGCTCGCCTGCGGCTTTATCCTCGCCGAGTTGCTTGACGATGGCATCGTAGACATCTTCAACATCCGGGCCGATCACTACCTGATACTGTCCACCGGCTTTCACCACGTCGATAACGCCTTCGAGCTCGGCGACGGCGGCGTCGTTCGCCTTGGACTCATCGTGGAGGTAGAAACGCTCACGGGTGATGCAGTGCGTGACCGACTTGACGTTTTCTTTGCCACCAATGAGGTTCAGGATGTCCCAGGCTAGGGCGTCGAATCCGCTCAATTCGGCGGGGCGTTGCTGTGCTACTGCTTTGCCGGAGTCCTGCTTATCGGCCGCGGCAGCAGCGGCAGCACCTGCAGCACCGGCGGCGCCTGCTTCTGCAGCTGGCTTTGCTGCCCGAAGCGTGACCTCGACGGCAAGCTCGCCGGCATTGACCTGGTGCTCTTCCACCTCGATGGCTTCGAGCTTCTTTTTGGAGTTCGTCACCGCAACGATGATGGTGGTGTTCTTGCCGGCATCTTCGATGGCTTGGGTGTCCATGGTGCCGAAGACTTCGCCGGCCTCTACCTGCGCACCACGCTCAACATTCAGCGTGAAAGGCTTGCCTTCAAGCTCGACGGTGTCGATACCCAGGTGCACCAGAAGGTCGAGGCCTTCTTCGGTACGAATACCAATGGCGTGGCCGGTTTTTGCCACCATCGTGATCTTGCCGGCAACCGGGGTACGCATCTCTCCGGATGCAGGATTGGCTACGCCAAAGCCATCGCCTACGCCTTGAGAGGCAAAGACTTTATCGGGAACTTGACCAATCGGAATGATGGTGCCACTTGCTGGGCTCAGCAGCCGCACGGAGTGTTCGCTCATGAGGAATCTTTCTTCTTCGGAGGGGACTACTTGAGTAATGCGATGGTTTCATAAGCTCGCAGCGTCATTTTCGCCGCGGGCTTAGGGTCTGAATAGTTGTGCACAAGCAGGGTTGCATCGAGCATCGCTTCTGGCACCTCAACCTCGGCCTTATCGCCGGTGAGGTTGGCCAGCACCAAAAGGCGTTGCTGCTCATATTCACGCCAATAGGCAAAGACCTGCTCATGCTCAAGGGCATAGGGGGCATAGCTGCCTTCTGCAATGATCGGCATGCTGTGTCGCAGCTCGATCAGGCGTTGATAAAACGGCAGAATCTCGCCACTGGCTTGCTCGGCTTCAACGTTGATTTCATCTTGGCGGGTGGGCTCAAGCCAGGGTTGCACGCTGCTAAAGCCTACGTATTCGCTGCTATCCCATTGCATTGGGGTGCGGGAGTTATCGCGCGCTTTGGCGTGCACGATCTCGAAGGCAGCCTGCTCGCTGTGCCCTGCTTGCAGGAGTGCCTGGTAGGCGTTGCGGGCTTCTACATCCACGTATTGTTCGATGCTGGTGTAGCGAGGGTCGGTCATGCCGATTTCTTCACCCTGGTACACAAAGGGCGTGCCGCGAAGCAGGTGGATCACGCTAGCAAGCATGGTGGCCGTGTAAACGCGCAGTGGACCGGCGTCGCCGAAGCGGTCGATGGCACGTGGCTGGTCATGGTTATTCCAAAACAGGGCATTCCAGCCGCCGCCTTCTTGCATGCCGACAGCCCATTCGTTGAGGATCTTCTTCAACGCCACGATGTCTGCGGGAACCTTCGACCATTTTTGGCCTTGGTCATAATCCACTTTGAGGTGGTGGAAGTTAAACACCATATTCAATTCGTGGTTTTCGGGCTTGGAGTAGCCAATGCAGCGTTCGATGCTGGTAGAAGACATCTCCCCCACCGTGACGGCATCGGCGTCTTGGCCAAAGCTTCGGCGGTTGAGTTCCTGGAGGAAGCGGTCGACGTGCACGCCATCGGTGTACATCACGCGATCATCGACTCCAGCGGGTGCCGATTCGAGTTCGGGCTCTTTGCCGATGAGGTTGATGACGTCGAAGCGGAATCCTCGCACACCTTTTTCGCGCCAGAAATTCACAATATTGGCCGCTTCTTCGCGCACCTTTGGGTTATGCCAGTTCAGGTCGGCTTGGGTGGGGTCGAAGAGGTGGAGGTAGTACTTGCCGGTATCCCCAAAGGGAGCCCATGCTGGGCCGCCAAATTTCGATACCCAGTTCGTGGGTAATTCGCCTTCTGGGGCTTCGCGGATGATGTAGCAATCTTGGTATTCGCGTTCTCCGGCGAGTGCTCGCTGGAACCATTCATGTTCGGTGGAGGTGTGGTTGAGCACCATATCGAACATCACGCCGATGTTGTGTTGGTCGAGCGCCTGGATGAGTTCTTCCACATCGTCCATGGTGCCCATGGCTGGGTCCACTTCGTAGTAGTTGGCGATGTCGTAGCCATTATCGCGCCCGGGGGAAACGAAGAAGGGATTAAACCACACCATGTCGATGCCGAGGGAGGCGATATACGGCACTTTTTCAATAACGCCACGCAGGTCGCCTACCCCGTCGCCGTCGGAATCATAGAAGGACTTTGGGTAGATCTGGTAGATCACTTTCTCGCGAAAGCTCCTGGTCAAGGCGCTCATCTCCTAACGTTGCTTCCCCTTTTACTGCCCAGGGCGTATCCGGGGCAGGAGGCGTCGTTGGTTTTGTTCCGATAAGCCTAGCATTAGGTCACATCAACAACCCCTTGGCGAGTTGGGTCACATTAAACTATCGGGGTAGCAATCCCACAGGTATTGGGGTCACTGAGCAGTGAATAGCGTTCAAGAGCAGGGGTAAAAGGGTGGATTATGCGAGCGAATTTCTTCCAGAGCGTGAAATCGCCCTCTTTCCTAAGAACACCGCCGCGCCAACACTAAGGCTTTGAACAGAAAAAGAAGCCGGGCGGATCCTTCTCGATCCCGCTCGGCTTCTGGCTATATTGGCCTCAAGCAGATTGCATCGCCTTATTTAGTTTCAACCTTCACGGCGTAGTCCTGCTTATCTGAGCCCTCGATATAGGCTTCGGTTTGGGTGGTCATCAGCTTCTTTACCCGCTCCGATGCCTGATCCAGCAGGTGTTCCTTCTTTGCCTGCTTCTCGGCTTCCTTTTCTTGAGTCTCAAGGAATTCGGTGAGGTCGTCTACCTTGAGCTGATTGAGAGGGTTGAAGCTTTGGTCATACACCACCACGGAGGAAGGCTCGATTTCACTCGAAAGGATCTGCACCTTAGGAGTTTTGACCGTGATGGTTTGATCAGCGTCGTTAATATCAACCTCAACCTTGTCAAAATCTTTCAGCCCCGCCTTCACCGTGCCGTCATAGGCTACGAGGAAGTTCTTCCCGGTCAGCGGGATGCGAATGCCAAGCGCCTTGAGCCCATCTTCTTCAAAGCGCCCGACATTCGAGTAGGTATATTGCTCAACAGCTAATTCGGAAATATCTTCAAGCTGCCCGCCAATACCCGTTGAGGTGATGGTGCGGGCGGGGTCGCCAATAACGCCAGCTTTGGTTAACCCAATAAATCCAGCGACCGCCACCACGGCACCAACGAGCAGGGCAATAACAACTTTCACAGCATTTTTCATCGCATATCCATTTCAAGAGGAAGTATAAACAAGAGACAATATATCATCGCTTGTCGACGATCCCCTGCCCATCATCAGCAATGCTGCTAAATCGTTATCTTTAGGGGTGGAACATATCCACCAAGGCTCTGGACTGCTTGCGCAACGCAAGGGCAGTATCCATATCCACCTCCACAAAACGCGTCTTGGTACCTGCCGCAGCCCTGGCCACTACATCCATATCACTGCTAATCACGGTGCCCACCATGGCGTAGCCGCCACCAGATACGGCATCGCGGTGCAATAAAATTGGCTGGGTACCACCGGGGATTTGGATAGACCCCACCGCATAACCGGCATCGACGATATTAGAGGGGTCGCTACCGGCGCCGAATTTGGGTTCGCGCTCATCCCACATCACGCCAGGACCTTCATAACGCAACCCCATTCGGTCGGCGGTAGGCGTGAGTGTCCATTCGGACTCGACGAGGTTTCGCCACCCCTGTTCGGTGAGGTAGTGATCATACAAGCCCCGAAGAATTCGAATCTCTTGCTCTTTAGAAAAGGTAGGGCGCAATTTTTCTGCCAGATACATCAGCTTCGGCAAATCCTTTTGTGGCGCACCAATAGGGATTACATCACCTGCTTCAAGCCTGCGACCACCGATACCGCCCAGACGCCCAAGCACATAGGTGGACCGAGAGCCAAGCACCTCTGGCACATCGATGCCACCACGAAACGCGAGGTAGAAGCGAATACCTTCGTCCAGATCGCCGAAGCTAATCTCATCATCGGGGCGCAGGTGCAGGCGATGCCACATCGGTTGCCTGCGCCCATTGATCTTGACCTCTACCGGCGCGCCGGTAATAGCGAGTTCGGTGTAATCATCTACCACCAGCGTTGGACCTGTGTAGGTGCATTCCAGCACCGCCGCATCGCGGTGATTGCCTACGAGCGCATTGGCAATCTGTGCGGAAAGTTGATCGGCGGAGCCTGATTGAGGAATACCCAGGTGGTAGTAGCCAGTGCGACCCTGGTCTTGGACGGTGGTGCTCAGGCCTGGTTCAAGCACATTAATCTGCATATAACACTCCAATCAGACGCTCATTGAGCTTGTGGCGATCTGCCAAGGCTTCGCTGATATCGAAGCTGACGTCCTTCATGCGGTAGGTGTAGGTACCGGCGTCCACGTCCTGCTGGATTCGGCGATACTCCTCTTCCTCTACAGGTTTGAATTTCACGATGTCGCCCGGGCGGAACAAGATCATGAAGTTTTCAAAATCGGGTAGGTGCTGCTCTGGGTCATAAATGGGCGCAGCGGCAATACCGAACATCTGATATCCGCCTGCGCCTCGAACGGAGTAGATGCAGGCAAAGCAGCCTCCGTGACCAACCGTAAGCGCAGGCGTATCGGTGCGCGGGCTTAGATACTTCGGCACTTCGAGCTGCTCATCGCGATCAACGAGCTGAAACATGAAAGGCAACCCAGCCACAAAGCCAACCATGGTCACCAACCAAGGGGATTCATGGTGGGCCCGAATGAAGGCCTCGGCATTATCGAGGTCATTAATGGCGGCGGCATAGTCGAGGTCTGTGCCGGAGGGATCTTGGTGGTATCCCTCGCGAAAGCGCGCCACAACCTCAGAGGTGTAAGGATCGGAGTACCACACCGGCACCTCAATAATGCGGGTGTGCACACGCCCGCCTTCATCGGCGGCCTCGCGCTCAAATTCCCGGATTCGCCGTTCCAGCGTAAAGGGGTGCATGAGCTCCGGATCGATCCGAAGCAGCAGAGATGCGTTGGCGGGACAGATATCGATCACGCCTTCTAATTGCCCTGCTTGTCGTGCCTCGGCCACCTTCCTGGCAATCGCGGTGACGCGGAAATTTGCCGCCAGGGACATTTCATCGCTGACTTCCACGAAGACGAATTCATCGCCACCAAAGGTGATGCGAGCCTCGCCCAAAGATTCCATGGTGATGTTATGTGGATCGCTCATTCGCACTCCCGATACGCATCGAGTTCCTCGCGGCAGCGCTGCGCAATCTGCACTGAGTGCCCGCCATCGGAGTGGACGCACACGCTGCTAAAACGAACGGGCACGGCGGTGCCATCCTCGGCGGTGATCGTGCAGTCTGCGAGGGCTTGGTTCAGGCGCTGCGCTACTTGTTCAGGAGTTTTTTCTTCTGGTTGCGGGCGGATCAGCAAATTGCCTTCATTGTCGTAGTCCAGATCGACATAGAGCTCCGGTACAAAGGCCACTCCTTCGGCTTCGCACACCTGCTCGTGGGCGGTACCGGCAAGGCCGAAGAACGGCACCTTGAAAATCTTGCACACTCCAGCGGCTGCCTCCATGAGCTTGGCATCGCGGGCGAGCATGCCATAGAGCGCACCGTGTGGCTTGATATGGTGCAGTGGCATATCGGCAGCATCTAAAAAACCCTTGAGCGCACCGGTTTGATAGGTGATCAAACGGCGTACATCGGCAGGATCAAGGTTCATGGCGCGGCGTCCAAAACCAGCAAGATCTGGCAGACCGGGATGGGCGCCCACTGCTACTGCGTGCTCTTGAGCCAAGCGCACAGTACGTTCCATTTCCGCCGGGTCGCCAGCGTGAAAGCCGCAGGCGACATTGGCTACGTCGATAAGCTGCATTAAAGCAGCATCGTTACCGAAGTTATGGCGGCCGATCCCCTCACCTAGGTCGGCATTCAGCGTTAACAACTCGCGTTCACCTCTTCATGTGTGATGGTTACAGCATTAGCGCTGCATAGTGTCTGGCACCACACATTTTGACTGGCGCTTCTACTCTGAAGCCATATACATTAAGGACAACTTTAGGAATCTTTTTATCCGCACTGTCTAAATTTTTATAGGAACGATGATGGATAGCTCTGCCATTAGCTTGCAGTGGCTGCTTGGCCAGCAACAGCTCAACCTGCAACTTCACTGCAACACCGAGCAGGAAATCCACGTAGTCCAACCCACAGAGCTGCTCAACCCCACACCCTTCCTGCAGCCCAACGCCCTCGTCCTCCTCGTGGGTCTAGCCTTTGAGCACCACCCCGAACGCTTTGATGCTTACGTTCAAGACCTTGCCAAGTATCACGTCAGCGCCATCGGCTTTGGCACCGGCTTAGTGTTTGAGCAGGTGCCAGCACCACTGATTCAGGCAGCTCAACGTGAAGGAATCGGAGTATTCGAAGTCCCACGGGACACACCGTTTGTGTTGATTAGCAGCGTGATCGAGCGGGAATTCCGCCACCGCGCTAGCAGCCAACAACGGGCGCTCTACGCCTCTCAAACCGCACTCCAAAACGCCGCGATGCAAGAAGGCCTCCAAGGCGTGATGCTCAAACTGGCCCAGAGCCTGAATTTGGCCGCGGTACTTCGCGATAGTGACCAGCGCATCCTTGCGCAGGCCGACCCGAAGGGCGTGCGCACTGCCGCTGGCCCCATGCGCGTGGTGCAGCATCGCCTGACCCCAATCGGCGATCGCGTGATTGAGCTGGCCACTTACCGCGAGACTGCCCTGGATAGTTTTGACCGGGCGATGATTAAGCAGGCGTGTCGCCTATGTGATCTCCTCTTGCAGCGTCCCGAACAATTAAGAGCTGCGCGCAGCATGCTCAATGAGCTGGCGTTGAAGGTGCTGCTCGGCCAGCCCACAGACCCGAGCTCTTTGGATGCCATCTTCAACCGCATCGCCGATGGTTCTGGGCGCGTGCGGCCGGTGTTGATTCACTCCAATGACCCCCAGCAGATCGCGAAGGCACTGAGCGCTGTGGATGAGGAATTGCGGCTAGTGGAACGCGAATTATGCACCGTGAATTTTGGCAAAGATGCCGCACTGCTGCTGTTTCGTGGCAATCGCAGCGCAAAGAATATCCTCACGCTGTTTCGTGAGCACGCCCAAAAACTTCGTATCGGCATCGATGTCGAGCAACCATGGTCGGAAATTACCAAAGAATCGCTCTACCACCTGCTTACCTCGGTGCGGGCCTTAAAGCTGGGTGAGCACTTCAGCGCCCAAACCAATCGGATGTTGTGGACCCAAGACCCAGCCGTGCGCGCAGCCTTGGATTTTAGAGCCCAAGAAACCATCGAGCGGCTCAAGGTATATGACCAGAACAACCGCACCGAGCTCTACCGCACCCTGGCGGTGTATCTCCAACAAGGCAATTCCATTGCCCGCGCCGCAGAGGTGCTCGGCATTCACCGCCATACCGTGCGTACCCGCGTGGGCTTAGCAGCGCAGGTGTGTGAGGCCGATCTTTCAGATCCCGTCAGTTGCGCAGAATTGCTCCTGCTGGTGATTAGCCGGCAGGAGCATTAGGAATACTGCGTAGATATAGCTCTTAGCTATTGACACGGATAGTGGCAGCTTGATCAGGGGTGACCCCGGCGATCGCGCTTGCAGCTTGGATGCCACTGAGGCGATGGAATTCCAGCGGCGCTGGCACTCCTGCTGCCTGGTGTGCGGCTTCTAGCCCCACGGCTTTGCCGCTGGTGCTTGGGGCCTTCTTGTGCGAAGACGAGGTCCTTGCAATGGCAAATTGGATCACTCGGGCTACTGCTCCGGGGTGTTGGACCTGCGCCCAAGCCAGGCCACGGCCGATGAATTTACGCCCTACCCGATCGGCGACGTTGCGCTTGCTCATTACTGGTTCTCCTTGATGTATTCGAGCGTCTGCTCAACGATCTCTGTTACTTCTTGTTCTGCTGCATCGCGGTCACGTTGTACCAGGCCGATGCGGGTACGACGATCCAAGACGTCATCTGCATTCAGTGCACCCTCATGGGTTACTGCAAAGGCCACTTCTGCGCGGGTGATATCCAGACCGGCGACCTTATCCATGGGGCGCTCGATGGGTGCTGTGGCTACTACCTGTGGGGATTCATAGCCATAGCGCTGCACCATGGTGTTTGGCAGGCCTGCCAAATCGGCACCATTGACCCTCAAGCTGCCTGGGTGGGTGGGAGCACCCACGTAGGGAAGGTTGGTGGTGCGGCAGGAGCCGGCACGCATGCCCTTGCGCTTGAGCACCTCGTCGATGGCTTCTTCGGCCATGAGGCGGAACTCGGTGTACTTGCCGCCCACAATGGAGATCAGACCATTGGAGGCCTCGATGGTGCTGTGGCGACGCGAAAGGTCCGCGGTGGAGCCACCGGCACCGGTATCGATCAGCGGGCGCAGACCAGTAAATGCACCGATCACATCGCTGCGCTGCAGCTTGGTGCCAAGGCCGTGGTTGATGGCCTCGAGGATGAAGTCGATATCTTCTTCCGGAGTGTCTGGGACATCGGGAATTGGGCCTGGGGTGTCTTCGTCGGTCAGCCCGATAAAGACGCGGCCATATTGCTGCGGCACCAAGAACACATAGCGCGAGATGGAACCTGGCAGTGGCACGGTGAGGGCACCGGTGGGATTACCCAGGGTTGCTGCGTCCACCACGAGGTGCGTACCGCGCGATGGGCGCACGCGGATATCTTCATCCACGGTGCCTGCCCATACACCGGTTGCATTGATCACGGCCTTGGCGCGCACCCGGAGATCACGCCCGCCGATGGCATCGTGGAATTCCACGGCCGTGCCTTCGGCATGGGTGACCTCGGTGTAGTTGAGGATCCTTGCGCCCTCGCCTGCTGCGGTGCGGGCAACGGCGGCAACGATGCGGGCATCATCAACCATTTGGCCGTCGTAGTTGACCCACGATCCGCGCAGATTATCTTGCAGCGCGGTGGGGCACATCTGCAGCGTTTCTTTCTTATTGGCATAACGAGAACGCGGCAGGATCTTCGAGCTGGTTCCGGCTGCGATGCGCAACATATCGCCTGCAATAAATCCCAGGCGCATGGCTACCTTTTGCACCAGGTTGGTGTCGCTGGCAAGCAGGGCTACCTGCGGGAGTGCGCGGATCAAGTGAGGGGCGTTGTGTTCCATCAGCAAGCCGCGCTCTTTGGCGGAGTGCATGGCAATGCCTACCTCAAGTTTGGTCAGGTAGCGCAGGCCGCCGTGCGCCAGCTTGGAGGACCACCGCGAGGTGCCGAAGCCGAAGTCGCGGCGTTCAAGCAGCACGGTGTTTAATCCGCGGGAGGTGGCGTCGAGGGCAATACCCACGCCGGTGATGCCACCACCGATGACGATGAGGTCGATATCATCGGGATCGCTGGCGAGGTAGTCCAGGTCAGCTTCCCGGCGCACGGCGTTGAGTGCGGTGTTCATGGCAGTAGATACCCTTCTAGCATGACTTGTAGTTCTTGATCCCAGGTGCTGCCTGAGCGTTGGGCTCGCAGTACGGGGTCGAAAATTCTGGCGCTGATGGCAAAGTGCTGCAGCACCGAACAGCACATGGTGGCTGCGGCGTGGGGGTCACGGTGGCAGATGGTGTGCGGGGCGTTGCGTTGGATCTGGGCGATCTTTCGCTCAAGCGCACCGATGATGCGCACCTGTGATTCTCCGAGGCGTCGAAAAAAGTAGGTGCCAAGCAGCTCCGGTTGCTCTTCGACGATTGCCTTGACCACTTCATTGCTTGCCACCGCGCGGGCGGCATCCATGAGTGCTTCGACGAAACCGCTGCCTGTATCAGGCAGGCGTTTACCTTCGGCAACGACGGTGAGCAGCTCATGGGTTAAAAGCTTGCTGATGAGCGCGTCTTTTCCACTAAAACGCGCATAGAGCGTGGGGCGCGAAATCTTTGCTCCCCGAGCAACCGAAGACATGGTGGTGCGACGAATGCCCATCTGCACCACTTGGGTGCGTGCGGCGCGCATGATCGCCTCGTCTACATCGGTGCTCATGCCTTAATTGTGGCCGTTAGGGAGGCGGGGGTGTCAAGGAATTGCGCTTTACATCATTGATGCAGACGCAGAAAATATCCCTCTTTGCGCTGGCAGGAGGCGCTGGAGAAATTTTTCTGCAACTTTACACACCCCGCTTTTTGGCCCCCTTTTCAACTCCTACCCCCTTCCCGAGCTTTTGGGGCGCTTGTAGCTTGAAGGTATGAACGCATTGCCACTCCCTCCCATGTCATTTTCCATTTGGGGCTCGGAGCAAGAAGCCAAGCCCCTGAGCAAAAGCCTGCAATCGCTCGTGGGCAAAGTGGTAGGAAATACCACTCCCCGCCCCGCCCCTGCGCTTGCTGAAGTCAAGATCAGCGAATGCGCCCTCGATGCGGCACAGCTCGAAGCACTCGAAGCAATCTGTGGGGCCGGATATGTCTCCACCGAACGCGAGCAGCGCATCCCCCGAGCACGCGGCAAGTCCTACTTTGACCTGCTGGATTGGCGCGTGGACCAGGTCATCGATGTTCCCGATGCCGTGGTGGCGCCAAAAAGCAATGAGCAGGTGCTGGAACTGCTGCAGTGGGCGTCGAAAAGCTCTGTGGCCGTTGTCCCCTTCGGCGGCGGCACCTCGGTGGTTGGCGGTGTTTCCCCGCTGCGTGGCCGCTTCAACGCGGTGATCAGCCTGGATCTGACCCGCTTCGATGCCATCGAAGATGTGGATTCCATCAGCGGCGAGGCCACCTTGGGCGCCGGCATGTCCGGCCCGCAGGCAGAAATCGCCTTGGCTGAGCACGGCCTGCAACTTGGCCACTTCCCCCAATCCTTCCCCTACGCCACCATCGGCGGCTTTGCCGCAACCCGTTCCTCTGGCCAGAACTCCGCAGGCTATGGGCGTTTTGATGAGATGGTCGCTTCCATGGAAGTGGTCACCCCTCAGGGCATCATGACGGTGGGCGACGCAGCTCCCGCTTCCGCTGCAGGCCCAGACCTCAAGGAGCTGTTCATGGGCTCCGAGGGCACCTTCGGCATCATCACCAAGGTGCGCCTGAAGGTTCACCCCATCCCTGAGGCCAAGGCCTATGAGGCATTCGTCTTCCCCGACTTTGCAAGCGGTGTGGCCGCAGTTCGCGCCGTTGAACAGCACAAGACCGGCCCGACGGTGATCAGGCTTTCCGACGAGATCGAATCGGCAACCAACCTCACCTCCACCGATGCCATTGGCGAGCAAGACACCGCAGCACCGCATGGCTGCCTGTGCCTAACCATGTACGAAGGCACCCGCGAGCACGTTGCCTCCCGCCACGAAGAAACCCGCAACCTCCTGCTGGAAATGGGTGCCACCTCCTTGGGCGAGGCCCCTGTGCGCAAGTGGGAGAAGGGTCGCTTTGGCGCCCCAGTGCTTCGCGACGCCCTCCTGGATGCAGGCGTGCTGTGCGAAACCTTCGAAACTGCCACCACCTGGTCTAATGTGCCGAATCTGAAAAAGGCGATTACCGCCGCTGTAACCGAGGCCTTGGGCGAAGGGAACTCGGTGGCACTGGTGCTCTGCCACGTCTCTCACGTGTACGCCAATGGCTGCTCTTTGTACTTCACCATCTTGGGCGCCCAGGACGAGGCCCCCATCGAGCAGTGGCGCCACGCAAAGCTTTCTATTCTTCGTGCCATTACTGAGCACAACGGAACCATTACCCACCACCACGCCGTGGGCACCGATCACGCAGACTTCATGCAGCAGGAAGTAGGCCAGCTTGGTCTGGGCATCCTGCGGGCTGTGAAGGATCACCTTGACCCACAGGGCGTGCTCAACCCAGGAAAGCTCCTGCCATGAACGACATCAAGATTGCCAAGCGCGAGATCAACAAGATTGCGCTGTTGACCAACCCTGCTGCCGGTAAAGGCCTGGCCAAGCACAAAAGCAACCGCGCCGAGGCACGTTTTCACCAGCTCGGCGTGGATGTGATCAGCATTGCTGGCTCAAGCCCCGAGAATTCTGCAGAGCTAGCCAAAGAGGCACTCGATTCTGGCGTTGATGCACTCGTGGTCTGCGGCGGCGATGGGCTGATTAACTTAGCCCTGCAAGCCCAGGCCAATACCGATACCCCCTTGGGCATCATTCCCGCCGGCACGGGCAACGACCACGCCCGCGAGTACGGCATTCCGCTCGATCCCGAGCGCGCCGCCGAAGTGGTGGTTGATGGCGTGAGTGTGCGCACCGATCTAGGCAAGATGCGCACCGATGATGGTCACGAGCGCTATTTCGGCACCTGCGTTACCCAGGGCTTCGACTCGATTGTGACCGAGCGTGCCAACACCATTTCTTGGCCCAAGGGCTCTGCACGCTACGTGGCAGCCATCGTGTTGGAGTTTTTGCACTTCCACTCCATTCCCTGCCGGATCTTCCTCGACGATGAACTCGTGGTGGATGAGCCCATTACCCTAGCGGCGGTGGGCAATACCCGCTCCTATGGTGGCGGTATGCAGATCTGCCCGGATGCTCGCCACAATGATGGCCTGCTTGATCTCACGGTGCTTGGCCGCATGAATCGCTACAACGTGGCCAGGAAGTTCCCCAAGATCTACACCGGCAATATCCGTGGCGAGGAAGGCTTGAGCCAGTACCGCGCCAAGAAGATCCGCATTGAGATGCCCGATATGCCCGTCTATGCCGATGGCGACCGCTTTGATGTGCTGCCCATCGAATACACGGTAGAAGAACACGCAGGGCTCTATCTGATCCCGAGGCCATAGCGCTTCCAAGCCCAATAGAAAGCGGCTGCACCTTGAAGGTGCAGCCGCTTTCTTGGTGAGCAGACTAGGAATTCACCAGCTCGCTGGTATCTGCATCAGCAGCACCAGGGGCCGTATCATCTGCTTCCTCTTGGTTCTGACGGCGTTTGACCACGAATACCGAGATAGCCAGGCAGACGATGGTCAGCACCACCAGCAGGAGGGCCGCGCCGAAGTAGGAGCTATCAATATCGCCTTCCACACCTGCGATAAAGAGCTGGCGGGCATAGGTCATGGGGTGGATATCGTGCAGGAGGCGCAGCGGTTTCGGCGTGAGCTGGATTGGCCACACACCACCGAAGCTAAACACGCCGTAGGCGAAGAATCCCAGCGCCAGGGTGCCTCCGATCAAGCGGCCAAAGGCAATGCGAAGCATCTGGAAGAAGGCGGTGGCATTGGTGGCCAAAATGATCACGCAGATTGCAAAGGCCGCGCGGTGCAGCACCGAGAAACCGAGCTGAGCGCCCGCCCACACCAGCAAGAACAGCAGCACAGTGTTAATGGCCGCGGTGATGGCGAAACCACCGAGTACTTGTCCGAGCGGATTGCGACGCTGCTTGTAGCCCAAGATGTGCGGTGCCAACATGCTCACCAGCACCATGAACAGGAAGCCGAAGACGAGGATCAAGATGAAGGTCACGCCACCGGAGAGTTGCTTGGAGGTGGGGTCGTTGAGATCTTCAAGGGTTTGCACCGGGTGCTGATAATCCTGGGAGTAGGCAACTGGCATGGCCAATTGACGCGAAGAAGCAGGAATATCGGTGATCTGCGGTGCTTGGGCTGAGCCTTCTACCAGGCCGGTGCGCAATTGGGTCGTGCCATCTTTGAGCTGGCGCACGCCGTCGTCAAGCTGATAGGTGCCGTCGAGCATCTGGCCCATGCCCTCGTCGAGTTCGACGGTGCCTGCGGCAAGCTGCGAGGTGCCATCTTTGAGTTGGAGCATGCCACCGAGGTATTCAGCAGAGGGGCTGTTGAGCTGGCGGCTCATCTCGGCGGTGCCGTCTTTGAGCATTTGTAGCTGGTTGGCAACGCCTTGGGGGCTGGAATTGCTCAAGGTATCCACGATGCCCTGGAGGCGATCAGCTTCCTGGTTGAGCTGCAATTGGCGCAGCACCTGGATCATGGGGCGGATCTGATCGGCCGCGGCACCTGCTTGACGGGCAAGGGGGATCAGTTGATCGGTTAATTGGCCAACACCTGCATCGATTTGGGCGGCGCCGTCGCCGAGTTGGCGGGTGCCGTCGAGAAGCTGGCTTACGCCATCATCGACCTGGCCTGCGCCATCGCGTACCTGCTCGGTGCCATCTTTGAGCTGGTGTGCACCATCAATGCCTTGTTCGGTGCCGTCTTTGAGCATGCCGGCGCCATCATCGAGCTGCACGGCGCCATCGGCTGCCTCTTTCAAACCGGCACCAAGCTGGTTCATGCCGTCGAGAATTTCTTGGCCATAGCCTTCGGTAATACCGGACTGGATACCTGCCTGGATGCCTGGGATCAAACCGGAGGTCAGCAGCGGGGTGTTGGTGCCATAGTGATCGTTATAAGAGATGATCACATCTGCCTGGCTGGGCTTTTCATCGATCACCGTGGCGATGTTGCGCGAGAAATCCTGGGGGATGGAAATGGTGGCGATATATTCGCCATCGCGCATGCCCTTGCCGGCTTGATCGGTAGAGACGGCCTCAACGTTGAGGTAGCTGGTATCGAGCAGACCTTTTTCAATGTCCTTGCCAAAATTGACCTTCTGGCCATCTTGGGTCACGCCTTTATCCTCGTTGACCACGGCAATTTTGACTTCGTCGAGGTAGTGGGAGGGATCCCACATCGACCACATCCAGGCCGCGGCCACCAACAGCGGTGCCACCAGCACCATCACCACGGCGGAGCGGATCGCGATGCGACGCTTACGTGAATACAGCGGGGGTTTGCTTCGGGAGGAAAACATAGGGTTCGACCTTCACAGCTCAAGTAGACCCGATAAGAGGGCTTGACAACCTGGAGCTTTTCGACGCACCAGCGCACTCGCTCACACCGAATGCCGCGCCACTTGCCCAGATTCTTAAGTACAGAACACGCCCATAGCGTATTGACCCTAAAGCCTCTGGCCTAGGGCTAGTTATCTGGGCAATAGTGTTCACAAAACCCAGGGTATTGTTCACCGCCATGTGGGATAAGGGGTGCTTTACACCAAAGGTATAGAGGGGATAAAAAAGCAGTGTTATTTTGGGTTTATTGCTGCATTTTGCACGCTCAACCGCCGGCTTATCCCCTACCCCCATTTCCCCCTCACACCTTTACACATTCCGGGGGCACCAAGTGGGTTTTTGTTTGGGTTTTCGCTGATTTCCACCCCCGGAATATGCTAGGGGCGGCCCCGTTGTGCGCTCAGCGTGGTGTACTCAGTGCGGTGTGCGGGGGTTAGACAATCCCGAACCTGCTGGAGCATCGGCTGGATCATGACCCAACTCCACCTGCTGGTTACGATCATTAACAAACACCACCTTGGGTGCGTACTGCTCTAGTTCCTCGGAATTGAAGATCCCGTAACCGATGATGATGACGAGGTCACCGGGGCTAATCAATCGGGCGGCTGCGCCATTGATGCTAATAATCCCAGAACCACGCTCGCCGCTAATCGCGTAGGTGCTCAGCCTATTGCCATTATCAATATCAACGATGTCGATCTTTTCGCCTTCGAGAATGTCGGCGGCGTCCATGAGGTCTGCGTCAATGGTGCAGGATCCCACATAGTGCAGATCTGCCTGGGTGACGGTAGCCCGGTGAATTTTCGATTTCAGCATGGTGCGTAACACGAAGCTGAACATTAGCGTCCCAGTTAAGCTCAAAAGAAATTGGCAGCATAACAGCTATGTTTGCGTGCCCTTCAACTACGCCTATTCGGGCGTCGAGCCTTCGGGCAAAAGAAAAGACCCCGCACCAGGCGGGGTCTTAAGCTCTTTTAAAGCAACGAAGCTTTTACTTCTCGTTCTTCTTGAAGGGGAAGCCGAGCTCGCGCAGCAGGGCGCGGCCTTCTTCGTTGTTGGTGGCGGTGGTCACCACGGTGATGTCCATACCGCGGGGACGATCCACCTTGTCTACGTCAATTTCGTAGAACATGGTCTGCTCGGTCAGGCCGAAGGTGTAGTTGCCGTGGCCGTCGAACTGCTGATCAGACAGACCGCGGAAGTCGCGAATACGCGGCAGTGCCACGGTGAGCAGACGGTCGAGGAATTCCCACATGCGGTCGCCACGCAGGGTGACGCGAGCACCGATGGGCATGCCTTCACGCAGCTTGAAGTTCGCGATGGACTTCTTGGCGCGACGCAGCTCGGGCTTCTGACCGGTGATGAGGGTGAGATCCTCAAGAGCGCCGTTGATGAGCTTGGAGTCGCGGGCAGCGTCGCCCACACCCATGTTCACAACAACCTTGGTAATACCGGGGATCTGCATGACGTTCTCGTAGGAGAATTCGTCGTTGAGCTTGGTGCGGATCTCTTCGCGGTAGCGGGTCTTAAGACGGGGAGTGTAGTTCTCGCTCATGGTTAGATGTCCTTCCCGGTACGACGCGAGATACGGACCTTCTTGCCGTTCTCATCGAAGCGGTAGCCCACGCGGGTGGGGGTGCCCTCGGCGTCGAGGAGCATCACGTTGGAAACGTGGATCTTCGACTCTTGGGTCACGATGCCGCCGGACTCAGCACCACGCTCGGGTGCGGAGTTAGCAACGTGCTTCTTGATGCGCTTCACGCCCTCAACGAGAACCTTGTCCTCCTTGGGGAACGCCTGGATAACCTTGCCCTTGGCGCCCTTGTCGGGGCCAGAGATCACGAGGACCATATCGCCTTTACGGATTTTCATCCTTAGATCACCTCCGGTGCGAGCGAAACGATCTTCATGAACTTCTTATCGCGAAGCTCACGAGCCACGGGGCCGAAGATACGGGTGCCGCGGGGCTCATTGTCGTTCTTGATGATCACGGCAGCGTTCTCGTCGAAACGAATGTAGGAGCCGTCCGGACGACGGGTTTCCTTCTTCGCACGAACGATTACGGCCTTAACAACCTCGCCGGCCTTGACGTTGCCGCCGGGGGTTGCTTCCTTCACGGTAGCGACAATGGTGTCGCCGATACCAGCGAAGCGTCGGGTGGAGCCACCGAGTACGCGGATGCACAGAATTTCACGTGCACCAGTGTTATCGGCAACCCGCAGACGCGATTCTTGCTGAATCACTATGGGTCTCCTTGACCTGGATACATGCGCGGCAGATTTCCGTCCTGACGCGCGCGGTCTCGCTTGCATTTGCTCTGCAATCCCACCGAAGTGACGACGGACCTTTAAGGCCGAAGGGTCTCGCATTCACCGCTCGGAAACGCACGGCTAAGCGACCTATTACAGGCAACCCGAGCATTATGCCACGCCCCGCCCTACACAGCCAAATTGCAGGTGCTCCCCTAACGCGCATCTTTTAACGCAGCAATACAGCGCACAGAATACAGTGCACAGCAGCACAACGCACAGCACACATGCAGCTCAGGCCACGCAGTAGACCACCCCGCAGACCAAGCAGACCAAGCAGACCAAACAGCCTATTTACCCCCCCGGCACCGTAGCTAACGATCGCAGTTTGCCAATTTAAGAACGTTGAGCTCTGGTCACTGCCCCATGACTAACGGGGCTGACCTTGCCAAGAGACCACGGCACAGACAACGGGTAAATGGATGAAGTACCAGCGATAAGCGCATCCCGATTCAGCCGCGCAATTGCTCCCCGATCCACCGCAGGAAGCACATCGAGCTGCCGGGCCATCGACGGAACACCGCTGGGCTGCCGGACCGCGACCACCTGGGAACTCTTCAGCGCGGGCAGCGAGCGCTGGGTGTCGGCTTTGAGCTCATCGTCCAGATCCTCGGGTTGCAGGCCCAGTCTTGGGGATCTCCAATCATCGTTGCCGCGTCGGACTGCCGGCGCAGGCGCTGGGATGTCTGACGGGCAGCGTCGGCATCCCTATCGATTCCAATGGTGGACTGAGGGAGGTAGCGGGGGATTTGGGTCGCGGCGATACCCAGGTCGGGTGCCAGCTCGACGACGCGGGCGTGGCCGAGGTTCGCGCGGGTGAGCATCCAGTCGCTTAGAGCGCGGCCGCCGGGGCGGAGGACTTTCTTGCCCATGCTGGCAAGTAGCCAGTGGCCGGCCAGGATGGATTCGTCGCGCTGCTGGGGTGAGCTGTGGTGAGGCTCGGCGGATTTTTTGACATGGTGCGTCCTTGATCGAAAGAGTAACTAAGGTTAGCCTGCTTCTAGATAGGGTGCCCTTAGAATTGCAGCGTATCGATACTTTACGGGTTGTGCGTAACGGTCGGTTTGGTATTGTGGCGGCATGAATACTTCGTCCTCCGGGCGCTTGGGTGTGGTTGCCGGCGTTAAGCAGAAATTGTCGAAACTGTCGGGCGCGCTGTCGGAAGCGACGTACTTGCCGATGGTCGGTTTGATGCGGATGGGCTACCGACGTTTTATGGCCATCCCGGATGCTCCGTTGCGGATGCACACCTTTGAAGCCACGGTGGTGGGGGTGAAGTCGATCGCCCCGCAACTGCGCCGGGTGGTGCTGCGGGCACCACAGTTTGCGGATTTCCAGCCGTCGGCGCCGGATGAGTATGTGGCACTGATTCTGCCGCAGCCAGGCAGGGACTTGGTGCTGCCGGAGGAGGATGTCAAGAATATCCGCTCTGCGGTAGGGCAGCTGCCTGAGGAGCAGCGACCGGATCTGCGCTGGTACACAATCCGCGCTTATGACAATGCGGCGCAGACGGTCACTATTGACCTGGTGGTACACGGGGCTGAAGGCGACCACGACGAAAACGAGATGGGCCCCGGCGCACGTTGGGCCCTGCAGGCCACCGAGGGGCAGACCATCGGCATCCACACGATGACCAGCAACTACCAGTACACCGACGGCACGCAGTTGCTGGTGGCAGATGCGGCATCTCACCCGGCGCTATTGAACATTCTGGAAAGCTTGACCGACGAGCATCTGGCCCGCACTCACGTTGTTGTCGTGGGCAGCACCGACGAACAATTCGAACCAACTCCGCTGCAAATCTCCAGCGACAGCCGTAGCAGTACCTTCGACGGCCACCCGCTGGCCAGTTACCACCGTTTGACGCTACCGCAGGATCAGCAGGCGGCCATGTGCCTGGATGCTCTCGATCGCATTGCGAGCCAGCACGGCACGCCGAAGCTCACTTATGCCTGGGTGTGCGCCGAGGCCTCCATCGTCAAAGCCGTCCGCCGCCACCTAGTCAGCGAGTGGGACGTGGCAAAAAACCTCATCCTGTTCAGCGGCTACTGGCGGGTCGGCAAAGCGCGCGGCTAGGCGCCCCTTGTGGGTCCCGCTCTTTACGATGGGGACATAAGCACCAATACTTCTGACACCCAGAACCTGCGAGCCGACGCCCAGCGCATTTTGATCCAACTGACCGGGCACTGGGATGCGGATTTTCGCTCCGGGCAGTTTGAGGCGATTGAGTAGCCGGTTGCTTACCGTCGCCGCGGGCTAGTCCTCAATGCACCGGCTGCAGACTTGCACCAAGCACTCGCCTTTGCCCGCCGAGATCAGCTAATTATCACTGGGATTTATGGCCATATGGGCTGCAAGGTTTCCGCGGTGGACGCGTTCATGAAAGAGATCCAGGCGTTTGTCATCACGGACGGGATTGCAGATTTCACGGCCCAGGATCACTAGGAAACAATCGATTGGGTGGCCGGGCGGTGCGGACGGAGTCTCGACGCGGCCAGCGCGCTAGAACAATTGGGGGCCTCTAGCCGTGTCCTTGGAAGCGCGCACGTTGCGATACCAAGTTTCGGCCACCACGGGCGGCTACCTACTGCCAGATTGAGGGATAGGCTAGCCTTACCTTATGGCTTTGAAGCACTCTGAGGATTTAGAACACCGCGGCCACTGTCTTGTCACCGGCGCCAAGGGCGGTATTGGGCAGGCCACCTGCGATGTACTGCTTGAGCACGGCTATAGCGTGTCGCGGTGGGATCTACCAGAAGTAGATGTGAGCGACCCGGAATCTATTGACCACCACCTCCAAGCACTGCCAGCACCTGTGGATTACCTCATCCACACCGCCGGAGTGCTACGCCCAGATAGCGCCTTACAACCCGATTGGGACGCGATCCGGCAAAGCGTAGCCATCAACCTCGAAGGCGTGATCGCCACATGTTCTCCGATTGCCCAACAAATGGCCGCACGCAAACGAGGTGCCATCGTAGTGGTGACCTCCAATGCCGCAGCGGTACCGAGAAGCGGCATGGCCGCCTATGGAGCATCAAAGGCTGCCGCAAAAAGCTGGGTCCACACCCTTGGCCTTGAGCTCGCCCCCTATGGGGTCCGCTGCAATACCGTCTCCCCCGGCTCCACCGACACCCCAATGCTTCGCGGCATGTGGCATGAGCCCAGCGATACCGAAACCCAGCTCAAGCAGCGCCACCAGGAGGTGATTGCAGGCAACCCGGAGGCCTATCGCCTAGGCATTCCGCTGCAGCGAGTCGCCACCCCGGAAGACATCGCACAGGCATGTCTTTGGCTCATCAGCCCGCAATCTCGGCACATTACCATGCATGACCTGCGAGTAGACGGCGGGGCTACCCTAGACGCTTAGGTTAGGCTATCTTGAGTTACGCCGATGAGGCATGTCGGACAACCCCCCCCCTGAACACGACCCAGAAAGATTCGAGTAGAACACCATGCCCATTCCCGCGATTGCTCCCTACCCCTTGAGCTCAAGCGAGCCGCTGGCATTGTTGAGCACCCCCAATACCGCCGAGCAATGGACCGTCGACCTCAACCGCTGCGCACTGCTCGTCCACGACATGCAGAACTACTTCATTGAGGCATACGACCGGAACCAAGCCCCTATGGCAACCGTGCTGCCAAATATCCAAGCACTCATCTCGGCTGCCGACGATGCGGAAGTTCCGGTGTTTTACTCCGTGCAGCCACCCGAGCAAAAGACTGCTCGCCGCGGGCTTCTTAGCGATTTCTGGGGCAAAGGCATGCAAACTACCCAGGATGCTCAAGTCGTGGAAGAACTCACCCCACTGCCGCACCACCACCTGCTTACGAAGTGGCGCTATAGCGCTTTTGAGCGCACCGATCTGCGCCAAGCACTCGCATTTGAAGGCCGCGATCAACTCATCATCACCGGCGTCTATGGCCACATGGGCTGCCAAGTCAGCGCCGTCGATGCGTTTATGAACGACATCCAGCCCTTCCTCGTGGCAGACGGCATTGCAGATTTCTCTGCAGAAGATCACCAGCGCACCCTCAATTGGGTAGCAGCTCGCTGCGGCAAGGTGGTTGCGGCAAACGAAGCGCTCAACGCCCTGAAAGCACGCACCCACGAGGTGCGCCTGTGAACCATAGCCACAGCACTGCCCAGCATCCCTCGGCCATCTTTAGCTCTGCCACGGAGACGCTTCAAGCAACTGGCATCGCTCAAACATTTTCCAGCGTGAGCGCGGCCGCCCAAGCCTTGCACACTCAGGCCGTGCCGATCATCGTGGGCGCTTTGCCCTTCCACGAAGCAGATCCAGTGTGCTTGTTTAGCCCCAAGCGCCATAGCATTCACCAACAGGCACTCACGCTTTCAAGCCCTGCTCTTGCGCCATCAGAACACGATGCTGCGGTATCAATCAGCTTTAATCACAACAGCGGGGAGCACCATGGGCGAGTCGCGCGCATGGTGGAGCAACTCAAACAAGGCATTGCACAAAAAGTGGTGCTTTCACGCCAGATGCGTGTGGATATCACCTCTGGTGAATACGCAGACCTTGTTGCCGATCCCCTGTGGTTGCTGGGGCGTTTCCTTCAAGGCAGCGCCACAGGCGATGGACACCTGCTACGCCTTGATGCCGCTGGCAAGCGATATCAAGGTGCCTATTTTGTAGGCAGCAGCCCTGAGCTACTCATTGCAAAACGCGGGCGCTATATCGAATCCTTCCCCTTGGCTGGCACGATCGCTAGAAGTGCTGATCCGGTGCAGGATCAGGCTCGGGCAACTGAACTGCAGCTTTCGGCCAAAGATCTTCACGAACATGCCTTTGTTACACACGACATCGCTGAAACTCTTGGGCCATTATGTACCCGCCTAGATATTCCAGCGCGCCCATCGATTAGTGCTACCAGCCATACCTGGCACCTTGGCACCAAAATCACCGGCGAATTGCGCGATGATGCGATCAGCAGCCTGGAACTTGCAGCATTGCTGCACCCCACGCCCGCAGTTTCTGGCTACCCGCAGCCCGAAGCGCGCCACATTTTAAGCGAGGAAGAACCCGAACGCGGCTTTTATGCTGGCGCGGTGGGTTGGTCCGATGCCCAAGGCAATGGCCAATGGCGAGTGGGGATTCGAAGTGCGACGATGCTGCCACCAACGATGGATCCTGCAAGCAACGCCTCAGAACACCTTCGCATTCTTGCCAGTGCTGGCGGAGGCATCGTGCAGCATTCCGATCCAGCAGCAGAGGTGCAAGAAACACAAAGCAAATTCGGCCCCCTTATCCAGGCGCTGAGCCTAAGCCCCAGCCTTATTAGGGCCGCCGAATACGAATTGGAGCTGCAACGATGACGCACCACACCACTTACCCCCAAGCCATTCCCACGGTGGCGATGCCTGCTCCAGGCAGCTTGTATCCGGCCAGTGTCGAACAAGCCTATCGCCAGGCAGGCTATTGGACGGATGAAACATTTGCCGAGTTCCTCGACGATGCGGCTTCGCGCTTTGGCACCCAAGAGGCAGTGGTGGCCAACCGCCTTGATGGCCAACAAATCCGCCTGAGCTATCAGGAGCTCAACCGCGCCGCAGCACAACGAGCGAAGCAGTTGCTCAACGTAGGGATTCGCCCTGGGGATCGGGTGATCGTGCAATTGCCCAATGTGTTGGAATACCTCATTGAGGTATTCGCGCTGTGGCGCATGGCGGCGGTGCCGGTGTTCGCACTTCCTGCCCACCGAAGAAGCGAGATCGAACATTTCATTCGCTCAGCCGGTGCACGAGGGCTGAGCACCTGCCAACAACACGCAGGCTTTTCGCACCAAGCCTTAGCAGCCGAGCTGCAACGCGACTATCCGGACTTAATTGTGCTGCTCCACGGCGAAGATGCAGGCGGTGCAACCCAGCCACCTTCGCCCACTGCATCTGCTGGGCTCGAGTCCGTGGATCTGCCAGCCTCTCATGCGCTTGCCATGTTGCAGGTATCCGGTGGCACCACCGGTGTGCCAAAGCTGATTCCTAGAAGCCACGCAGACTACCTCTATTCCGTGCGCAGGTCGGCCGAGATTTGCAAGCTCAACACCGCCACACGGTTTCTGGTGGCATTACCTGCAAGCCACAACTTCACTATGTCTTCGCCCGGCATCTTAGGTGTGCTTTATGCCGGCGGCACGGTGGTGTTTTGCGCTGATCCATCGCCAAGCACGGTGGGTGCACTGATTGAAGCTGAAGCCATCACCATGACTGCGGCTGTGCCACCGCTAGCGATGGCGTGGATGAATATCCTTCCGGCCTTGGGCTTTGATCTTTCCAGCCTGGAGGTGCTGCAGGTAGGTGGTGCAAAATTTACCCCGCAGGCAGCAAGCCGTGTGGCTGAGACCTTGCAGTGCCAATTGCAGCAGGTATTTGGCATGGCAGAAGGCTTGGTTAATTACACCCGCTTGGATGATCCGCACGAGGTATGCATCCACACCCAAGGCCGCCCAATGAGCCCTGCCGATGAAGTCCTGGTGGTTGATGATCACGGCCAGGAGGTTCCTGCTGGGCAGCGAGGGCATCTGCTTACTCGCGGCCCCTACACCATCCGCGGCTATTTGGGCGGGGTGGATGCCGGAAGCTTTAACGAGGAGGGTTTTTATCGCACCGGCGATATCGTCCGCCGCCGCGAGGATGGTTACCTGGTAGTAGAGGGCAGAGATAAAGATCAGATCCATCGCGGGGGCGAAAAGATCTCCGCTGAGGAAATTGAAGATCACCTCCTTGCCCACAGCCTGGTCAAAGACGCCGCCTTAGTGGCTATCCCGGATGCCTATTTGGGTGAAAGAAGCTGCGCCTTCGTCTTAGTTGCCGAGGATATTGCCGGCGATAGCAGCCAGCACCGCAGCAATGCCGAGGCATTAAGAGCACACCTAAAAGCCCGTGGCTTAGCGGCGTATAAGATCCCCGACGATTTTCGCTTCGTGCGCCAATTCCCCGTCACTGGCGTGGGAAAGATTAGCCGTAAGCAACTCCGCCGAGCGCTTGCCGACACCCTCGATGCCCAGCGCTCAAACACAAGCGTTTGAGCCGTCTGAAGTTTTAGGAGCCTGACATATGAATGACACCTCACCCCAAGCACTCCAGCAGGATCGTATTGTGGCCGACATTGCCGCAATGTTGCAGATTGAAGCAGCCGAGCTGGATTTAGACGCATTGCTCAGCGAACAGGGCTTGGATTCTCTAAGAATGATCACCCTGATTGAAAGCTGGCGTGCAGCAGGCGCAGATATTGATTTTCACCGAATGATGGCGCTGCCTACCGCACGCGAGTGGATCGCGGAGTTGAACGCCTAATGGCAGAGACTTCCACACATCCTTCGAGCGCGTACCGATCCTGGTTGGCCAGGGGTTTTGCTGATGAAGACGAGCTTTGCGCCTTGGGGCATAAAGATCCGAAGCGCTGCGAGCAAGTCATTGATGCGCTGGTGTGCCTGGGCACTCCCCTGCACGAGCAAGGCAGCAATCGCCACACCTTCCTGTTCCAGCTCCCGGAGGACACTCCCGCTGATCAGGCAAGTGTGCATCTTTTTCTCAATCGCATCACCGATAAAGATAATTATGCACAAGGTGTCATGCACCATATTCCCGGCACACGCTGGTGGGTGCGCACACTTATATTGCCCCCAAGCTATCAGGGCTCGTATGGCTTCCGCACCGGCAATGGCGGCGATGGCCCCACACGCCACCACGCCGCCCACGGCACCGAGGGACACCTGCTCGACCCCCACTCCCCACGCCCGGCACTTGCCCAACAAGGACCACGGGGTTTATCGCATTTTGCCGGCCAGGCAGCACCGACGCCGCAATTTTTCCCCCCAGTACCCGGCGCCCAAGCACGCTGCCTTGAAGGCCATCGGCTGCACTCTGGCCACCTCTTTGAGGCAAGCGCCGAACTTTTAGGCCAAAGGCCGGTATTTTTGTGGGTTCCAGCGCCAGTGCTTTCCACTGACAAGCCGTTGCCCACCGTGGTGCTTTTCGACGCCGACTCATGGTTCCGCCGCTTCAGCCTCGCAGATGCCCTGGATGCAGCCTGTTCCGCAGGGGTGCTGCCCCCTTGTGCCGTTATTGGCATTGGTGTTAATGACATCCCCGACCGACGCCGCGTGCTCGGCGGCAATGATGATTTTGCCCAAGCAGTCATTCCCTGGGCACAGCAGTGGGCGCAGGAGGTGCTCGATAAGCAAGAAAGCCCGCATACCCTAGCCCGGCAACCCCTGGTGGTAGCCGGCCAAAGCCTCGGCGGCATCTTGGCCTTGCGCTGTGCACAACTTTTCCCAGAGCACATCGCTGCCGCGGTGGCGCAGTCGCCGTCTATGTGGTGGGCACCAGGTGAAAACGCTACGCCGAGTGCACTGGGCAGCAGGGTGGTTGACTGGATCAGTGAGCAATACGCCCTTGCTGCACCGAAGCACCACCCTGCCCTGCTGCTGGCCGTAGGCGCACGCGAAACTCCCCTGCTGCCGAGGGTGCTGCTGTTGAGCCTTGCCGCCCAACGCGCTGGCTGGCCGTGCACCGTGGCTGTAGAAGATGGCGGCCACGATTATTGCTGGTGGCGCGAAAACCTCATCGAATTATTGGCCGAAGCCCTAGGCAACAACAATCAACACTCACCCGGAAAGGCAACCCTACTGTGAAGCGTTTGCTCAACGCCGGCCAGCAGGCGCATTGGTTTATCAATGCCACCACCCCTGAGCAATGCCAATGCGCCGAGCTGGTGATCCTTCGACCCACCAAGGATGCCGCTGGCACATATCACAGCGTGGATAGTGACACCCTCACACGCGCCATCGAGCACTGCACGAGGGCGGTACCGGAGTTTTCTGCCAGCTTTTTCACCGAAGCACAGCAGCCGGTGATGAGCATTCCTGACCAGCCTGTGGCCCATAAAGTGCAGGTGCTTGATCCCCGCACCATAGAAGCTCAGGGGGTAAGCGATACTTCCACAGAAGCACTTGCGCGTTGGGCACATCACCTGGTGGATCAAGCCCCTGCATCTACCCAAAAGATCAGCGGGACAGGGCTCATCCATCATGTAGTAGCTAGCATCCCGCATCAGGCTCAATCCCACACGACTGTGTGGGTGATGCGCGTGCATCATATTGTGGCCGATGGATTTGCGGTCAATGCCTTTATTGCTTGGGTGGCCCGCTGCTATACCGCCTTGATCCAGGAGCAGGCTCTGCCACCAAGCCCGTTTAGCCAGGCATCTGCCACAAAGGATGAGCTTTTTAGTACCGAATGCGCACAATACTGGCGCGCACAATCATTGCCTGTGGATCCACCTTCGCTGATAGCCCACACCCACGGCTCCAAGCGGCCACATAGCCTGAGTGCCCAGACGCATATTGCTGCCGAAACCCGCGCCGCGTTGCGCAAGATCGCAGCAGCAAGTGGTGCCACAGAGCTCGATATTGCTTGTACGCTCATTGCTCACTACACCGCTGCGATGACGCATACCGAACAGATCACGCTGGGCTTGCCCATGATGCATCGCCCCTTTGGCCAACAAACAATAGCGATGAGCCCTGTAGCAAGCGTGTTGCCCATCGCGCTTTCCTGCCCTGTGCAAGCACCTGGCATGGCTCCGAAGTTGGAAGAAAGCATCGCTGGTGTGGCACAGCAACTCGGTCAGGCTCGTGCGCATGCGTCGATCAGGCTAGAAGATATTCGCAGGCTCCATGGGCTCAGCGATCCCTCGCGCAGGCTGCTTGGCCCATCGATCAATATTCGCCCCTTTACCCCCAGCTATTGCTTTGCTGGTGTGAAATGCGAAATTCGCACACTCAGTGCAGGGCCTGTGGTTGATGCTGAATGGGTCTTGCAATCTGCCCCCAATGGCGGCTGGGATTGCCTCTTGCTTGCCCACGGCAGCACAAAAGATCAGGAGATGATCGAGGCTCATGCACACCGCATGGCTGCGTTCTTTGCACAAGCATCCAAGCTCAGCCCAACGCGACGGCTTTCAGATATCAGCATCGCAACTGAAGCAGAACAGCAACAGTGCATCGAGGTGTTTAATCGCACTCAACACTTGCTGCCCTGGGATTCCACCACCACGCTGAGCCACTTGCTGCACCAACAGCGTGCGGCAGCGCTGCATGCAACACCCGATGGTGCCGCGCCACTGTTGTATTTTGCGCAACAGGAACTTCCGGCAGATCAAGCCTGGGGTGTGATCACCACCATTGCCAATAAGATGCACGACCTGGGGGTTCGCAGTGGCGATATGGTGGCGCTCGGGTTGCCGCGCAGTGCGTCGTTAAGCTTAAGCATTGCCGCAGTACTTCTACTGGGAGCCCAGTGGGTGCCGGTGGACCCCACCTTGCCCGAAGCTCGCAGAGCCTACATGCTCGAACGCACGCAACCTCGTCTGCTGGTGATTCCAGATACCGACGTTTGGGATGCTTTCGACGCTTCCGCGGTGGGCATCAAGGCAACGTTGCGGATTTCTTCCACCGACATCCGCGCAGGGCAGCAACCAAGCTTTGAAGAACCCGCATGGTTGGCAGACCTTGAGCTGCCCAAGCCTGAACACACCGCCTATGTGCTGTTTACTTCCGGCTCTACCGGCAAACCGAAGGCTGTTGCCGTGCCGCATCGCGGTGTGCTCAATCGCTTGGAATGGATGGTGGAGTACTACCAGATCAGCAGAGAAGCCCAGGCCTGCATTATGCAGAAAACGCCGAGCTCTTTTGATGTTTCTGTATGGGAACTGCTCTTGCCGTTTAGCCACGACGTACCCTGCGCGATCTTGCCCGAGCAACTACACCTCGACCCAGTAGCTGTGGCAGAACATATCAATAGCGCCGGTGTCACCCACTGCCACTTTGTGCCCAGTGCCCTGGGGGCGTTTCTTAATAGCCAACGCGACTCAGACATTAATCTTGATTGCCTCAAACATGTCATCACCTCCGGGGAAGCCTTGGATGCAGGCCTGGCCCATGCCACTGCCAGCACCTTTGATGTGCAGGTCCATAACCTCTATGGACCTACGGAGGCATCCATTGACGTCACCGCCCACACCGTGAGGCCCGAAGATCGTGTGATTCCCATTGGCAAGCCGGTGTGGAATACCCGCACCTATGTGCTCGATCCTTGGCAACAAGCCGTGCCGGTAGGCGCACGCGGCATGCTCTACCTGGCCGGAGTGCAACTTGCCAACGGCTACCTTGGGCAAGCAGTGCTAACAGCACAGCAATTTGTCGAAGATCCTTTTGCACCCGCATGCCAGGAGAACCGCAGGATGTATCGCACCGGCGATCTTGCCTCGTGGCGCGCCGATGGATCGTTGCTCTACCACGGCAGAAGCGATGGCCAGGTCAAGCTGCGCGGGCAACGCCTCGAACTTGGAGAAGTCAGCGCGACCATGCAACACGTTTCCGGCGTAGCCCAGGCCGTGGCCGTGGTACACGAAGGCAGCAGGCTTCTAGGCTATGCCATCCCCAGCGATGCACACGCCGATGAGCACGCACTCATCCACGCCATACGCCAAGCCTGCACAGCAGCGCTGCCCAGTTATATGGTGCCAAGTGCGATCATCTTGCTGGAACGTTTACCCATGACCCTAAACGGCAAGCTCGATACCAAGGCGCTGCCGCTGCCGGAGGTAGAACACCAAGGCAGTGCTGAGCTTTCCAAAGACCCACACACCGCCCAAGTACAACGGGCCTTTGCCGAGGTGCTGAACCTAGGAGTTGTTGGAACAGAAGATAACTTCTTTGATTTAGGTGGCACCTCCCTTGAGGCCATCGCTCTAGCCAATGCGCTGGGAACAAAGGTGCGCGTAGCCGACGTTTTTGCAGCCCCCAGCGTTGATGCGCTGGCCAATGCACTGCGCCAGCTCGACGCCGAACAACCAAGCAAGAACACAGGAACCGCCCGATGGCTAAGCCTGCGAGCCCACCGTGAAGGCATTCCCGTGATCTGCCTCTACCCCGCCGGCGGGCTGGGCTGGTCCTATGCGGGCTTAGTAGCCCAACTTGATCCTGCCCGAGGTGTGTATGCATGCCAGGCACCCGGAGTAGACGGAACCAGCCCACGGCCAGCCACGTTGGCAGAAGCTGCCAAGATCGCAGCCGAAGACATCGCACAGATGTGCACCATGTTGGGTGTCACTGACGTTGATGTAGTGGGGTGGTCTGTAGGTGGGGTGCTTGCCCATGAGGTTGCTGCCTGCGCCCCATCCTTTGGCTTTCAGTGCCGCCGAGTGCTCCTTTTAGATGCCTACCCAGCAGAAGCCTGGGCGGCGTTGCCTGCACCAACAGAGATTGAAAAGCTCCAAGGCATTGCCACCATGGCAGGATGCGATCCTGCTGTGCTTGATACCCAAGACCCACAACGCGCACGCGTGCAATTGCGAGAGGCTTTAAGCAACAGCGGCGGACCGTTTGCGCACCTGCCAAGTGAGGTGCTGGCCGAAGTAAGTGAAGTAGTAGGCCACAACGCGAGGTTGATGCGCGAACACCGCAGCAGCTATTACCCAGGCAGCATCGACCTCTTCCAAGCCACCGTGGCAGCAACCTCACAAGCACAGGAGGCAGCAGAGGCGGTGCGCGATCCTCATTTGTGGGAAGCACACACCGCCGAGCTGCGCATCCATCCGCTTGGCATCAGCCACCCCGAGATGGTCCATCCTGCCACCCTGGCTAGGGTCGCGGCGCTGCTTGCTTAGCCCCCCCCCCGGCGCTAGCCGCGGTGATTCTTGCGCTAGCCGCGGTGTTGCTGCCGCTAGCCGCGGTGTTGCTGCCGCTAGCCGCGGTGTTGCTGCCGCTAGCCGCGGGGGTGCGGCACCAAGATGGGGCGGCTGGTGCGCGGGTCGAGCACTAAATCGCAGTCCACGTCGTAGACCTCGGATACCAACTCTGGGGTCACCACCTCATCAACGCGCCCGGCTGCGAAGACGCGGCCTTGCTTCATCACGATCAGGTCGGTGGCATAACGAAACGCCAAAGAAAGCTCATGGAGCACCGCTACTACCGTTTTGCCCGAGCGTTGCAGCTCCTGGGCAACGTCGAGCACCTGAAGCTGGTGGGTGATATCCAGATAGGTGGTTGGCTCGTCAAGCAGCACAATCGGTGTCTGCTGTGCCAGCACCAAGGCCAACCACACGCGTTGGCGTTGCCCACCGGAAAGCTCCTGGACGACCCTGCCGCGAAGGTTGTCTACTCCTGCCTGGACCATCGCGGCTTCTACTGCTGCCTCATCGGCTTGTGACCATTGGCGGACGAGCCCTTGGTGCGGATAGCGACCACGGCCAACCAGATCTTCTACCACGATGGATTCTGGTGTGAGTGGCGATTGGGGCAAAAAGCTCATGGTGCGGGCAAGCTCTTTGGTGCCATAAGCCTCAAGTGAGCGACCGTGGATATCGATCTGCCCAGAAGCTACGGGCAATAAGCGAGCCATGGTTTTTAACAATGTGGATTTACCACAGGCGTTTGGCCCAACAATCACGGTGAAGGTGCCGGGGCGGATATCGACGTCGACCGAATGCAGAATCTCTTTCGCCCGAGCTCCCCTGCCATAGCCCGCAACGAGGTCGCGCACTGCGATGGCGGCTGCTTGATCGTGGGGTGGTGCAACGCTTGCTGCGACGCTGCTGTGATGAGTAGGCATCACTGAGACCTCCTGCTTTGATAAACCAACAGCCACACCAGGTACACACCGCCGAGGGTGCCGGTGACTGCGCCAACGGGCAATTGTGTAGGAGCAAAAAGGCGCTGAGCGGCGATGTCTGAACCCAGCACCAGCATCGCTCCGCAAAGGCCTGATGCGATCATTTCGCATTCGCCAGAACGCGCGAGGCGTTTAGCAATCTGCGGTGCCGCCAAAGCAACGAAGGCCACAGGGCCTGCGATGGCCACGGCCGCTGCGATCAAGGCAACGCCGATGGCGACTAATTGGCTGCGACGTGTACGAACTTTCACGCCAACGCTGGTGGCAATGTCGTCTCCACTGCTTAACGTGTTCAAGGGTCGGCTCAACATCAGTGCCATCGGCAATAACAGCACGATGGCGATCACGTATAGCCGCATGGAGTCGAAGCTGACGGCGTTGAGTGTGCCTGCCAACCACAGCGCTGCGGTTTGAGCACTTGCCAGCGAGGCTCGCACAATCAGCAGGGAGTTCACCGCGTGCAAGATGGCCGACACACCGATGCCTACCAGCACCAAACGGACACCACCTACACCCATAGTGGATTCATAGGACAGTCCGTACACCACCATGGCTGTAACCAAGCCACCGCAGAGTGCGCCTACGGCCACACCGGCTGGAGTGGCAGAAAAGACGATGATTTGTAGCAGCGCACCGGTGGCCGCACCGGTGCTAAATCCGATCACATCTGGGCTGCCCAGGGGGTTATCGGAAAGGGATTGAAAGATCGTGCCGGATACACCTAGGGCTGCGCCAACAATGATGGCTGCGAGCACGCGGGGCGCACGCTGTTGTTGGACAAAGAAATTAGCCAGACGGTCTTGGGAGTTACCGGCAAGTGCGCGAAGCGCCTCTGCGATGGTCATGTGGTACTCGCCTGTAACCAGTGCGAAGGCTCCCAGCACGCAAATCACCACTGCAAGAAGCAGGGCGACGAAGGCGCTGCGTGGTGCGATGCGCACGGTGATTGGGCGGCGGGATCCTAGGGAGACAGTTTTGAATTGGCTCATATGGCGCTCACTTTCGATCGGCGCACCAAGGCGACAAAGATCGGGCCACCGATGATGGCTGACATCAAACCCACTTCAATTTCATTGGGCATCACCACGACGCGGGCGAGGACGTCGGCAAGCAATAAAAACGAGGGCGCACCCAGGGCCGAGAGCGCCACAATCCAGCGCCAATCTGCACCCGCGATGGTGCGCGCTACATAGGGCACCGCCAAGCCAACGAACATGATTGGACCAATTGCGGCGGTAGCTGCGCCAGCGAGCAGAGTCACTGAACACATCACCACTGCTCGCACCAATCCAAGGCGCACGCCCAAGGCGGTGGAGGCGGCGTCGCCAAGCGCCATGGCGTTGAGCGCTGGCGTGATGAGGAAGGCAAGGACGAGCCCCAGCAGGATGAATCCAATCACGGTGAGGAACACCGAAAAGCCGCGTCCTTGAGCCGAGCCTGCAGCCCAGAAGCGAAACTCGTTGAATGCCTGCTGGTTGGTCAAGATAATGACCTGCACAATCGCCTGGATGGCCATGCTTACCGCCACACCAGCTAAGGCCAAACGCGAAGGATTCGGCGGGCCTCCTGCGGTACCGATGCTCGCGGTGGTGGTGCTGCCAATGATGTACACCGCCACGGCGGCGAGCGCGGCGCCGATAAATGAGAACCACACATAAAAGGAAATCGTGGATATCCCAAACACGGCCACCGCCGCCACCACGGCGAGGGATGCGCCTGCATTGACACCCAGAATGCCGGGATCAGCCAAGGGGTTGCGGGTCAGCGCCTGCATCAGCGCACCCGCCGTGCCCAAGGCCGCGCCCACCGCAATCAGCAGCAGTGTTCGCGGCCAACGCTGTTGGGTGACCACGACCGACTCGAAAGAGCCGTCTGGATGCCACAGCGACTGCCACACCGTGCGGAAGGGAATGAGATTTGAGCCTATGGCCATAGACAATCCCATGCTCAGCAGTACTAGTAGCACCAGCACCAGTACTGCCACGGTATTTTTTCTCACGTACACCACACCTGGCCAAGCATCTAGCGTGGTGAGTGCGGGCCCTGCGGGCCTTGAGAACCCTGCGGACCCTGTGGGCCTTGGGGTGGGCCATAATCCGCGTGCGGATCATAGCTTTGAGGGCTAAAGGTAGCCGTGCTGGGGTGCGAGGCCTCATCGTGATACCCGCCTTGGGCGGCATCTGGCATCACTACCTGCTGCTGAGCACCTAAAAGCTGTGCATCTGCGCGGCGACGGCGCTCAGTGGTGGTGTACCACAAGGCCATGGCGGCGAAACCGACAATCAAAATGGCGCCACCGATCACCGCGCCCATGATTGGTGCGCGATCCTTGCGGTTCTGCGAAGCGGCACTGAGCTGCGTGTTGTCTTGTTGCGCCCCTTCACTGCCCTGGCCGTTGGAGCCATCGTCGCCTTCATCGAGCACGGCCAAGGATGCGTCCTCACCCTCGCCGCCTTCTTCGCCTGGCGACGAATCAAGTGCCCCACCTGGTGCGCCCGCACCACCGGAGCCGCCACTGGCACCACCGGAGTTGCCTCCGCGGTTGAGGCTGATGGAGTTCTTGGCCTTGGGCTGATTGCCTTGGCCACTATTGGATCCGCCGGAGTTATTGGATCCGCCATTGCCTCGGCTTTGGTTTTGCTTCTGGCCACCGGTGGCAGGCTTTTGTTCCTTCGCCCCCTGGTTACCGCCAGATGCCTGGCCTTGCGTGGCTGGCTTCGAGGCCTTTTCTACCACGGTGAAGTTGGGGCTTCGGTTGCTCCAGCCGAGGGTTTCTCGATCAGAGTCGCCTTTTCGTTCCGTGGCAAGGAAGCGCAGCCAGTGCGAGCCGGTGGGGAAATTGCAGCCAATATTTAAGGTGCCGGATACGTTGCCGTTGGCATCGCTCATTTGGCGAGCCACCACGCCAGCGCCCTGCTGGGACTGGTCTTGGCTTGAAAGCTGACCATCATCGAATTTCACGCTCACCATCGTGTTGGGGGCGAAATTGCGAAGCTGGTAGTTCAAGGTGCCGCAGCGCTGCACCGTGGTAGGAGAAACGGTGGAAACACTATTGCCCGTATTGGAGCCATTGGCTCCACCGGGCGGCAGTGCCTCAGCCTGAGGCACGAAGCTCGGCGCGAGGGCCAAGGCAGCGGCAGCGCATACAGCAGCACAAGCTTTAGCGGTGCTGCGCAGCATTGCTTTTGGAGAGATCTTGTTCATGTCTCGGACTTTCTGGTTGCTTTGAAAAACACTGGGCATTAGCTTCGCGATCGACGCCCAAGCATCAATCCGCCTGCGGCGACACCAACGGCGAAAAGCGCGCCGATGATCAATGCCCAGTCACGGCCATCCATGAGTGGTGTTTGAGAAGAAGCAGTACGCACGCTGGGGCGATTGCCATTGGATTCATCACCCAGATCGATCAGCACCCAGCCCAGTAACTCGTCATCTGCGCTGGTCAAGGTGATCTTGGGCGAGCCTTTCTTGAGCCCGGCGATGTCGATGTAGACGTTGCCGTCGACATCAGCTTCCACCCACCCCAATGCCTTGGGGTCTGGGTTATAGGAGTGCAGGAACACCCAGTCACCAGCAGCCATTGGCTCTGCGTGCAGCGAAAGGATGGTGCCGTCTAAGCTGGCGTCGACCTCGCCGGCGTTGTCGTCGTTAAGCTCCGAGGCCTTTTTCACCGGCGGTTCCGGATCGTGATCCGGGCGCGGTTGGCTATCGTCGCTGCTATCAAAGCCGCTATCTGTGAAACCTCCACCGCTGCTATCGCCGCCACCGCCGCTGAAGGAATCATCGGTGGCATAAAAACCGCCCGATACCGCCTCGGCGTCTTCGCCTAGGGCAATGGTGCTACTCGGATTGGTGCCACCACCGGAGTAGCTAGAGGTGTTGCTATCAGCATCGTCGTGGTGATCGCTACTGCCTTTTTCAGCGGCACCCGAGTTGCCTTCTGGCTTGCTTGTTTCTTGCTTATCCGACTGCGCATCGCCGCCTTGGTTATCCTCGGCCTCGTCGCTTTCGGCGGGCTCGGCACAACCCGGACGCTTGCCGGAGGAATCAAGATAATCCCAACCAATCAGCTTCTGCCCAGCCCCGCGGCTGCCGTCTTGGACGGTGATTTTCACGTTGCCACGTAGGGCGTCGACAGGCTTGAGCGCAGCAGTGACCGTCGAGCCTTCAGCGAGCTGGAACCACTGCTCACCGTAGGGATCATTGGTTTGCCCGCACTCGTTATAGGCGGAGAGGTACACCCAGGTGCCGGGCTGGGCAGAAGGCACCTGCACCTGAATCTTGTCACCTTTGGTGCTGACCTTCACGCCGTTTTTCTTGTCACTGCTTAAGTCATTGTCGTAGTTAAAGACGGTATCTGGCAGACCATTGGGCTTGTATTCACCGAGCAAGAATCGGCCTTTGCCTTCCTTTTTCTCTGAAGGAGTGGGGCGTGTCTCGCGCACATCGCCTTCTTGCAAGGAACCAGACAAAAGGCGAATCGAGTGCTCACCTGGGCCAAAGGTGGGATTCGAGCCCAACTTTCCACTATTGGTGCCATCCGGCAAGGGCATATTCACATCGAAGCTGCCGTCGCTTTGTGCCTCGATGATGTACCAAATGGTGGTGTTTTCATGCAGTGAGGTATCGAGGTGATTGATATTGCCCTCATCCAATTTCACGGCAATCTTTGCACCACCGAGTCCTTCGGAATTACACCAACCCGTACCAACGATCCGAAGTTGATTTTGCGCATCGGCTTCTGCAGCAACATCAAATTCAGGTGTAGCACCGGAGGCACACTGTGCATCTTGTGCATGAGCAGGTTGCACCGGGATGAAGGACACCACGTTGCCTGCCTGGAGGGATACGCCAAGGGCGAGTCCTGCACCAAGGGCGGCCAATCGCTTGGCGCGTCCTCCTAACAAGGCCCGAGAGGTCTGAGCACTGGGCCGCGGGGGTTGAATAGCACTATTCATCGCTAGAAACCTTCTGGCTTAGGGCTGCATGGCAGGGTTTTGCACGAGCAGGGTATCGACGTCGGAGATAATCTTTTGCACAAGCAAAGGACCACCGGTGGACGTCCAAGCAGAACCCTCGACGGGAATCACGTGGTTATCGCGTACCGCGGTGAGCTGGTCAAAGCCTGGTACCTGGCGGGCTTCATCGAGCGAGGCGCCTGCAGCGTTGGAGTCGGCATTGCCACCTGCATTGGGGTTACCAACTGAGGAGCCACCGAGGGTGCCAAAGAAGATGTAATCGGCGTCGATATCGCCCAGGTTTTCATTCGACACAGGTTCGGAGTGTCCGCCACCGAACTTATCTTGATTTGCAGGGCGCTTCAGGCCGAGTTCTTCCAGGGACTGACCTGCGGGAAGTTCTTTGAGGATCAAGGAGGCACCATTGCCCTGCCAGCGAACGATGGAGAAGGTCTTGTCCTTGAAGGGCTCAAGCTTTGCGGAGGTTTCTGCAACAAGGCGATCGTGCTCTTCGAGTACCTTCTTGCCTTCTTCATTCATGTTCATGGCATCTGCAACGATGGCGAAGTTCTTGCGCCAGTCGCCACCGGCGTAGCCAGTCATGACGGTGGGGGCGATCTCTCCAAGTGCAGCCATCACGTCAGGGTTGTTATTCACGCTGGTGCCATCCACCAGAATCATGTCTGGGTTTAAAGCACCAATGGCCTCGAAATTGGGTTGGCCGACACTGCCGACGATAGGAGTGTCACCGGCACGTTCCTGGAGATATGCCGGCACGGTGGTCAGACCACGACCAGCTACGGTGCCGGCAGGCTTTACGCCTAGAGCTAAGACCGAATCCAATGTGGGTTCAGAAAAGGTAATCACACGTTGCGGGCGCTCAGGAACGGTGACTTCTACACCGTCACTGTCTTTCACTACTCGGGTGTTGCCTTCACCAGCAGCATTGTTGGAAGAAGCATCCTCTGAGCTGCAGGCGAACAGAAAGAGTGCCATCAGCAGTGCGAGCAGAACAAAGAGCCAATGTGTAGCCGAGCGGCGCATTGTGAGCATGGTGGGTTCCTTTAAATGTGTTTAGTTATGTCAGCGATCGCTGCGCGTGTTTCAGCGCGAAGTATTTGGGATTTAGGTGCGGGTATAACCGCGGGCGTTGCCGCCCGCGGTTATGGTTTGCCCTGCTTGTAGACGTTGCCGTCCACATTGGGCGGTTCTTGCCTTAATGCAAGAGGTGCTGGCCTACCAGCGAGGCAGCCACTTGCTAATCCAAGACGGCACACCGAAGGCTACGGTGAGCTGGAATACCCAGTTCATGGAGAGCAGGGAGGTGACTGCGGAGAAGAGGAAGGACACCACGCGGCCAGGCTTGAACACGCCGCCTTGCTCAGGCTCCTCAGGAGCAGGAGTGTTACCTCCGTCGGTTTGTCCGCCCTCGTTTTGGCCGGGATCTTCGGTGCCCTCACCAGGAGTCTGGGTTTCGCCACCGGGCTGCTCGGTGCCGCCGGGCTGCTCAGTACCACCGGGCTGCTCGGTGCCGCCGGGCTGCTCGGTGCCGCCGGGCTGCTCAGTACCACCGGGCTGCTCAGTGCCGCCGGGCTGCGCGGGGGCAGACTCGTTGAGCGCGAAGCGGTACACGGTGTTGGTGGGCTCGCCCTTGTCATTGGTGGTGGCAGACTTCTGCACGGTGTACACCACGCCATTGGCACCGAGTGCGGTGTGGTTGGTGTTGCCGCCAGCAGGCAGGTTGGCCACGATCTGGAAGTCTTCGGCATTGAGTACCGTGACGGTGCCGCCACCGCGGTTGGTCACGTACACGCGGTCATGGACCGGGTCATAGACAGCGTTGAGGGCACCAGCACCGGTGGGCACTTCTGCTACAAGCTGCTTCTGCTCGAGGTTGTACACCACAACGTTGGAGCTACCCTGCGATGCCACATAGAGGTTGCCGCGGCTTGGGTCCCAGGCAACGCCGGAGCCACGATCCACATCGTTGGCTGGCAGGTCGATGACGGTGATATCGCCGGAGGCCAGATCAACCTTGGCTGCCTTGGGCTGGGAAAGCGACACGGTAAAGAGGCTGCGGGTTGCCTGATCGAATGCCAGGGACATGGTGCCGCCGAAGTCGCCGAGCTCGATATTGCGGACGCTGCCGTCGGCGCTTACTTCAGCGATGATGCCACTGCCGGTAGGCGAGGAAACATACGCCTTGCCGGTTTGCTCATCCACTACAACATCGCGTGCGTGATCGACGATGCCCGAGGGGAATTGCTTGACCAAGGAGAGGTCAGACTGCTTGTACACGGCAACAGAGCCAGTACGGGTGTTGGTTGTCCACACCAGGCCACGCTGGTTATCCAGGCCAACACCGTAGACTGCGTGCACACCAGCGTCGGGGTTGTTGGGGTCAATCGCGGATGCGTTGGCCTCTTGCTTGAGCTCCAAGGTGGTGGCATCCAGCTTGTACAGGGTGGATTCCTTGATCGGCGGGCGGCCTACCGCGCGGGTAACAAAGAGCTCGTTGGTGTTGGTGTTCGCCGCGCTTTGGTACAGGCCGGATGGAAGCTGCGTGGAGATGCTGGAGTAGCTATCGGCAGCGACCGGGGAGTTATCGGCGGTGATCTTCGGACCGGCAACGGTGTGGTTTGCGCCGTTGTGGCTAAAGGTTGCCTCGAGTGCAGCACCTACTGGTGCGTCCTTGGGCAGCTTCACACCTTCGACGACAGCGACGTGGTTATCGGCGTCGACACCGGAACCGGTGTAGTAGTTCTTGCCTTTAGCGCCTACCGCGGTGACCTTGGCACCATCGGGCAGGTTGTACACCGTAACGGTGGTTTCTGCATTAGCGCTGGTAGAAGATGCCTGCACACCTGCGGTGGTGGTGATCTTTGCTTCTGCGGTCTTGTCATCGTCGGCGGTGATCACGATGGTGTTCTCACCGGCGGGAGCAGAGCCCTTGGGCAGGGTGACAGCGGTGTTCAAGGTGCCGTCTTCACCGATGGTGATCGGATCCGCGCTTGCGTTACGGCCACTTCCCCACAGCACTGCTTGGCCGTTCACTGTGGCGGTTACCTTGGAACCGGGGGTGAAGCCTTCAAGGGAGACATTCGCGCTCACGGTCTGACCGCGGTCGTTGTTCTTGGCGTCGCTCGCGGTTGCCGAGGCATCGCTGCTGTTGGCTTGCTCTTCGGATCCGCCTTCTTGGCCGCCCTGGTTGCCTTCGGGTTCTGCAGGCTTTTCAGTCTCGCTGGGCTGCTCAGGCTCTGCTGGCTTTTCGGACTCTGCCGGCTTCTCTGGCTCGGCTGGGGTCTCGGTGGTGGCGCCGTCTTGGTTGCCACCTTCGGATGGTTGAGCGCCTTCAGCTGCTCCATCCTGGTTGCCTTCAATCACGGTTCCGCAGTGGCCATCATTGGCACCGGAATTGACGGTGAATTTCACTGGTTGGGAGGTCATGGAGCCCCCGTCATTACCGGTGAGCACACGGATGACGTGCGCGCCGTCTTTGAGGTCACCAGGCAGCCTGAGCTGCACTTCGAAGCTTCCATCCGCAGAAAGCATGGATTCTGCGGGGATGATGATCTGGGGTTCCGGCTGGGAGATCTTCTCGAAGCGTGCATCGGGCTGGTCGACGGGCCACTTGTTTTTATTATCGTCGATCTTGAAGGAGAAGGAGCCGCCCTCGGCGGGGCGTTGCTCGAATCCGGAGCCTTTCACTGTGACTACCTCACCTGGTTTGTAATTCCGGGAGGTGTCCATGCTGAGCTCGCCGATTCCGCGACCGGGCTTAATTTCTAGATTGGCGCATTGGTGCGTTTCATCAGCACCGGCTTGAGGGACTGCGACCATAAATGGCGCGATCGCCATCGTCGCTGCGAGCATTCCAACCGCCGCGCGGCGGGGTAGAGCTGAGCGCTTCATAGTTCTGGGGTGCTCCTTAAGGGAGGAAACAGGGGGTTTTCACTCTCGCCTCGGCATCCAACTCCCTTGGAGGTGGTGGCCAGGCGCCGCACGGCCTCGGCTGTGCTGGCGCCAATTTAAGGTAAGCCTTACCTATTAGTCAATGATCTAAGTGTTACCTAAGAAGTGCAGCTCTACGCCGAAAAATCGCCACCAGCGCCACGAGCAGGGCACTTCGATAACGTTTTCATTGCTGCCAAATCACCAAACTGCGAATCCTGCCCGGCTCCGGGGGTAGCAAAAAGCTGCATATCACCCCCTCTGCCCGATCCGCACTTTGCATTCCGAAACCTTCCCGCCCCTTATCAATGCCATCCCCGCCCCGGCGCCCAAAGCTTTTCGACGCTACACTCGTGGACATGACAACGAAGATTCTGATCACCGGCGCCAGCGGTTTTATCGGCAGCCACACCGCAGCAAACTTAAGCCAACTCGCACCCCAGGCTCAGATCAGCCGACTATCGCGCACCCCACGAGAAGAACCGGGCTGGGTCTATGGCGATTTTGCGAAACCCGAAACGCTCCGCGCAGCGTTTCAAGGCCAAGACGTGGTCTTTTTAGTCTCCACCACCGAACGCGATGATCGTTTAGAGCTGCACCAACACGCAGTGGACGCCGCACGCACGGCAGGCGTCCAACACATTGTCTACCTCTCCTTTTATGGCGCCGCGCCAGATGCCACCTTCGCGCATGCTCGGCTGCACTATGCCACCGAGGAGTACATCAAACGCTCCGGTATGCACTACACCTTCCTTCAAGACAATTTCTATACCGAGGCCACAGCCGCGTTCATCGTCGATGGTGCAATCCGTGGCCCGGCGGGCGATGGCAAAGCAGCTTTTGTCAGCCGCGAGGACGTAGCACGCAGCGCCGCGGCGGTGTTGGCGCAGCCTGAACAACATCGCGATCGGGCCTATCAACTCACCGGACCTGCGGCCATCACCATGGAAGAAGTTGCCACCATCGCCAGCCATTTCCTTGGTTCCCCGGTGCGCTATATCAACGAAACACTCGAGCAGGCCCGCGAATCCAGAGCTTCGTACAATGCCCCGGAATGGGAGGTCGATGCCTGGATCTCCACCTACACCGCCATTGCCAATGGTGAGCTCGATGGGGTGACAGATCACGTGGAAAAGCTCACGGGACACAAAGCAATGAGCGTGGTGCAGTGGTGGCAACAACACAGCGAGTAGGGCGTGCTGCGTTTTAGACGCTGAAACATTACAATTTTCTCATGTCTTTTACGCTCGCCGCTGATAATCCCGCCGACCAGGTACAACAGGCCGTTCAATCGCTTACTTGGCATGATCTCGGCATTGGCTTAGTCATCATTGCCGTTGGCGCGCTGATCGCCTGGATAGTCAAGCTGATTGTGAACCAGGCGCTGCTGAAGATTGCCCACCGAACCAAGGCCTCCGCCCGGGCGTTTTCCTCGATTACGCAGTGGGTGGTGATTGCGCTGGCCGTCGCGGCAGCGATTACCTACGTCTTTCCTTCGGTCAAACCCGTGAACCTCATCGGCGGGCTGGGCGTTGTCTCCATTGCAGCCGGTATCGCCTTCCAAACGGTGCTTGGCAATACCTTCGCAGGCCTTGTCATTTTGATGCGAGAAACTCCCCTGGTGGGCGACCAAATCCAAATTGGTGATGTTGCAGGCACCATCACCGATATCAACCTTTCCACCACCACGGTGCGCACCTTCTCCGGCCGCCAGGTCTTGATTCCCAATGGCACGCTGCACACCTCCATCGTCACGGTGCAAACCCGCCACGAGTGGGTGCGCACCAATTTCGATGTCAAGATCCGGCATGCCGAGGACTTCCAAAAGGCTCGTGAAGTAGCGGTCAAGGCATTAGAAAAGGTCGATGCCATCCTCGAATCCCCAGCACCGGTGGCCGTGTTGCGCCAGGTAGCCGATGGTATGGCCACGATGGAGGTTCGCTTCTGGTCTGGTTCGCGCCAGATGGATACCGTGGCAGCACTCGACGCAGCCATCGTTGCCGTGACCAGCGATCTACGCAAAGCCGGTATCGAGTTTGGGCCGGATAATACGGTGATGTTCGCCGGTGGTGAGTAGGGTGGCGTCGAAAAGCTGATTGTTTACCCTTGATTCACTTCTGCCACATCGCGCTGACACCTGAAGCTCCTAGCGTGAAGTGCCGGACAAGATTCGGACAACACTTCAGGAGCGCAGCAACATGGGGATCAAGGGCTTAAATCTACTTAGCTCATTTGCATCAAGCCGATCGGCAAAAACCTGCGAGTACAAGTGCGGTAACGCCTGCCTGGGCGAACCCACCAATCAATCGAATAACCAGTACTTTGGCGCAATCGTCTCCCGTCGCGGGATCCTCAAGGGCTCCGGCGTGGCGGTGGCCTCACTCGCAGGCGCCCAGGTACTCGCAGCCTGCGGCAGTGAAGGAAGCAGCGCGGCAAGCAGCACCGCACAAGCCGCAGCCAGCAGCGAGGCCAAGAACATCGCATTGCCTCAGGGCATGAACTTCCCCGTGGTTGAGCCCAATAAAAAAGACGAGGTTGTTGTACCCGAAGGCTACGACAAGAACGTGCTGATCGCCTGGGGTGATCCGATGTTCGAGGGCGTGCCGGAATTCGACATCAACAACCAAACCGCGGCCAATGCCGAGCGCCAATTCGGCTTTAATAATGACTTCGCCGGGCTGATGGACCACCCCAGCGACGACAACCGCATGGTGTATGTGTGCTCCCACGAATACACCACCGAGCCGCACATGTTCCCTGGCTACGACGTGGATAATCCCACCGATGAGCAAATCAATATCGGCCTGGCCAATCACGGCCAAAGCGTGCTCGAAGTATCCAAGGTGGGCGATAAAGGCGAGCTCAAGCGCGAATTTGGCCCACTAAATCGCCGCATTACCGCCACCACCCCCATGAAGATCCAGGGTGTGCTCGCCGGCACCGAGTATGTAAAAACCAAAGATGACCCTCAGGGCACCACAGTGCTTGGCACCATTGCCAACTGCTCCGGCGGCATGACTCCTTGGGGCACCTACCTTTCCGGTGAGGAAAACTTCGAGCCCTATTTTGCCAACTACCAAGACGTCAAAGATGAGCAGGCCAAGAAGTACTGTGAGCGCCTCGGCTCCGAGGAAGGCCCAACGCTGCGCCAGTGGGAGCGCCTGCATGAACGCTTTGACCTGGCCAAGCAGCCCAATGAGATCAACCGCTTTGGCTACTTAGTAGAAATTGATCCGCTTGATCCCAACTCTGTGCCCGTCAAGCACACCTCCGCCGGCCGCTTCAAGCACGAGTCGGGCAATATTTATGTCACCTCCGATGGCACCGTCGTGTGCTACACCGGCGATGACGCACGCTTCGAATACATCTATAAGTTCGTTTCTTCCCGCAAGATCAAAGAGGGCGATACCGCCCACAACATGGGCATTCTCGACTACGGCACCCTGTACGTGGGCAAGCTCGACGGCAACTCCCCCGAAAAAGAAATCGACGGCTCCGGTGAGCTACCCAGCGATGGGCTTTTCGACGGCCAAGGCACCTGGGTACCGCTGCTGACGGTGGATGAGGATGGGGCGAAATCCCATATCGATGGCATGAGCCCAGAAGAAGTTGCCGTGTACACCCGCTTCGCAGCCGATGAGGCAGGGGCCACCAAGATGGACCGCCCAGAAGACTTCGAGGCAAATAAGCACAGCGGCAAGGTGTATGTTGCACTGACCAACAACTCCTACCGCGGCGCCACGGGCAAGGACGCGAAGAAGAATAAAGAAGACGCCAAAGAATGGGCGCCGATCACCGAGAACAAAAACGGCCTCGTGATGGAGCTTGACGACGATCACGCCGGCGAGAAGTTCAAGTGGAATATCTTGCTCGTTTGCGGTGATCCCGAGGCTGCCTATAGCTATTTCGGCGGCTTTGATAAATCCAAGGTATCCCCGATCTCCTGCCCGGATAACCTCGCTTTTGATGATCACGGCAACTTGTGGATCTCCTCCGATGGCAACGCACTCGGCTCCAATGATGGCCTCTATGCCGTCGGCCTCGAAGGTGAAAACCGCGGCAATACCCGTTGCTTCCTCACCGTGCCCACAGGAGCAGAAACCTGCGGACCCATCGTGACCAAAGACCGAGTGCTGGTCAATGTGCAGCACCCCGGCGAAACCGATGAGGCCACAGTGGAAAACCCCGCCTCTCACTGGCCAGATGGAGGCAAGACCCCTCCACGCCCAGGTGTAGCGGTGGTGTGGAACCCCAAGGGTAAGATCGGCGAAGGCAACTAGGCTACGTTACCTGCCATAACACCCCAGCAGCGAGGCCTGCTGGGGTGTTGTGCTACCTGCCAATCTTGTGCTCGCGCAGTTGGGTAAGCACATAGATTTGTAAGAGCACCGGATACAGATGCAAGAGCACGCCCAATACCACCAAGATGGCTGCCGCCAAGCAGGATTGGGTACAACAGGCCCACACACTAGCGACGAGGTGAATAAGAAAGCCCCAACCGTGGCCTGCCGCGGCTGCCTGCATGTGGCGTGGATTCCAGGGATCATCGCCACGCATCTCGAACACAAGCGTGTTCCACCCAATGCGCGTGAGCGTGGAGTTAAAACATTTCACCCCCAGCCGGCGCGATGAATCCCGCGAAAGGCGCAGACGCTGCCAAAACGACTCAGGGATGATACGAACAAGCGAGTTGCCCACGAAAGGGGCGATGCCGAATGTGCCACAGGTTATGGTGAGCACGTATAGCCAACCAGGCGCATCAGCCACGATGGTGATCGCGAGCAATGCAACGCAGGTGAGCAGTGCAGCGAGCACGTTAGCGCCTCCTTGAAATCTTGCGTTCTTGCCTTCCGAGCTGCTGACCTATTCAGCCAGGCCAGCAGCGAGCATGCTTGGTCAAAGCTGGCGATGATAGTAGCTACAGCCTTGTTTTTAACACGCCACCTACACTGATAGTTACACGCAGCACATTACGGGTATTGCAACGCCCGATGCTTTCCAAGCGAAAAGGCGCACACCACCCGTAGCGATTGTCTAAGCGATGGAAGGAAGGCAATGCCATGACATCACCAAACAACGCATCGAGATCCCCACTCACCCCCATCATCTGCGTGCTCGCTTTGTTCAGTGGCGCTGCGCTCCTGTGCGCCGTCAACGTGGAAGCATCGTGGGTCACACTCGCGCTTTGGCTGGCAGGTTTTGCAGGCTTTGGCATCGCAGCCATCCTGGCAATCAAAGCAAGGCGTGGCAACTAACCCAAAACAAACGCGCACCACAGTACGTGGTGCGCGGATTGCGATGCTGCTTTAAGGGCGAGCAAGCGGAATCATAGTTGCCTTGGCATCAGAAGAATCCACAATCTTCTTGCCAAAGGGGAAGCAGGTCACAGGAATGAGCTTGAGGTTTGCCCAGGCCAAGGGCAGACCAATAATGGTGAGTGCCTGCGCAATAGCAGTGGCGACATGCCCCAGAGCGAGCCACAAACCTGCCACTACGAACCAGATCACGTTGCCGAGCATCGACATGCCGCCGCCCCTGCCGGTATCAACAACCTCGCGGCCAAATGGCCACAAGATGTAATTGGCGATGCGGAAGCTGGCCACACCGAAGGGGATGGTGATGATGAAAATGCAGGCGATGGCACCAGCGATGAAGTAGGCAAGCCACAGCCAGATACCTGCGGTGAGCAGCCAAATGACATTAAGGATGACGTGAAGGGCTTTCATAAGAACAAAGCCTAGTCCAAGCACGCGGGTCTGATGCAGGAGCAGCCCTCCAACAGACTTAGGGCCAGCGATTTTCATCGTCCTGGTACGCATTCCCCTCTTCAGTGCGGTTCTTCAAACGCCATCGGCGGTTTAGGTAATAAATTGGATTCATCACCAAATACCACCATGCCAAGCATCCTAGTGCGTACATCACGACCTGAGCATTACTGAACTTATCAGGTCGAACCCCATCATCTGTCCAATCCAAATCTGTGATCCGCAAGATGATTCCCACAAACAGCGCCGCCACGGGTGCGTATACAAGGTTCCATTTCTTGTCAGGAGCCCAAGGCTTACCGTCTTTACCGTTCTTAACTAGAGGCACGAGAGGTGACCACAAATAGTCAGACCAATGAATTCATTCTCCAATCCCGGTCACTTTAACCCTACTGGTTAGCTAGCTAGGCCCGGCAAGGTCGCTGTATTCCCTCTTCAGGTACCTCAGGTGCGTTCGCTCAGACCACACGCACCAGCACTAATTGCAGTTTTTGCAGCAATCGCTGGCCAACCTCCTACAGCCATCACTCCATATTTCAACAAGTTTGCCGATCCATCGATAGCTGCAGTCGACACAATCTTTCTCGCTGCATCATGCGCGCCAGTGCGTTCGCTTCTTCAAGACTAATTCCGTAACGCGCAGCGGCCTCTGGGTCAACTTCCCACACGCCGGGGGAAGTTTCTCGCACGACCTCCGTGAACAAGGTTTCAAATCCTTGCTCAACACTATCTACAAGCTGCTGTTCCTCTTGGCTCGTCAATCCATCTTGAGCTTGCATCCCCTCCCCCACCCGCTCCCCCACACCCAGCAACGCACGGCATGGGGGACGTCGAAAAGCTAAGAAATGCAAAAAGCACACCCCGTGGTGGGATGTGCTTCAAGCGTTTGTCCGCGTTTGGACTAGCGTGCCTTCTCGACGATCTCGACGAGGCGGAAGTGCTTGTCCTTGCTCAGCGGGCGAGTCTCTTCGATGCGCACGCGGTCGCCAACACCGGCGATCTCGTTTTCATCGTGAGCCTTCACCTTGGAGTTGGTGCGGATGGTCTTGCCGTAAAGGCGGTGCTGCTTGCGGTCTTCAAGCTCAACCACAATGGTCTTTTGCATCTTCGTGGAAACCACGTAGCCGATGCGAACCTTGCGGGCACCCTTTTCCTTGGCGTTCTCGTTGTTCTCAGTCACGTTTGCCTCACTCATGTTTAAGCCTCAGCTCCCGGAACCTCGGACAGGCCGAGCTCGCGCTCACGGAGCACCGTGTAGATGCGGGCGATGTCGCGCTTGACGGTGCGCAGGCGACGGTTGTTGTTCAACTGGCCGGTGGCGTGCTGGAAGCGCAGGTTGAACAGCTCTTCCTTAGCCTCGGTCAGCTTGGTGGTCAGCTCCTCGGCGTTTAGCTCGCGAAGCTCGTGTGCGGGGGTACCGTTAGCCATTAGAACTGGTCCTCCTTCTTAACGATACGAACTTTGCAAGGGAGCTTCTGGCCTGCGCGGCGCAGAGCCTCGAGTGCCATAGCCTCGTTGGGGTAGCTCATCTCGAAGAGGATGCGACCGGGCTTGACGTTCGCAACCCACTTCTCCACGGGGCCCTTACCGGAACCCATACGCACGCCGAGCGGCTTCTGGGTCAAAGGACGATCCGGGAAGATGTTGATCCACACCTTGCCACCACGCTTGACGTGGCGGTTGATGGCAATACGAGCGGACTCGATCTGACGGTTAGTGATGTAGGCGGGCTCGAGGGCCTGGATGCCATAATCACCGAAGTTAAGGCGGTTACCACCCTTGGACACGCCACGACGGGTCGGGCGGTGCTGACGGCGGTACTTCACGCGCTTGGGGATAAGCATTCTTAGCCCTCCTGCTTCTTCTCAGCACGCTGGCGGCGCTGGCCACCACGACGCGGACGTGCGTTGCGGTCGCCGCGGCCACGGCGTTCTGCGGGTGCGTTCAGTTCGGACTCGCGCTTGCCGCCCACGACGTCACCCTTGTAGATCCACACCTTGACGCCAATGCGGCCGAAGGTGGTGTGTGCTTCGTAGGTGCCGTAGTCGATTTCCGCACGCAGCGTGTGCAGCGGAACGCGACCCTCGTGGTAGCGCTCGGTGCGGGACATCTCGGCACCGCCGAGACGACCGGAGCACATAACCTTGATGCCCTTGACCTGAGGCTGGCGCATCGCGGACTGGATGGCCTTGCGCATTGCGCGGCGGAATGCCACACGGTTGGTCAGCTGCTCGGCGATGGACTGAGCCACGAGCTGAGCGTTGGCGTCAATGTTCTTGACCTCGAGGATGTTCAGAGCAACCTGCTTGCCGGTGAGCTTTTCCAGCTCGCGGCGCAGACGGTCTGCCTCGGAGCCACGACGACCAATCACGATGCCCGGGCGGGCGGTGTGGATGTCGACGCGGACGCGGTCGCGGGTGCGCTCGATCACGATGTCGGCGATACCGGCGCGGTCCAAGGTCTTTTGCAGGTACTCGCGGATCTTGATGTCCTCAGCGACGTAGTCTGCGTAGTTCTTGTCGGCGTACCAGTGGGACTTCCAATCGGAAGTGATGCCCAAACGTAGGCCGTGAGGATGGATTTTCTGGCCCACTACTTGGCCCCTTCCTTCTGGCTAACAACCACGGTGATGTGGCTGGTGCGCTTACGGATCTGGAATGCACGACCCTGTGCGCGCGGCTGGAATCGACGCATCGTCGGACCCTCGTCGGCGAAAGCCTCGGAGATGACCAGGCTCTTGCGATCCAGGCCGAAGTTGTTCTCGGCGTTAGCCGCAGCGGATGCGACGACCTTGGCAACGGGCTCCGAAGCAGCCTGAGGGGCGTACTTCAAGATAGCCAGTGCTTCTTCAACGGACTTGCCGCGAACCAGGTCGATCACGCGACGTGCCTTCATTGGAGAAACACGGACGAAGCGCGCGGTTGCGCGTGCGGAGGTGATAGCTTCACTCATCGCTTATCGACGTCCCTTCTTGTCGTCCTTGACGTGACCCTTGAAGGTCTTGGTGGGTGCGAACTCACCGAGCTTGTGGCCGACCATGGAGTCGTCCACGAACACCGGCACGTGCTTGCGGCCGTCGTGAACGGCGAAGGTGTGGCCGATGAAGTCGGGGAGAATGGTGGAACGGCGGGACCAGGTCTTGATGACCTGCTTGGTGCCCTTCTCGTTCTGAGCATCTACCTTTGCGAGGAGGTGCTCATCGACGAACGGGCCTTTCTTTAGGCTGCGTGGCATCTAAGTTTCCTCCTCTTAGCGCTTCTTGGACTTGTTCGTGCGGCGACGCTGCACGATCATCTTGTTGCTGTAACGGTTGGGGTTGCGGGTGCGACCTTCCTTCTTGCCCCAAGGGGACACAGGGTGGCGACCACCGGAGGTCTTACCCTCACCACCGCCGTGCGGGTGGTCAACAGGGTTCATCACAACACCACGAACGGTCGGGCGAACGCCCTTCCAGCGCATACGGCCGGCCTTGCCCCAGCGGATGTTGATCTGGTCGGCGTTGCCAACCTCACCCACGGTGGCGCGGCAACGGATGTCCACGCGGCGGATTTCGGAGGAAGGCATACGCAGCACTGCGTACTTGCCTGCCTTACCCAGCAACTGGATGGAAGCACCAGCGGAGCGGGCGAGCTTAGCGCCAGCGCCTGGCTTGAGCTCCACGCAGTGCACCACGGTACCGGCGGGGATGTTGCGCAGCGGCAGGTTGTTGCCAACCTTGATGTCTGCGTTAGCGCCAGCCTCGATGATTTGACCCTGCTTGAGGTTCTTCGGGGCGATGATGTAGCGCTTCTCGCCATCGGCGTAGTGCAGCAGCGCAATGTTGGCGGTACGGTTCGGGTCGTACTCGATGTGAGCAACCTTGGCCGGAATGCCATCTTTGTCGGTGCGGCGGAAGTCGATCACGCGGTAGCGACGCTTGTGGCCACCACCCTTGTGACGAACGGTGATGTGGCCGTGTACGTTACGGCCGCCCTTCTTGGGCAGGGGGCGAAGCAGAGACTTTTCCGGATTCGAGCGAGTGATCTCGTCGAATTGGGAAACGGAGCTCTGGCGGCGACCCGGGGTTGTCGGCTTGTATTTACGAATAGCCATAGTTTGTCCTTACCTCGACCCTTAAGCGGCGGAGCCGCCGAAGATGTCGATTGCGTCGCTGCCTTCACGAAGCGTCACGTATGCGCGCTTGGTTGCCTTGCGTCGGCCGTAGCCGGTGCGGGTGCGCTTGCGCTTGCCCTCACGGTTCACGGTGTTCACGGAGGCGACCTTCACGCCGAAAATGCGCTCCACGGCATCCTTGATCTGCGTCTTGTGGGCGGTGGGAGCAACAAAGAACGTGTAGGTTCCCTGCTCCATCAAGCCATAAGACTTCTCAGAGACGACCGGTGCGAGGATGATGTCGCGGGGGTCTGCGATCTTAGCCATTAGTTCTCCTCCTTCTCCGCGCCCTGGACGCGGTTGATGAAGGTGTTGAGAGCCTCAACCGAGAACACAACGTCGTCTGCATTCAGAACGTCGTAGGTGTTGAGCTGGTCTTCGAACAAAACGTTCACACCAGGCAGGTTGCGGGCGCTCTTTTGAGCATTCTCGTCTGCGCGGCCGACCACGAACAGAATGCTGCGGCGATCGGTGAGGCGCTCGAAGAATGCGCGTGCGGACTTGGTGGAAGGAGTCTGACCAGGCACCAATTCGGTGAGCACGTGGATGCGCTCGTTACGAGCACGATCGGACAGTGCGCCGAACAGAGCGGCCTTGATCATCTTCTTGGGGGTGCGCTGAGCGTAATCGCGCGGCTTAGGGCCGTGCGAGATGCCGCCGCCGGTGAAGTGAGGTGCACGGATCGAGCCCTGACGAGCGCGACCGGTGCCCTTCTGGCGGAACGGCTTGCGACCACCACCGCGCACCTCTGCGCGGGTCTTGGTGGAGTGAGTGCCCTGACGACGTGCTGCAAGCTGTGCGTTGACTACCTGGTGCAGGAGTGCAACGGACACCTCGCGGTCGAAGATTGCTGCAGGCAGCTCTACGGAGCCGTCGGTAGCACCCTCAGCGGTGTGGACGTCCAACTTCAGATTGGTCATGCGTGTGCACCGCCCTTCACTGCGGTCTTAACGGTTACGATGCCGCCACGGTTGCCCGGGATCGCACCCTTGATCAGGATGAGGTTGGCATCGGCGTCGATCTTTTGAACCTTGAGGTTCTGGGTGGTGACGCGGTCATTACCCATGCGGCCTGCCATGCGCTTGCCCTTGAACACGCGGCCCGGGGTGGCAGCCTGGCCAATGGAGCCCACACGACGGTGAGCGGCCTGGTTACCGTGGGCTGCGCCCTGTCCGGCAAAGCCGTGGCGCTTCATGCCGCCGGCGTAGCCCTTACCCTTGGAGGTACCGGTGACGTCTACGAAGGTCACGCCTTCGAAGATGTCCACGGTGACGTCCTGACCAACCTCGTAGGCAGAAACATCATCCATACGGATTTCTGCTACGTGGCGGCGGGGGGTAACGCCTGCTTTCTTAAAGTGACCCGCCTGAGGCTTCTTTACCTTGCGGGGGTCGATGTCGCCGTAGGCGATTTGGATGGCGTTGTAGCCATCGGTTTCGGTGGTGCGAATCTGGGTGACCACGCACGGACCAGCTTCAACGACGGTGACCGGAATGACTCGGTTCTCCTCGTCGAAGATCTGGGTCATGCCGAGCTTGGTGCCCAAGATGCCCTTGATCTCTGTTTCACTCATTAGTTATTCTCCGCTGCCAAAAATTTCGTCGATCACTGAATGTTCACGTCGACGCTGGCCGGAAGGTCGATGCGCATGAGTGCGTCAACCGTCTTCGGCGTCGGGTCGAGGATATCGATCAGGCGCTTGTGAGTGCGCATCTCGAAGTGTTCGCGAGAATCCTTGTACTTGTGGGGAGAACGAATAACGGCGTACACGTTCTTTTCAGTGGGCAACGGCACCGGGCCAACAACGCGTGCACCCGTACGGGTGACGGTCTCGACGATCTTGCGTGCAGACGCATCGATCGCCTCGTGGTCGTAGGCCTTGAGCCGAATGCGGATCTTTTGTCCCGCCACGGTTACCTCTTCCTCGCTTGTCCCACATCACTGAATGGATTGGTGGGAATCGCTTCATTCATCTCTATAACGTTGTCCGGACCTTTGGGGCCTGGGCGCAACGCCAGTTCTTACTTGACTGTCGTTTAAGACTTGCCGGCAACTTCGCTTCGGGGCGTTGCAAATCAACTGCCACACACTTCGAAGATGCACTCCAAGTGAGGAAGGGTCTCAACGTTATAAACGCTCAAGAGCCCTAGCCAACTGCCGCTGTTTATTTGCCATGCCCCTTCGAGGTTCCGGCCCTCAAGAAAAACGTGCTTTGCACTTCATTCCTCAAGGATCCTTACCTGATTCACTCATCTACATGAGCTTCACAGCGAAGGTGTCATGTTTGCCTTGCCATCAACTACGCAAAGGTAGCTGTTGTCAAAGCAACCCCAGTATTAAAACATGCCACCACGGGATATGCAAGTGCGAGCTGGCAAAATAATTTTCCGGCTCGCCTGAAAGCCTTAGCCAAAGCGTTCCTTATAGATCTCAGCGCCCAATCCCCTGCCGATTGCCCCCCTTGCCCGCGCCAAGAATCGAAACCCCGAAGATGAAGTCTCCAGGGATCGCTTTATAAATATGGGATCTCGCCAGCGTCCTCGGATTGCACCGCAATTACATAACACTTTGCGCATCTTTTAACACGGTTCGGGCGCGGTTGTGTATCAAATCGGCAACAATCACGCTCTAGATGCGAAGTCTTGCATGAAAGACCCTATGATGGTGGCAAGCAATTCGCTTGCACATCCGCTGCCTTGCGGGTGTGCGTCTATATAGAAGGAGAAAACATGGCTGAGAACAAGGAAGCCCAGGACAACAACGTCGCAGAAGACAACGGCCACGGCCGCACCATCATTGATGATCAGGTAGTTGGCAAGATCGCCGGCGTTGCAGCCCGCGAAGTTTCCGGCGTACACGCCCTCGGCGGCGGCGCTGCTCGCGCACTGGGTGCCCTTCGCGACTCCATCCCCGGCACCAACACCAACCTGCAGCAGGGTGTAGACGTTGAGGTTGGCGAGCGTCAGGCTGCCGTCGACGTGTCCATCGTTGCTGAGTATGGCGTTGCTATTCACCAGCTTGCCGACGCAATCCGCGAGAACATCTCCTCTGCCATCGAGCGCATGACCGGCCTTGAGGTTACCGAGGTCAACGTGACCGTTCACGACGTTCACTTCGAGTTCGAAGATGAGAACGAGGACGAGAACAACGAAGAAGAGCAGAAGCAGCTCCCGAGCCGCGTTCAGTAATCACAATGGCGACTCTTTCACTCGATAAAGCACAGGCGCTTGTCGAGGCCGTGGTGGCCATCCCCGGCGTGCATGCGATGCACTCGGGGCGCTTCGGCGAGGTTGCGCTGCTTTACCCTAAGCAACGCGTTCAAGGTTTACGTTTCCAAAACCGAGACGAGGAATCTTTTGAAGTAGACATCGTTGCCGAATTCGGTGCCGATAACCTCTACGACCTTGCCGAGGAAGTTCGCGCCACCGCTGCGCAAACCCTCAAAGCAGATGGGTTAACTATGCCGGTGTCGGTGGTTATTGCCGATATCGCCACTGAACAACAAGCAGAAGAACACGAGTAGTTCAACTGCTTCGGCGCGGGGTTTGCTGTATCGAATGTTCAGCCAAGCCCCGCGCTTTTGCGCAGTATCACGGTGCCTCGAACAAGGCCCACTTAGACTTTCTTATTCAACGAAAACACCTGAAGGACCATCATGATGTCCAATAAAACCTTTCTCGGCGCTCTTCTGGGCGTAGTGATTGCCGTTGCCCTGCTGCAGTGGGGTCTTAGCGGCTTGCTACTCATTGTGCTGCTCGCTGCCATCGGCGGCTTGGCCGGCGCACAGCTCGAAGGCCGCATCGATCTGAATAAGGGCCTCGAAGGCTTCCGTAACGGAGGGCGCGGTTAATGCCGTCTTCGACCCTAACCATTGACGAGCGTGCGCTGACCACCATCGCCAAAGCGGCGGTGCTTTCGGTTCGCGGCACCTCGGCGGTAAGCAAGGTTGCCGGCCGCGACCTGCCTCGGGTTGATGTGCGTCTAGATGCAGAACGTAAGACCGCGAATGTAGAGGCGTTCATCGCAGCTACCTGGCCAAGTCCGGTCACCGATCTGACCGGCGTGGTACGCGAGGCCATTCGCGAATGGCTCGACACCTACGCCGGCGTGGAAGCGCTCCGCGTCAACGTTGTCGTCAGCGAATTGGTGCGCGGCCAGCGCGTGACTACTTTGCAGGCGCCCACCCCACCTTCGCTCTTTAACCCCAAGGCCATTGAGCGCCCCGCAGTGGAGCCCCGCGTCAAGCACGTGGTAGCTGAGGCAGCAGAGCCCCGGATCCATCACCGCATCCAGGAAGTGAAAGAACCTAAGGTTCATCGCAGCATGGGCGAGCCGGTTCAACCAAAGGTTCGTCGCGGCCTGAAGGAGGCAATCAAGCCTCGCGTGGACGCCCGCAACACCTCCAAGGTGATTGAGCCTCGCGTGGATGCCCGCAACACTTCGCGCGTGATTGAGCCGAAGGTGGATCAGCGCCATACCGCTCGTGTGATCGAACCGAAGATCAACTCAGTACTCGATGGACTCCCCGAGCCAAAGGTTGAGGATTATCGGGTGAAGCAGCACGACCTTCAGCCTGTGGTGGCTCCTGGCGTACCAGAGATCGAGATCTCGCGCCCCAAGGAGCAGCGCCTCCGCAAAGCTGAGGCACCTGCCCCCTTCGAGCTCGCCCCCATCCGCGTGATCCCCGTGGATCTCAAACGCGGCTTTGCTGATCGCGCATCGGAAGGAGCACGCCGTGGCTGAACAACACCGTGAAGCAAATACCGAAGCTTTGCCGGCACAGCACCCCAATGACACGCAGGCTCATGCCCCAGTGGTTGCGGGCAATGAGCAGCAAACCCAGGCACAGGATCAAGGTCCGAAGTACCTCAAGGGCAGCCCTGCTGTTCGCGTGCTGATGATCCTGTTCTCGCTGTTGCTGATCGCGCTTGCAGTGATCTGCGGCCGCGAGCTTTGGTGGGTGCGCCAAGAAGGTAATGGCGATCAGGCGTGGATCCGTCCCCTGCTCGATTGGATTGCCAACCTTGGCCAGCAAGACTGGTTCTTCCCCGTCGGCATCGCCATTGGTGTGCTTGGCGTGGTGCTGTTGATTCTTGCACTCAAGCCGGCACCGCCGAAGTACATTGCCTCCGATGCGGGCGCGAACACTCGCCTGTACCTGCGTCCCATCGATATTGCCCGCCGTGCCACTGCCGTGGCAGAGCGCGTCAGCGGCGTGTACGACGCTCAAACCACCGTGAACCACAAGGCCACCAAGGTCACCGTCAATGTCATTGGCAATGACGACCCCAGCCTGGCTGCGCGCGTCGAAGATGAGGTACGTGCGCACGTCGAAAAGCTGGCATCGAACCCCAAGGTTCGCGTGGTGCTCGGAAAGGAAGAAGAATGAAACGTTCAACCGTAGCCTTCGGGCGAATCTTCACCTTCCTCTTGGCTGCCGTGCTCATCGCCATCTCAGTGTGGGCCATCGCCTCGCACTATGATGTGCGCGAAGCCGAGCAAGTCAGCGAGGCAGCGAGCTTCGATAGCTGGAACCAGCTCTACGAACAGCCCTGGTACAACTACCTCCTGTTCGGACTCACGGTGCTCTTTGCCGTGCTCGGGCTGTGGATTCTGATTGCCAACCTGCGCCTGAACCGCGCGGGTCGGGTCAATGTGGAGCGCAAGGGTAAAACCCGCTCCGCCGTGGCTTTGGATCAGATCGCAGACATGACCGCCGAGGTGCTTGAGCAGACCCCCGGCGTGGTGCAGTCCAAGGGCACTGCCATTGATAACAAGCGTGAGCGCATTATTCGGATCACCACCACGGTTGATCCCCAGGCGAGCACGGAAGTCATCGAGGCAGCGCACCAGCAGGCAGAAGCAGATATTCGCTCAGCACTTCCCAACTTTGATGTGCGCACCGAATATCGCCTTCACTTCCAGTCGGTAGAAGGCTAAAGCACACAAATAAACACCACCGCTGAAACTTTGGGCGGTGGTGTTTTGCTATGCGCAGGCGCCGTATCAGCGCTCAAAGCGTTAGGGATAGAGCGCCTCTACCCCAGCGACGCCTTTGAGCAGCTCCGGGTCGATGGGCGTGCCAGTTTTAATCACGGTGAGCTCGCCGGTGGGCTCAAGGATCATGCATTGCACCTGCGACATGGTGGGGATGCCGGCTTTGCGCACTGCGAAGCGGATGTCGTTGCGGTTCATGTGGCTTTTGCGCAGTTGCTTTTCCACCACTTTGCCATGCGCCACCACGATTCTTGCTCTGCCGTCCAAGGCCTGCCGAATACCCGAGACCGAACGTATGGTGCCAAAGGCCGCCTCTAAACCCATGAGGGTGATCAGACCGACAATACCCGCTGCGAGGGTGGGCGGGTGCCCAACGATCACACGCCCGGCTACGGCACCGAACATGACAATCACCACGGCGTCAAAGGCCGTCATGCGGGCCAGTACGCGAGGGCCAAACAGGTGCACTAAACCAAGAAACACGATGTAGACGACCAGCCCGGCAAGCACCACCACGGGGATGCGTTTGAGCTCGATGGTCATCTGCTCAACGACGAGTCTTTTGAACTCTTCCATGAAGGCTTAGCTTAGCGCCATCACCATCAAAGACCCATGTCCTACCCCAAATCGAAGGTCTGCACCACTGCCCCATAGTCCACCCCGCCCAGGATCAGCGACTGCCCCACCGCAGCTTCAAGCGTGGTGTGCAGCTTTTCGACGCCCACCGCTCGCCTGTGCTGGCGCCATAGCTGGACATGCTGTCCGCGCCCCATCGCGATCGCATCTTCACACACTGCTGCCTGTTCTTCTGCTGAACCCACTCTGATGCTTTGGATCGTGCCGTAGTTATGCACCTGAAATTCTGCGTCTGCAAGCAGCAGTGGGCCGCCAACTTGAGCACTGGCAACATGCTCGTAGCGCCAGTGAACAGGTTGTGCGCCTTTGCGCATGAGCAAAGCGTGTTGCCCGCGTATGGCTACATAAAACTTGGTGGTGTGCAGCAGCAACGTTTGATCGGGGTGCAGGGGCTCCGGCAATGCTCCGAGAATCTCAGCCTGGATGCTGTGGCAGGCCTGCAAGAATTCCTCATCGCTTGCCCCGGGGCCTCCGTGCCGGTTGGCGATTTGTGTGAGCACATCGCTGATGCCCAAGTCTGGTTGGGCGCGCCATATAGCCGCGAGGGCTTCGATAATGCGTTCCTGATGCGTGCTCACGCTATCTGATCTTATCGAGTGCATAAGAAAAGCACCCAAGCGTGATGCTTGGGTGCTTCAACTACGTTGCGTAGCGTGCGTTACTTGATGATCTTGGTAACGCGGCCGGCGCCAACGGTACGGGAGCCTTCGCGGATAGCGAAGCGCAGGCCCTCGTCCATAGCAACAGGCTGGATCAGGGTGACGGACATGTCGACGTTGTCGCCAGGCATAACCATCTCGGTGCCCTCAGGAAGCTTCACAACACCGGTAACGTCGGTGGTGCGGAAGTAGAACTGAGGACGGTAGTTGTCGAAGAACGGGGTGTGGCGGCCGCCCTCGTCCTTGGACAGAACGTAGACGGAACCCTCGAACTCGGTGTGGGGGGTGTAAGCGCCCGGCTTGATAACAACCTGGCCGCGCTCAACGTCTTCGCGCTTGAGGCCACGAAGCAGCAGACCACAGTTGTCGCCAGCCTCGGTGTAGTCGAGGAGCTTACGGAACATCTCGATACCGGTAACGGTGGTCTTGGTGGACTTCTCGCGGATACCGATGATCTCGACTTCTTCGTTCACGTTCAAGGAGCCACGCTCAACACGACCGGTAACCACGGTGCCGCGGCCGGTAATGGTGAAGATGTCCTCGATAGGCATGAGGAAGGGCTTGTCGGTCTCGCGCTCAGGATCCGGGATGGAGTCGTCGCAAGCCTGCATGAGCTCAACGATGGACTGGGTCCACTTCTCGTCGCCCTCAAGAGCCTTCAGAGCGGAGATGTGAACGATAGGAGCTTCCTCATCGTAGTCCTGCTCAGCGAGCAGCTCGCGGATTTCCATCTCGACGAGCTCGATGATTTCCTCATCGTCAACCATGTCGCACTTGTTCAGTGCAACGAGGATGTAAGGCACGCCCACCTGGCGAGCGAGCAGCACGTGCTCGCGGGTCTGAGGCATGGGGCCGTCGGTAGCAGCAACCACGAGGATTGCGCCGTCCATCTGAGCGGCACCGGTAATCATGTTCTTGATGTAGTCAGCGTGGCCGGGGGCGTCCACGTGTGCGTAGTGGCGCTTCTCGGTCTGGTACTCCACGTGGGAGATGTTGATGGTGATGCCACGCTCTTTCTCTTCCGGTGCCTTGTCGATGGCATCGAAAGCGAAAGCCTGGTTCAGGTCCGGGTAGGTGTCAGCCAGAACCTTGGTAATAGCAGCGGTAGTGGTGGTCTTGCCGTGGTCGACGTGACCGATAGTACCGATGTTAACGTGCGGCTTAGTACGCTCGAACTTAGCCTTTGCCACTATGTGTCCTCCTGGACTTCGTGGTGGCTACGATTCCGCAGCCACGAATTGACAGTTCCTGTACGTTCTGGCCACTAATTCGGCAGCCTGGCAGTACAGTGATTACAAATGTGCCAGTTACATGATCCTAGGTTGCACCGGGCTATTTTTCAAACCCGCGATACATTTCCAGGGATCTGCGATGAGGTAACGGCCAGTTCAAGGCTTTCATCTGCTGGGAAAGTCTTCAACCCGCCGCTACCGCACCGCCTTGGCACGAAGTAGTTGGGGTGGGGCGGAGATAACGCTTGTTATCTCACGCCCCGGTTGGCATTAGGAGCCGTTGCGCTCAGCAACGATCTCGTCTGCCACGTTCTTCGGCACCTCAGCGTAGGAGTCGAAGATCATGGTGTAGTTGGCGCGACCCTGGGTCTTGGAACGCAGGTCACCAACGTAGCCGAACATCTCAGACAGCGGCACCTTGGCCTTCACAACCTTGGCACCAGCGCGGTCTTCCATGGCGGACATTTCACCACGGCGAGAGTTGATGTCGCCGATGACGTCGCCCATGTAATCCTCAGGGGTAATAACCTCAACGGCCATCACGGGCTCGAGCAGCACAGGCTTTGCCTTTGCCACGGCTTCCTTCAGAGCCTGCGAACCTGCAAGCTTGAAGGCCATTTCCGAGGAGTCCACTTCGTGGTAAGCACCATCGAGCACGGTGGCCTTGATGTTCACCAGCGGGTAGCCGGCGAGGTAACCGTACTGCATGGCGTCCTGGATACCAGCGTCCACGGAAGGAATGTATTCCTTGGGGATGCGGCCACCGGTAACGGCGTTTTCGAACTTGTAGATGGCGGACTCGCCCTCTTCCAAGGTCTCCACGTCGGGTGCATAAGGCTCCAGGGAGATGATGACCTTTGCGAACTGGCCGGAACCACCGGTCTGCTTCTTGTGGGTGTACTCGAGCTTCTCCACGGGCTTGCGGATGGTCTCGCGGTACGCAACCTGCGGGTTACCCACGTTGGCCTCAACCTTGAACTCGCGCTTCATGCGGTCAACCAGCACGTCGAGGTGAAGCTCGCCCATGCCGCCAATAACGGTCTGGCCGGATTCCTCATCCAACTCAACGGTGAAGGTCGGGTCCTCTTCGGCCAGCTTCTGAATAGCGATACCGAGCTTCTCTTGGTCCGACTTGGTCTTCGGCTCGATGGACACCTTGATCACAGGATCCGGGAAGTCCATGGACTCGAGGATGATCTGGTTGTTCTTATCGCAGAGGGTGTCACCAGTGGTGGTGTCCTTCAGGCCGATGAACGCGTAGATGTTACCTGCGCGAGCCTCGGAAACCGGGTTCTCCTTGTTGGCGTGCATCTGGAAGAGCTTGCCGATGCGCTCGTTCTTGCCCTTGGTGGAGTTGGCCACCTGAGCACCCGGCTCAACCAGGCCGGAGTACACGCGCACGAAGGTGAGCTTGCCAAAGAAGGGGTGTGCAGCAATCTTGAAGGCCAGTGCAGAGAAAGGCTCTTCAACGGAAGGCTTGCGCACGAGTTCCTTGGCCTCGTCGCCGACAGCGTGGCCGTGAACCTCGCCGATGTCGAGCGGGGTGGGCAGGTAGTCGATCACGGCGTCGAGCAGAGGCTGCACGCCCTTGTTGCGGTAAGCGGTACCGCAAAGCACGGGGTAGACCTCGGAGTTCACGGTCATCTTGCGGATGCCGGCCTTGAGCTCTTCGATGGTGAGTTCTTCGCCACCGAAGTACTTCTCCATGAGCTCTTCATCGGACTCAGCAACGGTCTCGACGAGCTGCTCACGGTACTGCTCAGCCTTTTCCTTCAGGTCGGCAGGGATCTCTTCGATGGTGGGTTCAGCACCAGTCTCAACCTTGCCGCGCCAGGTGATGGCCTTCATCTCGAGCAGGTCGACAACGCCGTCGAAGTCGTCCTCAGCGCCGATAGGAAGCTGCATAACCAACGGCTTAGCGCCGAGGCGGTCGATGATGGTCTGCACGGTGTAGTAGAAGTCTGCACCCAGCTTGTCCATCTTGTTCACGAAGCAGATACGAGGAACGTCGTACTTCGCAGCCTGACGCCACACCTGCTCGGACTGAGGCTCAACGCCTTCCTTGCCGTCGAACACGGCAACGGCACCATCGAGCACGCGCAGAGAGCGCTCCACCTCAACGGTGAAGTCCACGTGACCGGGGGTGTCGATGATGTTGATCTGGTTGCCCTCCCAGAAACAGGTCACGGCAGCAGACGTAATGGTGATGCCGCGTTCCTTCTCCTGCTCCATCCAGTCAGTGGTGGACTGACCGTCGTGAGTCTCGCCAACCTTGCGGTTGATACCGGTGTAGAAGAGGATGCGCTCGGTGGTCGTGGTCTTACCGGCATCGATGTGAGCCATGATGCCGATGTTGCGGACCTTGTTCAGATCCTTAAGCACTTCTTGTGCCACGTTATTCCCTAACTTGTGTAGCGGAAGCCGAAGATTCTTCGGCTCACACGGATAGTGTTTCTTCTCAATGCTGCCAGGTTTGTTGGACTTTTGCCCGACGAAGCCTGAAATTTACAGCCTTGAATAGCGTTGGAGCCCAGCCGATGCACGGCAAAGCAACACCACTGGGGTGTTCGCCGCGATCGATTGGGCTCGAAAACGCATGGGACGCGAATTACCAGCGGTAGTGGGCGAAGGCGCGGTTTGCCTCTGCCATCTTGTGGGTATCCTCGCGGCGCTTCACGGAAGCACCGAGGCCGTTGGCAGCATCGAGGATCTCGTTGGCAAGACGCTCAACCATGGTGTTCTCGCGACGCTGACGGGTGAAGTTCACCAACCAACGCAGTGCCAAGGTGTTGGCACGGGCGGGGCGAACGTCAACGGGCACCTGGTAGGTGGCGCCACCGACGCGGCGGGAACGAACCTCAAGGTCAGGCTTGATGTTGCCGAGAGCCTTTTCAAGGGTGAGAACCGGATCGGTGCCGGTCTTTTCCTTGCAGATGTCCAGTGCACCATAAACGATGCGCTGAGCGGTGGACTTCTTGCCGTCGAGAAGCACCTTGTTCACGAGCTGGGTAACAACCTCAGAGCCGTAGACCGGGTCCTTGATTACAGGACGCTTGGGAGCTGCATTCTTACGCATTGTTTACTTCTCCTTCTTTGCGCCGTAACGGGAACGGGCCTGCTTACGATCCTTCACACCCTGGGTGTCGAGAGCACCGCGGATGATCTTGTAACGAACACCGGGGAGGTCCTTCACACGACCACCACGAACGAGCACCATGGAGTGCTCCTGGAGGTTGTGACCCTCACCGGGGATATAAGCAGAAACCTCGATGCCAGAGGTCAGGCGAACACGCGCGACCTTACGCAGAGCGGAGTTCGGCTTCTTCGGGGTGGTGGTGTACACACGGGTGCACACACCACGACGCTGAGGCGAGCCCTTGAGCGCCGCGGTCTTGACCTTAGCGGCCTTATCGTGGCGACCCTTGCGGACCAGCTGTTGAATAGTAGGCATAAACCATCCTTCTAAAACGGGCCGGCCCTCCGCAGACAGCTACTTGGGTACCCGGTGGGGCGATAGTGCTGGAGCTACGAAGAACGAACGAAGCGTAGACACCAATGCCTTTGGCGTCAGCCGACCGTATGACTTGTAGAGATTCTGTGGTCAAAAGCCACAGAGCCAAAGATTCAACATACCGGAGCAGCCCAAACGAGTCAATGCCGAAAAAGAACATTCGGCAACGCCCCACCCTTGGGCTCACCTAAGGCCTAAGACTAAGCCCCAAGACTTAGCTCGCTTGCTCCGCCTGGAGCGCTTGGCGCTCATGCCAATCGGGAAGATCAACCACTAAGGCAACTTCGCCATCGGGCTCCACTACTTTGACCCGTGGGCCTTCAATAAAGATACGGTGCGCACCGGCATCTGCCTGATATGCACCCGGGGAAATTTCATGCGCCGGCTTCCGAAGGATCCCATTGGCCACATACGCCTGATACAGCAGCCCTTCGGGGGTAGCGCAGATGGAGACAAAGTCGTGGCCATTGGTGCCTGCGTAGGCGTATTCCCCTTGGCAACGGGTCACGGAATTGACCAGGTGCCCCCAAGCATCCTCCCCTTGGTGGGTGTGCGCATCTAAGTTTTGTACCGTCGTGCTCTGCGCGATCTCTTCAATACCGTTTGGGCCAACGCTGCCGGTACGGACGTTTTGCACAGCCTCGGTATCGAGTTTTTCCGAGAAAAAGTATGCGCTAGCTACGCAAATACCAAGCACCGTGAGTATGAGTGGTAGTAGTGCAACGATGAAAGACCGAGGCCGAGTCGAGGCCCTCGAGCGCTCCTGCTGCAACCTACTGCACCCCTTGCTTGCTTGCCGCTTTGCTTGTCAGACGAACACCCCAAGGATAGCGCCAACCAAATTCAAATACACATCGAGCCCACCTTCGCAGTCCAGTTCCAGCGCATGCCCCACACCCGTTAGCACCCCTTAGCTGCACCTTATGTGGCAGACGCACATTGAAAGCCTCCGGTAGGATTTTCGCCATGATTGAATCACTGCTCGATGCCCAAGCCCGCGAAATCTCCGCCGTGATTGATGGCGAGGTTCCTGGACGCTTCATCATCGATGACGAAGAAAATATCGAGCAAGCACTGCTGCATGGACTCACCATCCACGCAGTCTTTGGCGTTGGGGATCGCTCCCCCTCGGAAACCTTGGGCACGTTATTAGAACGCGAGCAGATAGCGCTAACCGGCATTGCCGTGCATGTGGCAAAAAAGCTCTTTGGCAGCGATAAGCGCCCGCGCCTGTTTGCACTTGCGGAAACTCCCCCGCCTAGCACCCTCAAGCAGGCCTTGGAAGGCCAAGGCGATGTGGTGGTCCTTGATGGGGTGCGCCTGCCGGGCAATATCGGCGCGATTATTCGTACCGCCGCTGGCCTAGGTGCAGCAGCGGTGGTGTTGGTGGATTCTGGTTTAGATGATGCGCTTGATCGACGCCTCGTGCGCGCCAGCCGCGGGCTGGTCTTTGCCCTGCCAGTGGTGCTGAGCACCAGGGAAGACACCTTGGCTGCGCTTGAGGCTCAGGAAATTCCGCTGGTGAGTTTGGCTGCTGATGCCAGCGAAGCGCTCGCACAGATCGCACAGCTTGAAGGCCGCATCGCTTTGGTCATGGGCAGCGAAAGAAAAGGCGTGTCCACGCAATTGCATGAACACGCCAAGCACCGCTATGCCATTGCGATGCGCGAGGGTGTAGAGAGCCTCAACGTTTCCGTTGCCACCGGCATCGCCTTATATACCCACGGTGCACGAGATCTGGCTTAACGCACATCTCGCTTATTCGACCACAGTGCCAGTGCGATCATGAGCACCAGCCAAACCAGCATCACGGTGCCGTTGAACCAATCCGGTTGATACTGGCCCACCTCGAATCCTCGGGGCTCGCCATTATCCACGCCGAATTGCCCGGCGCGCGTGGTTGGGCTGATCAGCAACAGGTACTTCACAAACTCGAACTTCATCGAGGCCACGTACAAGAGGTTGTCCACCACCAGCGCCAGCGCAAGGGGGATGCTCACACCGGCTGCGGTGCTGCGGGTGAGCATGGCAAAGCCGGTACCCAGGTTCAGCATGGTCAGGGTTTTCAGCGCTGCGGTGCCGAAACTCTCCCAACCCTCGGCCTGGAAGTGAAGATCAGGCATGATCGTGGCGATTACAGCGCTCAAGGCCACGACCACCACGAGCCCCAAGAAGGCGAAGAGGTTCAGCCAGAAAATGCGGGCGAAGATCCAGGAGCCACGGCTGGGTTGGGTGAGCATGGCTTGAGCATGGAGCTTGAAATTCAAGTCGCGGCCAATGGCTGCACCAAAGTAGGTCATGATCAGCGCGTAGAGCATATCGGCTACCAGCGCACCGCTAATGCTCACATCTTGGCTCTCAGTGCCCACAAAGCCTTGAACCAGCACCGGGATCTGCATGAGCACGATGGCGATGCCGAAGGTGATCCAGGTAGAGCGCAGCGTGAGCAGTTTGGTCAGTTCGGACTTTAAAACGTGCATGGCTTATTTGCTCCTATATTCTTGCTCGTTCATGGTGGCTTGGAGGAAACGTTCTTCAAGCCCCGCGCTACGCGAACTCAACCCGGTGATGAGCACCTGGTGCTCCAGGGCGAGGCGGGCAATGCGCTCCCTGGCCTGCTGTTCATCGCCTTCCACCGGAACGCTAAAACCACCTTCGATCGCCTGAGGCTCAAAGCCCTGGCGCTGCAGAACCGCACCAAACTCTTGTTGCGGGGTTTGCACCTCTACCAGTGCATCGCCGAGGAACTCGTCCATGTCATATTCGCCAATGAGCTTGCCACGGCCAATAATCACCAGACGGTCGGCGGTTTGTTGCATCTCTGCCAATAGGTGCGAGGACACCAGCACCGATTTGCCTTCCGATGCGAAGTAGCGGATGGTTTGACGCATCCAGCTCACGCCTTCTGGGTCAAGACCATTGACGGGCTCGTCGAAAAGCAAATGCTGAGGATCACCCAAAAGGGCCGCAGCCACGCCCAGGCGCTGGCGCATACCTAGTGAATAGCCGCCCACCTTAGCCTTGGCCTTTGAGCTCAAACCCACCAAGTCGAGGCACTCATCCACGCGGGAATCCGGAATACCTGCGCCTTGAGCCAACATGCGTAGGTGGTTTCTTGCACTGCGCTTTGGGTCTACCCAGGAGGCATCGAGCAGCGCACCTACTAATTGGGCCTTGTGTTTGCAGGCCTGGACTGGGCCTTCGAAATTGCCGTGGCGCACCGTCACCTTGCCGCTGCTTGGGGCATCGAGGCCCAGCATGCAACGCATGGTGGTGGACTTACCTGAACCATTCGGGCCTAGGAAGCCGGTGACAACACCATCAGGTACGTGGAAACTTAAATCCTGCACGGCAGTGTGATTGCCATAACGTTTTGTTAATCCCTCTACGGTGAACATGACTACCATCATGCACGGCTCGGCCCATCGGGGCATCCGACCGGGGTATGAGCTTTGGAAAATCAGCCCCGGGGATGATCTCTTAGCAATTCGGCCTGCGTGACCATCCCATGCCGAAACGCAAAGAGCACCGCCTGCACGCGATCCCGGGAATCAGTTTTGGCCAACACCTTGCCCACATGGGTTTTGACCGTAGGCATAGAAATATAAAGCTCCCGGGCAATTTCTGCGTTGCTGAGCCCCTTGGCAATGAGCACCAGAATTTCTTCCTCGCGCGGTGTGAGCGGATCAATCAACTTCAGCGGCACGCGCTGTGAAGCAGTCTCGGGTACAGAGGCGCGCATATGCTGCAGCAGGGTGGATGTGGCTTGGGGGCTAATCACCGCATCACCTGCGGCAACGGTACGCACAGCCTCGATGAGGGCTTCCGGTTCGGTGTCTTTGAGCAAAAAGCCCGAGGCGCCATGTTCGAGCGCGCCGATCACATAGGCATCGGCGTCAAAGGTAGTAAGCACGACGATTTTGGCCGGGTTGTTCTTGAGCGCCTGAATTGCCTGAATGCCATTCATGACCGGCATCTGAATATCCATCAAGATCACATCGACGGGCTGCGTTTGCGCCAGATGCACAGCTTCTTTGCCATCGGCGGCCTGCCAGCTAACGAGCAGATCGGGTTGAGAACTGAGCACCATGGCAAAGCCTGCGCGAACAAGACGTTGGTCGTCGACAAGCCCAACGCGCACTACCTCATGATCCATGCTTGCACCTTCCAACCTCCCGGATAGCGTGTCGAGGATCCCCATTGCGCATCCCCACCGTGAATCCTGGCGCGTTCGCGGATACCGATCAAGCCGCGCCCAAAATCCTTGGGCAAACCATCAAGGCCTTGGCCGGGGGCATTGTCCATGGTGATGGTGATCTGCGTGTCCCAGTCGATGGCCAAGGTGGCGTCCACGGCCCCTGCGTGCTTGAGAGTATTGGTGATGCACTCCTGCACAATTCGGTACACCGTCAGCGACTGAGCCTCGCTGAGTTGGCCGGGTTGGGATTGCTCAACAAAATCGATGCGCAGACCATTGCGCTGAGCTTCTCGCAGCAAGTGCGTAATCTGCTCACTGCCTGGGGTTATGTCTTGGCTTCGCTCATCTTCATGCAGCACGGAAAGCAAAGAGCGCATCTGGCCGAGTGCCCGGCGCGCCTCCTGGCCGATGGTGCTGAGCGCTTCTTGGGCCATCTCGGGGTGTTGCTTGGCAGCAAAACGCCCGCCATCGGCCTGGGCGATCACCGCCGTAAGAGAATGGGCGACAATATCGTGCATTTCTCGGGCGATGCGGCTGCGTTCGGTCAGAGCCGCAAGCTCTGCGCGTGCCTGTAAATCGGCGAGGCGGAGTTGTTTTCTTCGGGAGTTATTGCCAAGCAGCCAGAAGAACCCGATGGAAACCACGCACAGCACCGCACCGACCGCCAGCGCACCGGCTATGTCCTTTTCGGGGTCTGCTAATAATCCTTTCGCCTCGGTGGTGCCGATGAAGCGGAAGAAGAGCAGGAACATGCCCGACACGCTGGCGAGGACCATGCCGGCGAGTACCCAAGGGCGATACCGTTGCAGATTTTTAGCTAGAAGCCATGCCTGCCAGCACACCAACCCGTAGATCGGTAGGACGTATTGGCCCAGCCCAGTCACGGCAATGAGCACCAGTGCGCCAACAATCATCCAGGTGCCCACACCAAAGCGGTAGCGCTGCACCACAAGCGCCGAGATCAGGGTGGCCACGGCGATGTTGCCGAGGATTTGCCAGGATGTGCCCGTAGCCGAAGGGGATACCAGACGCACTGGCAGCAGCACCCAGAGCAGTGCTACCACGAGAAGGAGCTGCAGGGTGATGCGCTTGAGCTTGGGCTTGAGCTCGGGCTTGGCCTTGGCCGCACTCGACGCCTTGGTGCTTGCAAGCGTTGGGTCTTCGGTTTGTGGTTGGGATTGCTGGTGAGTGGGATCCATGGTGGCTGTTAGCATAAGCAGCCTTCGAGCTGCTCACATGCTACCTGGGTATGAGTTTTTTTATTCTGCTTCCCACTCGGTCATATAAAAGCTTGCAGCAAGATCACCGTCGGCGTCATAGACATCCACCTCGGCGCCATCGATTTCGATGGTATTGGGTTTGGCATCGATGGTGTATTCGGCCTGACCATAGCGCGTGGTCTTGCCTTCTAGCTCCAAGGCCTTGCCATTGAACCAGCCCTTATACACCCTGGTACCGCCGCTTCGGCACACCGAGACGTAGTCGGTGCCATTCGTTGCCGCATATTCAGGATCCGAGCATCCGGTGGCGTTATTCATCAGATCACTCCAGTTTTTGCTGTCAGGTTCCGATGTCACCGTCTGCCTCACGGTCGTGCGATCCGTCACCGTCACCGGCGGCTGCACTCGCTCTGTCACCGTCACCGGGGCCGGTTCTTCAACCGTAACGGTGGTCTGGGTGGTGGCCGGCGCCTCCGCTACTTCTTCGTCATCACCACGAGCAGTAAAGAACCACACAGCGAGGATCCCGAGGATCACGATGAGGGCTGCCACCGCGGCAAGCCACCAGTTATTCCGTCGAGGTTCCGGCGTTTGTGGTGGTTGTTGCCATTGGCTTGTCGACGTTTGCCACTGCTGCTCATCGGACCATTGTGGTTGCTGCTGTGGCGATCCCCATTGCGTCATCTTGCTGCCTTCTTATCTCATCCGTACTTCGTTTTTTCGAACACGCCATCCTTGGAGCTATACAGCAGGGATGGTGCTAAAGCCCTCTGGGCCGCGCTGTTGGCCTTGCCCAGGAGTGGGCGACTGCACAGGCTGCGGCTCCGGTTGCTCCTGGCCTGATTGGCGGGTTGGCGTTTCTGATTTCTCGTTGTTGCTGCTTGGATCAGTAGAGGAAGACGCCGCTGCCCCAGCGGGGGCATCGAGGCTATCAAGGTGCGGTTCGATTGCCTGAGCGATCTTCGTCAGTACTACTTGCCCAGACTCATAGGTGCCATCGGCGGGTTTGGTGGCAATAGCGATGGCAGTATCACCTACCAAGCCGAATTGGCGCACCAAATAGGCACCACTGGTATCCGGGCCCCAGCCGCCCTTGAAGCGCGCACCTTCGAAGGTGCCGAGGCCATAATCTTGGCCTGCGACAACCTCACCCATTGCCTCCAGCACCGGCGCTGCCCCATCAAGGGTGGGCAAGGCGGCGGCAAAGCTTGCCTGTTGCCCGGTGGAGAACAGGGCCTGGCCAAAAGGAGAGAACTGCGCACGGGTTTTTTCTGCCGGCACATCTACTTCCACCCCGGCTTCTGCCAGCACCTCTTCCACTGCGGCCGCTGCCTGTTCGCCACCACCGAGGGCATCCCACATCTGCATGGCTGCGTCATTGTCCGACTGCGTAATGGCCAAGACCATGGTGGGCTCAAGGGAGGGATCCTGGCGCAGGGCAGCGATCGACAGCGGCACCTTGATGGTGGACCATGCCTCTTGTCGAGGAGCCAAATTGCCAGCGAACTTCGGCTCCTGCTCTACCCCACTGCTGATAGCCAGCGACACCCGTGAGCCCGTATCCGCCTCTACATCGGCTACGGCATCGAGGATGGCTTGAGGCAGATCCGCTGATACTCCCTGATCCGGCGTGGAACTTTCGGCCGTGGTGGTGGAAGTGACGGTGGAACGTTCGTCCTTCTGGACATCTTCGGGGAACATGCAGCTGGATAGCAGCAACGCTGCCCCTCCCAGGGCAGCGGCTACGCGAAGGTACTGCTTAGGCAATGTAGACATTGGCGTTATTACCTCCGGTGCAGTGCACATACTGGCCGTTATCAGAGCAAGTCATCTGGTAGGTTTGCCCGGTCACCGCGGAGTACACCTGCAAGGTGGGGCTGGTGTTTTTGGTGCTGCGGTATTCATCGCTAAAGGCCTTGGCCACAGCCATGGCGAAGACATCGGAGGTAGGACCGGACTTCCACACATTATCCAGGTTGCCGGACTGGCGACCTGATTTCGCGCCCTGGCTTACAGCCTCCACGGAGGAAGGAAGGTTCGGCCTTGCGGGGCGCTGTTCCTTCTTCTTGCTGGTGGTGGTCTGGGTAGCCTCGGCGCTATTGTCAGGCGGCACCGTGGTCACCACAGTCACGGGATCTTGATCCGTGGCCTGAACATCGTCGCCCTTGTTATTTTGCAAAACGTAATAGCCCACGGCTGCTGCCGCTAGCAGCACGAGCACCGTAAGCAGCACCACCAGCCAGGTTTTCGATCCGCCCTGCTGTTGGTACACAGGAGCAGCCTGCATGGGCTGTTGATACTGGTTTTGGGGATATGGCTGCGCCGGTTGTTGATACGCCGGCGGTGCATAGGCAGTTTCCGGGAACTGCTGCTTAGGCGTTTCAGGCTGAGAGGCACCCTGTGGCGGGAACATGCTCGTCTCTGGGGTCTGAGGCTGCTCACCCCAACCACCACCGGCGAAGTCCTCCTCGGCGTAATCTGGCTGATCGTTCCACTCGTTTTTGCTCACAGACAGTCATTCTAAGCGCAGGGGTGGGCTTGCGGGGGCAGTCTTTGCTGCGGGAAGTAGCATGAGTAGCCATGAGTGATGAAGCCCTGCAGCCCTGCCCCGAGTGCCAAAGCGAGTACACCTATGAGATGCCACCGCTATTGGTGTGCCCCGAATGCGCCCACGAGTGGCAGCCCCAGGAGGAAGAGGTTGCAGAGCAACACCCGGTGATCAAAGATGCCGTTGGCAATGAGCTTTTCGACGGCGACTCGGTCACCGTAGTCAAAACCTTGAAGGTCAAAGGCTCACCCCAGGGCATTAAGGCTGGTACGAAGGTGCGCAATATTCGCCTGCTGCCAGAAGCCAGCGATGGCCACGACATTGACTGCAAGATCGATGGTTTTGGTGCGATGAAGCTCAAATCCTCCGTCGTGCGCAAGGCCTAAGGGCAAAAAGAAAAGCTCCCGGTGTTCCAGTTAAGGAACATACCGGGAGCTTTGTGCTTGTCTAGCGCTTAGAGGTCGTATGCCTCATCGAGCGGCACAGACTTGCCCACGAACTCACCGAAGGTTTCATCGCCGTAGACGGATTCACCATAGGTGGGGATGGAGTAGGCGGCGTTGCGCGCAGCCTCGGTGGGCTTGACCGAGATGTTGCGGTAACGCGAGATGCCGGTACCGGCCGGGATCAGCTTACCGATGATCACGTTCTCCTTGAGGCCGATGAGCTTATCGGAGCGCTTGTTAATAGCGGCATCGGTAAGCACACGGGTGGTCTCCTGGAAGGAGGCCGCGGAGAGCCAGGATTCGGTTGCCAGCGAGGCCTTGGTAATACCCATGATCTCGCTACGCAGCTCGGCGGGCTGTCCACCGGAGGCCAGTGCCTCGGCATTGGCTGCCTTGGCTTCGGAGAGATCTACCAGGGTACCGGGCAGGAACTCGGTGGAGCCCGACTCGATCACGGTGCCGCGACGCAGCATCTGGCGGATGATGATCTCGATGTGCTTGTCGTGGATGGCCACACCCTGGGCGCGGTACACATCCTGCACTTCGTCTACCAGGTGCTGTTCCACACCGCGGCGACCAAGTACCTCAAGCACGTCGTGAGGATCGGCAGGGCCGCGCAGGAGGCGGTCGCCAACCTCAACGTGATCGCCTTCAGCCAGCGTGCGTTCGATCATGGCACCCGGGTTGGATTCCATGGGCACGCGCACAGTGGCAAGACCCTGGCGCTTGGAGAGCTTCTCGTAGACCACATTGTCGGATCCATCGTCCGGGGTAATGGTCAAGGTGTAGAAGTTGCCCTCGTCTTCCAGGTGCACGGTGCCGGCAACCGAAGCGATCGGCGCGCGGTTCTTTGGTACACGAGCCTCGAAGAGCTCCTGCACACGCGGCAGACCACCGGTAATGTCGCCACCCACACCACCTTGGTGGAAGGTACGCATGGTGAGCTGAGTACCGGGCTCACCAATGGACTGTGCAGCCACGATGCCGACGGCCTCGCCGATATCGACGAGCTGGCCGGTAGCCATGGACTTGCCGTAGCACTTGGCGCACACGCCGGTGGCGGTCTGGCAGGTCAGTACCGAACGCACCTTGATCTGCTCAACACCAGCGGCGATGATCTTCTCGATGGCAGCCTCGGTGAGGTTCTCACCAGCAGCAACGAGCACTTCGCCCTCGGAGTCCTTGATATCGGTGGCAGCCACACGGCCGGCCACAGAGGTTTCAATCAAGGCGTTACCGGTGTAGGAAGTGACCTTGCCTTCGGCATTCTTCACGGCCTCGGCTACGGGCACTCGGATACCAAGGCGGGTACCGCAGTCTTCCTCGCGCACGATGACGTCCTGTGCGACGTCGACAAGCCTACGGGTGAGGTAGCCGGAGTCGGCGGTACGAAGCGCAGTATCGGCCAGGCCCTTACGCGAACCGTGGGAGTTGTTGAAGTACTCCAGCACCGACAGACCTTCACGGAAGGAGGTCTTGATCGGGCGGGTGATGTAGTCACCCTTGGAGTTCACAACCATGCCCTTCATGCCGGCCAGGGTCCAGATCTGACGCATGTTACCGGCAGCACCGGACTTCACGATCATCGGGATCGGGTTGTCGTCGGGGTACAGATCCTCGACGGCCTGACCAACTTCGTCGGTGGCATCCTTCCACAGTTCCACCAGGCGGTCGTAACGCTCGCGCTCGGTCAGCGCACCCTGCTCCCAGTACTTGCGCTCGATCTTGCGGGCCTCGGCCTCGTAGTTTTCGAGCATCTCGTCCTTGTTGGGAAGCACGAGCACGTCGGACATGGCGATGGTGACACCGGAACGGGTTGCCCAGTAGAAGCCGGCATCCTTCATCTTGTCCATGGTTTGAGCCACGGTGATCATGGGGTACTTGGCGGCGAGATCATTAATCACATCGCCAAGCATGATCTTGTCGGAACCGCCACCCTTACGCACCATGACGCCTTCAAGGTAGGGGTAGTTCCACGGCAGCAACTCGTTGAACATGACACGACCCAAGGTGGTGTCTGCCAACCAGGTCTGACCCTGTTGCCAGCCATCGGGGAACTGCTCTGCCTCGATGTCTGCCGGCGGGCGCAGGTGAGAAATACGCACCTTGATCTTGGCCTGTAGGCCAAGCACGCCACGGTCGCGCGCCATGATTGCCTCGGCGTAGGAGGAGTACACGCCCTGTGCAGGCTGATCATCGCTAGCAGGCTTGTAGGCACCCTCGCCACCGAGCTCGCCTTCGGCCTTGTCCATGGTGAGGAAGTACAGGCCGGTAACCATATCCAGACGCGGCATAGCCAGGGGCTTACCCGAGGCAGGCGAAAGGATGTTGTTGGAGGCGAGCATGAGGATGCGGGCCTCTGCCTGTGCTTCTGCGGAAAGCGGCAGGTGCACAGCCATCTGGTCGCCGTCGAAGTCGGCGTTGAAGGCTTCACAGGCCAGCGGGTGTAGCTGGATGGCTTTACCTTCCACCAGCTTCGGCTCGAAGGCCTGAATACCCAGGCGGTGCAGGGTAGGCGCACGGTTGAGCATCACTGGGTGCTCAGCAATGGCCTCTTCCAGCACGTCCCACACCTCGGGGCGCTGGCGTTCCACCATGCGCTTTGCGGAGCGGATGTTCTGGGCGAAGTCATTTTCCACCAGACGCTTCATCACGAAGGGCTTGAACAGCTCCAACGCCATGAGCTTGGGCAGACCACACTCATGCAGCTTGAGCTGCGGGCCGACGATAATCACCGAACGGCCGGAGTAGTCAACACGCTTACCCAGCAGGTTCTGACGGAAACGGCCAGCCTTACCCTTGAGCAGGTCGCTCAGGGACTTCAGCGGGCGGTTGCCCGGACCAGACACCGGACGGCCACGACGGCCGTTGTCGAAGAGCGCGTCCACAGATTCCTGCAGCATGCGCTTTTCGTTGTTCACGATGATCTCAGGAGCACCGAGATCGATCATGCGCTTGAGGCGGTTGTTGCGGTTGATCACACGACGGTAGAGGTCGTTGAGGTCCGAGGTGGCGAAACGGCCACCGTCGAGCTGCACCATGGGGCGAAGCTCCGGCGGGATCACCGGGATGCAGTCGAGCACCATGCCAGCCGGGTCGTTACCCGAACGCTGGAATGCAGCCACAACCTTCAGGCGCTTGAGCGCGCGCATCTTCTTCTGGCCCTTGCCATTGTTGATGATCTCGCGCAGCTCCTCGGCCTCGGCGTCGAGGTCGAAGTTGCGAATCAGGGTCTGAATGGCCTCAGCACCCATGCCGCCGGTGAAGTAATCCTCGTAGCGGTCGATGAGCTCTTCGTAGATGGACTCATCGATGATCATCTGCTTCGGGGCAAGCTTGACAAAGGTCTGCCAGATTTCCTCGAGGCGGTCGATCTCACGCTCGGCACGCTCGCGGATGTGCTGCATTTCCTTATCGGCTGCATTTTGCACCTTGCGGCGCGCATCAGCCTTTGCACCTGCGGCTTCAAGCTCTGCGAGGTCTTCCTCAAGCTTTTGGGCACGCTCTGCAATATCGGATTCTGCATCGGCCTCAACGTCCTTCTTTTCTAGAAGCATCTCGGCTTCCAGGGTGGACAGGTCGTTGTGGCGAGCTTCCTCATCAACGCTGGTGATGATGTTCGCAGCGAAGTAGATGATGCGCTCAAGATCCTTAGGAGCAAGGTCAAGCAGGTAGCCCAGGCGTGAAGGCACGCCCTTGAAGTACCAGATGTGGGTCACGGGCGCGGCCAACTCAATGTGGCCCATGCGCTCACGACGCACCTTGGACTTGGTCACCTCAACGCCACAGCGTTCACAGATGATGCCCTTGTAGCGCACGCGCTTGTACTTACCGCAGGCACACTCCCAGTCGCGGGTGGGGCCGAAAATACGCTCACAGAACAAGCCGTCCTTCTCAGGCTTGAGCGTGCGGTAGTTAATGGTCTCCGGCTTCTTAACCTCACCTTTGGACCAACGGCGGATGTCGTCGGCGGTGGCCAGGCCGATGCGGAGTTCGTCGAAGAAGTTGACGTCGAGCACGTAACTCCCTTTCCCCCTAATGCTTAGGGGCTCGTTAAAAACTATTTGCTTTCTTTGAATGTCCGCCTGCAGGGAGCTTTTCGACGCTCATGTGCGCCTTGAAAAGCCGTCCCCTACAGACCTGGCGTTATGCGGTGTCGGCGTCCGAACGCTCGTCGCGCGACAGGTTGATACCAAGGGAGGCACCAGCCTGGTCGAAGTCGTCCTCGTCGGAACCGGACAGTTCCATCGGGGTGCCGTCTGCGGAAAGCACTTCCACGTTCAAGCACAGCGACTGCAGCTCCTTGAGCAACACCTTGAAGGACTCGGGGATACCCGGATCCGGGATGTTCTCGCCCTTGACGATCGCCTCGTAGACCTTCACACGGCCAACCACGTCGTCCGACTTGATGGTCAGCAGTTCCTGCAGGGTGTAGGCAGCGCCGTATGCCTGCATTGCCCACACCTCCATCTCGCCGAAGCGCTGGCCACCGAACTGAGCCTTACCACCCAGCGGCTGCTGGGTAATCATGGAGTACGGGCCGGTGGAACGTGCGTGGATCTTCTCGTCCACCAGGTGGTGGAGCTTGAGGATGTACATGTAGCCAACCGAAACCGGGTACGGGAAAGGCTCGCCGGAGCGACCGTCGAAAAGCTGTGCCTTACCGTCGGCATCAACCATGACGTCGCCATCGCGGTTGGGGCGCGAGTTGGCAAGAAGGCCAGCCAGCTCATCGTTGGAAGCACCGTCGAATACCGGGGTGGAGGTCAGCGAACCGGCAGGAACGCTGTAGAGCTCCTCGGGCAGCATCTTCATCAGCTCGGCGTTGGCGGGATCATCGGTGTCGATTTCCCAACCAGCGGCGGCCAACCAACCAAGGTGCACTTCCAGCACCTGGCCGATGTTCATACGACGCGGCACACCGTGGGTGTTCAAGATGATGTCGACAGGGGTGCCATCGGGCATGAAGGGCATGTCCTCGGCAGGCAGAATCTTGCCCACAACACCCTTGTTGCCGTGGCGGCCAGCTAGCTTATCGCCGTCCTGGATCTTGCGCTTTTGAGCAACATAGACGCGGATCATCTCGTTCACGCCGGGGGCGAGATCGTCGTCGTCCTCGCGGGAGAAGCGACGCACACCGATCACCTTGCCGGTTTCACCGTGCGGCACCTTCATGGAGGTATCGCGAACCTCGCGGGCCTTCTCACCGAAGATGGCGCGCAGCAGGCGCTCTTCAGGGGTCAGCTCGGTTTCACCCTTCGGGGTGACCTTACCCACCAGGATGTCGCCGTCACGCACGTCAGCACCGATGCGCACGATACCGCGCTCATCGAGGTCTTTGAGTACGTCTTCGGAAACATTCGGCAGCTCACGGGTGATTTCCTCGGCACCGAGCTTGGTGTCGCGGGCATCGATCTCGTGCTCTTCGATGTGGATGGAGGTGAGCACATCTTCTTCAACCAGGCGCTGGTTCAAGATGATGGCGTCCTCGTAGTTGTGGCCTTCCCAAGGCATGAATGCCACGAGCAGGTTGCGGCCAAGCGCCATCTCACCGTTGTGGGTGCCGGGGCCATCGGCAATAACCTGGCCAGCCTCGACACGGTCGCCGATGTTTACCAGCGGCTTCTGGTTGTAGCTGGTGCCCTGGTTGGTGCGCTCGAACTTACGCAGACGGTAGGTATCGCGGATGCCCTCATCGTCCATGATGGTGATGAAGTCTGCAGAGACGTTTTCAACGGCACCGGACTTCTTGCTGATCAGCAGGTCGCCGGCGTCGTAGGCGGCACGCATCTCCATGCCGGTACCAACCAGCGGAGCCTCGGAACGCACCAGCGGCACAGCCTGACGCTGCATGTTCGCGCCCATGAGGGCACGGTTTGCATCGTCGTGCTCCAGGAAGGGAATCATGGCGGTTGCCACGGAAACCATCTGGCGGGGCGAAACGTCCATGTAGTCGATGGCGTCGCCGGAAACGACCTGGATATCGCCGTTCTTCACGCGCACGGTGACGCGCTCTTCGAGGATCTTGCCGTCCTTATCAAAAGGAGTGTTGGCCTGGGCCACCACGTAGCGGTCTTCCTCATCAGCGGTGAGGTAATCAACCTGATCGGTGACAACACCGTCGACCACCTTGCGGTAAGGGGTCTCGATGAAGCCGAAGGCGTTCACGCGGGCATAGGAAGCCAGCGAGCCGATCAGACCAATGTTCGGGCCTTCGGGAGTCTCGATCGGGCACATACGGCCGTAGTGCGAGGGGTGCACGTCGCGCACCTCGATGCCGGCGCGCTCGCGGGAGAGGCCGCCGGGGCCAAGCGCAGACAGACGGCGCTTGTGGGTAAGACCAGACAGGGAGTTGTTCTGGTCCATGAACTGCGAGAGCTGGGAGGTGCCGAAGAACTCGCGGATTGCAGCCGAAACGGGACGCACGTTGATCAGCGAGGTAGGCGTGATCGATTCTGCGTCTTGGGTGGTCATGCGCTCACGCACGACGCGCTCCATGCGGGAAAGACCAACGCGAACCTGGTTTTGGATCAGCTCACCCACGGTGCGCAGACGACGGTTACCGAAGTGGTCGATATCGTCCGTTTCCACGGGGATGACGGTGCCCTCAGGGGAGGTCATGCTGGTTTCACCTGCGTGCAGGCGCACCAGGTATTCGATGGTGGTAGCGATGTCTTCTTCGGTGAGAGTCATCAGACCCTCGTTATCGCCGCCAAGACCGAGCTTGCGGTTGACCTTGTAACGGCCCACCTTGGCTAGGTCATAGCGCTTTGCGCGGAAGAAGGAATTATCAAGCAGCGACTGAGCCAGATCGCGAGTCGGCTGCTCACCTGGACGCTGCTTGCGGTAGATCTCCAGCAGCGCTTCATCGGTGCTAGCAACATTGTCTGCCTCAAGGGTAGACATCATGATCTCGGAGAAGCCGAAGCGCTCCTTGATCTGCTCGGTGGTCCAACCCAGAGCCTTGAGCAGCACGGTGACGGGCTGGCGACGCTTGCGGTCGATGCGAACGCCAACGGTATCGCGCTTGTCCACGTCGAACTCAAGCCATGCACCGCGGGAAGGAATCACCTTCACGGAGTGCAGGGGACGCTCGGTGGACTTGTCGATGGTCTGGTCGAAGTACACACCAGGGGAACGAACAAGCTGCGACACCACAACACGCTCGGTGCCGTTGACAATGAACGTGCCCTTGTCGGTCATCATCGGGAAATCGCCGATGAACACCGTCTGAGACTTGATCTCTTGGGTGTCGTTGTTAATGAACTCCGCCGTGACGTAGAGAGGCGCGGAGTAGTTGATGTCTTTATCTTTAGCCTCGTCGATGGTGTTTTTCATGTCCTCGAAGCGTGGCTCCGAGAGCGACAAAGACATATTGCCGGAGTAATCCTGAATGGGAGAAAGCTCCTCTAGGATGTCCTCCAACCCGCTGGTTACGCGGGCATCAGGGCCTAATTCCTCCTGCTTTTTGGCGCGCCACTCAGGCGTACCAATCAGCCATGCAAAGGAATCGAGCTGAATATCGAGAAGTCCCGGGACCTCGATAGGTTCGGTAATTTTTGCGAACGAATAACGTTCGGGAGCCCCAGGGATGTCGGCCTTGGTCTGGCGGGAGACTGCCAAGATGGGTCCTTCCAGCACCTCGCGCGGATGATGGCCCCGCAATATTGACCACCAAAACCGCTGGTAAATGAGCATTTCGGTCTGCTAAGGAATCATCGTGCACAGATAGCACGGAATGACCTTGTCAAGTTGTCGTTTTCCTCGAACTTGAACAAGGCCAGAGCTTCTATCCAACACGGATTCCAGCGCAACGGTTTAGCTTATACCCCCAAAGCCAAAGCGTCAACTACTTTTTTGGTTGCTCCCCCGCGGGTCTGCTAGGGGGAAGGCTTTTGACCCTCAGCAGTGTTGGGTGCGTCTTTGAGGGGAATATACATGGTGGAATCCTGGTCTAGGATAGCCGCCTCTTGCGGCGTGTCGCTAGCAGCAGGTGCGGCACCTTCACCATCTTCTGCTTCCGGCTGCGGCTTGTCTTGCTTCTTGCCTGTACCGAAGGCACCGAACAGCCCGATGAGCGTCAGCAGGCCACCAAGGCCTGCGATGCCCCAGCAGATATAACGCCAGATATGCCAGTCGGGGAATTGATCAGTTTCTGCAAGCAGCTCTTCGGCCTGCTGCTCATTGAGGCTGCCATTAAATTGCATACCTACTGCTACCCGCTCGCCGGTATTGGTGGCGTAGTAGTCGTCGATATGCTCCTCCAACCCCACAACAAGGCCCGTGGCCTGATCCACGAGGAATTCGCGGGTGCCGGAGTGATAGAGGTAGGCGGTGATTTGCTTATCATCGCGAGGAATCGAGACGGTGTTTTGCACCGCGGCGTAGTTCAAGGCCACGTTTTTGGGCTCAATTCGCTGCACATAGCGATACAGCGTCCTGCCATCACGCTGCTCTTCTTGGCTAAATTCCGCCGGCAGAGCCTCACGCAGCAGCGGATCAAATACCTGGTAGGTGCTTTGCTGCGCATCTGAAGGGAACTTCATCCACACGCCTTCGGCCTGCACTTCGCGCGGGGGATTGCCAAGCTGATCCGTGACCGTCATCGGACCGGTGATCTCACCTGTGACGCGGTCGATGGTTGCCGACCACACACTCGCGGTAATGAGCCTATCCACCTCGTCTTGCATGCTGTCTCGCATATTGGTCACACCGACCTGCAAGGTGGCATGTTCTTCGTCGGCTGCGGGGAAGATCTCGAAGTGGGTTTGGCGCGTCACCGGTGCGGTGACTTCTACATCCTTGCCAATCACCCGACTGTGAGCAGCCTCGTCTCGCAGCGTATAGGTGCTGTGCTTGAGATCCATGGGCAACTGCACGCCCTTATCAAGCAGCACGGGGGCCAGCACACCGACCACGACGAGGAACAGGCCGATGCCGATGGCGAGCGCCGACTGAATGCGAGACTTTGGCAGCATGAGGTCTGATCCTACTATTCGGCCGGGTTGATCTTATTGCGGTACACCAACATAGCGGAGAAATCCTCATCTCCCCTTCCCTGCTCCTGCTGGCCTTCCAGGCTCTCCAGGGCAGCAGCGGTAGCCGGCAGCACGGTATTGGCGCTGCGCAACATCAAGGCCACATCTTTAGCAATGGCATCCACGGTGAAATCACCCGGGCAGGTTTCACGCTCGCCGAGGATAAACGGCGCCTTCATATTCTTAAGAAAGGCCAGACCAGTAGAGTCCAGCATCTCCAGGGCCTCCTCGGCTTCAACACCATTGGAAGCCGCAAGCTGTAATGCCTCCAGCACGCCCTGAGCGCTGACAGCCAGGGCAAGGTTGGCCATAAGTTTGCCGGTTGCAGCCTTGGCCGCGGAGTCCACCACTTTGAGGCGCTCAGGATTGGCAGCGGCCCATGGAGCCACAACTTTGGCCACCAGCTCACGAGCTTGGGCGTCGGCGCCGCCAACGTAGACGCCCAGTTTGCCCTCACGAGCAGGGCCAAGTGAGCCAACCACGGGAGTTGCCACGTAGGCGGGAACGGCCTCTGCAAAATCGACGGTATCTGCTGGGGATACGGTGGTGGCGTCCGCCCAGGGCACCCCATCGGGAATTAGGTTGGCATCGAGCACAACTTCCTTGATCTGCGGCGGGCCGAAAAGGCAGGTCACCACCAGATCAGCACCACTTACTGCCTCTGCGGGAGAGTTGGCGAGGGTCGCGCCGGCGTCGACAAGCTTCTGTGCCTTCGCAGCGGTGCGATTCCACACCGTCACCTCATGATCTTTCAGCAAATGCAGGGCGAGCTCGGTGCCCATGCGTCCAGTTCCTAGCCATGCGATCTTCATGTGCCCCATCATGCCAAAGCAGAAGGCCGATGCGCCGAGATGCTGCACCGCAGCCTCACAGTGATGAGTAGAGGCTGCGGTGTCGCCTGCAGCGTTGGCACTAGTGAGCGTCGGTGGTGGCGTCATGCAACTGGAAGTTGCTGGGCACATCCAAGCCGTGTTCTTCGGCGTGGTGGATCTGCTCGCGCAGCGCGGTCATCCACGGCGGGTTGCCTTCGCGGGAGCGCGCTTCCATGCGCTGCCAGGCATCGGTATGCGCATCTTCCTCGCGCATTTGCGCGGCTTGCTCGCGTGCCTCGGCTTCGAGCTTCTTCGCTTCCTCCGACCAGTCCAGCTCGGCCCAACGGGTGCCGCTGATCATAAAGCGCGTATCTTCTTCACCCACGATCAGCGAGAGCCCAGCCAGCGACTTTCGTGGCGCATCGGGGTTCATCATCTCCAGGATCTTGAATAACGCGGTGGCGATTTGTTGGCGATAACTCGAGCTCATACCGCCATTGGCGAAGATAAAGTCGGTCATCTTTCGCATCTCATCGCCGGTCTTGGGAATGATGCGCTCCTCTGCGCCCATCACGTAGAGGATATAGGCCCAGTACATGGCCACATCGTCCCACTCCTGCCCAGAATGTGGGCGACCGAAGAACTCATCAAGAGCCAGCGGCAAGAGGGCGAACCACCCTTCTCCAGACACCAGGAAGCTGGATCCGATGGGGCGACCGAACTCATTAAAGTGCTCCGGCCCCCAGAGCTTTTCTAGGTAGCGATTTGCCTGAGCATGCGCCAGGCGGACACGGACGGCGGATTTAAAGCCCTCGCTGAAGCGGTCGAATACGCCGTGGAGACCGGTATTGACAAAGAACTCGCTGGTTTCCATCGCACGCTGCAATGGGCGCAGCTCAAACATCTGAGTTTCGCCGGTAGCGGCAGAAGTTCGATCCTCCATGGTGGTGGCCCAGTAGCCAAAGGCGAAGGTGAGAAACTCTGAGGTTTCGGTGGTGTTGTAGTAGGCCACGCGTCCGCGTTCTGCGGCCTCTAAGTCGATCCACTCAGGAATGTGGTCGAGCTGCTCGAAAAGTGCGACGAGTTCTGGCTCGGGGTTTGCTACTTTGTCGATGCCCTCCTCCAAAGCCAGCTCGAAATCGGCACGAGCTTGCTTGGATCCCACACGTTTGAACATCTCGGCCACGGCGGCGCCGAGCTCGTCGGTTTGCCACATGTGGTCGTCGAGCAGGCGAGTTTGTGGAGTGTCGTAGCTCCAGTCATCGCGCACGTGGTGCCATTTATCAAAAAGGTTGTGACGCACGGTGCTCCAGGACGGCCGTTCGGTGCGGCGCCGCGGCGAGGGGCGAAGTGGCATGCCGTCGCGGTAGAAGTAGCGGAAGTCCTCGTAGGGGTTCTCAGACCGGGGAAGGGTTGGCAGCTCGTTGATCGCGTTCATGGTGGTTCCTTACAGGCATTCGGGGCGGTGTAGTTATCGGAAGAAAACAAGCCGGGTGGTGCTTGTGTAGGGAATTCACGGTCCACCGAGTGTGCTCGGTGTCACTTGCCACTATAACGCCGGTCACATAACGCCTCAAGTGGTGCACAATACATCCATCCTGAGCTGTACAAAAAGCACAAGAAACCCGCCACGCCAGCAGGAAAGCATCAAAGAGAAAGAACTGGATCAGGAAAGCCCGATAGCCATTAGCTCAAGGGCAGATCCACAACGAAATCCGAAATATGAGCGAAGTCTTGCTCATGGCAACTCCACACAACACTCGGCAGCCCCTCGTGGAGCACATCAAGGCCACGTTCTCGCAGGTGCTCATGCCACCGCCCCTGAACAAAGCGCTGCATCAATACCGCAAGCTGCTCAATGCCGGAGGTATCAAGGCCCACGGTAGGTTCATCAAGAAAAATCGCGCCAGGCCCACGGACGATGGCACAAGCAAATGCCAATAAGCGTCGCTGAGAGCTCGGCAGATCAAGAGGGTGCAACTGAGCAACCTCCTCTAAACCACACCAAGCAAGTGCCGCCTCGGCATGGGCTTGATCACTACCCAACGACACCTCCCGCAGTGCGCTTGGCTGCGAAAAGGCTTGATCCATCGCCGTTGGCACCCAGCCAATGGTTGGCGCATGCACCTGGCCTTCGTGTGGAATCAGTCCTGCTGCTGCGAGCATGAGCGTGGTTTTGCCACAACCATTGGCACCCCGAAGGTGCGTGATAGCCCCTGCAGGAAAGCGCAGGCTCACAGGCCCTAAGGCAAAGGTAGGTGCAGCACCACGCTCGCCACCGCTGCCAACCCTCCGTCCAACCCTCCGTCCGGCCCGGCGTCCAGCCTTGCGCTCGCCGCGGCGCACAATCATCTGCTCTAAGACGACGTCATTGTCGTGTACTGAGCCGTCCTCGCCTTGCCCCAGCGGCAGGTATGAACCTTGTTGTAGTTGCGGCCGCGGTGGCTGCATCGGGTGCAGCTCACCACCCCGGTATTCAAAGCTTTTGGCATCGTCGGCCAGCACGGTCCAGCGGCGATCGCAGATGCTGATCTCGCCATCGAAGGTGCTCATCACTTGCGCGAGCGTTGCTTGTGCGTCGGTATCGCAGCCATCGAGGGGGCAATCTAGAACCAAGCCGGATGGCTGCACGAGTAGGGCGCTGGCAATGGCCACTCTGCGGGTTTGCCCTGTAGAAAGGCTCGCTGGATCTCGTTGGAGCAGCGATACAAGCCCCCATTGCTCGGCAGCCTCGGCAATGCGCGCAAACATCTCATCGCGCGGAATGGCCAATTGCTCCATGCCAAAGGCCAGCTCTTGTTCAACCGTGGCTCTGAGCAGGCTAATGTGTGCCGCGGCATCATTGCCAACCCACGCCGCCCCCGTGTGTTCTGCCATCTCCCAGGCGTATTGGCTCAAGCCACTGCCAGAGGCACCCCAGATATATCGGCGCGAGTGCTGTTCTTGCTGCTCTTGCATCAGATCACCACCGCAACACAGACCAAGGCAGTAATGAGTACACAAAGCCATCGTAAGACCCGCTCGGCGGTGCGGTCAGCTACTGGGTAGAGCACCGTGCGCGGTCCTGGCCTGGCAATGCCCGTGCGTTGGAGGGGTCTGCTGCGCACCGCGGCGTCGGTGACCATACCCACGATCAGGGGCAAGAGCACGTTATTCCACGAGAACTTGCGCACCTTCATCCCCCGCGAGCGTTGAATCTCTTCGATGGTGCTCAGGCGCTGCTGGGCTAGTTGGGTCATCCGGCTAATGGAGCCCAGGATAAAGACCACCGGCGCGGGCACTTTGGTGCTCATGGCTCGAAGCATCTCGTCTGCGTCGATAAAGCTAAAAAACAGCAGCCCTGAGCCCAGGATCGCGGCGAAGCGAAGGCTGAGCTCTGCCGCCGATTGCCACTGACCGAACAGGCCATACATCAAGCTAAACGAGGCCACCGCCGGCAGCCCGAGTGCTGCGGTGGTAAGAAGCACTGCCTTGCGCCGAGCGAGCAGGCCTACAATGATCACTCCGCCAAGCCCAATGGCAGATGCCACCACATTGTTTAAGGCAGTCAGCAACACCATGGAGCATCCGGCGAAGGTGAGCAGCGTAAAAGGATGCAAACGCACGGCAGGCAGGCGAAGGAGCACTAGGCGGCAGTGGTCTTGGGTGCTACCGCTTTGGGTGCGGCATCCTTGGGGCGAAATTCTCGCATGGTGCGCTTGGGCAGGGCAGCAACAATGAGCAGCACCAGGCTAAAGACGATCACCTTGTCAATGGGATCAGAGCTTAACGACTGCGCATACACCGCAGACATGGGCGAAAGGCCGAGCTGACGGTAGAAGCTGACCAAAAGCCCGGTGCCGGTTCCGGCGGTACCACCAAAGATAAAGGAGGCGATAGGTGCTGCCATGAGTGCAGACAGCAGGCCAACAAATGCGCCCCAGATCGGCACGAGCCAGCGGCGGGTAACCCAGGGAGCCAGACCTGCGAGCAGGCCGATCATGGCGTAGTCCGCGGCGAAGGGCACCACGGTGGGATTGAAGGTTCCCCACACCAGGGCCGAGAGCGCACCGGTAGCCATGCCTGCACGCGGGCCGCAAAGTGCTGCAACCAGTACCGTTCCGATGGAGTCGAGGTAGAGCGGAATGGGCAGCGGGTTGGTGCCCACGATCTGGCCGAGCACGATATTGAGCACCAGAGCCACGGGGATCAGTGCGAGCGCACGGGGGTGAAGCACGGGGATGACGGCAACCAGCGCGACGATAGCTCCGAGGCTAAATCCCAGCAGTGCTACAACCGCTCCGGGGCCTTGGGCCAGGGAGTCCCATTGATCTTCGGGGTGCATGAGCACCAGGATCAGCCAGGTGAGCGCCATGATGGCAAGTGCTACACCGGTGAGGATATAACTGCGACGATTCGAGATTGTAGACATAGATAACCTTTGCGTTGGCTCCGATCATGGGCTTGCAGCCACTGGGCTTTGGTCAGGTTGGCTCTATGTCACCTCGAGCACAACACTTGGGCATTCAACCACGACGGGCTTGTGCTTTCCACACGGGTGCCCCCATGAGCTTTTCGACGCCCCTGCCTGCACTTCCAAGTCCGGATAGCACGCCATTGCTGCCTATTTGCCAAGCAGCGCACACGCCCGGCGTAATTCTTCTTCGACCGCTGCTGCTTCCAGCCTGCTAATGACAGCGACCTCATCGCCTTGCCCACTTTTGAGTGCTCCACGATCGGCGGGATCGAGGGCTAGCTTGCAGGCAGTGGTGGCATACGAGGCGGTGCCGCAGGCAATCATCGCCGCCGCCAGGTCGTGGACTTGGGCAAGATAGCCTTCGCCCATTGCCTGATGAAATTCGAAGTAGAAACGCAATGCCTCGGCTACTACTTTGTGGAGTTCTGCTGGCATGGCTAGGGAGTCCAGCACTTCTGGTGTGATGGTGATCTGCTCGCTGATCTGCAAGCTCAGCAGTGTGGGGTGCAAGCTGAGCAGCGCTTGGGCTGCGTCTGGGTCGGACCAAAAATTCCACTCGGCATGCTCGGTGGTGTTGCCGGGATAGTCCACTGCCCCACCCATGACGGTGATGTGGGAGAACTCGCGGGCAAGCTCTAGGTGTTGGGCAACTGAGGTACCTGGGCCACTCACCAGCAAGCGGCACTGTGGGTAGGTGTTAAGCACCTGCCGCCAAAGCCGTGGAGCATCTTCAAGGATTCCCGGAGCCAGTGGGCTTGGCCGCTGCAAGGCCTGCATCACGCGAGCCTCTGGCACTACTCCTGCCGCAACGCTGAGGTTTTTGGCCTGTTCATTGCCAGGTGCAAACACGTAGCCAAGGCCTGCCGGGCCATGAGTTTCCGGGGTGATCGTCAGCGGCACCCTCAAGGGGCTTTGAGCGCCGAGTGCCACCGGCACATCGTGGCAGTGCAGCAGATTCAGGATGTAGCGGGTGTTATTGGCCGCCATGGTGGCGGTGGTGTTGCCCGCGTTAGCGCTTACCCCGGCAAGGGTGATTTCTTCTGCACGGTGCAGGGCGCATAGGTAGATCAACGCCAGCATGTCGTCGATGCCGGTATCGACATCGGCGAAGATGCTTGGTGGTGTGGTGGCCTTGGTCATGCGTTGATCTTAGAAGGGACAAGGGGATAAAGCGCAAGAAAACATCCCCCACCAGCACCATGCCGGTTGGGGGATGTGAAGTGAATATCCGAAGGGGATATTACTTGAGGGTAACCTTAGCGCCAGCCTCTTCGAGCTTGGTCTTGGCAGCCTCAGCGTCGTCCTTGTTAGCGCCCTCGAGGATAGCCTTAGGAGCGGACTCAACGAGCTCCTTAGCTTCCTTCAGACCCAGGCCGGAAACAATCTCGCGAACAGCCTTGATCACGCCGATCTTCTTGGCGCCGGCGTCCTCGAGCACAACGTCGAACTCGTCCTTCTCTTCAGCGGCAGGAGCGTCGCCACCTGCAGCGCCAGCGGCAGCAACAGCAACCGGAGCAGCAGCGGTAACTTCGAAGACCTCTTCGAATTCCTTCACGAACTCGGAGAGCTCGATCAGGGTCATCTCCTTGAAAGCTTCAATGAGCTCGTCCTTGGTGAGCTTAGCCATGGTGGTATTCCTTTCTTAAGGCGGATGCTCGCCCGCAGGTTCGCATCCAAAGTGTTGTGTGTAAAACGTGTGTTGCCCGCTTGGGGGCAAGGCTTACGCTTCCTTCTTCTCCTGCAGCGCAACTGCGAGGCGCGCAACCTGAGAAGCGGGGGCGTTGAATAGGCCTGCAGCCTTTGCCAAGTTGCCCTTCATGGCGCCAGCCAGCTTTGCGAGGGTGGTCTCGCGGTTGTCCAGCTCGGCGATGGCATCAACCTGAGCAGCGCTCAGTGCGTTGCCGTCCATGTAGCCACCCTTGACTACGAATGCCTTGTTGTCAGAAGCGAACTTCTTCATCGCCTTCGCAGCGTCCACGGCTTCGCCCTTAACAAAGGCAACAGCGGTGGGGCCAACGAGGAGATCATCAAGGCCCTCGATGCCAGCTTCCTTAGCAGCAAGCTTGACCAGGGTGTTCTTGGCGACGGAGTACTGGACATCTGCACCCAGTGCACGACGCAGTTCGGTGGTCTGAGCCACGGACAGGCCGCGGTACTCGGTGAGCACGACGGAGTCAGCCTCTGCAAAGCGGTTCTTCAGCTCAGCGAGGGACTGCTCGTTCTTCGGGTTTGCCATTACTTCGCCTCCTTCCTCATGTACGTATCAATCGTGTTCTGATCCGCCGGGGCTTCTGTTCGCCTAAAAGCGCTAGCGCTTGAGACAAAACAAAAACCCCGTGCAAGAGCACAGGGCACGTAGTTCTCCTTGGAAGGAGTAAAACGCTTCAGTGTCTCCTGCGTGGGCTGATCCAATTGCTTGGATTCCTTCGAGCCAAAACTTGGCTAACCGACGGTCTTCGGTGAAACTTGAGCGGGGACCAAGCGGTCCGTTTCAAACTTCGACTTGCGAGGCTACAGCATCAAAGCTCTACAGCGCAAATTCCGGCTGAAACAGACCTCTTGTTTGGCCATCACGGGGATTATTCTTCAGTATCGCCTGCGATAAACGCTTCCAATTCGGCGCGAGCGGTGTCGTCGCCAAGCTGGGTAGGCGGAGACTTCATCAGATAGGAAGAAGCAGATTCCACCGGCCCACCGATGCCGCGGTCGAGGGCGATTTTTGCAGCGCGGATGGCGTCGATGATGATGCCGGCGGAGTTGGGCGAATCCCACACCTCCAGCTTGTACTCCAGGTTCAGCGGCACATCGCCGAAGGCAGTGCCCTCAAGGCGAACATAGGCCCACTTGCGGTCATCCAACCACTCCACATAGTCGGAAGGGCCGATATGCACGTTGCGGTCTTCGATCTTGCCGGCCAAAGGTCCGGAGTGCAGATTCGAGGTCACCGATTGGGTCTTGGAGATCTTCTTCGACTCCAGGCGCTCGCGTTCGAGCATGTTCTTGAAGTCCATGTTGCCGCCGACGTTGAGCTGCATGGTGCGCTCAAGACGAACGCCGCGATCCTCAAAGAGCTTGGCCAGCACGCGGTGGCTGATCGTGGCGCCCACCTGGCTTTTAATATCGTCACCGACGATCGGCACACCGGCTGCACGGAACTTCTCAGCCCACTCGGGATCAGAGGCGATAAAGACCGGAAGGGCGTTGACAAAGGCGCAGCCTGCATCAATCGCGCACTGGGCGTAGAACTTGTCTGCCTCCTCAGAGCCCACCGGCAGGTAGCTCACCAGCACGTCTACCTCGGCATCCTTGAGCGCTTGAACCACATCTACTGGCTCAGCATCGGATTCCTCGATGGTCTGCTGATAGTAGCGACCCAAGCCATCCAAGGTATGGCCGCGCTGGACCTTCACGCCCATCTCGGGCACATCGCAGATCTTGATGGTGCAGTTCTGGCCGCTTTCGATGGCCTTGGAGACGTCCTTGCCCACTTTGTCTGCATCCACATCGAAGGCTGCCACCACGTTGAGATCGCCTACGTGATAGTCGCCGAATTGGACGTGCATGAGTCCAGGGACTTCCGATGCTGGGTCTGCATCACGGTAGTAATGGATCCCCTGAATCAGGGAGGTTGCACAGTTACCTAGGCCTGCAATAGCCACATTGATTTTTGCCATGCCCACGAGACTAACCCCTCTGCGCTAGCTAAAACATGCAGCTCAAAGGCTTAACCGATTCAGATTTAACACTGAACCGATTAAGTATTCCCCTATTCGGGGGCGAGCTTTTCAGCGCCCCTGTGGCAGCCCGGAAAACCGCACACTGCCCTGGCAGCTCGGGCAAGCTACTCTTCGGGTTTTTGGGGCACGAGCCCTGCATCAACTAAGCGCGCATACCGTTCAGACGGGCTGACCTCAATGCTGCTCCACTTGGCAATCCAGGCCCAGAAGCCGGAGCTGCTTACACCACTGTCGTATTGGACCTCGGGGTTGAGGTAGGGAAAATTATCCTTGCCCACCTGGCATAAGCCGATGGCCAGTCCTGCTCCTTGAGGCGACATGCGGGCTGCAAGATAATCGGCGTGGAACTCCATTTGGCGAGCAACCAGGGCATTGAGCACAGGAACAAAGCGCACGGAGGACACCACCATCGCCCACCAGTGGCTGGTGTGCCCGGCTTTAAGGTGCGCGATTTGGTGGGCCACCATAAACTCCAGCGCTTCGGGCGTGTCGTTTTCCCTGCACCCTGCAAAGAAATCGGAACCGATGCGCACACAAGGCCTGGTGTTGAGCTCTCCCGCGCAAGGGTTGGTTGAGGCGTCGGTGATAAGGAAGGCCGCCGGGAAGCCTCTGAGCTCGACTTCCCGGGAGAAGCGCTGAACTAGCTGGTGAATATCCGGATACTGTTGTGCATCGATGCGCGCATAGGTCAGGCGCGCTTTGGCTTGTTTGAACCTTCGGGCGATCCAGATGATCAGCGGCCCGAAAAATAGCAACATCACCAAGCTCAGCGCGTCATTATCTAAGGGATTGAACACGAGCACGGTCAGGGCAAGGATCATTCCGAAGATGGCAGCGCTTAAGACCGCTGCGCTGATGAGTCTTGCATGTCTGCGGTAGCTTCGGTCCGATGTGCGCATGGTCTAGTCCCTCGTCATGATCTCTAAAAACACAACAATCCCTATGGCGTGGAAAACCAGCCATAGGGATGAGTGTAGAACGTGTGCTAGCTCAATAATGAGCCAGCACGCGCTGAGGGCTTTTAGGCCTCGGTGTAGTTCTTCTGAACGGAAGGATCAACCGGAACGCCAGGGCCGAAGGTGGAGGCCATGGTGACCTTCTTCAGGTAGACACCCTTGGAGGAGGAAGGCTTGATACGCAGCACTTCGTCGATCAGTGCGCCGTAGTTCTCAGCCAATGCCTTGGCGTCGAAGGAGGACTTACCAATGATGGCGTGCAGGTTGGAAGCCTTGTCCACGCGGAAGGAGATCTTGCCGCCCTTGACGTCGGCGATAGCCTTTGCCACGTCGGTGGTCACGGTGCCGGTCTTGGGGTTCGGCATCAGGCCACGGGGGCCGAGGACGCGAGCCACACGGCCAACCTTGGCCATCTGGTCGGGGGTTGCGATAGCAACGTCGAAGTCGATGGTGCCAGCGGTGATCTGCTCGATCAGCTCGGTGGTGCCCACGATGTCGGCGCCAGCTTCTTGAGCCTGGGTTGCCTTCTCGCCTTCGGCGAATACGGCCACGCGCACGGTCTTACCGGTGCCGTTGGGCAAGGAGACGGTGCCGCGCACAAGCTGGTCAGCCTTGCGGGGGTCAACGCCGAGGCGCAGTGCAACCTCAACGGTGGCGTCGGTGTTCTTGGAGGAGGTTTCCTTCACCAGCTCTGCAGCAGCCATGGGGCTGTACACGCGGCTCTTGTCTACCTTCTCTGCGTTGGCCTTGTATGCCTTAGAACGCTTGCTCATGTTGAAAATCCTTCTGTGGTTCTTATTCGGATTGTGTGGTGCGGGCCGAAGCTGGCCCTGCCACGGTGAGGGTCATGCTGCGAAAAGGTGCAGCACTGAGTCCCTTGCTTATTCCTTGACCTCGATGCCCATGGAGCGTGCGGTGCCCATGATGATCTTGGCTGCGGTGTCAACGTCGTATGCGTTGAGGTCTTCAAGCTTGGTCTGAGCGATTTCCTTGACCTGGTCGAGGGTCACGGTGCCCACCTTCTGGGTGTGGGGAACGCCGGAGCCCTTCTTGATGCCAGCGGCCTTCATCAGCAGCTTGGCAGCCGGAGGGGTCTTCAGCTTGAAGTCGAAGGAGCGGTCTTCGTAGACGGTGATCTCTACAGGCACAACGTTGCCGCGCTGGTTTTCCGTTGCAGCGTTATAAGCCTTGCAGAATTCCATGATGTTCACGCCGTGAGCACCAAGGGCAGGACCAACCGGGGGAGCCGGGTTTGCCTGGCCTGCTTCGATCTGCAGCTTGATCAGGCCGGAGACCTTCTTCTTCTTAGGAGCCATGGAGACTTCTACCAACTTTCCGTGTTAACGCCGATGCGCCTTTTTGGCTTTTCGACGTCCGGATGCCAGAGACATGAAACGAGGCGATACAGCGTGCCTGTGCTTCATTCATCCAGCCACCGGGGATGTATATGTTCTTATTCGCGCATGCCTCAAACACACGCGATCAACCAGAATACACTCAAACCCCGGCTGCAACCAAAGCAGCCGGGGTTTGTCCTAGTGCAATCAGGGCGATAAAAGGCCTAGGTGATCTTTTCTACCTGATCAAAGCCGAGCTCCACAGGAGTTTCGCGGCCGAAGATCGACACGAGCGCTTGAAGCTTGCCGTTTTCGGCGTCGATCTCGGAGATGGTGGCCGATACCGATGCCAGGGCGCCGGTGAGGATGGTGACGGCCTCGCCAACCTGGTAGTCCACCTGGACTGGAGCCTTGGTGGCTTCGGTGGGCATTGCCACGACCTGCTCGCCGTCTTCGGTCGCAGCACCCTTGTCGGTGCCGGGGGCAGATTCCTGCGGCATGAGGAACTTGGCTACGTCGCGGTGCTTGACGGGAGTGGCGTTGCCTTCGTTGCCCACGAAGCTGGTCACACCAGGGGTATCGCGTACCACGGACCAGGCGCGGTCGTTGATGTCCATGCGCACCAGCACATAGCCGGGCAGCAGCTTGCGCTTGACAATCTTGCGCTTACCGTCGCGGATCTCCACGGCCTGCTCCACGGGCACAACGACCTCGAAGATGGAATCTTCCACCTCAAGGGTCTGGGCACGCATGTCCAGGTTGGTCTTCACCTTGTTCTCATAACCGGAGTAGCACTGAATGATGTACCACTTGCCGGGCTGCTTTTTCAGCTCACGGGTGAACTTACGCAGGCGAGCCTTGTACTCGGCATCGGCGTCGAGTTCCTCGGAGTCTTCAGCGATGGCAGCCTCGTAGTCGGCTTCCTGCACCGTTTGCTCTTCAACCTCAACCTCGTTGGAGGTTTCGGACTGCTGCTCTTGTTCTTGCTCGGCGCTTAGTGATGCTTCGACGGCTTCGCCGAAAGCATCAGCAAAGGAGCCTTTGTGCTCATCGCTCATACTGTGTTCCATCCTCTTGAAGGTGTGTCGTACTTCCTGCCAGCGTGGTGGCCGTGCTGCTTTTAAGCCTAGCCCGCTCACTGACATAAAGTATCCCGCCTCACCAGTGCTTTCGGTGAGGCGGGATCTTCTTTTTTAGTGGGTGCCAGTATAACTACCGGGTCAGCACCTTTTCAACTCCCAAGCCGGCGACGAAGTCCACGCCTGCTACAAGAGCCGTCATCAAAATCAGGAAAGCAAACACGATGATGGTGTAGTTGACCATCTGCTTGGTGGTAGGCCAAATCACCTTGCGCATTTCCTTGCCCACCTCAGGCAGGAACTGCACGACGGAACCGCCGGGGCGATCATCATGCTCGCGCTTGGCTACCTTCTTGGCCTCCGCTTGGGAAGCATCAACGGTGCTCGTTCCGGCGAGTTGGCGCTTGCCGGTGGGCCGGGCTGCCGAGGTAGGTTGCCGTTGTTCTTCGCTCACTGCATTCCCTTAATCATGTTGCCTATCGGGACCTTTTGGCGCACCGCCAGGTGCACCACGTTCAGATTGGCAACTATAGCACGCTGATGGTGGTGCCAATAGAACGCAAGAACACCCGGTACCTCAAGGCAACCGGGTGTTCTATTTTTTCTCTTGCAGGGGCGACAGGACTCGAACCTGCAACCTTCGGTTTTGGAGACCGATGCTCTACCAATTGAGCCACGCCCCTTTGGTAGCGATGGCGAGAATTGAACTCGCGACACAGCGATTATGAGTCGCTTGCTCTACCACTGAGCTACACCGCCACGATCTTCCAACTAGGTTACCCTAGATAAAAGAACAGAGCCCCCTGACAGAATCGAACTGTCGACCTTTTCCTTACCATGGAAACGCTCTGCCGACTGAGCTAAGGGGGCGCTAGCCTCATTGAATTGTGCCGGTATTTTCCGACCCGCTCCTGTTGAAGCCTGATAAAGATTAACCCGAAGCGTTGAAAGAACACAAATCTGCACTACAGCCTAGCTTTTCAGCGCCCCAACGCTCCCGTTTTCAACGCCCCTGATCGGCACGGCCGCGCTAGAAGCCAGCACGCCCTCGATCGATGTCCCGCTGGAAGTCCAGCGCCGCCTGACGCGCCTCGGGATCATGCTCTTCTGAACGCTTAGCAACCTTGCGCTGCATCATGCGGGCTGAATCGCCATGACGGGAGAGACGCCAGTCGCCGCAAGTATTGCGCTCATCGATCCCGAAGCCGAAAGAATTTTCCGCTTCATAGCCCCTCTAATGTGTCGTAGGTCACCTCATTATAGGCTTGATCTAACTATTGTCATGGGTTTTTGGGAAACGCGAAGGAGCCCGTCACTTTCGTGACGGGCTCCTTATATTGCTGTGCCAGGTAGAAGATTCGAACTTCTGTAGGCAATGCCGACGGATTTACAGTCCGCTCCCTTTGGCCGCTCGGGCAACCTGGCGTGCGTTGAACACTCTACACTGCCCATCCCATAACTTTGCAAATTCGCACTACAGGGGGCACTAACCCACGCGCGCTACGGTAAAGCGAGCCAGGTTGCGCAGTGCATCCGTGGTGGCACATGCAGGCAGTGCCTCGAGGTGCTGCTCGGCTTCATTGAGGTACGCGGAGACGTCGTCAAGCGCCTTTTGCCGCCCCTGCGACTTCGCCAGCAGGCCCAGCACATGCTCCACCGTGGCATCGTCATGGATGGGGCCGGTGAGGATGCCGCGCAGCTCTTCGCCCACCGGGGTGTCCTCCTGCAGCGCGTAGAGCACGGGAAGGGTAAATACGCCTTCGCGCAGGTCCGTGCCGGGGGTCTTGCCGGACTGGGTGGTGTCAGAGAAGATGTCGATGAAGTCGTCCACGATCTGGAAGACCATGCCGATGGCGTAACCATAACCCTGCAAGGCCTTGATGTGCTCCTGGCTTGCCCCGGAGTGCAGGCCACCTAAGAAGCCAGCAGAGGCGATCAGCACGCCGGTTTTTTCGCGGATCACGTTCATGTAGTGCTCCACCGGATCCCCGTCGCCAGCGCCGATGGTCTCGCGCATCTGGCCGGTAACCAGATCCCCGAAGGTCTCGGCAAAGTGCGCCACCGTTTCCACACCCAGCTCACTCATGATGCGCGAGGTGTGCGCCAACAGGATGTCGCCAGCCAAGATGGCCACCGAGTTATTCCAACGGGCATTGGCACTGGGCACGCCACGGCGCTTATCGGCCTCATCCATCACATCATCGTGATAGAGGGTGGCCAGGTGCGTCATCTCTACAATCGCGGCGGCCTTGATCACGCGATCATTCATCGGCTCGCTGCCGTATTGGGAGGCCAGCAGCGCGAACATGGGGCGGAAGCGCTTGCCGCCTGCCTTGGTCAGGTGCAGCACCTTCTCGGAAACAAAGGCCTCGCCTTTCGATAGCTCCTCGATCAGCAGCGTTTCTACGCGCTCCATGCCATCGGCTACGGCCTTGTTTAGGGTGTCGTCGCCAAGATCGACGTGTGCCGCCGCCACTGGCTGCGATCCTTCGGCGCCGTTGCTCATTTCCACACTGCCTTACATTGAGGTCGAGGGCTCGGCGCCGAGGGGCTCAAAGCGTCGTGCCACGTGAAGCATGTTCCAACTAACCCCTTTACCGTAGTCGAAACGCCCACATACACACACCCCGGGGTGCACGGCCAGCAGTTGAACTGCCACAATAACCCCTGTGACTCCTAAGCAATTAAGCCCAGAGCTGCTCGTGATCGGTGCAGGACCAGCCGGATCCGCCGCTGCTTGGCACGCCGCGCAACAAGGCCTCGACGTGCTGATCGTTGATCAAGCACAATTCCCCCGCGATAAAACCTGCGGCGATGGCCTCACCCCTCGCGCGATTCACCAGCTTGAGTTGATGGGCATCGACGTCACCTCCCACTACCATTCCAAGGGCCTGAAACTGCACGGCTTCGGCGGTTCCGTTGAAGCACCCTGGCCCGACTCCCCCTTCGGCACCCTCGGCTCGGCCATGCCCCGCACCGAGTTGGATCAAACCCTGCTGGATCACGCCGTGGCGCAGGACAGCGTTCGTTTCCTTGGCGGCGCAGGCGCTACGGAAGTAACAGTCGATGGGTCGATCAAGCAGGTGTGTTTGAGCGACGGCACCCAGATCCATCCGCGTTTTGTCATCGTGGCCGATGGGGTGCGTTCCACCTTTGGCAAACAGCTCGGCCGCACCTGGCATAAAGGCGAAGTGTTTGGCATTGCCGCGCGCTCCTACTGCGATACGCCCTTCGGGGATGAACCCTGGATCCATTCGCACCTTGAGCTTCGCGACGCCAACCGCACCATTCAGCCAGGCTATGGGTGGATCTTCCCGCTTGGCAATGGCCGCGCGAACGTCGGTTGCGGCGCACTTTCTACCGATAAGCGCCCAGCGAAGGTGAATACCAAAAAGCTGCTGCATCTCTATGCCGATCAGCAACGCGAAGCCTGGGAGTTTGCTAAGCCCCAGCACGTCACCTCCGCGCTGCTGCCCATGGGTGGCGCAGTATCTGGCGTGGCAGGACCGAACTGGATGCTCATTGGTGATTCAGCCGCCTGCGTGAACCCGCTCAACGGCGAGGGCATCGACTATGGACTAGAAACTGCCCGCATGGCAGTAGAGCTCCTGAGCCAAGGCGAAGATTTCAGCGATACGTGGCCTGCTGCCTTGCGTGAACACTATGGTGAAGCCTTTTTGTTGGCACGCACCTTGGCTCGCGCTTTGACCTACCCGCAATTCTTGCCACTTACAGGCCCATTCGCGCTGCGCAAACCGCTGGGGAAGTACATCATGCCCACGGCCGCCCGCTTGATGGGCAACCTCGTGGTAGAGCAAGACCGCGACCTGGTGGCTCGTTGTTGGCGCGCGGCCTCAGGGATGAGCATCCGTTTGCGCGGCGATAGGGTGCTGTGGGGATAAACGCAGGCAATAGGGCACACAAACGCAACGGCGCTTTCTAGAGTTAAAGGCATGCAACAATCAAAACTCGTCGTCGTTGGTCTGGGTCATGTTGGTTCTTATGTGTTGAGCTATGCCATGGACTCAGGCCTGTACTCAGAAATTGTCACCATCGATATTGAGCCGAAGGTCGCGCTCGGTGAGGCAGTAGACCAAGCGCAATCCACCGGCGTGATGGGCACTACGCACACCTATTGCCACGCAGGCGATTACAGCGACTGCAAAGATGCAGACATCATCATCGTGGCCGCCGGCGCCTCCATCGTGCCCGACCCCAACGATCCCGAGCGTATGCCCGATCGCTCCGAACTGGCAGGGCTCAGCGGCGTGGTGGTGCGCGATGTGATGAGCAATATCGTCCAACACACCAAGGATGCGGTGATCATCTTCATCACCAACCCACTGGATGCCGTGGTGCATGTGGCCGTGACCGAATTCGACTACCCCACCCACAAGATCTTCGGCACCGGCACCATGCTCGATTCCGCGCGCCTGCGCTACGCCATCGGCCAAGAGCTCGGCATCGACCCCAAATCCGTTACCGGCTACATGATCGGCGAGCACGGCTCCACTGCCCTGCCGGCACTCTCCCAAGTCAATGTCTTTGGCCTTGGCTGGGAAGAACTCGGCCACTGGCGCGGCAGCGCGCTGCCAAGCGCACCAGAAATGCAAGAACGCGTGATCCGCTCCGCCTACGACGTGCTGCTGAACAAAGGCTGGACCAATGCCGGTGTGGCACGCTCTGCCAACGCACTGGCCAAGTGTCTGCTCATCGGCGAACGCTCCGTGCACCCCATCTGCACGCTGATCGCCGACGGCATCTACGACTTGCCCGAAGTCTCACTCTCCCTGCCCACCTTCATCGAACCCGAGGGTTGGGTAAAACGCCTCCAACCGCAGCTCAACGACTGGGAAATTGAGCAACTGCATCACTCGGCCAAGTTCATCCTCGACACCGTGGAGAACACCAAGCAGTAGCAGGCTGGGGGCAGTTCCGCGGGTCGTGCAACAACCTGCTAAAACTCCTCAATCATGATCTTGCCCATGCCCATGAGCTTTTCATAGGCATTGGGCTTAGCCATGAGTTCGCCCATGTTGTCTGGCACGATTTCCCAGCTCACGCCGAATTCATCGCGGAGCCAGCCGCAACGCTCGGCCTCAGGCACAGCGCTGAGGCCATCGAAGTAGTGGTCGATTTCTTCCTGGCCGTGGGCATTCACCAACAGCGCCACGCCACCATCGAAGCTCAACGTTTGTTCCACGGCTGAGTCCATCGCGCCGATGGTTTCACCGAGCAGTTCGAAGGTGGCAAACACCACCGATTCGGGCTCAATCACCCCGTTGGCATCCTGGCCAATCTCGCCGTAGGTCACCTTTTGGGTCACGTGGCCGCTAAAAAGCTTGGTATAACGCTCGATGGCCTCGCCGGCGCGATTCTGGGCATCGCCACAGAACATGAGGCTGGGGTAGATGGCGGGGAGGTCGGTGGGTTCGGTGTGGCTGAACAACTGCCAGCTCACACCAAACTTGTCCTGCACCCAGGCGTAATGCTCATTGAAGTCATAAGAGTCCAAGGGCATGAGGGCAAAGCCACCATCTGAGAGGTGCTCATAGAGCTTGGTGGTGGCCTCGACGCTGGGGTTGCTCACCATCAAAGAGATCGAGGGGTTGGGGGTGAAGGTGTCATCAGCGTTGATGAGCATGATGTGAAAGCCGCGCAGGGAAAGCTCGATCAATAGCGTTTGCCCGGCCATGGGCTGCTGGAAATCCAGCAGGCCTTCTGCTGGGTAGCGCTGGTGCTCAACAACGTGGGCATCTTCGAAGGCTGCCAGATAAAACTCGGCCATTTCATCGGCATTGCCGTTGCACCAAATATTCGGGACGATTTTCTGCATGCCCCGAGGCTACCTGGCAATACTAGGCAGGCTTGATGGCAGAGTGCATGGCCACGATGCCGAAGGTGAGGTTTTGCCAGCCGCAATCCGACCAACCATTGGCGTTGATCTCGCGCGCCAAGGCCTCTTGTTCTGGCCATGCACGGATGGAATCGGCCAAGTACTCGTAGGCATCGGGGTTGGAAGATACAAGGCGAGCCACCGGCGGTAAGAGGCGCATCAGGTATTCCTTGTACACGGTGCCAAATACCGGCACCACCGGCTTGGAAAACTCCGCCACCGTCAGCCTGCCACCGGGTTTGGTCACGCGCGCCATTTCGCGCAGCCCGGCGCGGAAATCGTGGATATTGCGCAGGCCGTAGGAAATGGTCACGGCATCGAAGGTGGCATCGGCAAAGGGCAGTTGCATGCCATCGCCGCACACTTTAGGCACGTCGCGTTCGGCACCTGCTGCGAGCATGCCTTGGGAAAAGTCGCAGGCAATCACGGTGGCCCCGGACTTGGCTAGCTCCTCGGTGGACACTGCGGTGCCGGCGGCAAGGTCGAGCACGAGCTCGCCGGGGCGCAGATCTAGGCGCTCGCGGGTGCGTTTGCGCCAGTGCCGATCCTGACCAAAACTCAAGATGGTGTTGGTGAGGTCGTATTTTTTGCCCACCGCGTCAAACATTTTTGCCACGTCGCTGGGTTGTTTGTCCAAAGATGCCTTAGCCACGCTGTGTAAGTGTAGTCAACGCCGCTTCTACCTTTGGGCGCTAAGCCACAAAACAGGCACGCACCTGGGCGTAGTGCTCAAATAATGCTTGGCACACGGCGTCCCAGGTTCGCGGCTCTACCTTCGCCCGTGCCGCTTTGCTCATAGCGTCGTGTTGCTTTGCTAGTCGACGCACCGCGCCAGGCAATTCCTGCTCAAATGATGCAACAGGCAGCAATTCCCCAACGCTTGGGTCGATGAGGTCAATCGGGCCACCGGCGCGCGGGGCGATGGTTGGCACACCGCTGGCGTGGGCTTCTTGAATGGTTTGGCAGAAGGTTTCAAATTCCCCGGTGTGCACAAAGATATCCAGGTTCGCCATCTCCTGGGCGAGCTCTTCGCCATACCGTGCACCGAGGAACTCAGCATTGGGCATCGCTCTTTGCAGCGCGCCGCGTTCTGGCCCATCACCAATAATCACCAGCTCAAAGGCTGGGTCTTGATCCAGGCAGGCCAGGCGATGCACGCTTTTTTCTGCCGCGAGCCTGCCCACGTAGCCCACCCTGATTGGTTGGTCTTGTGCCTTCTGGCGGCGGCGCTTCTTGGGGTGAAAAAGCGCTACGTCTACTCCCCTGCCCCAGCGCTGAATATCGTGCACACCTGCGCGACGCAGTTCCTGCTCGGCCACGCTGCTGGGGGCCAGTGTGAGGCTGCAGGCATTGTGCAAGGTGGCAATCCAGCGCCAAGAGGCTTGGTAGAGCCAGCTCAGGCGATAGCGAAGTGAAAAACCTGCAATATCTGTTTGGAATACCGCCACGCAGGGAACATCGAGGTGCTTTGCAGCCCAGGCACCAGCGCCGCCAAGCACGAAGGGGCTTGCCAGGTGCACGACGTCTGGTTGGAATTCACGTAAGGCAGAAAGCACCTTTGGGCTCGGAGCGCCTACCGGCAGGGAGTTAATTCTTGGTACACGGATCTGCGGTACTCGAATGATGGGTGTGGTGCCTACGTTGCTGATGTCATGGGCGCTACCCGGCGCGATCACGATGCATTCGTGCCCGTGGCGCGAGGCGTAGTCGAGGATGCGCAACACTGAGTTGCTTACTCCATTGACGTAGGGCAAAAAGGACTCGGCGATGATCGCCACGCGCATACGCTTACCTCACGGTGGTGCGAATAGTGGGAGCCTTTGCGGCTTGCGTAGCAGGCCACCTGCTCACCAGCCACCATAACCCGGCTGCTATGGCACTCGCGACCGCTAGCGTGCTCAAGGCGGGAATCAGCGAAAGCGTCCACTTTCTTCCCTCAACCTTGGCTAGGTCGTAGTTGTCTTTCGCGTAGGTCACCCACACTCGCTGCCCTTCGCCTAAGTCGCTGGGATAGAGCAACCCCGTTTTCGGCGAATGTAAGCGCCCATCATCGCCTTGGTATTCCACCGATGTACGCAAGGTTCCCACATCAACCACCGTGGCCAGGGCACGCCCGGGGTTGTTATTGATGGTGCGATCGTTGAATGCAGGACCAATCACCATGGAGGCACAACCGAGCACAGCAAAGATGTATAACACCAGCACTAATTGGTGAGCGCGGCGTCGAATAGCTGGGGTGATGCCTGGTCGGTGCAGCGGGCTCACATGCTCACCCGCGCCTGAAGGCTTGCATGGATATCGCGGCGGGTAGCGCGTGTGGTTTTGGCCTCGATCACCCGGAAACCGCCATACTCAGTGCTATCAATCAACGCCACGATGAGATCTTGCAGCGAATCTACCTGCTGATACTCCACCTCATAGCCCTGGCACAGCGCCTCGAGGTCGGCGTGATGGGGAGTGCCGAAAGCACGCTCGAAGCGCTCCCGATACTGCGGGGCGCCAACCTCTAAGGTCTCGAAAATGCCGCAGCCATCATCATTTGCCACCACGATGGTGAGGTTTTCTGGGCGCGGCTGTTCACCGCTAAGCAGGCCGCCAATGTCGTGCAAGAAGGTCACATCACCCATCAACGCCACGGTGCGTGGCGGGCGAAGCTCCGTCGGGTGTGCCTGCTGTAAGGCAAGGGCAATGCCGATGGCTTGGGAAACGCTGCCATCAATGCCTGCAGCCCCGCGGGCGGCGAAGGTATCCACACCTGCGAAGGGCAGACCCACAAATGCAGCATCACGCACCGGATTGGAGGAGCCGAGGAAGAGCGTGTCCCCGGTGCCGAGGGTGTCTGCTACTGCTGCGGCTACATGCAATCCGCTCAAGCCGTGGTCTTCGGCCAAAGTATCGCGCACTGCTTCTGCCCCGAGTTCTGCAGCGGCCTGGGCAATATTGAGCCATTCCTTGGTTGGCGCACCGCTAGCTTTCACCCGGGAGCCCACGGCCTTGGCGCGTTGGGCTGGATCGGTGATGGTGTTGCTTCGGCTCAGCACATACAGATCGATGGCGGGATCAGATAGCAGCGCCATCACTTCGCGATGCAAGGTGGGATGGCCCACCACAATGATCTGCTCGGGCTTGGTGTTTACTACATAGCCTTCTGCGGATACCTGCTGCTTGCTAAACACCCCGGCAGCCAGTGGATGCACCGGGTGAAAAGGCGCGGGCGCGCTGGGTTCTGCGATGGTGGGGACATCTTCTAAGCCTTCGACCTCCCAGGCCTCATCACCTGCGATAACCAATGTGGGCTTTCTAAGATCAATGGCTATTTCGCCGTGATCTTTCAACAGGCTCTGGTTGCTTCCCCGCTGGGGCTGATCAGCCTGCGAAGGTACTTCGAGCAGCGAATCCTCCACCAGTGGGGTATCGCATTGCACGTTGAGGTGCACCGCATGCGCAGTAAATGCTTGGTCGAGCTGCTCCAAGTGGGCAGCTTCTGAGATATTCACCGTGGGCGCGACATTAAAGATGCCGTCTTGCACGATGGTTTGATTCGCGCCGGTGCCATGCAAACGCGCCGGACGATCGGCAGAGATCATCACCAAAGGCGTATGGGAATAGGCGGCTTCCACCATCGCCGGGGCGCAATTAGCCACCGCAGTACCCGAGGTGGTGATGATGGCAACGTGGCGGCCTTGCACCCGTGCCATGCCTAAGGCCAAGAAGGAGGCGGATCGTTCATCAATGCGGGTGTGCACGCGAAGATCGTTGCGCGCTAATACCGCAAGTGAAAGCGCGGAGTTCCGCGAACCAGGGCAAATCACTACGTCGCTGACAAAGCGGGCGAGTTCGGCGGCAAAAAGGCGTGCAAGCTCTGGCGAGGAGGTCATGGTTTAGCAGTCTAGTGCCTCATTTGGCAGGTACTCCCATGCCTGCGCCAAACGCTTCAACCAGGCATCTTTGCGCGCCCCACTTGCTTGAAGTGCTTCTAAGCGCTCTGGCTCAGGTGCCAACATTTCGGCCTTGAGCCGGCCATCGACCAATTCACGGCTGGCGGTGACATCTTCAAGGAACAGCCGCTGGGTGCCAAGGCCTGCGGCCGCAGGTGGCACATCGAATTCCTCATCATCGCTATGCCGCGGCAAGGCGGCTACGGCCGCAAGGCCTGCATTGATACCCACGCCGGTATCAAGTGCACTAGCGACGGTGATGTCGAGGCCTTGGGCGCGCATAAACTTCGCTACCTCCAACACCTTGCGCACCCCGCCGATCGGCGCGGGCTTTACCACGGCCACATCCGCTGCTTTGGCGCGCGCTACCTCATAGGGATCTTCTGCCCTTCGGATTGATTCATCGGCCGCGACCCTGACAAAGATGCCACTGCGCACCAGGCGATCGCGCAGTTGGGCAAGTTCGGCCACCGTGGCGCAGGGTTGTTCCATATAGTCCAAAGGGCCAAGCTGCTTGGCGGCCGCTAAGGCCTCATCGACGCTCCAGCCACGATTGGCATCCACACGAATTTTGGCCAAAGGCCAAAGATCACGCACAGCCTGCACGCGGGCTACATCTTGGGCAAGGCTTTGCCCAGGCTCTGCCACTTTCACTTTCACGGTGCTACAGCCTTCAAAGCGCTCAAGGATTCCTGCCACGTCTTCGGGTTGTACCGCAGGCACGGTGGCGTTGATATCGACCCACTCGCGCTGCAAAGGCGGAGGCCCTTGATAGGCCATTTCTAAGCCACTGGCTAACCAGTGGGCGGCCTCTGGTGCTGCATAATCTTCAAATGGGCAGAATTCGCCCCAACCAGCAGGTCCTTGGATCAGCAGCGCCTCGCGGGTTTGAATCCCGCGGAATTGCACTCGCATTGGTAGCGCCACCACATAGCTGCGTTCGAGGACGTCTTCTAAAGCAATCGCCATACCTGCAGAGTCTAAACACCGCCTGGGTTTCCCACATGCGCGCACTCAGGCTCCACCACCGCCCAGGCCCGTAGCGATACCTTGCGCCACTGCCAGGATTGAAGCGACTACATTTGCTAGGTATGAGCGAAGCCACCCCAAACTCCACGCAAAACGCCAAGCAATACTCCACGGATAATCCCTTTGATCCCACGCAGTGGAAACTGGTGGAAGGTTTTGAGGATTTCAGCGATATCACCTACCACCGCCATGTGGGCGAAGGCCGCGAGAACGGCATGGTGCGCATCGCTTTTGATCGCCCCGAGGTACGCAACGCTTTTCGCCCGCACACGGTAGACGAGCTCTACCGAGCCCTTGATCATGCTCGCCGCACCCCCGATGTGGGCGCGGTGCTTCTCACCGGTAATGGCCCGAGCGAAAAAGATGGTGGCTGGGCCTTTTGTTCCGGCGGCGACCAGCGCATTCGTGGCCGCTCGGGTTATCGCTACGCCGAGGGTGAAACAGCCGATACCGTCGATACTGCCCGCGAGCAGGCCGAGGGTGGGCGCCTGCACATTCTCGAGGTGCAGCGTTTGATTCGCACCATGCCCAAGGTGGTCATCGCTGTGGTCAATGGTTGGGCTGCAGGTGGCGGGCACTCGCTGCATGTGGTGTGCGACATGACCATCGCTTCACGCCAGGAGGCTCGCTTTAAGCAAACGGACGCTGATGTGGGTTCCTTCGACGCCGGCTATGGTTCGGCTTACTTGGCCAAGATGGTGGGGCAGAAATTTGCCCGCGAGATCTTCTTCCTTGGCCGCACCTACGATGCCGAGACGATGCAGCGCATGGGTGCGGTGAATATCGTTGCCGATCACGGCGAGCTGGAGCAGGAGGCCATTCAGGCTGCCCGCGAGATTTGCGGCAAGTCCCCCACGGCCCAGCGCATGCTGAAGTTTGCCTTCAACCTCACCGATGATGGGCTGATGGGCCAGCAGGTATTCGCCGGTGAGGCCACCCGCCTTGCTTATATGACGGATGAGGCCGTGGAAGGCCGCGATAGTTTCTTAGAAAAGCGCGACCCGGATTGGTCTGCCTTCCCCTATTACTACTAGTTTGCGAGCCCCTGCCACCGCGATGCATACCCTGGAAACATTCCCTATCCACCGTCTGCTGTTCCCGGAATCGGGATTGGGCTTTGCCCAGGCACATGCCACAGAGGAGGTGCTTGGGGCTTTAGAGTCCGCCATTGCAGGCCAGCGCACCCTCTTGCCGGTTTCTGAAGAAAACGAGGCGGTGTTGCGTGCTTCGCAGCGCGCCGGGCACGATATCGACCCTTCCGTTGCCTTCGTGGTGGCCACCTCGGGTTCTACGGGGACTCCCAAGGGGGCGATGCTCAGCCCCGCCAATGTGATCAGTTCTGCCGATGCCACCCACCAGTATCTCGGCGGTGAGGGGCAATGGCTCTTGGCGATGCCCCCGAATCACATTGCCGGCCTGCAGGTGCTGATCCGTTCGATGGTTGCAGGCTTTACCCCGGCGGTGCTCAATGTGGCTCATGGCTTCCAGGTGCATGCCTTTGCCGAGGCCGCGGGCAATCTGGAGGGCAGGCGCTACACCTCGCTTACTCCCCTTCAGTTGCTCAAGGCCATGGATAGTTTGGAGGGCATCGATGCGCTTCGTAGCTTTGATGCCATTCTTGTTGGTGGCGCGCCTTTGCTTGCCGACGACCAACGTGCCGCATCGGAACTGGGCATCACCTTGATCAGCACCTATGGTTCTTCTGAAACCTCCGGTGGCTGTGTGTATAACGGCAAGCCTATTCCTGGAGCGAAGGTGCGGTTGCGCGGCGAGCGCATTCTCCTCGGCGGGCCGATGGTGGCTGCAGGATATAGGAATATGCCAGACCATGAGGCCTTTGCTGAGCCTGGTTGGTTCGCCAGCAGTGATACTGGCGTGGTGGAAGATGGCGTCTTGCGCATTACTGGACGCATCGACACGATCATTGATTCCGGTGGGCTGAAGATTCACCCGGAAGTACTGGAGCATCGCCTGGCCAATGTGCCCGGTGTGCGGGCAGTGTGCGTGGTGGGGATTCCTGATCGCCGCCTTGGCCAAGCCATCGTATGTGCCTTTGAGGGCGAGGCCAGCCCAGAGGATCTGATTGAAGCCCTTGATGATCTCCCCCGCTGGCAGCTTCCCAAACGAATGCTCAAGCTCGATGCTTTGCCACTTATTGGAGTAGGCAAGGTGGATCGGCAGGCCATCGCCGCCTTATTCAACACCGACAAGACCAGGCAATAGCTACCCGTTCTCCTGCGCAGGCGGGCATGCGTGGAACAATATCGGCTATGAGTTCTTCTAAGCCACACACCGCCACTGCCGCCGATTGGCTTGAGGGGGCGCGGCCTCATACCTGGGCAAATGCCTTCGCGCCGGTTCTTGCAGGTTCCGGCGCCGCAGCCTATGCCGGCCACTTCCATCTTGGTCGCGCATTGCTGGCCGCCATCGTGGCGTGGGCGCTGATCGTGGGCGTGAATTATGCCAATGACTACTCCGATGGCATTCGTGGCACCGACGATGATCGTTCCGGCCCATTGCGCCTGACTGGCTCTGGCCTTGCCAAGCCCGAGCACGTCAAGTTCGCCGCCTTCGGTGCTTTTGGCCTGGCAGGTATCGCCGGCATCTGGCTTTCTTTACTTTCCGCCCCCTGGTTGATCCTGCTTGGCCTGCTTTGCGTTGCTGGCGCGTGGTTTTATACCGGCGGCAAGAACCCGTATGGCTACCGGGGTTTTGGAGAGATCGCCGTGTTTGTGTTCTTTGGGCTCGTAGCCGTGCTTGGCACTGAGTACACCCAAGCCGGTGCGATTTCCTGGGTGGGCCTTGGCCTGGCGGTGGCCATTGGTGCGATGTCGAGCGCGGTGAATTTGACCAATAATTTGCGCGATATCCCCACCGACCGAAAAGCCGGAAAGATCACCTTGGCTGTCAAGCTTGGCGACGCCGCGACGAGGAAACTCTATCTGGGATTGATGGCAACCCCGTTCGTGGTATCGCTGCTTCTGGCTGCCACTGCGCCGTGGGCAGCAGCGGGTGTGCTTGCCTTGCCTTTTGCTTTGGCTGCTGCTCAGCCGATTCGATCGCAGCAACAGGGCAAGGCGCTGATTCCGGTGCTTGGGCTCAGTGGCAGGGCGATGCTGGTGTGGTCGATTGCCACGAGCGTGGCCTTGGCGCTGATTTAGCGCTTGGAAAGTTCTTCGCGCAGCCAGGCCTTGTGTGCTTTGCGCTGTGCGTCCCATCCGGCCACCGCTTGAGTGGCTCGCAGTCGCATGCCTTTGAACACGAACATGGAAAGTGGCATGGCAACGATGAGTGCGAGCGTGGCCGAGATGAGCAGCGGCACCGGCGCGCCGATGGCAACGGCGAGGAGTTGGATAATGGCTGTAAGGCCAATAAACAGCGCGAGCCTTGCGAGGCCATAGACGATTACCGCACGGCGCGCCTCGCGCTTGAGCTGCGGATCAGGGGCTTGGGGTGCTTGCTCATTCACAACCTCGTAGCCTACTCAACCCCGGTGGTGCACAGGTAGTCTGGTACGAAAACTGAGTAGCGGTTGTGGTTCAAGACTTGAAGTTAGGAGCGAAGTATTGGGACGGCTCATTTTGATCATTTTGCTCATTGCCGCGATATGGATCGTGTGGCGAGCATTTGGGCCTTCTTCGTGGAAGAAGGACACTGTGGAGCCTGAGGCCATTAAAGGCCCCGATGATGATCCTGAGTTCTTGTGGAAGCTGGAAAAGGAACGCTTTAAGCAGCAGCGTGAGCAGGAACGATTGGAAAAGGAGCGCCGGCAGCGTGGCGAGGGCGAAGATAAACAAAAGAATGATGAAGGATAATCATTTACTTAGCCTAGCCTTGCCTCTATAGTTGGAGGCATGACGCTCGACCGCGCATCGCAAATTTTCAAGGCGCTTGGCGACCCTACGCGCCTACAACTTCTTCAGCTCGTGGCCGAGCAAGAATCAATCTGTGGAGTAGACCTCGCAGAACATTTGGCCATCACCGCACCCACGGTGACGCACCATATGCAAAAACTCGCCGAGGTAAACCTTGTGCAACGCCACCGCCAAGGCAAGTGGACGAGGTATCAGGTCAACCCCGGCGAGTATCAGCGCATCGCGGCGCTGATTGATCAGCTCTAGTTCAGCCCCGCATAAGAGTGCAGGCCCGAAGTAACCAGGTTAATAAAGAAGAGATTGAAGGTCATCGCCGCGAGGGCCAGGATATTAATCCAGGCCGCCTTCGTGTTTTGCCAACCCGAAGTTGCGCGGGCGTGAAGATACGCCGCATACAAAAACCAGGTGATCAAAGAGAAGGTCTCTTTGGGGTCCCAGTTCCAGGGACGCCCCCAGGCGCTTTCTGCCCAAATGGCACCTAAGATAATGCCCAGGCCGAACACGGGCACGGTGATAATCGCCGTGCGGTAGGCCACCAGATCCAGGCGCTTCGCGCTAGGCAAGGGTCGGGCTAGTTTGCCAAAGAAGCCCTTTTCTTTGCCCTCAGGCTGCCAGCGACGCAGCAGATACGCCAGCGAGGCAATGCCCGAGATCAAACCGATCGACGCACCAGAAGAGACGATGGAGACGTGGATGGGCAGCCATACCGACTGCAGGGCAGGCACCACCGGGGCTGCATCCGCATAGAGGTTCTTGCCGCCGAGGAAGAGCAGCGAAAGCACCGGCACCAGCACCCATGGCCACAGCGACTTGAATTCCCTGCGCTGCATGAACACCGCCGCTGCCACCATGGCAAAGAGGGTGATCATGGCGATGTATTCATAGAGATTGCCAAAGGGGAAGCGGTGCGTGGCAAGGCCGCGAGTAATCACGGAGACCATGTGCACCAGAATGCCCAGCCACACCAGTGTTTGGGTCATGCCAATGAACTTGCTGGCACCTTCTGGTTTATCGCCGGCGGCCTTCACGTAGAAGATCACCGAGAGCACTAGCGCCAAGAGGTAGATCACGAACGCTGTACCAAACGCCATGTCTGACAGCGAAGCGAGACTCGAATTGATTGGCATGTCACCTCATCCTTCGGGATTGCATCTCAGTATCGAACACACTACTCGTGCTCGACTAAAAGTTGGAATATTGCTAAGCCTCAGCAAAGCTCTCAGGCTGGGGGCTACTCATCGTCGTCGGGTTCCGGCAACTTCAGCAGCTTGCGGTGGATCTTCTGATATTCCTCACCCCAACCCGCACGGTCGGTACGGGAAAGCCCGGCAGTTTCAATGCGGGTCTTATGCTCACCCTCCGGGTACAGGCGCACCCAGATCCTGCGGCGCTTGATCATGAGGGAACCAACCAAGGAGGCCAAAGAGATCAAGGAGAAGGCCAGCATCCACACCTGGGTGGGGTTGTAGCTGACTTGGTAGTTCGCAAACTCCTTTGCCCCGTCGAAGGTGATCTTCGTGCCGTCGTCAAGCGTGATGGACTCACCAACGCCAAGGTTCACGCGCTCTAGCTTTTGCAAGGCCCCAGAGTGCACCAGCGATTGATCAAGCGAGAAGATGCTCTGCCCACGGCCAGTATCGAGGCCATTATCGCCTCGGTACACGTCGATGGCCACGGCCGGATCCGTCATGGCCGGATAGGAGGAGGTGAGCAGATTCTTGTTCTCACCTTCCCATTGGGCCGTGGGAGCAAATAGTCCCTCGATGGCGATTTGGTGCTGGCGGCGCTCATAGAGATCCGGATACATTCCCGCCGGGGGATCAAAGCGCATCACGCCGGAGGAAAGGAAGAAGGTGGGATCCTGCGGCTGCCACTGCACCGTTTGGCTGCGCTTTTCACCATTCGGCCACTCGATCGTAAACGTCGGGGCAAAACCATGACCCTGCAAGTACACGCGATCGCCTGCCACACGCAGCGGGTGATTCACCTTAAGCTCATAGTCTTTCCACGTTGAAGGATCGCTGAAGATATCTTCACCGGTGGCATAGGAGACATTTGAGCTAAACATCTCGGCTTGGCCATTGGGCAGGTAATCGGCCGAGAAATCATGGGCCTCGAAGCAAAATGGGTGTAGCCCGGTGCCGTCGAATAGCGGACCTGCGCGGAACGAGTCGTAATTTGCTGTGGCGGTGTTGCAGAACTGGGTGTTCTGATTCTTCTCCCTATCAGCAACGATGATCACCTGGCCCTCGTAGTGGTAGAGGTGCCCGATGGCCACCGTGACCAAGAGGCCAACCAGGCCGAGGTGGAACACGAGATTGAAAAACTCGCGCAAATAGCCGCGCTCCGCGGCAAAAGAACGCGCACCGGCGCGGTCTTGTTCCGGGGTGTATTCCGCTAGATGCCAGCCCTTAAAGGTTGAGCGCACATCTGCTTCCACGGCCTGCATCGACTCATCGACTGTGCCCTCGCCGTGCCAGGGCATCCTGGATAGGTTCTTCGGCGCGCGCACCGGCGGGGTGCGCATCGCTTTATAGTGCTCGATGGAGCGAGGGATGATGCAGCCGATCAAAGAGATAAACAGCAGCAGGAAGATGGCGTTAAACCATGTGGAGCGGAAGACGTCGAAAAGCTGGAGGCGATCGTAGATCTCTGCGATCTTGCCGTTGTTTTCGATGTACTCCTGTACTTTTTGCTCGTTGAGCTGCCGCTGCGGGAGCAAAGCGCCGGGGATGGCTGCGATGGCGACAAGGAAGAGCAACGCCAAGGCGGTGCGCATCGAAGTCAGCCAACGCCAGGCGCGTTTCAGCCACAAAGAAATCGTCCGCACAATGGACCTTTCACTTTTTCTTCTGCCCACGAAGATCGCGGACATTGCAACTACACCAGCGTAGTACCGAACTGCACCGTCCACTGCCTGATCCAGGTGATGAACTCACCCCACAGGCCGGTGACCAGGCAAAGGCCAACAAGAATCAACGCGATACCACCGATGGTTTGGATGGTGCGCGAATGCTTGCGCAAAAAACCAACGCCTTGCATCGCACGGGCAGAACCCAGCGCCACCACAATAAAGGGCAGCCCTAAACCGAGGCAGTAGGCAATGATTAACAACACGCCACGCAGCGCGGTCATGCCTTCGGTACCAACAGAAATCGAGACAATGGAGGCCAAGGTGGGACCCAAACACGGCGTCCAACCAAGGGCGAAGACACCGCCGAGTAAGGGCGCTCCCAACCAGGTGCTCCAGCGCTTGGGCGCGAAACGGTGTTCTTCTTGGAGCATCGGAACCCAACCTAGAAACACCACGCCCATCACAATCGTGACCACACCACCGACGCGCATGAGCACATCAGCATTCAACGTCAGCGCACTCATGGCACCGAATACCGTGGCGGTGGCCAGCACAAAAATCACCGTGAAGCCTGCGACAAACAGCAGTGCTGCACCGGCGACTTTCCAGCGGCCACGGCGTGCGACCTGGGGGCCTTCTTTGCCAAATTCCATTTCGGCACCCACCACGCCGGCGAGATAGGACATGTAGCCGGGAACCAGTGGGATCACGCAAGGGCTGGCAAAGGACACAAGACCTGCAAACGCCGCCGCCAGCATGCCTAGAAGCAGCGGGCCGGAGGCAGCGAGATCTGCAAAATAATTTCCCATAGTGTTTTGTGGATTCCCCGCGCCGATTACTCGGCGTTGATCTTATCGATCACGGGCTTGAGATCATCGGCGGTGATTTCACGAAGGAACACCGCAGCCGGGCGGTGCTGCTTATCCAGGACAATCGTGGTGGGAACCACCGAGGCCGGAACACCACCTAAAGCAGCAGCCGTTTTAAAGGGCGGATCGTACACGCTTGGATAGGTGAGGCCATTATCGCGGAGGAAATCGCGGGAGATCTCCGGGTTAAAGTCGCGAACATTGATACCCAAGACGGTGCCATCGTGCTGCTTGGCGTATTCGTGGACCTCCTGGAGGTCATCCGATTCGCTGCGACACGGCGCGCACCACTGCCCCCAGGCATTGAGCACCACGATCTTGCCGTCGAAATCTGAAAGCTTGATCGTCTTATCCGGATCCATCACCGAAGGGCCTTCGATATCACTGACAGGAGAGCGCTCCGAAGGCTCATAGAAAATCTCCTGCTGGCCACCGGGTGAGTGGAATTGAAACGTACCACCAGAGGCCACGGCATCTTGGCCAGCAGTACCGCCGCAGGCTGCCAACACCAGGCTCATGCCAAGGCTTGTAGCAAGCAGCAACTTCTTCATCGCAGTGTGTGCCACTTATAGCCCCCTGGCTGGTTCGCTGTAGCGGTAATCGCACAAGCCTTGATCATCAAAGACCAAGGACGTCACGCTGGCCAGGTTGCACTGGCGCATCGCCGGGTTGTGTGCCAAGCGCTTGCCCTGCATGTGGCGCTGGATGCACACGATGGGAAGCTGGTGGCTGACCATAATCGCCTCATAGCCTTCGGCTTCTTCTACCGCACGCTCGATGGCTTGGACCATGCGTTGCACAATCTCGGTATAAGGCTCGCCCCAGCTTGGGGTCAGCGGATTGCGCATCAACGGCCAGCGCACCGGATTCCACAATTGAGAGCGCACACCCTTGACGTGCAGGCCTTCAAATTGATTGCCGGCCTCTAAAAGACGTTCCTCTGTTTCAATCTCTAGACCCAGGCCCCGGCTAAACGGTGCCGCAGTTTCTTGAGCACGCTCCAGTGGCGAGGCATAGAGTTTGACTACCTCGTGGCCTTCAAAGGCATCGGCGGTGCGCTGCGCTTGGCGGCGTCCCCGCTCGGAGAGGTGGTAATCGGGGATGCGCCCATAAAGAATGCGCTCGGGGTTATCGACCTCGCCGTGGCGCACGAGGTGCACGATGGTATGTGGCACTTAGTGCTCCTTCTTCGCTGCGGCAGCAGCCTTCGCGGCTGGCTTCAGGGCGGCCTCGATGCGCTCGAAATCCTCATCGCTCAACGCTGCGGAGGTAAACCAAGTTTCAAACACACTCGGCGGGGCGTAGACGCCATGATCAAGCAGCGTGTGGAAGAAGGCCGGGAAGCGGAAGGTATCCGCATCCTTCATCTCTGCGAAGTTATTGCCCTGGCCTTCGGCAAAGCGGATGCTGAACATCGTGGCGGCGCGCTGCATGTGGTGGGCAACGCCTTCAGCCGAAAGCGCATCAGAGATCATGCCGGCGAGGCGATCAGCGTTGGCGCGCACCGTGTCGTACACATCCTCAGTGGCAAGCTCAAGGGAGGTTTTGCCAGCAGCCATGGCTACTGGGTTACCCGAAAGGGTTCCTGCCTGGTAGACGGGACCTTCGGGGGCGAGGTAGCGCATGATCTCGGCGCGACCACCAAAGGCCGCAGCGGGCAGACCGCCGGATACGACCTTGCCAAAGGTGGTGAGATCGCCCGCGACACCATCCACGCCGAACCAACCGGAGTAGGAGGTGCGGAAGCCAGTCATTACCTCATCGAGGATCAGCAGCGCGCCATTGGCGTGCGCGATTTCCTTGAGCTTGGCATTGAACTCGTTTTGAGGCGCCACGGTGCCCATATTGCCGGCGGCTGCCTCGGTGATGATGCAGGCGATCTCGCCCTCATGCTCTGCGAAGGCCTGCTCAACAGCGGCAATGTCGTTATAGGGCACCACGATGGTATCGGCAGCCGATGCACCGGTCACACCCGGCGAATCCGGCAGGGCGAAGGTCGCCACACCAGAACCTGCCGAGGCCAGCAGCGCATCCACGTGACCGTGGTAGCAGCCCTCAAACTTGATGATCTTGGCACGGCCAGTAAACCCGCGAGCCAAACGTACGGCGGACATGGTGGCCTCAGTACCGGAATTGACCATGCGGACTTCTTCCACAGCGGTGCGATCCACGATCAGCTTGGCCAGCTCGATCTCGGATTCCGTGGGCGCGCCGAAGGAAAGCCCCTTCGCTGCCGCCTGCTGCACAGCTTCCACAATCGCCGGGTGAGCATTGCCAAGGAGCATCGGCCCCCAGGAATTCACCAGGTCAACGTATTCATTACCGTCGACGTCGAAAAGCCTCGAGCCCTTCGCCGAAGCAATAAAGCGAGTCTGCCCACCCACGGAACCAAAAGCGCGCACCGGCGAATTTACGCCACCGGGGGTAAGCACCTTCGCCTCTTGCATGAGTTCGGCCGAACGACGGGTGTTTTCGGAAGTAAGCGTCATGTCGCCCATTCTAAGCAGACGGGGGCAAACCGGGGTCAATCACGCCTTGCTTTTCGACGAACCCCCGCGCGAATTGCGGCGTCTACATCATTGCCTTCCGCCACCCAAGCCATGCCCAAAGGTCACTCCAAGACCCGTGCAGCAGCATCCTTCGCAGCAACGATCACGTCCGGCACACCCACGCCCTGATCCCAGGCACCGGTGGCTTCAATGCCCGGCACCTTGCTCAAGGCCTCACGCGCGGCAGCTACTGCGTCGAGGTGCTCGACGTTGTAGACGGGCAAGCCTCCGAACCAGCGCTGCACAAAAATCTCCGAGAGCCCAGCGGCACGGCCATCAAAGCCGGTGATGCGCTCTAAATCGTCGAGGGCGAGATCCACCAGCTCGTCTTCTTCCATGCGGGTGATGGCATCGTCGCCGTAGCGGCCAAAGGATGCACGCACCAGTGCACCGCCGCGTTCGCCCAGGTGTGGCCACTTCTTGGATGAGAACGTAAATGCCTTAGCGCGAACGTCCTTGGCATCGGTGGCAACAAGGATGCCGGAGTTATCGGGCAGGCCTTCGTCACTATCGAATTTCATGCCAACCACCACAGAGCTTGCCAGCGGTACGCGCTTGAGCTGGGTGGCCGCTGCCTGGGCGTCCTCGCCAAGACCTTTGAGCAGCACGGCAGCAGTAGGCGCGGGCACGGCCAGCAGCACGCGATCAAACACGCCTTGCGCACCCTTGAGCTTGAAGCCTTCCTTTGTGCGGGTGATCTGCGAGATAAACGCATCGATGTGGATATCGGCTCCCGATTGCTCAGCCAAGGCCTCATAGGCCTGGGCGTAGCCACCGCGGAATGCGCCGAATACCTTGGGCTTATAGCCGCGGGCGACCGGGCGCGATTCCATGATGCGCTTAATGGCCCCACTTAAGGTCACCGCTTGGCCTTCGGCGAGCATGGCATCGAAAGTATTGGCAACCTGCGGCATGGTGGCGCGAAGGCCGAGGTCATCGGAGGTAGAGGAATACACACCACCTTGGAGGGCAGACACCACGTGCTCGACCACATCGTCGCCGTAGCGCTCGCGCACCAGCGCACCGACGGACACTTCCTTGTCCAGCGCCCACTCAATCGGCTCAGCATCACCTTCGGCATCGATGCGAGCGCGCGACTGCTCACTAACCAGGCCCTCAAGGCCTTCGGAGCTGCCAGGAATGCCCATCACCGTGGCCATGGGCATCGCTTGTAGCTTGCCGTCCACGTACAACAGCGAAGGCAAACCAGAAGGGTCGACGATCTGATCTCCTAAGCCGAGCTCTTCAAAGAATTCGGTGGCATCCTTACGAAACGCCAGGTACGCCTCCGCACCCATGTCGGTGGGGCCGGAATCGAAGGGCACGGTGAACAGCTTGCCGCCAATACGGTCGGTGGCCTCAAACACCTCCACCTTGGCTTCGGGCTGCTGCTTGTGAATGGAATAGGCAGACACCAGACCTGCTAGGCCTGCACCAATGATGGCGATGCGCATTATTTGCGGATCCTTCCCTTGAATTGCGGCAATGATGGGACGCTGGGGCGTCGAAAAGCTTAAAACTCGTGAATGATCTCCACGGCGCGGGTAATGGCCTCCGGGTCGGTGCTCGGAAGCACACCGTGGCCGAGGTTGAAGATGTGCCCGGTGGCATCACCAGCGGCGATGGCGCGGTCGGCCTCCTCGCAGATGCGCTGAACCTCGGCGCGGATCACGGACTCGCCGGCAAAAAGAATCGCGGGATCGAGGTTGCCCTGCAGCACCTTCGCTCCGCTGCGGGCGGCAATGCGCTTGGCGGCAACGTCCATGGGCACGCGCCAATCCACGCCCATGACCTCGGAACCGGCCTCGCTCATGCTGGCGAGTAGCTCACCGGTGGTGACACCGAAGTGGATGCGTGGGGTGCCTTCCATCTCCGCGAGGATCTGCTTGGAATAGGGCAAAACGAACTCGCGATAATCGCGGTCGCTTAAGAACCCGGCCCAGGAATCAAAGAGCTGCATGGCCTGCACGCCTGCTTCTACCTGCACTTTTAAAAATCCCACGATGGTTGGTACCAGGCGCTCCATGAGCTTGTGCCAGGTGGCAGGCTCCGCGTGCATCATGGCCTTGGTCTTCTCGTGATTCTTGCTCGGCCCGCCCTCTACAAGGTAGCTGGCCAGCGTAAAAGGCGCCCCTGCGAAACCGATGAGCGTTTGCTGCTCGTTGAGTTCCTCACGGATGATCCCAATGCCTTGAGCAACCTCGGGCACATCTTGATCCAGAATGGGCAGCTTGTCCACGTCACCCGCGTTCTCGATCGCTTGGCCCATCACGGGGCCACGGCCGGGCACGATCTCTACGTCTACGCCCGCGGCCTTGAGTGGCACCACAATGTCGGAGAACAAAATAGCGGCATCAACGTCGTGGCGTCGCACCGGCTGGAGGGTGATCTCGGCCAGCAGTTCCGGCATGAAGCAGCTATCGAGCATGCTGATGCCTTCGCGCACCTTGCGGTATTCGGGGAGGGAGCGGCCAGCTTGGCGCATGAACCATACTGGTCGGCGGCTCGGGGTGCGGCCGGCAGCGGCGTCGAGAATCGGAGAAGAATTCGGCATGCGCCCTATGCTACCTGTGTCGTCTCCACCTTTTGGTTGTCTGTGTCGCGCTTAGGATTCAACAGTGATGAAGCACCCACCCGATTTGAACGCACCTCGATAAAGAGCGTGGAGGCCAGCATCAACACCGTGGCAATCATGGGGTGCAAGAAGCCCGCGATAGCGGCCAACATGGCCAGGAAGTTATAGCCCCACGCGAAGGCAATGTTCGAGTGCACCACGCGATTGATTTTCCGCGCGAATTGGAAAAGCTGCGGGATTGGCTTGACCTTGCCTTCGAGCATCACCACATCGGCTTCGCTGTGTTCGATGGCCGAGGCCGTTTGCACATGGCTCATGGCACCGATCTGGATACCCACATTGGCCACGCGGAAGCAGCGGCGCACCGAATCATCACCGACCATGGCGATGCGTGCGCCATGCGTGCGCACCGAACGCACCGTTTGTGCCTTATTCGCGGGCTGGATACCTGCGAGCACATGTGAAACACCCACGGTATCGCCGTAGCGACGTGCCACGGGGTAGGTATCGCGGGAGAGCATCATCGTTTCAAGACCCATTTGCTCAAGGGCGTCAACTGCGTCGATGGCATCGTCTTTGGCGTCATCGTGCAAGGTGATCACGCCGCGATCCTTGCCCTTCCAGCGCACCACCAAGGGGGTGCCACCGGAAACTGCTGCCTGCGCAAGCCTGCCCTCAAGCTCAGAGAGGTTCTTCGGTCGCCACAAAATGGCCTCCACCTGGCGCAGCTCTTCTTCCCCATCGGAGTTATGGATGGGCAATTCCACCATTCCGTGGAAGTTGCCGTCCTCATCGAGCTCATAGTGGGAGACATCGATCCAGTTGGGGATGGTGCTGGTGTGTTTGGCATCGCGGGCCTCGCGGGCGGCGCGCACCAGGGCTCGCGATACCGGGTGATCGCTTTCCATGGCCAGGGCTCCGGCCACGCGAAGTACTAGATCGAGGTTCTCGCCGCGATCAGCCGTGACGGTTTCAACGTGCATTTCGCCATTCGACAACGCGCCCACGCGGTTGAAAATCACCGTGTCTACCTCGTCGAGGGCCCGGAGCGTATTGCCGGAGCGAATCAAAATACCTCTACGTGCTGCACCTTCAATGCCTTGGCGCATGGCCAGCGAAGCAGACACAGCCAAGGCCACGGGGGCTACGCCACCGAGCACGGCCAGAGCGCTGGCGAAGGCCTGGGTGAGGTTGCCAGTAATTAAGGCCCAAAGCGCGAAATCCGCGGCGGCGATCATAAAGGACACAGGCACCAGCGTCGATGCGGTGCGAGTGGCGAGATCATCGGCCATATTCTGATTGACGTTGGTGTCTGCCACCCAGCGATAAATTTCCGCCAACCAGGTGCGGTGCCCGGTGTGCAGCACGCGAATTTTCAGGCGGGAATCGCCATTGATGCTGCCGGCGTACACCTTGTCGTTGACGGAAACTTCGCGCGATTCAATGCCGAGCGCCTCGGTGTTCATGGTGGAAGAACCGCCAATCACCACGCCATCAACGGGCACCAGGTCGCCAGGGCCGACCAAGATATCGTCGCCCACATTCAGCTTTTGTACAGCGACATTGGTTTCGACTGGCTTCGGGTTTTTGCGGTGCCGAGTCACCACCGTGACCTGCGTATTGTGATCGGTGCGCAGGCGGTCTAGATCATCGAGCAAGTTATTTCGGGTGTGCCGGATCAGCAGCCTGCCTGCCAAAAGGATGCAGGTCATGCCGCAGGAGACGTCGAAAAAGAGCATGCCGGTGCGGGCTTGATCTGGGCTGAGCGAAGCCCACGTGGGATCGGCCCGGTAGCCAATATCACCGACGCGGCTAAAGAGCATCACCGCCAAAGACCAGAACCATCCGAGGAGGATGGCCACCGAGCTTGCCGAATCCAAAGCCGACATGCCCCGGCGCGCCCCGCCGATGGTGGCGCGGTGGAAAGGCCAGGCGCCGTAGAACACCACCGGGGCCGAAAGCGCTGCGAGTACCCACTGCCAGTAGTTGAATTGCATCCACGGGTAGTAGCTCACGATGAGCACCGGGATTGAAAAGGCCAGGGAAACCCAAAAACGCTTCTTTGTGATGAGCTCGCGGGCCGTAAAGAGCACCTGGGTGGAGGCCTGGCGGCGCCGGTGATCTGATTGGCGTTCGAGGAATCCCTGCCTGCGGGCGAGTTCGAATTGGCGCTCTTCTTGTGCTGCTTGCTCCTTCGATGCTCGGCGGCGGTGCCGGCGCACGGAGCGACGGAAACGCCCGTCTTCTACATCTGACCAGGCAACGCGCCTGCGCAGCGATGAATCCGTTAATTGGGCATCCACGCCATAACGCTCAAAGACGTCGATGATGCTTTGAGGATCAAAGGTGCTCGAAGCACTCACCCAGGCGGTAGACGATGGGTACACGATGCGTGCATCAACGCCGTTGAGCTGGCTTAAGGCCTCTTCGATTTCTCCGACGATGGTGGCACTTGAAAGCCCACTGAGCTCGAAGGCGAATGAGGTTTTACCCGCGTGCACAAGGGCCTGAGCGTTTTCTTCGGGGTCTACACCGGCGCGAGTATCAACGCCGGCGAGTGCCGCAGCTTCTTTGGCTTGGCTAATGACCCGCCCCAGTTGCTCATCTGGATCGGTGAGTTGTGGTTCCTGGCTCATGTGAACTCCGCGGGATTTTTCATTCAACTATCTGGGTGCAGGCGATGGATCGCAAAGAGGCTATAGGCCAACATCAGCACAATGAGTACATGCTCGGCAATGGCCGCTCCGAGCGCCAGGGCGAGAAGATTTAAGGCGATACATAGCTGCAGCCCAAGGGAGAGTCCCCGTCGAGATTTCTCCTTTGTGAGCGAGCTTTGGGCTGTGGCTGCCGCAAGCAAGACGCCACAAAAAATATTGGCCATGCCAAGCAGAGGATGCTGCCCCAGCGCCGAGGAGTTCGATAACACCGTCATCACTCCACGCGAAACCATGAGCAACACAGCAGCGACGATGCCAAGATAGATCAGCACGGTATCGCTTTTCGACGGCTGCGTGATCATCCCTGCTGCTCCTTTTTGCCCTCGATGAATTCCACGGACTCTGGGCGCGAGGCAAAGTAGATGGCCAAAAGCCCAAGTACACCGATGAGCATTTGTACGCAGCCATCGATGGCGTAGTAGGCAACATCAATGCCACCCTGGGGTTGCATGCTAAACAGCAGCCCGGCGCGCAACGCGAAGTAGATAGCAAAATATCCAAGCACCCTTCGCGCAATGGGGGCTCGTTTTTGGGCACGCCCAAGGGTGTGGACCAACCAAGCGATGATCCCGACGATGATCAGCGAAAGACCTGTGATGCCGGCGAGTGCCATGATGGTCGCGGCGTCGAGAAGCTTTGGAGATATCTCCTCGCTTTGGCTTGAGGCAATCTCATCGCGGAGCTGACCGCGCGTTTGCACGGCGATGGTGAAGTTTGTGATCTGGTGGATGATTTCGGCGCCAACCAACACCCACCAGCACCTTAGGGCAAAGCGCAGTGGTTCCGGGCGTTGCGCTGAAACCGCCGTGGCGTTCTTGCTCTCGGTGCTCAAAATTAGACTTCACCTCGCAGTACCCTTGCGGCATCCACTGCAAAGTAGGTAAGGATCTGGTTTGCACCTGCGCGCTTGATGGCCATGAGCGATTCCATCATCACCTGGCGTTCATCTAACCAACCCTGGGCTGCGGCGGCCTTGAGCATGGCGTATTCACCGGAAACCTGATAGGCGGCCACGGGCACGAGCGAGCGTTCGCTGACCTCCCGGAGTACATCCAGGTAGGGCATGGCTGGTTTGACCATCACAAAGTCAGCGCCTTCGTCGATGTCGAGATCAACTTCGAGCAAGGATTCACGGATATTGGCCGGGTCTTGCTGATACGCGCGGCGATCGCCCTGCAAGGAAGACCCCACCGCATCGCGGAATGGGCCAAAGAAGGCGGAAGCATATTTCGCCGAGTAGGCCATGATGGCGACATCGCTAAATCCTGCTTGGTCGAGTGCCTGGCGGATATAGGCCACCTGGCCGTCCATCATGCCCGAGGGGCTGATGATATGCGCGCCGGCTTCGGCCTGTGCCACCGCCATGCGCGCATAGAGCGGCAAGGTTGCATCATTATCCACGATCACCTTGCCAAAGCGGTCAGTGCTGAGCACTCCGCAGTGGCCATGATCGGTGAACTCATCCAGGCAGGTGTCGGCCATGATGAGGATTTCATCGCCAAATTCACGGCGCAGGGTACGAAGAGCAACATTTAAAATGCCATCCTTATCCCAGGCGGCACTGCCCTCGGCGTCCTTATCGCTATCGAGGGGCACACCAAAGAGATCTACGCAGCGAATCCCCACCGAGATGGCTTCGCGCACGGCCTCAACCAAAGAATCGAGCGTGTGCTGCACAACCCCCGGCATGGAGACGATCGGGTTGGGTGCGTCGATGCCATCGGCTACGAACATGGGCAGGATCAGATCTGCTGGGCGCAATTGCGTCTCCGCGACAAACTCGCGCATCTGCTTCGAGGAACGCAGGCGGCGTGGGCGGCGATTCAATTGAGATTCGGCTGCAGACATGGCTTCCTTTCCAAACAGCATTGCCTAGGCAATCTGGGTAGTGTGCTGAGCTTCAGTGAGGGTGCTGCGGGCAACCTCACGGGCGCTGTATTAACGCTACCCTTTTTGCACGCTAACGCAGGCTAGTTGCTTGTGGCGGTGGGTTGTTTACGGCTACGGCGCTTCTTTCGCGGTGGGGGCAACTGCCCGGCGGCGCGCAAATCCGCTACATGCCTGGCAAGCGCATCCACCAGCGACTGCACATCGGCGACCTCTGGCACAACATCGACCTTCAGGCCGGCTTCTTCTGCCGCGGCCTTCGCCATCGGGCCAATGCAGGCGATGATGGTGCGCTGATGCGGTTTGCCGGCGATGCCTACAAGGTTGCGCACGGTAGAAGCAGAGGTAAAGCACACTGCATCAAAACCGCCAGTTTTGATCATGTCGCGCACCTCAGCACTTGGAGGTGCTGCACGAACGGTGCGGTAGGCGGTGACGTCATCGACTTCCCAACCAGCGGCGCTGAGGCCTTCTACCAATACTTCGGTGGCGATATCGGCCCGCGGCAGCAGCACGCGCGATACTGGGTCGAGGTCTTCGACGTATTCGGGGAATACCTCAACCAGCCCTGCAGCATTTTGACGCGTCCGTGGCGGCAACAGCTCTGGGGTGATACCTAATTCGCGCACAGCGTGGGCAGTTTTGGTGCCCACCGCAGCGATGCGCACCCCAGCGAATGCGCGGGCATCGAGCCCGAAGTCGCGGATCTTTTCCCACACGGCCTTGACCGCGTTCACGCTGGTGAAGACCACCCACTGGTAGCGGCCTTCCACCACACCCTTGATGGCACGCTCAAGCTGCGCGGGATTGCGAGGAGGCTCCACGGAGATCGTGGGCACTTCCTGCGGAATCGCGCCGTGGGATGCCAGCCTTGCGCTCATCGGGCCTGCTTGATCCTTGGCCCGCGGCACCAGGACTCGCCAACCGAAAAGCGGGCGGTTTTCCCACCAGGAATACTTGGTGCGCTCATCGACTGCCCGGCCGATGGTCACCACCACGGTGGGGCTGAGATCGACGTCTAGGCGATCAAGTTGGGCTAATTCCACATCGAAGCTGCGCTGCAAACGAGTGGTGCCATAGGCGGTGACCGTGGCCGAAGTATCTTCTGGGATGCCGCGGCTTAAGAGCTCTTCTGCGATCACTGCTAGATCATCGCGGCTTGCCTGCAGCACCAAAGGCTGCGGGGCGCTGGCTAATTGATCCCAATCAATCTCGCCTTGAGAAAGGTCCGTCTCGGTGTAGGTGGAACCAAGCGCAATGCCGGCGAACATGGGGACGGTGGCGGGCAAAGACATACCCGGCACGATGTGGAATTCCAGTCCCTGCTCTGTGACTTCGTTGATTTCTGCGAGCGTGCGTTCGTCGGCAAGCGGATTGCCTTGAACCAAACGAATCACCTGCTGGCCACCCTGGCACAGTGCATTCAGGCGCTGCACCACGTCATGGACAGACTCCTCGGCGGAGACTTCCTCGATCTCGGCGGCCGTCGGAGGGGCCGGGCGATGCGGCTTGCGCTTCGCACCATTGGCCTTCGCCTCAGCGCAGAGACGCTCATAGGCTTCTTCGGCCTGTTCCAGCTTGGCGGCGGGTACTTCTAAAGCACTGCCGACGACGGCACGCACTCCTGGCAGCACGGATTGATCCACCAGAGCATGTGCATGATGGCTTAATACCTCGCGCGCACGGACAGTGAGCAGGTCTGGGTTACCAGGACCTGCACCGACGAAGATCACGGCACCAGGATTAGCTTCCTGCGGGGCTTCACTCATCTACACAAATTCGCTGTTCTAGAACCACTGGGGTTCGTTGTAGTCTGCGCACTTTTTGCACGCTTGCTCAACACAAATGCACGCCCCAGGCAGCACCGTTGCTGGTGCCCGGCTGAGGCGATAACTGGATTCAACCCTAACCCTTTGGCGGTGCAGAAAGAAAATTAGGCAATATAGCACGCCCGGCTTTCTACCCCTGCCATTGGGTGCAGCAAGCGACATTCAGGCTTGTCACTGCGGCTTTTGGGCATCAAAGCTTAAGCCAAGGTCTTAGGCTTTAGCCGAGGATCTGGGCGGCACCGGCATCAATCAAGCTCTGTGCCACCTGCTGGCCGAGCTCGTGCGCCTGGGCAATATCGCCCTGGGCCTCGGCTTCGAGCTGCTCGGTGCCGTCGAGGGACACCACCACGGCATGCACGCGCAATTGGCCGTCGATATTGGCAGAGCCCACCGCCACGGGGGCGGTGCAGCCGGCCTCAAGGCGATTGAGCACGACCCTTTCTGCAAGCGCAGCAGATTGCGCCCAGGCATCAGCGATGGCATCGATGGCCTTGCGGGCCTGTTCATCGTCCACACGGCATTCGATGGCAAGCGCACCTTGGGCAGGAGCGGGAACAAAGACCTCAGGATCAAACACCTCGGTGGCTTCTTCCCCACGGCCTACTCGCTCTAAGCCGGCATAGGCCAAGACCACGGCGTCGAGCTCACCCGAACGCACCTTAGACATGCGGGTATCGATATTGCCGCGCAGCGGTACACATTCGACATCGGGGCGAAGGCGCTTCACCTGAGAAATACGACGCGGTGCACCCGTGCCGATTTTCGCGCCCTCGGGCAGATCTTCGAGGCGCAGACCATCGCGGGCGATGAGGCAGTCGCGGGCATCGGCGCGCTTGGGCACCACCAGATGGAAGCGCGGGTCGGGCTCGGTGGGGAGATCCTTAAAGGAGTGCACAGCAATATCGCATTCCCCGGCCTCTAAAGCCTCGCGCAAGGCTTGGGTAAAAACGCCCACGCCGATTCTTTCCACGGGAGCCATGTTCACATCGCCGTGGGTGGTGACAATGTGCAATTCGGCTTCCACACCTTGTTCTGCCAGCGCATCGCGAACATGGCCGGACTGAGTGGTGGCAAGCAAACTGCCGCGCGTACCGATTTTCAGACTCATAGAGCCCTTTCTGCCTGTAGGTCTGCTTGGGTCAATGTGCTCATTCGGTGCGAAGCACCTTGTCTGCCTGGGTAAAACCCAAGGCGACGAGTTCCGCATCGGGGAGATCCGACACCGCCACGCTCACGCCGCGCTCGAGCGGGAGGCCGAAGAGTTCCTGCAAGGCGGTGTCGTAAGAGACGGTGCCGCTGCTTGCCGCCAATTCCTTTACCCTCACCGTGGGGTGATGCAGGAGCTTATCTACCACTCTGCGCACAGTGTTTTGCACCTCTCCGAAGGAGTGATCGTCCATATCGGGAGTGCGGGCAACCAGGCGCTCAATTTCCGAGTCGATGATCTCCGCTGCGTGCTTACGCAGCGCCGATACAGCCGGTGCCACATTGCGCACCCGCTGCGCCGAGGTATAGGCCTCAAGCTCTTCTGCCACGATCGCCTGAGCAGCCGCATCGGTGGGGGTGCCAGTTCGTGCGTTCATATCCTTCAAGCGCTCGATATTGACAAGCTCCACACCCTCTAATTGGGCGGTTGCATCGGAGATATCGCGAGGCAGGGACAAGTCGATGAGCATCAGCGATGCTTTACCTGCTGGAATATCTTCTGCGGTGATAGTGAAGTTATCTGCGCCGGTGGCGGATACCGCGATATCTACTTGGTCGAGCACGCTATGGCGCTGCTCAAAATCCACCACATCGGCTTGCACTCCAGCTTCTTTGGCGTGTTCTGCCAAACGCTCAGCCCTGGAGCGGGTTCGATTAGCCACGATGATGCGATCAATGCCGAGCCTGCCCATGTGGGTGGCGGCCAAAGATGCCATGGCACCGGCACCGAGCACGAGCCCCGTGCTGCCAGAAAGGTCTTCTCGGCCCATGGCATCGAGTGCCTTATCAAAAGCAAAAGACACCATGGAGGCTCCGGCTTCGTCGATCTCTGTTTCTGCGTGGACACGTTTGCCGGTGCGCAACGCTGCTTGCACCAAACCGTGCAAGGCAGGGCCTACGGAACCAGACTCAATGGCGCCTTGGTAGGAGGAACGAACCTGGCCAATGATTTGCTGCTCGCCGATCACCATGGAATCAAGCCCAGAGGATACGAGCATCATGTGCTCAGCAGCGGCGTCGGCATAGCGCACATACAGCGAACCGCGCAGTTCGTCGATATCTGCTCCCGATACCTCTTGGAGCACCTCGACGACTTCCCCTACTCCTGTGTGGAAGCTGTTGGCTACCGCGTAGACCTCAAGGCGGTTACAGGTAGACACGATCATCGCTTCACTTAAGGATGGCCGATCGACCATGGCCAAGGCAGCATGTTTTTGCCCAGCCTCATCCAAGCTGAGCTGTTCGAGCAGGGCCACTGGCGCAGATCGGTGGGACATGCCCACCACCAATAAGCTCACGCCCTCATCACCGCTTTCACCGTGGAATCTCTAAGTCTTGTCAATGAAGCTTCAACAATATCAACCGATCGGTTGATCAAGCTCCGCTTACTCCGGACTAACCAACGCTAATCCCCCGCACCGTATTCCCACAACAAAGCCTGTACTAAGTGCCCGGAATCGGGTGTGGTGGCTACCGCAAGCCCAAAGCCTCGCGCAATTCCTCGTTATCCACTTCCCAGCAGGCAAATTCCTCATCATCAATGAGCACCACTGGCACTCGGTCGCCAAACTCCGCGGCCAGCTCGGGATCAGTCTCTACGCCTTGAATCAGGAAGGGAAGTTGTGCTTCTTGCACAATAGGGGCGATCTGCGCTGCCACCCGTTTGCAGGAGCCACAGTTCTCACGCGTAATTAATGCAACCTTTTCAGCCACTGGCTTGCCACTTCCTTCGGTGCTTTGCGAGGTTCGTCGAGAAGCTTTTGCTTCTAGCCGTTACGATGGTGACAGATTACTGATACATCGGCTCCGATTGTGGAAAGCGACGCTGTTGAGCTTTAGTTCCCAAGACCCCACCTGGCCCCAAACTCCCCAAGAATTCCTTGCCGGCTGGTCCATGACCAAAGGCAATCTTCGCCGCTTCTTCGAGGAATTAGCTATGCCACCGATCAATGCCTCCAGCCAAAGGCGCGCCGGTGAGGCATCCGCAGCACTGGCCGCCGCCGAACTTTTCGATCTCGACCTCAAAGACTACGCATCAGGGCTTGATTCCGTCAGCGGAGCACTCGAAGCCGCAGGCTCCTCGCGCATCAGCGCCCCAGACCCGAATATCCCCCAAGACGTGGGTGCAGCAGCCTTCTTCGACATTGATAACACCCTGATCCAAGGGTCTTCGCTCGCAGTGTTTTTCATGGAACTGGCCAAGCGGCGCTTTTTTAAGCTCAACGAGATCCTGCCGGTGGCATGGAAGCAGGCCAAATACCGCCTCACAGGCGCAGAGAACGCCCAAGACGTGGCCAAAGGGCGCGAACAGGCCCTGGAGTTTGTCAAGGGGCGCGAAGTGGCAGAGCTTGTGCGCTTATGTGAAGAAATCGTCGACTCAAACATGAGCGAAAAGCTTTGGCCCGGCACCAAGGCCCTAGCCGATCAGCACCTCGCCCAAGGCCAACAGGTGTGGCTAGTTTCCGCCACCCCCGTCCAGCTTGCCCAGGTGCTGGCAAAACGCCTCGGCTTTACCGGCGCACTTGGCACCGTGGCAGAAGTAGAAGATGGTCGCTTTAGCGGCAGGCTCGTTGGCGATATCTTGCACGGCCCCGGCAAACGCCACGCCGTAGCCGCGTTGGCCACCCTTGAACAACTCGACCTCAGCCGCTGCACCGCCTATTCCGATTCGGTGAACGACGTGCCCATGCTTTCCATGGTGGGCACAGCCGTTGCCGTGAACCCGGATCGCAAGCTACGCAAAGAGGCGCTCAGACGCGGCTGGGAAATTCGCGATTACCGCAGCTTACGCAAAGCCGTGCGCGCCTATGGCGCTCCTGCCCTTGCCACCGCAGCGCTCAGCCTCAGCGGCTGGAAATATAGCCGTCGCGCAAAACGCTAAGCCCCTGCCACGCCCGCGTGCTTGAGCTATGAGGCTTGGTGGGCCTTTTGCAGTTCCTGGTCAACCGCGCGCATGAACACATCTACCGGCTGGGCACCTGAGATGTATTGCTCACCCACCACGAAGGCCGGGGTGCCCTGAATACCAATGGAGGCGCCATAGCGCTTGGCCTGCTCGATGACTTCTTTATAGGTGCCATCACTGGCCTGCTGGCGGAATTGCTCAATATTTGGCACTCCTGCCTCTTTGGCAATGCGCACATAATCTTCTAGGCCGAAATTGGGGTGGCCGGAGATATCTGCGGTGGCCTGATAAAACGCGCGGCGGAAGGCATCAAATTTCCCTTGGGCTGCTGCTGCCCTGCCGGCTTGGGCGGCGGCTTCTGCTGCCGGACCATTGACCGGCATATCGTTCCACTCGATCCTGACCAGACCGCGATCTACGTACTCTTTGATCAGTGCCGGTTCTGTGTTATTCGACCATTGGCTGCAGTAGGGGCATTCGAAATCCGAAAATTCGGCAATCACCACCGGCGCATCCACGGCACCGATGGCGAAGGGATCCTTCGGGTCGCGACGGTGAACATTGCGCACATCTTCTGCACTGCGAATCGGGGCCTTTGGCCCGAAGATCATGGCGTCGTAGCTTCCATCTGCCAGAGGCTCTGGGCCATCCAAGCCCTCAGTACCCGGGGTTACTTCCTCACGGATATTCGGGTTGGCAAGCACCGGCAAGGCTGATGCCGATGCACCGGGCTCTTGGCGGGCGGCGGCGCTTTGGGTATCGCTTTGCTGGGATCCTTCGCCTGAGCGCATGCCGACGAAGTATGCACCCCCTGCCACGGCGAGCAGCAGCGCTAGCGCCAAGGCGATCAGGCGAGGCGTGAAGCTGAAACGTTGGGACATCGTCGTGGTTCTACCTTTCTTGGAGGCATATTGCTATGCAGGGGCTACAGCTACGCAGGGGACATTGCTATGCAGGGGAAATAAGCACAAAGCCGCCCAGGCACCGGCGCTATGCGGTGACCAGGCGGCCTGCAAAACAGCACGAAGGCTTACTTGCCAAGCTTTCTACGCTGAACGCGGGTGCGGCGCAGCAGCTTGCGGTGCTTCTTCTTGGACATGCGCTTGCGGCGCTTCTTAATCACAGAACCCATGAATCGGTCCCCTTTACAAAATTCGTTGGTGTACGTACTTCCCTGTCGGCGTTCGCATGAGAGATGCGATCGCTGATCCCATCTCAGATACGCGGTTGAAGTGCACATTCTTCCGCTGCGTGAACACCTCAAGCGCGGTCTAGCTGATCAAGCCTGGCCAGACTAGACAGCCGCCGAGGCGGCGCCGACACGAATGCGAACCATCTTAGCGGCGAGGTTTCTCCCTGCCCAAATCGTCGCCTGAGTTTCACTGGCCACAACAAGCACAAAACCCCCAGGGAGGCACATGAGTTTTTGTGAAGCCTACAAGGGGCGTCACGTCCTCGGTGCCACCAAGGGGGGGTGCGTGAAAAGTGAAGGAACCTCTAGCTAGTGCCAGATATCGCCCATGCGGGCAATAAGGCAACTAGCCCACCTCGTAGTAGGAGGCGTCTAAGTACTCGTTCACCGCTTTTTCATGGACGCGGAAGCTGCGTCCCACGCGCACGGCCGGCAGTTCGCCAGAGTGGACGAGTCGGTACACGGTCATTTTGGACACTCGCATGATCTCTGCGACTTCCGCAACCGTTAGAAAGGTCCCGTTTTCTTCTCTTGCCATAGTTATATCTACCCTTCAGCTCGTGGCGCGCTGTAGGCTTCCCCTCCCACAGAACGGACACGCACGTGCTTGCATAAGCTTAGCGTGAACTGTGTTGCGCTTGCGACTTAGGTGAAAAGAAGCAACGCAATCGCCCCGTGAGTCACAAGAGAAAACATTAAAAGCACAGCACACAGAAGTTTCTCTATTGTCAGCTTCAACAGAGTCTGAAGTAGAACTTAAAAGAAAAGGGGTAACGCCCCTCTCAGGACGCTACCCCAACAACGAGCCCCCAACCCCTGAGCACACAGACCCGGAGCCCACAACCCCGGAGCACACAGGCGCGGAGCGCACAGGCTCAGCACTTCATGCTTTAGTGCTTCCCCATCTCGGCATTGCGCTGCGCTGCAGCCTCAGCGGCTCGGTACATCATGCCGCGCAAGCCGGATTCTTCTAGCGAACGCACAGCCGCAATCGTGGTGCCGCCTGGTGAGCACACATTGCTCCGCAACTGCGCTGGCTCCTCGCCGGTTTCTTGCAGCATGGCCGCGGCACCATAGATGGAGTTGCTGGCGAGTTTCTTAGCCACTTCTCGCTTGAGCCCAAGTTGCACACCGGCATCGATCATCGCCTCAACGAAGAGGAAAAGATACGCCGGGGAAGAACCAGACATGGCAATCACTGCGTCCATATCGGATTCTGCAATCACTTCTACCGTGCCAACGGTGGTGAGCAGCTTGCTCACTTGCTCAATATTTTCCTCATCGGCAAAACGCCCCGGCGCAATCGCTGAGGTGCCCTTTCCAACAAGCATGGGCGTATTCGGCATCACGCGAAGCACTGGCGTTCCTGCCGCCATCACCTCTTCAATGCTGGCATTGCTTACACCGGCAGCCATCGAGACCACGATGGTGGAGTCATTATTGTCCACGGCCTCGGCGATCTCATCTGCCACCTTGACCAGCACATTCGGCTTCACGCACAAAAAGACGACGTCTACACCGTCAACGGCCTGGGCGTTATCACTAAAAGGCACGATGCAGTATTGCTCTTTTAGCTCTTGGCTGCGCTCGCTGCGGCGGTTAGCAACGTGGATTTTTTTCGGGTTCATTCCACCGGCGATCAGCCCAGCTAACAGCGCCTCGCCGATCTTGCCGCCTCCGATAATTGCAACAGTAGACATGCGCCCTAGATTGCCATTGCACAGGCGTTGAGACAAACGACAGCGGCCCGCCTCCTTCTAGGAAGAGGCGGGCCGCTTGAGGCTGCTTGCAGCTTTATACGATCAGTGCAGGCCCGAAGGTGAGCACCAATCCCACGAGGGCGGAAAGTCCCATGCTGAACTTATCGCTGGCGGTGCGCAGTGAGTGCACCACACCAACCATCGCGCCGGTCACTGCGAGGGCAAGCACGCCGACGATCCACTTATTCATCGAGCCCCAGAGCATCTGGAAGCCGAAGAAGATCACGGCACCAAGCACGATGCCGACCAGGGCCATCAGTACGACTGCGGCAATGGAAATTTTCTCATCGGCGGCCGCCTCTTCGTCATAGGCTGCGGCGAGGGCTTCGTCGTCAAGCTCTTCTTCTTCCTCATCCTGCTGCACCTGACGGATCACGTTGGTGTCTTCGGCGTCGTGCTGCGGGCGCACAGGCTCGCTGATCTCTTTGATCACCGTGGTGTCTTCAACATCGCCGCCAAAGCGCTGCTGAACAAGTTCCGGCTCCTCCTCTAGAGGCTTTTCAGGGGCCGGCTGCTCGAAGTGCTCCTCGTATTCTTCGGCAAAGGCCGGAGTCGGCTCATCAAGAACCTCTTCGGCGCTTGCCTGGGTGGCGGCCTGCGCGGGGAAGGAACCGGTGGTGAGCTGCACGGGGTCTTTTTCATCAACCACATGCAAGGAAATCCCGCTGTCCTTGGCAGCTACCTCAGCGCCTTCGCCTTGAGCGTCGTCGCTTTGAGCATCGTCGGGGATATCAACGGCTAAAGGAGCGTCGTGATCCTCGTCGGCATCATCCTTTGGCTGAGCTCCCAGGGGTTGGGAAACAACATCCGATTGATCATCGGTGGGTGCATCGTTTTGCTCCACGGCAAGGGGGCTTGGCTGCTCTTCCTCGGCGGAGGTGTCACGATCCACGTCCAGAGGATCTTGAGATGCATTGGGCTCAGCGGTAGGCCCGGCGGCGGGCCCAGCGGTGGGCTCGGCGTCGGGGCGATTGTCGTGCTCGGCGTCGATCGGCACGTTGGAGTGCCGCGATTCGGCGGGCTTGGAGGCAACCTTGGGAATGTTGCCGGTCAGCTCCGCTACGGAAATGCCGCCTTCTTCAAGGCTACGGCGACGACGGCGACGCGGGGTTTTGGAGCTGTCGTCCGAACCGCCCGAACGCGCTAGCAGTTCGGCGACGGTGAGTTGCTTATCGCTCATTGCTCCTATTTACCTCCTCGGTCTTTGGACCGGGTCGTCTGTGGGGCCATTCCCTGTTCGAGGCGACGAAGGATTACTCCCTCACGCAACGCCCAAGGACAAATCTCAATTCTTTCGAGTTCGAGCGCACGCATCGCAGCTTCAGCCACCAGGGCGCCAGCGACGATCTGATGCGATCGATTCGAACTCACTCCTTCTAATTCTGCCCTGTCTGAGGCTGTCATGCGAGAAATGAAGGCGATTAATTGTCTCAAACCGGCTGCGGTGAGTTCTCTTTGCACATACAATCCGGCCGAAGATGGGGCAGATCCGGTGAGTCGTGCCAGGGTACGGAAGGTTTTTGATGTTGCGGCCGCCCGCCACTTCGGCCCATAGGCACGCAATGCTTTTGCCGGCTCATCCAGCTCGGCGTCAATGTAGTCGCGCAATAAATTGATCTTTTTGCGCGAAGGCGGATCAGTTTCAAACCAATTATGCGTCAGCCGAGCGGCACCCAAATCCAAGGAGTAGGCGGCGTCGGGGGCTTCTTCGGTACCGCAGGACATCTCCAGGGAACCGCCACCGATATCCAAATTGACAATGCGCCCTGCAGACCAGCCGTACCAGCGTCGCACGGCCAGGAAGGTCAGGCGCGCTTCGTCGGTGCCGGAAAGAATTTCCAGGCGCACGCCGGTTTCGTCTTCCACATGGTCGAGCACCTCATCGGCATTGGTTGCAGAACGCACCGCCGAGGTGGCAAAGGACATGAGTTCTTCGCAGCCGAGCTGTTCTGCCACGCCCTTGGCTTCTTCTACAAAGCTGGTGAGCTTCTTGATTCCTTTATCGCTTAAAGCCCCGTCCTTATCCAGGTACTCCACCAGCTTTAGCGTGGTTTTCCAATCGCTCATGGGGCTTGGCTGTCCGCCCTGCTTGGCGTCCACCGCTACCATATGAACGGTATTGCTTCCCACGTCCAATACACCTAATCGCACGGTTTTAGCGTAGACGGTATAGCGTAATTCCGTATGCATCGCCCCCGAAAAGTTTGGTATTTATGCCTCGCGTGAATTTGGGTTTCCCCTCGAATACCGCCGCTGCGGCCTCCATTGCCCGCGGTGATGAATTGCCGCATGACTTCCCGCGCGAGTGGTTCGAATTCACTCACCCCGAAGATCCTTTGCACCTCATTAGCATCGACTTGACCTGGATGGAATCCACCTATGCCTGCGGTTTTGGTAGTAGCCGCTGCCGAGGTATCGATGCTGCTTTGCCCGAGGTGGGGTGTTGCACGCATGGCGCTTTTTTAAGTGATGAGCAGGATCGCTCCCAGCTTTTCGACGCCGTGCAGCGCATGCCGAAGCGTTTCTGGCAATACCACCAGGATGTGGGTGCCCAGGAGCTCGAACCCTGGCTGGTGTGGGATGAGCTAGACAATGATGAGGGCGAACCAGAGCCCGCATTAAAAACGAAGATCGTGGATGGTGGCTGCATTTTTGCCAACCGCCGCGGATGGCCTACCGGGGCTGGGTGCGCTTTGCACCAGTGGGCGTTGGCTGCCGGCGAAGATCTCACCGTGGTCAAACCGGAGGTGTGTTGGCAGCTTCCCTTGCGCAGGCTTGAAGCCTATGAGGAACGCGCCGATGGGCAGGAGATTTTAAGAACCACCATCACCGAGTATGAGCGACGCGGCTGGGGCAATGGTGGTGAGGATTTTGATTGGTACTGCACCACCGATGCGCGCTGCCACGACAATGCCGAGCCGATCTGGCGTAGCCACGAGGCTGAATTACGCGCCTTACTTGGCGATGCCGCCTATGCGGTGCTTGCCCAACATTGCCAAGCACGCGAGGCGATGGTGAACGCCCACCCCGAGGCTTTTGCGCGCCACCCTGCGAGCCTTAAAGCTCGAACTTATAACCAAGACCGCGAACAGTAACGAGGTTGCGTGGCGATTTCGGCTCCAGTTCCACCTTGGAGCGAAGTCGCTTGATGTGCACGTCAAGCGTTTTGGTATCGCCGACATAATCGGCGCCCCAGATGCGGTCGATGAGCTGGCCGCGGGTGAGTACTCGCCCGGCGTTTCGCAGCAGATACTCCAAAAGGTCGAATTCTTTGAGCGGCATCTGCACTGGTTCACCATCGACGGTGACGGTGTGGCGTTCAACATCCATGCGCACCCGGCCGCCTTCGAGGATCTGCTCGTCTTCTTCCTCATACACCGGCTCGCCGCCACGGCGCAGCACGGCGCGCACGCGGGCGATGAGCTCGCGGGAAGAATAAGGCTTGGTCACATAGTCGTCGGCGCCGAGCTCTAGGCCTACGACCTTGTCAATCTCGGAGTCTCGGGCAGTCACCATGATCACGGGGACTTGGGATTCAGCACGAAGCTCGCGGCAGACATCGGTGCCGGACATGCCCGGCAGCATGAGGTCGAGTAGGACGATGTCGATGTCATTGCTGTGGAACAGATCTAAGGCTGCCGGCCCGTCGGCGGCGTGGATGACCTCGAAGCCTTCTTTGCGCAGCAAAAACGCGAGAGGGTCGGCAAGGGAGGCCTCGTCTTCAACCAGCAGAATCGTGGTCACGATTTATCCTTTCGTCTGACTCCCACTCTGGGAATGCTGTTTCGCAATGAGCCGCTCAGCCGCTGTGGCACCTCGGAGGCAATCGCATCGGGTGCAGCGGACTGATCGCTAGCAATGGGTAACTCTAGTGTGAACGTGGAACCGGCGCCCGGCCGCGACCAAAGCTTGACGCTGCCACCGTGGTTGGCAGCCACATGTTTAACGATAGCTAACCCAAGCCCTGTGCCGCCGGTAGATCGGGAGCGAGCTTTATCTACGCGGAAGAAACGCTCAAAGACTCGTTTTTGATCCGCCGGCGCAATGCCAATTCCGCGGTCGATCACTCGGATGAGCACGGTGGCATCGGAGACTGCTTTGGTGCTCACCGATACCGGCATCGCGTTCGGGGAGTAATTGATGGCGTTGCTCACCAGGTTCGAAAGCGCGGTGATCAGCAGGTTCTTATCCCCCATGACCTTCACCCCGCTGGGCTTGGTGCGGGTGAGTTCGATGCCTGCGTTTTCTGCTGCGAGGTAATTGCGTGCAATGGCCTCATCGACCACCTCGTCGATATCCACCGGCGCCATATCGGGCAAGGCTTCTGCGCCTTGCAACTTCGACAAGGAGATCAGCTCGTTGATCATATCGGCCAGGCGATGCGCCTCGCTTTGGAGACGCTCGGCAAAATAGGCCACCTGCTCCGGGTCATCAGCGGCTTCTGTGAGGGCTTCTGCCAATAAGGCCATGCCGCCAACAGGCGTTTTGAGCTCATGGGACACATTGGCCACGAAGTCTCGCCTGGCAGATTCCATGCGCTGGCTCTCGGATTCATCGGTGGAAAATACAACCACGAACCGATCGTCGACAAGCGAAAGGGGCTTGACCACCGCACGCACCGAAGTAATGCGTCCGCCGGGGCGGCGCTGGTCGGTAGCAAGCTCCACGGTGTGCGTTTCTTGATCATCGAAGCACTCGGCGGCCTGCTGCCAGATATCGGGATTCAGCGATCGCTCGTGCACGATGCCCATCTCGTGGGCGGGGGTATTGGAAAGCAAAACCCCACCGGAGCGATCAATCACCGTGACACCCGTGGGCGAGCCTTGCACCGTGAGGTGAAGCACTTGGCTGACCGTGGTGACTTGATTGGCGTTCAGGGTGGCGGCGGAGCGGTAGCGGCGCACTCGTTTTTGTACCCACTGAAACGCAGGTAGGGCGAGGCCGGCTACGACCACGCCCAACAGGAAAGCTGCCAGAATTGTCACTAGCAATTCATGCTAGTGCACATTGCTTGTGCATGCGCCCCGAACACCTCAGGTACGCGTAGCCAAGATCGCGCTGCCACGCTGCTAGGCTTTTGCACGATACGCCTGGATGGTTGAGCTCTCACTCGAAGGAGATCCGATGCGCACCCTCAAAACCGCCTGCATGTGTGTGCTAGGCATCAGCCTGATTGCCGGCCTGAGCGCGTGCTCTGCATCAGATTCTTCTGACGGAGATTCCGCAGTGCCCACCCAAGCCGCACCAATGGATCAAGGCGATGCGGCCCATACTCCGCTCAGCGACGCCATCGTCGGCCCCTCCGATGCCCCCGAGGGCCTAGCGCCTGGGAATTTCTACGAGGTTTTCGGCTCCAACCAGGAGCCCTCGCCAGCGACCTTGGATCCAGAGCAATGCGCCCCGCTTATCTTCGACTCCAATACCGCAGCAGCCTGGGCAACAACACCCTTGGATCAAAAGACCGTGGCGATGTATAGCGGCTTTGATCAGCAGTGGGCCATCGTGGAACTTGATCTTGAACCTCGCAGCGCAGATCCGGCGCAGTGCCAAACTGTTACCCGCAGCGATAACACCCAAATTGGCAATATCACCACCACGTACCAGCTCAAGCCGGTGGATCTCGATCTGCAAGGCGCCGATGATGTGCAGGCCGTTTCGGTGCTGACCACCGCCGTTGCCTTGGATGGCCAAGATAGCCCCGGCGATAAGGTTGGGCGCACCACCTTGGTCATGAGCGCGAATGTGGCAGGCAAGCATATGACCGTGGTGGGCCACAATGTTGAGCCGGGCACGCTCGAAAGCCTGGCTCAAAGCCAGATCGCCAAACTGCAGTAGCACCCGGCCGGGTAAAAGCTGCAATCACCATCGCGGGTGCTTCGCGGCAGCACCGTCGGCGGCTCATCCAAGTACACTTCGTGCATAAGGTGGCAGGTATGCGTGATGCCTGCCATTTGATTTCCAACCTTCAGGAGTGATGCTTGATGAAGAAGCGTGTATCCACCCACAAGCGCAGCGCCACGCTGCTGGCCGTGCCCTTTGTCTTGGCTTTGGGCTTAAGCGCTTGCGGCAATGGCGGGGAGAGCGACTCCGCAGAGACGCAGACCAGCACCAATACCGTGACCAGCACGGCGCAATCGACGATCGAGCAGACTCAGGCCGCCACCTTGCAGCAGATGATCGTAGGACCTGAGGATGCCCCTGAGGGCCTTGAGCATGCCGATGTTTCGATGATCAATGATCTCGCCTCTGACCTCGGCGGCAACCTCAACCTCGATGGCGGCGTGCAGCCGGAGCAGTGCCAGCCTTTTGCCGCAGATATTGCCACCGCAGCCAAGTGGGCAGCGCTACCGCAGGATGAGGCAGCCACCGCGCTGTACACCACTCCCGATGACAATGAGACTGTGATGGTGCGCATCGATGCCACCGAAATCACGGTGAACCCGGAGGAGTGCGCCACCTTTACCCGCGAGTTCGATAATGAGTTGGCCAAGAGCGTGAGCACCTATTCGGTCACGCCCATGGAGATCTCCATCGAAGGCGCTGACAATGTGGTGGCGGTAGAAGAGCGCATGGAAGGCATGAATGTTGGCGGCCAGGACCTTGAGGTTCCCCCTGCTGGTGCGCAAAACGTGATCATCACCGGCACCACAAAGGGCAAGACCTTCACGGTGGTTGGTTCCAACACCATCCCCAAGGAAGTATTGCAGGCACTTGCTCAAAACCAGGTGAATAAGATCAACGAGCAGTCCTAAACCCAAGGGCCTGCGATAGCGCAAAGCGCACCACCCATCGAAGTGGGTTGGTGCGCTTTCGTGTTTGCTAGCTAAGGTTACTTGCCGCCCTGAGCTGCAACAGCAGCAGCGCCAGCGGCAGCGGCCTCGGGGTCGAGGTAGGTGCCACCGGGGTTTTGGACCTTGCCTTCAGCGTCGAGCTCGTAGACCAGCGGGATGCCGGTGGGGATGTTCAGCTCGGCAATATCTTCATCGGAGATATTGTCCAGGTGCTTGACCAGTGCGCGCAGGGAGTTGCCGTGTGCTGCAATGAGTACGGTTTCGCCCTTCTTGGCGCGCGGCAGGATCTCCTGCTCGAAGTAGGGCACGAAGCGCTCCACTACGTCTTTGAGGCACTCGGTTTGAGGCACTGCATCCAGGTTGGCGTAGCGCACGTCGTTGGCCTGCGAGTACTCGGCGTCGTTATCGAGTGCTGGCGGCGGGGTGTCGTAGGAGCGACGCCATGCCATGAACTGCTCTTCGCCGTACTTGTCCTTGGTTTCAGCCTTGTTCAAGCCCTGCAGTGCACCATAGTGACGCTCGTTGAGGCGCCAGTCGCGCACGACGGGGATCCAGTGGCGATCAGCGGCATTGAGCGCAATGTTGGCGGTGCGGATAGCGCGGCGCAGCAGCGAGGTGTACACGACCTCAGGCAGCACGCCTTCTTGCTTGAGCAGTTCACCACCGCGACGAGCCTCAGCCTCGCCCTTTTCGGTGAGGTTCACATCGACCCAGCCGGTGAACTGGTTGGATGCGTTCCACTCACTTTGACCATGACGCAAAAGAATCAATTTGCCATTACTCATGCCTCAAGCATGCCACCAAATGTTCCGATTCGCCGTCGATCAGGCTCCCTTAAGGCCAAAATGTGGGATTATTTACATTTGCGCCCGATTGGTGCCCGTTCGGGCATTGCGCTTTTCGACGTCCCACGCCCGCAACCCAGGCGCCACCTAGGCTCCTTCAGGTTTGCGTTGCACACAGGTATCCACCTGAAGCGCCAATGCTTGGCTATACACCTGCTCTAGCTCCTCGGCCGCCCGTGCCCAGGTGAACTGGATGGCGTGCTCCCTGGCGGCCACGCCCATGGCGATGCGACGTTGGTCGTCGTCAAGCAAGGCAGCGATAGCATCGGCCCAATTATTGGGGTCGTGATCTTCTACCAGCACACCGGTGTTGCCATCATCGACCGCGATCGGCAATCCGCCCACGCGAGCTGCAATGACCGGGGTGCCGCAAGCCTGCGCCTCAATGGCCACCAAACCAAAGGACTCGTTATAGGAAGGCACCGCCACCACATCAGCCGCCTGGAAAATAGCCACCAGCTCCTCCGCTGGGCGGGGATCCAAAAAGCGCACGCGGTGGCAAATACCAAGTGAACGGGCAAGCTCGTTGTAGTGCTCCACCGTGGCCTGGGCACCCGAAGGCCCGCCGCACAGCAACACCCGCATATCGCGATCAGGATCGCGGCGGAAAAGCTCAGCGACAGCCTTGAGCAACACCTGCGGACCTTTAAATTCCTGCAAGCGCCCCACAAAGGCCACCACCTTGGTGTGCAGCGGAATGCCCAAATTGCGCCGGGCCTGCTCAGTGTTGCGCTGCTTGCCTGGGGTAAACAATTCAACGTCAGCACCAGGGGCGATCACCGCCACCTTCTCAGGCTCAGCATCGTAGTGACGCACCAGATCGTTGGTTTCTTCCGGTGTGTTCACCACCAAAATATCGGCATTATCTACCAACTGCTGCTCGCAGATGCGCCGCGCATCAGACTCGGGCGCATCGCTGGAGGTGCGGTGGGTATTTTTTACCGCCGCCAAGGTGTGGGCGGTGTGCACCAGGGGCGCTTCCCACAGATCGCGCAGTAGCCAACCCACCTGCCCGGAGAGCCAATAGTGCGAATGAATGAGGTCGTAGTGAAGCTGCTCGCAACGAACAAATTGCAAGATACCGCCAGCAAAGGCAGCCAATTGGGTGGGCAGTTCCTCTTTGCTTAAGCCCTCATAGGGGCCTGCCACCACATTGATCACCCTGAGTCCGGGTTCTACCTCCACCACACGGCCCTGACTTGGGCGGGTGGCGCGGGTAAAAACATCCACCTGCACACCACGTCTGGCCAGCTCACAGGCGGTAGAAAGCACATAAACATTCATCCCCCCTGCGTCTCCAGAACCTGGCTGCTGCAGGGGCGAGGTGTGCATGGAAATCATGGCGATGCGCATGGTGCCCATCCTAGATGCACCCCGGTGATAGCTTGGGAGCTGGCTTATTCCTCGACGTGAATGCGCATACCCACCGTTACGGCATCGCCGCTACGAAGGCGCACACCCTTGAGGTTTTCTCCAAGAAGGGCAGGTTCCACGCAGAGGAACTTCCGCCACTCACCAGCGCCAACATCGTCCATGGTGGAGGCTTTCTCCTCACCCGGATTCCACACCACCGTGGCGTCTGCCCCGATGGGAGACACCACAATGCGGCGCACACCATCGTCGATAACGACGCGACGCGACTCGTGGGCAATCAGGTCTACTTGACCTTGGATGCGCAACTCCTTGGGCAGGGAGCATTCCTGGCCGCTGAGCTGATCCAAAGCGCGGGTGCCGCCAAGGCCGCGCAGCACGGTCGATTCAATATCCCCCACCGCGAAGTATGGGTGCAGGGCGAATTGCGCCGTGGTGGGGCACGAGCCCCTATTGATGGCTTCGAGGGTGATGGTGAGTTCCTCATCCTCGATCCTGGCTTTGAGCTCAAGGCAGACATCGTCGTGGCGCAGTTTGGCTACGAAGCCTTGAGGTTTTTGTTCAACATTCCAAAGCTCCCGGCGCGCCCAGCCATGGGAGGGGCTTTTGGCAAGCAATCCCCCAAACCAGGGGGCGATCACCGGCACGCCGCCACGGATGGATTCGCCAACACCGAAGCGAGACTTCCCGGAGAGATAGAAGAGTTCGCCGTGACCTGTCGTTGCGCTGGTGATATGCCCACCGGCGGGGCTGATGCGCATGCCTGCATGCGCGAGCACTGAGGGGGTTTCGACATTGTCATTGGACATGCACTCGAGGGTAATCCTGGCCTGAGCGCAGTGAAAACTTCCCGGGGAGTGTATTCGGGCACATTGTGTGCTGCGGTTGCTTAGCGCAGCGTCTTATCATTTTCAGGTAGAAAAGAAAGTAAAAATCTCATCGTGGTGTGGCACCTCGGCCAGATCCGGGGTTACGCTAGGGTAACTAAGCCTGCGTGCAAACCTCGCACTACTCAACCACCAATAAGGAAGTGGCATGTCAGCGTTAGAAAAGAAATCATGGCTGCAGTACTACGGCGATTGGACTCCCCCAACGCTGGAGTACGGCGATACCACCTTGTTGGATATTTATGATCACAACCTCGAGATCAACGCCAATAAGCCAGCCACCTATTTCTTTGGCCGCCAGATGACCTATGGCGAGCTGGATAAGCGCGTGCGCTCCGCAGCCGCCGGCCTGCGCGCCCTGGGTGTGCGCCCCGGCGATCACGTGGCCATCGTGTTGCCCAACTGCCCACAGCACATCGCCGCATACTTTGCAGTGCTCAAGCTCGGCGCCACCGTGGTCGAGCACAATCCCTTGTACACCGCCCACGAGCTCGAAGGGCCGTTTAAAGACCACAAGGCTCGCGTGGCCATCGTGTGGGATAAGGCCGCTTCTACGCTAGAAAAGCTGCGTCGCACCACCCCGCTGGAGACGATCGTTTCCGTCAATATGATCGACGCCATGCCCTCGGTACAGCGTTTTGCGCTGAAGCTGCCAGTGCCGATGATTCGCAAGCAACGCGATGCACTCAGCGCCGATGCGCCGAACACCGTGCCCTGGAATGTGCTCATCGGCCCCGCCCTTGGTGGCAATGGTGACGACGTCGTCTCCTGCCCCGAGGTAACAAAAGACTCCGTGGCCTTGGTGCTCTACACCTCTGGCACCACCGGCGCACCGAAGGGCGCACAACTGACCCACGGCGGGCTTTTTGCCAACCTGCTCCAGGGCAAGGCGTGGGTGCAAGGCCTTGGCGATCAAGACGAACGCCTGCTTGGCGCATTGCCGATGTTCCACGCCTATGGCATCACCATCGTGTTGAACCTGGCGGTGTATATCGGCGGCGAGATCGTGCTGCTGCCCGCACCACAGATCCCGCTGATTATGAAGATCATGAAGAAGCACACCCCCACCTGGGTTCCTGGCGTGCCCACCTTGTATCAGAAGATCGTGGAGGCGGCCGAGGCGAAGAATATCTCGATCTCCGGTGTGCGCAACTCATTTTCCGGTGCCTCCACGCTGCCCACCGACACGGTGGAGCGTTGGGAAAAGCTCACCGGCGGGCTGCTGGTTGAAGGCTATGGGCTCACTGAAACCTCGCCCATCATCGTTGGTAATCCCATGAGCTCGGATCGCCGACCCGGCTATGTGGGTATCCCCTTCCCCGATACCGAGATCCGCATTGCCAACCCGGAGAACTTGGATGAGTCAATGCCTGATGGCGAAGAAGGCGAGGTGCTTGTTCGCGGCCCGCAGGTATTTGCCGGGTATCTAAATAACCCCGAAGCTACCGAGGCCAGCTTCCACGACGGTTGGTACCGCACCGGCGACGTGGGAATCATGGAGCCCGATGGGTTTATCCGCCTGGTAGCGCGCATCAAAGAAGTGATTATCACCGGTGGGTTCAATGTGTACCCGGCGGAAGTAGAAGAGGTGCTGCGAAGCCACCCCGATATCGTCGAAGCCACCGTGGTGGGACTTCCCCGCGGCGATGGCTCCGAGCAGGTCGTAGCCGCCATCACCTTAAATGCCGGTGCGGCGCTCGACCCGGAGGGCATCAAGGAATACTGCCGCGAGAATCTCACCCGCTACAAGGTTCCGCGCACCTTCTACCACTTTGAGGAACTGCCCAAGGATCAGCTTGGCAAGGTGCGCCGCCGCGACGTGCAAGAAGAGCTGCTGAAAAAGCTCAAGCGCTAAATGCTCACCCCAACCCAGACTGGCTCAGGCTCTAGGGTGACGCCAAAGACCTGAGCCACCCCACCGCGGACATCTCGCGCCAAAGCCACGAGATCCGCGGTGCTTGCGTTTCCACGGTTAGTCAAGGCGAGGGTGTGCTTGGTTGAAAGCCTGGCCGGGGCCTCAGGGCCTGGGTAGCCCTTAGTAAAGCCGGCTTTATCAATCAGCCAGGCGGCAGAAAGCTTGACGCCGCCTGCTACCTCAAAGGCGGGCATGGTACTTGCTAGTTCTTCGCCCAGCGTTGTCGCCACCGCCTCGCGCACCTGCTTGGCCTGCTCGGGGCTGAGGATCGGGTTGGTAAAGAAGGATCCCGCAGACCACGTATCGTGATCCGATGCTTGATACACCATGCCCTTGCCGCGGCGAAGCGCCAAGACCGCATCGCGCACATCGGCAATGGGGAGGCGTTGTTCGGCTTCTGCGTCGAGCCTTCTAGCAAGCTCTCCAAAGCGCAGCGGGGCAGAAAGGCCATCGTTGTGAAGCTGCAAGGTGATATCGAGCACCACCGCACGCTGGGTAAATTTCAGGTTGGAGTAGCGATAGGCAAGATCCAGCTCTGAAGCCTCAGCGGTGACAATTTGGCCACGCTGCCTGTCATACAAGGTGACTTCCACCAAGACATCGGCAATTTCGCAGCCGTAGGCGCCAACATTTTGCACCGGGGTGGCCCCGGCGCTGCCGGGAATGCCCGAGAGGCACTCAATGCCGCCTAAACCAGCAGCCACGGCAGTTTCCACGACCTCATCCCATACCGCGCCCGCATCGGCACGAAGCCGTGCGGAGTGGGCATCAATATCGATGGCATCGAAGTCGAGAATCACAGCGGCCAATGGCACATCGCCATCGGCAACCACCAGATTGGATCCTCCGCCAACCACCAGCAAGGGGATGCGGTGGGCGTCGAAAAGCTTGACTACCTCAACGGCTGCCTGCTGAGAAAAGCAGCGAAAACTCGCCAAGGGCGTGCCACCGAGGTGCAAGGTAGTCAGTTGAGCAAAGGGCTCCTGGCCACGGGTGACCGAGTCGAAGGCCGCTGCCTGCTCGAAGATTTCTTCGTAGTGAGGATCCAACAATGTATTTGCCACACCATCAAAGGTAGTCTGTACGCATGACGACACGAAGCGAGAACACTGTAACCATCGCACAACCGGCGAATAAGGTGCATGAAGCACTCACCAACGCCGACTACTGGGCCTACGTCACCCAGCACCTTTCCCCCGAGCCGGGCCAGGTACATGAATTCACCGAAGCAGACGGCGGCGCAGTAGCCACCCTCTTTGAAGTGCTCCCCCAAGAACTCCTGCCCGAAGCTGTCCGCGGAATGATCAGCCAATCCCTGAAGGTGAAGCGCGTAGTCAACGTTGGTGCACTCGAAGGCGACAACGCCAAGCACTCCTACACCGCCGATGTGAAAGGCACCCCTGTGGACTTCAAGGGTGAGATCAGCATGCGCGGCGAGGGCGATACCACCGTGCTTGATTACGCCAACGAAGTCACCGTGAACATCCCCTTCATGGGTGGCGCTATCGAACCGAAGGTAGCCGAGGCACTTGGTGAGCTTTTCAATAATGAAGGCAACCTCACCGAACAGTGGATTAACGACAACCTCTAAGCCTTTAGGCACCCGAAACACCCCATGGCCGACCACGCCCACAATAAGCGAGCCGAATTCGCTCGGGCTGGTCGGCCTTCGCGTCCCATCGGCGTGATCACCAGAGGCACCACCAACCAAAACCGCCTGCGGCGCTGCGACCGGTGGATGGCCAATAACCCCGAGATCCAGCGCCTACTCAAGCACGCCAACGACCCCCTTGCCATCGACTTAGGCTACGGCGCCTCTGCAACCACCACCGTGGAATGGGCACAGTGGCTCAGGCGAATTCGGCCCGATATCGACGTCCTTGGCCTAGAGATCGCACCCGAAAGAATCCAACCGGCACAGCAGGGCGTGCGCTTTGGTTTGGGCGGTTTCGAGCTCGCAGGCCATAGGCCGCACCTGGTGCGAGCCTTTAATGTGTTGCGCCAATACGACGTGAACCAAGTACACGATGCCTGGCATACCGTGTGCAGCAGGCTAGCCCCCGGTGGGCTTTTTATCGAAGGCACCTGCGATGAGCTTGGCCGACGCAGCACCTGGATCACCCTCGATGCCCACGGGCCACGCACGCTCACCCTCGCCTGGGATCCGCTGCATACCGATTACCCCTCAGAGCTTGCAGAACGCCTCCCCAAAGCGTTGATCCACCGCAATGTGCCCGGCGAAAAGATTCATACACTGCTCCAGCGGCTCGACCGCGCCTGGGATCACACCGTGGCCCTGGCTCCTTTTGGTCCGCGACAACGCTGGCGCGAAACACAACGCCTGGTAGCAACAGAGCTCGGCATCGCAGCACAGCGGCACCGAAGAAGCGATAATCTTTTTGAAGTTCCCTGGTCATTGGTCGCAGCGGAGCAAGATGACTCCAAGCCTTAGTGCTTGGCTCATGGCGTTTTGTAGCGAAATCAGGCACTCTTAGCTACGTGAGCAAATCATCATCAGGAATTTTCAAAGTCGTCTTAAGCATCCTCGCGGTGCTGCTTATTGTGCTCATTGGTAGCGAATTTGGCGCCCGCTGGTATGTGACCAAGCAAATCCGCGATGAAGTTGGCCAAAGTGCCGATGGCCGCCAAGCCGAAGTATCCCTTGGATCCTCGCCGCTGCTGCTGGGGATGCTGCAAAAAGACGTAGACCAGGTAGAAATCACTACCCCAGATACCGTCAAGATTGAGCGGCCAGCAGACCCCAACGCCGTGCCCGTGATCAGCGGTACCCCCGATGCGCACATCATGATCGAGCACCTGGATATCAGCGACCCCGATCACCTCATTGCTCAGGATCTGCAATTAACCACGCAGCTCAGCAACGAGTTCCTCCTGGCCAACCTGCAGGTCTACCTCGACGGCGCGTTGCCACAAGAGCCAGCCCCAGACGCCAACCTGCTGGAATCCTTGGCGGGCAAGCTCATCCAAAACACCGTGAGCATCAGCGATGTGCAGTCGCACCCCCAAAACGGCACCATGGAAGTAGAAATCAGCAATGGTGCAGCCAATATTGAGCTCGAACCCCGCGTGAAAGATGGACAGCTCACCTTCGTAGCCAAGAACACCTCAGTGTTGGGCTTTAGCCTCCCATCGAGCGTGTCCGATGCCCTCACCCAAGCCTTCAAGCAGGCCGCAGGCAGCATCGACGTTGGCCTGGAATTTAAAGGCATCAAGGTCTTAGACGACGGGATGGAAGTTGAGCTCGAAGGCCACGATATCGACCTCAATGAGCTATCTGCCGAAAATAACTTCGGGCCTTCTGTCTAATCTTCTAGCTATATATCTAGAAGATGGGTGATCCAGAGCCCCTGAGCCCCCGCCTCCACCATGGCGGGGGCTTGTTCATTGCCACACACCGCAATCACCGGCACCGCACTGTGCTGGCTTAGATGCCGCACCCCTTCGGCGGTGCTGTCGGTGATCCCCGAGACGATGGCATCGATGCCGATGGGGGTGAGCTGGCGGGCAGCCCATTGCAGGTGTTGGGCATCAAAGATGGTGGTGTCGAGGAAGACGGCGAGCTGCGCGGGATGCGGAATGGCTTCGCGTACTGTGGCGATCTCTGTGATGAATCCGGTGGAGTTGAAGGCCGCGATATTGGCGTATTCGGGCACCACCGCCACCGTGCTGGCGCCTTCTTGTACCGCCAGGCGCGCTTCTGAGGCTTTGATGAGGCCGTGGTGCTGGCCGCTTGGGTATCCGGCCACGCTGGCAACCTGAGGCTGCGTGGGAGCCTCCTGGGGGCGCTGGCGGGCGTTGAGCTCGGCACCGTGGTGGCCGTGCTGTGGCGCGTCGTGCTGGCTGGCGCCTGCCTCACTGGCGCCTGGCTTGCTGGGGCCTTGCTGGCTGGGATCCTGCTCGCCCGGTACGGCTCGCAGCAAGCTCGGTGGCACCACTACCCCGATGCCCTGCGCCGCTGCGTTGTGGCAGGCTTCGCGCACGCTTTGAAAGCTCGCTGTGGGTTCAAGCAGCAGGGCGCTGATGGGAATGTCCACGGTGCCTCGCGTTTACCAGCCGTAGTTGCCGTCGAGGATGTTTTTGATCTGGGGGCGAACATCGAACCAGTACAGGCCGATGATGACGATGCCGATCCAGGAGAGGAAGGGGATGGGCAGAAGCTGCACGACGGCAGATCCAGCCAGCAGGCCTACCCACACCCACTTGTCTTGGCGATCCGCTACTTGGAAGGCATCGCCGCGGGTAGAAGCGCTGAGCACTGCACCAATCGCGCCGGCTGCAACGATGAGCAGCTTGAAGGTGAAGATGGCGTAGCGCAGCAGCATGTAAATAGAGGCAATAGTCATAGGGTTCTTTCGGTTTTTATACGCCAAACAACAGGTAGGACACAGTGTAAATGGCTAATCCTGCAATCGCACCAACGATGGTGCCGTTGAGCCTGATGTACTGCAGATCCTTGCCCACCATAAGCTCAATCTTGTCGGCTGCTTCATCGGCATCCCAGCGCTCGATCGTCTCGGAGATAATCGAGGTCACTTCTTCTGCATAATTGTCCGCCAGGAAGGCGGCGGCCTTGGTGATGCGTCGATCCAGCGCATTGCGCACATCGGCATCCTCGTGCAGGCGGTGACCCCACTCCAAGGAGAGCTCTCGGGTTTTTTGGCGAAGGATCGAGTGAGGATCTTCGGCGGTATCAATGATGGTGGCCGAGGCTTTATCCCACAGGGTCGCTGCGATATTTTGCATCGGTTCGCTGGTCATGACGTCGTGTTTGATTTCCTCCACCTTGGCAATCATGGCGGGATCATGTTGAAGGTCCTCTGAGAACTGGTGCAGGAAACGTCGAATAGCTTGGCGCGCCTCATGGTTTTTATCGCGATCCACGGCAGCTGTCCACTGAATAAGCTCGCGATAGACCCTGTCACCGACCAGCTCGTTGACGAACTTCGGCGCCCAGCTCGGGGCACGCTCATCGAGAAGGCGCACAATCAACGCCTCCGAGCCCAAAGCCTTGACGTGCAGCCAGTGCACAAGCTGATCTACCACCGGCTCCACCTGGCCGCCCTTGATGAGGTCTTCAAGCAGCTTGCCCACAGGAGGACCCCACGCTGGCTCTTTGAGCTTGTCGACGACCGCCGTGCGGATCACCGCCTCGGCATCATCGGGATCGAGCGCTCGCACCACCCTCGCGGTGAATTTTCCAACCTCTTTGGACACGCGATCGGCGTTCGCGGGCTGCACCAACCAATTGGCGATGTGGCTGGGCAGGTTAGCGCTTTGGATCTTTTGGGTAATCAGCGTGGCGTTGAGGAAGTTTTCTGCCACGAAGTCGCTCAGCGCCTCGCCCACCTGATCCTTCTTGCGCTTCACAATCGCGGTGTGCGGAATTTTAAGCCCGAGTGGATAGCGAAATAGCGCGGTGACGGCGAACCAGTCTGCTAGGCCGCCCACCATGCCGGCTTCGGCGGCTGCGCGAAGAAATCCCACCCACACCGGAGTGGGGTCTGTGGCTGCGGTGTACCACTGGCAACTTAAGAAGATCACGGCTGCAACGCCCAACAAGCTGGTGGCAAAGAGCTTGTGGTTGCGAAGTGTCTTGCGTCGCGCTGCTTCGTCTTCAGGTGAAGGCCCTGGGACCGCGAGGCGTTCTTGGCTAGCTTGCATGCGGCTCATTATTGCGCAAGCACTGCCTGGATACCGCATTGAGGCTGCGCAGTCTGGGCTTTTCTAGGCATAAAGAAAAGCGCCCGCCTCAAGGCGAGCGCTCAAAGAAAGCGAAAGCTACATCGTGATTAGTTGATGCGACCGGTTTCGGAGCGATACTTGCGGTAATCGCGACGGCCGTAGTGGATGAGGCCGAAGCCACCGACGATGCAGGCACCGGCGATGATGGCGCCGATGAGTACGTAGGTGCCCCAGTGCTCCTGGGAGCCTACGGTTTGAGCACCGAAGCCGAAGACCAGGGTGCCAAGGCCAGCCAGGGCGGTGAGCAGCAGACCCATACCAAGCCAGGTGGAGGTCTTTTGCAGCGAAGAGTGCGGTGCGTAGTAGCTCACCGGGTCGTAGCCGTCGATGTAGTTCATACGACCTTCAAAGACGGGGTAACCCTCGGACTTCGTAGCCTTTACAGAGTCAGACATTGTGGTGTTGGCCCTTTCTTCCTGTTGCCTTCGCTTTGCCCGGCGAGCTGGTGCTCTGCGACGAGCGCAATGCGTTATGTAGGTGCAAGTTTAGCCGTGGTGTGTTGCCCCACGCGAACCTCAAGAGAGTCACAGTTCTCACACTAGCCACAAATAGGGGGGAGGGGTTGATTGTTTTCAATCCTTTGGTTGATAACGCGAAACCCCCGCCTCGGGGAGGCGGGGGTTAAGCGTGGAGGTGGGCTGAAGAACTAGTCGTCCTTCGCACGGAAGGCAGCGCGTGCGCGCTCCTTGTTCACTGCGGCCACCGCGGTCAGCGGGATACCGGCAGGGCACACATCGGCGCACTCACCGTAGAGGGAGCAGTGACCGAAGTTGGTCTCAAGCTCATCAACCATCTTGCGTGCACGCTTGCCGCGCTCTTCTTTGCCAAGCGGCATCAAGGAGAGGTGCTTGAGCTTCGCACCGGTAAACAGGTGTGCTGCACCGTTGGGGCAGGCAGCAACGCAGGCGCCACAGCCGATACATGCGGCGTGGTCGAGTGCGAGCTCTGCCGTCTGGTGGTTGAGGTGCAAAGTGTCGGCATCGGGTGCGGTGCCGGCATTCACGGTGACATAGCCACCCTGTTGCATCACGCGGTCAAGGGCGGAGCGGTCAACGACCATGTCCTTGATCACGGGGTATGCGGCCGAGCGGAAAGGCTCGATCTTCAGGGTCTCACCGTCTTTGACGTTGAGCAGGCGCTGCTGGCAGGCGGGCTGGTTTTGCTCGCGGCCGTGGGGGCGACCATTGACCAACAGACCACAGGTGCCACAAATACCTTCGCGGCAGTCAGAAGCAAAGGCGAAGGGTTCCTTGCCCTGCTCGATGAGGTTGCTGTTGACGTGGTCCAGCAGCTCCAGGATGGACATCTGAGGGACTGCATCGGGAACGTCGACCGATTCGAAGTGGCCCTCGCTGTACGGTCCGGCTTGGCGCCAGATTTCGAGATGGAGTTTCATTACTTGTAGTTCCTTGTCATCAGCGGGATCGATTCGAAGGTGAGCGGCTCAGCGTGGCGAACGAATTCGCCCTCAGCCTGGCCAGGCTCCCATGCGGACACGAAGCACCAGTTCTCGTCGTCACGCTCAGCCTCGCCCTCAGGGGAGAGGTGATCGTCGCGGAAGTGTGCACCACAGGACTCGTCGCGGTCGAGTGCGTCAACGCACATGAGCTCGCCCAAGTCGATGTAGTCGGCAACGCGCTGAGCGTATTCGAGCACCTGGTTCATTTCTTCTTGCTTGCCGGTGACGCGAACGTTGGCCCAGAAGTCGCGGCGCAGTGCGCGGATCTTTTCGATGCCGCTCTTGAGGTCCTCGACATTACGAGCCACACCACAGGAGAAGTACAGGATCTCACCGAGCTGGCGGTGGTAGTACTCAGGTCCGTGGGGGTCGGTGCCGTTGACGCTCATCAGGCGGTCGATGCGAGCCTGTGCGCGCTGCAGTGCTTCAGCAACCTCGGGTGCATCCTCGCCGAGGCGTTCCTCGCCAAGGTGGTTAGCAAGGTAGTGCGGGATGGTGAACGGAAGGGTGAACCAACCGTCAACGGATGCAGACAGCAGCGAGTTCGCGCCGAGGCGGTTCGCACCGTGGTAGGTCCAGGAGCACTCACCTGCTGCGAACAGACCAGGAATCGAGGTCATCTCGTCGAAGTCGGTCCACAGGCCACCCATGGTGAAGTGGCAGGTAGGTGCAATACGCATCGGGGTGGTGTAGGGGTCCTCACCAATGGCCTCTTCGTACATCTGGAAGAGGTTGGAGTAGCGCTCGCGGATGGTGTCTTGACCCAGACGCTCGATGGCGTCGCGGAAGTCAAGGTACGCAGCGTTGTGCAGCGGTCCAACACCCAGGCCCTTGTTGATCTGCTGGGAGATCGCACGAGATGCAACGTCGCGGGGCACCAGGTTGCCGAATGCGGGGTAACGGCGCTCAAGGAAGTAGTCGCGCTCTTCCTCGGGGATGGTGTTGGGGTCGCGATCGTCCTTTTCCTTGATCGGCGACCACACGCGACCGTCGTTACGCAGCGACTCGGACATCAGAATCGTCTTCGACTGCCACTCGGAGTTCACCGGCAGGCCGGTCGGGTGGAACTGGATGAAGGAAGGCGAAGCGATGTATGCGCCCTGCTCGTAGGCACGCATCATGGCGCCTGCGTTGGAGTTCTTGGCCAACGTGGACATGTGGTACACGTTGCCGTAACCGCCGGTAGCCAGGATCACTGCGTGACCGGTGTGGGCGGTGAGCTCACCGTTGATCAGGTTGCGCATGACCAGACCCTGGCAGCGCTTGTTATCGCCTTCACCGGTGACGATCAGGTCAACCATCTCGTTGTGGGTGAAGATCTCTACCGAGCCCTCGTGGATCTGACGCTGCAGCGAAGATGCAGTGGAAAGCTGCAACTGCTGGCCTGTCTGACCACGGGTGTAGTAGGTACGGGAAACCTGCACACCACCGAAGGAACGGGTAGCAAGGGTGCCACCGTATTCGCGGGCGAAGGGAGCGCCGATGGCGTTCATGTGGTCGATAACGCGAACCGACTCAACAGCCAAGCGCCAGCAGTCGGACTCACGGCAGCGGTAGTCGCCGCCCTTCACGGTGTCCTTGACGTGGCGGTATGCACCGTCGTTGTCCACCTTCTTGCCACGGGCGGAGTTCACGCCACCCTGTGCAGCAATGGAGTGCGCACGACGCGGTGCGTCGTGGTAGGTGAACACCTTGACGTCGTAGCCGAGCTCGCCGAGTGCGGCGGCAGCAGCGCCACCGGAAAGGCCGGTACCCACAACGAGTACGCGGAACTTACGACGGTTCAGCGGGGACACAAGGTTCATGTGGTTCTTGTGGTACTCCCACATTTCCTTGGTGGGAACGCCCTTAGGCTCGGCGGAGTCGAGAACGCTGCCGGGACGTACACCTGGCACGACCGATGCAGGCTGGTTGAACTCAGGGCGAGCTGTGGTTTGTGTGTGATTGCTCATAGTTGAAAAACCTTTACGTCCTTAGCCGATCCAGCCCAAAGCGATGGACAGAGGAATGGCGATGTTGCCGATCAGCACCACTGCAGGAAGCAGGTAGGCGATGAAGAGCATGACCGCGCGCCAACGGCGACCGGTGATACCGAGGTCGCTGGTGGCGAGCCAAATGCCGTGGGTCAGGTGCAGGAACAGGGTGACCATGGCAATGATGTAGAAGATGGTCACAGGCCAGCGAGAGAAGCTGGCGATCATGTTGGCGTAGATCTCACCGTGAACAAACTGATCCGAAGCTGCCGGAGCCACACCTGCAGTGAGGTCGAGGATGTGGAAGATGATGAAGGCCAGCAGCACCACACCGGTGACCAGCATGGTCGAGGTGGTGAAGCTGTTCATGCCGCCCATGAGGTTGGTACGACGGAACTTACCGCGGGACTTGTGGGAACGACCGGTCAGGGCGAACGCACCGTAGATGTGCAGCGCCAGGCAGGCAAGCAGCACAATGCGGAAGATCCAGAGGAAAGCCTCGTGGGGGAACAGCGGGTAGAACATGTTGCGCAGCCACTCGCCGTAAACGTCGATCGGATGCGTGCCGTCTTCATAGAACGGCAAGAAGACCTTCAGGTTGCCGGCCATGTGGAAGGCAACGAACAACGCGAAAATCAGGCCGGTGACGGCCATAGTGAGCTTGAGCGCCCACGTCGGATACTTCGGCCGCTCACGCAGCGGCTTCTCAGTGATTTTGCCGTGAGCAACTGCCTCACGGTCGATATTTTGTACAGTCATGGCACCTCCAGTGTCGTATTCACTTTAGAACGCTGGTGTCACCCTAAACCACTTAGAATCACTCGGGTGAGCCACCTCACATCGGGCAAAAAACTAGCCCCACGCTGCAGTTTAGGGTTGCCTTAGCTTTCTTTGAACTGACATATCAGGCAAAACCCCTGCTCCACCGGCTCCTATTCTGAGACGCTTTGAAGGCCGCCTTAATGGCCGAAAACATGCCCTATTAAATACCGAATAGTTCAGGTTTAAGTTATCCACCCATTTGGGATCAATCGAAGGGATGACAGTTTTATGAAAGCAAAAGTGAAGATTTGCAAAGTTTTGCCATAAGGAACTTTGCAGTACCTCGCACCTGGCTTAAAGTGTGATCCATGACAAAGACCTATGTCGGGTCACGCCTTCGCCAGCTCCGCCGCGAACGCGACCTCAGCCAAGCCTCGCTCGCCCATGCGCTGGGACTTTCTGCCAGCTACGTCAACCAAATCGAACACGACGTGCGCCCCCTTACCCTCACCGTGCTCGACCGCATCACCGAAACCTTTGGCGTAGATCGCACCTTCTTTTCACGCGACGATAACTCCAGGCTGGTCGCCGAAATCCAAGACGTCACACTCGATCGCGAGATCTGCCCTACCCCCATCAACCTCGAACACCTCTCCGAGATGGTGGAGCATCACCCCGACGTAGCCAGGCTCATGGTGGCGATGCATCGCCGCTATCGCAACGTGCGCGACAAGCTCAGCGTGGCCACCGATGCGCGCTTTGCCGGCTCCAATAACGAAACGGCCGCAGTCTCCGAAGCACTATCGATGCCACACGATGAAGTGCGTGACTTCTTCTACGCCCACCAGAACTACCTTGACGTGCTCGACCGCAATGCTGAGGCTTTGGCAAAGGAACTAGCCATACGCACCTTCGATATCCGCGGCACCGAACAGGCGATCATCCAACAACTGCGCCACCACGGCATCACCATCGATATCCGCGAACTTGGCGGCGCGCTGCACCACTTTGATCGCTCCGCTAACACCATTAGCCTGTCCCCTTTGCTGGATACCGGCCAACGAGCCTTCCGCCTCGCCTCGGAGCTGGGCTTCCTCCAAGCAGGCAACACGATTCAATCACTGGTTGAAGATGCGGGGTTTAGCACCCAAGAAGCACAGCGCCTTGGCATGAGGGGGCTCGCCTCCTATTACGCAGCGGCGCTGATGATGCCCTACGCGCTATTTCACACCCAAGCCGAGCGTTGCGGTTATGACATTGAATACCTGGCAACCATGTTCGGTGTGGGATATGAAACCATCTGCCACCGCCTTTCCACGCTGCAAAGGGACAACCTTCGAGGCATTCCCTTCACCTTCATCCGTGCAGACCGAGCCGGCAATATTTCTAAGCGCCAATCTGCCACCGGATTCCACTTCACCCACGCAGGCGGCACCTGCCCGCTATGGAATGTGTATGAGGCATTTAGTACACCTGGCCAGATCGTGCGGCAGGTAGCGCAGATGCCAGACGGCAGAACCTACCTATGGATCGCGCGCACGGTTCGCCACGACATTGGGCGTTTTGGCGATACCGGAAAGCTCTTCTCCATTGCCCTTGGCTGCCAGATCCAGCACGCCTCGCGCACCGTCTACGCCACCGGCTTAGACCTCAACCACACCGTTCCCATCGGTGCTGGCTGCCGCGTGTGCTTGCGTGAAGATTGCGCCCAGCGCGCTTTCCCACCGGTAAACCGCCCCATCAATATCGACGCGCATAGCTCTTCCATCGCGCCCTACTAGGTGAGGCGGCCGTGTCACCTGGCGCTGCACACCTTGTGCACGCGAGCAGGAGTAGCTTGGGGCTTATGGCACGTCCAGAACCAAAATGCCCGATTCGTTTTGGCGAGCCCTGCTCGCTGTGCGTTCCCGGCGCCAGCGGCCCACAGGACTGCCAACTCGTTGCCCTCGTGCGCGATGACCCTGAGCTCCTTGAGCTTCAGCAGGCCATGCGCCAGAACAAACGCGGCCAAAAGCGCTAAACACAAAAGAGGAGCCGGAACACCCGCTGTGATTGCGGGGTTCCGGCTCTTTTCAGGCCTGTGGCCAGAATGCCTTTAGAGGTTAATCATGTGCCCCATGATGCCTTCAGCGGCTTCCTTCATGGCCTCGGAAAGCGTGGGGTGGGTGTGGACGTTGCGCCCGATTTCCTCGCAGGTGAGGTCGAAGCGCTGTGCCAAGGTCAGCTCTGGGAGCAGCTCGGAGACGTTGGCGCCAACCATGTGGGCACCAAGCAGCTCGCCAAATTCTGCATCCGCCACGATCTTGACAAAGCCGGCGGTTTCAGCCAGGCCGGCTGCCTTGCCGTTTGCGGAGAATGGGAAGCTGGCGACCTTGATTTCGCGGTCGGAGAACTTCTCCTTGGCTGCCTGCTCGGTGTAGCCGAAGGAAGCAACCTGCGGGTTACAGAAGGTTGCGCGAGGCATCATCATGTAATCGCCAAGCTCTTCGGTTTCTGCACCTGCAATGGTCTCGGCAGCAACAACGCCCTGAGCCTCAGCCACGTGAGCAAGCTGCAGCTTCGCGGTCACGTCGCCAATGGCGTAGATGTGATCCACGGAGGTGCGCATGCGCTCATCAATGTCGATGGCGCCGCGTTCGGTGAGCTTCACGCCGGTGTTTTCAAGGCCGAAGCCCTCAACGCGAGGAGCGAAGCCGATGGAAATCATCACGCGCTCAGCCTTGAGGGTTTCAGACTTGGAACCGTCCTTGGATTCCACGTCTACTTCCACGCTATCGCCGTTATCGCGCACTGCGGTGGTCTTGTGGCCAGTAAGCAGCTTCACGCCGAGCTTCTTGTACTGCTTGGCAATTTCCTTGGACACATCGGCGTCCTCATTCGGAAGCACGCGATCCATGAATTCGACGATGGTGACGTCTACGCCATAGTTAGCCAGCACATAGGCAAACTCCATGCCGATTGCACCGGCGCCCACGATCACGATGGACTTCGGTGCTTCTTCTTTGAGGATCTGCTCTTCATAAGAAAGCACATTGCCGCCAAGCTCTACGCCAGGCAGGGAGCGCACCACGGAACCGGTAGCGATAATGCAGTTATCAAAGGTAATGGTCTTACCTTCGTCTTTACCCTCGCTCACCTCGATGGTGTTGGCGTCTTTGAAGGTGCCAAGACCATCGATTTCGGTGATCTTGTTCTTCTTCATCAGGTAGTGCACGCCCTTTACGATGCCTGCAGATACCTTACGAGAACGCTTGTGTGCGGTGGGGTAATCAAAGGACACATCGCCGGAGATGCCAAAGGTCTTGGCCTCGTGGTTGAAGATGTGCGCCACTTCGGCGTTCTTCAACAGTGCCTTAGAAGGGATGCAGCCTACGTTCAGGCAGACACCGCCCCAGTACTGCTTTTCTACTACGGCAACTTTTTTACCAAGCTGCGCTGCACGGATGGCGGCGACATAGCCACCAGGGCCAGCGCCGAGAACTACTACGTCAAAATGATCAGTCACAAACCCCAAGGATACGGAATTTAAGTAAATTTTTCCGCTACCTGAGCGATAACGCTCCAGCCAGGGGGTGCCCGGCAACGCGAGCTGGTGGCACATGAGCACCACAGATGCTGCCAGCGGCCGTGCTCGTATCAACCCTTGAGCCAGAGGTGACAAGAAGAAGCTGAGGCCGTGACGTAAGTAATCGCATGGGTTAAACTTTTCGTTACTCCTCGGATATCCCCTCAACGATGCAAGGAACATATATGAAGCTTCACCGCAGCGTAGCCGCATCGGCGGCAGTGCTTGCACTAGCACTTGGTAGCGCTTTGCCTGCTCATAGCTCCCCGGTAACCCCAGCTCAGGTCGCTGGCGACACCCCATTGGCTAGTGTGCATGAAGGCGCAACCCCAGGTTTGGATCCGCTGTGGCGCAATAAGCTTGACGGGAAGCGTCAAGTGGAGATGTGGGCTCATTCGCCTTCCATGAACCGCGATGTGCCCTTGGCTGTGTTGAAGGCATCGTCCCCGAACCGCCCCACCCTGTATCTGCTCAATGGTGCTGATGGTGGCGAGGGTTCGGTGAACTGGGTGCTTCGCACCGATGCCTTGGACTTCTATGCGGATAAAGACATCAACGTGGTCATCCCCATGGCCGGCGCTTTCTCCTACTACATGGACTGGCAAGAAGATGCTCCCAGCATCGGTGGTGTGCAGAACTGGGAAACCTTCCTTACTAAGGAACTCCCCGGCCCGCTTGAGCAGGCCCTTGGCGCTAATGGCCAGCGCGCCATCGCTGGCATGTCCATGTCGGCTACTTCTTCGCTGCTGCTAGCCGAGCACAACCCCGGTTTCTACGATGCCGTGGCGTCCTTTTCCGGATGTGCCGCAACCTCTGATCCGGTAACCAATACCTTTGTGCGCCTCACGGTCAACCGCGGCGGCAACAAGCCCGAGCAGATCTGGGGTCCGATTGGCAGCGAATACAATCGCTACAACGATGCGCTGATCAACGCCGAAGGCCTGCGCGGTACGCCGCTGTATATCTCCAATGGCACCGGCATCATGGGCGAGTACGATACGCCCTCCTACCTCATCGAACAGGGCGTTAGCCCCGCTGAGGCACCGATTGTGTCTGGCCGTATTGCCGTTGAAGGTGGCGTGATTGAGGCCTCGACGAATGCCTGCACGCACGCCATGAAGGTGAGACTAGACACACTCGGCATTCCCGCTGATTACAACTTCCGCCCAGTTGGGACGCACTCTTGGGGCTACTGGATCCAGGATCTGCGTGATTCCTGGTCGACAATCGCCCG